>SCOI01000015.1 GCA_005503085.1 Burkholderiales bacterium C2 | reverse complement strand
GCGGCTGAACGCGCTGCGGCTGAACGCGCTGCGGCTGAACGCGCTGCGGCTGAACGCGCTGCGGCTGAACGCGCTGCGGCTGAACGCGCTGCGGCTGAACGCGCTGCGGCTGAACGCGCTGCGGCTGAACGCGCTGCGGCCATCGAAGTCCGCCGGCGCGCCGCTGCCGCCGAGTCGGCGGCGCAGCCGCGCATCGCGCTGGCGCGAGCGCCCGACCCTGCCGTGCTGGACCTGGCCAGCATCCGGCTGCCCGAAGTCGCAGCGCCCGGCGCAGCGAGCGTGCCCTCGCTGAGCCTGCCCGCAGCGGCGCCGCAGGCCGCGCTGGATCTGTCCTCCTTGGGGCGGATGCTGGGACGGGTGGCGCATCAGGCGGCCGCGCATGCCGCGCAAAGCCGGGGCGGGGCAGAGACGGACGCCGGCTCCTCGCCAGCTCCACTCCTCAAGACCTGACCCCTCCGAACTTCTCGTCTATTTGTCGCGCTTCTTGGCGCCGCTGGCCCGGCCCTTGTCCGCGCTCACTGCCGGTTTCCCCTTCGCCGGCTGATCGCCGATCACGCTTTTCAGCGGGCAGACCGAGAAGGCCGGGCATTTCTTGCAGCCCACGGCAAGGGCAATCGGGCACAGCGTCATGATCAGCGGTCTCCGGCCGGCTGGCTGCCCCGGGGGCTCGGGGTCATGGCGGGCTGGCGCCTGTGCAATGTACTCCTGCGCAAGATCAAGCGGCTGGCGGCCTTGTAGTCCCCCGCCGACAGCAAGACCCTGTCTTGGCCTGTCGACAGCCGGCGGTGCCGCGCCCAGCATGGCAGCACATCCACTCGCAGGAGGCCCTCGCGATGAACGCTCCCACACCCCATCCCACCAGCTTCGGCAGTTTCAATCCGGTCGGCCATGTGGTGCTGGCCCTGCCGCGCGGGGCCGATCTCGCGGCGATCCGGGCGGCGCTGGCCGAGGCCGGCCGCCCCGTGGTGCGCACGCTGACGCCCGCCGAGATGCAGGCCCAGGCCGAGGCCGATCTGGCCAACCCCAGCCCGCTGGCCGCGTTCGGCCAGGAGATGAATATCGTCAAGGCCCATCGCGAGCTGGCGCTGCAAGGCCACAGCTTCATGGTGGTGGAGGCCGCGCATGAGGCCCAGGTGCAGCGGGTCGCCGAGATTGCCCGCAGCCATCGCGCGACCCGGGCCCAGCACTATGGCCGATGGGTGATCGAGGAACTGGTGCCGGTGGGCAGCAGCGCGCAGCAGACTACCGAGACGCCGGCGCGCGGGCTCGACGCGCAGACCGCCTCCGGCCAGGAGCGCGCGCCGCTGCGCTGAGCGCGGTCATGACGCGAGCCGCGCTGCCGTGCAGTCCTGCACGCGCTGCGCTGCTGAGGCCGCAGCGCGCGACTTACACTGCCCCCGGTAGCAGCCGCCAGCGAGCGGTGGCGCCGTCTCACGGCGCTCTTCTGTTTTTGCTATGGGACGGATGGCAGCACATGGGCAGCGGCACGAGCAGGGGCGAGTCAGAGGCAGGGAGTGCGTGGGCCCAGCCGCTGTTGCGCTCCGTCGCGCAGACCCTGGACGGTCTGGAGATCGGTGCCTGCCTGTTCGACGAGGCCGATCGCACCCTGCTGTGGAACCGCAGCTTCCTGACGCTGTTTCCAGAGCATGCGGCCCATATCCAGATCGGCGAACCCTACAGCGCCAATCTGCGGCGTTTCTACGAAGGCCGGCTGAATGCCTTCGAGATGCCGCTGATCGAGCGCTATATCGAGAAAGGCGTGGCCCGCCACCGGCTGCAGAACCGGCCCTTCGCCTTCGAGCATGGCGGCCGCTGGCTGACCGCGGCCTCGCTGCCGCTGCCGGGCGTGGGCCGCATCCGCCTGTGGCGGGTCGGCGAGCACGCGGTGCCGCAAGGCGGCCCTATCGCCGTGCCGGAAGCGCTGTTCAGCGACGGCGTGGCATTGTTCGACCATGTGGCCGACGGCGTGATGGTGACCGATGCCGACGGCCAGATCGCCTGGGTCAACCACCCTTTTGTGCTGATGTACGGGCTGCGCGATCGCGCGGTTGCCGCCGGCACCAGCTTCGAGTCGGTCTACCGCCGCGCCTGGCAGGGCCGTGAGGGCGGCGATGGCGAGGGGTTCCGGCGCGGCCTGTCGACGCTGGCCGACAATCTGAGATTCACCGGCGCACCCTTCGAGCTGCCGCTGCCCGAAGGCCGCTGGGCCCGCGTGATCGAGCAGCGCGGCCCCGACGGCAAGGGCTTCTCCGCCCATGTCGACATCAGCGCGCTGAAGCATCAGCAGCAGGCGCTGGAGCAGGCCGAGGCGCGGGCGCGCGCCAGCGAGGCGCGGCTGAAGGAAAAATCGACCCTGCTCGAGGCCACGCTGGCGCGCATGGAGCAGGGCATCATGATGGTCAATGCCGAGCGCGTGGTCGAGGTGTGCAACCGCCGCGCGATCGAGCTGCTGGGCCTGCCCGAGGAACTTATGGCCAGCAAGCCCAGCTTCGAGGCGGTGCTGGCGCACCAGTGGGCCAGCGACGAATTCAGCCGCACGCCGCAGGACATCCAGGACTTCGTGCGCTCCGGCGGCATCCTGGACCGCGCGCATTGCTACGACCGCCAGCGCCCCGATGGCCGGGTGATCGAGGTGCGTAGCGTGCCCATCGAGGGCGGCGGCGTGCTGCGCACCTACACCGATGTGACCGAGCGCACGCGCAGCGAGGAGCGGGTGCGCCATGCGGCCCGCCATGACGGGCTGACCTCGCTGGTCAACCGCGAGACCTTTCTGGAGTGCCTGGCCGCGGCGGTGCGCGACAGTGGCTGCGGCGCGCCCGGCTTCGCGGTCCACTACATCGACCTGGATGGCTTCAAACCCATCAACGATGAGCACGGCCATGCGGTGGGCGACAAGATGCTGGCGCTGGCCGCCGGGCGCATGCGCCAGATCGCCCGCGACGGCGATGTCGTCGCCCGCATGGGCGGCGACGAGTTCGCGATCCTGCAGTACGGTGTCGATGCCGCCGACCGCGGCCTGGGCTTGGCGCGGCGCATCCTGCAAGGCCTGGTCCAGCCGGCCGATATCGAGACGCTGCGGCTGCAGCTCGGCGCCTCCATCGGCATCGCCCTGTATCCCGGCGCCGGCATCGACCCCGACACGCTGCTGCGCCATGCCGACAGCGCGATGTATGAGGCGAAGGGCCTGGGCGGCAATCAGGCGCGGGTGTTTGGCGAGGATTGCGCATGACGACGGACCCGGATGCACACTCGATCCCCGACGAGCTGGACCCGGACCGTGAGCGGGTCAATCCGCATTACCTGAACCATATGGTCGAGACCGCCGCCAGCCGCGAGGTGCAGGCCAGCGAGGACATCGTCAGCGGCAGCGGCATCAAGCTGCTGGCCAAGGGCGCCCGCATCAGCGCGCAGGCGCGCGAGCGCCTGCTGCAGCACAAGCTGGCCAAGCCGCTGGAGGACTGCGTGCAGGTGGTCAACGGCGTGATGCCGCAAAGCCTCGCGCCGCTGGCCGAGCGTCTGCTGGAGCAGCAGCCGCTGCTGGCCCAGCTGTGCGAGCACCCGCGCGCGCTGCCGGTGCCGCAGTCGCTGGCGGGCCTGAGCCTGTCGGTGCCGGTGCAGTCGCTGCTGACCCTGTATGCCGACTACCAGGGTGACCGGCTGTCGCACAGCGTCGGCGTCGCGATGCTGAGCCTGGCGTTGGCGCGCCGCCTGCTGCCCGGCGATATCGAACGCCACCGGCAGCTGGCGCTGGCCGGGCTGCTGCATGACGTCGGCGAGCTCTATATCGACCCCGAGCATCTGCGCACCGACCGGCCGCTGCAGCCCGAGCAATGGCGCCATATCGCCAGCCATCCGGTGATCGGCTGGCGCGTGCTGCGCGAGATGAAGGGCGCCGGCAAGCAGGTGGCCGAGGCGGTGCTGACCCACCACGAGCGGCTCGACGGCTTCGGCTATCCGCGCGGCATCGCCGACGAGGAGTTCCCGCTGCAGGGCCAGATCCTGGCCACCTCCGAGTGGCTGATGGCCTTGATCGAGGCCGGCATCGCGCCGCTGGCGCGCGCCAGCGTGGCCAGCAAGCTGATGCCGGGCGAGTTCGGCAAGCCGCTGCAGCAGGTGCTGAGCCAGCTCGGCGGCGTCGACACCGACATGGCCGACTGGCTGCAGGCCCAGCAGCCCCTGTCCGAGATGCTGCCCGAGATCCGCCGCGTGATGGCGACGCTGCGGCGCTTCCGCGCGCTGCGCGCCGAGATCGACCAGCAGATCGAGCAGGCCGGCCCGCGCTTGCGCAAGGTCCTGCAGCAAAGCCTGAACCGCATGCTGCGCATCCAGGCCGCGTTCTCCAGCAGCGGCCTCGATGCCGACGCCGACCCCGAACGCATGCTGGCCGAGCTGGCCGCGCAGGGCGACCCCAAAGTGCAGCAGGAGGTGCAAGCCCTGGCGCGCGAATTCAGCTGGCGCATGCGCGAGCTGCAGCGCGAGTCACTGCTGCGCGCCGGCCTGCTGGGAGACGCCGATGCGGCGGTGATGCAGGGGTTGACCGACAGGCTGCGATGGGATGGGCCGGCGACTTGAGGCCGCCGTGCCGGCTGCCGGCGATAAGACTTATGTCGGCGCGCCCGATTCGAGGCTGGCCACCAGGCTGATCTCCGGCACTCTGGCCAGCGCTTTCGACAGCGGGCAATCGCGCTTGGCGGCCGCCGCGATCTCCTGGAACCGCGCTTCGTTGAGGCCGGGCACGACGGCCTGCATGCGCAGCGCGATCCGGTCGATCACGAAGCCTTCACCCTGCGTTGCGAGCCGCACATCGGCCCGGGTTTCGACCTTGGTGGTCGCATAGCCGGCCTTGTCGCAGGCGAATGAGAACGCCATCGTGAAGCAGGCGGCATGTGCAGCACCGAGGATCTCTTCGGGATTGCTGCCGCGCCGGTCATCCCCGAAGCGGCTCGCGAAACCATAGGGGTAGTCCGTCAGCGCCCCGGTCTCGGTGCTGATCTTGCCCAGGCCTTTCTTGCCGGCGCCGGTCCAGAGAACGCTTGCAGATTTCTCGGTCATGGTGATTCCTTCCTGTGTTCGTTTCGAGGGGGATGACAGCAACAATTCATTTCGGGCGCGGCGGCTTGAGCTGCTTGGCGGGCTGGCTCAGCCGGCCGGTGCGCAGTTCCTGGACGGCCTGCACCACGGCACGGGCGACATTGCGGGCCTCTTCCTGCACGGCCTTGTCCTGATCGAGCGCGTCATGGCTGTTGTAGTAGGGCTGGTAGCAGCCGATGTAGCGGTCGAGTTGGGCGGCGGCGCCGGCAGCGATCAGCCCCATCCAATCCAGCCAGTCGCTCAGGTTGCGGCGCTGCGCCTCGACGCCGGCCACGTCGCCGTGCACCATGAGGCCGTAGGCCCGGCCGAACAGATGCTTCGGATAGTCCCAGCCTTGCTGTTCGATGGCCTTGGCCTCGGCCACATGCTTGCCATGGGTCGTCGTCGGATCGGGGTTGCCGCCATCGGCCGAGACCATGCGGTCCATCATCAGCTTCAGCGGGCTCGGCGACTGGTACCAGTAGGTCGGTGCCAGGATGATCACGGCATGGGCCGCGACCCAGCGTTCGTAGATCTCGGCCATCCAGTCGTCGGCCTGGTCCAGCGCGTGGTTGGGATAGCAGCTGCAGGGCCAGTGGCACAGCGGCATCACGCTCGACGACGCGCCGGGCCAGTTCGGTCAGGCGCCAAGTCTTGGATACCTCGCCGGGGCAAGTGCCGTCATTGCGCGCACTGCCGCAGACCAGCAGCACGCGCGATGGCGCCGCGCTGTCGCCCCACAGCTTGTGCGCGGCCTTCAGGCGCTTGCGAGTCTCCAGCCACTGCACCGACAGCTGATAGCTGGGGTCGGCAAAGCCGCGACCGGCGGCCCTGGTGATCGGTGCCTTGCGGCCGTTCAGCAAGGCATCCCAGGCGATCGCTTCCAGCCGTGCGATGGCCTCGCTCTCGCCCGCGAATGCAGGATCGTAGAAACGCAGCTGGAAGCGTTGCTGGAACTGCGCACGGGTCAGGGGTGCGCTCGCCTGCCCGGTGCGGATCTTGGTCATGGTGTCCTCCTTGGCTGGCTGGCTGTCGGGTGACGGTGGGTTGGCCAGGCCGAGTACCGTCAAGCCTAGGTCCGCGTCCTGATCCCGAGCGACGGACAGAGGGCTGTTTGGACGTAGGACGAAGGCGCGGATAGGCCCTTGGCGCGGCCACCCAGTGATCCAGGGTCTGTTGACATTCAGAGAAACGAATAGGTCCATCCGGACCATTCGAGCCGCGTGCTCGTGTCACACCACGCTGCTCGAATCCGGCGCTTGTCTCACTGCCCGCGAGCCCCTGATGATCTCCATGGCCTTGTCTGCCCGGCGCCTGGTCCGCTGCGCCGCCGTCCTGCTGGGCGGCTTGATGTGCGGGGCGGCGGCGCTGGCCGCCGACCTCATGCCCTATCTGCAGACACCCACCGCCAGTTCGATCTGGGTGAGCTGGAAAACGGAGCAGGGCAGCGAGTCGGTGGTCGAGTACGGTCCGGATGGCGGGCCGCTGCTGCGCCGGGCCACCGGCTCGTCCCAGGTGCTGGCGGCCAATTACCGGCTGCACGGCGTGCAGCTGACCGGCCTGCAGCCCGAGACGGTCTACAGCTACCGCGTGCGCAGCGGCAGCGAGGTGTCGCCGGTCTATCGCTTCCGCACCCAGCCCACGGCTGCGCGCAAGAGCGGCCATTTCCGCCTCCTGCTGACCGGCGACCACCAGCTGCGCAATGACGACCGCCACACGCCGCTGCTGAAGGCGGCCAAGGCCAAGATCGAGTCGCTGACCGGCCTGCCGCTGGAGGAGTCGGTGCAGCTGATGCTGAACAACGGCGACCAGGTCGATGTGGGCACGCTGGACCACTATGAGTTCGTGCACATGAAGCCCTCGTCGGTGGTGTCGGGCAATCTGGCCATCATGATGGCGCTGGGTAATCACGAGACCTATTACGACCCGGGCCTGGCCAACTGGCGCGCGCACACCGAGTACGACAAGATCAGCTACCAGGGCATCCCGGCCGCAGCCGACGAGAGCTACTACGCCCACCAGATCGGCCGCGTGCTGCTGGTCTATACCAACTCCGAACACAGCTTTGCGGCCCAGACCGAGTGGCTGCGCAAGGTGGTGGCGGCGGCCAATGCCGACCCCGATGTGGACTGGGTGATCAGCGTCGTGCACCGCCCCTACCAGGCCGAGCAGTATGTCGGCGATATCTCCAGCTGGTTCCGCGATACGGCCATGCCCATCCTGGCCGGCACGCGCAAGCATGTGCTGAACATCGGCGCCCATCACCATCTCTATGCCCGCGGCCAGACCCGTGACTGGCCCATCTATCACCTCATCAGCGGCGGCACCGCCTGGGACCAGTTCTGGGGCCAGTCGAGCGAGCGCGATATGGATGATGTGCAGAAGACCATCGCGAACTGGACCTGGCAGCTGATCGACTTCGATCTCGGCGCGCGCACAATGAAGGTCTCCTCCTATGCCGTGGGCCACCCCAAGCTGGGCTTTGCTTATGACAACCGCCTGGTGGACGAGTTCGAGCGTCATCTGGATGCCGCGCCGCCGCTGCAGCCGGTGCTGGACGGCGTGGTCGACGGCGCCGTGCTGAGCCTGCCGCATGCCTTCGGTCTGGCAGGCTACCAGTCGCCCTCGGGCATGGCGCTCAACAGCACGCAGTTCCAGATCGCCCGCGACGCCGCGTTCTCCAGCAAGGTGGTGGACCTGATACGCGATGTCGAGAATCTCTACGGCGACAGCGGTGCGCCGAACTACGAGCCGGTGGACATCCACGCCGGCCTCGACATCGAGCGCTATGCCGTCGGCCCCAATGGCCTGAACAACGGCCGCTACTACATCCGCGCCCGCCACCGCGACGCCAACGCCGAGTGGTCGCCGTGGACGCAGACCCACAGCTTCACCGTGCAGGGCAGCTCGGACGGCGACCCGGCCCTGCGTCTGGCAAAGAAGGTCTGGCCGGCCGGCGAGCCCGTGGTGGTCGAGCATCTGAACGGGCGTGGCAAGCCCAAGGACTGGGTCGGCATCTACCGCAAGGGCCAGACGCCCGGCGCGGCCACGCCCGCAGTGAAATGGGGCTATGTGTCCGGTGTGAACGGCCAGCTGGCCTTCAGCGGCCTGGCCGCCGGCGTGGAGTACTACGCCGCCTTCTTCACCGACGACAGCTATGCCGAGATCGCCCCGCGTGCCGCCTTCTATGTCGGCAACACGGCCGAGCTGGCGATCAACAAGACCCAGTTCAATGTCGGCGAGCGCCCCAGCTTCACCTGGAGCGGCGCGCCCGGCGGCGCCAAGGACTGGATCGGCGTCTACCGCGTCGGCCAGGAGCCCGGCGGCGTCGGCTCCACCAGCTGGGCCTATACGCCCAGCAGCGCCGGCACCGTCACCCTGGGCGCCTTGAACAAGGGCTATTACTACGCGGCCTTCATGATCAACGACGCCTATTTCGAGATCTCGGAGCGCCTGCCCTTTGCCGTGGGCACGGAGATCGCCAGCGTCAGCCTGGTCAAGACCGCGCTGAGCAGCGGCGAGCGCCTGGACATCCGCTTCGCCGACGGCCCGGGCACGGCCAAGGACTATATTGGCGTGTTCCGCAAGGGTGCCACGCCGGGCATCGATCTGCTGGTGAGCTATTACTACGTCGATGGCCGCGCCAGCGGTGGCCTGTCGCCGACCGAGCCGCTGCCCGACGGCGAGTACTTCCTGGCGCTCTATATCAACGACTCCTACACCGAGGTCTCCAACCGGGTGGCCTTTACCGTCGGCGCCGGCAGCGAGCCCGAGCCGCGTGTGCTGGGTGTGGCCCGCAATCTGATCCGCAGCGGCGAGGCGCTGAACGTCAGCTGGTCCGGCATGCCGGGCCAGGCCAAGGACTGGGTCGCCGTCTACCGCGCCACCCAGACGCCGGGCAGCGGCAGCCCGGCCGTGCAATGGCGCTATGCCTCGGGCGCCGCCGGCAGCACCACCTTCGCCGGTCTGGCCGCCGGCGAGTACTACCTCGCCTTCCTGCTCAACGACGGCTACCAGGAGGCCGCGCCCCGCGTGCCCTTCGCGGTGCGCAAGCTGGGCGACATCAATGGCGACGGCGCGATCAATGCGAGCGACCGCGATCTGCAGCGCGTCGCGATGGGCAGCTGCGAGGGCGACGCCCGCTACCAGCCGCTGGCCAATTTCGACGCCGACAAATGCATCACCCAGGCCGACTACAAGCTCTGGTACGCCCTCTTCACCCGCCAGTGAGCGTCTGCTCAAGGAACCAAGCCATGAAGATCAAATCTGCCCTCGCCGCGCTGCTTGCCGGCCTCTCCCTGTCGGTGGCTCAGGCCGCCAGCATCTCGCTGTCCGGCACCACCACCGCCACGGTCGGCCAGAGCTTCAGCCTCGATGTCGCGCTGCTGCAGCCCTTCGACGGCGAGCGCGCCGGCGACGAGCTGCTGGCCTTCGGCATGGGCCTGAGCTTCGACACCGGCCTGCTCGCGCTGACCGGCGTGAGCCTGGCCGAGGGCTGGGCGGAC
Source organism: Burkholderiales bacterium C2 (assembly GCA_005503085.1). Lineage (GTDB taxonomy): Bacteria > Pseudomonadota > Gammaproteobacteria > Burkholderiales > Burkholderiaceae_C > Roseateles_E. Next base: position 132,440 of record SCOI01000015.1, on the reverse strand, counting down.
GACTCGGCGCTGACCGGCGTGGTCCTGTCGGGCTCGGCCTTCCCGGGCGTGGCCGACGCCGGCCAGGCCTCGCTGCGCCTGGCCACGCTGTCCTTCAAGGTGCTGGGCGCCGGCAGCGCCAGCATCGGCCTGTTCAGCGACTACGCGGCCGGCAACCTCAACCACGGCCTGATCTATCTGATGGCGCCGACGCTGGACGTGCAGGCCGGCCACAGCCTGGCGCTCAGCGTGCCCGAGCCGGCCAGCCTGGCGCTGATGCTGGCCGGGCTGGCGGGTGTCGGGCTGATGGCGCGGCGGCAGCGGGGCTGAGCCGGCCGTATCCTGAGCCGATCCCGCGACCCAAGGGCGGCGTTGGCGATATTGTCCTGGCTGGAAAGGCGTCTTGTCCTACCCGGGCAGGGCGGCGCTTGGGCGAGGATGGGCTTCAAACCATTCTCGGAGTCCATCCCATGACCGACCCGCGCAATATCGCCCACGACAAAAAGGTTCAGCAGGCCAAGAAACATCAGGGCGAAGAGATCGCCCCGGGCTCGGAGCAGACGCCGCAGCCCGGCAAGAAGACGCCGATGGACCACCATGCCAGCGATGAGCCCAAGCTGCCGGACGAGGCGGCGCCGGTGCCTAGCGAGGAGAAGCCCTTGAGGTAGGGCTTTCTTCGTTGCGTCAGCTAGCCCTCGGCTTGATGGCAGACCGCTTCGATGTTGTGCCCGTCCGGACCAATGACGAAGGCGGCGTAGTAGTTCGCGTGGTACTGCGGGCGCAGGCCCGGCGCACCGTTGTCCTCGCCTCCTGCCTCAAGAGCGGCGCGGTAGAAGGCTTCGACCTGCCCGCGGCTCTCGGCCGTGAAGGCCAGGTGAAGGTGCGTGGCCTTCGCTTCGACCCGGCGGATGCACAGCGAAGATTGGCTGTCGGGGCGGCAGAGCTCGATGCCCAGCGGCCCCTCCGAGACGAGCACGACGCCGAGCGGCTCGAGTGCCTTGAGGAAGAACGCCTTGCTCGCGGCGTAGTCGCTGACGCCGAATACAACGTGATCGAACATGGAGCTGCTGGCTGGTGCGGGGTTGAACGAGGCCAAAGGCATTCTGGACCAAGAAGGGCTTCGGTGTCAGGTCTTGACTGCAGAGAGGTTCAAGACCTGACACCGCCTGGCGCCTCGGGGTCGCTTCAAGCGACCGGTGTTCCTGGCTCTTTGGCGCCATGCCGTTCGTGGCGACGGCCGAGATAGGGCAGGGCGAACAGGTACAGCCCCGTCAACAGCAGGAGGCCCAGCGGCAGCAGCGGCGCATAGGTCAGCCAGGGCGGCGGCTCTGCCGGCCCTTGCGCCCGGGCGACGAAGTTGGCGATGACGGTCAGCGTGAAGGCGATCGACACCCAGCGGTGGACCCGCCTCAACCAGCTGCTGCAATTCATGTCGAGCTCCCCGCTACCTGGATCATCTTCCAGCCGTTGCCCGCAGGGTCGCGGAAACCGGCATCCACGCTCCCATAGCGATCGACTGGCTCCTGAGTGAACTCCACGCCCCGGGCCTGCAGTTGCTTGTAGGTGGCCCGGCAGTCGGCCACGGCCAGCACCAAGGCTGGCATCGCGCCCTTGGCGACCAGTGCGCGCAGCGCCTGCGCCGTCGCCTCGTCGTGCATCGGCGGTCCGGGTGTGAACAGGCCGAGCTGAAACAAGGGCTGCTCCGGATGCTGGACCGTCAGCCAGCGATAGGCCCCATTGCGCACATCCGTATGGACGCGGAAACCGAGCTTGTGGACGTAGAAATCGAGGGCCTGGTCCTGATCATCGACGTACACACCCACTACATTGATACCTTGGCTCATCAGCGCTCCTTTGTTGGTGGCCGATTTGTACCTTCTGTTGCACGGCGACGCTTCTCCGAAACTGCGATGGTGAGGTCCGGCCGCTGCGCGGCTTTCAGGACGCAGGCGGGCACGCGGTCGAGCTCGGTGGCCTCGACCCTGGCCTCGATGCGAAGCGCACTGGGGCTCTTGCCGGTGATGTCCCGGAATGTGCGCCCGAAGGTACCCAGGCTCTCCCAGCCGGTGGCGAAAGCAATCTCCGTGATGGGCAGTTCGGTGTCACGCAGCAGGGTGGCCGCCTGCTCGATGCGCCGCGTCAACAGGTAGCGATGCGGTGGGATGCCAAAGGCCTGCCGGAAGGTGTGTGCGAAATGGGTCTCGGAGACGCCGCTGACCTCGGCGAGCCGCTTCACCGGCCAGGCCTCATGCGAGGCGGCGTCCATGCGATCCTTCGCTCGCAACAGCCGCCGAAGCAGGGCCGGATCCGGGATCTCGAAGTCTTCAATTGCTGTGCTTGATGAGGCGTCCATGCGGCGCAATGCTAGCGGCTATGGGCACGCCCTTGTCATCGCTGCGGAGTAGGCGAGCAGGCCGGCAAATGCCGCGACAAGCAGGTGCATCAGTATCCAGAAGTTTCGCAAGCCTTGCCAACGAAGCCATGCGCCGAAGCCGCTGTAGCGCTGCTTGTGGCGCTTGTCTGCCGACTTTCTCAGGGCCTCGAATCCGGGCGCATGGGTGCCAGCGTCTATCGCATCCCTGAGTTCTCGCGCTCGCTCATAGTGAGCATCCGCACGTTCGGTCTGCTTGGCCACAAAGATCGCACCGAACACGCCTAGGATTCCGATGAAGACAAGCACCGGAATGTCTGTCTGCTGAATGCACTTGTCATAGCCAGCGACCGTGAATCCTGCGCCGGCCAGGACGAGCAGCGCATTCGTGGTTGTGGCGCGCAATGTCTCGTGATGACGCGAGTGATCCAGGTTGTCCTTCAAGTAACGCCAATGCAACTCTGTCTTGTCGTCCATATGACTGTCCTCCTGATCGCCGCACGGTGGCGACTATCCCCTCAGCCAATATGTTCCGCATCCTCCGGCGGTACGACCCAGCCATGCATGCGCTCCTCATAGACTGAGACGCTGGGCGCCGGGAAGCTCGGTTCGGCGAAGGCGCCGACCGGGATGGCCAGGAACTCTTCCAGGCCCTCGGGCTCGTAGTAGACCGTGGCGCCGCAATGGGGGCAGAAGTGGAAGGTGACGCGGGAGCCTTCATCGCCGGTGCGCACATAGCGGGTCGAGTTGCCCGACAGCGAGACGTTCTCACGGCGGAACCGGGCCTGTGCTCAGAACACGCTGCCGGTGCGGCGCTGGCAGGCCAGGCAGTGGCAGATCGAGACGCGAACCGGCTCACCGACGACCTGGGCCCTGAGCTGGCCGCAGCTGCATGAGGCAAGGCGTTCAGTCATGGAGGCGTTTCAGCGGCTGCCGAACATCATCTGCCGCGCCAGCGCGCGCTTGAGCGGCGGCAGCGCCTGCAGCGCGGCCAGGCCGAGGCCGCGCACCACCGGCAGGCCGGGCCAGCGCCAGGCGAAGCTGCGGGCCAGGAAGTCGGTGCTGGCGATGGTGCTCCAGCGGTCGGGCGCGCGTTGCCATTCGACGGCGCGCAGGCCGGCATCGATATCGCCATTCCTGTCAGCGCATCGGCGCAGGGCCTGAACCAGCGCATAGGCATCGCGCAGCCCCAGGTTCAGGCCCTGGCCGGCCACCGGGTGCAGGGTCTGGGCGGCGTTGCCGATGCGCACGGTACGGCCCTCGACCAGGCTGCGCTCGGCGTTCAGGCCCAGCGCAAAGCATTTGAGAGGGCTGATGGCCTGCAGCGGGCCGGCCTCGGTGGCCAGCAGGCTGTTGATGACGGCCAGTCGCTGGGCATCGCTGAGGCTGGCGATCTCGTCCTCGGCCTGCGGCATGCACCAGACCAGGGCCGCGCGCTTGCGGCCCTCCAGCGGCGGCAGCGGCAGCAGGGCCAGCGGGCCGTTGCGGGTGAAGCGCTCGTAGGCCACGCCGGGCGGGCTGCTCTCGGCCAGGGTCACGGTGCCGACCCAGGCGTTCTGCTTGTAGTCATGCGCCAGACTCTTGCGTGCCTGATCCGCAAACACACCGCCCTCGGCCACCACGGCCAGATCAAAAGTCTCGGCAATGCCGGCATCGACCTCGACGCCGCCGCCTGCCGACAGGTTCAGCGCCTTCAGCCCCGCGACCGGCGCGCCGAAGCGGCTCAGCAGGCGCTGTGGCTCGGCCGCCGCCGCCGCCTGCCAGGCTGCCTGCAGCGGCGCGACCAGCTGGCCGTAGCTGAGCACCGCGCCCAGCATGTCCACCCCCTGCTCGGCCGCGCTGATGCGCACCAGCGGCTCGCCGGCCGCGCCGAAGATCGGGTGGTTCAGCGTGGGCGGGGCCTGGCTGACATGGACCTGCAGGATGGCTTGCGCGGCGGCTTCGTTCCAGGCGCCCAGGCGCTGCAGCAGCTGCACGCTGCCCAGGCTCAGCGCCAGCGTGCGCGGGTCGCCGGAGACATCGCGCTCCAGCGGCCGGACATCGAACAGGCTGATCTGGGCCTGGGGCAGGTGGCGTGCCGCCAGCAGGGCCAGGCCCAGGCCGGCCGGGCCGGCGCCGACCACGGCCAGGCGCAGGGCGGAAAGAGACGAAGAGTCGGCGATCTCGGACATGGCGGCAGTCTATAGCGGCCCGCTCACCGACCCCGTATGGCCGAGGATAGCCCTGCGCAAGGCCGGCAATCCGGCGCGCTCCTCAGCGGTAGCGCGCCAGCAGGCCTTGCAGGCCGCCGTCGGCCTCCAGCGCCGTGATCGCGGCGTTCAGCTCGGCCAGGCGCACGGAGCTGCGTGGAGACAGCGCACAGTGGGTCTTGAAGCTGGACACCACCAGTGGCGGATGCATCTTCAGGCCTTCGACATCGTGGCGTATCAGATAGTCGAAGGTGGTGCGGCCGATGACGGCGTGGTCCATACGGCCGGCCGCCAGCTTGCGCATATTCGCCTCGGCATTGGGTGCGTCCTCGCGCCGAAAGCGTGCTCCCAGGACATGCTCGAACTTCGGGTAGACGAAGCCGCCGATGGTGCCGATGGGCCGGCCGCCCAGCTCCGCGAGACTTGCTGGCGCCGCCACCCGCCGGCTGCTCAGCAGCATCTCGGCATCGGGCAGGAAGGCCTTGCTCCAGAGCAGACCGGGGGGCAGCCAGGCCGGCAGGTAGTTGCACAACAGGTCGGCCTGCACGCCGCCGAGCAGCGCGCCGGCAATGCGTCGCCGCGGCAGCAGGCGGAAGCTGACCTCGCGCCCCAGCCGCTCGGCGAGCGCCAGGCCGAGATCGCGCTGCAGGCCGCTGCGCACCACCTCATCGACGATCTCGGCTTGCGGCATCTTGGTACCGGTGTCGATCAGCACATGCAGTGGCGGCAGTGCGGCCGCCGTGGCGGCCCAGCCTGCAAGCATCACAAAAGCGAGGGACAGCAGACGGTGTGTCAACAAGGGCGGGACGGCAAGCCGGAACATGCTGTGCATGCTAACAAGCACGGTGGCACTGTCGCTGGCATATAGCCGCCGGGGCCGCATTCGTCGAGGTAGTCGTCCAGGAGGATCACCACGTCCAGATCCTCGCGCTTGGCGGTGTCGGCATCGGCATGGAAACAGCCGGTCGGATAGTTGGCGCAGGAGAACACCGCCAGCCGCGCCTGGGCCACCGAGCCGCCGGGCAGGGTCTTGGCGCGGCCCACCGGCGAGCTCTGCGCGCCGGCCGCCAGCGCTATGCCGCCGCGCACGAAGTCGCGCCGGTTCGGACTGCGTGCGTTGCGGGTCTAGAGCGGGTTGTACCGCTTGTCGGTCATGGCGTCGGGCTCGGGGGTGGCGAGCGCATTCCTCGCAACCGCGATGACAGAATCCAATCGCGACCTGCGTCAGCAGGATGACGCGCACTGCGCTACGCTCGCGCCGGTCCACTCAATCCTTTATCAGCACACCATGCAATACCGTCGTCTGGGCCGCAGTGGCCTGCAAGTCTCCGAGTTGTCCCTGGGTTCCTGGGTCACCTATCACAACCAGGTCGACACCAAGGCCGCCACCGAGATGCTGGCCGCCGCCTTCGATGCCGGCATCAATTTCTTCGACAACGCCGAGGTCTATGCCAAGGGCGAGAGCGAGGTCGTGATGGGCGCGGCGCTGAAGGCGCTGAAGTGGCCGCGGCTGAACTATCTGGTCTCGACCAAGTTCTTCTGGGGCATGGAGCGCGCGGCGGCCGGCGAGCCGCGCCTGCCGAACCGTCAGGACACGCTGAACCGCAAATACCTGATGCAGGCCATCGACGGCTCGCTGCAGCGCCTGCAGCTGGACTTCGTCGACCTGATCTATTGCCATCGCCCCGACCCGCTGACGCCGATCGAGGAAACAGTCTGGGCGATGAGCGACATCATCAAGCAGGGCAAGGCGCTGTACTGGGGCACCAGCGAATGGAGCGCCGACGAGATCCGCGCCGCCTACGAGATCGCCGAGCGCCACCATCTGCACAAGCCGGTGATGGAACAGCCGCAATACCATCTGTTCCATCGCCAGCGTGTCGAGACCGAGTACGCCCGCCTGTACGAGGATATCGGCCTGGGCCTGACGACCTGGAGCCCGCTGGCCTCGGGCCTGCTGACCGGCAAGTACAAGAACGGCATTCCGGAGGGTAGCCGCGGCTCGCTGGAAAGCATGGCCTGGATGCGCGAGCAGTTGCAGGACCCGGCGAAAAACCAGGCCGTGGCCGCGCTGGAAGGCATTGCCGCCGAGCTGGGCTGCACGATGGCCCAGCTGGCGCTGGCCTGGGTCAACAAGAACCCGCGCGTCTCCACCGTGATCCTGGGCGCCAGCAAGCTCAGCCAGCTGCAGGACAACCTCGGCGCGCTGGCGGTCACGCCCAAGCTGACGCCCGAGCTGCTGGCCCGCATCGACACGATCGCCAAGCCGCTGGCCAAATAGGCCGCCGGCCTCAGCCCGACTCGACCCGATTGCGGCCCAGCGATTTGGCGCGGTACAGCGCCCGGTCGGCGCGTCGGAACAGGGTGTCGGCCGAGTCGCCCGGCTGCCACAGCGTCAGCCCCAGGCTGCAGCGCAGCGCCGGCAGCTCGCCCCGGGGCGGCCGTGCGATCTGCTGGTGCAGCTGCCGTGCCCGCGCCAGTGCCGCCCCGGCATCGCCGGCCGGCAGCAGCAGGCAGAACTCCTCGCCGCCCCAGCGGAAGGCCTGCTCGCCGGCGGCCAGGCTGGCGCGCAGGCCTGCGGCGAAGTCGGCCAGCGCGGCGTCGCCGGCATGGTGGCCGAAGCCGTCGTTGATGGCCTTGAAATGATCCAGATCGACCATCAGCAGCGCAAAGGACCGGGCCCGCGTGACCGCGGCGGCCACGGCCTCGTCAAGGGCCCGCCGGTTGGGCAGGCCGGTCAGCCCGTCGCTATGGGCTTGCTGCCGCACCTCGGCCTCCGCCTGCATCTTGCACATCTGCAGAAAGCCCAGCGTGGTCACGATGATGAACAGAAAGCCGAACAGGAATAGCGGCGCCTGCCAGTCGGCGGGCACGTTCAGATAGTCGCGTCCCTGGCCCTGCTGGAGCAGCAGCGCGGCGGCGCGCAGCGGCAGCAGCAGGCCCATCAAGAGGTAGAAGCCCGCGACCACCCGCTGCACCCCTCGCAGGGTCGGTGCCGGGCTGCGCCACAGCAGCCAGGCATTGAGCAGCTGCACCAGGCCGTAGGCGAAGCCGTTGAAGATGGTGGATTGCGCGTAGTCGGCACCGGCCGTCAGCGCCACCGCCGTCACCGCCAGCACCATCGAGGCCATCAGCACCAGCCCGCTGCGCTGCAGGGCCTGGCCCAGGAACTGACGGATCGCCGCATGGAACAGCGCCACGCTGACGGCGCCCAGCGCATTGCCCAGGCCGGCGCTCAGCAGGCTGGGCAGGCGGCCGGCGTTGGACAGCAGCGCATAGGCCAGGCCCTGGCTCGCGACGGCCAGCATCCACAGGCGCAGGCCGTTGCGCCGGTCGGCCTCGCCGCGCGCGATCCACAGCATCGCGGCGCTGGCCAGCAGTGCGCAGGTCTGGGCCAGGAAGAGGGTGCGGACGTCCATGGCCGGCGAGGTTCAGGCGCTGTGGTTCAGGGCGTCCAGCCGCGCCACCGTGCCCACATCGGTCCAGGGCCCGGGGTAGAACTCGGCGCCGATGCGGCCGGCGGCGATGCCGGCGTCCAGACAGGGCCGCAGCCGCGCGCGCGTGCCTGGGGTGATGCCGGCGAACATCTCGGCGCGGTACAGGCCGATGCAGGACCAGGTGTGGCGCGGCCCGCCCTCGTTGGCGGCCAGGCCCTCGGCGCTGATCGCGAAGTCGCCATCGGGGTGGTGCGGGCTGTTGGCCACCATCCACAGATGGGCCAGCCGCGGGCCGTCGGCGAAGCGCCGGGCCTGATCGGCATCGAAGCGAAACTCCGGCAGAAACACATCGGCCGAGACCACCCAGAAGGCCGCGTCGCCGTCGGCTGTCAGCAGCGGCAGGGCTTTGGCGATGCCGCCGGCGGTCTCCAGTGCCTGCGCCTCGACCGAGTAATGCAGGCGCAGGCCCCAGGCGCTGCCGTCGCCCAGCGTGGCCGGGAACTGCTCGGCCAGCCAGGCCGTGTTGATCACGATATCGCGCACGCCGGCGGCGGCCAGGGCCTCGATATGCCAGACGATCAACGGCTTGCCGCGTACGCTCAGCAGCGGCTTCGGGGTGGTGTCGGTCAGCGGCCGCATGCGCTCGCCGCGCCCGGCCGCGAGGATGATGGCTCGCATGGGGCGGGAGTGTAGGGTGCGCCGCCGGGGGTCAGTCCGGTGGCCCCAGGCCCAGCGGCGCGGGCACCAGGTTCAGGATGCGGGCGAACAAGTCCTGGTACTCGGCGTCCGGCACATGGCCGGTCAGCGGGTCGCGGTTGCCGGCGAAGGCCTCGTCGAGCTCGGCCCAGTCCTCGGGGCCGAGCACCTGCTCGGCCAGCGGCAGCACCTCGCGCTCCTCCAGCGCCATATGCTGCAGATAGGCGTCGACATAGCGCCGGGCGGCCTGCTCGAAGGCGGCGCGGCGCGGCTCGCCGAGCAGCTCGAAGGCCAGCAGCCGGTGCTGCAGCTCGCGCACCGCGCGCTCGCCGCGGCCATGGTCGGCGTCGAGCCGGTCCAGCAGCTCGCGCGACTGCGGCGCCCGCGCCCGCAGCTTCGGAAACAGCAGCTCGGTTTCCTTCGGGTGGTGCAGGCGCTCGGGGAACTCATCGACATAGAACAGCATCGCACGCAGCGCATCGAAATCGGGCCGGCTGCCCTGCTGGCGGTGCTGGGCCAGCAGCAGCGGTATCGTGCGCAGCATCGCGGCCAGCGCATGGTGTTCGTCGCGGATGATGCGAAGCGTCAGTGCGGTCATCGGTGTCTCCGGCAGTGCATGGCGCAGCGTGCCAGCTCGGGCGCCGCGAGGTCTTGCTCTGGGTCAAGCCGGGGTGGGGCCGGCGGCCAAGTAAAATCCCGCGTTTACTCGCAACTCCGCCCGCACCCACCATGGCTCAAACCGCTGCAAGCAACCCCACTTTGATGGCCAACGCCATTCGCGCACTGGCCATGGACGCCGTGCAGCAAGCCAATTCGGGCCACCCCGGCGCACCGATGGGCATGGCCGATATCGCCGTCGCGCTGTGGGGCCGCCATCTGCGCCACAACCCGGCCAACCCGCAATGGGCCGACCGCGACCGCTTCGTGCTGAGCAATGGCCACGGCTCGATGCTGATCTATGCGCTGCTGCACCTGACGGGCTACGACTTGCCGATGGCCGAGCTGAAGGCCTTCCGCCAGCTGCACAGCAAGACACCGGGCCATCCCGAGGTGGGCATCACCCCCGGCGTCGAGACCACCACCGGCCCGCTGGGCCAGGGCATCACCAATGCCGTGGGCTTGGCGCTGGCCGAGAAAATGCTGGCCAAGGAGTTCAACCGTGACGGCCATGCGGTGGTGGACCACCACACCTACGCCTTCCTGGGTGACGGCTGCCTGATGGAAGGCATCAGCCACGAGGCCTGCGCGCTGGCCGGCGCCTGGAAGCTGAACAAGCTGATCGCGATCTACGACGACAACGGCATCTCGATCGACGGCCAGGTCGCCCCCTGGTTCATCGACAACACCGCCCAGCGTTTCGAGGCCTATGGCTGGAACGTCATCGGCCCGGTCGACGGCCATGATGTCGATGCGGTCGACGCCGCAATCGCGCTGGCCAAGATGAGCACCGACATGCCCTCACTGATCATCGCGAAGACCCATATCGGCAAGGGCTCGCCCAACCGTGCCAACACCGCCAAGGCCCATGGCGAGCCGCTGGGCGGCGACGAGATCAAGCTGACCCGCGAGGCGCTGGGCTGGACGCACGAGCCCTTCGTCGTGCCGGCCGAGGTCTATGCCGACTGGGATGCCAAGGCCAAGGGCGCCGCGCTGGAGCAGGCCTGGGACGAGCGTTTCGACGCCTATGCCACGGCCCACCCCGAACTGGCCGCCGAGTTCCAGCGCCGCATGGCCGGCGTGCTGCCGGCCAACTTCGCGCAGACCGCGGTGGACGCGGTGGTGGCCGCCCACACCAAGGGCGAGACCGTCGCCAGCCGCAAGGCCAGCCAGCTGGCGCTGGAGGCCTTTACCGCCGCCGTGCCCGAGCTGCTGGGCGGCTCGGCCGATCTGACCGGCTCCAACCTGACCAATACCAAGAGCACGCCGGCCTTCCGCCTGGAAGCCGATGGCTCAAGCAACGGCGGCCGCCACATCAACTACGGCGTGCGCGAGTTCGGCATGGCCGCCATCATGAACGGCATCGCGCTGCACGGTGGCTACATCCCCTACGGCGGCACCTTCCTGACCTTCAGCGACTACAGCCGCAATGCGATCCGCATGGCCGCGCTGATGAAGCAGCGCGTCATCCATGTCTTCACGCACGACTCGATCGGCCTGGGCGAGGACGGCCCGACCCACCAGTCGATCGAGCATGTGGCCTCGCTGCGCCTGATCCCGGGCCTGGATGTCTGGCGCCCGGCCGACACCACCGAGACCGCCGTGGCCTGGACCATGGCCATCGGCAATGCCACGCGCCCCAGCGTGCTGGCGCTGAGCCGGCAGAACCTGCCCTATGCGCCCAAGGCCAATCTGGACGAGATCAGCAAGGGCGGCTATGTCCTGAGCGAGCCGGCCGAGGTGGGCCTGAAGAAGAAGGCCCAGGGCGTCATCATCGCCACCGGCTCCGAGGTGCAGCTGGCCCTGCATGCCCAGGCCTCGCTGGCCGCCGAGGGCATCGCGGTGCGCGTGGTCTCCATGCCCTCGACCACGGTGTTCGACCGCCAGGACGCCAAGTACAAGAAGGCCGTGCTGCCCGAAGGCCTGCCGCGCGTCGCGGTGGAAATGGGTGTCAGCGATGGCTGGTGGAAATACGGCGTCGCCGCCGTCGTCGGCATCGACAGCTACGGCGAGTCGGCCCCGGCACCGGTGCTGTTCAAGCATTTCGGCTTCACGCCCGAGAATGTGGTGGACACGGTCAAGGTGGCGCTGGGCCTGGCCCGTTTGAAGACGAAGAAGTGATGGTTTGAGTTCGAAGGGGTGCGTGGCGCCCCTTTTTCATGGATTTTGCTTTTCTGACTTAGGAGACCTCTATGACGATCAAGATCGGTATCAACGGCTTCGGCCGCATCGGCCGCATGGTGTTCCGCGCCGCCATCGCCAACTTCAAGGACATTGAAGTCGTCGGCATCAACGACCTGCTGGAGCCAGACTACCTGGCTTACATGCTGAAGTACGACAGCGTGCACGGCAAGTTCGACGGCGAGGTCGCGGTCGACGGCAATACCCTGGTCGTCAACGGCAAGAAGATCCGCCTGACGCAGGAGCGTGATCCCGCCAACCTGAAGTGGAACGAAGTCGGTGCCGACATCGTCGTCGAAGCCACCGGCCTGTTCCTGGACAAGGCCAGCGGCGAGAAGCATCTGGCCGCCGGCGCCAAGAAGGTGGTGTTCTCGGCCCCGAGCAAGGACGACACGCCGATGTTCGTGTTCGGCGTCAATGACAAGACCTATGCCGGCCAGGCCATCATCTCGAACGCCTCCTGCACGACCAACTGCCTGGCCCCGCTGGCCAAGGTGCTGAACGACAAGTGGGGCATCAAGCGCGGCCTGATGACCACCGTGCACGCCGCCACCGCGACCCAGAAGACCGTCGACGGCCCGAGCAACAAGGACTGGCGCGGCGGCCGCGGCATCCTGGAAAACATCATTCCGTCGAGCACCGGTGCGGCCAAGGCCGTCGGCGTCGTGATCCCCGAGCTGAACAAGAAGTTGACCGGCATGAGCTTCCGCGTGCCGACCTCGGACGTGTCGGTGGTGGACCTGACCGTGGAGCTGAACAGCGAGGCCTCGTACAAGGAGATCTGCGCCGAGTTCAAGGCCCAGTCGGAAGGCGCGCTGAAGGGCGTGCTGGGCTATACCGAGGACAAGGTGGTGGCCACCGACTTCCGCGGCGACGCCCGCACCTCGATCTTCGACGCTGACGCCGGCATCGCGCTGGACTCCACCTTCGTCAAGCTGGTGGCCTGGTATGACAACGAGTGGGGCTACTCGAACAAGGTGCTCGAGATGGTGCGCGTGATTTCCAAGTAAGCAGCCCGTCCTGTTGACCTCAAGGCCTTGCCCGGCGACGGGCAAGGCCTTTTTGCTTGGTCGCCCGAACACCCGGGTGGTTTTGCGTTTGTTTACACACGGACGCAAAGGTCGGCCCTCTAAACTGCGCTGATCGCGCCCGCTGGGCGTGCCCGAGCCCAGAATGGGTCAAACCATGAAGCGCCTACGCAGCCCCGTGTTCCGTCCCTCTTTGCTGGCCCTGAGCCTGGGCCTGGCCGGCCTGCCTATCGGCCTGTCGGCCGCGACAGCCCCGGCGAGCGCAAGCGACGAGGCGCAGGCCCGCGTGATCGTGCGCTTCAAGGCGGCCGCGCCTTCGGTGCTGGCCAAACCCATGGCCAGCCGGGCGGCGCCCGCCGAGGTGGCCGATCTGGCCGGTCAGCGCGCCCATGCGCTGGCGCTGCGCACCGGGCTGGCGGCCCGGGGTGGTCTGCGCGCCGGCCTGAGCCTGGATGCCCGGACCCAGGTGGTGCGCGCCCAGGGGCTGAGCTCGGCCGATCTGGCGCGGCGACTGGCGGCCGATCCGGAGGTCGAGCAGGTCGAGGTCGACCATCTGCGGCGTCACAGCCTGGTGCCCAATGACCCGGCCTATGCGACCGTGGCCGGGTCGGGGCCTGCGGCCGGGCAGTGGTACCTGAAGCCGCCTGCCGGCGAGGTCGTCTCCGGCATCAATGCGCCGACCGCCTGGGACCGCACGACCGGCAGTGCCTCCATCGTCGTTGCGGTGCTCGACACCGGCGTGCTCCCCGATCATCCCGATCTGGCAGCCAATCTGGTCGGCGGCTATGACTTCGTGGCCTACAACAACGCGGATGCCCGCGGCCTGGCGATCGCCAATGACGGCAATGGTCACGACAGCAATGCCTCCGATCCCGGCGACTGGGTGACGCAGGCCGATGTCAATACCGGCACCCTCGGCGCCGAGTGCACCAGCGAGGATGTGGGCAACAGCTCCTGGCACGGCACGCGCGTCGCCGGCCTGATCGCGGCCGTCAGCAACAACGGCCTGGGCATGGCCGGCGTGGCCTGGGGCGCCAAGGTGTTGCCGGTGCGGGTGCTGGGCAAGTGCGGCGGCTTTGATTCCGACATCATGGCCGGCATGCGCTGGGCCATGGGCGTCGATGTGCCGGGCGTGCCCAGCAATCCGAACCCAGCCCGGGTGCTGAACCTGAGCCTGGGTGGCGGTGCCAGTTGCGGGACCTTCTACCCCCAGGTGATTGCCGAGGCCACGGCCCGCAATGTGGTGGTGGTTGCGGCGGCCGGCAACTCGGCCGGCCATGCGGTCGGCGCGCCGGGCAGTTGCGCCGGCGTCGTCACCGTGGCCGGCCTGCGCCATGTCGGCTCCAAAGTGGGTTTCTCCAGCATCGGGCCGCAGGTCACGCTCAGCGCGCCCGGCGGCAACTGCGTCAATGTCGATGCCAATGGCAATGCGACCGGCCCCTGCCTTTACCCGCTCTACAGCACCGGCAATAGCGGGACTCAAGGGCCGGTGGCGGCCGACAACAGCTACACCAGCGGTGTCGGCACCAGCTTCTCGACCCCGCTGGTCAGTGGCACGGTGGCGCTGATGCTGAGTCTGCAGCCCAGCCTGACGACCAGCCAGGTGCGCAATCTGCTGACCTCGACCGTGCGCCCCTTCCCGACCACCGGCGCCACCGCCGGCACCGCCAGCTGCCAGGCACCCAGCAACGCCGAGCAGTTGGAGTGCTATTGCACGACCAGCACCTGCGGCGCCGGCATGCTGGACGCGGGCGCCGCCGTCGCGGCTGCCGTACCCGCGCCGACACCTGCACCAACGCCAACTCCGGCACCGACACCTACACCTACACCGACACCGACACCGACACCGACACCCGCACCGATACCCGCACCCGCACCCGCACCCGCACCCGCACCCGTACCCGCACCGAGCACCGACGGCGGAGGAGGAGGTGGTGGTGGTGGCGCCAGCAGCCTGGCCTGGTTGCTGGGCCTGGGCGTGGCCAGCCTGGCGCTGCGGCGGGGTCGCCCCTCAGGCCGCACTGGCGGCTGAGGCGGCGGGCGCTGGCGGGCAGGTCTTGAAGCCCGGCGCCAGCGCAGGGTCCTTGGCGTTCAGCAGACGGGCCTGCACGCTGCCATCGGCGCTGGGCAGTTGCAGGCTGTGCAACTGGCCGGGCGCCTGCAGCTGCAGCACCCGCAGTCCGCGCAGCGCGCGCTTTTCGTAGGAGGCCAGCGCGGCCTCGGCGGCCTCGGCGCTGGCATGCTGGCTCAGCACCAGGCTGGGCTGCTCGCCCTGCCGTGCCGGCAGCGGCTCGTAAGCCAGGCGCAGGCGCTTGAAAACCTCTTCCTTGCGGGCCTGCTGCTCGGCCGACTCGAGCTTGTTGGTCGCCACCACCCAGCGGCCTGGCTGATCGCTGCTCTGCACCCGCCAGTCGCTGCTGCCGAGGCCGAAGCGCTCGAGCGCGGCCTGGGCCGACTTCAAGGCCTCGTCGCCGGGCAGCGGCGCCAGTTCCAGGCAGCCGCGTGTCTGCATCGCGCTGATGGCCTGCGGCGACAGCACCGTGACACGCTCGGCATGCTGGGCCAGCTTCAGGCGCTCGGGCTCGCCCTCACCGCCGGCGCGCAGGCCCAGCACGGTGTCGAGTAAACCCTGGCTCCAGCCGAAGAACAGCAGATTCAGCAGCAGCAGGGCAATAACCAGGACTCTCAGCATGGGCTCAAGAGGCCTCGTCGGCGGCCAGGCGCACACTGATCTCGCCGCCGGCCACCGCCTGCGGGCCCGAGGCCGTCTGCAACAGCAGCTCGCCCTGGGCGTTGACGCCCTGGGCCAGACCTTCCAGTGCGCCGGCCGTGACGTGGCGGCCCAGCAGCAGGTCGCGCCGCGCATAGGCGGATTGCCAGGGGGCGAAGCCAGCTGTCTGGAAGTCCAGCAGGGCCTGGATCAGCGGCCGCGCCACCCGCGCCAGCACCGTCGGAGGATCGAGCTGCGGCTGCAGCTCGGCCAGCGAGGCAAAGCCGGTCTGGTACTGGGCATCGGCGGCCGGCGGTTGGCCGCCGACATTCAGGCCGACGCCGACCACCACCATGCGCTGGCCGGCGGCCGGCACGGTCTCGATCAGGATGCCGCCCAATTTTCGGCCATCGAGCCAGATGTCATTGGGCCACTTCAGCTGCAGGCGGGGTGCAGCTTCGCTGGGCGGTTCCAACGCGTCGGCGATCGCGCAGCCCACCGCCAGCGACAGCCCCGACCAGTCGCTCAGCGACATCGGCAGGGCCAACGAGAAGGTCAGCGAGGCGCCAGGTCCGGCATGCCAGCTGCGGCCCATGCGGCCGCGGCCATGGGTCTGGTGCTCGGCCACCAGCAGGCAGGGCTGCAGATCGTGGGCGCGGCGGCCATAGGGGCTGGGCTCGAACGATTGGCGGGCGTCGCTGCGCACCCGCTCCAGCAGGGCCGAGTTGGTCGACTCGGCACGGGCCAGCACCTCGATGCTCATGCCCGGCAGCAGCGCCTCCAGGTCTTGCCAGAGGGCTTCAACCCCCCACTGTTGATGTTCGGCCATGGGCTCTGTGTTCAGGTGCTGCTGCGTTGGTTGTGACGTTGACTGTTACGTTTAGGCGCGAGCATCGTGCCACGACAGTCGGCGCTGCCGCAATAACAGGCGAATTCTTTTTTCAGCTTGGGCGTGTAGCGCTCGTCGATCACCAGGCCATAGTCGTAGAACAGCTCCTCGCCGGGCAGCAGATCGCGCAGCGCCTTGATGAAGACGCGGCCGTCGTCGGTCTCGTCGGCCTCGCAATTGGGCTCGCAGCTGTGGTTGATCCAGCGCGAGCTGTTGCCGCCGTGCAGCGCGTCGATGACCTCGCCGGTCTCGATATGAAAGTAGAAGGTGTGGTTGGGCTGGCTGGGGTCGTGGGGATGGCGGTCCATCGCCTCGTCCCAGCTGATGCGCTCGCCGGTGTACTCGATCAGGGTCTCGCCGGCCTGGATGTAGTCGATCGCGTAGACACCACGGCCGTGCACGCCGGAGCGGCGCACCTGGATGCGGCGGCCGGTCCTGACCTGGGGCTTGGCCTGATTCTTGGGCGCGGGCTTCTTGGCGGCGGCGGCTTGCGTCATCGTTCGAGTTGGTTACATTGAAATCATGGGCGTGCGCGCGTGTGCGTGTGCGCGAGGCCGGATTGTAGGCAGGCTGCCAGCGATACTCGCGGCGGTCCGCCAAAAGAAAGAACCATGAGCAAGTCACTGATCATTGCCGAGAAGCCGAGTGTTGCGCAGGACATCGTGCGCGCGCTGACGCCCCAGTCGGGCAAGTTCGAGAAGTACGACGAATACTTCGAGAACGAGCATTACGTCGTCAGCTCGGCGGTCGGCCATCTGGTCGAGATCAAGGCGCCGGAAGAGTTCGACGTCAAGCGCGGCAAATGGAGCTTCAACAATCTGCCGGTGATCCCGCCGCATTTCGATCTGAACCCGATCGACAAGAGCAAGGGCCGGCTCAATGCCCTGGTCAAGCTGATACGCCGCAAGGACGTCACCAGCCTGATCAATGCCTGTGACGCGGGCCGCGAAGGGGAACTGATCTTCCGCCTGATCATTCAGTATGCCGGCACGGCCAAGGCCGCGATCACCAAGCCGGTGAGCCGGCTGTGGCTGCAGTCGATGACGCCGCAAGCCATCCGCGATGGCTTCGACAAGCTGCGCAGCGACAAGCAGATGCTGCCGCTGGCCGATGCCGCACGCTGCCGTTCCGAGGCCGACTGGCTGGTGGGGATCAATGGCACGCGGGCGATGACGGCCTTCAACTCGCGCGATGGCGGTTTCTTCCTGACCACGGTGGGCCGGGTGCAGACGCCCACCTTGTCCATCGTCGTCGAGCGCGAGGAGAAGATCCGCAAGCACGTCTACCGCGACTACTGGGAGGTGCGCGGCAGCTTCGACGCCGTGGCCGGCCAGTACGAGGGCAAGTGGTTCGATCCCAAGTTCAAGAAGGGCGAGGATCCCGAGGCGCGCGCCGACCGCTTGTGGAACCGCGCCGATGCCGACGCGATCGCGGCCGCCGTGCAGGGCCAGCCGGCCAGCGTGAGCGAAGAGAGCAAGCCCACCACCAGCAGCTGCGGCGGGCTCTACGACCTGACCACCTTGCAGCGCGAGGCCAATTCGCGCTTCGGCTTCTCGGCCAAGACCACCCTGAGCCTGGCCCAGGCCCTTTACGAGAAGCACAAGGTGCTGACCTACCCGCGGACCGACTCGCGCTTCCTGCCCGAGGACTATCTGGCCGTGGCCAAGCAGACCGCCGAGATGATCGCCAGCGAGGACCTGCCGGGTCCGCTGCGCGAGCTGGCGGCGCACGCCAAGACCGCGATCAAGAACGGCTATATCAAGCCGACCAAGAAGGTCTTCGACAACGCCAAGGTCTCCGATCACTTCGCCATCATCCCGACCTTGCAGGCACCCAAGAGCCTGACCGAGATCGAGGCCAAGCTCTATGACCTGGTGGTCAAGCGCTTCCTAGCGGTGTTCTTCCCGCCGGCCGAGTTCCAGGTGACGACGCGCATCAGCACCGTCAAGGCCTCGATCAATGGGGAAAACAAGGAATTCAATTTCCAGACCAATGGCAAGGTGCTGGTCAAGCCGGGCTGGCTGGCCGTCTATGGCAAGGAAGTCCAGGAGGACGACGCCAATCTGGTGGCGGTGGCCCCGGGCGAGCTGGTCGCGACCGAGAGCGTCGACGTCAAGGCCCTGCAGACCAAGCCGCCGGCCCGCTATACCGAAGCCACCTTGCTGTCGGCGATGGAAGGCGCGGGCAAGCTGATCGACGACGACGAGCTGCGCGAGGCCATGGCCGAGAAGGGCCTGGGCACGCCGGCGACGCGGGCCGCGACCATCGAAGGCCTGCTGACCGAGAAATACATGCTGCGTGAGGGCCGCGAGCTGATCCCGACGGCCAAGGCCTTCCAGCTGATGACCTTGCTGCGCGGCCTGGATGTGCAGGAGCTGACCCGCCCCGAGCTGACCGGCGACTGGGAGTTCAAGCTCGCCGAGATGGAGAAGGGCCGGCTGGAGCGAGACGCCTTCATGGCCGAGATCGCTGCGATGACCGAGAAGGTCGTGCAAAAGGCCAAGTCCTACGACCGCGACACGATACCCGGCGACTATGCGACCTTGAAGACGCCGTGCCCCAAATGCGCCGGCATCGTCAAGGAGAACTACCGCCGCTTCACCTGCACCGGCAAGGATGGGGCCTCGGAGGGCTGCGGCTTCTCGATCGGCAAGATCCCGGGCGGCCGCAGCTTCGAGCTGCACGAGGTCGAGAAATTCCTGGCCGACAAGAAGATCGGCCCGCTGGAAGGCTTCCGCTCCAAGGCCGGCTGGCCCTTCACCGCCGAGCTGGCCCTGGTCTATGACGAGGAGATCGCCAACTGGAAGCTGGAGTTCGACTTCGGCGAGGACGCCAAGAAGGCCGAGGGCGACGGCGAGCCGGTCGACTTCGGCGGCCAGGAATCGCTGGGCGCCTGCCCGAAGTGCCAGGGCCATGTCTACGAGCATGGCAGCAACTACGTCTGCGAGCACGCGGTCGGCGCGGCCGTCACCTGCGACTTCAAGAGCGGCAAGATCATCCTGCAGCAGCCGATCGAGACGGGCCAGATGCGCAAGCTGCTGGCCGAGGGCAAGACCGAGCTGCTGGAGAACTTCGTCTCGAACAAGACCCGCCGCAAGTTCAAGGCCTTCCTGGCCTATGACAAGAAGGAGGGCAAGGTGATGTTCGAGTTCGAGCCGCGCGCCGCCAAGGTGCCGGCGGCCAAGAAGGCGGCCGCGAAGAAGACCACGGCCAAGAGCTAGGCGGCTAAGCGGGGGCTAGCCCCTCGCCGCGCAGCACCGGCTCGGCGGCCAGGCGCTCTCGGGCGAAGTCCACAAAGGCGCGCACCTTGGCCGGTGCGCGCCGCCCGGCCGGGTAGACGATGTGCACCGGCACCGGCGGCAGCTCATGCTCGGCCAGCACGATGGACAGCCGCCCGGCGCGCAGGCCCTCGGCCGCCTGGTAAGCCAGGCAGCGTGTCAGGCCCTGGCCGGCCTCGGCCGCGGCGATGCTGACCTCGTTGTTATTGCTGACCCAGGCGACGCGCGGATGGGCCACCTGGCCGTCGCGGAAGCGCCAGGGCTTGGGCGTCAGCGCATCGAAGGAAAAACCGATGGCCTGGTGCCGTGCCAGGTCTTGCGGGGTCTGCGGCCGGCCCTCGCGGGCCAGATACTCGGGCGAGCCCACCACCAGGCGCCGCAGGCTGCCCACCGGCAACGCGGTCAGGCCCGAGTCGGGCAGGTGGGCGATGCGCACGGCCACATCGATGCCCTCGTCGAGCAGATGGACCAGGCGGTCGACGAAGAGGCTGCGCAGCTGCACCCGCGGCTGCGCGCGCAAAAAATCCGCGATCAGCGGCGCCACATGCAGGCGGCCGAACATCTGTGGCGCGGTGATCGCCAGCAGGCCCTGAGCCTCGCCCTGCACGCCGGCCGCCGCGCGCTCGGCCTCGTCCAGCTCGGCCAGGATGCGGCGGCAGTCCTGCAGAAAACGCTCGCCGGTCTCGGTCAGCCGCACCGAGCGGGTGCTGCGCTGCAGCAGCAGCACGCCCAGCCGCCCCTCCAGCGCCGCGATCGCCCGGGTCACGGCCGGCGGCGAGCAGTCCAGGCGGCGCGCGGCGGCGGCAAAGCCGGCCGCGTCGGCCACGGCGACAAAGGCACGCAGGCTTTGTAAATGGTCCATTGTTTCGAGTGGCGTAATTCTGAAAGCCTGACTATCGGTATTCAAAACGGTATTGGCAATAGATAAGGTCAGGCCTCCTCACAACGGAGTCTTTGATGACCGCGATCACCCCACCCCTGCGTCTGTACCGCCTGGCCGCCTCGGGCCATTGCCACCGGGTCGAGCTGATGCTGAGCCTGTTGGGCCTGCCCTATGAAGTCGTTCATGTCGATCTGCTGGCCGGCGAGCAGCGCCGGCCCGAGTTCCTGGCGCTGAACCCGCTGGGCCAGGTGCCGGTGCTGGTGGACGGCGATCTGGTGCTCAGCGACAGCAACGCCATCCTGCTCTATCTGGTCTTGCGCTATGCGCCCGACAGCCATTGGCTGCCGAGCGGCCCGGTGGGCACGGCACGGCTGCAGCGCTGGTTCAGCCTGGCGGCCAGCTGGCTGGACGGCGTGGCCGGCGCGCGCTTCGCGGGGCTGGTTGGCCGGCCGGTCGAGGAGCGCAGCCTCGTGCAGGGCCGCCATCTGTTCGCCTTCATGGAGGCCGAGCTGCAGAACCGCGACTGGCTGCTGGACGGTGCCGCGCCCAGCCTGGCCGATATCTCGCTCTACAGCTACAGCTCGCAGGCGGGGCTGGGCGGCCTGGCGCTGGATCCCTACCCGCGCATCCGCGCCTGGCTGGCCCGGGTCGAGGCCTTGCCCGGGTTCATTGCGCTGCCGGATCGTCTGTGATGGCCGCCCCTTCTTCATCCGCAGCCGGTACCTTCCATGCCGGTGAGCAGGCCTTGCAGGCCCGGGTCGGTCTGCGCGAGCGCCTGGCCGAGATCGCCCCGGTGGTGCTGCGCGACCACATGCCCGACCAGCACCGCGAGCTGTTCGAGAAGCTGCCGACCCTGCTGCTGGGCAGCCTGGACCCGCAGGGCCGGCCCTGGGCCACGATGCTGGCCGGGCCGCCGGGCTTTGTCCGCACGCCGGACGCGCGCGCCATGCACCTGGCCGTCGTGCCTGATGCCGGCGACCCGGCGCTGGCTACGCTGGCCCCCGGCGCGCCGGTGGGCGTGCTGGGCCTGGAACCGCACACGCGGCGGCGCAATCGGATGAACGGCCGCGTGCGCGCCTTCGACCGTCAGCAAGGCCTGGCGCTGGCGGTCGAGCAGAGCTTCGGCAACTGCCCCAAATACATCCAGGCGCGCCGGCCCGAGCCGCAGCCGCCTGGCGTTGCCATGCCGCCACCGGTCTGGCTGGGCCCGGGGCTGGACGCCGCCGCCCGCGCGCTGATCGCGCGCAGTGACACCTTGTTCATCGCCAGCGCCTCGGCACCCCGGCCCGAGGGCGGGCCCGAGCAGGGGGTCGATGTCTCGCACCGTGGCGGCGAGCCGGGTTTCGTGCAACTGGCGCAGGGGGAGGACGGCGCCCTGCTGCTGAGCCTGCCCGACTACCCGGGCAACCAGTTCTTCAACACCCTGGGCAATCTGAGCCTCTATCCGCAGGCCGGTCTGCTCTTTGTCGACTACGCAGGCGGCGGCCTGCTGCAGCTGCAGGCCGAGGCGGAACTGCTGTGGGACGACGAAGTGGCGCGAGCCCCCTGGCCGGGGGCGCAGCGGGTCTTGCGCCTGCGGGTGCAGCGGGCGGTCTGGCGCGCGGCGGTGCTGCCCTGGCGCTGGAGCGCGCCCGAGCCGGCGGCACAGTTCGGGACGCTGCGCGCGCAGCCGGGCTGAGCTTGGCGGGACCTTGGCTAGTGGTTTACGCTGATGTTTTTTAAGAATGCTGCAAATATATTAATAACAACAGCAGTGAAAACGCAGCAACACAGGAGCAGCAGCCATGAGCCATCAACCCCGCTGGACCGGCATCTTCCCGGCCGTCACGACCAAGTTCTTCGCCGATGAACGCATCGACGCCGAAGGCACGGCCCGCCATATCGACTTCCAGATCCGCAACGGCATCCACGGTGTCGTGACCTGCGGCTCGCTGGGCGAGGCCAGCACCCTGAGCCTGGAAGAGAAGCTGGAGGTGGCCCGCATCGCGCTGGACGCCGCCGGCGGCCGGGTGCCGGTGCTGGCCAATGTCTCGGAGACCAGCACCCGCGAGGCGCTGCGCTATATCGAGGGCGCGAACAAGCTGGGGGTGGCCGGCTATATGGTGATGCCCTCGGTCATCTATGTGGCCGATGCCCGCGAGGCGATGCTGAATGTGCGCACCATGGCCGAGGCCGCGCAGAAGCCGGTGATGGTCTACAACAACCCGGTGGCCTACCGCGTCGATCTGAAGCCGGAGCATATGGTCGAGCTGGCCGACTGCCAATGGATCGCCGCGATCAAGGAAAGCACCGGCGACATCCGCCGCATCACCGATCTGCGCAATGCGCTGGGCGACCGCTACCAGCTCTTCCTGGGCGTCGACGATCTGGCCTATGAGGGCCTGGCGCTGGGCTGCGACGGCCTGCTGGCCGGTGTCGGCTGCGCCTTCCCGCGCGAGACCGTCGCGCTGTTCGACCTGATGAAGGCCGGGCAGTGGGCCGAGGCGCTGAAGCTCTATCAGTGGATGACGCCGATGCTGCATCTGGACGTGTCCAACAAGCTGGTGCAGAACCTGAAGCTGATCGATGCGCTGGTGGGCGTGGGCAGCGAGCATATGCGCCGGCCGCGCCTGCCGCTGATCGGCGAGGAGCGCGCCTTTGTCACCGCCGTGGTCGAGAAGGCGCTGGCAACGCGTCCGGCCCAGTACCGCTCGGTGGCCTGATCAGAGCCAGGCCCGCACGATGAACGACGCTGCTGCACCGCGACACCTCTGGGCCCGCCGGGTGCAGCAGGCTTCCGCCGCCGTCCTGAAGTTCGAACGTCTGGCCCTGATGGGCCTGATGGGCGGGCTGACCCTGTTGATACTGCTGAATGTCGTGACCCGCTACAGCGGCGTGCCGATCTACTGGGTCGACGAGGCGGCGGTCTATCTGGTGGTCTGGCTCTGCTTTGTCGGCGCCTCGGCAATGACAAGGCTGCGGCTGGACTTCGCGGTCAGCTTGCTGACCGACCATCTCGGCGAGCGCAACGCGCGCCGGCTCAAGGCCTTGGCCACCTTCGGCGTGCTGTGCTTCGGGCTGGCGATGCTGGCGATGTGCTGGCTGTGGATGGACCCGGTGGGCATTGCCCGCTACGGCTTCGATGCCAAGGAGTATGCGGCCGAGAGCTTCAATTTTCTCTACACCGAGCGCACCCAGACGCTGAACTGGCCGACCTGGATCGTGCAGTCCATCCTGCCGCTTTTCGGCCTGACGTTCAGCCTGCATGCGGCGGCCAATCTGGTCGAGGACCTGGGACTGCGGCCGCGTGCCGAGGTCAAGGGCTTCGATATCCACAACGCTGAAGAAGCGGTGAATTGAGATGCTGACCGGCGCCTTCTTCCTCTTCGTGATGCTGGTCGGCGTGCCGATCGGCGTCTGCCTGTGCCTGGCCGGCATCGTCTATATCTACAGCAACGGCAACACCGTGCTCTTGCAGTCCTTCCCCAGCCAGATGTTCGGCGGGGTCGACAGCTACGGCCTGATCGCGATCCCGCTGTTCATCCTGATCGGCGAGATCATGAGCAGCGGCGGCATCACGCGCCGTCTGGTGGAGCTGGCGATGGCCTTTGTCGGCTCGGTGCGCGGCGGCCTGGCCTATGTCAACATCCTCGCGAACATGATGGTCTCGTCCATCATCGGCTCGGCCACGGCCCAGGTCGCCATCATGTCCAAGATCATGGTGCCGGAGATGGAGAAGCAGGGTTATGACAAGACCTTCGCGGCCGGCGTCACCGTCTATGGCGGCATGCTGGGCCCCATCATCCCGCCCTCGGTGATGTTCGTGGTCTACAGCGTGCTGGCCCAGGTCGCGGTCGGCGACATGCTGACCGCCGGCATCCTGCCGGGCATCGTGCTGACCCTGCTGTTCTTTGTCGTGATCGCCTGCATGGGTGTGATCTACAAATACCCACGCAGCGAGCGCAGGACTCTGCGCGAGCGCGCCCGCACCGCGCTGGCCGCCTCGCCGACGCTGCTGATCCCCATCGTCATCGTCGGCTCCATCCTCGGCGGCTTCGCCAACCCGACCGAGGCGGCGGCGGTCGGCGCGGTCGCGGCGGCCCTGATCGGCCGCTATGTGACGCGCGAGTTCCGCTTCGGCATGCTGCCGGCCATCCTCTTGCGCGCGGCGGTCTACTCGGCCATCGTGCTTTTCCTGGTCGCGGCGGCCGCCGTATTCTCCTGGCTGCTGATCTACGGCAAGGTGCCGCAGGCGGCGGCCGCGTGGATACAGACGGTGGCCAAGGACCCGGTCAGCTTTCTGCTGCTGGTCAATGTGATCCTGCTGATCATCGGCACCGTGATCGACGGCATCCCCGGCCTGATCATGACCGTGCCCATCCTCTTGCCTATCGCCACCGAGGTCTACGGCATCGACCCGCGCCATTTCGGCGTGGTCGTCGTCGTCAACCTGGTGCTGGGCCTGATGTCGCCGCCGGTGGGGCTGAGCTTCTTTGTCGCGGCCGCCGTGACCGGCGCCAAGCCGGGAAAGATGTTCATCGTCACGCTGCCGTTCTTCGTGATCTGCTGCGTCGCGCTGGTGCTGCTGTCGCTGTTCCCGAGTCTCTCGCTCGCTCTCCTGAACTAACACCCGAAAGGTCCTCGCCATGACTCTGCTGACCCGTCGCCAACTCGTTCAAGCCGGTGCCGCGCTGGCCGCCCCCGCCTTCATCGGCCAGGCCCGCGCCCAGGCCAAGGAATTCCGCCTCGGCCTGATCACGCCGGCCGGCCATTCCTGGAACCGTGCCGCGCTGGCCTTTGGCGAGAGCATCAAGAAGGAAAGCAACGGCCGCCTGTCCGTCACCGTTTTCCACTCGGGCCAGCTGGGCAATGAGTCGGCGATGATGCAGCAGCTGCAGACCGGCGCGCTGGACATGGGCTGGATCCAGGCCGCCGAGCTGGGCTCGCGGGTCGCCAGCGTCGCGGCCATCAACGCGCCCTATCTGGTGCGCTCGACCACCGACGTCGCCAAGCTGGTGCGCCACGAGGCCGCGCTGAAGCTCCTGGAGGTGCTGCCGCGGGAGACCGGCACCATAGGCCTGGGCTGGGGCATCACCGGCATGCGCGTGGTGTTCTCGACCAAGGAGATCGCCGGCGTCAAGGACATCAAGGGCATGAAGCTGCGCATCAACCCGACGCCGGTCTACCGCGACTTCTACCAGTCGCTGGGTGCCGCGCCGACGCCGATCCCGACGCCGCAGGTCTTCGACGCGATGGCCAACGGCCAGGTGGACGGGCTGGAGGCCGATATCGAGTTCTCGTGGAACCAGCGCTTCGACAAGGTGGCCAAGAGCATGCTGCAGATGAATGCGCTGTTCATGCCCTTCGCGCCGCTGGTCTCGGGCCGCATCTGGCAGGGCCTGGATGCCAAGGACAAGGAATTGATACGCGGCCTGGTGCGCCAGAGCCTGGACGCGCAGATCAAGGACATCGTGACCACCGAGCTGGGCCTGATCGAGAAGTTCAAGGCCGTGCCCTTCGCGATCAGGACCGAGCCGGGCCTGGACACCCAGGCGCTGATCAGCGACTTCGACAAGCTCTGGCTGCCCAAGGCGCCGCAGATCGCCGCGCTGCGCAAGGTCGGGGCCGCGCTGTGAGCCTGGCGATCAGCGGTGAGCAGCTGATAGGCGCCGCAGCGAAGCGCGGCACCGCCGGCGAACTGCAGGCTTGGAGTCCGATCCGGGGTCAGGTCTTGCCGGAGACCTTTGGCGGCGGCGATGCGGCCGATGTCGAGCGGGCCTGCGCGCTGGCGCGCGCCGCCGCCGATCCCTGGCGCCGCAGCCTGCCCGAGCAGCGCGCGCGCTTGCTGGAAGCCGTCGCCGAGGGGCTGCTGGCGCTGGGCGATGTGCTGATCGAGCGCGCGCATCTGGAATCGGCCCTGCCCGTCGCGCGGCTGCAGGGCGAGCGCGGCCGCACCGTCGGCCAACTGCGCCTGTTCGCCCAGGCGCTGCGCGACGGCCACTGGAGCGCTGCGACCCTGGACTCGGCCCTGCCCGAACGCGCGCCGCTGCCGCGTGCCGATCTGCGCTCGCACAAGATCGCCATCGGGCCGGTCGCGGTGTTCGGCGCCAGCAATTTTCCGCTGGCCTTCTCGGTGGCCGGCGGCGACACGGCCGCCGCGCTGGCGGCCGGCTGCCCGGTCATTGCCAAGGCCCATCCGGCCCATCCCGGCAGCTCGGAGCTGGTTGGCCGCGTGATCCAGCAGGCGGTGCGCGAGCTGGGCCTGCCCGAGGGCCTGTTCTCGCTGCTGCACGACGCCGGCACCGCGCTGGGCCAGGCCCTGGTCGCGCATCCGGTGATCCAGGCGGTCGGCTTCACCGGCTCGCGGCGCGGCGGGCAGGCCTTGATGGCCGTGGCCCAGGCGCGGCCGCAGCCGATTCCGGTCTATGCCGAGATGAGCGCGATCAACCCGGTCTTTCTGCTGCCGGCGGCGCTGGCGGCGCGGGCCGAGACCATTGCCCAGGGCTTCGCCGATTCGCTGACCCTGGGGGTCGGCCAGTTCTGCACCAATCCCGGCCTGCTGGTCGGGCTCGATGGCCCTGATCTGCAGCGCTTTGTGGCGGCGGCCCTGCCGCTGCTGGCCGCCAAGCCGGCCGGCACGATGCTGACCCCGGGCATCCAGTCGGCCTTCGAGACCGGCGCCGCGCGGCTGCGCGAGCAGCCCGGCGTCGAAACCCTGGTGCAGGGCGCGGCCCAGCTTTGCGTCGCCGATGCCGCGCGCTTCATCGCCAACTCGCTGCTGCATGAAGAGGTGTTCGGCCCCGCCGCGCTGCTGCTGCGCTGCCGCGATGAGGCCGAGCTGCTGGCGGTGGCCGAGGCGCTGGAGGGCCAGCTGACCGCGACCCTGCAGCTGGATGCGGCCGATACGCAGCTCGCCCAGGCCTTGCTGCCGGTGCTCGAACGCAAGGCCGGGCGCATCCTGGCCAATGGCTTCCCGACCGGGGTCGAGGTGGCGCCCGCGATGGTGCATGGCGGCCCCTGGCCGGCCAGCAGCAGCGCGGCCCATACCTCGGTGGGCACGGCCGCGATCGAGCGCTTTCTGCGCCCGGTCTGCTATCAGGATCTGCCGGCCGAGCTGCTGCCGCCGGCGCTGCAGCCGCACAACCCGCTGGGCCTGTGGCGGCTGCGCGATGGCAAGCCCTGTCCCCCGGAGGGCTGAACATAGGCGACACTTGGCAGCCGCTGCGGCGTTAAGGGAGAGGCATGGCCTGGCTGCCAAGAACATTCAGTATTCAGACGCGCTTGATCGCCGGCATTGCGCTGGCCACCACGGTGCTGGTGGTACTGATCGCCTGGTATTGGACCGCACGCGAGGAGCGTGAGCTGACGGCGGCGCTGGACCGGCGCGCGGAGCGCATGAGCCAGATGGTGGCGCGTGGTTTCGGCGGGCCGATCTGGAATCTGGACACGGTGGCGGTGGCCAATCTGCTTGATGCGGTGATGGCCGATCCCGAGGTGCACGAGATCGAGATCAAGGCCGTGGGGGTCGAGGCCGAGCCTATGCTGCGGCGTCGTGACACGGCGCTGGTGCAGCCGTTGGAGCGCCAGGTCGACATCCTGCATCAGGCCTCGCCGCAAAGCCCGGCCAATGCGGTCGGCCGGGCGCGGCTGGTGTTCAACCGCGAACAGGTGCTGGTCAGCGTGGGCCAGACCCGCCAGCTGGTCGGCAGCCTGCTGGCCGCCGTGCTGGCGGCCATCGTCGTGACCAGCTACTGGCTGGTGCATCGCCTGGTCAGCTGTCCGGTGATGGCGCTGGGCGGCCTGGCGCGGCGGGTGGCCGGTGGCGATCTGGGCGCCACCTTGCCGGTGCAGCGCGCCGATGAGCTGGGCCAGCTGACCGAGCAGTTCAACCGCATGAGCGTGCAGCTCAAGGCCTCGTCCGAGGGCCTGCGGCGCAGCGAGGAGCGCTATCGCAGCCTGTTCGAGAACGCCACCGAAGGCATCTTCCAGGCCGATGGCCGCGGCCGGCTGCTGAGCGTCAACAAGGCGCTGGCCCAGATGCTGGGCTATGCGAGGCCCGAGCAGGCGCTGGCCGGCACCGTCAGCCTGCGCCGGTTGGCCGGGGTCGAGCTGGCCGAGTTCAAGCGGGTCGCCCATGCGCTGCAGCGCCATCGCGTGCTGCAGCAGGTGCCGCTGCTGATCAGCGGGCGCGAGGGGCGTCAGCTCTGGGTCGAGTTGAGCGTGCATATCGTCGCCGACACCGATGGCCTGGGCCCGCGCATCGAGGGCATGCTCAGCGACATCTCGCAGCGCCGCCTGGCCGAGCAGGAGCTGACCCGCCACCGCGACCATCTGGAGGAACTGGTGGCCGAGCGCACGCTGGAGCTCAACCAGGCACGGCTGCGCGCTGAGGGCGCCAACCAGAGCAAGAGCCGCTTCCTGGCGACGATGAGCCATGAGTTCCGCACGCCGCTGAACGCCATTCTGGGCTTCGCCCAGCTGCTGCAGATGGACACCAGCCTGAGCACGCCGCAGCAGGGCAAGATCAATCTGATCCGCGATTCCGGCGAGCATCTGCTGAGCCTGATCTCGGACCTGCTGGACATGGCCAGCATCGAGGCCGGCCGGGTGCGGCTGATGCCCACGGTGGTCGATCTGCGCGGGCTGCTGGAAGTGGCCTGCGACAGCCTGCGGCCGCGCGCCGAGGAGAAGCAGCTGCAGTTCCGGCTCGAGATCGACGCCGAGCTGCCGGCGCGGGTGCGCCTGGATGGCCAGCGCCTGCGCCAGGTGGTGCTGAACCTGCTGTCCAACGCGATCAAGTTCACCGATGCCGGCGAGGTCTCGGTGCGCGCCCGGCTGCTGCATCAAGACCCCAGCGCGGCGCGCATGCGGGTCGAGGTGATCGACACCGGCATCGGCATGGACGAGGCCCAGATGGCCCGGCTCTTCAAGCCCTTCGAGCAGGTCTCCGAGATCGACCGCCGCGACGGCGGCACCGGCCTGGGCCTGTCGATCAGCCAGCAGCTGATGCGGCTGATGGACAGCGAGATCAGCGTCAGCAGCGCGCCGGGGCAGGGCAGCTGCTTCAGCTTCGAGCTGGAGATGGCGCTGCAGTCCTGAGGATTGTTCGCTAAGCGAGTTCCACAACAGGCGCCGGGCCGGCCCGGCGCGATACTCGCTGCCTATGTCCTGGATGATTTTCTACAAGCTGCTGGCGATCTTCATCACGGTGGCGATCGGCTGGTTCGTCGGCCGCATGCGCTGGCTGGGCGACGCCTCGGCCGGCGGCAGCGGGGGGGACCCGGCCAAGGTCTTGTCGGCGGCGGCCTTCTACCTCTTCGTGCCGGCCCTGCTGTTCCGCACCACGGCCCGGGTCGATTTCGACAGCCTGCCCTGGCTGACCTTGAGCGCCTTCTTCGGCCCGCTGATGCTGCTGATCCTGCTGATCTATGGCGTGCAGCGCTGGCGCGGCGCCGGTCGCGAGGAACCGGCCCTGCCTTGCGTGCAGGCCATCACGGTGGGCTTCGGCAACACCTTGCAGGTCGGCGTGCCGCTGGCGGCCGGCATCTTCGGCGAGGCCGGGCTGGCCATCCACATCACCGTGGTCAGCCTGCATGCGCTGCTGATACTGACCCTGCTGACCCTGCTGGTCGAGCATGACCTGGCACGCGCCCGGCCCGGCGCCAGCCTGGGCCGCACCTTGGCGCTGACGGTCAAGAACACCGTGATCCATCCGGTTGTGCTGCCGGTGGTGGCCGGCCTGCTGTTCAATGCCTCCGGGCTCACGCTGCCGGCGGTGCTGGACGAAGTGCTGCAGCTGCTGGGCACGGCCGTCGTGCCGCTGTGCCTGACGCTGATCGGCATGTCGCTGGCCTATTACGGCTGGCCCTCACGCTGGCGCGGCGCGCTGTCGCTGGCGCTGCTGAAGCTGTTCGCGCTGCCGGCCCTGGTGCTGCCCATTGCGCATTGGGGCTTCGGCCTCAGCGGCATGCCGCTGGCGGTGATCGTGATGCTGGCGGCCCTGCCCACCGGCTCGAACGCACTGATCTTCGCCCAGCGCTACCAGACCCGCGAGGCCGAGGTCACTGCCGCCACCGTGCTGTCTACCGTGGCCTTCGTGCTGAGCGCGCCGCTGTGGCTGGCCGTCGTGACCCTGTTTCCTTGAACCCGCTGCCACCATGAGTCAAGACCCGACCCTTGTCGTTTCGGCCGCCGAGCTGGCGCCCGAGCAACTGCACCAGGCCTTTGTCGGCGCCTTTGCCGACTATCTGATCGGCCCCTTCCAGACCACGCTGGCGCAATGGCCGGGCCTGCTGGCCCGCCAGGGCATCGATCTGGAACTCAGCCGCGTGGTGCTGGACGACCGCGAGATCCTGGCCTTCGCCTTCGTCGCGCCCCGGCCCGAGAGCGGGCGCTGGCGGCTGGCGACGATGGGCGCGCTGCCGGTCGCGCGCGGCAGCGGTGCCGCTGCGCGCCTGCTCGACGATGTGCTGGCGCGCGCCCGCGCTGCCGGCCTGGCCGAGGCCGAGCTGGAGGTGTTTGCGCAGAACGAGCGGGCGCTGCGCCTGTATCGCGGCCGTGGTTTTGAGACCCTGCATGAGCTGCACGGCTACCAGGCGCTGCCGGGCAGCGTCGCTCCGGCGGCCTGCGAGTTCCGTGCGCTCGAGCACGAGGCCGCGCTGGCCTGGCTGCGCGACGAGGCCCAGGCCCGGTTGCGCGATCTGCCGCTGCAGGTGACGGCCGCCTCGCTGCAATCGGCCAGCGGCATGAGCGCCTGGCAGAAGGGATCGGCCCAGCTGGTGTTCTCGCGACCCGACGATGCCACGGTGGTGGTGGGCAGCCTGATCGACTGGCAGCCCGCGCAGACCGATGCCCGCGCCCTGCTGCAGGCGCTGCGCGCCGAGTTCCCGCAGGCCACGCTGCGCGTGCCCCAGCTGCAGCGCCTGGACCTCGGGGGTCAGGCCTTGCGCGAGCTGGGCTTCGAGACCCTGCCCCTGCATCAGTTGCTGATGCGTGCCAAGCTCTGATGCAGGAGACCTGCTGCGATGAACCACTGGCCCGATACCCGCTTCCTCGATCTGTTTGGCATTGAGTTGCCCATCATCCAGGCGCCGATGGCCGGACCCACCTTGCACGAGATGGTGGTGGCTGTCTCGGAGGCCGGCGGCCTGGGCTCGCTGCCCTGCGCGCTCTTGAGCCCCGCCCAGCAGCGTGAGCAGCTGGCGCTGATCAGGGCGCAGACCGGCAAGCCTATCAATCTGAACTTCTTCTGCCACCGCCCGCCCGCGCCGGATGCCGAGCGCGAAGCCGCCTGGCGGCAGCGGCTGCGCCCCTACTACCTGGAGCTGGGCCTGGACGCGGACGGCCCGGTGCCCGCCTCGAACCGTCAGCCCTTTGACGCGGCCAGCTGCGAGTTGATCGAGGCCTTCCGGCCCGAGGTCGCGAGCTTCCATTTCGGCCTGCCCGCGCCCGAGCTGCTGGCCCGGGTGCGCGCCAGCGGCGCCAAGATCATCGCCTCGGCAACCACGGTGGCCGAGGCGCGCTGGCTCGAAGCCCAGGGTGTGGACGCCGTCATCGCCCAGGGCTTCGAGGCCGGCGGCCATCGCGGCCATTTCCTGGCCGACGAGATCGACACCCAGGTCGGCACCTTCTCGCTGCTGCCCCAGGTGGTCGACGCGGTGCGCGTGCCGGTGATCGCCGCCGGCGGCATCGCCGACCCGCGGGGCATCCATGCCGCCTTCGTGCTGGGCGCGGCCGCCGTGCAGATCGGCACCGCCTATCTGTTCACGCCCGAGGCCCATCTGGCGCCGCCGCACCGCGCCGCGCTGCGCTGCGAGCGCGCCGAGCAGACGGCGCTGACCAATCTCTTCACCGGTCGTCCGGCGCGCGGCATCGTCAACCGCCTGATGCGAGAAGTCGGTCCGATCTCGACCCTGGCCCCGGCCTTCCCGACCGCCGGCGGCGCTTTGGCGCCGCTGCGCGCGGCCAGCGAGCCCAGAGGGGATGACGGTTCGGGCGACTTCATGTCGCTGTGGTCGGGACAGTCGGCGCGGCTGGCGCGCGAGGGCTTGGCTTCGGGTGAGCTGACCCGCTGGCTGGCCGAGCAAGCGCTGTTGCGCATGGGGCGATGAGCCCATCGGCGAGAATCGGGGCATGAGTGACGACATCCAGACCCTGATGCAGACCCTGGGCCGCCAGGCCCGTGCCGCCGCCACCTCGATGGCCGCCGCGCCCACCGCCGCCAAGAATGCCGCGCTGCTGGCGCTGGCGCGCCGCCTCGGCGAGGCCGGCCCGGCGCTGCGTCAAGCCAATGAGCGCGATCTGGAGGCTGCGGCCGGTCTGGACGCGCCCATGGTCGACCGGCTGAGGCTGACGGACAAGGTCATCGCCACGGTCGCCGAGGGCTGCGCGCAGATCGCCGCGATGCCCGATCCGATCGGCGAGATCAGCGGGGTCAAGCGCCGCCCCAGCGGCATCAGCGTCGGCCAGATGCGCGTGCCGCTGGGGGTGTTCGGCATGATTTACGAGAGCCGGCCCAATGTGACCATCGAGGCCGCGTCGCTGGCGATCAAGAGCGGCAACGCCTGCATCCTGCGCGGCGGCTCCGAGGCCCTGCATTCGAATCTGGCGCTGGCACAGATCGTCGGCGATGCGCTGGCCGAAGCCGGCCTGCCGCGCACAGCGGTGCAACTGGTCGGCACCACCGACCGCGCCGCAGTCGGCGCGCTGATCACGATGCCGGAGTTCGTCGATGTCATTATCCCGCGCGGCGGCAAGGGCCTGATCGAGCGCATCAGCCGCGAAGCCAAGGTGCCGGTGATCAAGCATCTGGACGGCAACTGCCACAGCTATGTCGATGCCGAGGTCGAGCTGGGCCTGGCGCTGCGCGTGGTCGACAACGCCAAGACGCAGAAATACAGCCCTTGCAACGCGACCGAATCGCTGCTGGTGCATGCCGAGCAGGCGAGCGAGTTCCTGCCCCGCATCGGCGCGATCTTCGCGGCCAAGGGCGTCGAGATGCGCGGCTGCCCGCGTACGCTGGCCCTGCTGGGCCCGCTGCAAGGCGGCCTGGCCGGCGCCAAGCTAGCGGCCGCCACCGAGGCCGACTGGAGCGAGGAATACCTGGCGCCTGTCATTAGCATCAAGGTGGTCGACAGCTTGGACGAGGCGATTGCCCATATCAACCGCTACGGATCGCACCACACCGATGCGATCCTGACGACCAACCATCCGAACGCGATGCGCTTTCTGCGCGAGGTCGATTCGGCCAGTGTGATGGTCAATGCCAGCACCCGCTTTGCCGACGGCTTCGAGTACGGCCTCGGCGCCGAGATCGGCATCTCGACCGACAAGTTCCACGCCCGCGGACCGGTCGGATTGGAGGGGCTGACCTCGATGAAGTGGGTGGTGCTTGGTCAGGGTGAGGTCAGGGGCTGAGCGATCAGCCCCGCAGATGACAAGCCACCCAATGCCCGTCGCTGCTTTGCTTCAGCGGCGGTGACTCGCTGCCGCACAGCGGCATCTGCTTGATCGGGCAGCGGGTGTGGAAATGGCAGCCCGAGGGTGGCTTGATCGGGCTGGGCACATCGCCCTGCAGCATGATGCGTTTGCGCTTGACGGTGGGGTCGGGAATAGGCACCGCCGACAGCAGGGCCTCGGTATAGGGGTGCAGCGGCCGGCTGTAGAGCTCGCGGGCGCTGGCGATCTCGACGATGCGGCCCAAGTACATCACCGCGACGCGCGTGCTGGTGTGCTCGACGACCGAGAGGTCATGGGCGATGAAAAGATAGGTCAGATTGAATTTGGCCTGCAGATCTTCGAGCAGATTGATGACCTGGGCTTGGATGGAGACATCCAGCGCCGACACCGCCTCGTCGCAGACGATCAGCTTGGGGCTGACCGCCAGCGCGCGGGCGATGCCGATGCGCTGGCGCTGGCCGCCGGAGAACTCATGCGGGTAGCGGCGCAGATGGTCGGCGGACAGGCCCACCGTCTCCAGCAGCTCGACGATGCGGCCCTCGTAGTCGGCCCGGGTCTTGGCCAGCTTGTGGATGGTCAGTGCCTCGCCGATGATGGCGCCCACCGTCATGCGCGGGTTCAGCGAGGCATAGGGATCCTGGAAGATGATCTGCATATCGCGCGCCAAGGCGCGCAGCTCGCTCTTGCCCAACGCCGTGACCTCGCGACCATCGAACCAGACCTGGCCCGATGTCGGCTCGATCAGGCGCAGGATGCAGCGGCCGGTGGTCGACTTGCCGCAGCCCGACTCGCCGACCAGGCCCAAGGTCTCACCGGCCATCAGCTCGAAGCTGACGCCATCGACCGCATGCACGCGGGCCTGCTCGCGGCCCAGCAGCCCGCCCTTGATCGGGAAGTGCTTGACCAGGTTCTCGACCTTCAGCAGCGGTGTGGTGCTCATAGAATGCAGGCGACCTTGTGGCCGGGGGCGATCTCGCGCAGCGCCGGCGTGGCCTGGGTGCAGGCGCTGCTGGCGTATTTGCAGCGCGGCGCGAAGCGGCAGCCCTCGGGCGGATTGATCAGCTTGGGCACCGTGCCGGCAATCGCCTCCAGGCGGACCTTGTGGGTGGCGGCCAGGTCGATGCGCGGGATCGAACGGATCAGGCCCTGGGTGTAAGGGTGGCGCGGGTTGGCAAACAGCTGCTCGACCGTGGCCTCCTCGATCACCTTGCCGGCATACATCACCACGACGCGCTGCGCGACCTCGGCGACCACGCCCATCGCATGGGTGATCAAGAGGATGCTCATGCCCAGCCGCGATTTCAGCTCGGCGAGCAGCTCCAGGATCTGGGCCTGTATCGTCACGTCCAGCGCGGTGGTGGGTTCGTCGGCGATCAAGAGCTGCGGATTGCAGCTCAGGGCCATCGCAATCATCACGCGCTGGCGCATGCCGCCGGAGAACTGATGCGGATAGTCGCGCACGCGGCGCTCCGGCGTCGGGATATTGACCAGGCGCAGCATCTCGACCGCGCGGTCCATCGCATCGCGCCGGTTCAGCCCCTCCTGCAGGCGCAGCACCTCGGCGATCTGCTGGCCCACCGTGTAGACCGGGTTCAGCGAGGTCATCGGCTCCTGGAACACGATGGCGATCTGCTTGGCGCGGATGCGCCGCATCTCGCTCTCGGGCAGCGTGACCAGGTCGCGGCCCTGCCAGAGGATCTGCCCGGCGACGATGCGGCCCGGCGGCATCGGCAAGAGCTTGAGCACGCTCATCGCGGTGACCGACTTGCCGCAGCCCGACTCGCCGACCACGCAGACCGTCTCGCCGCGCTGCACCGTCAGGTCGACACCATCGACCGCATGCAGCCAGCCGGCATCGGTGGCGAAGTGGGTCTTCAGGCCGCGGATATCGAGCAGCGGTGCGTCGGTGCTCATCACATCACCTTGCGCGGATCGAGGGCGTCGCGCAGACCGTCGCCGATGAAGTTGATCGTCAGCACGGCCAGAAAGATCGCCAGGCCGGGGAAGAGGGCCCAGTGCGGCGCGATGTCCAGATAGTCCTTGGCATCGAAGAGGATGCGGCCCCAGGTCGGAATGTCGGGCGGGAAGCCCAGGCCCAGAAAGGACAGCGTCGACTCGGCAATGATGGCGGCCGCCACATCGATGGTGCCGGCCACAATCACCGGGCCCAGCGCATTGGGCAGGATGTGGCGGGTGACCTGGCGCGGCGTGCTCGCGCCCAGGGCCCGCGCCGCCTCGACGAACTCCTTCTCGCGCAGCGAGAAGAACTGCGCCCGCACCAGCCGCGCCACCGGCATCCAGCGGAAGCCACCGATCACGACGACGATCAGGATGAAGACGCCGACCTCGGGGCCGAAGGTCTCCTTCAGCCCGTCGCGGAACAGATAGATGATCAGCAGCAGCAAGGGCAGCTGGGGCAGCGAGAGAAACAGATCGGTCAGCCACATCAGCGCCGCATCGACGCTGCCGCGCGAGATGCCGGCGATTGCGCCGATCAGCACACCGACGATCACGGCCATCAGCATCGCCGCCAGGCCCACGGCCAGCGAGATGCGGCCGCCGTAGAGCAGGCGGGCCAGCAGGTCCTGGCCCAGATCGTCGGTGCCCAGCGGGTGGGCCAGCGAGGGGCTCTTGAGCCGGGCCGTGAAGTCGATATCGTTGATCGCGACGGGCCAGAGCCAGGGCCCGACCAGCACGGCCGTCACCATCAGCAGCAGGATCACCAGACTCAGCATGGCCATGCGGTGGCGCTTGAAGCGCCGCCATGCCTCGCCCCAGGGCGAGACATGGGCGCTAGCGGTAGCTGATGCGGGGGTCGAGCCAGCCATAGAGCAGATCGGCCAGGAGGTTGAAGAAGATCACCAGGCAGGCGAACACAAAGGTCACCGCCATGATCACCGGCGTGTCATTGGCCAGGATGGCGCTGATCAGCAGCGAGCCGATGCCGGGGATGCGGAAGATCTGCTCGGTGACGATAGCGCCACCGAACACCGCCGGCATCTGCAGCGCCACCAGGGTGACGACCGGGATCAGCGCATTGCGCAGCACATGCTTGATCACGACCCCGCCCTCGGAAAGGCCTTTGGAGCGGGCCGTGGTCACATAGTCGAGCTTGATCACGTCCAGCACCGCCGAGCGCACATAGCGGGTCCAGCTGGCGCCCTGGAACAGGCCCAGCACGGCCACCGGCATGATGGACTGCTTGAGGTGCTCCCACCACCAGGCCCAGCCCGTGGCCGCGATATCGGCACGGTAGACAAAGGGCAGCCAGTCGAGCTGGATCGAGAACAGCAGGATCAAGAGCAGGCCGGTGAAGAAGGTCGGCAGCGAGAAGCCGACAAAGGCCAGGGTGTTGGCGATCTGGTCGAAGACCGAGTAGGGCCGGGTGGCGGCATAGACACCCACCGGTATCGCGATCAGCAGCGCGAGGATCTGCGAGCTGCCGATGATGACCAGGGTGGTCGGCAGGCGCTGCAGGATCAGCTGGTCCACATCGACGCGGCTGACGAAGGAGAAGCCCCAGTCGCCCTGGAACATCGCGAACAGCCAGCGGAAATAGCGCTGCCAGACGGGGTCATCGAGGCCGAACTTGGCGCGCAGCATCTGGCGCACCTCGGCCGGCACATTCGGGTTGGTGGCCAGTTCCTCGAAGGGGTCGCCGGGCGCCAGCGCCAGCACGGTGAACAGCACGACGCTGATGCCCAGCAGGCTGGGCAGCGCGTAGAGCAGACGGCGCAGCAGGTATTGGAACATTCAGCGGCGGGGCTGCAACGATGGGGCTCAGGCTTCCTTGAACCAGTCCTTCAGGTTCCACATATCGTTGTCCCAGCCGCTCAGCGGCGCATAGAGCTTGTTGGCGACCGCCGCCACACGCGGCCGGTAGACCACCGGTATCACCACCGGATCGCTGCACACCAGCTCGTTCATGCGGATGAACAGCGCGGCGCGCTTGACCGGGTCCAGCTCGCTCTCGGCCGCACGGAAGGCCTTGTCATACTCCTCGTTGCTCCAGCGCGAGAGATTGCGGCCCTGCCATTTATTGTCCTTGCTGGCGGCTTCCCAGGAGGCGAACTGGTTCATGAACAGCTCGGGGTCGGGCTGCGTCATCGTCGTCGTGTACATCTGCACGTCGCAGAAGAACTTGGTGTAGGTGTCGGGGTTGCCGACGTCCGAGGAGAAGAACACCGAGGCGGTCACCGACTTCAGCTCCAGATCGATGCCGGCCTTTTGCGCCGCCTGCTTGACGATGGCCTGGGTCTTCTGGCGCGGCGCGTTGATCGAGGTCTGGAACACCAGCTTGAGCTTCTTGCCGCCTTTCTCGCGGATGCCGTCGCCGCCCTTCTTCCAGCCGGCCGCGTCCAGCAGCGCACCGGCCTTGTCGATGCTGAACTCCCATTTCATGGTCTTGGAGCGGAAGCGCTCCGGGTTGTTCAGGAAGTTGGCCGTGGCCACGCCGGTGCGGCCGTAGATGAACTCCTGCACCGCTGCACGGTCCACCAGCAGGCCCAGGGCCTTGCGCACCGCCGGGTCCGACAGGATGGGGTGGCGGCTCTTCGGGTGCGCGCGCTCACCCTCGGTCTCGGTCCAAGGGTCGGCCATATTCAGCACGATGAACTCGATATTGCCGCCCGGCGTGATTTCGGCGCGGCCACGGCCGCCGGCCTCCAGCCGTTTCAGAATCTCGTCCTCGACCTGCATATTCCAGGCGTAGTCGAACTCGCCCGTCTGTATCACCGCGCGCGCCGCCGAGACCGCGTCGCCGCCGCCCTTCATCTCTATCGTGTCGAAGAAGGGCCGGTGCTCGAAGTGGTAGCCGGTGTTGATCGCGCCGCGCACCATATCGCCCGGCTTGAAATCGACGAATTTGTAGGGGCCGGTGCCGACCGGCTTCAGATTGGTCGGCGCCTCGCGCGACTTGGCGCCGGTGAAATCGGCGAACAGATGCTTGGGGATCAGCATGCCGCGGGTGCCGACAAAGGGGTCGGCCCAGAAGGGCGTGGGCTTCTTGAAGATGACCTTGACCGTGTGGCTGTCGATCTTCTCGACCTTGCAGTCCTTGTAGGTGCCTATCGTGACGGCGGCCGTGTCCGGGTTGCTGGCGTATTCCCAGTTGAACACGCAGTCATCGGCGGTGAAGGGCTTCCCGTCGTGCCAGGTGGCGCCGCGCTTGAGCTTCCAGATCACCGACATGCCGTCCTTGGCCAGGCCGCCGTTGGCCTGGCTGGGAATCTCGGCCGCGAGAATGGGTACCAGATTGCCGTCGGGGTCCCAGGCGGCCAGCGGCTCGTAGAAGATACGCGCGCCTTCCTGATCCTTGGTGCCGGTGGCGAAATGCGGGTTCAGCAGCGTGGCCCCCTGCCACCACAGCAGCTTCAGCGCCCCGCCGCCGCCGCGCTTGGCGGGCTTGTAGCCGGAGCGGGTCTGGGCCTGGGCGATACCGGCATTGAGCAGCATCTGGCCCGCCATCGGCGCCGTCAGGCCCAGGGCCAGCATGCGTTGGATGAAAGACCGTCGGGCCAGTCGGCCCTCGCGCACATCCTCGATCAGACCGCGCAACGCTTGCTCTTGCATGGGTAACCTCCGTAGGACCGGAACGGAACTGCCTAGCTGAACTGCCGGGCCATGCTAGCAGCGCGGCGCGCGCGGTCTGATCGGGGTCGGCCCTAGTCCTGCGGTACAAAGATCCACATCAGCAGATAGAACAGCACGCCGGTGCCGCCGCACAGGGCCAGCAGCGTGAAGCCCAGGCGCCAGACCCAGGAGGCCATGCCGGTGATGCGAGCCAGGCCGCCACAGACTCCGCCGATCCAGCGGTCGTCGCGGCTGCGGCGCAGCTCGTTGATCGCCGCAGCACCCGGTGTGCCGCTGCCGACATCGCCGGCCAGCAGCCGGGCCTTGGCGCGGGCAAACTCCTCGTCGCTGAGCGCGCCGCGCTGATGCAGCGCGCCGAGTTTGTCGAGATCGTCGCTGATGGTCATGGTCGTTCCTCCTGGTTTGCAATGCCTGCAGACTAAGGGCAGCTCGACCACGGCACCAGCGCGATCCGACAGACTGCGGCCCGCCGGGGACAGGCCGGCAACCCGGCTTACCAGCTGCCGGTATTGGCCATCGAGACCCAGGGCTCGGCCGGGGCCAGCGCCGGGCCGTCCTGCAAGAGCTCGACCGAGATATTGTCGGGCGAGCGCACAAAAGCCATGCGGCCGTCGCGCGGCGGGCGCAGCACGGTCACGCCGTGGTCTTGCAGGCGCTGGCAGGCGGCGTAGATATCGGGTGTCGCAAAGGCCAGGTGGCCGAAGTTGCGGCCGCCGGTGTAGACCTCGCTCCGGCCCTCGGCATCGGGCCAGTTATAGGTCAGCTCGACCTGCGGCTGATACTTGCCGGCTTCGTCACCGGGGGCGGCCAGATAGACCAGCGTGAAGCGGCCGGCCTCGTGCTCGCTGCGACGCACCTCGACCATGCCCAGCGCGTCGCGGTAGAACTTCAGCGAGGCGTCCAGATCGGTGACGCGCACCATGGTGTGCAGGTATTTCATATCAGGCTTTCTTTCCTTGGCGATTGCTCATTGGGCTATTGTCGTGCGCCGCCCGGCGCTGACGCGGTTGCGGCCGCCGTCCTTGGCGGCATAGAGCGCCTCGTCGGCACGCGCCAGCAGCGCGTCGGCGCTGTCCATGCCGGGTGCCAGCTCGGCACAGCCGATGCTGACCGTCACGGCGGCCGGCAGCTGCAGCTCGGCAATGGCCAGGCGCAGCCGCTCGGCCAGTTGCTCCGCCTGGGCCAGCCCGGTGCCGGGCAGCAGCAGCGCGAACTCCTCGCCGCCGATGCGGGCCGCCAGATCGCTGTCGCGCAGGCTGGCGCGGCAGCAGAGCGCCACTTCGCGCAGCACCGTGTCGCCGAGCTGATGGCCGCCGCTGTCGTTGATGCGCTTGAAGTGGTCGACATCCAGCGCCAGCAGGGCCAGCGGCCTGCCGCTGGCGCGGCTTTCGGCCAGCGCGCTCTCGGCGGCGCGGAAGAACTGGCGCCGGTTCGGCAGTGCGGTCAGCGCGTCGGTGCGGG
This sequence comes from Burkholderiales bacterium C2, assembly GCA_005503085.1. Classification (GTDB taxonomy): domain Bacteria; phylum Pseudomonadota; class Gammaproteobacteria; order Burkholderiales; family Burkholderiaceae_C; genus Roseateles_E. The sequence goes on along the minus strand of SCOI01000015.1, from coordinate 91,652 downwards.
CCAGCAGCTCGGTCTCGGCCAGCAGATGCTGGTTCACGGCCAGCAGCTGGTGCAGCTCGCTCTCGGTGCGGTAGAGCTGGCGATTGAGCCGCTGTATCACCCAGGCGGCCACGCCGCAGACGCCGGCCCACAGCAGATGAAAGAACACCACGCGCTTGACGGTGGTCGCGTCCAGGCCCAGGGCTGGCAGCAGCACGGCCGTGGCCAGCACGGTCAGGCCGCCGCAGACCAGCACCAGGGCCAGGCTGGACTTGGCGATCAGCAGCCCCATCAGATAGAGCAGCGAGGTGGCCAGGATGAACTCGGGCCGGCCCAGCAGCTGGCCGTCGATCAGGCAGGCGAAGCTGACGCCCACCAGGGTGTAGAGCGGGTAGGACAGCGCCATCGGCAGCCGCCAGCCGGGCTTGAAGCTCAGCGCGCTGAGCACGGCCCAGAACAGCAGATAGCCCAGGCGCAGGCGCAACACCTCGGCGGCGGCCGGTTCGATCAGCCAGTCGCCCAGCAGATAGAGCAAGGGGATCAGGCCGCCGATCGCATAGACGAAGCGCAGCACCGGCCAGGAACGCAGGGCCAGCCAGTCCTGGTAGGCGGGCACGATAGGGCTGTGGGAGGAGGGCGGGGAGCTGTGCTGCACGGAAGGGCCGCCAGGCGGCGGGTTGACGGGCCTGCGGCCCGAAACCCCGCGATTGTCCGCCTTCGGCGCGGCGCCCGCCTAGGCCAGCACGCCCTCGGCGATCAAGGCCGTGATGTCGGTCTCGCTATAGCCCAGCTCGGCCAGCAGGCGGCGGTTGTGCTGGCCCAGCGTCGGCGGCTGCTCGCGCAGGCCCAGGCGCCGGCCGTCCAGGCTCAGCGGCAGCAGCGGCACGCGGGTCTCGCGGCCGTCGGGCAGGGTCAGCGGCGCCAGGCCGCCGGTGGCCAGCAGATGCGGGTCTTCCATCAGCTGCTCGGGCCGGGTGATGGGTGCGAACGGCAGGCCCTGGGCCTCGAACACGGCGGCGATCTCGGCGGCCGGCCGGGGCGCCAGGCGCTCGCGCAGCGCCGGGATCAGCCAGTCGCGCGCACGCACCCGGTCGTTATTGCTGGCCAGGCGCGCATCGGCGCGCAGCTCGGACAGGCCGAAGGCCTCGCAGAACAGCGCCCACTGGGTGTCGCTGACCACAGCCAGGAAGATCTGCTCGCCATCCCTGACCGTGAACACGTCGTAGATGCCCCAGGCCGAGATGCGCTCGGGCATGGGCGCGGCGGGCTTGCCGGTGACCGCGAACTGCATCATGTGCTGGGCCACCAGAAAGACATTGTTCTCGAACAGGGCCGACTGCACGGGCTGGCCGCGCCCGGTGACATGGCGCTGCTGCAGCGCGGCCAGCACGCCGATCGCGCCGAACAGCCCGCCCATGATGTCGTTGACGCTGGAACCGGCGCGCAGCGGATCGCCCGGCCGGCCGGTCATATAGGCCAGACCGCCCATCATCTGCACCACCTCGTCCAGCGCGGTGCGGTGCTCGTAGGGGCCGGGCAGAAAGCCCTTGTGCGAGACATAGATCAGGCGCGGGTTCAGCGCCGTCAGCGCCGCGTGGCCCAGGCCCAGCCGCTCCATAGCCCCGCTCTTGAAGTTCTCGCTGAACACATCGGCGCCGGCCAGCAGCTTCAGCACGATCTCCAGGCCCTTGGGGTGCTTGATGTCCAGAGCAAGGCTGAGCTTGTTGCGGTTGAACATCGGATAGAAACCGGCCCCCGAGCCCAGCAGTTTGCGGGTGTTGTCGCCGGTGAGCGGCTCGACCTTGATGACCTCGGCGCCCAGATCGCCCAGCACCATGCCGCAGGTCGGCCCCATCACCATATGGGTGAACTCGATCACTCGCAGACCTGCCAGAGGCAGGTCTTGCTGTCTTTGCTCTTGCGTCATCACTGAAATCCTTTGGGAAGCCCGGCCTCGGCCAGCATGCCGTAGACCGCCTCGCCGGGCAGCCCCTCGCGCAGCGGCGTGCGGGCGGCCAGCAGCTGGTGGATGTCGATGCCGGTGTCCACGCCCATGGCCTCGAACATGAAGACCAGGTCCTCGGTGACCACATTGCCCGAGGCGCCCGGCGCATAGGGGCAGCCGCCCAGGCCGCCCAGCGAGGCATCGAAGGTCCTGACGCCGACATCGAAAGCCGCCAGGCAGTTGGCCAGGCCCAGCCCCCGCGTGTTGTGCAGATGGGCGGCGCCGGCGCGCGACCCCAGCTCGGCGCGCAGCCGCGTGAACAGCCGCCGTACCTGGGCCGGGTTGGCCATGCCGGCGGTGTCGGACAGGCCCACCTCGTCGGCCCCGGCTTCGGCGCAGGCCACAGCCAGACGGAGCACCGCGTCCTCATCGACCCGGCCGGCCAGGGTGCAGCCGAAGGCGGTGGACAGCCCCACCTCGACCCCCATCTGCGGCGCGCGCTCCCGGCGCAGCGCGGCGACCGCGCGCAGCTCCTCGACCATGGCCTCGGGCGTCTTGCGCACATTGGCCAGCGAATGGGCCTCGCTGGCCGAGATCGGCAGGCTGATCTTGTGGGCGCCGGCGGTGATGGCCGCTTCGGCGCCGCGAACATTGGGCACCAGGGCCAGCACACGCAGGCCCGGCAGGGTCAGTGCATGGGCGACGATCTCGGCCACATCGGCCATCTGCGGCAGCAGCCGCGCCGGCACAAAGGAGCCGACCTCGATCTCGCGCAGGCCGGCCGCATGCAGCGCGTCCAGCCAGCGCCGCTTGGCGGCGGTAGGCATCACGCTGGCGATGCTTTGCAGGCCGTCGCGCGGGCCGACCTCGCTGATCAGGACGCTGCTTGACATGATGTGGCTGTTCTATAAGATGGAACTGTGTTCTGAAAAGTATCGCGTTTGTCGCGAGCTCCGTCAATGCCCAGGAAATCCGCTACCCCCTCGCTGGCCGAAACCCAGGCCGCGCCCGGCGGTGTCGGCGCGGTCGACAAGGCCTTGAGCCTGCTGAGCGCCTTCCACGCCGGCGACCGGGCCCTGAGCCTGGCCGAGCTGGCCCAACGCACCGGGCTCTACAAGAGCACGGCGCTGCGCCTGCTGGCCTCGCTGGAGCATGGCCGGCTGCTGCAGCGCCAGGCCGATGGCGCTTATGCGCTGGGGCCGGAGCTGGCACGCCTGCAGTCCATCCGGGCGGCGGGCTTCTCGCTGGAGGCCGAGGTGATGCCGGTGCTGCGCGCGCTGGTGGCGCGCACCCGCGAGAGCGCGGCCCTGCATGTGCGCCAGGGCGAGCAGCGGCTGTGCCTGTACCGGGTCGATTCACCGCAGCCGCTGCGCGACCATCTGAGCGCCGGCGATCTGCTGCCGCTGGACAGAGGCGCGGGCGGGCGGGTGCTGCTGGCCTTCTCGGGCGCACGCGGCAAGCGCTATGAAGAGATCCGCCAGGCCGGTGTGGCCGAGATCAGCGGCGACCGCGTCGAGGGGCTGAGCGGTATCGCCGCCCCGGTGTTCGGCGCGCAGGCCGAGCTGGTCGGCGCCCTGACCCTGAGCCTGCCCAGCAGCCGGCTCAAGCCCGGCCTGGCCGAGGAGGTCCGGCGGGCGGCCGCCGAGCTGAGCCGGCGCCTGGGCGCGCCGGCTTGAGCGGGCGCGCCCAGGCGCTCCCGGCCTTGAGGGGTGTCAGCACCGCCGTGGCTTCGACCTCGATCAGCATGCCGTCCAGTGCCAGGCGCGGCACCGGGATCAGCGTGCAGGCCGGCGTCGGCGCCTCGCCCCACAGCGATTTCAGCGCCTGGCTGAGCTGTGCAAGCCTGCCCTCGTTGTGTTCGACTACCAGCATGGTCAGTCGCGCCACATCCCTCAGGTCGGCCCCACCCGCGCGCAGCGCGGTCTGCAGATTGCTCAGGCACTGCGCCAACTGGCCCTCGCAGTCATCGGGCAGCCCGTCGCTGGGGTGTTCGCCGCCCTGGCCGGACAACAGCAGCCAGCGGGCCGGACCCTGAACGAGGGACAGGTGGGAATAGCCATTGGGTGCCGGGTCATAGAGGCCGGCGGGGTTGTGGAAGCTCAGCAGGGCGGTCGAGGTGTGCATGGCCTGGGCTCGGATCGTTGGATCGTCGGGTTGATGAAACAGGCCGCCAGTCTCGAATCTCAACTCGGCTTGAGGTCAAGGCGGAGAGGACAAGAGCCCACGAAGCAAGGGTCTATTGCCTTTGCCCCGGCAGTGCCAGGTCTTGCATGTGGCGCTTGCGATGCGCGGCCGTGACCCCATCTGGGAGACCTGTCCGCCATTGCAAGCATTCCGCCGATGAACCCACGTCCGCCGAGCCTGCCGCCGTCCCTGGCCGCCCGGCTACAGGCCCATCAAGCCCTGGCAGCGCAGCTGGCGGGCCTGGACGACGCGGCCCTGAGCCGCTGGCTGGCGGCCGCGCCGACAGCGTCGGCAAGCATAGGCGGGCGCTCGATGCGTTTGCAGCTGGGCGAGCGGGAGGTCTTTGCCAAGCTGATACCGCTCAGCGCGCTGGAGCTTGAGCACCCGGGCAGCAGTGCCAATCTGTTCGGGCTGCCGACCTACTTCCAGTACGGCATCGGCTCGGTCGGCTTCGGCGCCTGGCGCGAACTCGCTGCCCAGCAAATGGCCAGCGACTGGGCGCGGTCGGGCGCCTGTGACGGCTTCCCCCTGCTGCATCACTGGCGACTGGTCCGGCTGCCTGCGACCGATAGGCCCAGCACGGCGCTTCAGGACTGGGGCGCGGACTACTTTGCCGCCACCGAGCCTTGCGATCTGCCGGGCCGGGCCGAGGTGCTGGCCCGTTTCGCTGCCGTGCAACGGCCGGCCGCCTGGCTGGTGTTGCTGCTGGAGTGCTTTGCCACGCCGGGCTCGACCTGGCTGCGGGCGGCTCTGGCCCAGGGCGGCGCGCCGGCCGAGCGGGCCGTGGCCCTGGTGGATGAGGGCATGGACGGACTGCTGGGCTTTATGAGCCGGCAGGGCTTCGTCCACTTTGACACCCATCTCGACAATCTGCTGACCGATGGCCACGCGATCTACCTGAGCGATTTCGGCCTGGCTACCTGTCCGCAGTTCGCCTTGAGTGACGAGGAGCGTGCCTTTGCGGCCGCGCATGCGGACTATGACGCCGCCCGCTTCGCGAGCAGCCTGGTCCAGGCGCTGGTGACAAGCCAGGGGCTGAACTGGCGCGACTACCTGGCCGCGCCGGAGCGTTTCGATGCCGAGGCCCTGCCGATGTCGCTGCGGCGGGTCTACCGGCGCCATGCGCCGCCGGCACTGGCGCTGTGCGAGTTCTCGCGCCGCCTGCAGCGCGACAGCAAGCTCAGCCCCTACCCGGCGATCGCGCTGCGCCGTCGTCCTTGACAGGCCGCGCGATCAGCGCGCCGGCGTAGGCCGGGCCTGATTCAGCAGCAGGTTCAGCAAGGCGCCCAGTGCCAGCAGGGCCAGCAGACCGCCGCCCCAGATCACCCAGGCCAGCGGCAGCAGCCAGCCCATGGCCGTGCCCAGCCAGGGCGCGGCGTTGGTGATGGCGGCCATCAGGCCCGTCAGAGCGCCGCGCAGCATTTCGGCCCAGGCCGGGTCTATCCAATACTCCAGCCACGCAGGCAGTGGCCACTGGGCGATGGCGCGCTCCAGCTCGCCGGCGTCGCCGGCGCTCAGACGCGCGGCCAGCCATTGCAGCAGCTCGATGCCGAGCCAGGCACAGCCGCTCCAGAGGGCGGCAAGGAATGCGATAAAGATCCAGAGTGCAGTTTTCATGGGGCACTACCTTAACCTGACTGGTTCCCAACTCGTCAACCTGCTTCGGTCCTCGGAGCCACCTCAGTCGCGCGCCGGTATCTTCAGTCCGCGCGCCACCGCCGGCCGCGCCAGGAAGGCCTGCAAGACCCGCTGCAACTGCGGAAATTCGGCGAAGCCGACCAGCTCGCCGGCGCCGTAGAAGCCGACCAGATTGTTGACCCAGGGGAGGATCGCGATGTCGGCGATGGTGTACTCACTGCCCATGACCCAGTCGCGGCCGGTCAGGCGCTGCTCCAGCACCGCCAGCAGGCGCTTGGACTCGGCCACATAGCGCTCGCGCGGGCGCTTGTCCTCATAGTCCTTGCCGGCGAACTTGTGGAAGAAGCCCAGCTGGCCGAACATCGGGCCGACGCCGCCCATCTGGAACATCAGCCACTGGAGGGCCTCGTAGCGCAGGGCCGGGTCTTGCGGCAAGAACTGACCCGTCTTCTCGGCCAGATAGATCAGGATCGCACCCGACTCGAACAGGGCCAGCGGCGCGCCGCCGGGGCCCTGCGGGTCGAGGATGGCCGGGATCTTGTTGTTCGGGTTCAGCGACAGGAATTCGGGCGTCAGCTGATCATTGCGATCGAAGCTGACCAGATGGGCCTCGTAGGGCAGGCCCAGCTCCTCCAGCAGGATGGAGACCTTGACGCCGTTGGGCGTGGGCAGCGAGTAGAGCTGCAGGCGCTCGGGGTGTTGGGCGGGCCAGCGGCGGGTGATGGGGAAGGCAGAGAGCGTGGTGGCGGTCATGGGGCGGAAGTTCGTCGGAAGTGGTGGCGCATTCTGCGGTGAGATCCCGGGGGCTGCCCGATCCCGCCGTGAAACCCCCCGCTTCGGATGGGGCGAATGGCGGGACGGCGTTCGAGTGGCAAGACCTGGCCCCGGCGCAACAAACATGGGGCTGGATTTCCTGTTCCCGGCCCATGAGAATCCCGCAACCCCTGTTACCCAGAAAGACCCATGAAGCTGCTGATCATCTTCCCCGCCGCGCTTGTCCTGGCCGGTCCGCTCTCGGCTGCGCCCCAGAGCATCACCTTGGCTGCCGCCACGGAATTTGCGGCGACCGTGTCGCTGCTGAAGTTTGATGGGAAGCAAGGGCGCTCGACGCCGTTCTTCAATGGCTACCGACCCGGGCTGCGCTTCGCCGGCTCGGCGGCAGAGGTCACCTGCAGCGTCAGCATCCAAGGCCCGCAGGATTCGGTGAGCCCGGGCGAGAGTGCCCAGGTGCAACTGCGCTGCCTGGACAAGGTGGTGGTCATGAAAGACAAGCCCGAGTTTGTCTTCTATGAAGGCGGGCGCAAGGTCGGGTCTGGCGTGCTGGCGCTGCCGACGGCGGCGCAGTAGCCCGCACCGCCCATGACCTTCGCGCGAGACATGAACGACGCCCCCGCCACCGACGAGACCTTCTTCCTGCGCTTTACCGCGCCCGATCTGGCCGCTCTGCACCGTGATATGGCGCAGGCCGAGCGTCAGCTGGCGCAGGCGCGGGCCGAGGCCGATCTGTTGCGGGCGCTGGAGCATGCCGGCGATCTCGGCAGCCTGCTGACGACCGACCGGCAGCAGGAGGCCGCCCGGGCGCTGCTCACGGAGTTCCTGCCGGTCGCGCGCCAGCATCCCGCCCACGAGCCGTCCGCCTGGCTGCTCCATGCGCTGGCCACGGCCTGCCAGTACTGTGGCGAGCGAGCCGAGGCAGATGTGCTGTTCGCCGAGGCGCTGGCACTGGCCCGCCTGCATAGCTGGACCCAGCTGGAGCACTATGTGCTGCACCACTGGGGCCGCTGCCTCGCCGAGCAGCGGCGCTTCGGGCCGGCCCGGGATTGCTTCCTGAAGTCGCTGGCGATTCGGCAGGCGCTCGGCGATCCGCGCCAAGCCTCGTCGCAGCGCGCGCTCGATGTGCTTGCCGATCACGAGGCCAGGCATCTCGCGGCCACAGATATGCCGCAGCCGACCCTGCTGCTACGCCCTGCCGAGCCCCGCGACGCGCTGTGCCTGTCGGTGCTGGCCATGCAGGTGTTTCTGGATACCTACGCAACCCAGGGCATCCGGCCGGCGCTGGCCAGGGAGGTGTTGAGCAGCTACTCGGAGCCGGTGTTCGCTGCGGCCATTGCCAGCGAGGCCGACGCGCTGTGCGTGGCGGAGCTGGCGGGGCATCTGATCGGTTTTGCCCATCTCGTGTTCGGCGTCTCCCATCCTCTGGCTCCGCCGGGCGCACCGGCCGAGCTGCTGCGCCTTTATGTGCAGGAACCGTTCACCGGCCAGCGGGTCGGCTCCCGGCTGCTGGCATGGGCAGAGCAGCGTGCGGCCGAGGCGGGTGCCGAGCAACTGTGGCTGACGCCTTGGGTGCATAACCATCGCGCACTCGCCTTCTACCGCCGCTGCGCGTATCAGGATCATGGGGCGACCCACTTCGTGTTCGAAGGCGAGTCGCACGAGAACCGGGTGCTTGCAAAAGCCGTTGGTCCGATCAGTGCAATGCCACGTTGAGCTGGTCGATGACCTCGGCCCAGTCGGCGTCCTGGCGCACCTGCTCGCGCAGCAGCGCCGCCTGTGCCGGGCTCCAGAATGGCGCATCGGCCAGTCTCATATCGGCCGGCAGCGGCCGATGGCTGCTGATGAAGCTGCGGATCTCAGCCTCGTCCGAGGGCAGGCCCAGCTGGGCGAACAGATCCGAGAAGCGATGAAACGAGGTTTCCATATCAGGCCTCCGATTCGATGGTGGGCGAGAAATTCATGGCCAGCTCGCCACGCCCGACCGCAGCCAGCAGCCGGTGGATGAAGTCCAGCTTCTCGATCACCGGTGTCGGCATGGCGAAAGGATAGCTGTCATGCGAGCCCAGGCTGCGGTCCATCGCGTTGATGAACTGCGAGATCGGCAGCCATTGCTCGATCAGCGCCGGCGCCAGCGCGGCCTCGCGCGCCAGCGGCTGCGCGATCACCGGCGCGCCGCCGGGCAGCGCCTGCTCCAGCCGCAGGCCCCAGGCGGCTGCGCTCTCCAGCCCGTCCTGGATGTGCATGTAATGAGCCCAGCATTCGGCCCAGTCCTCCCAGGGGTGGGCGCTGGCATAGCGGCTGATGAAGCTTGAACGCCAGTCGGCCAGCGGTCCGCTGTAGTGCTGCTGCAAGGCCTGGCCATAGTCGGCGCGTTCGTCGCCAAACAGCGCGCGGAATTCGGCCAGCCAGCCGGAGCCGCTGACCAGCCGGTCCCAGTAGTAGTGACCGATCTCGTGGCGGAAGTGGCCCAGCAGGGTGCGGTAGGGTTCGTGCAGATGAGCGCGCATCTGCTCGCGGCGGGCGTCGTCGGCCTCGGCAATATTGAGCGTGATCACCCCGTTGTCATGGCCGCTCAGCACTCGCTGCTGCGGCGTGACCTGCTCGAGGAAGTGGAAGGACAAGCCGTGCTCGGCGTCGTCGACCTTGCTGGGCGCCGGCAGGCTCAGTGCGATGAGGCTGTAGAACAGCCGGCGCTTGGCGCGCTCGATGCGCGCCCAATGGTCGCGGTTCTCGGGCTTGCCCAAAGCGGGGATCACATGGGTGCAGCGGCAGCTCAGGCACAGGGCGTGGTCCGAGTCGGCGGGCAGCATCCAGTTGCAGACGCCTTCGAGCCGGTAGTTGCTGCAAGGGCGCTGAGCGGTGGCACCCTCGGCAAGGCGCTGCCAGACGCCGTCGCTGCCGATCTCGAAGGCGCCGAAACCCAGCTCGGCCGGCACAAAACCCAGCGCCGCGCCACAGGCATCGCAGGCCAGGTTCTCGAAGAAGACGCGCTGGCCACAGCGCTCGCAGCTCAAGGTTCTCATTGCTTGGCAGCATAGGCCTCTCGCCCCGTTCCGACCAGCGGTGGCGGCCGCGGCCGCCTGTCGGCCGGCGCCTACAGCGGTGTGCGAGACTCGCCGCCTGCGCCCCGGCCAGGGGCGCTCGACACAGCAACGGGAATGACGATGAGAGTGTGCATTGTGGGCGCCGGCGCCATCGGCGGCTGGTTTGCCGGCCATCTGGGCCACCGGCTGGGCGCCGAAGTCAGGCTCAGCGCATTGGCGCGCGGCGCCACGCTGGCGGCCTTGCGCGCGCAGCAGGGGCTGCGTGTGGAGTCCGGCGGCGAGCGCTGGCTGGTGCCCATAGCGGCCGGCGGGCGGCCCGAGGAGCTGGGCCCGCAGGACCTGATCGTGCTGGCCGTCAAGGGCCCGGCGCTGGCGGCGGTGGCCCCGGCCGTCAAGGCCTTGCTGGACATGAACGATCAGGCTCGCGTGCTGGTGGCGATGAATGGCGTGCCCTGGTGGTTCTTCGATGGACTGGGCGGCGAGCTCGAGGGTCTGCGGCTGGAGTCGGTCGACCCCGGCGGCCTGGTGGCCGGTCTGATCCCGGCCGAGCGCGTGATCGGCAGCGTGGTCCATGCCAGCTGCACGACACCCGAGCCCGGCCTGGTGCGCCATGTGATGGGCATGGGCCTGATCCTGGGCGCGCCCGCAGGTGGCCGGCCCGCCCACATCGAGCAGCTGGCCGCATTGCTGGGTCGTGCCGGCTTCAACGCCACGGTCTCCGAGCGCATCCAGCGCGATATCTGGTTCAAGCTCTGGGGCAATATGACCATGAACCCGATCTCGGCGCTGACCGGCGCGAGCTGCGACCGCATCCTCGACGACGAGCTGGTGCGCGGCTTCGTCACCAACGTGATGCGCGAAGCCGCCGAGATCGGCGCGCGCATCGGCTGCGCGGTCGATCAGACGCCCGAGCAGCGCCATGAGGTGACGCGCAAGCTCGGCGCCTTCAAGACCTCGATGCTGCAGGACGTCGAAGCCGGCCGGCCGCTGGAGCTCGATGCCCTGGTGGCTTCGGTGCGCGAGATCGCGCAGCGCCTGGAGCTGGCCACGCCGCATACCGATGCGATGCTGGGGCTGACGCGGCTGATGGCGCGCACGCGCGGGCTGCTGCCGGCCTGATCATGGGCTGATGGCCGGTCAGGGGTTAACCCGACCGGCCGTGCCGCTGATGGCTCGCATCAGAAACGATGATTGGCTGCCGCGCAGCCGGCCTCCTACATTGCGCTCTCACTGTCAGCAAAAGAACAGGAGACAAGCATGCAAGGCAAGAAGACTCTTCGCGCGGCCGCCCTGGCCCTCGGCCTGCTCGGCGCCGCTCAGCTGGCGGCGGCCGGCACGGTCACGGTGCTGACCTCCTTTCCCAAGGAGCTGACCACCGCCTACCAGAAGGCCTTCGAGGCCGCGAACCCCGGCATCAAGATCGAGATCCTGAACAAGAACACCACGGCCGCCATCGCCTATGTGCGCGAGCTGGCCGAGGGTCAGCGTCCCGACATCATGTGGGCCTCGGCGCCCGATGCCTTCGAGGTGCTGGCACGCAACAAGCTGCTGCTGCCGGCCCCCGAGGTCAAGAACCCGGCCGCGCCGGCCAAGATCGGCAACTACCCGCTCAACGACCCCGGCGGCCTCTACTATGGCCAGGCGCTGGCGGGCTACGGCATCATGTGGAACACCCGCTATATGGCGGCCAACAAGCTGCCGGCGCCCAAGGAGTGGGTCGATCTGACGCGGCCCGAGTACTTTGGCCATGTCGCGATCACCAGCCCCTCGCGTTCGGGAACGACCCAGCTGACCGTGGAGACGATTCTGCAGGGCGAGGGCTGGGACAAGGGCTGGAGCCAGCTGCTGGCGATGATGGGCAATGCGGCCGCCGTCACCGACCGCAGCTTCGCGGTGCCGGACGGGGTCAACAACGGCCAATACGGCATCGGCATCGTGATCGACTTCTTCGGCCTGGCCGGCAAGTACTCGGGCTTTCCGGTGGACTTCGTCTACCCGTCGATGACGGCGGTGGTGCCTGCCAATATCGCGCTGATCGCCGGCAGCAAGAACCCCGAGGAGGCCAAGAAGTTCATGCGCTTCAGCATGTCCACCGAGGGCCAGCAGCTGCTGTTCGACCCCAAGATCAGCCGCCTGCCGATCCTGCCCTACACGGCGCTGAAGGCACCGGCCGGCTATCCGGTGCCGCAGGCGGTGGCGGCGCGCGCCAAGGTGCAGTTCGACGCCGAGCTGTCGGAGAGCCGCTACCAGGTGGTCACCAGCCTGTTCGACCAGATGGTGACCTTCCGGCTCAAGGAGCTGCAGGCCGCCACCAAGGCCATCCATGCGGCCGACAAGGCGCTCAAGGCCCGGCCCAATGCCAAGGGGCTGGAGCTGGCGAGCCAGGCCCGCAACCTCGCTTATAGCTCCCTGGTCGGCGAGGCCAATGTGAAGAACGAGCAGTTCCTCGAGCTGTTCCGCAAGAACCGCCGCGAGGTGGCGGTGTCCAAGGAACTGACCGGCCTGGAGCAGCTCTGGGCCAGCAAGGCGCGCGACAACTATGCCCGTGCCACCAAGCTGGCCGAGGAAGCGCTGGCGCTGGCCAAGTAGTCGCTCGCCCCAGCCCTGTCGTCCCTCGACGCTCCCTCGGCCTCGGCCCGGAGCGTCCTTTCGGAAACACACCATGTCTGCTGTCTACACGGAGCCCGGCGCCGCCGGGCCGGCCGCCGGTCGCGTGCGTCCCTGGCGCGCGCTGAGCGGCTTCGGCCCCTGGCTGGCCTTCGGCCTGATCCTGGCTTTCCTGCTGCTGTTCTTGCTGATCCCGGTCGGCCTGGTGATCTACACCGCCTTCATCAACGAGACCGGCGCGCTGACCTTCGGGCACTTCGCGAACTTCTTCGAACAGACGGTGTTCCGCGAGTCCTTCTTCAACAGTCTGATCGTCGCGCTGGCCAGCGTCTTCTTCGCCAGCCTGATCGCGGTGCCGTTGGCCTATCTGACGGTGCGCTTCGAGTTCCGCGGCGCGCTGCTGATCCAGACCCTGGGCGTGTTGCCGCTGATCATGCCGCCCTTCGTCGGTGCGGTGGCGCTGCAGCTGATCTTCGGCCGCAACGGTTCGCTGAACCTGCTGCTCAACGAGTACTTCGGGTTCACGATCCCGATCATGGACGGGCTGGGGGGCGTGGTCTTCGTCGAGAGCATCCACTACTTCCCCTTCATCCTGCTGAACCTGGTCGCCGCGATGCGCAATATCGACGGCGCGATGGAGGAGTCGGCGCTGAACCTCGGCGCCAAGGGCTGGCGGCTGTTCCGCCGCATCATTTTCCCGCTGGCGATGCCGGGCTTCCTGGCCGGCGCGGCCCTGGTCTTCGTCAAGGTCTTCGACGACCTGGGCACGCCGCTGGTGATGGGCGTGACCAATATGCTGGCGCCCCAGGCCTATCTGCGCATCACCTCGGTGGGCATCGACGATCCGCTGGGCTATGTGATCAGCGTCATCATGATCGCCTTCTCGATCCTGGCGCTATGGCTGGCCGCCCGCGTGATGAAGGGCAAGGACTATGCGACCCTGCAGAAGGGCGGCAGCGCGCTGCAGCGGCGCCGGCTGGGGATGTGGGAATCGCTGCTGGCCTACGGCTGGATCGTCCTGATCCTGCTGGTCACGCTGGCCCCGCATCTGGGCATTCTGCTGATGTCCTTCTCCAAGGTGTGGAGTTTCTCGGTGCTGCCGGACGCCTACACGCTGGAGCACTACGCCACCGTGTTCAGCGACTCCAGCCGCATGATTGGCAACACGCTGATGTATTGCTTCATGGCCGCCGGCCTGGACGTGCTGATCGGCACCGCCATCGCCTACCTGATCCTGCGCACCGAGCTGCCGGTCCGCCAATGGCTGGACTATCTGGCCTCGGCGGCGCTGGCGATCCCGGGCCTGGTGCTGGCGATCGGCTATCTGCGCCTGTTCAAGGGGGTCAACCTGCCCTTCACCGAGACCCCGCTGATCACGACCTGGGTGCTGATCATGCTGGCCTATGCGGTGCGTCGCCTGCCCTATGCGCTGCGCTCCTGCATGGCGGCGCTGCAGCAGGTCCATGTCTCGCTGGAGGAGGTGGCGCAGAGCCTGGGCGCCTCGCGGCTGTCGACGATTCGCCGCATCATGGTGCCGCTGATGATGGGCGGCATGCTGGCCGGCTTCGTCACCAGCTTCATCACCGCCGCAGTCGAGCTCTCGGCCACCATCCTGCTGTCCTCGGCGCAGAGCCAGGCGCCGATGAGTTACGGCATCTATCTCTATATGCAAAGCATCTCGGGCCGCGGCCCCGGCGCGGCGCTGGGTGTGCTGGCCGTCGTCGTCGTCGGCCTGGGCACCTATTTCTCGCACCGCGTCGTCGAGCGCTCGCGCGCCATCGCTCCCGTTCACAAGGCTTGATCACCATGCATCTGAACAAAGTCTCCCTTGAAGCCCGGCACATCAGCCTGAGCTATGGCAGCACCGAGGTGCTGCGTGACGTCAATCTGCGCATCGAACCGGGCGAGTTCTTCGCGCTGCTGGGTCCCTCGGGCTCGGGCAAGTCGACGCTCCTGCGACTGATTGCCGGCTTCAACCAGCACCAGCGCGGCGAGCTGCTGGTGGACGGCCAGGACATCACCGGCACGCCGCCGCACCGGCGCAATATCGGCATGGTGTTCCAGAACTATGCGCTGTGGCCCCATATGACGGTGTGGGACAACGTCGCCTTCGGCCTGGTCGAGCGGCGCGAAAGCAAGGACGCGATCCGCCGCAAGGTCGGCGCGGTGCTGGAGCTGGTGGGCCTGCAGACCTATGCCCAGCGCCGGCCCGGCCAGCTCTCGGGCGGCCAGCAGCAGCGCGTCGCGCTGGCGCGCACCGTCGTGATCGAGCCCAAGCTGCTGCTACTGGACGAGCCCCTGTCCAATCTCGACAAGCAGCTGCGCGTGCAGATGCGCGAGGAGCTGAAGAATCTGCAGCGCAAGCTGGGCCTGACCACGGTCTTCGTGACCCATGACCAGGAGGAGGCGATGACCACGGCCGACCGCATGGCGGTGCTGGACAAGGGCATCCTGCAGCAGGTCGGCGCGGCCACCGGGCTGTATGACTTCCCGGTCAACCGCTTCGTCGCCGGCTTTGTCGGCACCGCCAATCTGCTGGAGGGTCGGGTCACCGCGGTCAACGGCGAGACCCTGGTCTTCAATGTCGAGGGCATGGGCAGCCTGACCCTGCCGAGCCCGGCCGAGGCGCCGGCGCTGGGCGCGGCGGCGCTGGCCTTCCGGCCGCACCAGGTCAGCATCCGGGTGCGTGACGAGGCGGTCGATGCCTCGCGCGTCTGGCTCGATGGCCGGGTCGAGAGCGCCGAGTTCCTGGGCGAGTTCTCGCGCTACCGGGTGCGCGTCGGTGAGGTGGCCCTGGTCACCGACCAGGCTCACTATGCCGGCCTCGCGATGTTCGCGGCAGGCGCCCAGGTCCGGCTGGGCATCGAGCCCAGCCAGGTGCGTTTCCTCGACCGCTGACGGTCGCGCTACGCTCGCCGCATGGAGATCTATCAGCTACGCGCTTTTGTCACGGCGGCCAAGCTGGGCAATATCACCCGCACCGCCGAAGCCCTGCACCTGACCCAGCCCGCCATCACCGGCCAGATCAAGGCGCTGGAGGAGGGGCTGGGCGTGACCCTGTTCGACCGCCGGCCCGGCCGCATCAATCTGACGCGGGCCGGCGAGGCCTTGCTGGCCGATGCCGAACAGGTGCTGACAGCGGCCGGCCATCTGCTGGGCAAGGCGCGCGATCTGCAGGGCGAGGTGACCGGCAGCCTGACCCTGGGCACCGTGGCCGACCCCGACACCTTGCGCCTGGGCTCACTGCTGGGCGCCCTGGTGCGCGACCTGCCGCTGCTGGAAATCCGTACCCGCAACGGCCCGGCCGAGGAACTGCGCGAGCAGGTCGCGGCCGGGCTCCTGCAGGGCGCTTTCTACATCGGCCCCAGCATCCCGCAGGAGGCGGCGGGCCTGGCGCTGCAGACCATCCACTACCGCATCGCCGGCCCAGCCAGCCAGGCCCAGGCCCTGCTGCATGCCGGCTGGCGCGATATCGCCGCGATGCCCTGGATAGGCGCGCCGGCCCAGCACCATGTGCAGACCCTGATGCGCGATATGTTCGCGCGGCAAGGCCTGAGCCCGCACCAGGTGATCGAGTCCGACGAGTCTTCGCTGCCGCAAAGCCTGGTGCGTGCCGGCGTCGGGCTGTCGCTGCTGCGCGAGGACGTGGCCCTGCCGGCCAGCGAGCGTGGCGAGATCGTGATCTGGCCACACGCGCGGGTCGGCGCGATGCTCAGCTTCATCTACCCGCGCGCGGCCGAGCATGAGCCGGCCATCGTCGCGACCCTGTCGCTGCTGCGCTCGGTCTGGGGGCTGAGCGCCTAGCGGCCCGGCTCACCCCAGCTTGCGCCCAAACAGCGCGCAGGCCGGGCAGAAACCCAGCAGGCCCGAGAGCAGCGCGCCGGCCGCGCCGGCGGCCAGCGCCCAGGCCCAGGGGCCGCCACCCGGCATCAGCAGCGCGACCGCGCCCATGGCCAGCGCGCCGGCGCCGCGCAGCAGCCGTTCCCAGACCGGCAGGTTCTTGACATAAAGCATCACAACTCCTTGTTTGTTTGCGTGGTCGAGGATCTATCCATCACCTCGACAAGCAAGAGTGGGGTTTGCGGGCAAAGGATTCGCGCGGCGCAAAGAAAAAAGTGAGCCGGCTTCACAGCGACTTCACGCCCGGCTTTCTAGGCTGGCGCATCCCCATCACCGGAGCCGCTCATGACCCTGATCAAGACCTCCCGCCGTCTGCTGCTGGCCGCTGCGGCGACCCTCGGCCTTTTCAGCATGGCCAACGCCAATCCGGCCGAGCCGCGCGTGCTGCTGGTGCTCAGCAGCCATGGCCAGGCCGAGGACGGCGGCAAGCTGGGCTATGACTTCCACGAGTTCGCGCTGGCCGCCCAGCTGCTGCAGGCCAATGGCGTGAGCTTCGATATCGCCAGCCCCAAGGGCGGCGCGCCCGTGGGCCGGCCCGCCGGCGAGAGCACAGCGCGCCAGGTCAAAGCCGATGCCGCGCTGATGGCGCGGCTGCAGGCCACGCTGCCGACGGCCGGGCTCCAGCCGGCCGACTATGCGGCCGTGCTGGTGCTGGGCGGCAAGGGGCCGATGTTCGATCTGCGCGGCGATGCGCCGCTGCAGCAGCTGCTGAGCGGGGTCTGGCAACGCGGCGGCGTGCTGGCGGCGGTCTGCCACGGCCCGGCGGCCCTGCTGGACCTGAAGAGCACCGATGGCCGGCCGCTGCTGGCCGGTCGGCGCGTGACCGGCTTCAGCAATGCCGAGGAGCGCCGCTTCTCGGGCAAGACCCTGGGCCAGCTGCCCTTTCTGCTGGAGGATGCCTTGCAAGCCCAGGGCGCGCGCTACGAGTCGCGCGGCCTGATGCTGCCGCTGGTGGTCAGCGACGAGCGCCTGATCACCGGCCAGAACCCGCTGTCGACCCCGCCCCTGGTCGAGGCCCTGCTGCGGGCCCTGGGCCGCACGCCGGTGGCGCGCACGCCCGGCATCGAGGAGGCCACGATGGCCTTGATCGAGCGGCATCTGGCCGGCGCCACCGCCGCCGCCGAGGCGGACCGCCACGACCCGCTGCTGCTGGGCACTTACGGCCTGCTGCTCAGCGAGGGCGAGGCCACGCCCGAGCGCCTGAACATCGCGCTGACCATGCTCGCCCAGGCCCATCGGCTGGCCCCCGCGCACGCCGGCATGACGGCGGCACTGGCCAGCGTCCATGCCAAGCTCGGCCACAAGCCCGAGGCGATCGCGCTGCTCAAGCGCGCGTTGCAGCAGCAGCCCGACCATGCGCGTGCCCGACAATTGCTGGCCGAACTGGAGAGCTGAGCCCCGATGACCGAGATGCCGTCGCGACCGCGCCTGAACATCCTCTTGATCGAGGACCATGCGGCGCTGGCCGACACGCTGGCCGAGTACCTGGGCCTGCAGGGCCACCGTGTCGACTGTGCCGGTGATGGCGCGCTGGGTCTGGGCATGGCGCTGGAGCAGGACTACGACCTGCTGCTGCTGGACCTGAACCTGCCGCGCCTGGACGGGCTGCAGGTCTGCGCACGGCTGAGGGCCGAGAGCGAGCGCCATGTGCCGGTGCTGATGCTGACCGCGCGCGACCAGCTGCAGGACAAGCTGGCCGGCTTTGCCCAGGGCGCCGACGACTATCTGAGCAAGCCCTTCGAGCTGGCCGAGCTGGCGGCGCGCTGCCTGGCGCTGGCGGCCCGGCCGCGCCTGCAGCGCCCCCATCGGCTGGTGCTGGGCGAGCTGAGCCTGGACCGGCGCCGCCGCGAGGCCTGTCGCCAGGGTCAGGTCTTGCCGCTGCAGCCGCTGGGCTGGCAGATCCTGCTGGCCCTGGCCGAGGCGCATCCGGCCCTCGTGAGCCGCGAGGCGCTGACACGCAGGCTGTGGGGCGACGAGCCGCCCGATTCGGACGCGCTGCGTTCCCACATCTACCAGCTGCGCCAGGCGCTGGACAAGCCCTTTCCCGACCGGCCCGCGCTGCTCAGCACCCTGCCCGGCCAGGGCTACCGGCTGGAGCTGCCGGCATGAGGGCCGCCTGGTCGCTGCAGCAACGCATCGTGCTGGCCTTCGGCGGCCTGACCCTCTTCGTCTGCGCGCTCTTCGTGCTGCTGGCGATGGCGATGATGTACTCGCTGGAAGACACCTTCTTCGAACGCATGCTGGCCGAGGAGGGCGAGCATCAGCGGCAGGCGGCGCAGGCCGGCCAGGCGGCGCCGGCACCGCTGCGCCGTTTCATCAGCCTGCATGCCGATGCGAGCAGCTTCCCAGCCGATCTGGCGGCCGCTCATGCAGCGCATCCGAGGCGCAGCGAGCTGGCCGGCGAGCAGGGGCGGCATTACCACTTGTTGCGGCTGGAGCAGCCGCAGCAATGGCTGGTGGCTGAGGTCAGCGAGCAGCTGGAGGTGCGGCCCAAGCGCGCGGCCATGCTGTGGAATCTGGGGCTGATGTGCGGCCTGTTGCTGCTGCTGTCGCTGAGCCTGGGCTGGTGGCTGGCGCGCCAGGCGGTGCGGCCGCTGGCGCGGCTGGATCAGGCCCTGCGCGAGGCGCCGCCCGGCACCGAACCGCCGATAGCGCTGCAGAACTTCCCGCGCAACGAGCTGGGCCGGCTGGCCGCCACGCTGAAGGCGGCCTGGCAGCGCAACAAGGATTTCGCCGAGCGCGAGCAGCAGTTCGGCCGCGATGCCAGCCATGAGCTGCGCACGCCGCTGGCCGTGATCGCCAACTCGGCCGAGCTGCTGCAGGCGCGCGGCGACTTGCCGGCGCATGCCGAGGCGCCGCTGGCGCGCATTCGCGAGGCCTGCCGCAGCATGACGCAGACGGTGCAGAGCCTGCTGGCGCTGGCGCGAGAGCTTGAGCAACTGCCGCCGCCGCAGCGTTACCGCTTGCTGGCCCTGGTGTTGCAGGCGCTGGAGCTGCAACGCTCGGCGGCCTTGGCGCGTGCAGAGCCGGCGCCGCCCTTCGAGCTGGACATAGACCCGGCGCTCGAGCTGATCGGCCAGCCCGAGGTGCTGGCGGTGATACTGAACAATCTGCTGGCCAATGCCGCCCAGCATGCGCCGGGCGCCCTGGTGCGCCTGCGCTGGGCCGACGGTGAGCTGTGGGTCGAGAACGAAGGGCCGGGTCTTGCCAGCGGCGGCTCGGGCGAGCGGCAGGCCAGCGCCGGCTTGGGTCTGGGCCTGTCCATCGTCCAGCGCCTGTGCGAGCGCCATGGGCTGGGCTATCGGATGATGGGCAAGCAAGAGGGTGGCTGGGTGCGTGTGGCGCTGCGGCTTTGAGGCATGCTGCGGGCTGCTAACAAGGAATCCGGATGAAAACGCTGCTTGCCACCCTGGCGATCGTGCTGTCGACCTCGCCCACCCTGGCCCAGACGGGTTTGCCCGCTGCCGCCAAGTCGCCGCTGCTGATTGCCCATCGCGGCGCCTCCGGCTATCTGCCCGAGCACACGCTGGCCGCCTACGAGCTGGCGATCGCCCAGGGCGCCGACTACATCGAGCCCGATCTGGTCATGAGCAAGGACGGTGTGCTGCTGGCCCGCCATGAGCCCTTGCTGGCCCGGGTCGAGCTGGAGGCCGATGGCCGCATCAAGCGCGGCGCCGATGGCCGGCCTGTGCTGCACCGCACCGACACCAGCAGCAATGTCTGGGAGCTGGAGAAGTATGCGGACCGGCTCACCGTCAAGCAGGTCGACGGCCGGCCCATGGGTGGCTGGTTCGCCGAGGATTTCACAGCCGCCGAGATCCGGGCCGATATCCGCGCCCAGGAGCGGCTGCGCGATCAGCGCCTGGCCAACAAGGCGCACGACAACAAATACCCGATCCCGACCCTGCAGGAAGTCATCGCACTGGCCAAGACCCATGGCGTCGGCCTCTATCCCGAGACCAAGCACCCCAGCTATTTCAAGGCCTTCACCGAGGCCGCCGGCCTGCCGCGCCTGGAGGACAGGCTGCTGCAAGCGCTGCATGCCGCTTACGGCAACACGCGCGAGGCGCCGGTCTTCATCCAGTCCTTCGAAGTGTCAAACCTGCAGTACCTGCGCGGCAAGACCGCCATCCGCCTGGTGCAGCTGCTCAGCGCCGCCGGCCGGCCCTATGACCTGAGCCTGGCCGGTGATCTGCGCGCTTATCAAGACCTGGCCCTGCCGGCCGGCCTGGACTTCATCAAGACCTATGCCGACGGCATCGGTGCGCACACGAACCTGGTGATCCCGCCGGCCGGCGGCCAGCTTGGAACGCCGACCCGGCTGATCGCCGAGGCCCATGCGCGCGGCCTGCTGGTCCATGGCTGGACCTTCCGGGCCGAGAACAGCTTTCTGCCGACCGAGTTCCGGCGCGAGGGCCAGGCCCTGGGCGATATGGCGGGCCAGCTCAAAGCCTTTCTGGCCCTGGGCATGGACGGCTTCTTCACCGACCAGCCCGATCTGGGCCGGGCGGCCCTGAAACCCTGATCGACCGCTGATCAAGCCCCCACGGCTCGCGCGAAAGGCCGCACGCCCAGCCAGGCGCCGTGGATCCAGAAGGCGAAGGCGGCCCAGGCGAGGATGCCGACGATCACGGTGCCCACCGTGCCTGCCGTCGTTCCGGCCGCCGGTGCCGGCGCGCCGGCCCGGTCGCGTTGTCGTGCGGCGCGAAAACACAACACGGCCCAGAGCAGGAAGCTGCCGAACAGCAGCATATCGGCCAGCGTGTTGTTGGCCAGCAGATGAGCAAAAGCCCAGAGCTTGACCGACAGCACCATCGGGTGGCGCAGCTTGACGCGGATGTGGTTGCGCGGCCCGTTGCCGGCCGCCAGCAAGATGAAGGCGACCAGGGTCAGCAGGGCGGCCAGATGGTTCATGCCGCGCGGCGTGGCCCACAGCACGGTGGGCGTCAGCCGGGCCTGCGCATAGCCCCACAGGATCAGGCCGAAGCCCAGCAGCGAGATGGCGGTATAGACCAGCTTCCAGGGCTTCTCGCCCAGGCGTGCGATCTGGGCCTGGCGCCAGGGCTCGGCGACGATGCGCAGCGAGTGCACGCCGAGAAACAGAACAAGTCCGAGTATCAGAACAGTCATGCAAGACACCCCATGGCGGCACCGCTCAGGCGGCGCGCCATTGTGCCCCGGGCGATCAGCCTTGCTGCTGAAGCAGCCGCTCCAGGCTCCACAGCAGGGCCGGGTAGAGCAGGCCCCAGACGGCCGCCACCAGCAGCAAGGCCTTCAGCGCGGTGACGATGTTCTGGGCGCGGGCGGTGGAGAGTTGTTGCTTGTTCATCGGGCACTCCGATCAAGAGAGAGTGGCATCTAGCAATCGCCGTGCCCGCGCCCTGCGGGCTCAGGCGCTGCGGTCCACGCGCAGCGCCAGCACCACCGAGCTGGTGGTCTTGATCACGCCCTCGATCTCGCCGATCTCGTCGAGCAGGGCGTCGAGCCGCATCGTCGACTCCGCGCGCAGCAGGGCCATGTAGTCGAACTCGCCGCTGACCGAGGCGAGCTGGCGCAGCTCGGGGAAGCCGCCGAGCTTCTTGACCACCTCGCGCCCGGCGCGCGGCTGCACCGTGATGCCGACAAAGGCCTGCACGCCCCGGTCCGCCGCCTCGCTGCCCAGCTTGGCCGTGTAGCCGACGATGGCGCCGTCCTGCTCCAGTCGGGCCAGCCGCGCCACCACGGTGGTGCGGGCCACGCCCAGTTTGCGTGCCAGATTGGCCGTGCTCTCGCGGGCATTGGCCTGCAGCAGGGTGATCAGCTGGCGGTCGATGGGGTCGCGGGCGCTGTGAGTCATGGATAACCCTTGATTTCGACGATGTGAATGATGATGCTGACGAATCGTCATTATCTGCATTGATTTCGTCGAATTCGTGCTTTCTTTCGTCCGGGCTCATTCCTAGACTGCGGCCATCTGTTGATTGCTCGAACGAATAAGGAGATCCCCATGAAAGTCGCCCTGCTCGGTGCCGGCCATATCGGCCAGACCATCGCCCGCCTGCTGCACGCCACCGGCGACTATCAGGTCACCGTGATCGACAAGAATGCCAAGTACCTGGCCGCGCTGGCCGCCGAGGGCATCATCACCGCCGAGGTCGACACCGAGAACCAGGCGGCGCTGGCGGCCCAGCTGCGCGGCAAGGACACGGTCGTCAATGCCTTGCCCTACCACCTGGCCATCACCGCCGCCACACTGGCGCTGGAATGCGGCTGCCACTATTTCGACCTGACCGAGGATGTGGCCGCGACCAAGGCCATCAAGGACCTGGCCCGCAACGCCAAGACCGCCTTCATGCCGCAATGCGGCCTGGCGCCCGGCTTCATCGGCATCGTCGCCCACCACCTGGCCACCGGCTTCGACGAGGTGCGCGATGTGCAGATGCGGGTCGGCGCGCTGCCGGCGTTCCCGACCAATGCCCTGAAGTACAACCTGACCTGGTCGGTCGACGGCCTGATCAACGAGTACTGCCACCCCTGCGAAGCCATCCATGGCGGCGAGTTCATCTCGGCGCTGCCGCTGGAAGGCCTGGAGCACTTCTCGCTGGACGGCACCGAGTACGAGGCCTTCAACACCTCGGGCGGTCTGGGCACGCTGTGCGAGACCTGGGCCGGCAAGGTGCGCAATCTCGACTACAAGACCGTGCGCTACCCCGGCCACCGCGACCTGATGAAGTTCCTGCTCGAAGACCTGGCCCTGGCCAGCGACCAGGACAAGCTCAAGGACATCATGCGCAAGAGCATGCCGGCGACGATGCAGGACGTCGTGCTGGTCTTCGTCACCGTCTCCGGAATGAAGAACGGCGTGCTGATGCAGGAGGTCTTTGCCCGCAAGATTTTCGCCGAGCGCGACGCGAAGGCGCCGCTGTCGGCCATCCAGATCACCACGGCCGCCGGCATCTGCGCGGCGGTCGATCTGTTCCGCGAGGGTAAGCTTCCCGCAAGCGGCTTTATCCGCCAGGAAGAGGTCGAGCTGCCGGCCTTCCTGGCTAACCGTTTCGGCCGGGCCTATCAGCAGTCGCGCCAGGTCGAGTCCATCGGTTAAGTGAGAATCCAGACCATGACGAATCAAACGCAAGACCTGCTGAGCGCGCTGGGCGTTCCCGCTGCCGCCTACACCGGCGGCACCCTGAACGTGCGCTCGCCGATCGATGGCGCGGTGCTGGGCGCCGTGCACGAGGCCAGCGCCGCCGAGATGACGGCCGCCGTTGGCCGGGCTCACGCCGCCTTCCTGGAATGGCGCACCGTGCCCGCCCCCAAGCGCGGCGAGCTGGTGCGCCTGTTCGGCGAGGAGCTGCGCGCCCACAAGGCCGCGCTGGCCCGCCTGGTCTCGCTGGAGGCCGGCAAGGTCACGAGCGAAGGCGAGGGCGAGGTGCAGGAGATGATCGATATCTGCGACTTCGCGGTCGGCCTGTCGCGCCAGCTGCATGGCCTGACCATCGCCAGCGAGCGCCCCGGCCACCGGATGATGGAGCAGTACCTGCCGCTGGGCGTGGTGGGCATCATCTCGGCCTTCAACTTTCCGGTCGCGGTGTGGGCCTGGAACTCGGCGCTGGCCCTGGTCTGCGGCGATAGCTGCCTCTGGAAGCCCAGCGAGAAGACCCCGCTGACAGCGCTGGCCACGCAGGCGCTGTTCGAGAAGGCGGTCGCCCGCTATGAAGGCGCACCGGCCTACCTGTCGCAGGTGCTCAACGGCGGCGCTGCCGTCGGCGAGGCCATGGTCGACGATGCCCGCGTCGCGCTGGTATCTGCCACCGGCTCGACCCGCATGGGCCGCGCGGTCGGCCCGCGTGTGGCGGCCCGTTTCGGCCGCTGCCTGCTGGAGCTGGGCGGCAACAACGCCATCATCGTGACTCCCAGCGCCGATCTGGACCTGGCCGTGCGCGGCATCCTGTTTGGCGCCTATGGCACGGCCGGCCAGCGCTGCACGACCACGCGCCGCGTGATCGCCCACGAGTCCATCCATGACGAGCTGGTCGCGCGCCTGGACCGCGCCCGCGCGCAGCTGAAGATAGGCTCTCCCGTCGAGGCTGGTAATCTGATCGGCCCGCTGATCGATAAGCAAGCCTTCGATGCGATGCAGGCCGCGCTGGCCGCCGCGCGCGAGCAGGGTGGCGAGGTCAGCGGCGGCGACCGCGCGCTGGCCGCCCAGTATCCCGAGGCCTGGTATGCCGCACCGGCCCTGGTGCGCATGCCGGCGCAGACCGCCATCGTCAGGCACGAGACCTTCGCGCCCATCCTCTACACGCTGAAGTACAAGACGCTCGATGAAGCGATCGCGCTGCAGAACGACGTGCCGCAAGGCCTGTCCTCGGCGATCTTCACCAACAACATCCGCGAGGCCGAGACCTTTATGAGCGCGGCCGGTTCGGACTGTGGCATCGCCAACGTCAATATCGGTACCTCGGGCGCCGAGATCGGCGGTGCCTTTGGCGGCGAGAAGGAAACCGGCGGCGGCAGAGAATCCGGGTCGGATGCCTGGAAGGCCTATATGCGGCGCACGACCAACACGGTCAACTACTCGCGCTCACTGCCCTTGGCCCAGGGTGTGAAGTTCGATATTTGACCCACCCCCGAGGCGCTGCGCGCCTCCCCCTCAAGGGGGCAGAGCCCCTGGGCCCGGCAAAGCCGGAGCCTCGGGCTCCGCTCAATATGGCCGGGCCTTGCCGGCCGTTCCAAAGCATGGGAGTTTTCATTGATGACCGAATCCGGGCTGAGCCGCCTGCTGAGCGCCTTGCTGGGCGAGGCGGCGGCGCAAGAGACGTTTGCTCAGTTGCAGGTGATGCCGGCGCTGCTGAAGCCGGTCGGCGACACGGTGTCGCGGGCCGAGCTGGCGCAGGCGCTGAATATGGCGCTGTTCCGCGACCTGCTCGCGCGCGTGCCCGCCGGTGCCGCCTATGTGGCCGATTGCCAGCGTGCCGGCGAGCGCGTCGTGTTCGACCATGGCGCGCTGCGCACCGTGGCCTGGCCCAGTGGCGCGCTGCCGCCCGGCGAGGCGGCGATCACGCGGGTGCTGCGGCCGCTGGGCTATGCCCATGCCGAGACCTATCCGCTGACACGCCTGAAGATGACCGGCCGCAGCTGGCGGCATGAAGACTTCCCCGAGGACATCGCGCAGTTCTTCGTCTCCGAGCTGCATCCCGAGCAGTTCTCGCCGGCCTTCCAGGCGGCGGTGAGCCGCGTCATCGGCGCCTCGCGCGACCCGCTGTCCAGCGCCGATCTGGCCCTGCTGGAACAGCTGGCGCGCGACAAGGTCCTGCCCTGGAATGCCGCGCTGTCCCTGCTGCCGCGCCTGCCGGGCTGTTTCGAGCGCCAGCACCCGCTGTTCGCGCTGGCTGACTACCAGGCCCTGCTGGCCGAGTCGGCCGAGATGGCCTGGATCGCGACCGAGGGCAATGCCTTCAATCACGCGACCGACCGGGTCGCCGACATCGAGCTGCTGGCCGACACCCAGCGCGTGATGGGCCGGCCGATCAAGGACAGCATCGAGACCTCGGCCTCCGGCCGGGTGCGCCAGACCGCTTTCCGCGCGGCCCAGGTGGAGCGCCAGTTCCTGCATGAGGGTCGGGTCTTGACCCAGGCGGTGCCGGGCTCGTTCTATGAGTTCATCCAACGCGAACGCGAGGACGAGCAGCAGGGCCTGGATCTGCGCTTCGACGCCGGCAATGCGACCGGCATTTTCAAGATGACGGCGGCGGCCTGAATAAAAGATTGGGGCCAGGACTTGCGCGCCTGCAAATTCGCATGCTATAGTCCGGCCTCTTCGCGCAGTTCGGTAAATGTGCTGAAGAAGAAACTAGCCCAGATGGCGGAATTGGTAGACGCACTAGTTTCAGGTACTAGCGGGTAACTCCGTGGAGGTTCGAGTCCTCTTCTGGGCACCAAACAATGAGGGTCAGCACGCAAGTGCTGACCCTTTGCGTTTTCTGGCTCAGACTTCTTGTGATGCCCGACGATCTCCGCTCCCTGTGCCAGCAGTTTCCGCGCCCCGGCCGCATCGAGGCCATCCTGCTGCGGCCCGCGCGCCGCGTGGCCATGCGCTCGGTCGAGCAAGTCCTGACCCTTGAGGGGCGGGGACTGGATGGCGACCGCAGTGCCCAGCGCAGCGGTGGCAAGCGCCAGGTCAGCCTGATCCAGGCCGAGCACCTGCCGGTGGTCGCGGCCTTGAGTGGGCGGGCAAGCCTTGACCCCGCGCTGCTGCGCCGCAACCTCGTGATCTCCGGTCTGAACCTGATCGCCGCGCGCAGCCTGTTTCGCGATCAGGTCCTGCATCTGTGCATTGGCGACGATGTGGTGCTGGAGGTGACCGGCCCCTGCGAGCCCTGCTCGCGGATGGAAGAGCTGCTGGGCCCGGGCGGCTACAACGCGATGCGCGGCCACGGCGGCATGACGGCACGCGTGTTGTGCGGCGGGCTGCTGAGGGTGGGGGATGCGGTGCGGGCAGTCACGGCGGGCGCTTTGTTTTGACCCAAGGTCTGTGACCTTGGGCCGAAACTCTGATGGGTGCCTGCGGCACTCATCAGAGTTTTCCCGCGTCGCCATCGGGATCGCTGCGTTTTATGAGTGAGAATGGCGCCCGCCCGAGATCGTCGGGCGCCACACAGAATTGAGATCCTGGAATGAACAAAACCGAACTGATCGAGCACCTGGCCAGCAAGCACGAACTGACGAAGGCCGAAGCCGGCCGCATCATCGAAACCCTGCTGGACGCGGTGGTGACCACCGTCAAAAAGGGCGGCGCGGTCACTATCCCCGGCTTTGGCTCCTTCAAGCAGCACGCCCGCGCAGCCCGCACCGGCGTGAACCCCAGCACCGGCGACAAGATCAAGATCGCTGCCGCCAAGCTGCCCAAGTTCACCCCGGGCGCTGGCTTCAAGGCCGCCGTCGATCCGAAGGCTGCTGCCCGCAAGGCCGCCAAGGCCGCTGAGAAGCCCGCCAAGGCCGTGAAGGCTGCCGCCAAGCCGGCCGCCAAGAAGGCCAAGAAGTAAGACGCTGCCAACATGCTTGGCGCAGGCCGGACACCCGCGAGGGTGTCCGGCCTGCTTGCTTCTGGACCGGCCTCAGACCAGGCGCTGCGCCGCCAGCTCGAAGTGTTCGACCTGGGGCGGGCTGGCGAAGAAGGGGCCGACGATGGCGCGCCACTCGGCGAACAGCGGGCCGCCGCGGAAGTGCACGGTGTGGTCTTCCAGCGTCTGCCATTCGATCAGCAGCAGATAGCGCTCGGGCGACTCGATGCCATGCTGGACCTGGGCGCGCACAAAGCCCTGGGCTCGTGTGATCACGCTGGCGATGCCCAGCTGGATGGCTTCTTCGAATGCGGCCTGCTGGCCGGGCTGGATGCGGATGTCGGCGACTTCGAGAATCATGGTCGGGGCTTTCCTGAGTTGAGGGCGGGCAGCAGCTTGCTGCGCACCAGCGGATGCCAGTATGGCGCCTTGTCCAGCGGCGTGTCGGGCGGCAGCAGCGGGTTGTGCAGCACCAACCAGCGCCGCTGGTCGAGGCGGGCACGCGCCAGTTGCGGCGCTATGCGCTGCTCGAACAGCGCGACAAAGCTGCCGTCGGCCAGCGCCAGCTCCCAGCCCCGGCGCAGCCGCTCGGCCAGCTCGGGCCGCTTGGGGCTGACGAAAAAGTAGAAGGCCGAGGGGTAGGCAATGGCCCAGCGCTGCAGCACGGCCAGCCCCGGATGGGCGTCGGCAATCGGATAGACCTCGATGGCGCCGAGCGCAAAGGTGTCGATGCGCTGGCGCCGCAGCAGCTCGGCAAAGGCCGCCAGTCTGGGCATGCGCTCGACCCGCCAGCCATTGGCCAGCAGGATCTGGCTGTCGGGCCAGTCGCTGACCTGGCCGTGGCGCAGCGCGCGCAGCTGCTCTGGCTGCTCCAGCGCATCGAGCTCGGCCGCGCGGCCGGCCAGCACCACCGGCAGGCGCACGCCCAGCAGGCCGCGATACAGGCAGACCCGCAGCGCCAGGCCCTGGGCTTCGCGCTCGGTCGAGCTCATCGAGCTCAGCACATCGACCTCGCCGGCCTGCAGCTGCAGGAAGGCGCGGTTCTGCGTCACGACCTCGGTGGCCTGCAAGCCGTAGTCGCCGTGGGTGGGCCGGGTCTTGTCGAGCAGCAGCTGCAAGACCTCGAGCTCGTAGGTGATGACCTGGCTGCTCTGCTGCTGGGCCAGCGCATGGCGTATCGGCTGGGCGGCGGCGAGGCCGGCGCACAACGCCAGGCACAGGCCGAGCAGCGCCGCCGACCTGCGCAGGGGGTGATGCGGGTGTACAGCTGTCATGGGGCGGGGACGATGATGCTGTGATTCTGCCCCCCCCGGGCCGGGATTTCCTGCGGGGCCGGCATGCCGGCCTGCGGCGAGAATCGCAGCAGCGCCCGCGTCGATGGCGCGAGAGCGATGGATGATGGCTGAGCATGCACCCGAGCGAACTTGCGGCTGAGAACCAGGCCCTGCGTCAGCAGTTGGAAGACTTGCTGCGCGAGGCCCGTGCCAACGAGGACAAGATGCGCCGCTTCGACCAGCTGGAGCACCGCCTGATCGCGGCCGGCTCGCTGGGCGAGCTGCTGCGCCTGCTGCTGCTGGAGTACCGGCCGGTGTTCGGCATCGAGTTCGTCGGCCTGACCCTGCTGGATACCCAGCTGGAGATCCGCAGCATCCTGGACGCCGAGCTGCATGAGAACAGCGCGCTGCCCGGCCTGCAGCTGCCGCCCACGCTGCAGGCGCTCGATGCGCTGGATCTGGATCAGCGGCCCTGGCTGGGCGCCTACGACGCCATCCTGCACGGCGCCCTGTTCGGCGCGGCGCCGGGCATCGCCTCGGTGGCGCTCTTGCCGCTGAGCCGGCGCGGCCAGCTGATCGGCTGCCTGCAGTTCGGCAGCAGCGATGCGGCGCGCTACAACAGCGGGGCCGGCACCAAGTTCCTGGAGCGCCTGGCGGCGATCGCCTCGGTCTGCCTGGAGAGCGCGCTGAACCAGGAGCGTGTCAAGCGGGCCGGCCTGACCGATGTGCTGACCGGCGTGCACAACCGGCGCTATTTCGAGCACCGCTGCCAGATCGAGATCAGCCAGGCGCGCCGCCACAGCCAGGCCCTGGCCTGCCTGTTCCTGGACATCGATCATTTCAAGCCGGTCAACGACAGCCACGGCCATGCCGCCGGCGATGCGGTGCTGCGCGCGGTGGGGCTGATGATCCAGGGCCAGCTGCGCGCCGGTGACACGGTGGCGCGCTGGGGCGGTGAGGAATTCGTCGTGCTGCTGCCGCGCACACCGGCCGCTGCCGCTCGCGAGGTGGCCGAGCGCATCCGCCAGCGCATCGCCGATCAGCGCCTGCCGGTGGGGGGTGGGGTCGAGCTGGCGGTGACGGTCTCGATCGGCCTGGCCATGCTCGAGCTCGCCGGCCCGCCGGAAGCTGCGCCGCTGCTGCAGGCGGCCGATGCCGCGCTCTACCGCGCCAAGCAGGGCGGGCGCAACCAGGTGGTCGGGGCGAGCGACGCGCTGCCCTGAGCGGCTCAGGCGCCGGCTTCTCGCAGCAGGGCCAGGGTCTGGGCGATCACGGCCTCGGCCTGGTCCTTGTGCGGCGCATGGCCGCAGTCCGGCAGCGCGACCAAGCGAGTCGGCGCATGCAGGCGACGGATCGCCTCGATCTGCGCCAGCGTCGCGTACTCGTCGTCCACACCTTGCAGCGCCAGCACCGGGCAGGCCAGCGTCCTCAAATCGGCCTCGATATTCCAGCCGCCTTCGAAGCCCGGCCGCAGCCAGGCATCGTTCCAGCCGTAGAAGGCCGAGTCGGGATCGGCATGGTGGCGCCCCAGCGCGGCCTTCAGTGCGCTGGGCTGCTGCTCGTAAGCCGTCTTGGCGGCGCGCAGGCCGGTGATCGTGATCGGCTCGACAAAGAGATGCGGCGCCAGCGCCGCCAGCGCGCGCACGCGCGCCGGAAAATAGGCGGCAAACAGCAAGGCCAGCGAGGCGCCGTCGCTGTGGCCGAACAGGATCAGCGCTTCGTGCTGCAGCCCCAGCGCATCGAAATAGGCCGGCAGCAGCCCGCGCGCCTGGCGCTGCAGATAGTCCTGCGGCCAGGGCTCGGTGCGCGGCGTGCTGCGCCCGTAGCCGGGGCGCGAGAACAGCAGGCCGCGGCAGCCGGCCGCCTCGCACAGGCGCTGCGGAAAGTCCTTCCACTGCGACAGCGAGCCCAGGCCCTCGTGCAGGAACACGATCAGCGGGCGCGGCTCGGCGCCGGGGCCGGGGTTTGACTGGGTATGGAGCCACTGGGACTCGATCTGGATCTCGCGGCCTTCGAGGCGCAGCGGCTGCAGGAAGATGTCGGTGCGGTGCATGGCCGCATTGTGGGCGCTACGATGGCGGCCCCTCTTTTCCGCTGTTGCCGCTGTTCCCGCCGTGACTCCCTCCCGCCGCCGTTCCCTTGTTGCTCTTGCCATCGCGCTGGTCCTGCTGCTGGTCGCCGGCCCCTACCTGGCCGCGTGGCAGCTGCAAACGCGGATCGAGGCCGCACTGGGGCCGCGCGCGACGCTGGGGGACATCAGCATCGGCTGGAGCGGCAGCGTCGAGCTGCGCCAGCTGCGCATCCAGGCGGCGCCGGGCTGGCCGGCCGAGGATGAGTTGCGGGCCGAGCGCGTGCACATCCGGCCCGATCTGCGCAGCCTGCTGGGCGGACCCTGGCGCATTGCCAGCGTGACGGTGGAGGGCGGCTATCTGTCCGCGCAGCGCAGCCGTGATGGCCGGCTGCGCCTGCTGCCGGCCCTCCTCGAGGAACGCGCCGGCCGGGCTCAGGCGCCGAGTCAAGACCCGACCCCAGCGCCGGCGATCGAGATCGACGAGATCCGCCTCGCCGACGGCGCCCTGGCGTTCTTCGACCACTCGGTGCGCCGGCCGGCGCTGCAGCTGCGCATCGAGCAGCTGGCGGCCAGGCTCGGTCCACTTCGCTTGCCAGCGCTGGACCAGGCGCTGCAGATCGAGCTTGGCGGTGTGTTCAAGGGGCCGCAGCGTGACGGCCGCATCGAGATCAGGGGCAGGTACACCCCGGCCAGCCACGATGCCGATCTGCGCGCGCGCTTCAGCGATGTGGACCTGCTGGCGCTGCAGCCCTATCTGCTGAAGGTCGCCGAGGCCGGCGTGCGGCGCGGCACGCTGGATCTGGACGTCCATGCGACGGTGGTCGGCGAGCGGCTGCGCGCGCCCGGCACGCTGACCTTGACGAATCTGGAGCTGGCCAGCGGCGGCGGCCCCTTGGCCACCTTTGCCGGCGTGCCGCGCCAGGCGGTGCTGGCTGCGATGACGCGCGACGGCCGTCTGCAGGTGCGCTTCACGCTCGAAGGCCGGCTCGACGACCCGGCCTTCTCGCTCAACGAGAATCTGGCCACCAAGCTGGCCTCGGGCCTGGCCGAGACGCTGGGCGTCAGCGTCTCCGGCGTGGTCAAGGGGCTGGGCGGCCTGGTGAAGGGTTTGTTCGGGCGCTGAGCGGCCGGCGTCTTTCGCCGCAGAATAGCGCTGCATTCGCATTGATCACATGCAGGGAGTGTTCCGTGGCAAATGTCTATATGCCCTTGCAGCTGGCGCCGAGCTCGCTGACCCAGCCCATCCTGTCGAACTGGTCTTTCAATCTGTTCAGCGTCAACCTTGGCGCCACATCCAACGCCAAGGTCGAGCAGCAGGTCATTGAGCAGATCGGCAGCTATGGCAAGCAGATCGGTCACCTGACCGAGGCGCTTGAAGTCGTCATCAAGCAGCTGCAGCTGCTGGACAGCAAGGCGCTGTCGCAGGACGAACGAGACGCCTTGCTGGTGTTTCTCGGGGACGTGGCGGCAGTCCGCAAGATCAAGGCCGACGCCAAGACCTAAGCTCTCATCGTCTCAAGGGAGTTCCAGCGTGACCAAGCCCATCATGAATCTCGACGAACTGGTGTTCAACGACGTCGAGGAAAACGGCTACTACAGCTCCAGGCGCGCCCAGATCAGCGACCATATCGGCGCCCGCAAGCTGGGCTACAACCTGACGGTGCTGCCGCCCGGCAAGGCGCAGTGCCCCTTCCACAACCATCATGGCGAGGAAGAGATGTTCTTCATCCTCGAAGGCGAGGGCGAGCTGCGCTTTGGCGCGCAGCGCTATCCGATCCGAGCGCACGATGTGATCGCCTGCCCGACCGGCGGGCCCGAGGTGGCGCATCAGATCATCAATACCGGCACCGTGACCATGCGCTATCTGGCGCTGTCGACTGTGGTCGACATCGAGACTTGCGAGTACCCGGATTCCAACAAGATCATGATCGGCTCCGGCCGGCGTGGCGAGCCGGGACTCTGGAAGATGTTTCGCGCGGAGAACACGGTCGATTACTACGACCGCGAGAGCACCGAGCCGCCGGATAGCGCCGGCTGATGCTCTGCGCCCAGGCGCCCGATCCCGGTGCCGCACCGCTGCGATACTCCCCCGATTACCAGGAGTTTCAGCGTGGAGACTTTGCATATCGAGGTGGATGGGCGCGGTGTCGCCCAGCTGACGATGACACGGCCGGAGGTGTTCAATGCCTTCAACGAGGCCATGATCAGCGAGATCGGTCAGGGCTTTGACCGCTTGATCGCCGATCCGCGGGTGCGCGTGATCGTGCTGGCCGGGGCCGGCAAGGCCTTCAGCGCCGGCGCCGACATCCAGTGGATGAAGCGGGCCTCCGAGGCCACCCAGGAATGGAATCTGGAGGACGCGCGCGGCTTTGCCGGCATGCTGCACAAGATCGCGTCCTGCCCCAAGCCGACGATTGCCCGCGTGCAGGGCCTGGCGCTGGGCGGCGGGGTCGGGCTGGCGGTGGCCTGCGATATCGCGGTGGCCAGCGAGGAGGCCAAGTTCGCGGTCAGCGAGGCGCGCTTCGGCATCCTGCCGGCGGTGATCGGGCCTTATGTGATCAATGCGGTCGGGCCGCGCCAGGCCAAGCGGCTGGCGCTGACCGCCAGCCGCATCGGCGCCGCGCAGGCGCTGGCGCTGGGCCTGGTGCACGAGGTGGTGGCGCTGGACGAGCTGGACGGGGCGGTCAAGCGCTGGGTCGACGAGCTGCTGGCCAATGGCCCGGCGGCCCAGGGCGAGATCAAGGCCTTGTTCGCCGAGCTGGAGGTCGGGCCGGTGACGCCGGCGGTGCGCGAGCTGACCGCGCAGACGATTTCCCGGGTGCGCATGACGGACGAGGCGCGCGAGGGCTTTGCCGCTTTCCTGGCCAAGCGGCCGGCCGCCTGGATTCCCCAATAAGGATTGTTGAGATGAGCGAGACGAATCAGATCTGGACCGTGGCCGGCAGCGAGCCGGCGCCGATCGGCGTGGTGGGCGCCGGCATCATGGGGGCGGGCATCGCCCAGGTGGCGGCCCAGGCCGGCCACGCGGTGAAGCTGCTGGATGTGCGCGAGGGAGCGGCGGCGG
This sequence comes from Burkholderiales bacterium C2, assembly GCA_005503085.1. GTDB lineage: Bacteria > Pseudomonadota > Gammaproteobacteria > Burkholderiales > Burkholderiaceae_C > Roseateles_E. The sequence continues at coordinate 58,130 of SCOI01000015.1, read as the reverse complement.
CGGCGATCGCCTCGATCGCCAAGGCGCTGGATGGCTTGGTGCTCAAGGGCCGCATGGAGGCCGGCACACGCGAGGCGGTGCTGGCGCGGCTGAGTCCGGCCACCGCCACCGCCGAGCTGGCCGATGCGGCGCTGGTGATCGAGGTCATCGTCGAGAAGCTGGAGCCCAAGCAGGCCCTGCTGCGCGAGCTCGATGCGCTGCTGGCGCCGGGCGCCATCATCGCGACCAATACCTCGTCGATCAGCGTCACCGCGCTGGCCAACGGCATGAAGAACCCGGCCCGCCTGGTGGGCATGCATTTCTTCAACCCGGTGCCGCTGATGAAGCTGGTCGAGGTGGTCTGGGGCGCCGAGACCGAGCCCGGCGTGGCGCAGGCGATCTACGAGCTGGCCAAGCGCTGGGGCAAGACGCCGGTGCATGCGAAGTCCACGCCCGGCTTCATCGTCAACCGCATCGCCCGGCCCTATTACGCCGAGACGCTGGCCCTGCTGCTGGAGCAGGCCGGCACGCCGGCCGAGCTGGACCGGGCGCTGCGCGGCGCGGGCTTCCGCATGGGGCCTTGCGAGCTGATGGACCTGATCGGCCACGACACCAACTATCTGGTGACCCAGTCGGTCTATGAGGCCAACTTCGGCGACAAGCGCTATATGCCCTCGCTGGTGCAGAAGGCCCTGGTCGACGGCGGCCGGCTGGGCCGCAAGGTCGGCAAGGGCTTTTACGAGGGCGTGCCGGCGGCGCCCGTCGATGCGGCCGTTGAGGGTGTGGAGCTGCCACCGATCAGCGTGGTCGGGCGCGGTGCGCTGGTCGAGCGCCTTGCCGACTGGCTGGCACACAAGGGCCTGAGCTTCAGCCGCGGCGAGTCGGCCGACTGGGCCGGCCTGCAACTCGGCGAGCTGCAGTTGCATCTGACCATGGGCCATAGCGCGGCCGAGCTGGCGCACCAGCGCAAGCATCCGGAGCTGGGCGTGATGGACTGGCCGGTGGCACCGGACCGCGCCGACGCCCTGGCGCTGGCCTTTGCGCCGCAGGCCAGCGAGGCCGCGCGGGCCCAGGTGGCGGCGCTGTGGCGCCGCCTGGGCTGGCAGCCCCTGGTGCTGCGTGATGTGCCGGGTCTTGCCGTGGCGCGCACCGTGGCCATGCTGGTCAACGAGGGGGCCGATGCGGTGTGGCAAGGCGTCTGCGACGAGCAGGGCGCCGACCTGGCGATGAAGCTGGGCGTCAATTACCCGGCCGGGCCTTTCGAATGGCTGGCCCTGCTGGGCGCGCCGATGGTGGCGACCCTGCTGGACGGGCTGTTCATCGCCTATCGCAGCGAGCGTTACCGGGTCAGCCCCTTGCTGCAGCAGCAGCGCTGGCGCACTGCGTCTTACTGAGAGCCCCCAGACCTGCCGCATCGCGTCAGGCCCCCCGAGGGGGTCAAGCAAACTCGGGAACGGCCCTTCGTTTACTTGAGAGCCCGGTGGCCGAATAGCTCGGCCAGCGCCTCGCGGTAAAGCCCCTGGCCCACCGCATTGGTGTTGTGATGCGAGCCGCCCTCGACCAGCACAAAGCGCTTGGGATCGGGCGCGCGCTCGAACAGTGCCCGGCCGAGTTCGGGCTTGATGACCCGGTCGGCGCTGCCATGCACGATCAGCACCGGCACCTTCAGGCCGCCGATGCGCTCGCCGGCTTCGAAGCGCTGGGTGATCAACGGGCCCACCGGCAACCAACCCCATTTGTAGCTGCTGGCCACCTCGGGGATCGAGGTGAAGCTGCCCTCGACGATCAGGCCGGCCGCTGCGGTCTGCACCTCGCTGGCCAGGTTCACCGCGATGGCGCCACCCAGCGAATGGCCGAAGATATAGCGCGGCGAGCGCGGATGCTGCGTCGCCAGCCAGTCCCAGGCGGCTCGCGCATCCTCGTAGGCCATGGCCTCGGAGGGCAGCACCTTGCTGCTCTGGCCGAAGCCGCGGTAGTCGATGCCCAGCACCGAGAAACCCAGCTCCTGCATGCGGCGCATGCGGTTGGCGCTGCCGCGCACATCCCAGCGCGCGCCATGCAGATAAAGCAGCACCGGCGCATCGGCACGCTCGGCCGGTATCCACAGGCCGTGCAGCTTGACCGGCGCACCGCTGAGCTTGGAGTCGAAGGCTATCCACACCTCATCCATGCCCTGAGCCGCCGCCAGCCCGCCGGACCAGGTCCGGTCGCTGGGCTGGAAGATCCACTCGCGCTGCTTCTCGTCCAGCGTGGCACAGCCGCCCAGCAGGGCCAGTGCGGCGAGCGCGCCGAGCAACAGGCGGCGCCAGGAGGGGATGGGCAGGGTCATGGCAGGTACAGCAAGGTGGACGGCAGGGATGCAGGGTTGCAGGGTTGCAGGGTTGCAGGGTTGCAGGGTTGCAGGATAGGGGAAGCGCGAATTCCTGTGCTGGCGGGGGTTCACTGCTATTTGTACGGGATTCCCGTATGATTCGATCTCATGCGCACGGTGATCGAAACGCCGACCTTTCAGAAGCAGGCCGCCAAGCTGTGGGGTGAGTCTGAGCATTTGGCGTTCATTGACTGGATTGCGGCGAATCCGACTGCGGGTGATGTGATCCCCGGCGCGGACGGCGCGCGCAAGCTGCGTTGGGGCCGAGCGGGTTCGGGCAAATCGGGCGGCGCGCGGGTGATCTATTTCAACCTGAGTGATGAAGAACTCGTGCTGCTGGTGGCGGTCTATGCCAAGGCTGATCGCGGCAACATGAACCCTGCTGAAATCAAGAAGGTGGTCTGACATGAGCAATAGGAAGTTTGACCTTGAAGCGGTGGCGCGGGCCATTGAGGCCGATGCCGGCGAGGCACTGCCCGAACTGCGTCAGGCGCTGAAGGAAGTGCAGGCGGGCGAGGGGCGTATCACCACGCCCGAGCAGATCCTCGTGCGTCAAGCCCGGGAAAAGTCGGGCCTGACCCAAGCCGCCTTCGCTGAACGCATCGACACGCCGGTGGCGACCTTGCGCGACTGGGAGCAAGGCCGCTTCGCGCCACCTGGCGCCGTGGCCTGCCTGATGCGGCTCATCGTCAACCACCCCGAGCTGACTGGCGAGTTGGCCGCTTCCTGATGGCTCAACTCGCCGGCCCCACCGCCCCCTGTGCCGCAAAGCTGTGCGCGCTGGCCAGCGGCCAGTAGATCTTGAATACATTGCCGGGCAGGTCGCCGGCCAGCAGGCTGCCGGGCTTGATGAAGGGCAGCAGATTGGCGAGCAGCCGGACTTCGTGCTTGTTGATGCGTTGGACGATATGGGCGGCGCAGATCTCGCTGGGATGGTGCAGGCCGGCGGCCTGTACCAGTTCGCGCAGGGCTTCCAGGGTCAGCTGGTGGAAGCGGAACACGCGCTCGGCCTTGTCGGGCACGATCAGGGCCTGCTGGCGCTGCGGGTCCTGGGTCGTGACGCCGGTGGGGCAGTGGCCGGTGTGGCAGGTCTGGGCCTGGATGCAGCCCAAGGCGAACATGAAGCCGCGCGCCGAATTGCACCAGTCGGCGCCCAGCGCCATCATGCGCGCGATGTCGAAGGCGCTGATGACCTTGCCGGCGCAGCCTATCCTGATCTTGTCGCGCAGATTCAGGCCGACCAGCGTGTTGTGCACCAGCAGCAGACCCTCCTGCAGCGGCGCGCCGACATGGTCGGTGAACTCCAGCGGCGCGGCGCCGGTGCCGCCCTCGGCACCGTCGACGACGATGAAGTCCGGCACGATGCCGCTCTCCAGCATGGCCTTGGCGATCGCGAACCACTCCCAGGGATGGCCGATGCAGAGCTTGAAGCCGGTCGGTTTGCCGCCGCTGAGCTGGCGCAGCCGTTCGATGAAATGCAGCATCTCCAGCGGCGTGCCGAAGGCGCTGTGCGAGGCCGGCGAGATGCAGTCCTCGCCGATATTGACGCCACGCGCGGCGGCGATTTCGGCGGTCACCTTGGGGCCGGGCAGCACGCCGCCATGGCCGGGCTTGGCGCCCTGGCTGAGCTTGAGCTCGATCAGTTTGACCTGCGGGTCGCGGGCATTGAGCTCGAAGCGCTCGGCGTTGAAGCTGCCGTCCTCGTTGCGGCAGCCGAAGTAGCCGGAGCCGATTTCCCAGATCAGGTCGCCGCCGTGCTGGCGGTGGTGCACGCTGATCGAGCCCTCGCCGGTGTCGTGGGCGAAGCCGCCGCGCCGGGCGCCGGCGTTCAAGGCCAGGATGGCATTGGCGCTGAGCGCGCCGAAGCTCATCGCCGAGATATTGAAGACGCTGGCTTCGTAGGGCTGGGCGCGGTCGGCACCGATCAGCACGCGGAAGTCGTGGCTGGGCAGCTGGGTGGGTTGCAGCGAATGGTTGATCCATTCATAGCCCAGCGCGCCGACCTCCAGCTGGGTGCCGAAGGGGCGCTTGTCGGGCTCGCCCTTGGCGCGCTGATAGACCAGCGAGCGCTGCTGGCGCGAGAACGGCGCGGCCTCGTTGTCGGCCTCCAGAAAGTACTGACGGATCTCGGGGCGGATGAACTCCAGCATGAAGCGCAGATGGCCGATCACCGGATAGTTGCGCAGCAGCGAGCGCTTGGTCTGGCGCACATCGGCCAGCCCCACCAGGCTCAGCGAGCCGAAGATCACGACGGCCAGTCCGTCGACGCCGTCCAGTACCCAGGCGATCGCGCTGATCAGCGTGGCGATGATGCACAGCAGCCAGGCGCTGTAGCGGATCGGGAAATGGTGATCGAGTCGGAGCAGCCAAGCGGGCATGGGGGAAGCCTTTGCAGTCGCCAATCCTGGCATGCTAAGCGCTGTCGTGCCGGCTGATCGCGCGAGCAGGGCGGCTTTGACCACCCTGCCTACAATCAATTCGACCGGGCCATGCCCGCAACCAGGGATCCCACCACATGATGTCCATCCTCCGCCCGCTGGGCTGGTTCTTCTCCAAGCTCTGGTGGCTGCTCGACGCCAGCCGGCGGGCCTTGCTGAATCTGCTGTTGCTGGCCCTCGTGGTCGGCCTGATCGTCGCGCTCGCGACCCGCGGGCCGAAGCCTCTGGAGGACAAGACCACACTGGTGCTGGACCTGAAGGGTCGGCTGGTCGAGCAGTATTCGGGCTCGGCGCGCGACCAGGCGATGGCCCAGCTGCAGGGCCAGTCGCCGCAGGCCCAGACCCGGCTGCGCGATGTGTTGCAGGTGCTGGAGGCGGCGGCCACCGATCCGAAGATCTCGACGGTGCTGCTGGCGCTGGACGACTTTGGCGGCGGCGGCCAGGCCGGGCTGCGCGAGGTGGCGGCGGCGCTGGAGCGTTTCAAGAAGGACAGCAAGAAGCCGGTGCTGGCCTATGCCGGCGGCTATGACCAGCGCAGCTACTTCCTCGCGGCGCGCGCCGACGAGGTTTATATGCACCCGATGGGCATGGCGATGATGGAGGGCTTCGGCCGCTATCGCAACTATTACAAGGACGCGCTGGAGCGCGTCGGCATCGAGCCCAATGTGATACGGGTCGGCACCTACAAGAACTTCGGCGAGCCTTACTTCGCCAACGCTCCGTCGCCGGCGACCTTGGAGTCCGACGCCTATCTGTACGGTGATCTGTGGGCCCGCTACACCACTTCCGTCGAGACGGCCCGCAAGCTCGACAAGGGGGCGGTGGCGCTGGGCATCGAGGAGCTGCCGCAGCGCCTGCAGGCGGTCAAGGGTGACACGGCCCAGCTGGCGCTCAAGGAGCGCCTGGTCGACGGCCTGAAGACCCGCGACCAGATCCGCGCGATGCTGATCGAGCGCGGCGCGCCCGACGAGAAGGCCAAAAGCTTCCGCCAGATCTCGCTGGCCGCCTATCAGGCCATGCTGAAGCCCAGGACCGAGGGCGCGGTGATCGGTGTCGTCGTGGCCGAGGGCGAGATCGTCGACGGCGAGGCCGGCCCCGGCAAGGTCGGCGGCGACTCGACCGCCCAGCTGATCCGCCAGGCGCGCGAGAACGAGGACATCAAGGCCCTGGTGCTGCGCGTCAACTCGCCGGGCGGCAGCGCGGTGGCCTCCGAGATCGTGCGCCGCGAGCTGGAGCTGACGCGCAAGGCCGGCAAGCCGGTGGTGGTGTCGATGGGCGATGTGGCGGCCTCGGGCGGCTACTGGATCTCGATGGCGGCCGACCGCGTGATCGCCGACGCCAGCACCGTGACCGGCTCGATCGGTGTGTTCGGCATGCTGCCGACAGCCGACAAGCTGTTGGACAAGCTGTCCATCCACACCGGCGGCCACACGACGACCTGGCTGGCCGGCGGCGGCTATGACCCGCGCCGCCCGCTCGACCCGCGCATGCGCACCGCGGTGCAGTCGGCCATCCAGCACATCTACGACGACTTCACCGGCAAGGCCGCCGCCGCACGCAAGAAGCCGGTGGCCGAGATCGATGCGGTGGCCCAGGGCCGGGTCTGGACCGGCGCCCAGGCGCTGGAGCGCGGCCTGATCGACCAGCTCGGCAGCTATGGCGATGCCGTCAAGGCCGCCGCCGAGCTGGCCAAGCTGGAGGGCGAGCCGCGGCTGAGCTATGTGGAGCGCGAGCGTGGCCGCATCGAGCGGCTGCTGGATGGGCTGGGTGAGGTCGTCGGCGAGCGGGTGGCCGGCGCCGTGCGTGCCCAGCTGGGTGGGTTGGCGCTGCCGGCCCAGGCGGCGGTCGGCGAATTGGCCTGGCTGGCGACGCTGGGTACCACGCAGGGCCGGCCGTTCGCGGCCGTCGTCCATTGCCTGTGCACGGTGCCCTGAGATCGATAGGATTCAAGCGCTGTTGCTGATCGGCCGATAAACAACGACCGGCCGGTACAGCGCCGGGTCAAGGACGGCATTGTTCGGAGGAGCAGACATGATGGATCTGACGGTCTGGATGCGGAGCTTCACGATCCGCACGCGCATGCTGGGGGCCATCGCGATGGTGCTCGGCATGTTTGCCCTGGTGGGGCTCACCGGCTTGCTGGGCGGGCAGCGGCTCAAGTCCTTGAACGCCGACTTCATGGAGCATGCGGTCCAGGAATTGACCCAGCTCTCCCAGATCCGCAGCGCGCTGGCCGATGTGCGCCTGCTGGAAAAGGAGATGGTGATCAATTACGAGGACGGTGTCGCGGTGCTGAAGGCGCGCGAGAGCTGGGAGGCGGCGATCAAGCGCACCAGTGCCGGCCTGGCCGCGCTGCAGCAGGGGGAGGACGATGCGGACAACGCGCTGGCGCGCGAGGCAAGCGCGCTGATGGCCGAGTACAACAAGGCCTCGCAACCGGTGCTGGCCCAGATCCAGGACGGCGGCTTCGACACCGCCAAGGTGGCCGACCGGATGATGGGCCGGGCCAAGACGCATATGAGCGGCGTCGAGGAGCGGGTCAGCAAGATCGCCGCCATCATCGAGCAGGAGGCGCAGGACACCCAGGTCGAGTTCAACGCGGCGATGCTGAAGATCAGCTATGTGTTCCTGGGCGTGCTGGCCGTGGTTGTCTTGCTGGTGGTGCCGCTGACCCTGCTGAACTCGCGCACCATCACCAGCCCGATCAGCTATGCCCGCACGGTGGCGCAGGCGATCGCGGCGGGCGATCTGTACCGGCAGATCCGGGTCGAAGGCCGCGACGAGGCGGCCGAGCTGCTCGGCTCGCTCAACAGCATGCAGGACTCGCTGCGCCGCCTGGTGGGCCAGGTGCGCGAGTCCACCCAGCACATCGAGAGCGCCAGCGTCGAGGTGGCGGCCGGCAACCAGGACCTCAGCGAGCGCACCGAGCAGGCGGCCTCGAACCTGCAGAGCACCGCCAGCTCGATGGAGCAGCTGACCGGCGGCGTGCGCCAGAGTGCCGATGCGGCGATGACGGCCAAGCAGCTCGCGACCTCGGCCGCCGAGGTCGCGCAACGCGGCGGCACGGTGGTGTCCGAGGTGGTCTCGACGATGGACCGCATCAACCAGAGCTCGCGCCGCATCGGCGACATCATCGGCGTGATCGACGGCATCGCCTTCCAGACCAATATCCTGGCGCTGAATGCGGCGGTCGAGGCGGCACGCGCCGGCGAGCAGGGCCGCGGCTTCGCGGTGGTGGCCGGCGAGGTGCGCAGCCTGGCCCAGCGCAGTGCCGAGGCGGCCCGCGAGATCAAGCAGCTGATCGGCGCCAGCGTCGACCAGGTCGATGCCGGCTCGCAGCTGGTGCAGGACGCCGGCAAGACCATGGGCGAGATCGTCGCCTCGGTGCAGCGGGTCAGCGACATCATCGGCGAGATCGCCGCCGGCACCTCGGACCAGAGCCAGCGCATCGGCCAGGTCAACCAGGCCGTCAACCAGCTCGATCAGATGACGCAGCAGAACGCCGCGCTGGTCGAGCAGTCGGCCGCCGCCGCCGAGAGCCTGCGCGAGCAGTCGCAGCGCCTGGGTGCGGCGGTATCGCAGTTTCATCTCGACGCCACTTGAGCCGCCCGGCGCATTATTTATACTTCGCAGCGATAGCGCCGATTTGTTCCGGATTGCGGGCGCTCTACAAATGCAGCTAAACAGGGCGCTCCAGACCACCGGCGTCCGTCACAGCTAGCGGCGCCGGTTTTGTTTTTTGGAGAGTTCTGATGGGAAGTGTCGGTCTGGTCGAGGCGCAGCGGCTGTCGTTTGCCCAGCCGCTGCCGCTGCGCAGCGGCGCCGAGTTGCGCGACTATGAACTGGTCTACGAGACCTATGGGCGGCTCAATGCCGACAAGAGCAATGCGGTGCTGGTCTGCCATGCGCTGAACGCCAGCCACCATGTGGCCGGCAGCTATGCCGGCCAGGACAAGAGCGAGGGCTGGTGGGACAACCTGATCGGCCCGGGCAAGCCGCTGGACACCGAGCGCTTCTTCGTCATCGGCATCAACAACCTCGGCTCCTGCTTCGGCTCGACCGGGCCCATGCATGTCAACCCGGCCACCGGCCGCGTCTACGGCGCCGACTTCCCGGTCGTCACGGTGCAGGACTGGGTCGATGCCCAGGCCCGCGTGCTGGACAAGCTGGGCATCACGCAGCTGGCCGCCGTGCTGGGCGGATCGCTGGGCGGCATGCAGGCGCTGGACTGGTCGCTGCGCTACCCGGAGCGCCTGCGCCACTGCATCGCGATCGCCACCGCGCCCAGCCTGTCGGCACAGAACATCGCCTTCAACGAGGTGGCGCGCCGCGCCATCATCACCGACCCCGATTTCCACGCCGGGCATTTCTACCAGCATGGCGTCGTGCCCAAGCGCGGCCTGCGGGTGGCGCGCATGATCGGCCACATCACCTATCTGAGCGACGATGTGATGGAGCAGAAGTTCGGCCGCCAGATGCGCGCCGCCGAGCTGGGCTATTCGACCCAGGACATCGAGTTCCAGATCGAGAGCTATCTGCGCTACCAGGGCGACAAGTTCAGCGAGTATTTCGACGCCAACACCTATCTGCTGATCACCCGTGCGCTCGACTACTTCGACCCGGCGCGCGAGCACGGCGGCGACCTGAGCCGCACCTTTGCCAGTGCGCGCTGCAAATACCTGCTGGCCAGCTTCACGACCGACTGGCGCTTCGCGCCGGCCCGCTCGCGGGAGATCGTCAAGGCGCTGCTGGACAACAAGCTCGATGTCTCCTATGCCGAGATCGACGCGCCGCATGGGCACGATGCCTTCCTGCTGGAGGACCCGCGCTATCACGGGGTGTTGAAAGCCTATTTCCAGCGCATCGCGGGAGAGCTGCAATGAGCGCGCAAGGGGTGATGGAACAGATTGCGGCCCTGGTGCCCGAGGGCTCGCGGGTGCTGGACCTGGGCTGCGGCACCGGCGAGCTGCTGGCGCATCTGCAGAAGACGCGCGGCTGTACCGGCTATGGTGTCGAGCTCGATGACGCCAATCTGCTGGAATGCGTCAAGCGCGGCGTCAACGCGATCCAGCTGAATCTGGAAGAGGGGCTGTCGATCTTCGAGGATCAGAGCTTCGATGTGGTGCTGCAGCTGGAGACCCTGCAGCATCTGCGCAATACCGAGCTGATGCTGCGCGAGACCGCGCGGGTGGGCCGCATCGGCATCGTCAGCTTCCCGAACTTCGCGCATTGGCCGAACCGCCTGCAGGTGCTGTTCGGCCGCATGCCGGTGACCAAGGTGCTGCCCTACGAGTGGTACGACACGCCCAATATCCGCGTCGGCACCTATGCGGACTTCGAGGTGCTGGCACGCAAGAACCGCCTGCGCATCCTCGACAGCTTCGGCATCCAGCAAGGCCGCGCGGTGCGCAGTCGACCGAATCTGCTGGCCAGCATGGCGGTGTTCAAGTTCGATAGGGGGTAGGCCGAAGCCGGCCCTCAATCCTCGAAGCGCCCCAGCCTCACCATCGTATTGCCCGGCTTGCCGTGCTTTTGCGTCGGCATCACCAGCACGGTGTTGTCGTAGGCGGTCTTGAAGACCGTGTCGCCGTCCTGCGCGAAAGCGGTGCCGGCTTTCGGGATCACGTCGAGGCCGCGCACCGGGAACAGGAAGTGGAAGTCACCGCTCAGCGCGGTGATCGCTTCATTGACGCGTATCAGGTGCTGGCGCTCGGGCAGCGGCAGGCGCAGACGCGGCTCGGCCCAGGCGGCATCGACGATGCCGGTCAGGCGCAGGAAGCGCACGACGCTGTCGATGGCCACCGCCGCCGAGGCGGCTTCCCAGTGCTGGCCGCATTCGATCAGCAGGGCATTCTTCGCACTGGCCGGGTCGCCGAAGCCGCCGCGGTCGCGCATGCGCAGGCCGGAGGGGTGGCCGGTGTCGATCAGCAGATCGCCGGGCATGCCCAGCTGGCGTGCGAAGGCGGCGCCCTTGTCGAGCAGGCCGCAGACCATCAAGGGCCGGCAGGCGTCCTGCATCGAATGGATGTCCAGCAGCAGATCGGCGGCGTCGACAAAGGGCCGCAGTGCGCGCGCACGGCGCAGCTCCAGCGAGTCGCGCGGGCCGTCCAGCGTGGCGTCGGCCCACACGCGGTTCAGGTCTTCGTCGACGCAGCGCGAGGAATTCGGATCGGCCGGATCGAAACGCCGGTAGGCCTCGACATTGGCAAAGCTCAGGATCAGCTTGCCGGCTCGTGGGGCCAGGTCTTGCTGGAACAGCCAATCCAGCGCGATCGCACCGCACAGCTCGTTGCCATGGGTCAGGGCCTGGATCATCACGGTGGGCCCGGCGTGGCCGGAGTCCAGCACATGGACATGGTCGACACCGCTGGCGCTGTGGCGATAGACGCTGATGTCGGGCGGGCTGAGTTCGATCAAGGCAGGCATGGCGGCGGTGCGGCGGCGCAAAACTGCATCATGCCTGCTCGGCACGGGCTTGACTCACTCCTTGCGCTTGAGTGTGCCGTGGTCGGTCTGCTCATCGTTATTGAACTCGCCCTCCCAGCGGTCGCCATTGGCCCAGCTGAACAGGCCCTGGCCATGCTTGGCGCCGCTGCGCCATTGGCCGACGTACTTGTCGCCGGAGGCCCAGACATAGACACCCTGGCCGTGGCTGGCGCCGCGCTCGAAGCCGCCCTGGTAGTCGTCGCCGCCGGCAAAGCGCATGCGTCCCTGGCCATGCGGCTGGCCGTCGGCGAGATCGCCCTCGTAGCGGTTGCCGTTGGCGAAGCGCAGCGTGCCGCGGCCATGGGGCTTGTCGCGCACCCAGTCGCCTTCATAGACCTGGCCATTGGCCCAGCGGTAGCTGCCACGCCCGTGCGGCACGCTGGCGCTGATCTGGCCCTGGTAGCTGTCGCCGCTGGCGTAGTCCATCCGGCCCTCGCCCTCGGGCACGCCGTTGACGACACTGCCCTCGAATTTGTCACCGTTGGCGAAGCGCATCTGGCCGTGGCCGGTCGCCTTGTCGGCCACCCACTGGCCCTGATAGCGCTGGCCGCTGGCCCAGATCAGCTCGCCCTGGCCATGGCGCTGGCCACGCAGCAGCTCGCCGATATAGACGTCGCCGTTGGCCCATTCGACCCGGCCATTGCCGCTGACGACCTGACCCTCCTCGCGCACGAACAAGCCCTGATAGCGGGTGTCGCCGGCGCGGATGTCGATCTGGCGCGCGGCGGCCGGCGGCTCGGCCGGTGCCGCTGCCTGGGCCGCGCTGCTCAGCTTGCCGAGTGCCGAGCCCAGCCCTGCCAGCAACCCTGGGCCGTTCGGCGGCGCAGCGGCCGGCGTTGGCGTCACAGCGACAGCAGGTGTCGGCGGCGCTGGCGCGCCCGTTGCGGTCGGTGCGACCGCTGCAGGTGCTGGCTTGGCGGCCGGCGCCGCCGTGCCCGGTGGCAGCGTCGCAACCCAGGGCGTGCCGCGCTCGCGCGCCAGCGCCTGGGCGTTGTTCTGCGCCAGCTCCAGCGCGTTGCCCTTGCACTGGGCCATGGCCAGGCGCCACAGCGTCTCGGCCTGCAGCGAGAGTTGCTGCTTGTCGGCGACGGCCAGGCCGGCCGCGCTGTTGCGGAATTTCTGCGAATGCTCGCGGGCGCGCTCGAAGGGCGGGGCGCAGAACTCGGCGTTGTGGCCGTCGATCTCGGACTGCTGGCGGCGTTGCTGCGCGGTGGTCTGCTGCTTGCCGGTGCAATGCTCGGCGGCCAGGTCCCACATGGTCTCGGCCTTGCGGTACAGCGAGCCGGCCTCCGGCCAGCGGCGTTCGCCGAAGGCCTGGCGCGCCATCTCCTGCAGCGAGGCGGCGTCGCGATGCGAGAGCTCGCATTGCTGGCCGGCGGCCTGGCGCTCGGCAATGGCGGCGCGTTGCTTCTGGTTGTCGACCAGATGGCGCTCGGCACGCTCCTTGGCGCGCCCTTCGCAGCGCTGGGTCGCCGTGCTCCACAGCGCCAGCGCCTCGTCCAGCAGCCGGGCCTGGCCGTCCAGATCCTTGCCGAGCGACGGCGCGGTGGCCGCGCGCAGATCGGCGGCGATGGCGCGTGCCGTCAGTGCGGTGCAACCGGGGGGCTCGGCGGCCGACGCCGAAGCCGAGGCCGCAGGAGGGGCCAGGTCTTGTGCGCCCGCCGGCAGAGCCAGCATGGCGAGCAGGGAAAAAATTGGTGTGGCGCGCATGGGCTCAGGGCTTGCGGGGGGCGGACTCGGCCGGAATCTCCAGCATCGCGTCGATCAGGCCGCGGGCGAAACGACCACTGCCGGGATCGCCGGGGCTCTCGAAGGAGAAGGTGTCGGGCGCGGAGGCCAGCGGCATGGCGCCGATCTCGAAGCTCAGATCCTCGGGGCGCAGGCCGCGCAGGATCGCGACGACCTCGCTCTCCAGGCCTCTGGCCTGGGCGCGCTTGTTGAGTTCGGTCAGGCGCTCGGCATCGAAAATGAAGGCATTGCCGGTCAGGCTGCGTTCGACCATTTTCTGGTGCAGCGTGAAGCCGGCCAGCGGGTTGGCGCCGAGCTTGGCGGCGCGATCAAAGGCCCAGGCGTCCGCATGGTCGAACACGGTGGCCGCGATGCGGGCGACGCCGCTCAGCGAGCCGCGGTTGACGGCCGCCTGCTGCATCGCGCCGGCCACCTGGGCCTTGGTGAGCTGCGCGGCGGCGTCGGTCAGGCCTTCGCGCAGGCGCTGCATGGCCAGGGCCTTGCCCTGTTCGATCAACTGTTGCTTGACGATTTCGGTCGCCACGCTGGCGGCCGCCGACTTGGCTGCATTGACGGCGGCATTGGCCGCCACCGCCGCGCCCTGCAGACCGGAGGCCAGCGTGACCAGGTTGTAGAGCGTGCCGGCGATCTGGGTGCCGTAGTGGTAGGTCTTCATGCGGGCCCCGCCTTCTTCGGACAGCCCTTGGGTCCACAGCACCGCCCACAAGGCCTCGTCCTCGCTGAGGTCGGCCTGCGTGATCTCCAACGGGTGCAGGCTCAGCAGCCAGTGGTAATCCTGCAGCTGCGGCGTGTTGGGCGGGGCCAGGCGGGCATAGCCGCGACAGACCTTCAGCGGCGTCAGGGGCACGGTCTTGCCGCCCAGCAGTTGTACGCTGAATGGGCGACCCGCGTCTCGCGCCGCGGCCAGGCGCTGCAGCAGATCGGCGCTGTCCTCGGTCTGGGTGCCGCCCACCTTGATGATCTTGTCGCCCAGCTTCAGCGGCGCATCGGCACTGACGCCGACCACGGTCAGGCGCTCGTCAACGCCCAGTGCGCGCACCCAGGCGACCCTATCGTTCTCGGCCCAGCCCTGGCTGGTGGCCACGGCGAAAGGCAGCTCCCACTGGCTATCGCAGTGGGCATCCTGGAGCTGGGCGCTGCGCACGATGGCCGGGCGCAGCAGACGCTCACCGGCGCCGTAGGCGCGGATATTGCCCAGCAGGGCCTCATCGACCTTGCGGCCATCGTCTACCGTGTATTTGGGCGCCGCGCAGGCGCTCAGCAGCACGGCGATCAGAGCGACGGCAACGGTGCGCCAGGGCAGGCGGGAACGGACGACATCCATGAACGGCGGCGGGCTTGGGACAGCGGGCCAGTTTAGGTGCGGGGTACCGCGCCTGCGTCGCTGTTGAGCCTTGCTAATGCAGCCATTCGCGCAGTTTTCACAGGTTTGCGACCGGATTCAAGGGCGCGAAGTCCGCCGGCCGCTTGCTCTTCCAGGCCGAGATGGCCTGGCCCATCTCGGCGGTGTCGAAGACGGCGCTTTGCAGCAGGCTCATCTGGGCCAGTGCGGCGGCTGTGCCGTGGTCGCGGGCATGGTTCAGTGCCAGCTTGCTGGTGGCCACGGCCAGCGGCGATTTGTCGGCGATGCTGCGGGCCAGGCCCATCACATGGGCCAGCAGCGCGTCGGCGTCCGGCAGTACGGCGTTGACCAGGCCGCAGGCCAGCGCGCGCTCGGCACCGAGGCGCTCGCCGGTATAGGCCAGTTCGCGGGCCAGACCGGCCGGCATCAGATGCTGCAGGCGCTGCAGCACGCCCAGGTCGGCGGCCATGCCGATATTGATCTCCTGCACGCAGAAGAAGGCGTCGGCCGTGCAGTAGCGCATATCGCAGACGGCGGCCAGGTCCAGCGCGCCGCCGATGCAGCCGCCCTGGATGGCGCCCAGCACCGGGAAGCGCGCCTCGTCCAGCGCGGTGAAGCAGTCCATCAAGCGGCGCAGCGAGTCCTGAAAACTCAGCCGGCTGCGCGCGCTGCGCGTGTCCAGCATGGCGTCGTCGGTGGCAAAGGTGTCCAGCGCCATGCCGGCGCTGAAATGCTTGCCGGTCGATGAGATCACCAGCGCTCGGGTCCGGCCGGCGTCGTGCAGGCCGCGTACCGCATCGCGCAGCGCCGGGAAGAAGGGCGGGCTCATGGTGTTCATGCGCTCGGGCCGGTTCAGGCAGAGATGGCTGATGCCCTGGGCATCGGTGGCGAGGCTGAAGAATTCGTTCATCGCGGCTCCTGTAGTGGCGAGTAGCTTAATCAAGGGACAGGCCCTGTCTATCCGATGGGCGACAGCCGATATGGCCCCATGGCTTGCGTACTTTCACCGACCGGGGAAGCCCTGGGGCGGGCGCTCCGGAGCGCTCCCTACACTGCTCGCATGCGAACGCTTCGAACCGATGACGGCCTGCCCTTGCACTGGCGGCAATGGGGGCTGCCCGGGCCGCAGCCCGCGCGCGGCACGGTGCTGATCGTCCATGGGCTGGGCGAGCATATCGGTCGTTACGAGCATGTGGCGGCACGGCTGAACAGCTGTGGCTGGCAGGTGGTGGGCCATGACCAGCGCGGCCACGGCGCCTCGGGCGGAGCGCGCGGCGATATCGCCGGCCCCGAGCGGCTGCTGCAAGACCTGGCCCTGGTGATCGACGAGCTGCGGGCCGATGCCGCCCTGAACAAGGGCCCGCTGCTGCTGCTCGGCCACAGCATGGGCGGCCTGGTGGCGGCGCGCTTCGTCGCCGGCGGCCTGTGCGCCAGCAGCGGCGGCGTGCTGCCGGCCTGGTTCAGGCCGGTTGACGGCCTGGTGCTCAGCTCGCCGGCGCTGGATGCCGGGATGTCGGGCATCCAGAAGGTCTTGCTGACGGTGGCGCTGCCGCTGCTGCCGCATCTGGCGGTCGGCAACGGGCTCAAGCCGGCCTGGATCTCGCGCGATGCGGCCGTGGTCGCGGCCTACGAGAACGACCCGCTGGTCCATGACCGCATCACGCCGGCCCTGGCCAGCATGATTGCCGAGGGCGGCGCCGAGGTGCTGGATCGGGCGGGGCAGTGGCTGCTGCCGACCCTGTTGATGTGGGCCGGTAGCGATCACTGTGTCGACCCGGCCGGCAGCGAGGCCTTTGCCGCCGAGGCGCCGGCGACGGTGGTGCAGTCGCAGTGCTTCGAGCGCCTGTTCCATGAGCTCTTCAACGAGCCGGAGCGCGAACAGGTGTTTGCCCGCCTGCAGGCCTGGCTGGACGACAAGTTTTAAGATCGGGGCCTCACCAGCCACAAGCCGGACCCCCATCATGAATGCTCGCGACCCGTCATTGCCCCTGCAACCCGATGAAGCCACCGCGCTGGGCGACTATGCCGCCCGCGTCTGGGACGAGGAAATCGTCCCGGCGCTGACCGACTACATCGCGATCCCGGCCAAGAGCCCGATGTTCGATGCCGACTGGGCCGCGAACGGCCATATCGAGAAGGTGATATGCGACGCCGCGAGCTGGGTCGAGGGCAAGAAGGTGGCCGGGCTGAAGCTGGAGGTCATTCGCATCGAGGGCCGCACGCCCATCATCTTCTTCGAGGTGCCAGCCACCAAGGCCGGCAGCGATGACACCATCGTCGTCTACGGCCATCTGGACAAGCAGCCCGAGTTCAATGGCTGGCGCAACGATCTGGGCCCGTGGACGCCCAAGTACGAGGACGGCAAGCTCTACGGCCGCGGTGGCGCCGATGACGGTTATGCGGTCTACGCCTCGCTGACCGCCATCATGGCGCTGGACCGCCAGGGCATTCCGCGGCCGCGCTGCGTCGGCATCATCGAGACCTGCGAGGAAAGCGGCTCCTACGATCTGCCGGCCTATATCGACGCGCTGAAGGACCGCTTGGGCAATGTCAGCCTGGTGGTCTGCCTGGACTCGGGCGCCGGCAACTACGACCAGCTGTGGCTGACCACATCGTTGCGCGGCATGGTCAGCGGCGTGCTGAAGGTCGAGGTGCTGACCGAGGGCATCCACTCGGGCGACGCCAGCGGCCTGGTGCCGTCGAGCTTCCGCATCCTGCGCCAGGTGCTGGACCGGCTGGAGGACAGCAAAACCGGCCGCCTGCTGCCCGAGAGCTTCCATTGCGACATCCCCGGCAACCGGATCGCGCAGGCCCAGGCCACCGCCGCCATCCTGAAGGATGAGGTCTGGAAGCGCTACCCCTGGGCCTGCGGTGCCGACGGCGGCGCGGTGCTGCCGGTGACGCAGGATCCGGTCGAGGTGCTGCTGAACCGCACCTGGCGGCCGACCTTGTCGGTGGTGGGCGTCGATGGCTTTCCCGAGCTGAAGAACGCCGGCAATGTGCTGCGTCCCTACACCGCCTTCAAGCTGTCGCTGCGCCTGCCGCCGCTGGTGGACGGCAACGAGGCGGCGCTGCGCCTGAAGGCCCTGCTGGAGGACAACGCGCCCTACAACGCCAAGGTCACTTTTGTGCCCGATGGCCGCGCCGGCGCCTACGGCGCCACCGGCTGGAACACGCCGGACCTGTCACCCTGGCTGGATGCCGCGCTCAACGAGGCCAGCCTGGCCCAGTTCGGCACCCCGGTCGGCTATATCGGCCAGGGCGGCACGATCCCGCTGATGAGCATGCTGCAGAAGGGCTTCCCGAAGGCGCAGATGATGGTCTGCGGCGTCTTGGGCCCGAAGAGCAATGCCCATGGCCCCAACGAATTCCTGCATGTGCCTTATGGCAAGCGGCTGACGGCGGCTGTGGCCCAGGTGATGGCAGCCCATCCTTGAGCACGCGTCAATCGTTCAGGGGCAGGCCGACATAGTTCTCGGCCAGCACCGTCTGGGCGGCGCGCGAGCTCATCAGATAGTCGAGATCGGCCTGCTGGATGCGCTGGTCGAAGCCGTTGTGGTCCGGGAAGTTGTGCAGCAGCTGGGTCAGGCTCCAGGAGAAACGCTCGGCGCGCCAGACGCGCCGCAGCGCCTGTTCCGAATAGCGCGCCAGCCCGGCCTCGCTGCGGTCGCGGTAGTACTCGGTCAGCGCGCGCGCCAGATAGCGCACATCGGAAGCGGCCAGGTTCAATCCCTTGGCCCCGGTCGGCGGCACCAGATGGCCGGCGTCGCCGGCCAGGAACAGGCGGCCGAAGCGCAGCGGCTCCGTCACATAGCTGCGCAGCGGCGCGATGCTTTTCTCCAGCGAGGGCGCCGGCTCCAGCGCGGCGGCGGTGACCGGGTCGAGCCGGCTTTTCAGCTCGCTCCAGAAGCGCGCATCGCTCCATGACTCGAGCCGGTCGCTGAGGCTGCACTGGATGTAGCAGCGCACCCGCGTTCTGCTGCGCATGCTGCACAGCGCGAAGCCGCGCTCATGCTGGGCGTAGACCAGCTCGTCGGCGGGCGGTGCGGTGTCGGCCAGCACGCCCAGCCAGCCAAAGGGGTAGCCGCGCTCATAGCAGTGGTAGGCGCTGGCCGGCAGGCCGGCGCGCGAGACGCCGTGAAAGCCGTCGCAGCCGGCGATGTAGTCGCAGGCCAGCTCGTGGTCCTGGCCCAGATGCTGGTAGCGCACGACCGCCCGGGGCTCGCCCAGGCCATGCAGGCTGACATGCCGGGCCTCGTAGTGCGTGGTCAGGCCGGCGGCCTTGCGGGCGTCCATCAGGTCGCGGCACAGCTCGTTCTGGCCGTAGACCAGCACCGACTGGCCGGTCAGCCCCTGCAGATCGATACGCTGGCGCTGGCCGCCGAAGCTCAGCTGTATGCCCTGGTGGACCAGGCCCTGGGCATGCATGCGCTGGCCGACCCCGGCCTCGTCCAGCAGCTCGACGCTGCCGCGCTCCAGAATGCCGGCGCGCACACGGGCCAGCACCTGTTCACCGCTGTGCAGCTCGAGAATTGTGTTGGCGATGCCGGCCTTGTGCAGCAAGGCGCCGAGCAAAAGACCGGCCGGGCCGGCGCCGATGATGGCAACCTGGGTGCGCTGCATTGTTGTCCCTCCCTGTGTGGATGACAGGCCGGGCAACGGCCTGTCCAGGGACGGAGCTTGCCACCGCTTGACGGCGGCGGGTCCCGTTAACTCTTACAGCAGCATGCGCAGATGCGCCTGGGCCTGCAGCAGCGGCGGCAGGCAGTGCTCGACCAGCTGGTCCATGCTCATGCGCGAGGCATGCACACTGATATTCATCGCCGCCACCACATCGCCGCGGTAGTTCTTCAGCGGCACCGCTACGGTGCGCAGGCCCAGCTCCAGCTCCTGGTCGATGCAGGCATAGCCCAGCGAGCGGGCGCGGGCGATCTCGATGCGCAGGCGCTCGGGATGGACGATGGTGTGGGGTGTCAGCGCGGCGAGCTCCTGGCGGGCGATCCATGCGTCGACCTCGGCCTGCGGCATGGCCGACAGCAGCACCCGACCATTGCCCGAGCAGTGCGCCGGCACCCGGGTGCCGGGCTGGAGCGTGGGCGAGACGACCCGGCCGGCGCTGGTGGCGGCGATGCAGATCACATCATTGCCGTCCAGCACGCCGGCCGAGCTGGCTTCTTTCAGCGCATAGGCCAGCTTGTGCAGCTCGGGCTCGACGATGCGCGGCAGGCGGGCCGAGTGCATATAGCTCTGGCCCAGGCGCAGCACCTTGGGCGTCAGCGCGAACATCTTGCGGTCCTGGGAGACAAAGCCCAGATGTGTCAGCGTCAGCAGATAGCGGCGGGCGGCGGCGCGGGTCAGGCCGGTGCGGGCCGCCACTTCCGAGATGGTCAGGCGGGGACGCTCCTGGTCGAAGGCTTCGATCACGGCCAGGCCTTTTTCCAGGCCGGCCACCAGATCGCGCTTGAGCGGGCCGCTCTCGGCGGGGCTGGCGGGAGCTGGGGCAGGGACCGCGAGGGCGGCCAAATCATCGAGTGCGCGGGCAGCAGACATGGTGGCGTGTTTTGTGCGAATGGCGCCCAAATCGGCTGGGCGCAAGCAGGGAAACGCCGACTATAGGGAGGCCATCGGGGCCTGTCCAAGCCAAACCTGGCATTTTGGGCGATTGACGCACATCAATGCACTTGTTTGGTGCGTTTCGGATAGGGCTCAGCCCACGGCCTTGGCGAGGCGGGTGTGCGGCAAGGGATGTGCGAACCGAGGTCTCTGAGCGGTGTATTTTGAGGATGGGTGTCGCTGCTTCCCGGGACATCCGGGCGCGGTGCGATATTTGCGCGGTTTTTGCGCGGTATATGTGCGAGTTGCGAAATAAGACTGGATCCAGTATCCCACGCGACGCGCACAAAAAAGGGTGCCTTTCGGCACCCTTGTCCATGACAAATATTCAGCAGGTCTTGAGTTTTTGTCATGGCTGGCCTCGTGGCCAGCGGCAATCCCTGTTGCTCAGACGCGTTCAAGCACCAGGGCGATGCCCTGGCCGACGCCGATGCACATGGTGCACAGCGCGTAGCGACCGCCGCTGCGCTGCAGCTGGTTGACGGCCGTCATCACCAGGCGGGCACCGCTGGCGCCCAGCGGGTGGCCCAGCGCGATGGCGCCACCGTTCGGGTTCACGCGGGCATCGTCGTCGGGCAGGCCCAGATCGCGCAGCACCGCCAGGCCCTGGGCGGCGAAGGCCTCGTTGAGCTCGATCACATCCATCTGCGCCAGGCTCAGCCCGGTCAGCGCCAGCACCTTGCGGGCGGCCGGCGCCGGGCCTATGCCCATGATGCGCGGTGCGACGCCGGCGGTGGCCATGCCGACGACACGGGCGCGCGGGCTCAGGCCGTGGCGGGCGGCGGCGGCCTCGCTGGCCAGCAGCAGCGCCACCGCGCCGTCGTTGACGCCCGAGGCATTGCCGGCGGTGACAGTGCCGTCAGGGCGGACCACGCCCTTGAGCTTGGCCAGGGCCTCCAGGCTGGTTTCGCGCGGATGCTCGTCCTTGGCGACGACGATGGGCTCGCCCTTTTTCTGTGCAATCGTCACCGGCGTGATCTCGGCATCGAAGACGCCGGCTTTCTGCGCGGCCACGGCCTTCAGCTGGCTGGCCAGGGCCATGCGGTCCTGGGCCTCGCGCTCGATCTTGAAATCGGTGGCGACGTTCTCGGCCGTCTCGGGCATCGAGTCGACGCCGTACTGCTCCTTCATCAGCTTGTTGATGAAGCGCCAGCCTATCGTCGTGTCATAGACCGCATTGCTGCGCGAGAACGCGGACTCGGCTTTGGGCATCACGAAGGGCGCGCGGCTCATGCTCTCGACGCCGCCGGCCAGCATCAGCTCGGCCTCGCCGGCGCGAATCGCGCGGGCGGCGCTGCCCACCGCGTCCATGCCCGAGCCGCACAGGCGGTTGATCGTCGCGCCGGACACGGCAATGGGCAGGCCGGCCAGCAGGCCGGCCATGCGGGCGACGTTGCGGTTGTCCTCGCCGGCCTGGTTGGCGCAGCCGTACAGCAGATCGGCGACGGCCTCCCAGTCGACCCGGGGGTTGCGGGCCATCAGCGCGCGCAGCGGGATCGCACCGAGGTCGTCGGCGCGCACCGAGGACAGCGCGCCGCCGTAGCGGCCGAAGGGGGTGCGCTGGGCGTCGCAGATATAGGCGTGGTTCATGAAATCTCCGTGGGTTTGTTATCTGTTCAGGGGCGCAGCAGCGGCTGGCCGGTCAGGTCTTGCAGGGTGTCGACGCTCAGACCCTCGACCAGATCCAGCACCTGCAAGCCCTGGGGCGTGACGGCCAGCACGGCCAGGTCGGTGTAGATGCGGCTGACGCAGGCCGGTGCGGTCAGCGGGTAGCTGCACTGGGCGACGATCTTGCTCTCGCCGGATTTGCTCAGGTGTTCCATCATCACAAAGGTCTGCTTGGCACCGATGGCCAGGTCCATCGCGCCACCGACCGCAGGGATCGCGTCGGGCGCGCCGGTATGCCAGTTGGCCAGATCGCCCCGGACCGAAACCTGGAAGGCGCCCAGCACGCAGATGTCCAGATGGCCGCCGCGCATCATCGCGAAGCTGTCGGCATGGTGAAAGAAGCAGCCGCCGGGCAGCAGTGTGACCGGCTGCTTGCCGGCATTGATCAGGTCAAAGTCCTCGGCGCCGGCGGGCGGTGGCGGGCCCATGCCCAGCACCCCGTTCTCGCTGTGCAGTATCACTTCGAGGCCGGCCGGGATCTGGGCCGCCACCAGGGTCGGCAGGCCGATGCCCAGATTGACCACCGCGCCCTCGGGGATGTCGCGGGCGACGCGCGCGGCCATCTGCTCGCGGGTCCATTTCTTGTAGCTTGAGTGGCTCATATTAGGCTCCCGGCTTGAAGCCGCCGCCGCGGGTGCTCTGGCGTGGCACCCGGACCAGGCGCTGCACAAAGATGCCGGGTGTCACGACGGCCTCGGGGTCCATCTGGCCCAGCTCCACCACCTCGTGAACCGAGGCCACGGTGATCCTGGCGGCCATGGCCATGATGGGGCCGAAGTTGCGTGCGGTCATGCGGTAGTCCAGATTGCCCCAGCGGTCGCCGCGCTCGGCCTTGATCAGTGCGAAATCGGCCCGGATCGGGTACTCGAGCACCTGGCCGCGACCGTCGATGAGGCGGCATTCCTTGCCCTCGGCCAGCGCCGTGCCATAGCCGGTGGGGGTGAAGAAGGCGCCGATGCCGGCCCCGGCGGCGCGGATGCGCTCGGCCAGATTGCCCTGCGGCACCAGCTCCAGCTCGATCTTGCCGCTTCTATAGAGCGCGTCGAAATGATGGGAGTCGGCCTGGCGCGGGAAGGAGCAGATGATTTTGCGCACCCGGCCGGCGGCCAGCAGCGCGGCCAGGCCGGTATCGCCATTGCCGGCATTGTTGTTGACGACGGTCAGCTCGCGCGCGCCCTGGTCCAGCAGCGCCTCGATCAGCTCCGTGGGCAGGCCGGCCGTGCCGAAGCCGCCGATCATCACCGTCGCGCCATCGGCGACATCGCGCAAGGCCTGGGCGGCGGAGTCTTGTAGCTTGTTGATCATCGGCGGCAAGTCTCGAAAAAGTTCATATATAGAACCAGAGTTCCTGAATTGAACATGCTACGGTGCTGGCTTGGCGGCGGTCAAGCCGATGGCGTGACAATTCGCACATGAAAATGTTTGTATCGCTTGTCGCCAAATAACAGAGCCTGTTTTACTTAAGTCGGCGGGCGCTCGTGCCGATGCTGGTGGCGAGGGCGCCTCAAAACAGGGCGAAGGAATCCAATGAAGGACAGATCTTCCGATCCTTTGATCGACGTGGGCCAGTTGAAGGTGGGCATGTTCATCCATCTGGATCTGGGCTGGATGTCGCATCCGTTTCCGCTCAGCAGCTTCAAACTGAGCTCGGAAGATCAGTTGCTGATACTGCGCCGCCTGGGCCTCAAACAAGTGCGTTGGAGCCCCGGCCGCAGCGAGCTGCAGACCGAGGCGACGCCGATGCAGGTCGCCGTGGCGGAAGCCGCCGGTGCCGATCAGCAAAGCCCCGAGCAGCAGGCCAAGGAGGCGCATCGGCGCGCGCTGGCCGCCCAGCGCGAGGCCCTGTCCTTGTGCGAGCGGCAGTATGGCGAAGCCGCCGGCGCCTTCCGCGAGCTGATGGAATTGCTGCCGCGCGAGCCGCGCAGCACACGCGACCAGTCGATCGCGCTGACCAGCGCCTTGCTGGACAAGATGCTGATCGAGGGCGACCTGAACATCCGCCTGCTCAACGAAGGGGCGGGCGACCGCAGCACCGCCCATGCGCTGAATGTCGCGATCATCTCCTTGCTGCTGGGCCGGGCCTTCGGCCTGGGGCGCGACGAGATGATGGATCTGGGCGTTGGCGCCCTGCTGCACGATATCGGCAAGACCGAACTGCCGGCCCGGGTGCGCAATCGTGACGACAGTTTCACGATGGCCGAGACCCAGCTCTACCAGCAGCACGTCAGCAAGGGCGTGGCCCTGGCCCAGGGCATGGGGCTGGCGGCCGGCCCGCTGCTGGTGATCGCCCAGCACCATGAAAATGCCGATGGCAGCGGCTTCCCGCAGCGCATCAATGTCGACCGCATGAGTGCGGCCTCGCGCATCGTCGCCCTGGTCAACCGCTTCGATGGCCTGTGCAATCCGCTCTTGGCCTCCAAGGCGATGACGCCGCACGAGGCGCTGTCGCTGATGTTCGCCCAGGGCCGCAACCGCTTCGACGCGACCATGCTGAATGCCTTCATCCGCATGATGGGTGTCTACCCGCCCGGCTCGGCGGTGCAGCTGACCGACGACCGCTATGCCCTGGTGGTGGCGGTCAACTCCTCGCGGCCGCTCAAGCCCAAGGTGATGGTGCATGACGCCAAGGTGCCGCGCGAGGAGGCTCTGATCCTGAATCTGGAGCAGCACTCCGACCTGGGTATACGCCGCAGCCTGAAACCCAATCTGCTGCCGCGCGCCTCGCTGGACTATCTGAGCCCGCGCACGCGGGTGGCCTATTTCTTCGAGAGCGCCGTGACGGGCAACGGGGAGTTGGCCGCGTGAGGCTGGTCAGCTTCAATCCGCCCGCTGCTCCTCCCGCCGTCGATTGCTACCAGTCCCTTCTCGAAGGGCTGCAGGAGGCGGTTTGGCTGGTGGACGCGGCCACGCTGGAGGTGGTGGCCGTCAATCAGGCGGCCTCGCGCTTGCTGGGCATGGGGCCGGATCAGCTGCTGGGCTGCGGTATGGAATCGCTGTCCAGCACGGCCGAGGACGCGCTGTTCTGGGCCGAGGCTGCGGGCGGCGGCCGTGAAGGCCTGCATACCGACACCTTGATGCGCCGCGCCGATGGTCAGGCCATCTGGGTGACCCGGCGCATAAGCCATGTGGCGCAGGCCGGCAGCGCCGGCCTGTGGCTGGTGGCGATGGCCGATCTGAGCAAGCAGCGCCAGCATGACGAGGAGCGCGAAACCCTGCTGGCCGAACTGAAGGCCACGCTGGAGTCGACCGCCGACGGCATCCTGGTCACCGATCTGGCCGGCCGCATGCGCAGCTTCAATCAGCGCTTCGCGTCGCTTTGGGGCCTGCCCGAGGACTTGCTGACCGAGCGCAATGACGAGGCGGTGCAGGCCTGGATGCGGCGCAGCGTGGTCGACGGGGCCGCCTATGCGATGCGGCTGAGCGCGATCCAGGAGGCGCCGCTGCTGCAGACCAGCGACGTCATCAAGCTGCTGGACGGCCGGGTGCTGGAGCGGGTCTCGCTGCCGCAGTGGAGCCGCGGCCGGCCGATCGGCCGGGTCTACTCCTACCGAGATCTCAGCGAAAAGCTGGCCGCCAGCCAGCGCATCGAGGAGCTCTCGCACACCGATATGCTGACCGGCCTGCCGAACCGGCGGGCGCTGGCCGAGCGGGCCGAGTACGCCCAGGCGATGGCGCGACGCGAGGGCACGAGCTTCGCGTTGCTGAATGTCGATCTGGACCGCTTCAAGCAGATCAATGACACCCTGGGTCATGCCTATGGCGACCGGGTGTTGAAGGAGGTGGCCCAGCGCCTGAGGGAGTGCCTGCGCGAGGTCGATACCGTGGCCCGTCTGGGCGGCGACGACTTCGCGCTGCTGGTCCATCAGGCCGACTCGCGCGGCGCCGAGCATGCGGCGCGGCGGGTGCAGGAAGCGATGTCGCGCCCCTTCAGCTTCGATACGCTGAGCTTCACCGTCACCTGCAGCACCGGGATCGCGCTGTTCCCCAGCGACGGCAGCAGCGCCGAGGAGCTGATGGTCAGCGCCGAGCGGGCGATGCACTGGGTCAAGGAGAGCGGTCGCGGCACCTTCCGCTTTCACCAGCCGCGCAAGGATGTGGACCTGCTGTCGCGCATGCGCCTGGACCATGCGATGCGCCAGGCCTTGCAGCAGCGTGAGTTCCGGCTTCACTACCAGCCGCAGATCGACCTGGCCAGCGGCGCGGTGATTGGCGCCGAGGCCTTGATACGCTGGCGCGACCCGCTGCGCGGCGAGGTCTCGCCGGCCGAGTTCATCCCGGTGGCCGAGGAGAGCGGCTTTATCGTCGCGATCGGCGAATGGGTCTTGCAGCAGGCGGTGGCCCAGGCGGCCGCCTGGCTGCGCCAGGGCTGGCGCATGCCGGTGGCCGTCAATGTCTCGGCCCTGCAGTTCCAGCAGGCGCATTTTGTTGACACGGTGGCGCTGGCGCTGAAGGCGCATGAACTGCCGCCGTCGCTGCTGGAGCTGGAGCTGACCGAATCCATCCTGCTGCGCGATGCCGAGGAAGCGCTGCGCCGGCTCGAAGCCTTGTCGGAGCTGGGTGTGTGCATGTCCATCGACGACTTCGGCACCGGCTACTCCAGCCTCGGCTATCTGAAGCGCTTCCCTATCCAGCGGCTGAAGATCGATCGCAGCTTTGTCCAGGGCCTGCCCGCGGATGAGAGCGATGTCGGCATCGTCAATGCGGTGGTCCAGATGGGGCGGGCGCTGCGCCTGCAGGTGATTGCCGAAGGGGTGGAGACCGAGGCCCAGCGCGACTGCCTGGCGCGTGCCGGTTGTCATGAGTTCCAGGGCTTTCTCTATGCGCCGGCGCTCGATCCACGCGCGTTCGAGGAAAAGGTCTGGCGTCCGCTGACGCCCCCACCACGGCCGGTGGTGCCGCCGATGCGTCTGGTGCGCGGCGGCTGAGACGGCGATTCCATTTCAAACGGCACAATGGTCGGCTCTGACACAAGGAGCATGGCCGTGATCTACAAATTCAAATCTGCGGCTGCGGCCGACGTGATCATGATGGGCCCCAACGGCGAGCAGCTGCTGCGGCTGATCGGGCGTGAGCCCGCGGCCCAGGGCATCGTGACCCAGGTCCAGCTCGGCGCCGCGATCTCGGCGCTGGAGCAGGCGGTGGCCGAGGACGAGGCCGAGTTTGCCCGCATGCAGGCCGAGGCCCAGGCGGCCGGCGAGCCGGCTCCGAAGCGCGAGGGCATCAGCCTGCGCCAGCGCGCCTGGCCTTTGCTGGAGATGATGCGGCTGAGCCTGGCGGAGCGGCACGACGTGGTCTGGGGCGCCTGAATGGGCCTGGACAGCGTCACGACGATTCTGGCGGTGCGCCATGGCGAGACGGCCTGGAACCGCGAGAGTCGCATCCAGGGCCAGCTCGATATCCCGCTGAATGCCCTGGGCCAGGCTCAGGCGCAGCGACTCGGGCGAGCGCTGGCCGGCGAGCGCCTGGACGCGATCTACAGCAGTGATCTGGCGCGCGCCTGGCAGACGGCCGAGGCGATCG
Organism: Burkholderiales bacterium C2; assembly: GCA_005503085.1. Classification (GTDB taxonomy): domain Bacteria; phylum Pseudomonadota; class Gammaproteobacteria; order Burkholderiales; family Burkholderiaceae_C; genus Roseateles_E. The sequence goes on along the minus strand of SCOI01000015.1, from coordinate 30,964 downwards.
CGGCCACCACGGGCCTGCCGCTAAGTGCCGAGCCGGCGCTGCGGGAGCGCAGCTTCGGCATCTTCCAGGGCTTGAGCTGGAGCGAGATCGAGCAGCAATGGCCGGCGCAGAGTGAGCGCTGGCGGCGTCGCGAGCCCGATTTCGCGGCCGAGGGCGGCGAAAGCCTGCAGGACTTCTATCAGCGTGCCGTCGCTACCGTCGAACGACTGGCCCAGGCCCATCCCGGGCAGACCATCGTGATCGTGGCCCATGGCGGGGTGATGGACTGCCTGCACCGCGCCGGCCGGCGGTTGAGCCTGCAGGCGCCGCGCAGCTGGGTGCTGGGCAATGCAACGATCAACCGCCTGCTCTACTCGGCGGTCGGGTTGAGCGTGGTCGGCTGGAACGACGACGGTCATCTCGAAGGGCTAAGCCTGGACGAGACGGCGGCCTGAGCGCAGCAAAAAGCGTCGCTTGCGCAAGTGCCGATCTGTACGTTTGCAGCTTTACCACAGGACTGTTGCAAATTAGCGTCGCTCGCCACTCGGTCAAACCCTAGGACTTTTATACTGCGGCCACATTGCGAACAAGACCGGATGATCCAGTCCGGCTACTCTTCAACTCCTAAAAGGCAAATGATGAAAAAGATTGCTCTCGTCGCTGCACTGGCCGCCGTGTCGGCCTCCGCTTTCGCACAAAGCTCGGTGACCCTGTACGGTCGTATCAACACCACCGTGGAAAGCCAGAAGGTTGGCGATGGCGACCGTAAGGTCGTCGTGCAGAACAATAGCTCGCGCTTCGGCTTCAAGGGCCAGGAAGACCTGGGCGGCGGTCTGAAGGCCTCGTTCAACCTGGAAAGCGGCCTGAACTCCGACGATGGCCGTGCTGCCGCCACTTTCTGGGGTCGTGAGGCTTGGGTGCAACTGGCCGGTTCCTTCGGTGCCGTCCGCCTGGGCAACTTCACGCCCGAGTCGTACTTCGCTACTGCTGACTACATCAGCATGCACAACCACGACACCGGCACCTCGTCGGATGCGCTGTACGCCTTCAAGACCTACCGTTCGAGCAACAAGATCGGCTACTTCACACCGACCGTTGGTGGCTTCAGCGGTAGCGCTTCGGTCTCGGCCGGCGAAGGCGCTGCAGGCAGCGAAAAGCTGTTCGACCTGGCAGCCAACTATGTCGGTGGCCCGCTGCACCTGGGTGCCGGCTTCAGCAAGGAAGGCGACGTCAAGCAAATCGCCGTGCGCGGTCTGTACGAGCTGGGTGCCTTCACCGTGGGCGCCTACTACCAGCGCGCCGACGACGGCGCTCAGAACCGCAATGTCTATCGCCTGTCGGGCATGTACACCATGGGCGCTTCCGAGTTCCACGCGAACTTCGGTGCCACCCAAGGTAAGGGCGACTTCCTGACCCAAGGCAAGACCACTCAGTTCACGCTGGGCTACAACTACAACCTGAGCAAGCGTACCAAGGTGTATGGCTTCTACACCGCTCAGAACGCCAAGCTCAACGCAGCTGACTTCAGCTCGCTGGCAGCCGGCGTGCGCCACAACTTCTGATCTTCGGATCAAAAGTAAAAAAACCACCTTCGGGTGGTTTTTTTACGCCTATTCGTTGTCGGCCGGCTTTCGACTATTCGTCGAACAACTGCCCCGCCTGCTTCGGCGGCGCCACGCCCAGATGCCGGAACGCGGCCAGGGTCGCGATGCGGCCGCGCGGCGTGCGCTGCAGAAAGCCTTGCTGGATCAGATAGGGCTCGATGACATCCTCGATCGTGCCTGGCTCCTCGCCGATTGCGGCGGCCACATTGTCCAGGCCGACCGGGCCGCCATCGAAGCGATGCACGACTGCCTCTAGCAGCTTGCGGTCCATCAGATCGAAGCCCTGCGGGTCGACATCCAGCATCGCCAGCGCCAGATCGGCGATCTTCTTGCTGATGCGGCCATCACCTTTCACATCGGCATAGTCGCGCACGCGGCGCAGCAGCCGGTTCGCGATGCGGGGCGTGCCGCGTGAGCGGCGTGCAATCTCCAGCGCGCCCTCGGTATCGATCGGTGCATTCAGCAGGCCGGCCGAGCGGGTGACGATGCGCTGCAACTCGGCGGCCGTGTAGAACTCCAGCCGGGCGACGATGCCGAAGCGGTCGCGCAGCGGGTTGGTCAGCATGCCGGCCCGTGTGGTCGCGCCGACCAGCGTGAAGGGCTGCAGGTCCAGCTTGATCGAGCGTGCGGCCGGGCCCTCGCCGATCATGATGTCGATCTGGTAATCCTCCAGCGCCGGGTAGAGGATTTCCTCGACCACCGGGCTCAGCCGGTGGATCTCGTCGATGAAAAGCACATCGTTCTTCTCGAGATTGGTCAGGATGGCGGCTAGGTCCTTGGGCTTCTCCAGCACCGGGCCGGAGGTCTGGCGCAGATTGACGCCCAGCTCGGCCGCGATGATGTGGCTCAAGGTGGTCTTGCCCAGGCCCGGCGGGCCGAACAGCAGCACATGATCCATCGCTTCGTCGCGCTTGCGGGCCGCGCCGATGAAGATCTCCAATTGCTCGCGGGCCTTTGTTTGGCCGACATAGTCGTCCAGCAGCTTGGGCCGCAGCGCGCGCTCGATCGCCTCTTCATTGGGCGAGCTCGGGGCGGCGCTGACCACGCGCGGCGGCGTGGGTGCGAAGGCGTCGCCGAACTTGTCGGTCTGTATGCTCATGTGAGTTTCTTCATCGCCAGCTTGATGCCCTCGCTGACACCGATTTCGGCCGGCAGCGATTTCAGCGCCAGGCCGGCTTCCTTGTCGGAGTAGCCCAGCGCGATCAGGGCCTGCAGGATGTCTGCATGGGCGTCATTGGCGACGCTGACCGGCAGCGACAGATCGGGGCCGAGCTTGCCCTTGAGTTCCAGCAGCAGGCGCTCGGCGGTCTTCTTGCCGATGCCGGGCACCTTGACCAGGCGGCCGGTCTCCTGCTTGGAGACGGCCTGCGCCAGCTCGCCGACCGACAGGCCGGACAGCAGCGACAAGGCCATCTTGGGGCCGACACCGCTGATCTTGATGAGCTGGCGGAAGGTGCTGCGCTCCTCGGCGCTCAGAAAACCGAACAGCACATGGGCATCCTCGCGGATGCTCAGATGCGTCAGCAGGCTGGCGCGCTCGCCCAGGCCAGGCAGGTTGTAGAAGGTGCTCATCGGCACGTCGACCTCGTAGCCGACGCCCTGCACATCGATGAGGATTTGCGGGGGCGATTTCTCCGCGATGACGCCTGTGAGTCTTCCGATCATCAGGGGATTATCAACGCGCATTGCGCGCGCATCCCCTCGGGGGATCGCTCGCGTACCCGCGAGCGAGGGACATCAATTCCTGCCGAACAAACCCAGGCGTTGTGCCTCCAGCGCCGCTTCCGCACGCGAACTGACATTCAGCTTGCGATAGATCTGCTTCACATAGTCGGCAATCGTGTGGCGGCTCAAGCCCAGCTGCACGCCGATCTCGGGCAGGGTGTAGCCCTTGGCCACGCGCAGCAGCACCTCGGTCTCGCGGTCGGTCAGCGAGACCTCGTGCAGCAGGGCCGCCGCCTGGGGCCGGCGCTGGGCGGCGAAATAGGCGATCACCTTGCGCGCGATCGACGGTGACAAGGGCGGCTCACCCTGGCTGATGCGTTGCAACTGTTCGGCCAGCAGCTCGCGTGACTGCTCCTTCAGCAGATAGCCGAAGGCGCCGGCCTGCAGGGCCGGGAACAGGTGCTCGTCGTCGTCGTGGATCGTGACGATGACCGACTGCACCTCGGGCTGCTGCTCGCGCAAAGCCGCCACGACGTCCACACCCGAGCCGTCCGGCAGGCCCAGGTCCAGCAGGGCCAGCGTGAAGCGCTGGGTTTGCACCTGCTTCAATGCGTCCTGCACCCGTGAGCACTCGGTGATCTGGGCGTTGACGAAGATCTGCTTGACCAGGGCTTTCAGCCAGGCGCGGATCTCCGGAATGTCTTCCAGCAAAAGAATATGGTTCATGGTTTTGTACGGTGTGGACGGTGGCCCGATGGGGGACAACTTAGCCTTTATCGGCCCAAAAGCCAATGCCTCAATCCTTGGCAAGGGCTGTTCAGAGCGGAATCGTGAGGCGGATCACGGTTCCCCAGCCCGGGCCGGACTCGACCAGACACTGCCCATGCATCTGCTTGGCGCGCGACTTCATGCTGGCCATGCCGTGGCCCTTGTCGAGCCGGCCGTCCAGCTCGGTCGTGATGCCCTGGCCGTTATCCTGGATCACGACCAGGAAATCGCCATCCAGCACCGTGCAGCTGACCACGCAATGGGTGGCGCCGCTGTGCTTGATGATGTTGCTGACCGCCTCGCGGAAGATGCGCGTGGTCTGCACATAGGCGCGCGCCTGCAAGGTGTGGATCACTTCTTCGGCGGGCGCCTTCCACTCGGCCAGGATATTGGCCTGACCCAGGCGCGAGACGACCTCGGCGCGCCAGTCGCCCAAAGCGTCCAGCAGTTGCACCGGCTTGCCGGTCAGGCCGCGCACCGACAGGCGCATCTCCTCCAGCGCCTCACGCGCCAGGGTCGAGATGCGGTCGGACTCGCTGGTGTGCACGATGGTCAGCAGCTTGGCGCCCAGATCGTCGTGCAGATCGGCGGCGATGCGCTTGCGCTCGCGCTCGGTCACCTGCTCCAGCTTCTGCTCGGCCATCTCGCTGAAGCTGCGCTCGATATCGGCCACTTTGGCCTGCGCATGCTGCTCATGTTCGAGCTGCAGGTGCTCGGCGTTGACGCGGGCATGGGCGATGTTCAGGATGATCTGCAGGCCCAGCGCCAGCAGCAGCAGCGGCAGCACGAGGGCCGCCGGCCGCCATGGCGTCACCAGCTCCAGCAGCAGCGCGATGGCACCCAATCCGAGCAGCACCGGAGTCCTGAGCCCGCGGCGCTCGCGCAGATGCCAGGCCATGGCGGCCAGCACCTGCAGGACCAGCAGTGCCGACCAGGCCTGGCTCAGCAGGGTCATCTGCGCCGGCAAGAGCAGCAGGCTCAGCGGCACCAGCACCGCCTGCAGCGGCAGTGCCAGGTCCAGCCAGGGCCGCTGGCCACCGGTGGGACGCAGCAGAAACTGGATCAGGCACAGGCTCAGCCAGGGCAGCAAGGCGGTCGAGAGCAGCAGGCGCCGGTCCTCGCCAAGCTGCGGCAGCGTCACCCAATCCAGCGCCGAGCGCAGCACCCACAGCCCCATCAGGGCGGCCAGAAAGACCAGATGGCGCTCGCGCGCATGGATGCGTGACAGCAGGGCCAGGGTCAGCCCCATCAGCGCCAGCATCGCGCACAGCAGCTGCGGCAGCAGCGTCTGCCAGAGGGCGGCCACAGGCGCCTGGTCCGGCTGTGCCAGGGCCCAGGTCGGCAGCAGCAGGGCGAGCGCGCCGCCACCCGGCATCAATGGAGTTCTGAATCGCATGGGGCGCGATTGTGCAGGAGGCGGCGGGCCGCCGCCCTGGGGCATGTACCGGCGACAATGCGCACCTTGCCTGCAGCTCCTGCGAAAGTCCCGCCTTGATCATCCGACAGCTCTTCACCCCGACCGATAACAGCCGCCTGTCCCATCTGTGCGGCATGCTGGACGAGCATCTGCGCCAGATCGAGGCCGTCTTGGGCGTGAAGATCACGCGCCGCAACGAGCAATTCCGCATCGAGGGCCCGAAGGCGGCCGCCCAGCGCTGCCAGCAACTGCTGATCGCCTTGTACGAGCGGGCCCGGCGAACCATCCCGGCCGAGACCTTGCAGCTGGCGCTGGCCGAGGCCGTCGCCGACCTGGGGCCGGCGGTGAAGGGCAAGCCGGCAGCGGTCGCCACGCCCGCCGCCGATGCCATCGTGCTGCGCACCCGCCGCGCCGACCTGGCCGGCCGCACGCCGCGCCAGCATGAGTACCTCCGCCATATCCTGGCGCATGACATCACCTTCGGCCTGGGCCCGGCCGGCACCGGCAAGACCTTTCTGGCGGTGGCCTGCGCGATCGATGCGCTGGAGCGTTCGACGGTGCAGCGCATCATCCTGACCCGCCCCGCGGTCGAGGCCGGCGAACGCCTGGGCTTTCTGCCCGGCGACCTGACGCAGAAGGTCGACCCCTATCTGCGTCCGCTCTACGACGCGCTCTATGACCTGATGGGTTTCGACCGGGTCAGCAAGGCCTTCGAGAAGGGCCAGCTGGAGATCGCGCCGCTGGCCTTTATGCGCGGGCGCACCTTGAACCATGCCTTTGTGATCCTCGACGAGGCGCAGAACACCACGCCCGAGCAGATGAAGATGTTCCTGACCCGCATCGGCTTCGGCAGCAAATGCGTGGTCACCGGCGACACCAGCCAGATCGATCTGCCTAAGGGCATCAACAGCGGGCTGGTCGATGCCGAGCGCGTGCTGGCCAAGGTCAAGGGCATTGCGATGACGCGCTTCACCTCGCAAGACATCGTGCGCCACCCGCTGGTGGCCCGCATCGTCGAGGCCTACGAGAAAGCCAAGTCATGAGCCGCCCCGAACTGAGCCTGTCGCTGCAATTCGCCGACCCGCGCCACAAGGCCCTGCTGCCGCGCCACAAGGTGGCGCGCTGGATACGCGCGGCGCTGGAGTTGCCGGGCGAGATCGCGGTGCGCATCGTCGATGCCGAGGAGGGTCGCCAGCTCAACAAGGACTTCCGCAGCAAGGACTACGCGACCAATGTGCTGACCTTCGACTACAGCCATGAGCCGGTGGTCGGTGCCGATCTGCTGATCTGTGCCGAGGTGGTCGAGCGCGAGGCGCAGGAGATGGGGCTGGACCTGGTCGCCCACTATGCCCATATGCTGGTGCATGGCACGCTGCATGCGCAGGGCTACGACCATGAAGAGGACGACGAGGCCGAGTGCATGGAGGCGCGCGAGAGCGAGATCATGATCGCGCTCGGTTTCGCCGATCCCTATCTGAAGGCCTGAGCGCTAGCGCTGGGTGCCCAGATAGCGCTTGCGCCAGAAGAAGGCGCCCAGCGCCAGGGCCAGCGCCAGCATCAGTCCCAAGGCGATCCACACGCCCTTGGCGTTGTGGATCAGCGGCAGCGCATCGAAGTTCATGCCGAAGATGCCGGTGATCAGGTTCAGCGGCAGAAAGATCGCGGTCAGCACGGTCAGCGTGCGCATGATGGCGTTGGTGCGGTGGCTCAGCGCCGAGAAATGCATCTGCACTGCCGATTCCGATGAAGACTCCAGCCGCCGCACATGGCTGAGCACCCGCTCCACATGCTCCAGCACATCGCGCGAGCGCACCCGCAGCAGCTCGCGCTCGCGCTGGCCCTGCGGCTCGGCCGGCATCGGCCAGTCCTCCAGCGCGTCCAGCCATTCCTGGATCGCGCTGCGCTGGTCCTCGCAAGTGTCTTCCAGCAGATGCAGGCTGTTGCGCGCATCGAGCAGCAGCTGCCAGTCGCTAAAGCGGCTGCGCGGGTCCATCAAGGCCTGCTGCAGGCCCACCAGCTGCCGGGTCAGCTGGCGGCGCAGCTCCAGATAGCTGTCCACCATATGGTTGACCATGCGCAGCATCAGATCGCTGGTGTTGCTGGGCAGGCGGGCCGAGCCGCGGAAGTCCGAGGCTTGCGTGAGCTGGCCCATGCGGGCCGCGAAATACTCGCGCACCGCACAGTCGTCGGGATGGATGCTGATCAGCACGCGGTCGAACAGCGCAAAGCCGACCGGGCTGGTGTCTATGCTCAGCAGCGCGGGCGGCGAGGCCTCGCCCGCCTTGCCGGCCGCAGCCAGACGACGGAACACCAGCAGGTCGTACCAGGAGGTGTAGTCGTAGTGTGAGGGCAGCTGGCTGTTCAGCAGGTCGGAGACATGCAGATCGACCAGCGGGCCACAGCCCCAGCCTTGCAGATGCTGCTGCAGGCCGCCGATCCGCTCCGGCAATTCCTGGCGTGCGCAGCCCACCCAGAGAAAGCCTTCCGGTGGCAGATCCGCCGGCAGCATCTGCAGCTCGATGAACTGCTCGCCATGGATGTGAAAGACCCGCATCAGCCCTTCTTCAGCAGGCGGGCGGCTTCCAGCGCGAAATAGCTCAGCACGCCATCGGCGCCGGCGCGCTTGAAGGCCAGCAGCGATTCCATCATCACCGCGTCATGATCGAGCCAGCCATTGGCGGCGGCGGCCTTCAGCATCGCGTACTCGCCACTGACCTGGTAGGCGAAGGTCGGCACGCGGAACTCGTCCTTCACTCGCCGCACAATGTCCAGATACGGCATACCGGGCTTGACCATCACCATATCGGCGCCCTCGGCCAGGTCCAGCGCCACCTCGCGCAAGGCCTCGTCGCTATTGCCCGGGTCCATCTGGTAGGTCTTCTTGTCGGCCTTGCCCAGATTGGCGGCCGAGCCGACCGCATCGCGGAAGGGGCCGTAGAAGGCGCTGGCGTACTTGGCGCTGTAGGCCATGATGCGGGTGTGAACGTGGCCGCCGGCTTCCAGAGCCTGGCGGATCGCGCCGATGCGCCCATCCATCATGTCGCTGGGCGCGACGATGTCGACACCGGCCTGGGCCTGGACCAAGGCCTGCCGGGCCAGGATCTCGACCGTGCGGTCATTGATGATGTAGCCCTGCTCGTCCAGCACCCCGTCCTGGCCGTGGCTGGTGAAGGGGTCCAGTGCCACATCGGTCAACACGCCCAGCTGCGGGAAGTTCTCTTTCAAGGCACGCACGACGCGCGGCACCAGGCCGTCGGGGTTGGTGGCCTCCTGGCCATCGGGCGTCTTCAGCGAGGCGTCGATGACCGGGAACAGGGCCAGCACCGGAATGCCCAGTGCGACGCATTCCTCCGCCACGCCCAGCAGCCGATCCAGACTCAGCCGCGCGACGCCGGGCATCGAGGCGACCGGCTCTATCCTGTCGACGCCCTCGTGCACGAACACCGGCAGTATCAGATCGCTGGTCCGCAAGTGGTGCTCACGCACCAGTTCGCGGGTGAAGGCATCGCGGCGCAGGCGGCGCGGGCGGCTGGCCGGAAAAGGGGCGGGAATCTGGGCGCGGGACGACAAGGGCAGGCTCCGAGAATGAGGGGGTGAGGGCCGCCAGCGTGCCAATCTGCTCACTCTACGCAACATCCCGTAGAGACGCGATTGCGACGGCTCTGTTAAAATTGCCAACGGATGATAGCTGCAAGGTGGTCGTCCCCTGCTTTTCCTCCCTGAGCAGGAGCCTTGACGTGATGACAGCGAAAAGGCTTTCCAACCCCGGCTCTTCAGCCGGGGTTTTTTTTGCCTGCGGTTTTTGCTTGCAACTCTGCCATCCGCGCCAGCGGGGCCTCCGGACCCGGGCCGTATGATGGCCCGATGCTCTGGATCAAAGCCTTTCACATCGTCTTCGTGGCCGCCTGGTTTGCCGGCCTGTTCTATATGCCCAGGCTGTTCGTCAACCTGGCCATGGTGCCCGCCGACAGCCATGCCGAGCGCGAACGCCTGCTGCTGATGGGGCACAAGCTCTACAAGTTCATGAGCTTGCTGATGATCCCGGCCCTGGCGCTGGGCCTGGTGCTGTGGCTTTACTACGGCATCGGCCGCGGTCCCGGCAATGGCTGGATGCATGCCAAGCTGAGCCTGGTGCTGCTGGCCGTCGGCTACCACCATGTCTGCCGCGCTCAGCTGCGCCGCTTCGAGCAGATGGCCAACAAGCGCAGCCATCGCTGGTTCCGCGTCTTCAACGAGGTCTCGATCGGGATCTTTGCCGCCATCGTGATCCTGGTGGTGGTCAAGCCTTTCTGATGATGGCGCGCTGGCTGCCGCAGCCGCTGCCGCGCCGCCGCAGCTCGGCCACGCTGCTGGCCCTGGCCTATGCCGGCCTGGTGGTCTACGCCAGCCTCTACCCGTTCTGGCCCTGGACCCTGCCGCCGACGGTCGATGCCTGGGGGCTGATCGGTCTGCCCTGGCCCAAGTACTGGGGCGGCTTCGATGTGCACGCCAATCTGCTCGGCTATATGCCGCTGGGCCTGCTGGTGTTTGCCGCCGCCGTGCGCAGCGGGCAGCGGCTGCGTCGCTGCCTGCTGCTGGGTCTGCTGCTGCCGCCGCTGCTGTCCTTCGGCATGGAGAGCCTGCAGTACTTCCTGCCGCGGCGGGTGCCCTCCCTGGTCGACTGGCTGCTCAATAGCGCGGGCGCGGCGGCCGGTCTGCTGCTGGGCCTGGTGCTCTACATCGTCGGCGGCCTGACCCGCTGGCAGGGCCGGCGCGAGCACTGGTTTGTGCCGCACAGCGCCGGTGCGCTGGCCTTGCTGGCGCTGTGGCCGGTGGCCCTGCTGTTCCCGGCGCCGGTGCCGCTGGGCCTGGGCCAGGTTTTGCCACGGCTGCAGGAACTCGCGGCCAGCCTGCTGGAAGGCACGCCCTGGGCGCTGCAGTGGGAGGAGCTGGCCGAGCCGGCGCTGCAGCGCGCGCTGCCGCCGGGCCTGGAGGGCATCACGATCGCCTTGGGCTTGCTGGCGCCCTGCCTGCTGGCCCTGTCGGTGGCGCGGCCCGGCTGGCAACGCCTGGCCCTGGTGTTCGGCGCGGCCGCGCTGGGTGTGCTCAGCACGGCCTTGTCGACCGCGCTGAATTTCGGCCCCCAGCATGCCTGGGCCTGGCTGACCCTGAGCACCTGGCCGGGGCTGGCGCTGGGCCTGGGGCTGGCCTGCATCCTCTGCGCGTTTTCGCGCCGTGCCTGCGCGGCCTGGGGTCTGGTCGTGACCAGCGCGCTGATCGCGATGGTCAGCGAGGCGCCCACCGATCCCTATCTGGCGCAAAGCCTGCAAGCCTGGGAGCAGGGCCGCTTCATCAGCTTCTACGGCCTGGCGCAATGGGTCGGCTGGCTCTGGCCATTCGGCGTGCTGGCCTGGTTGCTGGCGCTGCTGGCGCGGCGCGAGACCTCAGGATAAACCCGCACTGCCTACAATCGCCGCTATGAGTTATTTCCAGCGCCACATCTTCTTCTGCCTGAACCAGCGCGACAGCGGCGACAACGCCTGCGCCCAGCATGGTGCGCAGGCCGGTTTCGATCACTGCAAGTCCAGGGTCAAGGCCCTGGGCCTAGCCGGCCCCGGCGGCGTGCGCGTCAACAAGGCCGGTTGCCTGGACCGCTGCGCCGGCGGCCCGGTGGCCGTGGTCTATCCGGACGCCGTCTGGTACAGCTATGTCGATGCCAGCGATATCGACGAGATCGTCGAGCAGCATCTGCAGCAGGGCCGGGTGGTCGAGCGCCTGCTGCTGCCGGACAACGTCGGGCGCTGAGGCGATGAACTCGCGAACCGAGAAGCTGTTGATCGCCGGCCCGGCCGGCGAGATCGAGTGCGCGGTGGATCTGCCGGCAGAGGGTCAGGTCTTGCGCGGCGTCGCGGTGATCTGCCATCCGAACCCGACGCAGGGCGGCACGATGGACAACAAGGTCGTGCAAACGCTGGCGCGTGCCTTTGTGCAGCTGGGCTACCGCGCGGTGCGCTTCAACTTCCGTGGCATCGGCCGCTCGGCCGGTGCCTGGGACGAGGGGCGCGGCGAGGTTGACGATGCGCTGGCCGTGATCGCCCATGCCCGCGATGCCGCGCTGCCGCTGGCGCTGGCCGGCTTCTCCTTCGGCGGCTTTGTCGCCTCGCAGGCGGCGCGCCGCCTGGAGGTCGCCGCCGAGCGCCTGTGTCTGGTCGGCCCGGCCACCAGCCGTTTCGACACCGCGCCGGTGCCGGCCGATACCCTGGTGATCCATGGCGAGGCCGACGATGTCGTGCCGCTGGCCGCCGTGCTGGACTGGGCGCGGCCGCAGGCCCTGCCGGTCACCGTGGTGCCCGGCGTCGGCCATTTCTTCCATGGGCAGCTGCCGCTGCTCAAGGACATTGTTCTGCGCGGCTGGCACCCAGCCTGATCCGCCACTTTCCCTGAGACCCTGTTCCGATGAAGCGATTGATTGCCTTCGTGCTGGCCGCCGCCAGCGCCCTCAACACCCTGGCCCAGGCGCCGCAGCCGCCCGAGATAGCCGCGCGCAATTTCATCCTGTTCGACGTCACGGCCAACAAGGTGCTGGCCGAGCGCGAAGCCGACCAGCCGCAGGACCCGGCCTCGCTGACCAAGCTGATGACGGCCTATATGGTCTTCAGCGCGCTGAAGGAAAAGCGCCTGACGCTGGAGCAGACGCTGACGGTGTCCCAGCGTGCCTGGGACGAGCGCAAGGGCGATCCCTCGCTGATGTTCATCGACACGACGATGACGCCCAAGGTCGACGAGCTGCTGCGCGGCATGATCATCCAGTCGGGCAATGACGCCTCGGTGGCGCTGGCCGAGGGCGTGGGCGGCACGGTCGAGCAGTTCGTCGCGATGATGAACCGCCAGGCCCAGGCCTGGGGCCTGAAGAACACCCAGTTCAAGAATGTCACCGGCATGACCGAGCCGGGCCACAAGAGCAGCGCGCGCGATCTGTCGGTGATCGCCGCCAGCCTGATCCGCGATTTCCCCGAGTACTACGGCTACTACTCGCAGCGCGAGTACACCTACAACAAGATCCGCCAGCCCAACCGCAATCTGCTGCTGGGCCGCGATCCCAGCGTCGACGGCCTGAAGACCGGCTACACCGAGGCGGCCGGCTATTGCCTGGTCACCAGCGCTCAGCGCGAGTTCCCGAACGGCAAGCGCCGCCTGATCAGTGTCGTGATGGGCACGGCCTCGATGCAGGCCCGCGCCAGCGAAAGCCAGAAGCTGCTGAACTGGGGCTACTCGGCCTATGACGCGGTGCGCCTGTTCGACAAGGACCAGGCCGTCTCCACAGTGCCGGTCTGGAAGGGCGCCGTGCCCGAGGCCAAGCTGGGCGCGGCGGGCGCGGTGTTCATTGCCGTGCCGCGCGGCGAGGGCGGCAAGCTGCAGACCAAGGTCGAGCGCACCGACCCGCTGGTCGCGCCGCTGGCCAAGGGCCAGAGGGTCGGCACGCTGAAGGTGATGACAGCCGCCGGCACGCCGGTGGCCGAGGTGCCGCTGGTGGTGCAGCAGGAGGTGGCGCTGGCCGGCATCTTCGGCCGCGCCTGGGACGCGATCCGGCTCTGGATCAAGTGATTCGGGCGTAAGCTCTTGATGGGTCCGAGGAGAACGCCATGCACGCACTGCCCGATGTCCGCTGTTATCTGAATGGTGAGTACACGCCGCTGGCCGAGGCCAAGATCTCGGTGATGGATCGCGGCTTCATCTTCGGCGACGGCGTCTACGAAATGGTGCCGGTCTATGGCCGGCGCCTGTTCCGCTTTGATTCGCATATGGACCGGCTGGATCGCAGCCTCGCCAAGCTGCGCATCGAGAACCCGCTGACCCGCGCCGAATGGCTGGCGGTGGGACGGCAGCTGATCGCCTCGGTCGATGCCGACGATCAGTGGCTGTATCTGCAGATCACCCGCGGCGTCGCACCACGCAACCATGTGATGCCCAAGGACATCGCGCCCACCGCCTTCTCCTACAGCGCGCCGGCCAAGCTGGTGTCGGCCGAGGAGCGCCATCAGGGCGTGGCCTGCCTGTCGGCCCGCGACTTCCGCTGGGAGCGTGGCGACATCAAGAGCATCTCGCTGCTGGGCAATGTGCTGGCGCGCCAGATCTCGGCCGACCAGGGCGCGCTGGAGACCATCATGTTCCGCGACGGCCACCTGACCGAGGCCTCGTCCTCGAATGTCTGGATCGTCAAGGAAGGTGCGCTGCTGGGCGTGCCCAAGAGCGAGCAGGTGCTGGAGGGCATCCGCGTCGAACTGCTGCGCGAACTCTGCGAGGACTGCGGCATCGGCTACAACCTGCGCCCGATCTCGGAAGCCGAGGTCTTCGCCGCCGACGAGATCATCCTCAGCTCGGCCACCAAGGAAGTGCTGCCTGTGACGACGCTGGACCATGAGCCGGTCGGCCATGGCGCGCTGCGCGGCAAGCCCGGGCCGGTCTATGCCCGCCTGTACGAGGCCTACCAGCGCGCCAAGCCATTGCAATCGATCTGAGAAGAGCAGCCATCATGAGTTTCACCCCGCCCGACATCCCGCCCGAGCAGTCGCTGATCGAATACCCCTCGCGCTTTCCGATCAAGGTGATGGGGGCCCATGTCGAGGGCTTTGTCGAGGCCATCGTGATGGTGGCGAAGAACTTCGACCCCGAGTTCGATGCCACCACCGTCGAGCAGCGACCCAGCAAGGGCGGCAACTATCTGGGACTGACGATCACCGTCACCGCGACCAGCCGCGAGCAGCTCGATGAGCTGTATCGGACCTTGACTACGCATCCGATGGTGAAGGTGGTTCTCTAGGCGGCTGGCTTCGCTGCCAGGCGCTGATCGAGCTCCTTGAGCTTGGCCGGCGCGGCCTCGTCGCCATTGCGCGCGGCGATGTCGTACCAGTAGCGCGCCAGCCGCAGATCGGCGCTCACACCCAGGCCCTTCTCGTACATCGACGCGATCAGGTACTGTGCGCCGACATCGCCGCCCTTGGCCGCCTCGCGATACCAGTGCGCGGCCTGGGTCATGTTCTTGGCCAGGCCACGACCCAGGTAATAGGCGGTGGCCAGCTGCACCTGGCCGTCGACGCTACCCGAGGCCGCCGCCAACCCGTACCAATGCGCGGCGGCGCGTAGGTCGGCCTTGCCCTGCAGCCCCTGCTCATGCCATTGACCCAGCGCCAGCTGGGCCCGCACCAGGCGCTGTGACGCCGCGCGTTCCAGCAGGCGCTTGGCCTCGGGCAGGTCGGGCTGGGGCAGCTCGCTGCGGATATGCATCATCGCCAGGTTGTAGTCGCCCAGCGGCAGGCCCTGGCGCGACAGCTCGGCAAAGCCCTTGGCCGCCGTCTCCAGCTCGCCGCGCTCGTAGGCGGCCAGGGCCTGGTCCAGCGTGTTCGCGTGAACCGGCCCGATCAGGGCCAGCACCAGGACAGCAATGAGTCGCATGAGTGAATCTCCAGGGCTGGATGCAGCAACACTAACTCAAATGCAGTCGCCTGACTGCAGCCAGGCCTTACGGCCCGGCGCTACCATCCCTCCATGATTGTGAAAACACTGGGCCGGGTGGACTACGAGAGCACCCTGCAGGCGATGCGCGACTTCACCGAGGCGCGCGGCCCCGACACCGAGGACGAGCTGTGGCTGTGTGAGCACGCGCCCACTTATACGCAAGGCCTGGCCGGCAAGGCCGACCATCTGCTGAACCCCGGCGGCATTCCGGTCGTGCAGACGAATCGCGGCGGCCAGGTCACCTATCACGGCCCCGGCCAGGTGGTGGCCTATCCGCTGGTGGACCTGAAGCGCCTGGGCATCTTCGTCAAGGAGTATGTGTTCCGGCTGGAGGCCGCGCTGATACAGACCCTGGACAGCTTCGGCGTCACCGGCCACCGCGTCGGCGGCGCGCCGGGCATCTATGTGCGGCTTGATGACCCCGGCGCCCACGGCGCGCTGACCGGCCCGGCCGACCAGCTGGACCCCTTCAAGGGCCTGGGCAAGATCGCGGCGCTGGGGCTGAAGGTCAGCCGGCACTGCACCTACCACGGTGCCGCGCTCAATGTGGCGATGGACCTGCAACCCTTCCTGGGCATCAACCCCTGTGGCTATGCCGGGCTCGAGACGGTCGACCTCGCTAGAATCGGGGTTTCTACGGACTGGCCCACGGTGGCCCAGCGCTTCGGCGAGCGGCTTGCCGCCCAGTTGTCGCGCTGATAACAAGAGCTGAGGCCATGGCAACCGAGAATGTGATTCACCAGGCGCAGGACGCCGCCGACTACGACGCCACCGCGAAGCAAAAGGCCCAGGCCAAGACCGCGCGCATCCCGATCAAGATCGTGCCGGTCGGCGAGATGCTGAAAAAGCCCGACTGGATACGCGTCAAGGCCGGCTCGCCGAGCACCCGCTTCTACGAGATCAAGCAGATCCTGCGCGAGCACAAGCTGCATACCGTCTGCGAGGAAGCCTCCTGCCCGAATATCGGTGAATGCTTCGGCAAGGGCACGGCCACTTTCATGATCATGGGCGACAAGTGCACGCGGCGCTGCCCCTTCTGCGATGTCGGCCATGGCCGGCCCGATCCGCTCGATGTCGACGAGCCGCTGAACCTGGCCAAGACCATTGCCGCGCTGAAGCTGAAGTACGTCGTGATCACCAGCGTCGACCGCGACGATCTGCGCGATGGCGGCGCCGGTCACTTCGCCGAATGCATCACCAAGGTCCGCGAGCTGAGCCCCTCTACCCAGATCGAGGTGCTGGTGCCCGACTTCCGTGGCCGCGCCGACCGCGCGCTGGACATCCTGAAGGCCGCACCGCCGGACGTGATGAACCACAACCTGGAAACCGCGCCGCGCCTGTACAAGGAAGCGCGCCCGGGTTCGGACTACCAGTTCAGCCTTGATCTGCTGAAGCGCTTCAAGGAAGCCGTGCCTGGCGTGCCGACCAAGAGCGGCATCATGGTCGGTCTGGGTGAGACCGATGAAGAAATCCTGCAGGTGATGCGGGATATGCGTGCCCACAACATCGACATGCTGACCGTCGGGCAATACCTGGCCCCCTCGGGCCACCACCTGCCGGTGCGCCGCTATGTGCACCCCGACACCTTCAAGATGATCGAGGAAGAAGCCTACAAGATGGGCTTCAGCCATGCGGCGGTCGGCGCGATGGTGCGTTCCAGCTACCACGCCGACCAGCAGGCGCATGCGGCCGGGGTTTCAGCTGCTTAAGGCATAAGTCCAGGCGCGCCGCAGCACCGTCGGCGCGCGGGTCTCCTCCGGGATCAGCAGCAGGCGGGCCTCGCGCAAGCGCGCACCGAGCTTGACCCGGCTGCTGAACACCGTGATCGGCACGGCCAGCAGCAGCGGCAGCGCCATCGGCGCGATCCACAGCAAGGTGCTCGGCTGCAGCGCGGCCAGCAGCGCGCACAAGCCCAGCACGGCGGTGCCGGGCAGCGCAAAGCTCGCGGCGGCCTCGCGCCAGCTGACGTCGCTGGCCTCGCGCGGGGGCGATTTCCATTCCAGCTTCAGGCCCGTCAGAGCGCCGATGACGAAGACGGTGTGTGCGGCCATGCGCAGCGGTGCCTGCAGCACCGACATGCCGGCCTCGACCAGCGTGCTGCCCAGCAGCGCCGCCGTGCCACCGAACTGCGACTGCTCGCCCTTCAGCAACACCGCCAGCACGCCCAGCACGCGCGGCAGCACCAGCATCGCGATCGTGCCGGTCCACAAGCCCAGCACGCCGATGCCGAAG
This sequence comes from Burkholderiales bacterium C2, assembly GCA_005503085.1. Classification (GTDB taxonomy): domain Bacteria; phylum Pseudomonadota; class Gammaproteobacteria; order Burkholderiales; family Burkholderiaceae_C; genus Roseateles_E. The sequence goes on along the minus strand of SCOI01000015.1, from coordinate 13,804 downwards.
CCGCCCGGAGGCACAAAGCTGTCATTGCCACCATTCATCCACAACACCGCGCCCAGGCCCACATAGAGCAGCCACAGCGGGGCGGAGGCATAGGCCATCGCGCCGGTCAGCAGCATCGCGCGGTGCACGGGGTGCAGGCCGGGCTCCCTGATCAGGCGCGCATTCTGCAGATTGCCGCCGCACCAGCGACGGTCGCGTTGCAGCTCGGCCAGCAGATGGGGCGGCTGCTGCTCGTAGCTGCCCTGCAGATCGTGTACCAGCCAGACGTGATAGCCGGCGCGGCGCATCAGCGCGGCCTCGACGAAGTCGTGCGACATCACCGGCTGACCGTTCAGCGGCGCGAGGCCGCAATGCTTCATGAAAGGCTCGACGCGGATGATGGCGTTGTGGCCCCAGTAATGCGCCTCGCCGAGCTGCCAGTACTGCATGCCGGCGGTGAACAAGCGGCCGGTCACGCGGCCGGCGAACTGCTGGGCGCGGGCGTGCAAGGTGTCGTGGCCGCAGGCCTGCGGGGCGGCCTGCATGATGCCTGCGCTCGGGTGAGCCTCCATCAGGCGCACCAGGCTCAGGAGGCAGTCGCCGCTCATCACACTGTCGGCGTCCAGCACCACCATATAGCGGTAGAGCCGGCCCCAGCGACGGCAGAAGTCGGCCACATTGCCGGCCTTCTTCTTGCTGCGGCGGGCACGCCAGCGGTAGTGGATGCGGCCCTGGCCAGCGAAGCGCTCGCGCAACTGGGCCCAGGCCCGCTGCTCCTCGGCGCGCACGGCCGGGTCACTGCTGTCGGACAGCAGGAAGACGTCGAACAAGCGCAGCGCACCCGAGGCCGCCAGCGATTCGCAGGTGGCACGCAAGCCGGCGACCACGGTGGCGACGTTCTCGTTGCAGATCGGCATGATCAGCGCGGTCTTGGCATCGGCCGAGATCGGTTGCAGGCCGGTGCCTTGGCGCGACATCGCATGCGGGTCGCCGTGCAGCGTCACCCAGAAGCCCATCACGGCGGTGACGCAGCCGGCGCTGACCCAGGCGAACAGCAGCGCGAACAGACCCATGTGCAGCCAGTGCCAGCCGGACTCGGCCAGCGCCGGTTGCGAACGGGCCAGCACCGTGGTGGCCAGCGCGGTGGCCACCAGCGTGCTGAACATCAGCGCGCGGCGGCGCCGCTGTGCGGCTTTTTCCCAGGGTGCGGCCTCGATCACGGGCGCAGCGGTGGCGGGCTGGGGCTGGCCCCAGGGGCGGGGAGCCATCGAGCCGCGCAGCATGGGCGGCGCGGTCTGGCTCAGCGGCAGCGCTCGGCTGCTCATCAGCGGGGGGGAAGGATGGTGCTCCATGTTTCCGTCAGTACGTTGTCATCGTGTTGCAGAAAACCGCGCAGCTCGGTGGCTTGCGTGGGGCGGAGTTGCTGAACACGCACGGTCATGCGCCAGGCGCCGGTGACCGGGTTGCGGTAGGCATTGCTCTCGGTGATGCGGCCGTTGGCATCGCTGCTGAGCACGGCCTTCACGGTGGCGTCGGGCGGCAGCTTGGCCAGCGACGGGCCCTGGAAATCGACGATGAACTGCTGCTCGTTGGCGGCCAGCTCGGCGAAGCCGCGGCCGGCCCGGCTCTGCGTCGCCCAGGCGCCGGGCGGGCGCTGCTGGGCCTCGCCCTGCATATGCAGGCGGTAGCTGAAGTCCAGTGCCTGGCCCGGGGCCGGCGTCTTCTCGGGCACCCAGTAGGCGACCACGTTGTCATTGGTCTCGTCCGGCGTGTGCAGCAGCATCAGCTCGACGCGGCCCGGTCCCCAGTCGCCGACCGGCTCGACCCAGGCGCTGGGCCGCTGCTCGTAGCGGGCCTCGGTGTCCTCATAGTTGCTGAAGGCGCGGTCGCGCTGCATCAGGCCGAAGCCACGCAGACCCTTCATCGCAAACGAGGTGGTCAGCGTGCCAGCCGGGTTGATCAGCGGGCGCCAGATCCATTCGCCTTCGGCCGTGGCCACCATCAAGCCGTCGGAGTCGTGCACCTCGGGGCGGAAGTCGGTCCGGTGCGGCTGGTTCTCGCCAAACATATACATGCTGGTCAGCGGCGCCAGCGCCAGGGTCGCAACCGGGCCGCGCAGGAACAATCGGCTGCGCACGTCCATCACGGTGTTGCCGCCGGGACGTATCGTGAACTGGTAGGCGCCGCTGGCGCGTGGCGAGTCGAGCAGGGCGTAGACCGTCAGCGACTTGGCATCGGCCTTGGGACGCTCGATCCAGAACTCGGTGAAGCGGGGAAACTCCTCGCCCTTGCCACCGACCGTGTCGATCGCCAGGCCGCGTGCCGACAGGCCGTAATGCTGGCCGGCGCCGAGCGCGCGCAGATAGCTGGCGCCCAGGAAGACGACCAGCTCGTCCTTGTACTGCGGGTTGTTCAGCGCGTAATGGGCGCGAAAGCCGGCAAAGCCCAGATCGCTAAAGCCTTGGTAGGAGAGCTTGTTCTTGCCGTAGTCGAAGTCCTCGCGCTTGAAGCTGACCGGGCGCGCGCCCTGGGGCGTGACTTCGTTGATGCGCACCGGCTGCGTCTGGAACTTGCCCAGATGGAAGAAGGCCAGCTCGAAGGGCAGCTTCTCGCCGCGCCACAGCGCGCGCTCGGGTTTGAAACGGATATCGCGGATCTGGTCGTAGCTGAGAGTCTTCAGCTCGCTGGGCAGCGTGTCGGCCGGCGCCTGGTAGGGCTTGCCGGCCAGCTGCTTCGCTTGGGCCGCGACGTCCTCGAAGTCGAAAGCCTGGGCCGAACCCAGGGCCAGCAGGGCCGACAGGCCCAGTGCGTGGCGTAGGGAAAAAGAAATCTGCATACGGGTCTCTGTGCAAGACCCGTACCAAGGAAAATTTCCTTTTAAATCACCAGCTTAAATTTGCTTGCCCGAAATTGGGCGGCCGATGTGTCGCCGGGCAGCGACAAGACCCGGGGTCTATTCGCCAAGTGATTGATTCACAAGGGAAAAGCGCTGTCGCTATTCAGCGACCGGGCCATCCGTGCGGAACAGGCCCGGCGTCAGCCCATGCTTTTGCAGCAGGCGGTAGAACTCGGTGCGGTTGCGGTCGGCCAGGCGGGCGGCATCGGCCACATTGCCGTCGGTCAGCTTCAGCAGGCCGACCAGGTACTCGTGCTCGAAGCGCTGGCGCGCCTGGGCATAGTTCAGCACTTCCATGCTGGGCACGCGCAAGGCCCGCTGTACCAGCGACAGCGGGATCAGCGGCGTGGTGGCCAGCGCGCTGACCTGTTCGACGACGTTGTGCAGCTGGCGCACATTGCCGGGCCAGGCGGCGGTGCTGAGCGCCTTCAGCGCCTCGGGCGCGAAGCCGTTCAGACGCTTGTCGTATTTGTCGGCCAGCTTGCTCAGGAAGTGCTGGGCCAGCAGCGGAATGTCCTCGCGCCGCTCGGCCAGGGTCGGCAGCGCCAGCGTGACGACATTGAGCCGGTAGTACAGGTCCTCGCGGAACAAGCCCTCGGCCATCGCCGCGTCCAGGTCGCGGTGCGTGGCCGACAGAATGCGCACATCGACCGGGATCGCGTCGCTGGCGCCGACCGGCCGCACCAGCCGCTCCTGCAGCACGCGCAGGAGCTTGACCTGCAGCGGCAGCGGCATGTCGCCGATCTCGTCGAGGAAGAGCGTGCCGCCATGGGCCGCCTGGAACAGGCCGCGGTGATTCGCCACCGCGCCGGTGAAGGCGCCCTTGACGTGGCCGAACAGCTCGGATTCCAGCAGCGGCTCGGGGATCGCGCCGCAATTGACCGCGACAAAGGGCCGGCCCTCGCGCGGGCTGACATTGTGGATGGCGCGGGCCAGCAACTCCTTGCCGCTGCCGCTCTCACCGCGTATCAGGATGCTGGCCTGCGAGGCGGCCACCAGCTTGGCTTCGGCCAGCAACTCGGCCATCACATTGGAGCGGCTGACGATGGGGGCGCGCCAGGCGGCGCTGTCCTGCTCGGGCGCGTCGACCTCGGGCGCGGCCAGCGCCAGCGCCTGGGCGATGGTGTCCAGCAGCGCTTTGCCGTCAAAGGGCTTGGTCAGATAGGTGTAGACACCGCGCGCGGTGGCCTCGACCGCGTCGGGGATGGTGCCGTGGGCCGTCAGCAGTATCACCGGCAGCGCCGGGTGGCGCTCGCGGATCGCGTCGAACAGGGCCAGGCCGTCCTTGCCCGGCAGTTGCACATCGCTGAGCACCAGATGCGGGCGCTGCACCGCAATCTGGGCCAGTGCGGCTTCGGCGCTGCCCACCGGCGTGACCTGGTAGCCGGCGGCGCTCAATCGCATCGACAGCAGCTTCAAGAGGTCGGCGTCGTCATCGACCAGCAACAGGCGGGCGCCGTTGTTCATGGCTTGGTGGCCGCCGGCCGGGTGTTGAGGCTGCGTTCGATGGCCTTCAGCGCCTCGAGCTTTTCATTGAGCTGGTCGAGCCGGCGCTGGTTGTCGCGCTGGCTGTCGCGGGCCTGCTGGTTGAGCTTGTCGATCTGCTCTTCGAGCCGGCGCTGCTCGGCCAGACGGCCCTGCAGCAGCCGCGCCAGCGGCTGCCAGGGCAGGGCCTCGGGCGCGGGGTCGCGCAGCACCTGGTCGAGCAGGCCCTGGGCGCGTGCCAGATCGCCATTGCCGCGATGCAGAGCCAGGGCCAGGGCCAGCTGGGTGGCGGCGGCCGGCGTCAGCTTGGTGTCGTCGCGGGGCGCCACCTCCTGGCCCAGCTCGGCCGCGCTCAGCTTCAGCAGGCGCTCATGCTGGGCCAGCAGTTGCCGGGCCGCGGCGTCGGCGGGCAGGACCTCGGGCACCGGCACCCGCACTTCGCGGATCTCGGGCTTGGGCTGGGCGCAGGCCCCCAGCAGCAGGCTCATGGCGAGGGCGGACAGTAAGCGGACGTCAGGGACTGGCATGCGGTAGCGTGATTCTGAAATGGGCGCCGGGCTCGGTGGGCAGCAGCGTGATCTGCCCGCCATGGGCGGCAATGTATTCCTGCACGATGGACAGGCCGACCCCGCTGCCACGCAAGGCATCGTCGGGCTGGCGCTCGCCGCGGTAGAAGGGCTCAAACACCCGGGCACGGTCGGCGGGCGCCACGCCCGGGCCCTGGTCGGTAATGTCGATGCAGACCTGGCCGGCTTGTTGCGACAAATGGAAACGGATGCCCCGGCCCGGCGGGCTGAAGCGGATCGCATTGGACAGCAGATTGCCCAGGGCCGTGCCCAGCTTGTCCGGGTCCACCTCGGCCTCCAGCGGTCCGCCGTCGATCTCAATGAGTAATTGCCGTGCCTGCCACTGCAGGCGCTGGGCTTCGACCAGGGCCTGGATCAGCGCGCCGAGTTCGGTGCGGCGGCGTTGCAGCCGGCCGGCCTCGAAGGCGGCGGCGTTGAAGCGCAGCAAGGCCTCGATCTGCTGCTGCAAGGTGGCCGTGTTGTCGCGCAGGATGCGGGCGACCTCGCGCTGGTCCGGGCTCAGCGTGCCGGTGACGCCGTCTTCCAGCAGCGACACGCCCTCGCGCAGCGCCGCCAGTGGCGTCTTCAGCTCATGCGAGATATGGCGCAGAAAGCGTGCCTTGTCGGCATCCAGCTCACCCAGGCGCAGGCGCAGCCAGTCCAGGCGCTGGCCCAGCGAGCGCAAGTCGCTCGGTCCCTGGATGCTGATGGGTTCGGTGAGCCGGTTCTCGCCGAGGCCGACGATGGCCTGCTCCAGCCGGCGCAGCGGCCGGGTCAGCCAGAAGCCGAAGGCCAGTGAGAGCAGCGCCGCCAGCGCGATCGCCCCCAGCACCTGCTGGCCCAGCCGGACCCGGCCCTGCTCCAGCTGCTCCTGCAGGCTGCGGTTGCGCGCCTCGGTGTGCAGGCGCACCTGCTCGGCGATGGCCACGGTCTGCGCCTCGAGCTCGCGGAACTGCGCCGTCAGATCCTGCTCGCGTTTGCGGCTGCGCCAGGCGGCATCGAGCTGGCGGCGGATCAGATCGAGCTGGGCCCGCCAGGCCTGGGCCCGTTCGGGAATGAGCCGCTGGCCCTGCAGCTCTTGCAGCACGGCCTCGGCATCGCTGGCCGCCTCGTTGAAACGCCGGCGCAGCAGCGGGTCTTCCAGCACCAGGAACTGTCGCGCGGCCCGCTCCATCGCGACGCTGCGCTCGGCCAGCTGCTGCACGGCGCTGCTCAGCTGCACCGCGCGCTCGGCGGCGCTGCGGCTTTGCACCGTCAGGCGCTCCAAGGTGAACAGGCCGCCCAGCGAGGCGGCGGCCAGCAGGCCGGCGATCAGCAGAAAGCCCAGCAGCAGCAGTTGCCGGAAGGAGGCGCGATACAGGCGGTGGGACATGCGGCGGTGCCGCCCGGCTCAGGCTTCGGCCAGCAGCTGTTCCACCAACTGGTGCAGGGCGGCGAAATCGGGCGCGCCGACATAGCGCTTGACGATCTCGCCGCGCTTGTTGATCAGCAAGGTGGTGGGCGTCAGCTGGACGCGGCCGAACTGCTTGGCGATCTCGCCGGTGTTGTCGATCGCGACGCCGAAGGGCAGTTGGCGGCTCTGCGCGAAATTGGCGACGAAGGCCGGCGGGTCGTAGCTCATCGCGACGGCCAGCGTGTCGAAGCCACGTGCCTTGTACTTTTGATGGGTGGCGACGATCTCGGGCATCTCGGCCACGCAGGTGGTGCAGCTGGTGGCCCAGAAGTTCACCAGCATCACCTTGCCTTGCCACTGGCGGGTCTCGACCTTGGCGCCGTCCAGCAGCACATAGCTCAGCGCCGGCGCGGTCTCGCGCTGCAGCAGGCTCTGGTAGGCCAGCAAACCGCCGCCGGCCAGGGCGGCCAGCAGCACGGCAGGAGCGAGGAATCGAGGCAGCTTCATGCGCCGCAGTTTAGTGCAGCGCCGCTACGGGCGGCGTCAGAGGGTCTTGGACAACTCGAACAGCAGCACCGAGGGCAGCGCGTCGGTCAGGTGCTGGCGCGAGATGCGGGCCATGCCGTCAGCGGTGGCGGTGGAGAGCTGGGTCAGGTGCTCGCCGTCCAGCACCTCGATGAAGCTGAACTGCGGCACCTCGCGCAGCAGTTCGGCACGCAGCTGGTCGAACGCCGCGCCGCGCAGGCCGCTTTCGAACACCAGGCCGTGGGGCAGGCCCTCCAGGCAGAACTGCGCGGCCTCGTCGATGCTGTTGACCAGATCGACGATCAGGCCCATATGCCGTACCGCGTCCTGCAGCTGGGCGCGCAGCTCGCGGCGCGGCGAGACGATCAGCAGATGGCTGCCGGCCAGCGGCTTGGAGTTGAGCGAGGGCTGTTGCGTGTCTGCGCCGCGCTCCGGCTCGACCAGCGGGTCCAGCGCCACCGTGCCGGGCTCGTCGCCGACGGTCTGCGGAAATTCCAGCGTCAGCACCGTGATGCCGCTGGCGTCCTCGCGCAGCGGCAGTACGCCCAGGGTCAGCGCGGTCTGCTCGACCAGGCGCCAGGCCAGCGAGTTCAGCGCCGGCGGCAGCTCGGCGCTGCGCTGCTCGTCCAGCAGATCGAGCGAACGATGGGCAAAGCGGCAGACCAGGCGGGCCTTGGCCGGCCAGGGCGTCAGGTCGAGTTTCAGGTCGATCGAGGAATGGGTGCTGGCCAGCGCCCAGTCCATCAAGGCATTGAGCAGCGCGAACATCAGCGAGCCGTCGGCCATCACCTCGACCGGCTTGAGCACCTGGCGCACCTGGATGCCGCGTGCCTGGGTCTCGCGGCTGCGATGGGCCAGCACGCTGCGCAGCAGCGGGGCCAGTTGCAGGCGCTCGCGCGACAGCCGCAGCCGCCCCGAGGCCAGCCGGGCCAACTGCTGCCCCATCATGCCGGCCTCGCGGGCCTGGGCCACGCTTTCGCGCAGCGAGCGCAGGCCCTGGCGATCGATCTGGCCGGTGGCCACCAGATTGTGGATGCGCTCCAGCGCGGCGCTCAGTGGCCCGGCGATCTCGGCGCCCAGTTGCTGCACGATCTCGGCCCATTGCGCATGGCTGGGCCCCTGCGCCGCGTCGTTGGCGGCGCCCGGAGCGGGCGGGGCGGGCGTGTGGCTGGGCATGAGGGCGGGTGAGGGGCAGGACGGGTACTGCAAAGTCGTGTGGGTTCAGGGCCCGGACCGTGGCCGGGAGCGGTCGCCATGGTCCGGGGGCACCGCGGCAGCGTCCATCCCCCGTCTCGGGGGAAACGCGGATGGCTGGCGCATGTTGGCAGCTATTTGGCGACGATTCGAGAACTTTCTCACGCTGATGGCGCCTGCTTCAGCCCAGAACGCCCGCGCTCCGCAGCGCGGCGATCCGGGCCTCGTCCAGCCCGGCCTCGGCCAGGATGTCCTGGCTGTGCTGGCCCAGCAGCGGTGGCGGCCGGCGATAGCTGACCGGGGTGGCCGACAAGCGCATCGGGCTGGCCACCAGGCGAAGCTGTTCACTCAGCGGATGAGCCATCGCCACCGTCATCTCGCGGGCCTGGGCCTGCGGGTCGGCAAAGGCTTCGGCTAGGTTGTTGATCGCGCCGCAAGGCACTTTGGCGGCCTCCAGCGCGGCCAGCCAGCTGTTGCGGGGCCGGGTCTTGATAAGGGCGGCGATCTCGGGCACCAGCAGCTCGCGGTTGCGGACCCGATCGGCATTCTTCGCGAAGCGAGCATTGCTCGCCCAGTCGGGGCGGCCTGCAATCTCCGCGAACTTGGCGAACTGGCTGTCATTGCCGACGGCCAGGATCAGGTGGCCGTCACTGGCCTCGAAGACCTGGTAGGGCACGATGTTCTGGTGCGCATTGCCCATGCGACCGGGCGGCTGGCCGGTACACAGATAGTTGGAGCCCAGATTGGCCAGCATGGCCAGCTGAGTGTCCAGCAGGGCCATGTCGATGACCTGACCCTCGCCGGTGGCATCGCGATGGCGCAGCGCGGCCAGGATGGCCACCGTCGCATACAGGCCGGTGAACAGGTCGGCCACCGCGACGCCCACCTTCTGCGGCCCGCCGCCGAGCAGGTCGTCGCGTTCGCCGGTCACGCTCATCAGCCCGCCCAGGCCCTGCACCGCATAGTCATAACCGGCGCGGTCCTTGTAGGGGCCGGTCTGGCCGAAGCCGGTGATCGAGCAGAACACCAGGCGCGGGTAGAGGGCGCGCAGGCTGGCCGCGTCTAGGCCGTAGCGGGCCAGGTCGCCGACCTTGAAGTTCTCCACCACCACGTCCACGGTGCCGGCCAGCTCGCGTATCAAGGCCTGACCCTCGGGGTGGGAGATGTCTATCGTGATCGAGCGCTTGTTACGGTTGGCGCCGAGGTAGTAGGCGGCCTCGCTACTGTCCTTGCCTTCGCGATCCTTCAGATAGGGCGGGCCCCAGGCGCGGGTGTCGTCACCGCTGCCGGGGCGCTCGACCTTGATCACGTCGGCGCCCAGGTCGGCCAGGGTCTGGGTACACCAGGGCCCGGCCAGCACGCGGGACAGATCGAGCACGCGCACGCCATGGAGCGCGCCCGGGGGGAGTGAGGGGGTGGCTTGCATGCGCACATTGTGCGATAGCACCCCTGGATAATGAGGCGATGAGAATCGCCCCTGCCCTGCTGCTCGCCCTGCTTGCCGTCGTGAGTGCCTGCAGCCCGAGCCTGGACTGGCGCGAGCTGCGGCCGGACGGTGCCGGCGTGCTGGCCCTGTTTCCCTGCAAACCCGAGGTCGAACGGCGCGAGCCGGTCCGCATGGGTCTGGCGGCCTGCATGGCGGCGGGGCTGAGCTTCTCGCTGACCTGGGCCGAGCTCGATGATCCGGCCCAGGTCACTCCGGCCCTGCAACAGATGCGCGAGTCGCTGGCCGCACGGCTGCAGGCCCGTGCGACGCCGGCCCAGGCGGTGCAGGTCAGGGGCATGACGCCCAATCCGCAGGCCTTGCAGCAGGGGCTGCAAGCCGAGCAGCAGCAGGCCCGGGTCGCGGTGTTTGCGCGCGGGATGAGGGTCTACCAGGCGGTGATGCTGGGGGCAAAGCCGGACGAGGCGGCCTGGGAGGCCTTTCTGACAGGCTTCAGGCTCGACATCTAGACCCGCCTCGGCCCGCTGCCGGCGAAGCCCTGATAATGGGGCCATGTCCGGCCTCCTGCTGATTGCCCATTCCCCTCTGGCTTCCGCCCTCAAGGCGGTAGCCGAGCACACCTTCCCCAACTGCGCGCCCCAGCTCGCGGTGCTGGATGTGACGCCGGAGATGTCGGTCGAGGCGGTGGAGGCCCAGGCGCGCGCGCTGCTGGCCGCCGCCGGGCATGAGGACTCGCTGGTGCTGACCGATGTGTTCGGCGCCACGCCCTGCAATGCGGCCCAGCGCCTGCTGGATGTGCAGGGTCATGTGCGGGTGATCGCCGGCGTCAATGTGCCGATGCTGTGGCGTTCGCTGTGCTATGCGGCCGAGCCGATCGACGCCTTGGTCGAGCGCGCCAGCGAGGGCGGATCCAAGGGCATTGTGCTGGGCCATGCGCCCGAACCCATCAACGACAAGACTAGCTAGTGCCGATGCTCAAATCGACCCTTACCATCAGCAACAAACTGGGCTTGCATGCCCGCGCCTCGGCCAAGCTGACCAAGCTGGCAGGCGGTTTTCAATGTGAAGTGTTCATGAGCCGCAACGGCCGCCGCGTCAACGCCAAGAGCATCATGGGGGTCATGATGCTGGCGGCCGGCATGGGGTCGCAGGTCGAGCTGGAGGTCGAAGGCCCCGACGAGCAGGCCGCCCAGGAGGCGATCACCGCGCTGGTGAACGACAAGTTCGGCGAAGGGCAGTAAGGCTCGCCGGCTCGGCCCAGATCAGCCGAGGAAGTGTCGGCGATAGCGTGTCGGCAGGTCGGCGATGCGCATCATCATCGGCAGGTCGGCGGTGTTGAAGTCCGGATCCCAGGCCGGCGCACCGAGGATGCGGGCGCCACAACGCAGATAGCCCTTGATCAGCGGCGGCGCCTCGGCCACCGTCTCGCTGCGGTGCAGCTCCTCGACCGGCAAGGGCAGACGCGGCCGTACCTGCCACTCTATGCCGGCCAGATGGCTTTGCTCCAGCTGTTTCCACAGCGCTGCGGCGTAGTGGCCGCCGTCCCGCATGCTGACGCTGGCGCAGCCAATCATCGTGTCCAGTTCATTGCGCACCATGAACTCGGCCAAAGCGCCCCACAGCGCCATGATGGCGCCGCCGGAACGGTGCTCGGGGTGCACGCAGGAGCGGCCCAGCTCCACCATGCGCGAGCGCAGTCCGCGCAAACGGGTCAGGTCGAACTCGGTCTCGCTGTAGAGACCGCCGGCACGCTTGGCCGCCGCCGGGGTCAGCACCCGGTAGGTGCCGATGACAGGGCCGGGGCGGCCGTCGGCTTCGACGGTACGTACCAGCAGGTGTTCGCAGAAGGGGTCGAACATGTCGATGTCGTGGCCGGCCGGCGCGCCCTTGGGGACGCTCAGCCGAGCGCCCATCTCATCGACGAAGACCCGGTACCTCAGGCGCTGTGCTTCGCGGACTTCGTCTTCCGTGCGCGCCCAGGCCACGTCCAGGCGAGCCCGTGCAGAAGCTTGCGGCTCCAGTGGAAGTGACCTCCGTTCCGCCAGGGGCGGGCGCAGATCCGAGAAGGGCAGGGTGGGCAGCGGAAGATCCCTCATGGATGGCCTCGTCGTTGGTTGACGAGCCCCATGCTCGGGCCTGGCGGTGACGCGCCGGTGACGATCGAATGACGAATCCGTGACCCGCTTCCTCGCTGCTACAGTCGACGCATGAGCTTTCAGGTCTTCGGCATTCCTGTCTCACGCGGTGTGGCGATCGGCCGCGCCGTGCTGGTGGCATCCAGCCGCGTCGATGTGGCGCATTACTTCATCGATGCGGCCAGTGTCGAGAGCGAGATCCAGCGTTGCATGCGCGCGCGCGACGAGGTCGCGCAGGAGCTCGAGACGCTCAAGCGCGATCTGCCCGACGATGCGCCGCATGAGCTGGCGGCCTTGCTGGACGTGCATCTGATGCTGATGCACGACGAGGCGCTGACCGGCGCCACCAAGCAATGGATCATCGAGCGGCACTACAACGCCGAGTGGGCGCTGTCGGCCCAGCTCGAGGTGCTGGCGCGCCAGTTCGACGAGATGGAGGACGACTATCTGCGCGAGCGCAAGGCCGATCTGGAGCAGGTGGTCGAGCGCATCCTGGGCGTGCTGGCGCGCCAGCAGGGCAAGGCGGGCGGCGCGGCCAGCGTCGTGCAGCGCGACTTTGCCGGCGAGGACCCGCTGCTGCTGGTGGCGGCCGATATCGCGCCTGCCGACATGATGCAGTTCAAGCGCAGCGTGTTCCACGGCTTCATCACCGACATCGGCGGCAAGACCTCGCACACGGCCATCGTCGCGCGCAGCATGGACATCCCGGCGGTGGTCGGCACGCGCGAGGCCTCGCGCCTGATTCGCCAGGACGATTGGGTCATCATCGATGGCGATGCCGGTGCGGTCATCGTCGATCCGTCACCCATCGTGCTGGAAGAGTACCGTTTCCGGCAGCGCCAGAGCGAGCTGGAGCGTGCCCGGCTGGCGCGGCTGCGGCACACGCCGGCCGTGACCCTGGACGGCGAGCGGGTCGAGTTGCAGGCCAATATCGAATTGCCGGCCGATGCGCCGGCAGCCGTCGAAGCGGGCGCTACCGGCGTTGGGCTGTTCCGCAGCGAGTTCCTGTTTATGAACAGAGAGGGCGAACTGCCTGGCGAGGATGAGCAGTTCGAGGCCTACCGTGCGGCGGTCGAGGCGATGCGCGGCATGCCGGTGACGATTCGCACGGTAGATATTGGGGCCGACAAACCGCTGGACCGGATGTCGGCCAGCGAACTCCGGCATGAGCATGTGCTGAACCCGGCGATGGGGTTGCGGGCGATCCGCTGGAGTTTGGCCGAGCCGAGTATGTTTCGGCAGCAATTGCGCGCCATCTACCGGGCCAGCGCTTACGGCAAGCTGCGCCTGCTGATTCCGATGGTGGCGCATCTGGGCGAGATTCGCCAGGTGCTGGAAGCCGTCAAACGGGTGCAGCAGCAGCTGACGGATGCCGGCCAGGCGTTCACGCGAGTCGATATCGGCGTGATGATCGAGATACCGGCCGCTGCCGTCATGCTGCCGCTGCTGCTGCGCCATGTGGACTTTGTATCCATCGGCACCAACGACCTGATCCAGTACACGCTGGCCATCGACCGGGCCGATGAGGCGGTGGCCCATCTCTACGACCCCTGGCACCCGGCGGTGCTGCAGCTGATCTCGACCTCAATTGCGCAGGCGACAGCAGCCGGCAAATCGGTCAGCGTCTGTGGCGAGATGGCGGGCGACGCTGCCTTCACCGATCTGCTGCTGGCGATGGGCTTGCGCAATTTCTCGATGCACCCCTCGCAGATCCCCTCGGTCAAGCAACGCATCCTCAGGGCCGACGCGGCGCGTCTGGCCGCTGCACTACCCGAGGTACTGAGCAGCGAAGATCCGCAGCGCGCCGCGGATCTCGCCTTCTCGGCGAGCAAGCTGTCTCACCTGATGCAGTAGTAGCAAGCCGCCGTCGGTACTCGCTTCACAAGAAATTGCCGCCGAGTACTTGCAAGCATGAAAAAACCTGTGCTACAGTCGAGGGCTTCGCTGCTAGCAAGTTTGTTTGAGACGAAAGTCTGAAGCAAAGCGGGTAGGTGATGAAGAAAGCAAGATTGCTGAAAACAAAATGTTTGAAAGCACTTGACGAGTTTGAAGAAAACAAGTCATAATCTCGCTTCTGTGCTGATCACTGATCGGTGCCAGACAAGGGAAAGAAGCCCGGTGGGTTTTGAGTAGGTTGTTTGAAGTTCTTTAATAATTCACAGCCGATAAGCGTGGGCGTTTGAAGGT
>SCOI01000014.1 GCA_005503085.1 Burkholderiales bacterium C2 | reverse complement strand
TGGGCTACGTCCCGCCTGCCGAGTTCGAAGCCAATTACCATCGTCACCGCGCTGGTCAGGCCGCGACCGTCTGACTTAAACCAACAGGCCTCCGCGGAACCCGGGGCGATTCACTGTGGCTTATTCGAGTTGGGCGCACGCCTCATCAGCGACCGGCTCTACCTTTGGACGGTCGGCTTGGCCATCGCGCTGTCGTTCTTGCTGGTTTGGGCGGAACTGGCGGTCGGCGTCTTCAGCTGAATGTTGCTCCGTCGTCTGCGCGGCACATCGTTCGCGTCGTCATGGCTGCTGCGCAGCAGCAACCATCGCCACTTTCGCCGCGAGGGCCCCCGCCGGTTGGTCCGACGTCCGCCCTCATGGCGGTGTTGCGCGCTGTGCTGTGTCGAGCCGCGAATGTGTCAGGCAAACCTCAGCTGCAGCGGCCAGCCGCCTCAACTGCCCGGCGAGAACTTGTCCACAGCGTCCGTGATGATGCCGTCCACCCCGTTGCCGATCAGCCACTCGGCCGAGGCGGGATCGTTGACGGTGTAGACCAGGGCCTTCAGCCCGGCCGCATGCAGCTGCTCGACCAGGGCCTGGTTCATCAGCGCATAGTTCGTGATCACGGCGCGGCAATGCAGGCGCAGGGCTTGGTCCAGCCAGCCATCCGACAGCTTGTCGAGCAGCAGGCCGCGCGGCACGTCCGGCGCGGTCTCGAGGGCGCCGGCCAGGGCCTCGGGCTGGAAGGAGCTGAACAGCGGCAGCAGGCCCGAGCCGGCCCACAGGCGCAGCACCTCGCGACCGACGACCTGACCGGTGGCGAGTTCCTGACCCGGCGTCGGCTTGATCTCGATGTTCAGCGCGAATCGGTTCGCGATGACGTAGCGGGCCAGCGCATCCAGGCTGGGGAGTGGCTCGCCGGCATAGGCGCGGCTGTGCCAGGCACCGGCATCGATGCGGGAGAGCTCGGCCCAGCCGCGTTCACCGGCCACGCCGCGTTCGGGCGTGGTGCGGTTCAGCGTCGCGTCATGGAGCAGGAAGGGGATGCCGTCGACGCTCAGCTTCACATCGCACTCGAAGGCGCGATAGCCATGCCGTGCACCCTCTCGGAAGGCGGCCAGCGTGTTCTCCGGTGCGAGCTTGCCGGCGCCGCGATGGGCGATCCAGAACGGCATCGGCCAGGAGGCGCTCATGACTCAGCTCCCGACGCGCTTTTGCGTCTGCGCGTCGAACCAATGCAGCTGCTTGTCGCTGAGCTCCAGCATCAGCATATCGCCGACCGCCGGCGGCACCAGGGTGCCGTCGATGCGCAGGGTGAACTGCTCGCTGCCCAGCCGTCCATAGACCAGGCGCTCGGCGCCCAGCATCTCGATCATCTCGACCTTCAGGGGCCAGCCGCTGCTGGCATTCCAGTGGTCCAGATGCTCGGGGCGCAGGCCCAGGATCAGCTCGCCATCGCGCGGCGCGGGGGCCGGTAGGGCCAGGGTGATGCCGCCGACCGTGAAGCTGTTGCCCTTGGCCTGGCCCTTCAGCAGATTCATAGGCGGCGAGCCAATGAAGCTGGCGACGAAGGTGGTGGCGGGGCGCTGGTAGACCTCCTCGGGCGTGCCGATCTGCTCCATATGGCCGCCGTTCATCACGATCATGCGCTGGGCCAGGGTCATGGCCTCGACCTGGTCATGGGTCACGAACAGCGAGGTCACGCCCAGCTCGCGGTGCAGCTTCTGGATCTCCAGACGGGTCTGGGCGCGCAGCTTGGCGTCCAGATTGGATAGCGGCTCGTCGAACAGAAAGACCTGCGGGTTGCGCACGATGGCACGGCCCATCGCGACGCGCTGACGCTGGCCGCCGGACAAGGCGCGAGGCGTGCGGTCCAGCAGATGGCCCAGCTCAAGGATCTTGGCGGCCTTGTCGACGCGGGTCTTGATCTCGGCGATCGGCACCTTCTTGATCTTCAGGCCGTAAGCCATGTTCTCGAACACGCTCATATGAGGGTAGAGCGCGTAGTTCTGGAACACCATCGCGATATCGCGCTCGGCCGGCTCGATGTCGTTGACCACGCGCGGGCCGATGGCGATCTCGCCGCCGGAGATCTCCTCCAGCCCCGCCACCATGCGCAGCAAGGTGCTCTTGCCGCAGCCCGAGGGGCCGACGATGACGATGAACTCGCCGTCCTTGATCTCGGCGTTGACGCCGTGGATGACCTGATTGGCCTTGGGGCCGTGGCCATAACGCTTGACCACATTGCGAAGGGAAATGCTTGCCATCTTGTTTGCTCTATTTTGTTCTCTAGTCAGCTGGGGAGAGCGCTTGCCGCAGCGCGGCGCTACGTCCCGCAAGCGATCATTTTTCCGTGTCCACCAGGCCCTTGACGAACCACTTCTGCATCAGCATCACGACCAGGGCCGGCGGGATCATCGCCAGCAGCGCGGTGGCCATCACGACGTTCCACTCTGTATAGGACTCGCCGGAGACGAGGCGCTTGATGCCCATCACGACCGGGTACATATCCTCCTGCGTGGTGACCAGCAAGGGCCACAGATACTGGTTCCAGCCGTAGATGAACTGGATCACGAAGAGCGCGGCAATGCTGGTGCGTGACAGCGGCAGCAGCACATCCTTGAAGAAGCGCATCGGCCCTGCGCCGTCCATGCGCGCGGCCTCGACCAGCTCATCCGGCACCGTCATGAAGAACTGGCGGAACAGGAAGGTGGCTGTGGCCGACGCGATCAGCGGCACGGTCAGGCCGGCATAGCTGTTGAGCATGCCCAGGTCGGAGACGACTTGGTAGGTTGGACCGATGCGCACCTCGACCGGCAGCATCAACGTCACGAAGATGGCCCAGAAGAAGAACTGCTTGAAGGGGAAGCGGAAGTAGACGATGGCAAAGGCCGACAGCAGCGAAATGGCGATCTTGCCGATGGAGATCACCAAGGCGCTGATCAGGCTGACCTTCAGCATCGGCAAAGCCGCCGGAATCGTGCTGCCGGCGCTGGTCTTGCCGCCGAACAGCGCAAGCTTCCAGGTCTCCAGAGAATGCTCGCCAGGCAGCAGCGAGAGTGGTCGGCTCTGCGCGATCTGCTCGGAGCTTTGTGTTGAAGCTACAAAGGTCAGGTAGACCGGAAAGGCCACGATCAGCACGCCGAGTATCAGCGTCAGATGAGCCAGCAGGGTCAGGGCGGGGCGTTTTTCGACCATCTCAGTACTGCACTTTCTTCTCGACAAAACGGAACTGCAGCACGGTGAGCGCAATCACCACGACCATCAGCACCACCGATTGCGCGGCCGAGCCGCCCAGGTCCATGGCCTTGAAGCCGTCGTAGTAGACCTTGTAGACCAGGATGGACGTGTCTTTGCCGGGGCCACCATGGGTGGTCGCGTCGACGATGGCGAAGGTGTCGAAGAAGGCGTACACAACGTTGATCACCAGCAAGAAGAAGGTGGTCGGCGAGAGCAGCGGGAACACAATGGTCCAGAAGCGCCGGGCCGGGCTGGCGCCGTCAATGGCGGCGGCCTCGATCAGCGATTTCGGGATCGACTGCAGGCCCGCCAGGAAGAACAGGAAGTTATAGGAGATCTGCTTCCAGACCGCAGCGACCACGATCAGCGCCATTGCGTGGTTGCCATTGAGCAAATGGTTCCAGTCCATGCCGGCGGCTTGCAGCATGTAAGAGACCACGCCGATTGACGGCGCGAACATGAACAGCCACAGCACGCCCGCGACCGCCGGCGCCACGGCATAGGGCCAAATCAGCAGCGTCTTGTAGGCCATCGCGCCCTTGATTACGCGATCGGCCATCACGGCCAGCAGGAGCGCGATGGTCAGGCCGCAGACGGCCACTAAGGCGGAGAACAGGGCGGTGATCTTGAACGAGGCCAGATAGCTCTCGTCACTGAAGAGCTGGCGGAAGTTCTGCAGCCCCACCCACTCGGTGGACATGCCGAAGGCATCCTGCTGCTGCAGCGATTGCAGCAGCGCCTGGCCGGCCGGCCAGAAAAAGAACACGGTGATGACGATGACCTGTGGTGCCAGCAGCACCCAGGGCAGCCAACCCGACTTGAAAAGCACTCGTTTTTCTACGGACATGATGTCCCTTCCCAAAAGCATCAACCCGCCGCCCCGGTGTCCCAGGGCGGCGGGTTCTGTCGATCATTCAAGCGTGGCGCTCAGCCTTTATTGGCTTTCTGGAAGCGCTCCAACTGCTCGTTGCCGCGCTTCACCGCAGCGTCCAGGCCTTCCTTGGCGCTCTTCTTGCCGCCCCAGACCTGTTCCATTTCCTCATCGACGATGGTGCGGATCTGCACGAAGTTGCCCAGGCGGATGCCGCGCGACTTGTCGGTGGTCTTACGGATCATCTGTTCGACCGACACATCGGTGCCGGGGTTGGCCTTGTAGAAACCGCTCTTCTCGGTCAGGTCGTAGGAGGCCTTGGTCAGCGGCAGGTAGCCGGTGCGCTGATGGCTCTTGGCGGCCTCCTCAGGCTTGGAGAGGAAGGCGAAGAACTGGGCCACGCCCTTGTACTCCTCGGCCTTCTTGCCCGACATCACCCACAGACTGGCTCCACCGATCACGGTGTTCTGCGGTGCTCCGGGCACATCATGGTAGTAAGGCAGGCTGGAGATGCCGAAGGCGAACTTGGCATTGCGCTTGGTATTGCCGTACAGCGCCGACGAGCCTGTGGTCATCGCGCACTCGCCCGAGACGTAGGTGGCGTCGGCCGCATTGCCGCGGCCCTTGTAGACGAACAGACCCTGCTTTGCCATATTGGCCAGGTTCTCGATATGGCGTACGTGCAGCGGGGTGTTGAAGGCCAGGCGGGTGTCCAAGCCACCGAAGCCGTTGCCCTTGGTGGCGAACTCGACGTTGTGCCAGGCCGAGAAGCTCTCCAGCTGGGTCCAGCTCTGCCAGCTGGTGGTGAAGGGGCACTTGTGGCCGCTGGCCTTGAGTTTGGCTGCCACCAGTGCCACCTCGGACCATGTCTTGGGCGGGCTGTTGGGGTCGACACCGGCGGCCTTCAGCGCATCCTTGTTGTAGTGCAGCACGGTGGTCGAGCTGTTGAAGGGGAAGCTCAGCATCTGGCCGTTGGGGGCCGTGTAGTAGCCGGCCACGGCAGGCACATAGGCGCTCGGGTCGAACTTGGCGCCGGCGTTCTTCATCACCTCGCCGACCGGCACGATGGCGCCCTTGCTGGCCATCATCGTGGCCGTGCCGACCTCGAAGACCTGCAGGATGTGCGGCGCATTGCCGGCGCGGAAGGCGGCGATTGCGGCCGTCATCGACTCGTCATAGCTGCCCTTGAAGGTGGGCACGATCTTGTAATCTTTCTGGCTGGCATTGAAATCCTTGGCCAGATCGTTGACCCAGTCACCCAGGGCGCCGCCCATGGAATGCCACCACTGGACTTCGGTCTGTGCTTGGGCACCGGTGGCAAGGCCGGCAGCCAGCAGCGCGGCGACGAGGTGTTGTGCTTTCATTGTCTTGGATGCTCCGTTATTCGACAGGGCTGGTGTGGATCATGTGGATCACAGCATGAGCCAACAAGCTTATGTGTCAATTGTGACATCCGTGTTGTGACATGGTCGCCGCGTCCGGGCAATAGGGCCTGGCCCGGATGTGGTGCCCGATGCGCCTGAAGACGGCATCGGCGCCGTCATTTGGTGCGCCTCCATTGGCGTGCACGCCACAGCCGCGTCTCCAAGCCGCCCCAAAAAGGCCTGATCGACAAGGGCTCTCGGCCGTGCGCAGGGCGGGCATGTTGCACTGCGGTAGGATCACGGGCCCGACGCGACTGGGGTTGGCTGCCGGTGTCATGCCGGTGTGCGCACCTGATGAGGCTGCCGCCCGCATCCCCGCCAGCAGGTCACAAGCCCGGCGCGTCGATGCAGATCGAACGAGAGATTTCCAGCTTTCGCCGGGTGTTCCGCCTTGACCGGCTGCCCGGCCAACCAAGGGTGCGCAAGCGCCTGGCCGCCATGAATGCACCGCATCCGCTGATGCCTGTCGACCCGACCCACACCGCCGCCGCCGGCCATGAGGACGCCCCGCACGCCGCCCGGCTGCGCGAGATTCCCTACAACTACACCTCCTTCTCCGACCGCGAGATCGTGATCCGTCTGCTGGGCACGCGTGCCTGGGAGCTGCTGAACCGCTTGCGCGAGGAGCGCCGCACCGGCCGCTCGGCCCGCATGCTGTACGAGGTGCTGGGCGATATCTGGGTGGTGCAGCGCAACCCCTATCTGCAGGACGATCTGCTGGACAATCCGAAGCGCCGGGGCCAGTTGATCGAAGCGCTGAACCATCGGCTGCACGAGGTCGAGAAGCGCCGCGACCCGGCCAGCGATCCGCAGCGCGACGCCTCGGTGGGCGAGCTGCTGGCGGCCGCGCGCCGGGCGGTGCAGCAGTTTTCCAGCCAGTTCGACGAGGTGGCCGAGCTGCGTCGCCGCGCCACCAAGCTGCTGGGCAAGCGCACCGCCAAGGACAATATCAAGTTCGACGGCCTGTCGCGCGTCTCGCATGTGACCGATGCGACCGACTGGCGGGTCGAGTACCCCTTTGTCGTGCTGACCCCGGATACCGAGGCCGAGATGGCCCATCTGGTCAAGGGCTGCATCGAGCTGGGCCTGACCATCATCCCGCGCGGCGGCGGCACCGGCTATACCGGCGGCGCCGTGCCGCTGGTATGGAACAGCGCGGTCATCAATACCGAGAAGCTTGAAGCGCTGCGCGGCGTCGAGGTGATGGCGCTGCCCGGCGTCGACAAGCCGGTCGCGACGATCTGGAGCGAGGCCGGCGTCGTCACCCAGCGCGTGGCCGACCTGGCCGAGCAGCATGGCTATGTGTTCGCGGTCGATCCCACTTCGGCCGAGGCCAGCTGCGTCGGCGGCAATGTGGCGATGAATGCCGGCGGCAAGAAGGCCGTGCTGTGGGGCACGGCGCTGGACAATCTGGCCAGCTGGCGCATGGTCACGCCCGAGGCGAAGTGGCTGGAGGTCATCCGGCTCAACCACAATCTGGGCAAGATCCATGATGTGGAGACGGCCAGCTTCGAGCTGCGCTATTTCGATGCCAGCGGCAAGAAGCTCGAGCGCACCGAGGTTCTCAACATCCCTGGCCGCACCTTCCGCAAGGAGGGCCTGGGCAAGGACGTTACCGACAAGTTCCTGGCCGGCCTGCCCGGCATCCAGAAAGAGGGCTGCGACGGCCTGATCACCAGCGCCCGCTGGGTCGTGCACAAGATGCCGGCCCATGTGCGCACCGTCTGCCTGGAATTCTTCGGCAACCCGAAGGACTGCGTGCCCTCCATCGTCGAGATCCGCGACTTCATGTTCGCCGAGGCGCAAAAGCCCGGCGGCGCCATTCTTGCCGGCCTGGAGCATCTGGACGACCGCTATCTGAAGGCGGTGGGTTACGCCACCAAGAGCAAGCGTGGCGGCCTGCCCAAGATGGTGCTGGTTGGCGACATCGTGGGCGAAGACGCCGATGCGGTGGCGCGGGCGACCTCCGAAGTCGTGCGTCTGGCCAATGGCCGCAGCGGCGAGGGCTTTGTCGCGATCAGTGCCGATGCGCGCAAGAAGTTCTGGCTGGACCGCAAGCGCACCGCCGCGATCTCCAAGCACACCAATGCCTTCAAGGTGAACGAGGACGTGGTGATCCCCTTGCCGCGCATGGGCGAGTACACGCTGGGCATCGAGCGCATCAATATCGAGCTCTCGCTGCGCAACAAGCTGGCCCTGGTGGACGAGCTGCAGGCCTTTTTCGAGCGCGGCAACCTGCCGCTGGGCAAGACAGACGATGCCAGCGAGATCCCCAGCGCCGAGCTGCTCGGCGACCGCGTCGCGCAGGCGCTGAGCCTGCTGGCCGAGGTGCGGGCGCAGTGGCAGCAGTGGATGCAGGAGCTGGATACAGCCCGTGGCGAGGAACGCAGCTTCTTCGACCAGCTGCAGGACCACAGCCTGCGGGCCTCGTGGAAGACCCAGATCTTCAAACCGCTGCAGGACATCTTCAGCGGCGGCGCATTTGCGCAGATCCTGGACGAGTGCCAGCGCATCCACAAGGAAGTCCTGCGTGGTCGGGTCTGGGTGGCGCTGCACATGCATGCCGGTGACGGCAATGTGCACACCAACATCCCGGTCAACTCCGACAACTACCAGATGCTGCAGACGGCGCACGAAGCCGTCGCCCGCATCATGAAGCTGGCACGCAGCCTGGACGGCGTGATCTCGGGCGAGCACGGCATCGGCATCACCAAGCTGGAGTTCCTCAGCGACGCGGAGCTGGCGCCTTTTGCCGACTACAAGGCAAGGATTGACCCCGAGGGCCGCTTCAACAAGGGCAAGCTCTTGCGCCTGGGTGGCCCCGAGTCGCTGACCACCTATGCCGATCTGACCAATGCCTACACCCCGAGCTTCGGGCTGATGGGCCATGAGTCGCTGATCATGCAGCAGAGCGATATCGGTGCGATCGCCGACAGCGTCAAGGACTGCCTGCGCTGCGGCAAGTGCAAGCCGGTCTGCGCGACTCATGTGCCGCGCGCCAATCTGCTCTACAGCCCGCGCAACAAGATCCTGGCGACCTCGCTCTTGGTCGAGGCCTTCCTCTACGAGGAGCAGACCCGCCGCGGCGTCTCGATCAAGCATTGGCAGGAATTCGAGGACGTGGCCGACCACTGCACGGTCTGCCACAAGTGCGCGAATCCCTGCCCGGTCAAGATCGACTTCGGCGATGTGACGATGAATATGCGCAATCTCTTGCGCAAGATGGGCCAGAAGAGCTGGCGTCCCGGCAATGCCGCCGCGATGCTGATGCTCAATGCCACCAATCCTGAGACCATCAAGCTGGCCCGCAGCGCGATGGTGGGCGTGGGCTTCAAGGCCCAGCGCTTGGCCCACGACCTGCTGAAGACTTTTGCGAAGAAGCAGACCGCCGCGCCGCGCGCGACCCTGGGTGCCGCGCCGATCAAGGAGCAGGTGATCCACTTCATCAACAAGAAGCTGCCCGGTGGCCTGCCGAAGAAGACCGCGCGGGCGCTGCTGGATATCGAAGACAAGGACTACGTCCCCATCATCCGCAACCCCCAAGCGACGACGGCCGAGACCGAGGCTGTGTTCTATTTCCCGGGCTGCGGCTCGGAGCGGCTGTTCAGCCAGGTGGGCCTGGCGACCCAGGCCATGCTCTGGCATGCCGGGGTGCAGACCGTGCTGCCGCCGGGCTATCTGTGCTGCGGCTACCCGCAGCGCGGCTCGGGCCAGTTCGACAAGGCCGAGAAGATCATCACCGACAACCGGGTGCTGTTCCACCGCGTCGCCAACACGCTGAACTACCTGGACATCAAGACCGTGGTGGTCAGCTGCGGCACCTGCTATGACCAGCTCCAGGGCTATAAGTTCGAGGACATCTTCCCCGGCTGCCGCATCATCGACATCCACGAATACCTGCTGGAGAAGGGCATCACACTCGACAGCAAGCAGGCCTTCCTGTACCACGACCCCTGCCACAGCCCGATGAAGCTGCAGGACCCGATGAAGACGGTCAAGGCCCTGGTCGGCCCCGAGGTGGTCAAGAGCGAGCGCTGCTGCGGCGAGAGCGGCACGCTGGGCGTGACCCGGCCCGACATCTCGACCCAGATCCGCTTCCGCAAGGAGGAGGAGCTGCGCAAGACCGAGACCCAGCTGCGCGAGAGCGGCAAGGTTGCCGCGGCCGAGAACCTGAAGATCCTGACCTCCTGCCCGAGCTGCCTGCAGGGCCTGAGCCGTTATGGCGGCGACCTGCAGAACGGCCTGCTGGAAGCCGACTACATCGTCGTCGAGATGGCCAACCAGATCCTCGGCAAGGACTGGATGCCGGAGTACGTGGCCAAGGCCAACGCCGGCGGCATCGAGCGCGTGCTGGTCTGAGCAATAAGGACGCTCCGTCATCATGAACAGGCATACTCCGCAGCTATCGGAGCCAGGCCGAGAATCGTGAGCATGAGCAGTTATCCAGCATCAGACGGTCGTGTCTGCATGCCATTTGAACCCGCCGCATCCAGCGGCGCGCATCGCCGTAGCATGATGCTTGCCGCGCTTGGGGTGCTTGCCACGCCGCGCAGAGTCATGGCAGCTGGCGAGCGTTTGCGGGTGGCGGTGGTCTTGAAAGCCATGCTCAACGAGTTCTTCGTGCTGATGGCCGAGGGCGCGCGCGCGCATCACCGGGGACGCCAAGCCGAGTACGAGCTCTCGGTCCAGGGTATCGACGGAGAGACCGATGTCGCGGCGCAGGAGCGTCTGGTCCTGAAGCTGATCGAGCAGCGTGTGCACGCCCTGGTCATCGTGCCGGCCGATTCGAATGCCCTGCTGCCGGTCCTGCTCAAGGCCTTGAAGGCGGGTGTGCTGGTCGTCAACCTGGACAACAAGCTCGACGACCGCGCGCTGGCTACCGCCGGTGTCAACATTCCCTTTGTCGGCCCCAGCAATTTCCTCGGCAGTCGCAGCGTCGGCGACTATGTGGCCAAGCAACTGAGCCGCGGCAGCCGGGTCGGCATTGTCGAGGGCCCGCCGGGCTCCATCAACGCCAAGGCGCGCAGCGACGGCTTTCGGGCCGCCATTACGGCAGCGGGCCTGCGGCTGGCAGCCGTTCGTTCCGGCTATTGGACCCAGGCCCAGGGCCAGGCGGCGGCCGGCGAGCTGATGCGCTTGGCGCCTGACATCAAGGCCCTTCTGTGCGGCAATGACAATATGGCCCTGGGGGCTGTGCAGGCCCTTCGCGAGCTCGGGCGCAGCGCCGACGTTCATGTCTCCGGCTATGACAATATCCCCTCGGTCCGTCCGCTGATCGCTCAGGGCCTGATGCTGGCCACCGCAGACCAGTTCCCGGCCAAGCAGGCCGAGTACGCTTTGAATGTCGTGCTCAAGGCCTTGCAGACGGGCCAGCGCCAGGCCGAACTCCCCAGCATCATCCAGTCGCCCGTGCAACTGGTCACCCGTCCATGATCCGGTCCCGCTGCCTTGCCATCGTGGCCGCAGCTCTCACGCTCTTTGCCGCATCAGCATCAGCGACGCAGGTGCTCAAGATATTCGTGGAGCCCGACCCGCCATTCGTGCTGCTTCGTGACGGCAAACCGGCGGGCCCCTATCTGGAGGCATTGGAGGCCCTGCTTGCCAAGCAGGATCTCAGCTTGCAAGTGAGCCTGATGCCGCACAGGCGGATCTCGGCGATGCTGCCGAGCAGCCCGGGCAGCTGCGGTCTGGCCATCAACTTTTCGCCCGGCGAGGCCGAGACCCTGAGCTTTGTGGGTCGTGTCGCCCCGCTGAAGCTGTCTGTCTATGCCCTCAAGGGGGCACCCTCGGTGCGCAATATCGAAGCGCTGCGCCCATACCGGGTCGGGGCCGTCGACATGGCCGATGTGCGCGATCTGCTCGGCGCGGCGGATATCGCGTACGAGCCGGTCTCACCCTCTGCGCAAAGAGTGGGCATGTTGCAGCGCAAGCGCTTTGACTACCTGATCAGTGACGAAAGGCCGGGCATGCTCGATGGTGACAGCGGCTCGCAGGTCCAGCGTGTCTTTGTGCTGGCCCGGGTGGACCGGTGGATGGCCTGTCATTCGGGCTTGCCACCGGCCCTCCTGGCCGCATTGCGTCTGGCCTTGCAGGAAGGGCTGTTCGCTGAATCCGTCCGACCGATCTGGGTTCGTGCCGGTCTGAGGCCTTACTACCAAGAGGTTCGGTCCGAGTGGGAGCTCATTCCCAAATCGCCCGCAAGCGCGTCCGGAAGAACCGGCCCGCCACGATAAGGTGGGCGAGCCGGCCTGCGTTCTAGTCCGCCGCCAGCTTGCGCTCCCTGATCAGCGCGTGCCAGAACTGGGTTTCCTGCTGCACAAAGCGGCCCAGTGCCGGCCCGTCGCTGGGCGCGACCTCCAGGCCGAAGTCTTCCAGCCTGGCTTTGACTTCTGGCAGTGCAATGGCCTTCTGCATCTCGGCGGTCAGCCGCTTGACGATAGGCTCGGGCGTCCCCTTGGGCACGAACAGCCCCTGCCAGGCCGCCACGTCCACGCCCTTGAGCCCCAGCTCGGCAAAGCTAGGTACCTCGGGCAGCTGCGGCACGCGCTTGGGCGAGAGCACGGCCAGCGCCTTGAGCTTGCCGGCGCGGATATGCGGCAGGCCGGCGGCCGTGTCCAGAATGCCCATGGGCAGCACGCCGGCGATCAGGTCCTGGGTCGAAAAGGCCGTGCCGCGGTAGGGCACATGGACGATGAAGCTGCCGCTGCGCTCCTTCAGCAGCTCCATCGCCAGATGGTGCGGGCTGCCGATGCCTGGCGAGGCATAGCTGTACTTGCCGGGGCTCTTGCGTACCTCCTCCAGCCATTGGCGGGCGCTGCTGAAGCCGGAGTTCGGATTCACCACCAGGATCAGCGGGAAGCGCGCCATGAAGCCCACCGGCGTGAAGTCACCGGGGGCATAGGGCAGCTTTTTGTACATCGCGCTGTTGAACACCATCGCGCCGTTGTCGCCGGTCAGCAAGGTGTAGCCATCGGCTGCGGCCTTGGCCGCCACATCGGTGCCAATCATGCCGCCGGCGCCGGGCCGGTTCTCGATCACCAGAGTCTGGCCGAGTTGGGCCCCGAGCGCCGGGGCGAGTTGGCGCGCCAAAAAGTCGGAACCGCCGCCGGCCGGGTAGGCCACCACCCAGCGTATCGGTTTGCTGGGCCAGGTGTCGGCCTGAGCCGCCAACGGGGCCAGGGCCAAAAAAGCCAGTCCAAACGGGGCAAGGCAGAACAGGCGGCGGGCGATCAGCGAAGCGGGCATCGGCGGTCCTTGGCGGCAGGGGGCAAGTCAGTGCCGCCCATCTTAGAGGGCCACCGTCGGCACTGCGCTGTCAGTTCTCCTGCAGCGCCACGCGATAGCTGCCGTCCTCGTCTTTCGGCGCTACGAAGCTGATCTCGAAACTGTAGAGCTGGCCGTCCGTGGCCTGCTTGGTGCACTGCATGCCGCTGACCGCGCGGCGCACGGCCATGCGGTAGGCCAATGGCCCGCCCTGCGACTTGACCTCGGTGGTGTCCTCGCCCTGCAGGCGGAACGAGACGCGCACCGTGGCCTCCTGCTCTTCGAGGTACCAGGACTTTTCCAGCGCATCCTGCAGCGTGGTGGCGACGCCAGGGCAGCTGCGGCTGACATCGCGGCGCACCGGTTCGCCTTGCTTGCCGCTGACTTCGACGCGCTTGAGCCCCTCGGGTTGGGATTGGGCCTGGGCCAGGCCGGCGAACAGGATCAGTGCGGTGGCGCTCAGTGTGCGGTACAGGGTCTTGGTCATGGGAATCTCCTTGATCGATGGCTGTCGGTGGGTGCGAAGAACCGGAGCGCTGGCTCCGGAACATGGGCACAGCCTAGGGTTGCCCCTGGGGTCAGACCAAGGTCACCGCGACCAAATGCCAAAGCCGGAGGATGATCGACCGGATTTCGCGACGAACTGATTTCGTCACAAACCCCGCTGCGACGGGCCTTCCGTGCCGGAAGTCATGAAGTCGCGCGGCCGGTTAAAGTGCCCATGCCATGGACATCCACACCGACTGCCCCCTGTGCCGCGACGACGGCGGCTTGCTGATCGCACAAACCCCGCTGTGGCGCGTGATCCGCGCCGACGATGCCGCGTTCCCGGCTTTTTATCGCCTGATCTGGCGCGCCCATGTGGCCGAGTTCAGCGATCTCGACGCCGTCGCGCGCTTGGCCTGCATGGAGGCCGTCAACCGCATCGAGAAGGTGCTCAGGCAAGACCTGGCCCCCACCAAGATCAATCTCGCCAGCCTGGGCAATGTCGTGCCCCATCTGCACTGGCATGTGATCGCCCGCTTCGACTGGGACAGCCATTACCCGAACCCGGTCTGGGGCAGCGCTCAGCGCCCCGCCGATGAGGTCCGGCTGGCGGCGCTGCGTCAGCGCCTGCCGGCGCTGGACGCGGCCATCGCGGCCGCCGTGACGGCCGCAGCCTGAGCCTTCACCAGACCCTGATCGGCTCGGCCGCCACCATAGCGTCGCCGGGCTTGCAGGCAAAGGCCTGGGCAAAGGCCGGCAGATTGGACATCGGGCCCAGCACCCGGTACTTGGGCGGCGAGTGCTGGCCGGCGCGCAGCTGATTGATCAGCAGCTCATTGCGCATCTTGGTGCGCCAGATCAGCGCGTTGGACAGGAAGAAGCGCTGCTCGGGCGTGTAGCCGTCGACCTTGTCGCGGGCGCCGCTGCGGGCCAGTGCGCGCTGCAGGCCCTCGAAGGCGATCGGCATGCCGGCGATATCGGAGATGTTCTCCCCCAGCATCTGCTGGCCGTTGATGCGCTGGCCCGGCAGGGGCTCATAGCCGCTGTAGAGCGCGGCCACTTGCGCGGCCCGGGCCTGGTAGGCGGCCGCGTCCTCGGGCGTCCACCAGTCGACCAGATTGCCGACGCTGTCGTACTGGCGGCCGCGGTCATCGAAGTGGTGCGTGATCTCGTGACCGATCACCATGCCGATGCCGCCGTAGTTGACCGCGTCATCAGCACGAGCATCGAAGAAGGGCGGCTGCAGGATGCCGGCCGGGAAGATGATCTCATTGACCCCGCCGGCAAAGGCATTGACGATGTGCGGGCTGGTGACCCAGCGCGAGCGGTCCACCGGCCGTTCCAGATCGGCCAGACGCTGGGCGCTCTGCCAGGCGCTGGCGCGCAGCGCATTGCCGGCGTAGTCATCGGCCTTCAGTTGCAATCCGGCATAGTCGGGCCAGCGCTCGGGCGCGCCTATCTTCAGGGCCATCGCGTCGAGCTTGGCCAACGCGCGCTGCTTGGTCGGCGCGCTCATCCAGGCCAGGCCCTCGATGCGGCCGCGCATCGCCGCCTTGATATCGGTCACCAACTGCAGCGAGCGCGCCTGCGCCTCGGCTGAGAAGGCCTTGGCCACGAAGAGTTCCCCCAAGGCTAGGCCCACCGGCGCACCGCCGGTGCCCCCGCCAATGCTCACGATCACGTCTTCGCTGCGCGGCGCTGGCGCCTTCAGCCCGGCGATGGCGGCGCCGTGATAGGCGAAATGCGCGTCGGCAAAGACCTTGGGCAAGCGCGCCGCGCTGGCGTCCAGCAGGCGCAGGCTCAGATAGCTGCGCCAGACGGCTGGCGCGGCGTCGGTCGCCAGCTCGCCCAGTCGCTGGGCGAACTCGGGCTGGCCCATGATGAAACGCGCCACGCCTTCGGGCCGGCCAGTGTAGGCGGCCAGATAGGCGGCCCAGTCGAAGCCCGGCGCGGCCGCCGCCAGTGCCTTGGCATCGAAGGGGTTGTAGTTGGCGTTCGGTTCGCGCAGCTTGACGCGGGTGCGCGAGGCCTCGGCCAGCCGGGTCTCGAAAGCCATCAGCGCCTCGATATCGGCCGCCTCGGCCGGCAGCCCGGCCGCCGCCAGCAGCGTCTTGGCGTAGCTGCGATAAGCGGCCTGCAGGCGCAGCGAGACCGCATCGCTCTTGAAATAGTCCTCGCGGTCGGGCAGGCCCAGGCCGGCCTGGGCAAAGATCAGCGCATGGCGGCGCGTGTCCTTGGGGTCGTGCCAGACATAGGCGTTCAGCGGTGCCGCCACCTGCACCCGGTTCAGTGCCGCCAGCGCCGCCGGCAGATCGGCCGGCCCGCGCAGCGCCGCGATCTGGGCCAGCAGCGGCCGCAAGGCCTTGAGGCCGCCGGCCTCGATGGCGGCCAGGTCCATGCCGCTGGCATAGAAGGCCGCCACGGCTTTCAGCCCCGGGCTGGTCTGCAGCGCCGGTTTGGCGATCAGCTCGTCCAGGCCTTGCTGCAGGATGGCGTCATTGGCGATGCGCAGATCGATGAAGCTGCCGATGCGCGCGCGACCGTCGGGCAGCGGCGTGGCGGCGTCCCAGCGGCCGTTCACAAACTCGTAAAAGTCATTGCAGGGGGCAACATCGGGCGACAGATTCTTGAGGTCCAGCGCCTGCGCCGACGGCAGGGCGAAGGTGCTGGCGATCAGTAGGGCGGCGGCGATTTTTGTCAGGCGTGGCATCGGTTTTGGTGCGATCTTGGATGAGCCGGCCAGCGTAGCGGCAAGCAGCGCGGTCGGCCATCGGGGCCGCCACCGGCGCCCGGGTTTGCCCGCCCTGCAAGGGTTGACAGGTGGGCGATATGCGCCCGTTTGGCGTGTCTACACTGCGCCCACTTTCGCGGGTCGGGTCCGGAACCGGCCCGCGGAAGCCACTGCCGCCGCCGGGCTATCCGCTCGTTCTGGCGGAGATCAGGCTCCCCACCGGGGGCCAGCCAGGGCGTCATGCCGCGCAAGGCCAAGCGCCCGACTTCGGAGAGTTTCATTCATGCACTCACTTCGTCGATTCCGTGCCGGCCGCAAGCCGGTCTTGCTGGCGCTGGCGCTGGCCGCTGCCGGTGCCGCCCAGGCCGGCCAGTCCGCCGCCGAGGCCGATGACCCGGGGCTGCGCGCCGTGCCGAGCAGCGAGACCGATCGCCTGATCATCAAGTACCGCGATGCCAGTGAGGCCGTGCTGGAGCGCGGCCAGCTGGTGGCCCGGGCCCGGGTGCTGGAGGCGGGCACTTTGAGCCAGCGTGTCGAGCGGGCTCGCGGCCTGGTCTCGCAGCGCGGCCTGAAGCTGCAGCTGCTGCGCCAGAGCGGCGTCGGCGCCCATGTGATGGGCCTGGACCGCGCCCTGCCGCTGGCCGAGATGCAGGCGCTGGCGGCCCGGCTCAAGGCCGAGGACCCGGACATCGAGTACGCCGAGCCCGACCGCAAGATGTATGCGCTGCTGACGCCCAATGACAGCCAGTACAGCCAGCAATGGGATCTGTTCGAGGCTACCGGCGGCATCCGCGCGCCGGCCGCCTGGGACTTGGCCACCGGCGCCGGCGTCGTGGTGGCGGTGATCGACACCGGCATCCGCCCCCATGCCGATCTGTCCGGCCAGACCGTGGCCGGCTACGACATGATCGCCAATGTGCCCACCGCCAATGACGGCGGCGGTCGCGACGCCGACCCCAGCGACCCCGGCGACTGGAGCAGTGCCGGCCAGTGCGGCACGGGCAGCGGCGCGCGCAACAGCAGCTGGCACGGCACCCATGTGGCCGGCACGATCGCCGCGCGCACGAATAACGCGACCGGCATCGCCGGCATCGCCTTCAATGCCAAGCTGCAGACGGTGCGGGTGCTGGGGCGCTGCGGCGGCTACACCTCGGACATCGCCGACGGCATCATCTGGGCCTCGGGCGGCAGCGTGCCCGGCGTGCCGGCCAATGCCACGCCAGCCAAGGTGCTGAACCTGTCGCTGGGCGGCGGCGGCAGCTGCGACAGCACGACCCAGAGCGCCGTCAACGGCGCGCGCTCGCGCGGCTCGGTGGTGGTGGTGGCGGCCGGCAACTCCAATGCCAATGCCGCCAACTTCAGCCCGGCCAGCTGCGCGGGCGTGGTCACGGTGGCCGCGACCGACCGCTACGGCGCGCGCGCCCCGTACTCCAATTACGGCGCGGTCGTGGCGCTGGCCGCGCCCGGCGGCAACACCGGCGCGGGCACCAGCAACGGCATCCTGTCCACCTTGAACACAGGCACCAGCACGCCGGCCGCCGACAATTACGCCTTCTACCAAGGCACCTCGATGGCCGCCCCCCATGTGGCCGGGGTCGCGGCCCTGATGTTCAGCGCCAAGCCCAGCGCCACGCCCGACCAGATCGCCGCCGCGCTGAAGAGCAGCGCGCGCGCCTTCCCGGGCACTTGCAGCCAGTGCGGCAGCGGCCTGCTGGACGCGCACGCGGCGGTGCTGGCCATCAGCGGCCCCCCGCCCTTGCTGGACGAGGTCGAGCCCAACAACAGCCTGGCCCAGGCCAATGCGGTGGCGGCGCCGCGCAGCCTGCGGGCGGTGCTGTCCAGCAGCGCCGACTCGGACTATTTCCGCGTCAGCCTGCCGGCCGGCCGCACCCTGGCGGCCAGCCTGCCGATGCCCAATGGCAGCACCGACTACGACCTCTACATCCTCAACAGCGCGGGCACCGTGCTGGCACGCAGCGAGCGTGACGTCGGTCTGACCGACAACGCCAGCTATCGCAATGCCGGCGCCGCAGCCCAGACCGTCTATGTGCGGGTGCTCTACTACAGCGGCAGCAGCAATGCGGTCTATACCCTGGGGTTGAGCTGGTAGGTCGCTGCCGGGTCCTTGGTCGACGCATCTGTCACGGTCTTGTCATCATTGGCGGGTCAAGCTCGCGGTTTTGGCATCCACCCAGACGAGGCAGACCGCAATGGCCAAG
Organism: Burkholderiales bacterium C2; assembly: GCA_005503085.1. GTDB lineage: Bacteria > Pseudomonadota > Gammaproteobacteria > Burkholderiales > Burkholderiaceae_C > Roseateles_E. The sequence continues at coordinate 175,493 of SCOI01000014.1, read as the reverse complement.
GATTTCCTGACGATGGAAGACAGCAACCGCAGCGCCAACACCAGCATCCACGAGGTCTCCGACCCGGCCCGCCGCAGCCTCCTGCGCGGCGGCCTGGGTCTGGGCCTCGGCGGCCTGCTGGGCTTGGGTGGCTGCGCCAGCAGCGGAGCCCTGGGTGGCCCGCTGCTGGGTTTCAAGAGCGTGCCTATCTCGCTGGCCGATACCGTGCTCGTGCCCGAGGGCTACAGCGCCCAGGTGATCGCGGCCTGGGGCGAGCCGGTGGGCCTGTCGGGTGAGGACAGCGCCTTTCGCTTCGATGGCAGCAACACCGCGGCCCAGCAGGAAACCCAGCTGGGCATGCATCACGACGGCATCCACTTCTTCGCCCAGGAGGGCTCCAAGTCCGGCCTGCTGGTGATGAACCATGAGTACAGCGACGACGGCCTGCTGCACACCGACGGCATGCAGACCTGGAACGCCCAGAAGGTGCGCAAGGCCCAGGCCGCGCACGGCGTCTCGGTGGTCGAGGTGCAGCAGCAGCCCAGCGGACGCTGGGAGCTGGTGCGGCCCTCGCCCTGGGCGCGCCGCATCACCGCCTATACGCCGATGCAGGTGGCCGGCCCGGCCGCCGGCCACGCGCTGATGAAGACCGCGCAGGACGCCACGGGCCGCCGCGTGCTGGGTACGCTGAACAACTGCGCCAGCGGCATCACGCCCTGGGGTACCTATCTGACCTGCGAAGAGAACTTCATCAACTACTTCAAGGGTCCGGACGCGCCCGACGCCCACGAGCGCCGCTGGGGCCTGCGCAAGGGCGACCCGGCCGGCTACCGCTGGCATGAGCACGACGAGCGCTTCGATGCGGTCAAGCATCCCAACGAGCCCAACCGCTTTGGCTGGGTGGTCGAGATCGACCCCTTCAACCCCAGCAGCACGCCCATCAAGCGCACAGCGCTGGGCCGCGCGGCCCATGAGGGCGCAACGGTGGCCGTCACCAAGGACGGCCGCGCGGTGGTCTATATGGGCGAGGACGCCCGGTTTGAGTACATCTACAAATTCGTCAGCCGCGACAAGATTCGCCCTGGGGGCTTGGCCGCCAACAGCGAGCTGCTGGACCACGGCACGCTCTACGTCGCTCGCTTCGACGCCGATGGCACGGGCCGCTGGCTGGCGCTGAGCCAGGGCCAAGGTCCGCTGAGCGCTGCCGCCGGCTTCGCCGACCAGGGTGAGGTCGTGATCAAGAGCCGCCAGGCCAGCGATCTGCTGGGCGCCACCAAGATGGACCGCCCCGAGTGGATCGCGGTGGACAAGGAGGGCTATGTCTACTGCACGCTGACCAATAACAGCAGCCGCGCCGGCGACAAGCAGCCGGCCGTGGATGCAGCCAACCCGCGCGCCAACAACAGCATGGGCCACATCATCCGCTGGAAGGAGCAGGGTGATTTCGACGCCACGGCGCTCGCCTGGAACCACTTCGTGCTGGCCGGCGACCCGAGCAACGAGCGCGCGGAGGCCAAGGGCAATGTCAAGGGCGATGCCTTCGGCTGCCCCGACGGTCTGTGGGTCGATGGGCGCGGCGTGCTGTGGATACAGACCGATATGTCCACCTCGGCGATGGGCAAGGGCGATCTGGCCCGGCTGGGCAATAACTGCATGCTGGCCGCCGATCCGCGCAGCGGCGAGGTGCGGCGCTTCCTGACCGGCCCGGCCGGCAGCGAGGTTACTGGCGCGACGATGACGCCCGATGGCCGCACCATGTTCATCAATATCCAGCACCCGGGCGAGAGCCCCAGCGAGCGCAGCGACCCGGCCCAGCCGCGCCGCTTCTCCAACTGGCCCGACCAGCGCCCCGACGGCCGGCCCCGCTCGGCCACCGTGGTGGTGCGCAAGCTCGATGGTGGGGTGATAGGCAGCTGAGGCGGGGTGGCTTGGGTTTGGTCCCGTTTTGGGACTAAACTTCGGCCATGCGCGTCATCGCTGTCAAGCAGCTGCGGGATTTCTGGCTGCGTCATCCCGATGCCGAGCAGGCGCTGAGGGCTTGGTTCGACGAGGCCAGCAAGGCCCGCTGGCTGACGCCACAAGATATCAAGCGAGCTTATGCCAGTGCCAGTTTTCTGGCAGGGCGACGCGTCGTGTTCAATATCAGGGGCAATCAGTACCGGCTGGTGGTTGCGGTGGCCTACCGCTATGAGGCGGTCTACATCAAGTTCATCGGCACCCACGCGCAGTACGATGCCATCGATGCCGCCAGCGTCGAGACCGAGTGAAGAGAAAGCGCGCCAGAAAGGCAGACCATGGACATCCGACCCATCCGCACCCCGGCTGACTACGAACAGGCCTTGCGCGCCGTGGCGCCATTCTTCGATGACGAGCCCGACCCGGACAGCGAGGCCGGCGCCTATTTCGAGGTGCTGCTGACCCTGATCCAGGCCTATGAGGCGCGGCATCATGCGATCGAGCCGCCGGACCCGGTCGAGGCCATCAAGTTCCGCATGGAGCAGCAAGGCCTGAGCCCGCGCGACCTGGAGCCGATGATTGGCCGCAGCAACCGGGTCTACGAAGTGCTGAACCGGCGCCGCCCGTTGACCCTGGCGATGATACGGCGCCTGCATGCGGGACTGGGCATCCCGGCCGAAAGCCTGATCCGGGAGTCGGCGCCGGCCTGAGCGACCGAGTTCATGCCGGCTACACTGGCGCCCTCGCTCGCGCAGCAGTCTCACCCATGGCCGGCCTCACCCCCAACTCCCCCACACCCACCGACATCACCGTGCACCAGCAGTCGCGGGTGCTGGAGATCGCTTTCTCCGACGGGGCGCGCTTCTCGATTCCCTTCGAGCTGATGCGCGTCTACAGCCCCTCGGCCGAGGTGATGGGCCATGGCCCGGGCCAGGAAACCCTGCAGACCGGCAAGCGCGAGGTCGGCATCACGGCGCTGGAGCAGGTCGGCCACTACGCGATCCGCCCACAGTTCAGCGACGGCCATGACAGCGGCCTGTTCTCCTGGGACTATCTCTACCAGCTCGGCGCCGAGCAGGCCCGGCTCTGGGCCGACTACGAGGCCAAGCTGGCCGCTGCCGGCAAGGGTCGCGACGATGCCATGCCGGCCAAGGGCGGCAGCGCCTGTTCGTCGCATTGAGGAATAAGTACCTATGAGCAGCACCCACTTCGGCTTCCAGACCGTCGACGAGCGCGAGAAGGCGAGCCGCGTGCGCGGCGTGTTCGATTCCGTCGCCTCCAAGTACGACGTGATGAACGACCTGATGTCCATGGGCATGCACCGGGCCTGGAAGGCCTACACGGTGGCCGTGGCCAATCTGAAGCCGGGCGAGCGCGTGCTCGACATCGCCGGCGGCACCGGTGATCTGTCGCGGGCCTTCGCCAGGAAGGTCGGCGAGACCGGCATGGTGGTGCACACCGACATCAACGAGGCGATGCTGCGGCAGGGCCGCAACCGCCTGCTCGACGAGGGCCTGGTGCTGCCCACCAATCTCTGCGACGCCGAGAAACTGCCCTACAAGAACGAGAGCTTCGATCTGGTCAGCGTGGCCTTCGGCCTGCGCAATATGACCCACAAGGACCAGGCCCTGGCCGAGATGTGCCGGGTGCTCAAGCCCGGCGGGCGCCTGCTGGTGCTGGAGTTCTCCAAGGTGGCCGCGCCGCTGCAAAAGCCGTATGACTGGTACTCCTTCAAGATCCTGCCCAAGCTGGGCCAGATGATCGCCGGCGACGCCGAGAGCTACCGCTACCTGGCCGAATCGATCCGCATGCACCCGCCCCAGGCCGAACTCAAGGCCATGATGAAGACGGCCGGCTTCGGCCATGTGGACGTGCACAACCTCAGCGCCGGCATCGTCGCGCTGCACGCCGGCATTAAATGCTGAGGCAGGGCCGAGGCGAGCCGGCTCGCTGACGCCTGCCGAAGAACGGTGCGCGTCTGGCGCGCACCGTGCGGCCTGCAAGGCTGAGCTGAACCGGCCCCTCCCTGCGCATCCCGCCGGGCCAAAGAGCTTTCTGCAAATCAGCCACCCCCCGATCCACGGGGGTGGCCGGAACTCGGCGTGACTAAATGGATCAGTCATTCAGCCGACCGGTCAACAATATGCCGGACAGGCCGGAATTCCGGGTTTTCCCGGTGTTTGACAAAACAATGACGAGGGGTTCCCGACGGCTGGACTGCGGTCCGGGAGGGCGCGATCGAACAGGTTTCCTGTAGCAATATGGAACCGGATCACGCCTTAGGGGGGAGTCAATTGTCATTTTGCAAAGTTACACTCGCCGACTGCCACCGGGCGCCATTGTGCGCTGCAACATAGCGCCGTCGGAGAGCCCGGGGTGCACGCTCTCACCCGAGAGCCCAAAAACAGAAAGTCATAGCTATGAATCTGATGAAGCAAGAGCAGCCGCGCGGCCTGAGCGGCATGCGCGCCAGCGCGATTGCCCTGGCAGCGGTAGCGGTCGTGCTGCTGGCCGCCTGCGGCGGCGGTGACAAGAAGGACAAGGCCTCGCAGACGGCGGCCAAGGTCAACAAGGAAGAGATCACCGTTCATCAGATCAACTTCGTGCTGCAGCGCCAGCAAGGCCTGAAGCCCGAGCAGGCCGAGGCCGCCAGCAAGCAGGTGCTGGAGCGCCTGATCGAGCAGGAACTGGCGGTGCAGAAGGCCGAAGATCTGAAGCTCGACCGCGACCCGCGCGTGGTCCAGCAGGTCGAAGCCGCCAAGCGGGAAATCATCGCGCGCGCCTATGTGGAGCGCTTGGGTGAAGGCGCGGCCAAACCCACGGCCGAAGAGGTTTCAAAGTATTACAACGAGAAACCCGCGCTGTTCAAGGAACGCCGTATTTACAGCCTGCAGGAATTGGCCATCGAAGCCAAGCCCGAGCAGATTCCCGAGATTCGCGCCAAATTGCAGGCGGCCAAGAATATGGCCGAGTTTGCCGAGTATCTGAAGGCCAGCGATATTCGATTTGCCGGCAACCAGGCCGTGCGCGCCGCCGAGCAGCTGCCGCTGGCCAGTCTGGACGCCATCGCCCGCATGAAGGACGGCGACTCCGCCGTCACCGCCGCGCCCAACGGCCTGCAGGTGCTGTTCCTGGTCGGCTCGCGCAGCCAGCCGGTCGACGAAGCCCGCGCCCGTCCGGCCATCGAGCAATTCCTCAGCAACCAGCGCAAGTCCGAGCTGGTCGTGAAGGAAATGAAGGCCATGCGCGAAGCCGCCAAGATCGAATACGTCGGCAAGTTCGCCGAAGGCGCGCCGCCGGCCGCCGCAGCTCCTGCCGCGGTGACGGCGCCCAGCCCCGCTGCGCCCGTCGTGCCAGCTGCGACGGTCGCCACGCCTGCCGCCCCGGCCGCCAGCGGCCTGGACGCCAACACCATCTCCAAGGGAATGGGTCTCAAATAATGATGCACCGCAGCTCGCCCCAACTTCTCGCCCTCGTCCTGGCCGCCGCCGGCCTGCTCGGCGCTGTCGCACCGGTCTCGGCCCAGACCAGCGCCGCCGCACCCGCTACCGCCACCGCTGAATACCGGCTCGGATCCGGCGATGTGCTGCGCATCAGCGTCTACCAGAACCCCGACCTGACGCTGGAGACCCGCGTCTCCGAGGCCGGTGTGCTGAGCTTCCCGCTGCTGGGCACGATCAAGATCGGTGGCCTCTCGGTCACCCAGGCCGAGAAGCTGATCGCCGACGGCCTGCGCAATGGCAACTTCGTCAAGCAACCTCAGGTCACCATCGTTGTGGTCCAGGTCAAGGGCAACCAGGCCAGCGTGCTGGGCCAGGTCAACCGCCCCGGCCGCTTCCCGATCGAGGTGGCCGATATGCGCCTGACCGATCTGCTGGCCAATGCCGGCGGTGTGGCGTCCAGCGGCGCCGAGATCGTCATCTTGAGCGGCACCCGCAACGGCCAGGCCTTCCGCACCGAAATCGATCTGCCCGCGCTGTTCGCGCCCGGCGGCCGCAGCCAGGACATCCTGGTGCAGAACGGCGATGTGCTGTGGGTCGACCGCGCGCCCATGGTCTACATCTACGGCGAGGTGCAGCGCCCCGGCGCGATGCGCCTGGAACGCGGCATGACGCTGATGCAAAGCCTGGCCACCGGCGGTGGTCTGACCCAGCGCGGCACCGAGAAGGGCATCCGCGTGCACCGCAAGGGCGCCGACGGCAAGGTCCAGATCTTGCAAGCAGCGATGGATGAGGCGCTGAAGGATGGCGACGTCGTGTACGTCAGGGAAAGCCTGTTCTGATCTAGAACCGCGCTGGGCCAGGGGCCGGCGGAATAAGGGAGTTGGGAATGACGTTTGCACAATTTTTGTCGATCTTGCGCGCGCGCAAGTGGGCGGCGCTGCTGGTGTTCAGCTTGGTGGTCGCGACCACGGTGGTGGTGAGCATGCTGCTGCCCAAGCAGTACCTGGGAACCGCCAGTGTGGTGATCGACATCAAGCCCGACCCGGTGTCGGCGACCTTGTTTCCCGGCATGGCCACGCCCGGCTTCATCGCCACGCAGACCGACATCCTGCTGAGCGAGCGCGTCGCGCTGCGTGTCATCCGCGACCTCAAGCTGATGGACAACGCGGCCATCCGTGAGCAGTGGCAGACCGAAGCCAAGGGTGAGGGGACCTTCGAGCAGTACCTGATCGAGCTGCTGCAGAAGTACCTGGATGTGAAGCCCAGCCAGCAGAGCAATGTCATCAGCATCGAGTACAGGAGCCCGTCGCCGCAGTTCGCCGCCGGCCTGGCCAATGCCTTCGCCCAGGCCTATATCGCCACCACGCTGGAGTTGCGCGCCGACCCGGCCAGGCAGTTCAACAGTTTCTTCCAGGCCCAGACCAAGGACGCCCGCGACTCGCTGGAGCGCGCCCAGCAGCGCCTGTCAGCCTTCCAGCAGGACAAGGGCATCATCGTCTCGCCCGAGCGGCTCGATATCGAGAGCGCTCGCCTCGCGGAGCTGAGCAGCCAGCTGACGCAGTCGCAAAGCATCTCCGCCGAGAGCAGCAGCCGCCAGGCCCAGGCCCGGGGCGACCAGAGCGATCGCCTGCAGGAAGTGCTGAACAACCCGCTGATCAGCGGCCTGAAGGCGGACCTGACGCGCTATGAGGCCAAGCTGCAGGAACTGTCCCAGCGCCTGGGCGACAAGCACCCGCAGGTGCTGGAGGCCCGAGCCAATATTGCCGAGCTGCGCAGCAAGATCGACGTAGAAACGCGCCGTGTGACCAGCGGTGTGTCCGTCAGCAACAGCATCAACAAGTCGCGTGAAGGCCAGCTGAGCGCGGCGCTGAATGCCCAGCGCAGCAAGATGCTGGAGATGAAAGCCGTGCTCGACGAGGGCCAGGTGCTGCAGCGCGAAGTGGAAAACGCGCAGCGCGTGTATGACAACCTGGTCGCGCGCCTGAACCAGTCCGCGCTGGAAGCCCAGAACACCCAGAGCTATGCCAGCGTGCTGACGGTGGCCCAGCCGCCGTCCCAGCACAGCAGCCCCAAGATGCTGCTGAATACGCTGCTGGCGGTCTTCCTCGGGTCGCTGCTGGCCGTTGGCGTCGCGCTGTTGATGGAAATGACCGACCGCCGCGTCCGCAATCCCGAAGATGCGGTTGCCGCGTTGGGCCTGCCGGTGCTGGGTTCCTTGCCGGCCCCCGGTGCCAAGCGCTTCAATCCTGCGCGCCCCGTGGGACTGGGCCTTCCTGGTCAGCAGCGAGCCATCAGCCTGCCGGCTCCTGGCTATCAGACCGGCACCTGACCTGTCGCCCGATCACCGTACCAAGCCGTGCAGAAAGACCGCCCCGTGAACGTCGACACCCAAGATTCCAATATCGCTGACCGCTCGATCGGCAGCATCCTGGCCGATCTGCGCAATCTGTCCGCCGATCAGGTGGAAAAGATCGTGCGCCACCAGCGCGACCACAGCGTGCGCTTCGGCGAGGCCGCCGTGGCGCTGGGCTTTGCCAGCAGCGACGATGTGCTGGTCGCGCTGAGCCAGCAGTTCCACTATCCCTACGCCCCCGAAGAGCGCCGCGAGGCCAGCCCCGAGTTGAAGGCGCTGAATCAGCCCTTCGGCGTGCAGGCCGAAAGCTTCCGGGCCATCCGCAGCCAGCTGATGATGCGGCTGTTCAACGAAGGCCAGGAGCGTCATGCGATCTCGGTGGTGAGCCCCGATTCGGGCGACGGCAAGACCTTCTTCGCCGCCAATCTGGCCGTGGTGCTGGCCCAGCTGGGCGGCCGCACCTTGCTGGTGGATGCCGATATGCGTCATCCGCGCCAGCATGAGGTGTTCGGCCTGGACAACAAGGCCGGCCTGTCCGGCATCCTGAGCGGTCGCGCCGAAGCCAAGGTGATTCAGCAAGTGGCCGGCGTGCCCAGCCTGTTCGTGCTGCCGGTGGGCATCACGCCGCCGAATCCGCTCGAGCTGGTGGAGCGGCCGGCGTTCGGCTTGCTCATCCGCGAACTGTTGAGCAAGTTTGATCATGTGGTGGTCGATACCCCAGCCGCCTGCTACGGCAGCGACGCGGCCGTCATCGCCGCCCGCTGCGGTGCCGCGCTGGTGGTGGCACGCAAGGATCATGGCCGCGTGCCGGCTCTGCAAGACCTGGTGGCCAACCTGGCCGAAACGCCGGCGGTGTTGGCCGGCGTCGTGTTCAACGAGTTCTGAGCCTCACATGACTGCCGCGACCAATCCGCGCGACGCGGCGCCTCCAGCGTCGCGCGGGCGTGAACCTCTTCTGCCCGCCGGGGGCGACCTGGTGGTATTGGGCTTGCTGCTGGCCGGCTTTGCCTTGCTGTATGTGCCGGCCTGGATGGACCTGTCCACCACCGTCTGGGCCACCGACGAGCAGGGCCATGGCCCGATCATCCTGGCGGTGAGTGGCTGGTTGCTGTACCGCCGCCGGCATGATCTAGCCGCCCTGAGCGCGCAGCCGGCGGGCTGGCTGGGCTGGCCGCTCTTGCTGTTCAGCTTGCTGCTGTATGCGGTGGGCCGCTCCCAGGATATCGTCACGTTTGCCATCGGTTCGCAGATCGGCATGCTGATGGCCTTGTGTTTGGTGTTCAAAGGTCGCGCGGCACTGCGTTTGCTTTGGTTCCCGCTGTTCTTCATGTTGTTCATGGTGCCGCTGCCCGAGGCCTTGGTGGCGGCAGTGACCGCACCGTTGAAGTCAGCGGTATCGGCAATCGCCAGCTCGATTCTTTACGCCCTTGGCTATCCGGTGGGGCGCTCCGGCGTCATCATGACTGTCGGGCAGTACCAGTTGCTGGTGGCTGATGCCTGCGCCGGTCTGAACAGCATGTTCACGCTGGAAGCCTTGGGGCTGCTGTACATGAACCTCATGGCCTACACCAATCCGGTGCGCAATGTGGCCCTCGCCATCTTGCTGGTGCCTACTGCCTTTGTGGCCAACATCGTGCGCGTGATGATTCTGGTCTTGGTCACCTATCACTTCGGTGATGAGGCCGGCCAGGGCTTTGTACATGGCTTCGCCGGCATGGTGCTGTTCATGGTCGCGCTGGTGCTGATGCTCGGTCTGGACAAAGTTCTCGGACTCTTTCTGCCGGCCCATCGCAAGGAGTCCAAGCGATGACCGCCGCTCGATGGAAATCCGTGCTGGTTGCTGTTCTGGCGGTGCTGGCGGCGCTGGCCGCCAACGCCTTGCGTCCGACGCAACATTTGGCAGACATGCGGCCGAAGCTGGAACTGGCGCAATTGTTTCCCGGCAGTTTTGCTGGCTGGTCCGAGGACACTCGCGGGCCGGTGCAACTTGTTTCACCCGATCAGCAGGCGGTGCTGAACAAGATCTACAACCAGACCCTGAGCCGGACTTATGTGAACTCGGCCGGTGATCGCGTGATGCTGTCTGTGGCTTATGGCGGTGACCAGTCCGACGGGACACGCGCTCATCGACCGGATGTCTGCTACCCGGCACAGGGTTTTCAAGTGCGCGGTGATCGCACGTCGACGGTGTCTGTGGGCACGCATCAGGTACCCAGCAGGTTGCTCGTGGCCCAGCAGGGTAGTCGCATCGAGCCCATCACCTACTGGATGGTGGTCGGCGAGCGCGTCGCGCTCAGTGGCACAGAACAGAAAATGGCTCAGCTGACGTACAGCGCGCGCGGCATCATCCCGGATGGCATGCTGGTGCGGGTGTCGACCATCGATGCAGACACTGAGCGCGCCTATGGTATTCACCGGAAATTCATCGAGGAAATGGCGATGGCTGTTCAGGGCGAGAATCGCGCCCGAGCCTTCGGCAATCCCTCGGGGGCCGGTCGATGACCAAGGATGGGCCGAGCACAACAGCGGTTGCAAAGAAGAGCCTGAGCCACTTCGCGATCGGCAAGGTCTTCTCGGTGCTGATCGGCATCGCGACGCTGCTGCTGTTGGTTCGGTCCCTGAGCCGCGACCACTACGGGGTCTACATCACCTTATTCGCGGCATTCGAGATCCTGCAACTGGCGGCAAGCCCCGGCGCCTATGCGATCGCTTTCCGTTACCTGCCGGAGCTGAGGCCGGCCGGTGGCGGCGTAGGCTTGCAGGCCTTGGTGCATAGGCTCACCGCCTATCGCGTCGCCACCCTGGTGTTGTGCGGCGCGGCGATCTTCATCGCGGCTCCCACGCTGGCCGAACTCGCAGGCCCCGCATACACGACCACGGTCTTGCGCCTGTTTGCCCTGCTTTTGTGCTTTGAAGGCATTGCGCGGTTCATCGATGTGGAATTCGAGTCGATGCTGCAGCAGGGGCGGGCGCAGGCTTCCGCGCTGCTCAGGAACGGAAGCAAGCTGCTCGGCCTGCTGCTGGTCGGCGGTGCAGGCAGGCATGAGGTGCCGCTGGAACTGTGGCTGAGCATCGAGGTGGCCACCTCTGCCCTCGGCGCTGTGGCGTCCTGCGGGCTGTTGCTGCAGTATGGTGCAAGGCGGGCGCGCGAGTCTGTGGCGCAAACCTTGCATGTGCCGGCCATGGCCCGGCAACTGCGGTTCTCGATCCCCACCTACTTCTCGCAGGTCATCTACCTCCTGACCGGGACGGAGATGGTCAAGCTGCTGGTCAGCCGCCTGCTCGGTACGCAGGCCATCGCTGCCTTCGGCTTTGCCTCTGCCCTATCGGCCACGATCCAGAAGTACCTGCCGAGCTACCTGCTCATCGGCTGGGTCCGCCCGCTATTCATCTCGGCCAAGACTAGCGGTCGGTCCATGTCGGATTTGGTTCAACTGGCGGGTACGGTCATCAAGATCAATGTGTTGATGTTGGCGCCGATCACGACCGCGCTGCTGGTTGCCGGCGAACCGTTGATGGCATTGCTCTCGGGCGGACGCATGACCGATGGCATCGCCTACCTGTACTTTTTCGTGTTTCTGCTGTTCATCCAATCGATCCGCGCGGTGATTGCGCTGCTAGGTTTCACGATGGAGATCGGTTCCGGTGGGCTTGTTGCGACCCTGGTCTCCGTCGTCGGTATCGGGCTTGGGGTGGCGGGTTATTCGAGCTTTGGCATATGGTCGCTGTGCGGCGGGCTGGTCGTGGCCGAACTGTCATGGGGCGCCGTGATGGTCGGCTATCTGAAAGCCTCTGGCATGGCCTTCCGTTTGCCGCTGCTGAGTCTCTCGAAGTTTGCCCTGGCCATCGTGCTGACGGCTTTGGCGCTACGCGCTGTCGGACTCGCGGATGCGGCCATTGGCGGCACTCTCGCGCTCTTGGCCGTGCTCGTGGCTTCAGCGGCGGTCTGCCTCGGGGTCTGTGCCCTGTTGCGGCCGTTCGCTGACGGAGAGCGCTCAATGATCAACAAACTCCTACCGGTGAAGGTGTTCGTGTGGTGAGTTCCAGCTTTAGGTGCAGGTTTGCCGTAGACAGATCTGCTGGGCAGGTCGGAGGGAATCATGTTGATGAGTAGTGCTGCAGCCTCTGCGGCAACATCGCCCCTCGCTGCCGACAAGGGCATCGTGCCTGTGATCGACGGCGGCTTCTGTGTCGGCTGTGGCGCATGCGCCGTGGCGAGTGAGGGGCGCATCCGCTTTAGCGAGGACGAGACCTACCGGCGCGTGCCCGTGATAGCGCAAGCAAAGCCCGAGGACCTGCAACGCGCCGCCCGAGCATGCCCGTTCTCGCCCACGGCTCTTGATGAGACGGAGATCGCCCGCATCGTGCATGCCGGGGCGACGCATCAGGCTGATGAAGTCGGGCGCTACCTGAGCCTGTCGGCAGGACAGGTGCGCGATGAGGCGACTGTCATGCGCAGCAGTTCGGGCGGTTTGACGACCTGGGTGTTGCAGCGTTTGCTCGAAACTGGCGTCATCGACGGCGTGGTGCATGTCGGCACGGGCGACGGGGCAGAACTCTTCGAGTACGCCGTGTCTCATACGACGGCGGAGTTGCACGCCAAGCGCAAGTCGCAGTACTACAACTGCGACTTTGCGGACGTAGTGGCCGGGCTCAAGGGCAACGGCAGGCGCTACGCCTTCGTGGGGGTCCCCTGCTATGTCAAGGCGATGCGCCTGCTGACGCTGAACGATACCCAACTGGCTGCACAGTTCACCTTCTTCGTTGCCCTGATCTGCGGTCACATGAAGACCAAGGCCTTTGCACAACTGCTGGCCTGGCAATGCGGTATTGCCCCCGAGGAGTTGGCTCGCGTCGATTTCAGAGTCAAGGAGGGCACCTCCCGTTCGGACGACTACCGCTTCGCCGCGTGGCGCAAGGGCAGTACCGAGCCCGTCATCAGGCGCACGCGGGAGCTGTACGGCCACAACTGGGGCCAGGCCATGTTCCAGCTGCGGGCCTGCGACCATTGCGACGATATCTTCGGCGAGGCAGCAGATATCTGCCTGGGTGACGCCTGGTTGCCGCGCTACGTGGGTGATCCCAAGGGCACCAACGTGCTGGTCAATCGCCATCCGGTGCTGGAGCAGCTCTTGCGTGAAGGTGCGGCCGACGGCGCGATTCAGCTCGACGATTTGTCGCTGGCCGACATCGTGCGCTCGCAGGAGGGGAACTTCAGGCATCGTCGTGACGGCTTGGCCGTCCGCCAGGCGGACGCGGCCAGACGTGGGCAGTGGACGCCACCCAAGCGCGGCTTCGTCAGCCTGTCCCAGGTGTCTTTCTATCGGCGCATGATCGTGCGCCTGAGGCGCGGGCTCGGCGAGGCCACTCACGGCGCATTCGCAGAGGCTCGCCTTAGCGCCGACTTGTCAGTCTTCACTGCCCGCACGCGTCGCTACGTCCGGGCCATGGAATGGATTTACAAGCTGCCCTTGCTGACCCGACCCGGAGAACTGGCGCGTCGGGTGGCCAGGAAGCTGAGGTTGGTCTGAATGGCTTCGCTCTCTTCCTTTTCGATGCCGGTCAACCCACAGTCAATTGCTTCTAGGAGTCGATAGTTCATGGTTTTCTATCTCGCCGGTCAGACCAGTTTCGGCAATCGCGGCTGCGAGGCCTTGGTGCGCGGCACCATCGACATACTGCGAGCCACAGAGGGCCCGAACGTCAAATTTCTGGTGCCGTCGGTGGATGCTGCGGCTGACATCGCCCAGTGGCCTGACCACGCGGACTATGGTGTGCGCTTCGTTGCTGCCCCGGCGATGCCGTCGAGCCTCAAGTGGTGGTGCTCGCTGATGCAGCGCTTGCCGGGCATGGCCGGCGTGCAACCGCCGCTGCCGCGCTACAGCGCCGCCGTCGAGGCCGATCTGGCGAGTGCCGATGCCGTGCTGATGATTGGTGGTGACATCATTTCGCTGGACTATGGCATTCACTCGCTCTATATGTGGTCCCGCCTGATCGATCGTGCTCGTGCCCTGGGCAAGCCCACTTATCTGTGGGCCGCCTCTGTGGGGCCGTTTGAGGCGAACGGCAACGTCGTCTCCGCCATGCGCTCGCATCTGCGCGGCTACAAGGGCATCACCGTCCGCGAAACCACCTCGGCAGCCTCTTTGGCCAAAGACTATGGTCTGCCCGTCAAGGTGGTTGGCGACCCGGCCTACCGGCTCGCTTCGGTCCAGCCACGCGCCGCGCTGGGCGTTGACATGGAGCGATGCCGCGGTGCCGTGGGCTTCAATGTCAGCCCGCTGATCCGCAAACTCTTCAGCGCACAAGGCGGTGGTCGTTCGCTCGAAGATACGGTGCTCGACTTTCTGCGCTGGCTGATCGATGACCAGGGTCGCAAGATCTGCCTGATCTATCACGTTGACCAAGCCGAAATGCCCGCCAACAGCGATCTGACCTATTTGCGGCAACTGGCCGAGCGTCTGGACCGCCCTGATCGCTGCTATGTGCTGCCGCCGGGCCTGAACGCCTGCGAGCTTAAGGGTGTGATCGCCGGGCTGGACTCCCTGGTGGCCGCTCGCACCCATGCCACGGTCGCCGCCTTCTCGCAGGCTGTGCCCACGCTGTCCATCGGCTACAGCCGCAAGGCACGCGGGCTCAACGAAGACCTGTTCGGCTCAATCGACTATCTGGTCGAGACAAAAGATCTCACGCTGGCAAGCATGCAGCAGACCTTCGGTCGAATTCAGCAACAGCGCGCCAGCATCATCGACACGCTGCGCGAAAAGGCCCGTTTGCTGCGTGAAGCGGCGCTCGGCTCGTCAAATATGTTGAGAGGCTGATATGGCAATGGGCATGGTGCGTAGGCGGCCTGCTGGCAACCGGGGGTCGGGTGCAACATTCGGCATCTTGGCCGTCGCCATCGTGCTCGGCATTGCCGGCGGGCTGGCTGCTGCGTTAGGCGCGGTATTGCCCGTCGCCATGCTGTCGGCTTTGCTCATAGGCGTGGCGGTGATTGCCAGCCCCCGCCTTCATATCGTCCTGGCAACTTTTGTTGCTCTGGTGGTCACCGGTGTCTTGGAGTTCTTTGCATCGTTCGGGCAGGCCAACTGGCTCAGTTCCCTCATCGTCGGCAGCATGCTGATCACGGTTGCCGCCCGGATCGCGGGAGGCAAGGCCGCTAAAGAACCCATCAGCTCACTCGTGCCGCTGGTGGTGCTGTACCTGCTGACACTGCTGTTCTCGAGCGTTGTCAACCAGATTCCCTTTGTCCAAGCGATGGTTGGTGTGCGGAGCTATGTACCGTACATCGGGGTTGCTGCCCTGCTGATTTGGGGTGGATTCAAGCCTGAAAGTGGCCGGCTGCTGTTCAAAATATTTATCGGGATTGCCTTGTTGCAGGTGCCATTTTGTCTTTGGCAGCTCGTGGTGGTCGGTCCTTGGCGGGCGGCGCAAGCAGGGGCTATCGGACGCTCCGATGAGGCCATCGTAGGTACGTTTGGAGGAAATATTCTCACAGGTGGATATACCGGTGAGATGGCGTCGTTTCTGGTGCTGGTGATGGTTCTGATCGCCGCGCTGTGTCGAGATCGCCTTATGAGTATGCGGCTCGCGGTGGGTATCGTGGTTTGTCTGCTGATTCCTATTCTTGTGGCGGAAACAAAAGTCACGCTGGTGCTTATACCGGTGTTGTTTGTTGTGGCTTTTCTGACGGATCTGAGACGGAATCCGCGATTTGCGCTTGCTGCTGCAGTGGCAGGCTTTTTTGCTTTCTCGATTATTGCTGTCACGTACTACATAAGATACTGGGGTGATGGTGCAGTTGCAGGGCAGCAACTCGGCTACACATTTGATCCTGACTTTATGGTGACGCCGGATCACAGGGGCCGCGTGGGAACGATTATTCATTGGTATCAAATGAATGTTCAGCATGGCAGCTTTGTCGCGGCGCTGATCGGTCATGGCGTTAGTTCATCGATTGAAGGTAGCTTCACTATTGGAATGGGGACGGCGGTTCGGCAATATGGCTTGGGATTGGATGCGCATGCCATGTCGAGATTGCTTTGGGATGGCGGAGTCCTAGCGTTTGCTATTTTCTTGGGTATTTGCTTGCGCACTTTTTGGGTTAGCTGGCGGCTTGCGAATGGCGGTTTGCAGCCTGGGCATGATCGTGCAGCTGCTACATTTTGTGCGGCCGCAGCATTAAGTATGACGCTGATGCTTCCTTATCAAATGTCGGTTCTGGGGGGGAGTGCGATGCAGTTCCTCTTCTGGTTTACGGTTGGCTACACGGAAATGCTTAGGCGGCGCTACCGACAACCCGTGAGTCCGGTCGGGCGACGAGCGGATTTTGCTCGGAAGCGACTCTAATTGGTGATGCTGAACTTTCGGAATAATTCTCGTGCGTCGTGATATTAGTGTTGCTTGCTTCACCGGCGATTCGGGCTTGACGGATTACAGCCTGTCGCTGGCCAGGGAATTGAACAAGACGATCCCGACGGAAGTCGTCACGGGTATCTCCCTGCCGAAGACCTTTGATTCGTTCGGCGTTCCTGTCCGCCGGTTCTTCCGTCGCTCACGGTGGTATCCGCTGGACATCGTGCGGTTCTTCGCGGCCGTCATCGCCGAGCGGCCTCGGGCGCTGCTATTCCAAGCCCAACTGAAGGTGCCCTTGATCGAAGGCCTGATGGTCACGGTGTTTCGGTGGCTGGGCATTCGCTGCGTTCTGACGGTTCATGATGTGCTGCCGCACTATCCGCGCCCATGGAGCGCAGCTGAATTCACCTGGTTCTACCGGCGCTTTGATCGGCTGGTGGTGCACTCGGAGGCGGCGCGCTCGGCGCTGGAGCGCATGGGCGTGCAGCGGCCCATGCTGGTGGTGCCGCACGGGGTCTATGACCTGTTCCGCCTGGCCTCGCCGGACAAAGCCACGGCGCGCCGACGCATCGGTTGGACGGCGCCCGAGTCGGCCTATGCTGTGCTGTTCTTTGGCCACCTGGAGCCGCGCAAGGGTTTGGTGGAGTTTCTCCAGGCCGCCGAGCAGATGAAGGATCGCGACGATGTGGTGTTCGTCGTGGCGGGGCGCTTTGATGCGCGCCACCATCCGGCCGAGCTGGCGGCCCTGGTCGAGCGGCTCGGCCGTCTGCCGAACGTGCTGTTGCGCAATGAGCGCATTCCGTTCGAGGAGGTGGAGAACTATTTCTGCGCCTGCGATCTGGTGGCGATGCCTTATCACGAGGGCTCGACCAGCGGCGTGCTGAAACTGGCAATCGCATTCGAGAAGCCGGTGCTGGCCTCGCGGGTAGGCGACTTCCCCGAGCAAGTGCCCACGGGTGCGGGCGTCTGGGTGGATCCGGGGCCGCAGATGGCCGAGGGCCTGGTGCGCGCCGTGCTTTCTGCCAAGGCAGACCAGCCCGCGCTGGAGCAGGCGATGCGCGGCGCGGCGGCCGGCTGCGACTGGCGCGACATCGCCGCGAAGTACGCGCACTTCATGCTGGCGCCCAACTGAGATCACGATGCCCCGACTTCTGAACATCAACACCTACCACTACCGCCGCGGTGGCTCCGATGCCGTGTATCTGGAGCACGCGGCGCTGATGGGGGAGCAGGGCTGGGACAACGGCTTCTTCGCGATGCAGCATCCGAAGAACCTGCCCACGCCCTGGTCGCGCTACTTCATCGACGAACTCGAGTTCGGCAATGCCTACTCCACGCTGGACAAGCTGGTGATGGCGTCAAAGGTGATCTATTCGTTCGAGGCTCAGCGCAAGCTGCGCGAGCTGCTGCGAGACTTCCCGGCCGATGTGGCGCACTTGCACTGCATCTACCACCATCACTCGCCCTCCATCCTGCCGGTGCTCAAGCGCGCGGGCGTGCCCGTGGTGATGACGGCGCACGATCTGAAGGTCGCATGCCCGGCCTACAAGATGCTCAACCGCGAAGGGGTGTGCGAGCGCTGCCGCACGGGCTCGGTGCTCAATGTCATCAAGTACCGCTGCATCCGCGACTCGCTGGCGGCCAGCGCCATCGTCGCCGCCGAGAGCGGGCTGCATCGGGCTCTGGGCACCTATCAGAAGCATCTGGATCGGCTGGTCGTGCCGAGCCGCTTCTTCGGGACCAAGATCGTCGAGTGGGGGTTTCCGGCCGACAAGGTGGTCTACATCCCGAACTACGTCGATGCGTCGATGCAGCTGCCGCAGTACGAGCCGGGCGACTACTTTCTGTACTTCGGGCGCCTGGCGCTGGAGAAGGGCGTGGACACGCTAATCCGTGCGGCGGCTGCCGCCGGCGTGACGCTGAAGATTGCAGGCACCGGCCCCGAGGAGGAGTCGCTGCGGGCGCTGGCTGCCAGCGTCGCCGGCGACAGCGGCGCGCGCATCGAGTTCCTGGGCTTCCAGTCGGGCGCAGCGCTGCACGCACTGATCCGGGAGGCGCGCGTGGTCGTGCTGCCCTCGCAGTGGTATGAGAACGCGCCGATGAGCGTGCTGGAGAGCTTTGGCTTTGGCAAGCCGGTGATCGGTGCGGCCATTGGCGGCATTCCGGAGTTGGTGCGCGATGGTGTCACCGGCTGGACTTTCGAGCCCGGCAATGTGCAGGCGCTTGCGGGGCTGCTGTCGCGCGCCGTGGAAATGCCCGCGACAAGGCTGGCCGAGGCGGGCCGGGCCGGCCGGGCGATGGTTGAAACCGAATTCACCAAGGACCGCTATCGGGCGGCCATGCTGGAGTTGTACGCCGACCTCGGCGTGGGGAGTTGATGTTGACGCAACGCAAGACGCTACGGATCCTGGGCACCCGCGGTGTGCCCGCCGCCCATGGGGGTTTTGAGACTTTTGCCGAGTATCTGGCGCTGCATCTGGTGGAGCAGGGCTGGCGTGTGATCGTTTACTGCCAGATTGATGGCAGCGGACCGGTGTATGAGGACCGCTGGGAGGGCGTGGAGCGCGTGAACATCCCGGTCGCGCAGGAAGGGCCCAAGGGCACGATCACCTTCGATTGGCTGGCGACTCAACATGCGTCGCGCTTCAATGACCTGTGCCTGACACTGGGCTACAACACGGCGGTGTTCTGTGCTTTGCTGCGCCTCAAGGGGGTGCCCAACGTCATCAATATGGACGGCATCGAGTGGGCCCGGGCCAAGTGGGGTGTCGTGGCCAAGACCTGGTTCTGGTTGAACGACTGGATGGGCTGCTGGTTGGGCAATCATCTGGTGGCCGATCATCCCGGCATCGCCCGGCACCTGCAGACGCGGGTGAAGGCGGCGAAGATCACGATGATCCCCTATGGCGCGGCCGAGGTGACTTCAGCGCCGCAGGAGCCCGTGCGGGCGCTGGGCCTTGAGCCGGGCCGCTACCTGACCGTGGTCGCGCGCGCCGAGCCGGAGAACTCCATTCTGGAAGTGGTCACCGGGTTCAGTGCAGGCCCTCGTGGCGTGAAACTGGCGGTGCTGGGCAAGTACGACGAAGGCAATGCCTACCACCGGGCGGTCAAGGCGGCCGCCGGACCGGAGGTGGCTTTCCTCGGTGCCATCTACGACAAGACCGTGGTCCAGGCGCTGCGTGCCCACAGCCTGGCCTATGTGCATGGGCATCAGGTGGGCGGCACCAACCCATCGCTGGTGGAGGCGTTGGGCGCGGGCAATGCGGTGATCGCGCACGACAACCAGTTCAATCGCTGGGTGGCGGGGGAAGGCGCGGCATTCTTCAGCGACGCTGGGCAGTTCGGCGATACGTTGGCCGCCCTGCTGGCTGCGCCTGATCGCGTCGCTGCCATGCGCGAAGCCAGCCGAGCGCAGTTCCAGCGGCGGTTCACCTGGCGCCAGGTGCTCAACGAGTACCAGTTGCTGTTGGAGCAATGGCTGCCGCAGCGCTGACCTGCGTCAGTAGGTGAATGCTGGCGGAGGCAGTTGCAGCAGCTCCTCGGCCGTCAGGGCTGGTACGCGCAGCAGCACCGTGGAGTAGTTCCAGTCGGGGGTGGACTGGATGAGCCGTCCCGATCCGGCACCGGGGTTGTACTTGGCCTGCAGATCGGCGAGGCCCGCTCCAACCCAGGGGTAGTAGTCGGCACCTGCGATCACGCCCATGCGAGCCCGGGAACGATCATCGGGAAGCTGGGTGTCGATCGTGACGAGCCGGTGGCGTATCGACACCAGCAGCGCAAGCATGTCTGCGCCATCGTTCGACCACGGCAGTTCGACCTGCTTGGCGCCGCCGTGCACCATGGAGTCCGTCGTCGGAATCGCGACAAATCCGCTGTCATCCTTGGGCATGCGGCCGCCGCTCTTGCGCAAGGAGTCCGTGGCGTTAGGGTGGTAGGCGCCTTGCCAGGCAGGTTGACGCTGAGCCCGTAGCGCTACCCAGCGACGGGTGCTGCGCTGCAGGACCCAGACCTCCAAGCCATCAATCTCGACACCCGTGTTGGTCGCCGGGCTGCCGCGCGCATCGAGATAGACGGTGAACCAGCCCGCCACGGAGCGCCATTCGTCGAAGCGCAGGCCTTGCCGCCACCATTTGGGCAGCGCCCTTCCGTAGGGTTCTGCGCCCATGACGACGAAGGGGCCGACATGCCAGCCGCTCTTGGCTTGCACGCCGTGCAGCGGGAAATCGTGCGGGCGTTGCATGTCCTCGCTGATGCGGCGCATGCGAGCCATTGGCTCGGATTGCGCCTGCGACAGCAAGGGGCTGCCGAGGCCGGCCAGCAAGGCCCCTGCCGAGCGGGCAAGCCAAGCACGGCGCGATGCGGGAGATGTGAGGGAATCGAACATCGAAAGCAATACCCTGGGTTCAAGTGCGTCCAACTGGGACGTCGCGCGGCAAGCGTCGCGACGGACGGGTCGACCAAGAACGGGTGAGTATGACAGTCCTGTCAGATCTTCATGAAGGCGGGCTGCCCGGAAAAATTGGCGAGCGAGGGCAGCACCTGCATCTGCTCGGAAGCGTTCAGCCCCATCCACGCCGCCATGCTGCCAGCCATCTGGCTGACTGCCATTGTCGGCAGCAGCCTGCCGGAGCCGATGTCATCAGCGGTGCCGAGCGCGGTGCTTGGAAACTGCCCGTACATCGCGCCGCCACGCACGGCGCCGCCCGCCACGAAGTGATGGCTGCCCCAGCCGTGATCGCTGCCGTCGCCGTTGCTCAGCAGGGTGCGACCGAAGTCCGAGGCGGTGAAGAGCGTCACATTGTTCTGCAGGCCCAGGCTGTTCAGCGCAGCCATGAAGTAGTTGATCGATTGCGCGACCTGCGCCATCTGTGTGGGCTGGTCGCGCATCTGGTTGGCGTGAGTGTCGAAACCACCCATCTGCACCATGAACACCTGGCGCTTCATACCCAAAACTTGGTTAGCCGCGATGATCTGCAACACCATGCGCAGCTGCCGAGCCAGGTTCAGCTTGTCCAGCGTGGTGCTGGCCGCATTGACCTGGGCGACGGCGGTGCTGGGGATGGCTGGCACGTTCACACCCGTCAGCGCGCCTTGGAGTGCGGCATTGGCGCTCAAGCCGCGTTGCATCACGCGGGCGTATTCCATCTGTATGCGGTCGCTGCTGGCGGCCGCGTAGGCCCGCTGCAAGGCGCTGCCGGCGCTGGTCGATCCGAACAGGTTGGCGCTGCCGATGGCACTGGCCGACACCGGGCCTTCCACCCCCACCTGGTACTGGCTGACGCTGCTGCCAGACAGGAACACGGCGTTGCCGCTGGCCGACACGGCGGTGAACACCGGATGCGCGTTGGCCGACATCAGGATGTCGCCCATGCGTCCGCCCCAGCCTGAGGGCGCGCCTTCGGGTGCCAGGCTCTGCCAGGTGGAGGCCTGGTCGTTGTGCGAGAACAGCTTGGCAGGCACGCTCACGCCGGCGCTGTACTCGGCCTTGCTGATCGGCCGCACCAACGGTCCTACATTGGCCAGGATGGCGGCCTGACCGGCCTCGTACCAGCTGCGCAGCGGCGTCAGTTCCGTCGGCATTCCGAAACTGCGGCCGCCGGCTTGACCGGTGACCGTGATGCCTTGCAGACGGTCTGCTGCCCAGGCCAACTCGCCGCGAGAACGGACGTACTCAGCGTAGCCTGTGGCGTCGGTCGGTACGACCCAGTTGTGGCTGTCGCTGCCGCCGTTCATATAGAGGCAGACCAAGGCCTTGTAGCCGGATGTGGTGGCCGCATGGCTGCTCTGGCTGGCCAGTGCTGCCATGCCGGCGAGGCCGGTGACCAGGGGCAGGCCATGTTGAGGGATGGCTGCGCTGGCCGCCAAGCCGCCAACAGCGCGAAGAAAGCTGCGGCGCGAGGCGCCCGTATGGATTGATCGTGTCATCGCTGCACCAGGTAGTCGGGTGAGGCCAGCGCCAGGAAGAGGGCGACGCGGGCGCGGTTGAGGTGGCTGGACGCGTCGGCACCGCTCACGCTGATCATGGCGTCCATCAGGTCTTGCTTGAGCGTGCTGCTCATGCTGCCGGCATAAAGCAGCAAGTTCAGGCGGTCGACAACGGTAGCGAGTTTGCCGGCCGCCACCAGATCGGCCAGCGGTTGCAATTGCGCCACCACATCGCTTTGAGTGCCGACCCAGCCTAAGCCATTGCTGGCCATGCGCTGTGCCAGGTTGACCCATTGCGCGGTGGTGGCTTCATTGACGATCTGCATCGCCGGCGCAGTGACCTTGTCCGTCGCGAGCGCGGTGTTCGGCGGAATATAGCCAGGCCGGAAGTAGCCGAAAACGGAGGAGGCATGAAGGGCGCGCTGGCCCAGTGCGCCGATGTCGCCGTCTATGGCGTACTGGCCGCTTATCGACTGGGCCTGCATGCTGCGCATCCAGTGAGCGACGCGATTCACTGGCTCGCGCAGCTTGCCAACGCTGCCGGCCGGTGGGTTGACTGCCTCGCTGTCCATCAGGATGGCGCGGGCTACGGCACCCAGATCGCCGCGCACGCCCTTGCCGTTGTTGTTGAACACGGCTGCCACGCGTGCCACATACGCAGGGCTCGGGTGACTGCTCACCAGGTGCTGGATCAGCTGGCGGCTGATGAAGGGGCCAACGTTCGGATGGTTGAACAGGGCATCCAGCGCCAGCTTCAGGCTGGCTTGGGCGCTGCTGCCGGCGGGGATGACAACCGCCTGCGGCTTGCCGCTGAACAGCCGCTTGTCGCTGCTCGAGTGCTGGCCGGGGTAGGCCTTCATCGGCAGGGTGTCGATGCGCTGGTCGCCGGCGGCGCTGAGCTCGGGGTTGCCGTAGCGGAAAGTGTGCTCGGTGAGTTGACCATCCGGGAAACCCCAGCTCCAACCGGTGAACACCTTCGACATGGCCATCACATCGTCGTTGCTGTAGGTCTCGATGGGCTGGCCGTTGGCGCCTATCCTGGGGCTGCCGTCGGCGTTCAGCTCGTGCAGGCCGATGGTGAACAGCTGCATCACCTCGCGGGCAAAGTTCTCGTCGGGCATGCGGCCCGAAGCGGCACTTTCGGGCCGGTTGCGCATGTGTGACAGGTAGATGCCCATCGCCGGGCTGAGCGCCACCTGCTCCAGGAGTTCGCGGTAATTGCCCAAGGCATGGCGATTGAGTGTGTCGACGTACTGGGCGTAGGCGCGGGCATGGCGTTCAAGATTCGAATCGGCCTGCGAGACCATCAGGATCTGATGCAAGGCGAAGCCCATGCGCCGACGCAGCTGGTCCGGGCTGTTGGCCACAGAGGCCCAGAAGCGCTGGCCTACCCAGTTCGATGTGTAGTTGATGCCACCGGGACGGTAGGCGTCTCCCAGGTCGTAACGCGCCTGCACGGCGGCCACCATGTCCGGCACAAAGGGCAGTGCGAGCTGCTCGTTGATCCAGGCGGCTTGGCCGATCTGCACCACGCGTTCCACGTCCGCCAGTGTCGGACCGAAGCTGGCCTGCTGCAGCATGCGCGAGGCGGCATGCTGGGCGGCGCTGCTGGCCGGCGTTGTCGCGGGCATGGTGAAACGCAATGCGCCGTTGGTGTGCATGCCCCCACTGCTGCTGCTGGTGCCCGCACCGTCCACCGCAGCTTCGCCGGAACCCGCGTCGAACACCACATTGCTGGCGAAGGGCACCAGTGTCGCGTTGCTTGTCTGCACGTACTGCACGAACAGGTTGCGGTCCATGCCGTTGACCGTGGCGTCGTTGGTGTAGACCACATCGATGCGGCTGCCCGCTGAGAGTCGCGGCACGGCAAAGCGATAGTCGGCCGGGGTGGCGGAACGCACCTCGACGCTGCCGACGATGACGCCGTCCACACGAAGATGCATCATCGCGCCCACGCCGCCTGCCACATTGGCATAGGCGCGCACCGTCACCGTGTCGGTCAGGTTGGCGCTAGGCCAGGTGGCCGACAGATTGCCGGCTGTGTAGCTGACGCCAGCGCTGAGGGGGGTGATGAAGGTGGAGCCAGCGATCAGATAGCTGACGTTGAGCTGGCGCTCGATGCCGCCGACGTTGCCGGGGTTGGCAAAGGTCACGGCGACCTGGCTGCCGGGCTTGAGCACGGTCGTGGGCATGATGAAGTCGGCGGGGGAGGTGCTGGTGACCTCGACGGCGCTGATGGCGACACCGTCGACCCACAGCATCATCAGCGCGCCCACGCCGCCGGCAGGCACGGCGCTGGCGCGCACGGTGACGGTGCTGGTGATGTTGGGCTCGGGCCAGCTGGCGCGCAGCGCGCCGTTGGAGTGCAAGAGGCTGCTGGGTGCGACGATATTGGCACCGTCGAAGGCCGCTGCGCCACTGCCGAGGTCGTAGCGGTTGCCGGCAGCGCCGGGCAGCCAGACGGTGTTGGCGGTGGTGGCGTAGGCGATGTAGAGATTGCGATCGACACCGTTGATGATGGTGTCGTTGACGAAGGCAATGTCGAGCTTGCGCCCGGCGCTCATCGGAGGCACGGCGAAGCGGTAGTCGGCATGCGCGGTGGACCTGACCTCGGCACTGCCCACGAGGATGCCGTCGACCAGCACCTGCATCAGGGGGCCGGTACCGCCGGCGAGCGTGCCACGGGCGCGCACGGTGAGGGTGTCGGTGAGGTTGGGCTCGGGCCAAGCGGCGTTGAGGGTGTTGTTGCTGGCCAGCAGCACGGTCTTGCCGGAGATGGCGTAGGCCAGTTGCAGCTCGCGGCCGTCGGCAGGGTTGGTGTAGATGACCTCGACGCGCTGGCCGGGCTTGATCGGCAGCGTGGGCAGGCTGATGTCGGCCGGGGTGGGGGAGCGCAGCTCCACGGTGCCGATGACGACACCGTCGACCTGGACCTGCGCGATGGGGCCGACGTTGGCGGCCAGGCGGGCACTGGCGCGCAGGGTCAGCGTGTCGCTCATATTGGCCGCAGGCCATCTGCCGCGCAGTGCGCCGTCGGCGGTGAGCAGGTTCTGCGTGGTCGGCTGAACGTTGGCACCGTCGAAGGCGGCCAGGCCGCTGCCGGCATCAAAGGACATGCTGCCGGCGCTGGGCTGCAGCACGGTGGTGCCGGACATCAGGTAGTGCACGCGCAGGCTGCGGGTCTGACCGTTGACGGTGGCGGCGTTGGCAAAGGCAATATGGACAAGGCTGCCGACGGCCAGCGGCGGGGCGGCGAACACATGGTCGGCGGGCGTGGTGGACGAGACCAGGACCGAGCCGACGACGATGCCGTCGACGCGGGCGACCATCAGCGCGCCGCTGCCGCCGGCACTGGTGGCGCTGGCGCGCACGGTGAGGCGATCCGTGAGGTTGGGCGCGGGCCAGGCCAGGCGCAGCGCGCCGTTGCTGTGGAGGTTGGTGGTGCCGGCGACAACGTTCTGGCCGTCGAAGGCGGCGTTGTCGTTGCCCTTGTCGAGGCTGACGATGGTGGCGGTGGGCAGCACGGCGGTGTCGGCGGTGCTGATCTGCTGCACGTAGAGATTGCGGTCCACGCCGTTGACGGCGGCGTCATTGGTGTAGACCACGTCCACCAGGCTGCCGGGCTTGAGGGTGGGCGCGGCCAGGGCGTAATCGGTGGGCTGGGTGGCACGCACCTCCACGCTGTCGGTGACCACGCCGTCCACCCGCAGCGACACCATCGCGCCGACGCCTCCGGCCAGGTCCGCATGGGCACGCACCGTCACCGTATCGGTCAGGTTGGCGCTGGGCCAGGCCGCCGACAGCGTGCCGCCGGTGTAGCTGACGCCGGAGGAGGAGGGGGTGAGGTAGGTCGAGCCGGCGATCAGATAGCTGACGTTGAGCTGGCGCTCGATGCCGCCGACGCTGCCGGGGTTGGAGAAGACCACGGCGACTTGGCTGCCGGGCTTGAGCGCGGTGGTCGGCATCACAAAGTCGGCGGGCGTGGTGCTGGTGACGGTCGCGGAGCTGACGGCCACGCCGTCCACCCACAACGTCATCAGCGCGCCCACGCCGCCGGCGGACACGGCGCTGGCGCGCACGGTGACGGTGCTGGTGATGTTGGGCTCGGGCCAGCTGGCGCGCAGAGCGCCATTGGAGTGCAGGCTGCCGCTGGCGGTGAGGATGTCGAGGCCGTCGAAGGCCGCTGCGCCACTGCCGAGGTCGTAGCGGTTGCCGGCAGCGCCGGGCAGCCAGACGGTGTTGGCGGTGGTGGCGTAGGCGATGTAGAGATTGCGATCGACACCGTTGATGATGGTGTCGTTGACGAAGGCAATGTCGAGCTTGCGCCCGGCGCTCATCGGAGGCACGGCGAAGCGGTAGTCGGCATGCGCGGTGGACCTGACCTCGGCACTGCCCACGAGGATGCCGTCGACCAGCACCTGCATCAGGGGGCCGGTACCGCCGGCGAGCGTGCCACGGGCGCGCACGGTGAGGGTGTCGGTGAGGTTGGGCTCGGGCCAAGCGGCGTTGAGGGTGTTGTTGCTGGCCAGCAGCACGGTCTTGCCGGAGATGGCGTAGGCCAGTTGCAGCTCGCGGCCGTCGGCAGGGTTGGTGTAGATGACCTCGACGCGCTGGCCGGGCTTGATCGGCAGCGTGGGCAGGCTGATGTCGGCCGGGGTGGGGGAGCGCAGCTCCACGGTGCCGATGACGACACCGTCGACCTGGACCTGCGCGATGGGGCCGACGTTGGCGGCCAGGCGGGCACTGGCGCGCAGGGTCAGCGTGTCGCTCATATTGGCCGCAGGCCATCTGCCGCGCAGTGCGCCGTCGGCGGTGAGCAGGTTCTGCGTGGTCGGCTGAACGTTGGCACCGTCGAAGGCGGCCAGGCCGCTGCCGGCATCAAAGGACATGCTGCCGGCGCTGGGCTGCAGCACGGTGGTGCCGGACATCAGGTAGTGCACGCGCAGGCTGCGGGTCTGACCGTTGACGGTGGCGGCGTTGGCAAAGGCAATATGGACAAGGCTGCCGACGGCCAGCGGCGGGGCGGCGAACACATGGTCGGCGGGCGTGGTGGACGAGACCAGGACCGAGCCGACGACGATGCCGTCGACGCGGGCGACCATCAGCGCGCCGCTGCCGCCGGCACTGGTGGCGCTGGCGCGCACGGTGAGGCGATCCGTGAGGTTGGGCGCGGGCCAGGCCAGGCGCAGCGCGCCGTTGCTGTGGAGGTTGGTGGTGCCGGCGACAACGTTCTGGCCGTCGAAGGCGGCGTTGTCGTTGCCCTTGTCGAGGCTGACGATGGTGGCGGTGGGCAGCACGGCGGTGTCGGCGGTGCTGATCTGCTGCACGTAGAGATTGCGGTCCACGCCGTTGACGGCGGCGTCATTGGTGTAGACCACGTCCACCAGGCTGCCGGGCTTGAGGGTGGGCGCGGCCAGGGCGTAGTCGGTGGGCTGGGTGGCACGCACCTCCACGCTGTCGGTGACCACGCCGTCCACCCGCAGCGACACCATCGCGCCGACGCCTCCGGCCAGGTCCGCATGGGCGCGCACCGTCAGCAGTGTCGGCCCGCTGTCGGACGAGGCGGTCGCAGGTATCGCGAGAACGGGCACGACCGACCTGGCTGCCGCGGCCGTCGTGGCAGCGGGCTTGGCGACCGATGTGGCAGAGGTACTCGTCGGTGTGGATTGCAGCGGCGCTGCGACCGGGCCGGCTCCGGCGTCACCGCCGCCGTTGCTGTAAGCGGCGATCGCCACACAAGCGGCAAAGAGGGCGGCGAGGGAGGCCGTGCGAGTCAGCGAGGTGCTGAGGAGCTGTTGCATCATGGTCGTACTACCCAAGTTGAGACTTGCAGCACCCGTCGTCGTGCGGAAGATCTGTTGAATGCATTTTCGGCAGATGGGGGTTTGCATTCAGTGAGATCAAGCACGCTTCGACGTACCAAGGGGTAAGGCATTGCAACGCCGGTGAATTACTACCGCCGCCGGATGTACCAGGGCAGTGTGACCACACTGCCTCGGCCCTCCAAATAGGGGGCTGCCGTCGGGCATGGGGCCGCTGAGGCGCCGGCTGGGCGAGAATGCCGGGCGCGCTTGGGGCTTTGTCGTGATGGGTCCGTGAGCTGGTCGGTTCGGGTATTGGGAGATTGCGTTGAAAGTTCTTGTCACCGGCGCCGCCGGCTTTATCGGTATGCATGTGAGCCAGCTGCTGCTGGCGCGGGGCGACCAGGTCGTGGGCCTGGACAATCTGAACAACTATTACGACGTGCAACTCAAGCACGACCGGCTGGCGCGGCTGACGGGCAAGCCGGGCTTCGAGTTCGTCAAGCTGGATGTGGCGGACCGCGAAGGCATGGCCAAGCTGTTTGCCGAGGGGCGCTTCGACCGCGTCGTGCATCTGGCCGCGCAGGCCGGTGTTCGCTATTCGATCGAGAATCCGCACGCTTACATCGACAGCAATATCGTCGGCTTCACCAACATCCTCGAGGGCTGCCGCCACAGCGGCGTGCAGCACCTGGCCTATGCGTCGAGCTCCAGCGTCTACGGCGGCAACACGCTGATGCCGTTTTCGGAGCATCACAGCGTCGATCATCCGGTCAGTTTGTATGCGGCCACCAAGAAGGCCAATGAGCTGATGGCCCACACCTACAGCCATCTGTTCGGCCTGCCCACCACGGGCCTGCGCTTCTTCACGGTCTACGGGCCCTGGGGCCGCCCGGACATGGCGCTGTTCCTGTTCACCAAGGCCATTCTGGAGGGCCGCCCCATCAACGTGTTCAACCACGGCAAGATGGTGCGTGACTTCACCTATATCGACGATATCGCCGAGGGCGTGGTGCGGGTGCTGGACCGGCCGGCGACGGCCGATCCCGAGTACGACGCCGTCAAGAGCGACCCGGCGCGCTCCAATGTGCCGTACCGCGTCTTCAATATCGGCAACCACGCGCCGATTCAGCTGATGGCTTTTGTCGAGGCGATCGAGAAGGCCATCGGCCGTGAGGCGGTGAAGAACTTCATGCCGCTGCAGGACGGCGACGTGCCGGCCACCCATGCCGATGTCGAGGAACTGGCCGAATGGACCGGTTTCAGGCCGGCGATGCCGGTGCCCGAGGGGGTGGAGCGCTTTGTCGCCTGGTATCGGGACTATTTCAAGGTCTGAGGACCGATGGGCTGCGGCGCGCAGCCCATAGTTGCTGCTGGGCGGGTCTCCTTCTTGCTTGAGGGGATGTGTGCGCTCGCCGCTTCGGTGAAATGCCGTTACAAACTCGTCGCCGACTCTGATCGTCGACAGCCGGGAATCGGGGACGATGCGGCTGTCACAGGGATGCGATGGGTTGCATCTAGCATTGATCGATCAGTTTTCAGGGAGTTGATGATGGCAAAAGCAATGATTCTGGCCGCCGGCCAAGGCACACGGGTGAGGCCGCTGACCAAACACACACCCAAGCCCATGGTGCCCATCCTTGGCAAGCCGGTGATGGCCTATCTGATCGAGCATCTGGCGCGCTACGACGTCAAGCAGATCATGGTCAACGTGGCCTTCATGCACTGGAAGATCGAGAACTATTTCGGCGATGGTGAGCGCTGGGGCGTCGAGCTGGGCTACAGCTACGAAGGCGTGCGGGAGCAGGGCGAGGTGGTGTGCAAGCCGGTCGGTTCGGCCGGCGGCATGCGCAAGATCCAGGACTTCGGCGGCTTCTTCGACGAGACCTTTATCGTGCTGTGCGGCGACGCCATCATCGACCTGGATATAGCGGCCGCGCTGGCCGAGCACAAGGCCAAGGGCGCGATCGCCAGCGTCGTGACCCTGGATGTGCCGCGCTCGGAGACCAAGAACTACGGCATTGTCGTGGCCGACGCCGACGGCCGGGTGACCTCCTTCCAGGAGAAGCCCAAGCCCGAGGAGGCCAAGAGCACCCTGGCCTCCACCGGCATCTACATCTTCGAGCCGGCGGTGCTGGACCTGATTCCGCCGGGCCGCGAGTTCGACATCGGCAGCGATCTGTTCCCGCTGCTGGTCGAGAAGGGCCTGCCCTTCTATGCACAGAACCGACCCTTCGAGTGGATCGATATCGGCCGGGTGGCGGACTACTGGGCCGTGACGCAGCGGGTACTGGCCGGCGAGGTGGCGCAGATGCAGGTGCCGGGCCGCGAGGTGCGCCCGCAGGTGTGGGTGGGGCTGAACACCTCGGTGGACTGGGACAAGGTGCAGATCGAGGGGCCGGTATACATCGGCTCGAACGTGCGTATCGAGGCCGGTGCCAAGGTGGTGGGCCCGACCTGGATAGGTCACGGCTCGCATCTGCGCGGAGGCTGCACGGTGGAGCGCTCGGTGCTGATCGAGCACACCCGCATCGGCGAGGGCATGCTGGTGCAGGAGATGATCATGTCGCCGCAGTACTGCGTGGACCGCAGCGGCCATACCAGCTATGTGGGCGATGAGGTCACGCCCCTGCGCTGGGGCGATGCGCGCGCCTGAGCGTTGGTCTGATCATTGAAGCGGCGGCCCGCGGGGCCGCTGCCATCGCGCTGACATATGGCCTGGCTACGCTGAGGTGATTCAACACCCCAGCGAGAGCAGGCGCGATGAAGGTCACGACAGTGGGTACCGGCTATGTGGGCCTGGTCACGGGCGCCTGCCTGGCGGAGATGGGCAACCATGTGCTGTGCCTGGATGTGGACGTGGCCAAGATCGCGCGGCTGGAGGCCGGCGAGATTCCCATCCACGAGCCGGGCCTGCTGGAGGTGGTGCGGCGCAATGTAGCGGCCGGGCGACTGCAGTTCACGACCGATGTGGACCGGGCGGTGCATCACGGCACGATGATGTTTCTGGCGGTCGGCACGCCGCCGGGCGAGGACGGTTCGGCCGATCTGCAGTATGTGCTGGCGGCCGCACGCGCGATCGGCGCGCGCATGACCGACTACAAGGTCATTGTCGACAAGAGCACGGTGCCGGTGGGCACGGCCGACCGGGTGCGTGAGGCGATTGCCGAGGAACTGGCGCGGCGCGGTGTCGAACTGGCGTTCGCGGTGGTATCCAACCCCGAGTTCCTCAAGGAGGGCGCGGCGGTGGAAGACTTCATGCGGCCCGATCGCATCATCATCGGTTCCGACGACGAGCAGGCCACGCTTTTGATGCGAGCCATCTACGCGCCTTTTACCCGCAACCACGACCGTCTGCTGGTGATGGATGTGCGCAGCGCCGAGTTCAGCAAGTACGCGGCCAATGCGATGCTGGCCACCCGCATCAGCTTCATGAACGAGCTGGCCCTGCTGGCCGAGCAGTTGGGGGCCGATATCGAGCTGGTGCGCCGCGGCATCGGATCCGACCCGCGCATCGGCTACCAGTTTCTCTATGCCGGTGCCGGCTATGGCGGATCTTGTTTTCCCAAGGATGTGAAGGCCTTGGTGCGCGCGGCCGGTGATGCCGGCATTGCCCTGCGGGTGCTGGCGGCGGTCGAGGCGGCCAATGAGCGACAGAAGCTGCTGATGGTGGACAAGATCGTGGCGCGTTTCGGCGCTGATCTGAGCGGCCGCCATCTGGCACTGTGGGGCCTGGCCTTCAAGCCCGACACCGATGATATGCGCGAGGCGCCGAGCCTGGTGATCGTGCAGGAGTTGCTGCGGCGTGGCGCTACGGTGGCGGCCTATGACCCGGTGGCGACGGACGAGGCTGCCCGGGTGCTGGGCCGCGTGCCGGGCCTGAGTTTCGGCAGTCGGGCCGATGAGGTGCTGGAGGGCGCGGACGCACTGGTGCTGGTGACCGAGTGGAAGGAGTTCCGCACGCCGGACTTCGAGTGCATCAAGAGCAGCCTGAAGCAGCCGGTGGTGTTCGATGGCCGCAATGTCTGGGAGCCCGTGCTGATGAAGGCGCTGGGCATCGAGCACCACGGCATCGGGAGGGGGACAGTGGCGGCCTGAAGGCCGCGCCACAGCCCTCAGTCGAAGTACTTGGCCTCGGCCAGCAGCGGCGCTTTCGCATCCTTCTCGGCCAGCAGTGGCGCGACGCCGGTGGCGGGCCATTGGACGCCGATGGCCGGATCGTCCCAGCGCACGCAGCCCTCGGCCTGCGGCGCATAGGTGTCGGTGGTCTTGTAGAGAAAGTCCGCCGTTTCGCTGAGCACCAGAAAGCCATGGGCGAAGCCTGGCGGTATCCACAGCTGTTTGTGGTTGTCAGCGCTCAGCTCCACCCCGCCCCAACGACCGAAATTCGGGCTTGATCTGCGCATGTCCACGGCCACATCGAAGACGGCGCCGCTGACCACCCGCACCAGCTTGCCCTGGGCATGGGGCGGCAACTGGTAGTGCAGGCCGCGCAGCACACCACGGGCCGAGCGAGAGTGGTTGTCCTGCACAAAGCGCACGTCGTAGCCGACCGCCTTGTTGAAGACGGCCTCGTTCCAGCTCTCGGTGAAGAAGCCACGGGCATCACCGAAGACCTTGGGCTCGACGATCAGGACTTCGGGCAGGGAGGTGGGGGTGATTTTCATCAGAACGCTTTCTTCTCGCTCAGCAGCTTGTTCAGGTATTGGCCGTAGCCGTTCTTCAAGAGCGGCTTGGCCAGTGCTTCGAGCTGCTCGGCGGTAATCCAGCCCGAGCGGAAGGCGATCTCCTCGGGGCAGGCGACCTTCAGGCCCTGGCGCTTTTCCAGCGTGGCGATGAACTGGCCGGCTTCGAGCAGGCTGTCATGGGTGCCGGTGTCCAGCCAGGCATAGCCGCGCCCCATGATCTCGACCTGCAGCTGACCTTGCTTCAGGTACTGGGCGTTGACGTCGGTGATCTCGAGCTCGCCACGATGGCTGGGCTTGATCGCGGCGGCGATATCGCAGACCTGCTCGTCATAGAAATACAGGCCCGTGACCGCGTAATTGCTCTTCGGGGCCTTGGGCTTTTCTTCGATGGACAGGGCTTGCTGCTGCGCATCGAACTCGACCACGCCATAGCGCTCGGGGTCGGTGACGTGGTAGGCGAACACGCTGGCGCCACTGGTTTGCGCGGTGGCGTTGCTCAGCAGGCCCTGGAAGTCATGGCCGTAATAGATGTTGTCGCCGAGCACCAGGGCACTGGGCGCGCCGTCAATGAAGTCCTTGCCGAGGATGAAGGCCTGTGCCAGGCCGTCGGGGCTGGGCTGCACGCAATAGCTGATGTTCAGACCCCAGCGGCGGCCGTCACCCAGCAGGGCCTCGAAGCGCGGTGTGTCCTGCGGCGTGCTGATCAAGAGAATGTCGCGGATGCCGGCCAGCATCAAGGTGCTCAGCGGGTAATAGACCATCGGCTTGTCATAGACCGGCAGCAACTGCTTGCTCATCGCCAGGGTGGCGGGGTGCAGTCGGGTGCCGGAGCCACCGGCGAGGATGATGCCTTTGCGGTTCTTCATCAAAATTCCCTTCAGAGTATTTCGTTGAGCATGCGCTCGACACCCTGCTGCCAATGCGGCAGGACCAGGCCGAAGCGCTGCTGCAGCTTGGCGTTGGCCAGGCGCGAGTTCAGTGGGCGCTTGGCCGGGGTCGGGTAGTCGCTCGTGGGAATGGCCAGCACCTGATCGGGCGCCACCTTGATAGGCTTGCCGCGCGCTCTGGCGAACTCGATCACATATTGGGCATAGGCATGCCAGCTGGTCTCGCCGCTGGCCACCGCGTGATAGCTGCCGGCCAGCGCGGGCTGGGCCCGGGTGGCGCGGATCATGTGGGCGCTGAGGTCGGCCAGCAGGTCGGCGCCGGTGGGGGCGCCGATCTGGTCGGCAATCACCTTGAGCTGCTCGCGCTCGGCGGCCAGGCGCAGCATGGTCTTGGCGAAGTTGCCGCCGCGTGCCGCATAGACCCAGCTGGTGCGCAGGATCAGATGCTGACAGCCGCTGGCGCGTATGGCCTGTTCGCCATCAAGCTTGGTTCGGCCATAGACGCTCAGCGGCGCGGTCGGGGCATCTTCGGCGCGGGCTTCGCTGCCGCTGCCGTCGAACACATAGTCGGTGCTGTAGTGAAGCAGCAACGCACCCAGGGCCTTGGCCTCCAGCGCCAGCCGGGCCGGGGCCAGGGTATTGATCTGGCGCGCCAGCTCGGGCTCGCTCTCTGCCTTGTCGACGGCGGTGTATGCGGCCGCGTTGACGATGATTTGCGGTGCCTGGGCGCGCACGGTGGCGGTCAGCGCCTCGGTGTTGGCAAGGTCGGCACCTTCATGGCGGTCCAGCGCGACCAGCTCGCCCAGCGGCGCCAAGGCGCGCTGCAGCTCCCAGCCGACCTGCCCATTCTTGCCCAGCAGCAGAATCTTCATGGGTGTCCTTCCTCAGGCCCCGTACTGCTTGGACACCCAGTCGCGATAGCTGCCGGACTGCACATGCTGGACCCAGTCGGGATGACCCAGATACCACTGCACGGTCTTGCGGATGCCGGTCTCGAAGGTCTCGGCCGGGCGCCAGCCCAGCTCGCGCTCGATCTTGCGGGCGTCGATCGCGTAGCGGCGGTCGTGGCCGGGGCGGTCGGTGACATAAGTCATCAGGCGGGCGTAGGGGCCGGCCGGGTCGGGGCGCAGCTCGTCGAGCAGGGCGCAGACCGTCTTGACGATATCGATATTGGCCTTCTCGTTCCAACCGCCGACGTTGTAGACCTCGCCGGGTTTGCCGCCGGCCAGCACCGCGCGGATCGCGCTGGCGTGGTCGGTGACGTAGAGCCAGTCGCGGATCTGCTGGCCGTCGCCGTAGACCGGCAGCGGTTTGCCGGCCAGCGCATTGACGATCATCAGCGGGATCAGCTTCTCGGGGAAGTGATAGGGCCCGTAGTTATTGCTGCAGTTGGTGGTCAGCACCGGCAGGCCGTAGGTGTGGTGCCAGGCCCGCACCAGATGGTCGCTGGCGGCCTTGCTGGCCGAGTAGGGGCTGTTGGGCTCGTAGGTCTTGGTCTCGGCAAAGGCGGGGTCGTCCTTGGCCAGCGAGCCATAGACCTCGTCGGTCGAAACATGGTGAAAGCGGAATGCGGCTTTCTCCCCTTCGGGCAGCGGGCTCCAGTAGGCACGCGCGGCTTCGAGCAGGGTGTAAGTGCCCTCGATATTGGTGCGCATGAAGGCGCCGGGGCCGCTGATCGAGCGATCCACATGGCTCTCGGCGGCGAAGTGCACGACGGCGCGCGGGCGGTGCTCGGCCAGCAGCTTGTCGATCAGCGCTCGGTCGCAGATATCACCCTGCACAAACACATGGCGGGCGTCGCCTTGCAGGCTGGCCAGGTTCTCGAGATTGCCGGCATAGGTCAGCGCATCGAGGTTGATGATCTTTTCGTCGGACTGGCGCAACCAGTCCAGCACGAAGTTGCTGCCGATGAAACCGGCACCGCCGGTGACGAGGAGGGTCATGTCTTGCTCACTTTGTGCTTACTTGCGGCCATAGGTGTCTTCGAAGCGCACGATGTCGTCCTCACCCAGGTAGGAGCCCGACTGCACCTCGATGATCTCCAGCGGCAGCTTGCCGGGGTTGGCCAGGCGGTGGGTCTGGCCCAGCGGGATATAGGTGCTCTGGTTCTCGGTCAAAAGGATGACCTTGTCGCCATTGGTGACCTCGGCGGTGCCGGAGACGACGATCCAGTGTTCGGCGCGGTGATGGTGCATCTGCAGGCTCAGCGTCGCGCCGGGCTTGACCATGATGCGCTTGACCTGGAAGCGCTCGCCCATATCGATGCTGTCATACCAGCCCCAGGGGCGGTGGACCTTGCGGTGCAGGGTCTGTTCGCCGCGCTGGCTGGCATCGAGCTGCTGGACGATTTTCTTGACGTCCTGGCTCTTGCTGCGATCGGCCACCAGCACGGCGTCCGCTGTCTCGACCACGACGATGTCATCGAGGCCGACCACACTGACCAGGCGGCTGGTCGCGTGCACCAGGGTGTTGCGGCTGTCCTTGACGATGGCGTCGCCGCGGCTGGCGTTGCCATCGGCGTCCTTGGCCGTGACCTGCCAGACCGCCTCCCAGGCGCCCAGGTCATTCCAGCCGGCATCGAGCTCGACCATGGCCAGAGGGATATCGCTGCCGGGGCAGCGCTCCATCACCGCATAGTCGACCGATTCGCTGGGCACGGCGGCGAACTCGGCCTTGCCCGGGCGCACGAACTTGTCATCCACCTTGCGGGCCACGAAGGCGGCACGGGTGGCCTCCAGGATGTCGGGGCGGAAACGCTGCAGGGCCTTGAGCCAGGTGCTGGCGCGCAGCACGAACATGCCGCTGTTCCAGTAGTAGCCGCCCTCGCGCAGATAGCCCTCGGCGGTGACGAGATCGGGTTTCTCGACGAACTGGGCCACGGCCAGGCCGGCACCCGCCGCCTCGGCGCGGATATAGCCATAGCCGGTCTCGGGCCGGTCCGGCGTGATGCCCAGGATCACGATGGCACCGTCGGCGGCCTGCCGCACGGCCTGCTGCAATGCAGCGGTAAAGGCCTCGGGCTGAGTGACGGTCTGGTCGGCCGGTGTCACTACCAGCACCGGATCTGCGCCCCCTTCCATCCCCTGCAAGGCGGCCAAAGTCATCGCCGGCGCGGTGTTGCGGCCCATCGGTTCCAGCAGCACGGCGCTGGGCTCGGCCTTGGTTTCGCGCAGCTGATCGAGCACCAGGAAGCGGTGCTCCTCGTTGCCAACGATCAGCGGGCCGGCCAGTGCCAGATCGGGCGCGGCCAGCGCGGCCAGCCGGGTGGCCGCCTGCTGGAACAGGCTGGTATTGCCCTCCAGCACCAGGAATTGCTTGGGGTAACCGGCCCGCGACAGCGGCCACAGCCGCGTGCCGCTGCCGCCAGCCATGATGACAGGTTGGACTTGGATCATGCTCATTCTTCGTATCCCTTGGGGTTCATGCTTTGCCAGCGCCAGCTGTCCTCGCACATGCGGTCGAGGTCGTGTTTGGCCTCCCAGCCAAGCAGCTGACGTGCCAGCGTGGGGTCGGCATAGCAGGCGGCCACGTCGCCAGCGCGGCGCGGCACCAGCTTGTAGGGCACGGCTTTGCCGCTGGCCGCCTCGAAGGCGCGCACGACCTCCAGCACGCTGTAGCCGCGGCCGGTGCCCAGATTGGCGGTGATCGAGTCACGGCCGTCGAGCAGGAAGCGCAGCGCCGCAACGTGGCCTTCGGCCAGATCGCTCACATGGATGTAGTCGCGCACGCCGGTGCCGTCGGGCGTGTCGTAGTCGCTGCCAAAGACCTGCAACTCGGCGCGCCGACCCACGGCCACCTGGGTGACATAAGGCATCAGATTGTTCGGTATGCCGCGCGGGTCTTCGCCGATCAGTCCGCTCTCGTGCGCGCCGACCGGGTTGAAGTAGCGCAGCGCGGCGGTCTGCCAGTTTGGCTCGGCCGCACCCAGGTCGCGCAGAATCGTCTCGCCCATCAGTTTGGTGGCGCCGTAGGGGTTGACGGCCGACAGCGGGGCATCCTCGCGCAGCGGCAGCGACTCGGGCGCGCCATAGACGGTGGCGCTGGAGCTGAAGACGATGCGCTCGCAGCCATGGCGGCGCATGGTCTCGCAGGTGTTGACCAGGCCGCCGAGGTTGTTGCGGTAATAGGACAGCGGCATCGCGGTGGACTCACCGACCGCCTTGAAGGCGGCGAAGTGCACGACCGCAGCGGGCTTGTGGCGGGCAAACACCGCCTCCATCGCGGCCGCGTCGCAGACATCAGCGCGCTCGAATTCAGGCGTGCTGCCGCCAAGCCGGGCCAGCCGCTTCAGCACCTCGGGCGAGCTGTTGGAGAAGTCGTCGACGCCGACCACCTCATGGCCAGCCGCCAGCAGGGCCAGCCAGGTGTGCGAGGCGATATAACCGGTCGCGCCGGTCAGCAGGATTTTTTGGCTCATTGCTGCGATCCCTCAGCGCACCATCAGCTGCGCGTAGCAGCCGTAGCTGTTGGCGCTGTACGGGGTGGACAGGGTGGACAGGCCGGTGCGCTTGTCGCGGTTGAGCTGGCAGCCCAGGGTCGTGCTGCGGTTCACCGCCCAGCGGCCGCCCAAGCTCAGCGTGGTGGTCTTGTCGCCGGACTTGACGGTGTTAATGCCGAATCTGTCGGTCAGGTCACGATCAGAATAGTTGAGCCCCGCGTCGAGAACGATCTTACCGGTCAGCTCATAGCTGGCGTTGACGCTGGCGGAGGTAGTGATGCGGCTGTAGTCACTGCTGATCCCGCCGATCGAGCCGATGGCGAGGAAGGACGTTTCGTCGCCGCTGTCCCGCATCAGGTTGCTGTTGATCAGCAGCTTGGCCGTGGGCTGCCATTTCCAGCTGATGCTGCCGGTGCCGCCGGAGAAGTCGCGCGAGGAGGCCTGGCTGGCGTCGCGTTTGCCAAAGCTCAGTCGACCACTCAGGGTGCTGGCCCCGCTGGCCACCCAGGTGCCGGTCAGGTCGATGTCCTTGCGGGTGTAGTCATCGGCCTCAAAGCCATTGGCGACCGGCCTGAAGCGCGGGTACTTGCCGTCCGAGTAGCGGCCCGCCACGCCAAGGCTCAGCGCGCCGCTGGGGCGCCAGGTCAGGCCCAGCGAGACGGTGTTCTGGCTGTAGTCATATTGGTTGTACTCGCTGGCCGAGTAGTCGCGCCGGCGGTGCGTCAACGAACCTTCCAGCGACAACAGCGACACCAGGCCGTAGCGCACCGAGGCGCGGGCCTGGTCGGTTTGCTCGATGTTCTTTTTCGTGATCTCGGGCGCGCCATTGCCGGGGTTGAACTGCGCCAGGCTGCGGTTCGAGTTGACGCTCAGCTGGCCCGACAGCCGTTCTATCGTTTGCCAGTCAACACCTGCATTCAATGCGTAACCGTTGTTACGCAGGTTTCTGTTGTTTTCATAGTGATTGGCGCGGATCGAGGCATCGCCGAACAGGCGCTGGCGGCCGATGCGCTGGTCCAGACCGGCCAGCAAGGTGGCGGTGGTGACGTTGTCACTATTGCTCGGCTGGCCGGGCGTGCTGCGGTAGATATTCGACACATGGGTCACGCCCAGGGAGGCACCGAGGTAGTAAGGGCTTTGCTGGGCCAGGGCCGGCAGCGCGCACAGCAGGCTGGCCGTCAGCAGGGTATATCGGTGTTGCGCCATATTCATTCAATCCTCTATTTCATTCAGAGCCGCGCGGCGCGCAATCAATAAGCGTGGCGGTCAAAAAGTACCAGGCGCACGGTGCGCACGATGATTTGCAAATCGAGGCCCAGCGACCAATTGCGCAGATACTCGAGGTCATATTCGACCCGGGCTTTCATCTTGTCGATGGTGTCGGTTTCACCGCGCAGGCCATTCACCTGGGCCCAGCCGGTGATACCCGGCTTGACCTTGTGGCGCACCATATAGGCCTTGATCAGCTGGCGGTATTCCTCGTTGTGCGCGACCGCATGCGGGCGCGGCCCGACGATACTCATGCGGCCCTGCAGCACATTGATGAACTGCGGCAACTCGTCCAGCGAGGTGCGCCGGATGAAGGCGCCGAACTTGGTGATGCGCGGGTCGCCCTTGGTGGCCTGCTTGACCACCGCGCCGTTGTCCATGGCCCGCATCGAGCGGAACTTGTAGACGATGATCTCCTCGCCATCGAGGCCGTTGCGGCGCTGTTTGAAGATGATGGGGCCGGGTGAGCTCAGCTTCACGCCGATCGCCAGGGCCAGCATGATGGGCGAGATCAGCACCAGGATGAGGCTGGCCAGCACCACATCGCTGATGCGCTTGATCAGCTCATTGGTGCCGGTGAACGGGGTTTCGCAGATACCCACGACCGGCACGCCGTTCATATCCTGCAGACGGCCCTGGATGATGGAAATACCGAACACATCGGGCACGAAGAAGAGGGACGCGGTCGTGCCCTGCAACTGCTCCAGCAGCTGCACGATGCGCGGCTGCGACCCCAGCGGCAAGGTGATATAGACCTCGCGCACGCCCAGGGCGCGCACCTGCTCGCTGACCTGGGCCAGCGTGCCCAGCAGCCGGTCGCTGGCGTCGGGGTGCAGGCGCTCGTCCTGGCGGTCGTCGAAGTAGCCGAGGAAATCGATGCCGCTGTCGCTGCCGTCGCGCAGCGCCCGCGCCACCTTGGCGCCCAGCGGCCCGGCGCCGACGATCACGGCGGAGCGACGTGCCTCGGGGCGTGCGCCCATCCAGCGGCGCAGGCGCCGGCCGATCTCGATGGCCACCATTTGCGCCAGCGGCGTGATGATGGCCCACCACAGCAGCACCTCGTTCTCGAAATAGCCCATCGAGCTGGTGGCATAACCGCACAGCGCCAGAATCGCCAGCAGCATGACCCAGGAGCTCAGCACATCGATGCCGGCGCTGGCCGGATGCTCGGCAAAACGATTGCGGCCCGGAAATGTCAGCGCAAATATCAGCAGGCACAGGGTCAGTGTGGAGCGCAATACCGGTTCGTCGAAGAAGGCGTTGACGAGCAGATAGCTCAGGACAATGATGCCGGGCTCCAGAAAAGCGGCGATCAAGGATTCGACCGATTGCGGTGCGCTATAGAAAGTTCTTTTGTAACTGCGATCCTCGAACATCGTCCTTTTGCTCCTGGGCGTAGGTTTGGGCCTTGCGAAATGCAATACCCACCAACTCACGCGCCCGCAACCTGCCTCCCATGGTCAGACCGCGGACCGCGAATTCTCCCTCAATTCCTGTGACAGGCCGCTCGCGCCTCACCCCCCTAACTCGCTGGGTCACCCCATCTGCCTACAATCCGAAACATGCTTCAAGACTGGTCCCACCTCTTCGCCCCGGCCGTGCAGGATCGCATCTGCCTGTTGCTCAATCATGTCATCGGGCGCGAGGCGGCCGCGACGGCCCGCCTGGCTCCCCATGCCGGCCGCGCCGTGCTGGTGCATCTGCGGGGCTGGCCGGCGCTGCTGCCGCCGGCTCCCGATCTGGTGCTAAGCATTACTCGTGCCGGCCTGCTGGAGCGTCTTGACGCCGCGCCGGCCGATGCCTTGCGCATCGAGCTCGACGCCTCCAACCCGGCTCTGCTGGCCCTGGGCAGCCTGACCGGCGAGCGCCCCCAGGTCTCGGTGCAGGGCGACGCGGCGCTGGCGGGCGACATCAGCTGGCTGATGGACAACCTGCGCTGGGACATCGAGGATGATCTGGCC
This sequence comes from Burkholderiales bacterium C2, assembly GCA_005503085.1. Lineage (GTDB taxonomy): Bacteria > Pseudomonadota > Gammaproteobacteria > Burkholderiales > Burkholderiaceae_C > Roseateles_E. The sequence continues at coordinate 134,438 of SCOI01000014.1, read as the reverse complement.
CAGCTGGTCGGCGCGATGCCGGCGCATCAGCTGGCTCGCTGGGGCCGCGCGGCGGCTCAGGGGCTGGCCGCGCTGGCGCGCGGCGCGGCCGGCCTGATGCCCGGGGGCTCCTCCGGGCGCGGCGGCACATGAGGTATTTCGCCCGCCTGCTGGTCATCGTCTGGACGGTGCTGCGCTTCGGGCTCGACGAGCTCGCGCTCTCGGGTTTCCGCCAGCGCCGCCTGCGCCTGCTGCGCCGCCTGATCTCGGTGGGCCGCAACTGGGACCAGCCGCGTGGCGTGCGCCTGCGCCTGGCGCTCGAGCATCTGGGGCCGATCTTTGTCAAGTTCGGCCAGGTGCTGTCGACCCGGCGCGATCTGGTGCCGGCCGACATCGTCGCCGAGCTCTCGCGGCTGCAGGACAATGTGCCGCCGTTCCCGGCCGCCGTGTCGCAGGCCCTGGTCGAGAAGGCCTTCGGCAAGCCGGTCGAGCAGCTGTTCAAGAGCTTTGATGCCGAGCCGGTGGCCAGCGCCTCGATCGCGCAGGTGCATTTCGCGGTGCTGCACGACGGCCGCGAGGTTGCGGTCAAGGTCTTGCGGCCCGGTATGCTGGACATCATCGAAGACGATATGGCCCTGCTGCGCACCGTGGCCGGCTGGGTCGAGCGGCTCTCCGCCGACGGCCGGCGCCTGAAGCCGCGCGAGGTGGTGGCCGAGTTCGATACCTATCTGCATGACGAGCTCGATCTGGTGCGCGAGGCCGCCAATGCGGCCCAGCTGCGCCGCAATATGGCCGACCTGAACCTGGTGATGGTGCCCGAGATGCACTGGGAGCTGTGCAGCTCCGAGGTCATCGTGATGGAGCGCATGTCGGGCGTGCCGATCTCGCAGCTCGAACGCCTGCGCACGGCCGGCATCGACATCAAGAAGCTAGCCCGCGATGGCGTCACGATCTTCTTCACCCAGGTGTTCCGCGACGGCTTCTTCCATGCCGATATGCACCCGGGCAATATCCAGGTCAGCCTGGACGCGGCCACCTTCGGCCGCTATATCGCGCTCGACTTCGGCATCATCGGCACCCTCACCGAGGTTGACAAGGAATACCTGGCGCAGAACTTCATCGCCTTCTTCCGGCGCGACTACAAGCGCGTCGCCGAGCTGCACATCGCCTCGGGCTGGGTGCCGCCCCAGACCCGGGTCGACGAGCTGGAGAGCGCGGTGCGGGCCGTCTGCGAGCCGCACTTCGACCGGCCGCTGAAGGACATCTCGCTGGGCCAGGTGCTGATGCGCTTGTTCCAGACCTCGCGCCGCTTCAATGTCGAGATCCAGCCGCAGCTGGTGCTGCTGCAAAAGACGCTCTTGAACATCGAGGGCCTGGGTCGCCAGCTCGACCCCGATCTGGATCTCTGGGCCACGGCCAAGCCTTTTCTGGAGCGCTGGATGAACGAGCAGATCGGCTGGCGCGCCTTCGTCAACCAGCTGACCAAGGAGGCGCCGCGCTATGCCCAGCTCTTCCCCGAGCTGCCGCGCCTGCTGCACGACAGCCTGAAAAAGCAGGCCGGCCCACATGACAGCCAGCTGCTGCTGGCCCTGCTGCGCGAGCAGCGCCGCACCAACTGGCTGCTGCGTGCGGTGCTGTACACCGGCATCGGCTTCACTTTCGGCCTGGTGCTGGCCCAGATCCTGGTGCGCGGCGGTTTGTTGAGCTGATGCCCCGGAAAATCGCCGAGCAAGCGGGCTTATACCGCTGTTGCCCGGCTCGGCTTTGCGCTTAGGCTCAGGCCGTGCTGACGCCTTGTCGCCTCCCCTCCGTCCATGCCTGGCTTGGTGCCATGCTGTGCTGGTTCATGCTGGCGCCGGCCTGGGCTGACTCGCTGCAGACCCTGCGCTTCGACCATTGGCGCGCCGAGCAGGGGCTGATGGATGAGGCCGTGGTCAGCGCGCTGCAGGACAGCCGTGGCCTGATGTGGCTGGGCACGACCGACGGCCTGCTGCGCCATGACGGCCGACGCGCCCGTGTCTTCAGCGCCGACCCGGCCGACCCGGCCACGCTCAGCCATGTGCTGGTCACTGCACTGCTGGAAGCGCCGGCCGGTATCTTGTGGGTGGGCACCGGCGCGGGGCTGGACCAGATCGATCTGGCCACCGACCGATTGCGCCGCCATGCCTTGCCGGCGCAGCTGGCGCCGCAGCAGCGCCGGGTGCTCGGCCTGCTGGCCGGTCGTGGCGGGCGCTTGTGGGTCGCGGCCGCCGGCGGCCTGTTCAGTTTCGAGCCGGCCTCAGGACGCTTCACGCCGATCACGCTGCCAACGCAAGCCGCATCCTTGCGCGCGATGATTGCCGACGGCGAAGACGGCCTGTGGCTGGTGCAGGGTGCGCGGCTGCTGCAGCTTGGGCCGGACGGCCAGTTGCGCCGTCAGTGGCCGCTGGCGCCGGCGCCGGACGGCAGCGCGCCGGCGGTGCGCAGCCTGGCGCTCGACGCACAGGGGCGGCTCTGGGTCGGCACCCATGCTGGCGTGCAAGTGATTGATGCTCGCAGCGGCGAGCTCAGCGATCTGCCGCGCCGGCTGGGTCTGCCCGGCGACACGATTTACGCGCTGCGGCGCGATGCCGAGCAGTCGATCTGGATAGGCAGCGGCAGCCAGGGCCTGTGGCGTTGGCGCGCCGGCGCGCCAGCCGCCGAGCATTTCGGCCATCACGCGGCCATGCCCCGCAGCCTCAGCCACGACGGTGTGGCCTCGATCTACCAGGATCGCAGCGGCGTGCTGTGGGTTGGCACCTGGGGCGGCGGGCTCAATCTGGCCGATCTGGGCAGCGCCGGCTTTCGCAGCTATCTGGCGGTGCCCGGCGAGCCCGGCAGCCTGTCGCACCCCCAGGTGCAGGCGGTGCTGCCTGATGGCGCCTGGCATGCCTGGATCGGCACTTATGGCGGCGGTCTGAACCGGCTGCATCTACCCAGCGGCGCTGTCGAGCGGCTGAGCGCGGCGCAGCTGCCGATCACCCATATTAAGGCCTTGCTGCAGCAGCCCGGCAAGGGACTGTGGGTGGGCGGCGAGGGCGGGCTGTGGCTGTTGGAGCTGCCGGGCCGGCGGGCCCGCCGCATCGAGCTGGGCACGAGCGCACCGGCCGGCCTGTCGATCAGCGCGATGCTGCTGGACGCCCAGGGCCGGCTGTGGGTCGCCAGCGCTGCCGGCCTGCACCGGCTCTCGCCCGATGGCAGCCTGCGGACTTTCCGCAGCAGCTCGGCGGCCCCGGCGCTGAGCCACGACACGATCGACTGCCTGCTGCAGGACCGTGAGGGCCGGCTCTGGGTGGGCAGCAAGGGCGGGCTGCAGCTCTGGGACGAGCGGCGCGAGGGCTTTGTCCAGCCGCTGCGGCCCGATGCGCAGATGCCGACACCGCAGGAGCTGATGGTGCAAAGCCTGCGCCAGGATGGCGCCGGCCGCCTCTGGCTGGGCACCCAGCTGGGGCTGTATCAGCTGGTTGAGGACGGTGGCGAGGGCTGGCGCCTGCAGTCTTGGCGCGGCGTGGCCGGCATGCCCAAGGGCTGGGTCAACAGTCTGGAGGCGGCTGCCGACGGCGCGCTCTGGATGAGCAGCCCGCAGGGCCTGCTGCGGCTAGACCCCAACCGCGGCCAGGCACGGCTCTATCCCTCGCGCAGCGGGCGTTTTGACGGTGCCTTCAATTTCGGCGCCTCGGCCCAGGGCAGCGATGGCAGTCTGTTCTACGGCGCCCAGGGCCTGCTGCACTTTCATCCGCAAACGCTGCGCGACAACCCGACCGGGCCGGTGGTGCAGCTGTCCGATCTGCGGGTGTTCAATCGCTCGCTGCTGGCCGAGCCCCGGCCGGGCGAGGCAGCGCCGCTGCGCCTGCAGACGCCGCTGGCCGAGCTGCGCGAGCTGACGCTGAGCCACCGCGAGGCCATGCTCAGCTTTGAGCTGAGTGCACTGCATTTCTACCAGCACGGCCTGGCGCGCTATGCCTGGCGGCTCGAAGGCTTCGATCAGAACTGGATCGAGGGCGCGGCGGGCGAGGGTCTGGTCACCTACACGAATCTGGATCCAGGCCGCTACCGCCTGTATGCGAAAGCGGCCAGCCCGGACGGGGTCTGGGGGCCACAGCGGCTGCTGCTGAGCCTGGAGATGACACCGCCCTGGTGGCGCCATGCCGGCTTTCGCGTGGGCATGGCGTTGCTGCTGCTCGCGGTGCTGGCGCTGGCCTGGCGGCTGCGCCTGCGTGCGCTGCGCGCCGCGCAGCTGCGGCTGGAGAGCGAAGTGGTGCAGCGCACCGCCGAGGTGGAGCAGGAAAAGCGCGGCGCCGAGCGGGCCCGCCACAACATCGCTCTGCTCAGCGAGATCGGGCGCCAGATCACCGCTTCGCTGGATGCCGAGGCGATCTCGCAAACACTGTACCGTCATGTCGAGACGCTGATGGATGCAGGCGCCTTCGGCATCGGCCTGGTGCGTTGGGACGAGCGGCGCATCGACTTCGACTTCGTGATGCAGCGCGGCGAGCGCTTCAAGCCTTATCAGCGCAGCCTCGACGCGGCCGAGCAGCCGGCCACCCAATGCGTGCTGGGTGCATGCGAGCTGCGCATCGGCGATCTCGATCGCGACAACCGCGAACTCGACGCCGTGACGCGCCAGCGTGTCGGCCAGCAGCGGCTGCAGCTGGAAAGCGGGGCCGAGCCGGGGCAGGCGCGTTCGGCCCTGTATGTGCCTATGCTGCTGAAGCAGCAGGTGGTCGGCGTCGTCAGCGTGCTCAGCGAACGTGCCGATGCCTACACCGAGACCGATCTGGACATGCTGCGCACGCTGGGCGCCTATGCGGCGGTGGCGCTGGACAATGCCGAGGCCTACCGGCGCTTGCAGCTGACGCAGACCATGCTGGTGCAGCAGGAGAAGCTGGCGTCGCTGGGCGCGCTGGTGGCCGGCGTGGCCCATGAGCTGAACACTCCCATAGGCAACAGCCTGCTGGTGGCCAGCACGCTGGACGACAACAGCCGCCGCTTTGCCGAGCAGGCCGGCAATGGCACGCTGCGACGCTCCGAGCTGGAGCGCTTTTGCGCCAGCACCCAAGAGTCGGCCGGCCTGCTGGTGCGCAGCTTGGACAGCGCGGCCCGGCTGGTGGCGAGCTTCAAGCAGCTGGCGGTGGACCAGACCTCGGACCAGCGCCGCCGCTTCGAGCTGCGCAAGGTCTGCGAGGAGGTGGCGCTGACTCTGGCCAACCGCCTGCGCCGCGACGAGCACCAACTGCGCCTGGAGGTGCCCGAGGGCCTGGTGATGGACAGCTATCCCGGCCCGCTGGGCCAGGTGCTGAGCAACCTGGTGCTCAATGCGCTGCTGCACGGTTTCGGTGAGCGGCCGGGCGGGCTGATGGTCTTGCAGGCTGAGCTGCAGGCTAGCGCGCAGCTGCGGCTGCGCTTCAGCGACAACGGCGCCGGCATCGCGCCCGAGCATCTTGGCCGGGTTTTCGACCCCTTCTTCACCACCAAGCTGGGCAGCGGCGGCAGTGGCCTGGGCCTGCACATCTGTTACACCATCGTGCACTCGCTGCTGGGCGGGCAGATCAGCGTGCGCAGCGAGGCCGGGCAGGGCTGCTGCTTCGAGCTGCTCTTGCCCCTGGTGGCGCCCAAGTCGGCCGATTGAGGGCTACACTTGCGCGCTTTTTTGTGTTGGTGCTGGCGCGGATCTTGCGCTGGTGTTGGCGGATTGATGTTGTCAACCTGATGGGAGCTCGGCCGTGCTGGTGACCTTTGTCGTTCTCTACATGCTGATCACGATAGGCATCGGCCTGTTTGCCGCGCGCCGCGTGCACAACGCCAAGGACTATCTGGTGGCCGGTCGCAGCCTGCCGCTGTACATGAATGTGGCCACGGTGTTCGCCACCTGGTTCGGCGCCGAGACGGTGCTGGCGGTATCCGCCACCTTCGCGATGGACGGCCTGTCGGGCATCCCCGGCGACCCCTTCGGCGCCTCGGCGGCGCTGTTCCTGGCAGCCCTGCTGTTCGCCCGGCTGTTCTACCGGCTGAACCTGCTGACCATCGGCGACTTCTACAAGAAGCGCTATGGCAAGGGCGTCGAGGTGCTGACCAGCATCGCGATCACACTGAGCTATTTGGGCTGGACCTCGGCCCAGATGACGGCGCTAGGCCTGGTGATTCACATCCTGTCGGGCGGCGCGATCGAGCTCAACCACGCAATCCTCGGTGGCGCGGCCATCGTGATGGTCTACACGATGTTTGGCGGCATGTGGTCGGTGGCCTTCACCGATCTTTTCCAGACCGTCATCATCATCATCGGCCTGAGCCTGGTGGCCTATATGGTGGGTGATCTGGCCGGCGGCGTCGGCCCGGTGGTCTCGCATGCAATCGAGGCCGGCAAGCTGAACTTGATCCCGCCGGAGGCGGACGGGGCGATGATCTGGGCGATTGCGGCGGGCTTTCTGACCGTGGCCTTCGGCTCGGTGCCCCAGCAGGACGTGTTTCAGCGCATGACCAGCGCCAAGGACGAGAAGACCGCGGTGCGCGGCACCGTGATCGGCGCCAGTGTCTACCTGCTGTTTGCCGCCGTACCGATCTACATCGCCTACTCGGCCCTGGTGATGGACCCGAATCTGGCCCAGCTGTTCGGCTCGGAGGACGGCCGCGCGGTGCAGCGCATCCTGCCGGACCTGATCCTCAACAAGATGCCGGTCTGGGTGCAGGTGATGTTCTTCGGCGCCTTGCTGTCGGCCATCTTGTCGACCGCCAGCGGCACCCTGCTGGCGCCCACCGCCACCTTCACCGAAAACGTGCTCAAGCCCTTCGCCCCGCATATGAGCGACAGGCAGTTCCTGCTGACCCTGCGCATCGTGCTGGTGACTTTCACGCTGGGCGCGCTGCTGTTCGCGCTGAACTCGCGCTCGACCATGTACGAGATGGTGCAGAACGCCTACAAGGTGACCCTGGTGGCGGCCTTCGTGCCGCTGGTGGCCGGTGCCTTCTGGAAGCGCGCCTCCACCCAAGGCGCGTTCTGTTCCATCCTGCTGGGCCTGCTGTTCTGGATCGGCGCCGAAATGACCGCAGCCGAGGCCATGGTGCCGCCGCAACTGGTGGGTTTTGCCGCCTCGGTGATCGGCATGCTGCTGGGCTCGCTGGCGCCGCAACTGCTCAAGCCCGCCGGCCATTCGATCGAGGCGGCCATCAAGCACGAGCAGGCGCTGGCGCACGGCCACAAGCACTGAGATTTGCCCTGGGATTTCGCGTCTGAATCTCCCGGGGGCCGGCGCCGCTGCGCCGGCCCTTATAATTTCGCGTTTCAAATCAACGGTTTAGACCATGCCTATCTACGCCTACCGCTGTGCCTCCTGCGGTCACGCCAAGGATGTGCTGCAGAAGATGTCTGACGCACCGCTGTCCACCTGCCCGGCCTGCGGGGCCGAGAGCTTTGCCAAGCAGGTCACGGCGGCCGGATTCCAGCTCAAGGGTTCGGGCTGGTATGCCACCGATTTCAAGGGCGGCGCGGCCGCCCCCGCAGCCGCTGCAGCTGCACCGGCCGCGCCGGCCAGCAGCGAGCCGGCCGCCAGCACGCACACCTGCGGGAGCTCCTGTGCCAGTCACTGAGCCCGGTGCCGGCCCGCGAGGAGTCCTGTGAAGAAGTACATCATCGCCGGCCTGCTGGTCTGGCTGCCGCTGGCCATCACCATCTGGGTGCTGATGTGGGTGCTGGGCATCATCGATGCCGTGTTCGCGGCCTTGCTGAGCGCCTCGCAGGCGCTGCTGCCGCAAAGTCTGCACGCCAGCATCGAGACCCTGCGTCATATCCCAGGCCTGGGTCTGGTGATTCTGGTGACCGCGCTGCTGCTGACCGGCGTGTTCGTGACGAATATCTTCGGCCAGTGGCTGTTCCGCCAGTGGCACCGGGTGCTGTCCAACACGCCCATCGTCAAGAGCATCTACAACTCGGTCAAGCAGGTCTCGGACACGCTGTTCTCCAGCAGCGGCAATGCCTTTCGCGAGGCGGTACTGGTGCAGTACCCGCACCAGGGCTCGTGGACGATTGCCTTCGTCACCGGCCGGCCCAGCCATGAGGCGGCCCGGCATTTCGCCGAAGAGCATGTCAGCCTCTATGTGCCGACCACGCCCAACCCGACCTCGGGCTTTTTCCTGATGATGCCGCGCGCCAGTGTGCGGCCGCTGGACATGAGCGTCGACGCCGCCCTCAAGCACATCATCTCGATGGGTGTGGTGCCGCCGTCCGAGCCTGGAGTGGCCCGAAATTGACCGGGCTGAGCACCCCGGCAAGTGCTCAGCCCTGAGGGGGCCGGTTCCTGACCGAGAAACCCCGCCAGCGCCCCACAAGACATGACCCCCGGCCGCGCCCGACCCAGCGGCCACCCAAGATTTCGGAGAACACCATGCGAACCTGTTATGCCGGCCAAGTCAGCGAGAAGCTGCTCGACCAAACCGTGACCCTGATGGGCTGGGCCCACCGCCGCCGCGACCATGGCGGCGTGATCTTCATCGACCTGCGCGATCGCGAAGGCATCGTGCAGATCGTCTGCGACCCCGATCGCGCCGAGATGTTCAAGATCGCATCCGATGTGCGCAACGAGTTCTGCCTGAAGATCGTCGGCAAGGTGCGTGCGCGCCCGGCCGGCACCGAGAATGTGGCCCTGACCAGCGGCAAGGTCGAGGTGCTGTGCCTGGAGCTGGAAGTGCTGAACCCCTCGGTGACGCCTCCGTTCCAACTCGACGATGAGAACCTGTCGGAGACGACGCGCCTGACGCATCGCGTGCTGGATCTGCGCCGCCCTTACATGCAGAACAACATGATGCTGCGCTACCGCGTGGCCATGGAGGTGCGCAAGTTCCTCGACGAGCAGGGCTTTGTCGACATCGAGACCCCGATGCTCACCAAGAGCACGCCGGAAGGTGCGCGCGACTATCTGGTGCCCAGCCGCGTCCACGACGGCATGTTCTTCGCGCTGCCGCAGTCGCCCCAGCTGTTTAAGCAGCTCCTGATGGTGGCCGGCTTCGACCGCTACTACCAGATCACCAAGTGCTTCCGCGACGAGGATCTGCGCGCCGATCGCCAGCCCGAGTTCACGCAGATCGATATCGAGACCTCCTTCCTGACCGAAGAAGAGATCCGCGCGATGTTCGAGGGCATGATCCGCCATGTCTTCCGCAAGGCGCTGAACGTCGAGCTGGGCGACTACCCGGTGATGAAGTACTCGGAAGCGATGCACCGCTTCGGTTCGGACAAGCCCGACCTGCGCGTCAAGCTCGAGTTCACCGAGCTGACCGATGTGATGGGCGATGTCGACTTCAAGGTCTTCTCGACCCCGGCCACCACCAAGGGCGGCCGCGTCGTCGCGCTGCGTGTGCCCGGCGGCGCGGCGATGAGCCGAGGCGAGATCGACAGTTACACCGAGTTCGTCAAGATCTACGGCGCCAAGGGTCTGGCCTGGATCAAGGTCAACGAGGTGGCCAAGGGTCGCGAAGGCCTGCAAAGCCCCATCGTCAAGAACCTGCACGACCAGGCGATTGCCGACATCCTGAGCCGCACTGGCGCGCAGGACGGCGACCTGATCTTCTTCGGTGCCGACAAGGCCAAGGTCGTCAACGACGGCATCGGCGCGCTGCGCCTGAAGATCGGCCACAGCGAGTTCGGCAAGAGCACGGGCCTGTTCAACGATGTTTGGGCGCCGCTTTGGGTGGTGGACTTCCCGATGTTCGAGCAGGACGAGGAGGGCGGTCGCTGGAACGCGGTGCACCACCCCTTCACCGCGCCCAAGGACGGCCACGAGGACCTGATGACCACCAGCCCGGGCGAGTGCATCGCCAAGGCCTACGACATGGTGCTCAACGGCTGGGAACTGGGCGGTGGCTCGGTGCGCATCCACAAGGCCGAGGTGCAGAGCAAGGTGTTCAGCGCGCTGAACATCGGCCCCGAGGAAGCGCAGGAGAAGTTCGGCTTCCTGCTGGACGCGCTCCAGTACGGCGCGCCCCCGCACGGCGGCCTGGCCTTTGGCCTGGATCGCATTGTCACGATGATGACCAAGGCCGATTCGATCCGCGACGTGATCGCTTTCCCGAAGACCCAGCGCGCCCAGTGCCTGCTGACCGGCGCACCGAGCCATGTCGACGAGAAGCAGCTGCGCGAGCTGCACATCCGCCTGCGCAATGCCGCTGGCGTGACGCCGGCCTGAAGCGCGAGACTCGGGTGATGAAGGAGAGAGCGCCCGAGGGCGCTCTTTTTTCGTCCCGGCTATGCTGTGCGCCTCGCATCTGGAAGCAGGCATGAACAAGACCGATCTGGGATCCACACTGGGTTTGGCTGAGAGGGCGCGCTGGGAGCGCATCGTGATGCGCCATCCGGCGCTGGCCCTGCCCAAGCTGCGCGCTGCGATGCGCCAGCGCGACCCCTGCCGCGCCCGCGCCGCCTTGCTGGGCGCGGTCTTCGTGCTCGAACGCTGGGGTCGCGCGGCCGAGCTGCAGGCCGAGCTGCAGCAGGCGCTGCAGCAGGCGCAGGCGCAGCGCGCGCTGGCCGAGGCCGCCGAGCTCAGCGAGGCGCTGGGCCGGCTGCATTACCAGCGCGGCGACTACAGCCAGGCCTGCACCGCCTGGAGCCAGACCCTGGACTGGGCCAGCGACGACGCCCGCAGTGCCTGCCTGGCCCGCATCGGCCTGGCTCATCTTTGCTACGCGCTGGGCGACTGGGCCCGCGGCGGCCGGGTGCTGGATCAGGCCGAACTGCATTACGCGAAACTGCCGCGCGACCCCTATATGCGCGCCAAGATCGCGCTGAACCGCGCCGCCTCGCTGCGTGCTACGCAGGGACCGCAGGCGGCGCTGCCCGAGCTCGACGAGGCGCTGACGGCGGCCCGCCGCGCCGGCCACCGGGACTACCGCGCCGAGGCCACCTACCAACATGCCCGCTGCGCCCGTGACAGTGGCGATCTGGCGCAGGCTCTGAGTCTGGCCCAACAAGCCCTGAGCCTGGCGCAGGGCTGCGGCTACCGCTGGCTGCAGGCCAATGCGGCCTTGCTGCTGTCCGAGCTGCAGCGCGGCGATGTGGCGCTGGGCTGGGCCGGGCAAGCCCTGACCCTGGCCGAGGCCCTGCAGTCGCGCCCCTTGCAGGCGGCGGCTCACGGGCGGCTGGGCGAGCTGATGCGCGAGCAGGGCGAGCTGGGCCCGAGCTGGCACCATATGCAGCAGCGCCAGCGCCTGGAGTCCAGCCTGCACCAGGGCCAGTTACCGGCCCAGCTGGAGGCGCTGGCCCGTTTCGATACCGACCCGCTGGGCGCCGATGCCTTGCTGTTGAGCCTGTCCAGCCAGGTCTGGACACTGGCCGGCGCGGCCGATTTCGAACGCGCTTGGGCGCGTCTGCGGCCGCAGCTGATCGAGGCGCTGGGTCTGCAGCAATTGCAGCTGTGGTGGGAGCGTGAGGGTGACGGGCTCTATCACGGCCTGGACGGGTCGCCCGCGAGTCGGCCCTTGCAGGCCGGCCGGATGCCCGCTTATCTGGACGCGCTGACGCGGGCCGACGAAGCCCTGCAGTGCGGCAGCGCCGAGCAGCATCCCTGGCGTGCCGAGCTGGACGAGGCCCTGGCCGACGCGGTCGGCCGGGCGCGCCTGGAGCTGGGCCTGCGCCTGAACGGCCATGTCGTGGCCTTGCTGTGGCTGCAGCGCGAGGGCGGGGCTGCCTGGTCGCGCGCCGACATCAGCCGCGCCGAGCGTCTGGCCGCGCTGCTGGCACGGCTGCTCGCCTCGCTGGCGCCGGTCGGCAAGGCCCAGCCGCAGCGACTGGCCTTGGGCGAGCTCGCGACGCTGGCTGGCCATGCCGAGCGCATCAGCGAGCTGCTGGCCGGCGAGGTGATCAACCGCCAGCAGCTGCTCGATCTGGCCGGCCAGATCCGCGCCGGCGCGGCACGCATCGAGCGCGCGCTGCGCGAGAGCTGAGGAGGCTCAGCGCGAGCGCAGCGGCAGCGGCGCGCCGCTCTTGACGCTGCGGATCGCGAAGCTGCTGTTGATGTCCTGCACCACCGGCAGGGCCTGCAGCCGGCGCACGATCAGCTCATAGTCGCTGAGCTCGCCGACCACCACCTCGAGCAGATAGTCGTGGCTGCCCGAGACCACATGGCAGCTGATCACCTCGGCCATCGCCTGCATCGCAGCCTCGAACTGCTGGACCGCATCCTCGCGGTGGTGCATCAGCCGCACATTGACGAAGACCGTGGTCGCCAATTGCACCGCCTTGCGATCCAGCACCGCGCGGTAGCCGGCGATCAGGCCGCCGTCTTCCAGGCGCTTGAGCCGGCGCGCGCAGGGGCTTTGCGACAGGCCCACCCGCTCGGCCAGCTCGGCAATCGTCAGCCGGCCCTCGCGCTGCAGCAGCTCCAGCAATTCGGTGTCTATACGGTCCATGGCTTGAATCAGTCAATGAATGGCGAATTATTGGCTGAGCAAGGCTTCATCGGATCAATCCATGGGTGAAATGGGCTGAAATCGCCCGGGGAGGCGCTCGAAAATTGAGCCTGTTCCCAACCCCTGTTGCTGATGTCTTCTCCTGCGTCCCCGGGCCTGATCGGCTCCCCCTCGACCCCGACCGCGCGCCCCGAACTGGCCGGCTGGGCCGCGCTGGCCCTGACCCTGCTGATCTGGGCCGGCTTCTTCATCTCGCTGCGTGCCGGCGCGCGGGCTTCGCTGCCGCCGGCCGAGCTGGCCCTGCTGCGTTTCGGGCCGGCCGGCTTGCTGCTGGCGCCGCTGCTGTGGCGCAGGCGTGCCCGTTTCGCGGCACTGCCGGCGCGGCTGTGGCTGCTGATCGTCGCCGGCGCCGGCCTGCCTTACTTCCTGATCGCCGGCTGGGGCATGCGTCATGCGCCGGTGGCCGACGGCGCCACCTTGATCCCGGGCACCTTGCCGCTGTTCACCGCCTTGCTGGCGGCGGCCCTGCATGGGCGCCAGGCCCTGGCGCGCTGGCCGGCCCTGCTGTGTATCGCGGCCGGCGTCGCGACCATGCTGGCGCTCAAATCCGGCCAGGCCGGCCTGGCCCAGGGCTATGGCCTGTTCCTGCTCGGCAGCCTGATGTGGTCGGCCTACACCCTGGCCCTGCGCGAGGCGCGGCTGGCGCCGCTGGAGGCGGCGGCGCTGATCTCGACGGTCTCGTTGGCCCTGCTGCTGCCCTGGCTGGTCTGGCAGTTGGCACAGGGGCCGCTGGTTTTACCGACGCTGTCTCGAGAGCAGCTGTTGCTGCAAGTGCTGCTGCAAAGCGTCGGCGTCGGCCTGGTCTCGACGCTCAGCTATGGCTATGCCGTGGCCCGGCTGGGTGCGCAGCGCAGCGCCAGCATGGGCGCGCTGACGCCGGTGCTGGCCAGCCTGCTGGCCCTGCCGCTGTTTGGTGAGCGGCCCGAGGCGGCCAGCCTGCTGGGCATGGGGCTGATCGTGGCGGGCGTGCTGTGGAGCCAGCGCCAGCGCTGAGCGAGGGCCGCAGCCCTCACAGCCCCTCGATCTGCATCGCCGGCCGGGCCTGGACCCGGCCCAGCCATTGCTGCACATGGGCGTGGGCGGCCACCGGCGCGCCGATATAGATGCTGTAGCCGATCACCGAACCAACCAGCAGGTCCACCAGCGAATACGCGTCGCCCAGCATCCAAGGCTGGCGTGCCAACCGAGCGTCGAGCAGGGCCAGCAACTCATTCAGCCCGGCGCGGGCCTCGTCGGCATGGGCACCGCTGCGCAGTGCGTCGTCGCCCATGGTCGCGAGTTGCAGGCGCACCAGCACCGCGCCATAGCTGACATAGGCCCAGGCGCACCAGGACAGGGCCTGCAGCCGCTCGGGCGTGCCGGCTGCCGGCCACAGCCCGCGCTCGACCCCGTAGGTCTCGCCCAGCCACAGCTGGATGGCCAGGGCCTCGAACATCGGTGCGCCGTCGACCGTCAGCGTCGGCACCTTGCCATTCGGGTTCAGCGCCAGATAGTCCGGGCGATGCTGCTCGCCGCTGCGGATATCGATCTTGACCCGCTCATGCGGCAGGCCCAGCTCGGCCAGCGCGCAGGCGACGGGGGTGGCGCTGGACATCGGGTGCCAGTACAGAACGATGGACATGGTGTGCTCTCCTTGTGAGGCGTCGGCACAGCGCCGACGACGTGTTCAATGTAGAAGGCATTGCGGACAGATTCCGCCCTCAATCAAAGCTACAGTGACCGGATGCTGAGTGCCTCCACCCGACTGCTGCAGCTCTTGTCCTTGTTGCAAGCCCGCCGCCATTGGGCCGGGCCCGAGCTGGCCGAGCGCCTGGCCGTGCATCCGCGCACCCTGCGGCGCGATATCGACCGGCTGCGCGAGCTGGGCTATCCGGTGGCGGCCAGCAGCGGTGTGGCCGGCGGCTATGCCTTGCGGCCGGGCCAGGCGATGCCGCCGCTGCTGCTGGACGACGAGGAGGCGTTGGCCGTCGCGATCGCACTGCGCACGGCTGCATCGGGGCAGGTCGGCGGCATCGAGGAGCCGGCGCTGCAGGCCATGGTCAAGCTGGAGCAGCTGATGCCGGCACGGCTGCGCCGGCGCGCCGACGCGCTGCGCTCGGCGGTGCAGGCCATGGATTCGGTCGGCCCCAGCGTCGATGCCGGCCTGCTGGCCGATCTGGCCGGCGCCTGCCGCGATCAGCTGGGCCTGGCCTTCGACTATGTCGATGCGAAGGGCGAACCCAGCCGTCGCCAGGTCGAGCCTCAGGGCGTGGTCCACACCGGCAGCCGCTGGTATCTGGTGGCCTGGGACCGGGGGCGCAGTGACTGGCGCACCTTCCGCATCGACCGCATTGCTGGCGCGGCGGCGGTCGGCGGGCATTTCGCGCCGCGCGCCGGTCCCGAGGGCGGTGATCTGCGCGCCTTTGTCGCGCGCTCCGTGGTGCTCTCGCCCCATGCCGAACAGGCCCGGGTGATCCTGCATGCACCACTGGCCCAGATGGCCGCCTGCATTCCTGTCACGGCCGCGCGGCTGGAGGCGGTCGACGGCGACGCGCAGCGCTGCCTGCTGCAATGCGGCGCCCATGCGCTCGATTCGTTGGTCTACTGGCTGATCGTGCTGGAGGTCGAGTTCGAGGTGCTGGGGCCTGCGGCGCTGTGCGAGCGGCTGGCGCTGGCGGCCGAGCGGATGATGCGCGCCCTGGCGCGAGGGTGATGCCGCTCCGCTATGCTTGCCCCCATGAGCGACAACTCAGCCTTGGCCCGGCCCTACAAGATCCCCGAATCGGTGCTGGTGGTGATTCATACGCCGGATTTGCAGGTGCTGATGCTGGAGCGAGCCGACAAGCCCGGCTTCTGGCAGTGCGTGACCGGCTCGCTGGATGCGCCCGACGAGGCGCTGGATGCGACGGCGCGGCGCGAGGTGTGGGAGGAGACTGGGATTGCCGGGGGCGAGCTGCGCGACTGGGGCCTGGTCAATGTCTATGAGATCTACCCGGTCTGGCGGCATCGCTATGCGCCCGGCGTGACCCGCAATACCGAGCATGTGTTCGGCCTGACGGTGCCGGCCGGCACCGCCGTGACGCTGGCGCCGCGCGAGCATCTGCAATACCGCTGGCTGCCCTGGCGCGAAGCGGCGGATCTGTGCTTCTCGCCGTCCAATGCCGAGGCCGTGCTGCAGCTGCCGCGCTTCCTGGCGCAGGACGGCGCCCGATGATCAAGCCCGCCTTCAAGCACTCGGTCCAGCCGCCGCAGACCAGCATCCTGAGCCCTTATCTGCGGGTCGCGACCTACAACATCCACAAGGGCGTGCGCGGCGTCGGGCCGCAAAAGCGGCTTGAGATCCACAACCTGGGCCTGGGGGTCGAGGCGCTGGACGCCGATCTGGTGTTTCTGCAGGAGGTGCGCCACTTCCACCATCGCGAGGCCAAGCAGTTCGAGCGCACCTGGTTCGGTTGGCCCGAGCAGGGCCAGGCCGAGTTTCTCGCGCCCGAGGGCTATGAGGTGGCCTACCGCACCAATGCGGTGACCAGGCATGGCGAGCATGGCAATGCCTTGCTGTCGCGCTGGCCGATCGGCGAGATCGGCCACCACGATGTGTCCGACCACCGCTTCGAGCAGCGCGGCCTCTTGCATGTGCCGGTGCAGTGGCATGGGCTGGAGGTGCATGCGGTGGTCGCGCACCTGGGCCTGATGCATGGAGGCCGGGTGCGCCAGGTGCAGCGCCTGGCCGAGTTCATCGCCAACCATGTGCCGCCCGAGGCCTTGCTGGTGGTGGCCGGCGATTTCAATGACTGGGGCGAGAAGCTCGATGCGCCGATGCGCGAGAGCGGGCTGACGCGCGCGATCTCGCCGGGCCGCAGCCGCCAGGCCACCTTCCCCTCGCGCGTGCCGTTTTTCTCGCTGGACCGCATCTACACCCGCGGCATGCGCTGCGTCTCGACCCAGGTGCCCAAGGGCCCGGCCTGGGCCCGCATGTCCGACCATCTGCCGCTGGTGGCAGAGCTTGAACTGGCGTGAGCAGCTCTGCACCGACCCCGGACACTGCGGAGCCCGATCCGCTGATCAGCTGGCATGCGGTGGCGCTGCCGGAGTTCAGCGGCGGCAATGAGCTGCGCCTGCTGCGCGGCGGCGACGAGCTGTTCCCGGCCCAGATCGCCGCGATCCATGCCGCCACGCACGAGGTCTGGGTCGCCACCTACATCTTCCACCACGACAGCGCCGGCGCCGAGCTGGCGGCGGCGCTGCGCGCGGCGGCGGCGCGCAATGTGCGGGTCAGGGTGGTGGTCGACGGTTTCGGCTCCAAGGCCAGCATGCCCTGGCTGCGCGAGCAGCTGGCGGATTCCGGCGTCGCGCTGGCGGTGTTCCGGCCGATCGACCGCTGGTGGCGCTGGCTGCAGCCGGGTCAGCTGCGTCGCCTGCATCAAAAGCTCTGCGTGGTCGACGGCGTGCAGGCCTTTGTCGGCGGCATCAACATCATCGATGACCGCATGGACCTCAACCACGGCCCCACCGACGAGCCGCGGCTGGACTATGCGGTCAGCGTCTGCGGCCCGGCGGTGCAGCCGGTGGCGCAGGCGGCGCGGGCGGTCTGGACGCGTGCCTGGCTGGGCCGCGATTTTGGCGAGGAGCTGCGCGCGCTGGTGCGCAGCCCCGAGCCGATCGCGCGGCTGCGTCGCCTGGCCCGGCGCCTGCGCATGCCGCGCAACCGCTACCGCCGCAACAGCCCGCAGCAGCAAAAGCGCCGCGAGCAGGAGCTGCCGCCGGTCTGTGCCGCCTTTGTGCTGCGCGACAACCTGCGCCAGCGCCGCACCATCGAGCGCAGCTATATCGACGCGATCCGTGCGGCGCGTGATCAGGTCGATCTGATCACGCCGTATTTCTATCCCGGCCACGGCTTCCGGCGCGCGCTGCGCGATGCCGCGCGGCGCGGCGTGCGGGTGCGCCTGCTGCTGCAGGGCAAGCTCGACTACCGCATCGCCGGCATGGCGGCCCAGGCTCTGTATGCCGAGCTGCTGGGCCATGGCGTGCAGATCTACGAGTACACGCCGGCCTATCTGCATGCCAAGGTCGGCGTGGTCGACGAGGACTGGGCCACGGTGGGCAGCTCCAATATTGATCCGCTGTCGCTGCTGCTGAATCTGGAGGCCAATGTGGTGGTGCACGACGCGCCGTTCGCACGCAGCGTGGCCGCCGAGTTCGAGGCCGCGCTGGCGGTGTCGCGCCGCGTCGATATGCGCGAGCTCGGTGGCGGGGGGCTGCGCGGCGTGCTGCGCCGCGCCCTGGTGGCCTGGGCCGCCTATGTCTATCTGCGGGTTGCCGGGGCAACAGGACGCTACTAGAGCGCCCTGTTGAGACGCTGCGTCCGATCAGGGCAGCAGCAGCGCCTGCACCGGGAAGCGGTAGTGCGTGAGCTGCGGGTTCAGCACCTTGCTGAAGGGCCGCATGTCCAGGGCCGGCGTGCTGCTGCCGAAACGGGCCAGGAAGCGCCGGGCGCGCTCGGCATCGAAGCCGATGAACATCGAGTGTTCCAGCGTCAGCCCCTCGGCGGCGAAGTCGCGGCCGCGGTGGTGGTCGTACAGCATCACCAGCGCGAAGGCGCCGGCCAGGAAATGACCGCCGGCCAGCGCGCTGAGTTCTCCGTCCACCAGCGCCTGCATGGCCTCGGCCGAGGTGTTGATGCCCGAGACATGCAGGTCCCGGCCGGGACGGCGGCCGGCGGCGCGGGCCGCGTCCAGCGCGCCGAAGGCGATCAGATCGGTGCCGCACCAGATCAGCGCGGTCTCGGGGTGCTTGTGCAGATGGCGCTCGCTGTGCTGGCGGGCCCGCTCGCGCTTCCAGTCGGTCGCCAGCATCGCATCCATCACCACCTCGCTGCGGTGCTCGGCCAGGGCCTTCAGCAGGCCGGCATTGCGGTCCAGCGAGACCGTTGTGATGCGGTCACCGGCCAGGGCCAGCAGGTGCAGGCGGCCATCGGCGCCGCGTGGCGCGTCTCGCAGGCCCCGCGCGATCAGGGCCTTGGCGGTCAGATAGCCGGCGTCCACGGCGTGGGGTTCCAGACTGCCCAGCAACAGCTCCAGCGGGGCGCGGCGCGGTGCAAAGCGCGCCTGCTCCTGCGGCAGCAGGCCGCTGAAGGCGGCAAAACTCTTGATGCCGGCCGCGCTCAGCACCCGGGCATTGGCCAGCAGCGTGGCTTTCTCGTTCACCAACAGCACATAGTCGGGCCGCTGGGCCGCCGGCCGCGCCGCGACCGCGCGCCCCAGGGCCAGCGCACGCTCGGGGTCGCGCTCGGCGAAGTCCTGGCTGAAGCCCATGCCCAGGCTGTCGGCCGCCGCCTGCATGGCCTCGCCGGCTTGGCGCCAGAAGGTTTCCTCGCGATAGCCGGGGTTGATGAAGTAGACCTGCTGGGCCCAGGCGGGCAGGGTCACCGCCAGCAGGCAGACCAGCAGCGAGGTGCGACGGAGCAGGGCTTGGATCGGCATCAGGCTGGCATTGTGCAACGCCGGCCGATGCCGCTGCCGCGCGGCTACAGCCCCCCGACCTTGATATCGGCAAAGCCCATCAGCCGCAGCAGGACGTAGCCGATGGCGGCCTCACCGGCATCGTCGCCGACGCTGATGATCTGCGCGTGGCGCGGCAGGCCGGCCTTGGCCAACAGGCTCCAGATCTCGTGTGCCGGCTTGGGTTTGCCGCCGGCATCGAGCAGCTGGCCGTAGGGCAGGTGCACGGTCTTGCCCGGCAGCGCCGGGCCGGGCGGCTGCGCGCCCAGGGCCAGATAGACCAGAGGCAGACCCGGTCGGGCCGTTCCGCCGCGCACCAGCACCGTGCGAGGCGCCGCTTGGTAGTCCACCGGCGCGATGGTCGGGTCCAGCGCCGGTTTCTTCGCACCGACCCGTGTCGGTTCCTTGCTCAGACTCAGGCCGCGCAGGCCCCAGTCGTCGACGGAGTCCAGCAGCAGCGAGACCTTGCGCTGGCCCACTTGCTCCAGCAGCGCGAACACCAGGGCCGAGCGCTTGTTGAGCCCGCCCTCGGAGACGATCACCGCCTCATGCGCCGGGTCGACGCCGGCCGGGCCCAGCAGTGCGGCCAGGCGTTCCGGCCGCGCCAGGTCTTGCTGAAAGCGCTCGGCCGGCAGGCTCAGCGCAAAGGGCAGATGGCCCAGCGCATAGGCCTCGGCCGGGCGCACATCGATGATGCTGATCGGGCTGTGGCTGAAGGTGCGCAGCATGGTGTTGCTGAAGCCGTTGAGCCAGTCGGCATCGCGCAGCAGGGCCGGGGCCGCATAGCTCCACAGCGGCAGGCCGCGCGGGTCCTCCAGCCATTCCTTTTGCGAGCCCTGGTAGAGCGCGACGCGCGGATAGCCGAGCAAGAATTTCAGCGCGAAATAGGGCACGCTGGCGGCCACGCCGCCGCCGCAATAGCTGTAGACCTGCTGCTCGCGGCGCACACCCAGATGCGCCATCAAGCCCTCCAGCTCGGCGCGTGGCTTGAAGGTCTTGTCGGGCCGGAAGAAATCGTCGGTCGGTGTCAGCAGCGCATGCGGCACATGGCCGCCGCGGCTGAAGAACTTGGCGCCGCCGTAGTAGTAGGGCGGATCCAGCGCCTCCAGCAGCGCATGGCCGGCCGGGTCGCCGGCGCCAACCAGGAACTCGGGCAGCCGTGCCCGCACTTCCTCGCGCAGCGCGCCCACACGGACATCGCCGGGCGGCGGCGCGGGCGTGGCCTCGGTGACGACGGCGCCGCCGGCCGCCTTCCAGGCCGCCAGCCCGCCATCCAGCAGGCGCAGCCGTTCGGGCGCGACGCCGTGTCGGTGCAGCTCGTAGAACAGCCAGGTGGCCAGCATCGTGCCGCCCTGGTCATGGATCACGATCAGCTGCTCGCCGGCATGGCGGATGCCCCAGGACCGCATGCGGGCCTGCATCGTCGCAGCGTCCACCTCACGGGCGCCGTAGCTGTAGAAGTCCACGCTGACCGCGCCGGGGATGTGGCCGGCGCCATGCTGGCGGGTCGGCGAGGCGTCGAGCAGCAGCGGCGGCGCGGTGCTGGCCAGCGCCTGGCGCAGCCAGGCGGCATCGACCAGGGGGCCGCTCGCCTGCGCCGCGAGCGAGGTGCAGAGGCTGAAGGCGAGCAGCATCCAGCGTATCAGGAACTTGGCCATGGCAGGGATCCGGTTGCGACGGTCGTGCACTATGGCCCGCCGCGGTGCGGCCGGCGAGCCGGCTGTGACAGACTGCAGCCGCAGCAGGACAGTCCGCAGCGGTGGCCGACGGACGACGCGCCTCTCAGGCCTGGGCCGCCAGCACCTCGACCCGCAACTGCTCGGTCAGCTCGCGCTTGAGCGCGGCGAACTCGGGTGCGGTCTTGATCGAATAGTGGCGCGGATGAGGAAAGGGCGAGGGCAGGTCGCTCTTGATGCGGCCGGGCCGGGCGCTCATCACGACCACGCGCGAGCCCATGAAGATGGCCTCGTCGATGTCGTGGGTCACGAACAGCACCGTCTTGCGCTCGCGTTCCCAGATGCCCAGCAGCAGTTCCTGCATCAGCTCGCGGGTCTGGTGGTCCAGCGCGCCGAAGGGCTCGTCCATCAGCAGCATGCGCGGCTGGTTGGCCAAGGCCCGGGCCAGCGCGGTGCGCTGCTGCATGCCACCGGAGAGCTGCTTGGGGTAGTGCTTGTCGAAGCTGGCCAGGCCCACCTGGGCCAGAAAGCCCTGGGCGATCTCGACCGCCTGGGCACGTGCCATGCCGCGCTCGCGCAGGCCGAAGCAGACATTGTCCAGCACCGTCAGCCAGGGGAACAGGGTGTAGCTCTGGAACACCATGCCGCGGTCGGCGCCGGGGCCGGTGACGGCCCGCCCGTCCAGCAAGACATGACCTCCGCTGGGCGCGTCGAGCCCGGCAACGATGCGCAGCAAGGTGCTCTTGCCGCAGCCCGAGGGGCCAAGGATGGTGACGAAGTCGTTCTCGGCCACGTCCAGATCGGTGGCCTGCAGGGCCACGGTTTGCTGGCCGCCGGCGGTGGTGAAGGTGCGCGAGACGCCGCGCACGGACAGGATGTTGTTGTCGCTCATTTACCTAGCTGCGCCCACGGAAACAGCGCGCGGTTCGCGGCCTTGAAGGCGTAGTCGCTGACCAGGCCGATCAGGCCGATCACGATGATGCCGAAGATGATCTGGTCGGTGGCCAGGAGGGCCTGGCTGTCGGTGATCATGTGGCCGATGCCGCTGGAGGCGCCGATCAGCTCGGCCACGATCACATAGGTCCAGGCCCAGCCCAGCACCATGCGCAGGATCTCTGCGATCTCGGGTGCGGCCCCGGGCAGCAGCACGCGCTTGAGCAGGCCGGCGTCCGAGACGCCCAGCGTGTAGGCGGCCTCAACCAGATCGCGCCGGGTATTGCCCACCGTCACCGCAATCATCAGGGTCAGCTGGAAGAAGCTGCCGATGAAGATCACCGCCAGCTTCTGCGCCTCGCCGATGCCCACCCACAGCATCAAGAGCGGGATGAAGGCCGAGGCCGGCAGGTAGCGGGCGAAGGAGACAAAGGGCTCGAAGAAGGCCTCGATGGACTTGTAGGCCCCCATCAGCACGCCCAGCGGAAGCGCCAGTACGGCCGCGATCACAAAGCCGCCGAGCACCCGCCAGACCGTCATGGCTATGTCGACCGCGAAGCCCATCTCGGTCAGCAGCACATAGCCTGAACGAAGCATGCTCAGCGGGTCGGCCAGAAAGGTCTTCTCGACAAAGCCGCCGAAGGTGGCGAGGGCCCAGACGGCGACGAAGAGGACGAAGAAAGACAGACCCAGGGCCACGCGGGCCCCGGGCGATACCGCTTGCAGTGGCCGCATGCTGACTTATTGGATGAAGCGCGTGTCGGCCAGCTTGCTCAGGTCCGGGATGGCCTTGATGATGCCCACCTCCAGCAAGAGGTCCGCCGCTTCCTTGCTGAAGGCCGCATGCTCGCCAGCGAAGAACTTCTGGTTGGCGGCCTTGTCCTGCCAGCGCAGATAGGCCTGGCTCTTTTCAAACGCCTCGCCGCTTTGCTTGACGTCGGCGCCCATGATTTCGAAGCTCTTCTTCGGGTCTTTCTTGATCAGCTCCAGCGCCTCGAAGTAGCTGTCGGCCAGGGCCTTGGCGGCCTTGGGGTTCTCGGCCAGGAACTTGGGTGTGCAGCCAAAGGTGTCCATCACCATCGGATAGTCCAGCGTGGTCGCGATGATGGTGCCGGCCTCGGGCTTGGCGCGCACGCCGGAGAGATAGGGCTCGTAAGTCATGCCCGCATCCAGACCGCCGGTGCCCGCGATGAAGGCATTGGCGGCGGCCTGCGGCTCCAGATTGACGACCTTGACGTCCTTGATCGAGACCCCGTTCTTCTTCAGCATCCAGGCCAGGCCGAAATAGGGCGCGGTGCCCGGCGCGCTGGCGGCTACGGTCTTGCCCTTCAGGTCGGCGATCTTGGCGATGCCGGGTTTGACGATCATGCCGTCGGCGCCGAAGCTCTTGTCGAGCTGGAAGATTTGAGTGGTGGCCACGCCATTGGCGTTCCAGACGATCCAGGTCTCGACCGTCGTTGCCGCGCACTGCACATCACCGGAGGCGATCGCCAGATGGCGGTCCTTCTGCGGGATCTTCTTGATGCTGACGTCCAGGCCGTTCTTCTTGAAGATGCCGGCCTCCTTGGCCAGGGTCAGCGGCGCGAATCCGGTCCAGCCGGAGATGCCGACGCCGACCTTGGTCTCCTGGGCCTGGGCGGCGGTGGCAAGCGAAGCGGCAAGGGCAAGCAGCGACAGCGTCTTCTTCATGGTCAGCGGTTCTCCGTGGCAGGGGTGTCCATCATGGTGCGTGCCGCCTGGTTTGCGTCCCCGGGATTCACCCGGGGTGGCGCAAAAAAGCCGGCACGCGGCCGGCTCCTTGCTGCTGCTGTTGGGCAGGCTCAGGGCAGCACGACGATGCTGCCTTCCCTTTGCACGAGTCGTGCCAGCTCGCCGGCAAACACCAGCTCGGTCGCACGCTCGATGTCCGGGGCCAGGTAGTGGTCCTCGGGCATCGGCGGGCAGGCGCTGCGCACCAGGGCATGCACCTCTTCGAGCGCGCGCGAGCTCTTCAGCGGGCGCAGAAACTCGATGCCTTGCGAGGCCGCCAGCAGCTCGATGCCGATGATGTGGGCGGTGTTGTCCAGCATGGGGCCTAGCCGGCGCGCGCCAAAGGTGGCCATGGACACATGGTCTTCCTGGTTGGCGCTGGTGGGGATGGAGTCCACGCTGGCCGGGTGTGCCAGGCTCTTGTTCTCGCTGGCCAGCGCGGCGGCGGTCACATGGGCGATCATGAAACCGGAATTGAGGCCGGCGTTCTCGGTCAGGAAGGGCGGCAGGCGGGAGACGCTGGTGTCGATCAGCATCGCGATGCGGCGCTCGGCGATCGCGCCGACCTCGGCGATTGCGCAGGCCAGCGCATCGGCGGCCAGGGCCACCGGCTCGGCGTGGAAGTTGCCACCCGACACCATGGCGGCGCTGCCGTCCTCGTTGGCGAAGACCAGCGGGTTGTCGGTGACCGCGTTCGCTTCGCGCAGCAGCACATCGCGCACATAGCGGGCCTGGTCGAGGCAGGCCCCCATCACCTGGGGCTGGCAGCGCAGGCAGTAGGGGTCCTGCACGCGCTCGTCGCCTTCGCGGTGCGAGGCGCGGATCTCGCTGCCGGCCAGGATCTGGCGGTAGGCCTGGGCGGCCTCGATCTGGCCGGGCTGGCCGCGCACCGCATGGATGCGGGGATCGAAGGGACCATCGCTGCCCCGCGCGGCGTCCAGGCTCAGCGCGCCCGAGACGATGGCCGAGGCATAGACCTTCTCGAAACGCAGCAGCCCTTCCAGCGCCAGCGCGGTCGAGGTCTGGGTGCCGTTGATCAGGGCCAGGCCCTCCTTGGCCTGCAGCACCAGCGGCTTGACGCCGGCCTTCTCGAGTTCGGCCAGCGCCGGGCGGCGCTGGCCATCGACCAGCATCTCACCCTCGCCCATCAGGGCCAGGGTCATGTGCGACAGCGGGGCCAGATCGCCCGAGGCACCGACCGAGCCTTGCGCCGGCACATAGGGCACCAGGCCGGCGTTGAAGGCGTCGAGCAGGCATTGCACGACCTCTTCGCGCACGCCGGAGAAGCCGCGCGCGAGCGACGCTGCCTTGGTGGCCAGCATCAGGCGCACGACCGAGGGTGCCAGCGGCGCGCCGACGCCGACGCAGTGCGAGCGGATCAGATTGCGCTGCAGCGTGGCCAGGTCTTCCTTGCTGATGCGGGTGCTGGCCAGCTTGCCGAAGCCGGTGTTGACGCCGTAGACCGGCGCGTCGCCGGCCGCTGCGGCCTGCACGACGGCGGCGCTGCGGCGGATGATGTCGGTAGCGCTGGCGTGCAGGCTGAGTGTGATGTTGCCGTTGCGGATCGCGCGCAGCTGATCGAGCGTCAGCTCGCCCGGAGTGATTTCCAAGTTCATCTTCTTTTCCTTCTTACTTCGTGAGCATCGGCAGGTTCAGGCCGCGTTCCTTGGCGCATGCCTGGGCCTGCTCATAGCCGGCATCGGCATGGCGCATCACGCCGGTGCCGGGGTCGTTGAACAGCACGCGCGCGATGCGCTTGTCGGCCGCCTCGCTACCGTCACAGACGATCACGACGCCGCTGTGCTGGCTGTAGCCCATGCCGACCCCGCCGCCATGGTGCAGGCTGACCCAGGTGGCGCCGCCGGCGGTGTTCAGCAGCGCGTTCAGCAGCGGCCAGTCGGAAACGGCGTCCGAGCCGTCCTTCATGCTCTCGGTCTCGCGGTTGGGGCTGGCGACCGAGCCGCTGTCCAGGTGGTCGCGGCCGATCACGATGGGCGCCTTGAGCTCGCCCTTGCGGACCATTTCGTTGAAGGCCAGGCCGGCGATATGGCGCTCGCCCAGGCCGAGCCAGCAGATGCGCGCCGGCAGGCCCTGGAAGGCGATGCGCTCCTTGGCCATGTCCAGCCAGCGGTGCACGCCGGCGTGATGCGGGAACAGTTCCTTGATCTTGGCGTCGGTCTTGTAGATGTCCTCGGGGTCACCCGAGAGCGCCACCCAGCGGAAGGGGCCGCGGCCCTCGCAGAACTGCGGCCGCACATAGGCGGGTACGAAGCCGGGGAAGTCGAAGGCGTTCTTGACGCCCTCATCAAACGCGACCTGGCGGATATTGTTGCCATAGTCCACGGTCGGGATGCCCATGGCCTGGAACAGCAGCATGGCCTTGACGTGCTCGGCAGCACTCTTTGCCGATGCGGCCTTCAGCTCGGCATGCTGGGCCGGATCGGCGGCGGCAGCCTTCCACTGCTCGACACTCCAGCCGACCGGCAGATAGCCGTTGATCAGGTCATGGGCCGAGGTCTGGTCGGTCACCAGATCGGGCTTGATGGCGGTGCCTTCCTTGCAGCGCTCGGCCAGGGCCGGCAGGATGCGCGCGGCATTGCCCAGCAGCGCGATGGAGACGGCCTTGCCCTCGGCGGTGTACTTGGCGATGCGGGCCAGGGCGTCGTCCAGGTCGCTGGCCTGCTCGTCGACATAGCGGGTCTTCAGGCGGAAGTCGATGCGCGACTGCTGGCACTCGATGGTCAGCGAGCAGGCGCCGGCAAAGGTCGCGGCCAAGGGCTGCGCGCCGCCCATGCCGCCCAGGCCGGCGGTCAGGATCCAGCGCCCGACCATGGAGCCGCCGAAATGCTGGCGACCGGCCTCGGCGAAGGTCTCATACGTGCCTTGCACGATGCCCTGGCTGCCGATATAGATCCAGCTGCCGGCCGTCATCTGGCCATACATCATCAGGCCCTTGCGGTCCAGCTCGTTGAAATGTTCCCAGTTGGCCCAGGCCGGCACCAGATTGCTGTTGGCGATCAGCACGCGCGGCGCATCCGGATGGGTCTTGAATACGCCAACCGGCTTGCCCGACTGCACCAGCAGGGTCTCGTCCTCGTCGAGCGCCTTGAGCGACGCCAGGATGGCGTCGAAGCAGTCCCAGTTGCGGGCGGCCTTGCCGATGCCGCCGTAGACCACCAGGGCGTCTGGGTTCTCGGCCACCGCCGGGTCCAGATTGTTCTGCAGCATGCGGTAGGCGGCTTCGGTGAGCCAGCTCTTGCAGGCGAGGGTGGTGCCGGTGGGGGCGCGGACGGTGCGGGCTTGCGAGCTCATGCGGATCTCCTGGGGCTGGAAGGAATGGCGCGAACTTTAGTTGTCTATACAAGTACAGTCAAGTAGGATGGGCGACATGGCAAGCAGCACAAGCGCACCGGCGCCGCAGTACCTGAAGGTCAAGAATCATTTGCGCGAGCACATCGCGTCCGGCCACTGGGTGGCCGGCGATCTGCTGCCCTCGGAGGCCGAGCTGGTGGCGCAGTTCGGCGTCAGCCGCATGACGGTCAACCGCGCGCTGCGCGAGCTGAGCCAGGAGGGCATGATCGAGCGGGTGCAGGGGGTCGGCACCTTCGTGGCCCAGCTGCACCGCATCTCCAGCACCCTGACGGTGCGCGATGTGCATGACGAGATCGCCGCGCGCGGCCATCGCCACGAGTCGCGCGTGCACCTGCTGGAGCGGCTCAAGGCCACGACCGAACAGGCGGCCGACTTCGGCCTGAAGGCCGGCGCCATGCTGTTCCACAGCGTCATCGTCCATCTGGAGAACGGGGTCGCGATTCAGTGCGAGGACCGGCTGGTGAACCCGGCCTGCGCGCCCGACTATCTGGGCTTGGACTTCGCGACGGTAACGCCGACCCACTATCTGCTGGAAGTGGCGCCGCTGTCCGAGGCTCGGTATACGATTGAATCGACCTTGCCCAGCGAACTGGAAGCCCGGCTGCTGGGCATTGGCAAGCGCGACCCCTGCCTGGTCGTCAAACGCCGCACCTTCAGCCGCGGGCTGACCGTGACGACGGTGCGACTGACCCATCCGGGATCTCGTTACTTGCTCGAGGGGAGTTTTCAGGCATGAGTTGGAGCACGGTTTCCGCACAAGACCTGGCGCCGCAGCGCTGGAAGAACGGGGGCGGCTGGACCCGCGAGCTGCTGGCCTGGCCGCGGCCCGATCAATGGCTGCTGCGCATCAGCGTCGCCGATATAGAGGCCGACGGTCCGTTCTCGGCCTTTCCCGGCGTCGATCGCTGGTTCGGCGTGCTGCAGGGTGGTGGCGTCGAGCTGCTGGGCCGCGCGCTGCGCTGCGGCGATGGGCTGCTGGCCTTCGACGGCGCGCTGGCGCCCGACTGCCGGCTGCTGGACGGCATGACGCGCGATTTCAATCTGATGCACAGGCGCGGCCATGGCCGCGTCGAGGTCGTGCCGGCCGACGGCGCGCTGCTGCCCGAGGGTGTGCAATGGCTGGGCCTGTTCACCGCCTGGGACGGGGTCTTGAGTCATGGGGGCCGTAGCATGAGCCTGGCACCGATGAGCCTGGCCTGGTGCGAGGCGCCGGTCGCGCAGCGCTGCGAGTTCAACAGCCCGACGCCGGGTGCGGCCTGGTGGTTGGTCCTCAGGGCTGAGGGAGAGACAGCATGAGCCGGGTCGTGTGGCGCAATGGCCGGCTGGCCACCATGGCCGGCGATCAGCCCTGGGGCTGGATCGCAGACGGTGCCCTGGTCACCGAGGGTGAGCGGCTGCTGTGGGTCGGCGAGGCCGAGCAGATCCCGGACCTGGACTTCGACGCCGAGCACGATCTCGGCGCTGCGGTCGTGACGCCGGGCCTGATCGATTGCCACACCCATCTGGTTTACGGCGGCCAGCGCGCCCGCGAGTTTGAGCTGCGCCTGCAGGGCGCCAGCTACGAGGAGATCGCGCGGGCCGGCGGCGGCATCCGCTCGACGGTGGCTGCCACCCGCGAGGCCGGCGAGGACGAGCTGCTGGCGCTGGCCCAGCGCCGACTCGATGCCTTGCTGGCCGAAGGTGTCACGACGATAGAGATCAAGTCCGGCTACGGTCTGAGCCTGGCGTCGGAGGCCCGCAGCCTGCGCGTCGCGCGCCGGCTGCGCGGTGCCGATGTGTGCTGCACCTATCTGGGCGCCCATGCCCTGCCGCCGGAGTTCCAGGGCCGGCAGGATGACTATGTTGAGGCCGTCTGCGACTGGATGGGTACGTTGCAGGCGCAAGGCCTGATCGATGCGGTCGATGCTTTCTGCGAGGGCATAGGCTTCACCCCCGCACAAACAAGACGTGTCTTCGACACGGCGAGGCGCCTGGGCCTGCCGGTCAAGCTGCATGCCGAGCAGCTCAGCGACCAGGGCGGCACCCAGCTGGCCTGCGAGTACCAGGCTCTGAGCTGCGACCACCTGGAATACCTGAGCCCCGAGGGCGTTGCCGCGCTGGCGGCCAGCGGCACGGTGGCCACGCTGCTGCCTGGCGCCTACTATTTTTTGCGCGAGACCAAGCTGCCGCCGGTGGCGGCGCTGCGCGAGGCCGGCGTGCCTATCGCGATCTCGACCGACCACAACCCCGGCACCTCGCCGACCCTGTCCCTGCTGCTGATGCTGAACATGGCCTGCACCCTGTTCCGCCTGACGCCCGAGGAGGCGCTGCGCGGCGTCACCGTCAACGCCGCCCGAGCCCTGGGTCTGGGCGACCGGGGCCAATTGGTCGCGGGCCAGCGCGCCGACTTCTGTGCCTGGGACATCGCCCATCCCAATGAACTGGCTTACTACTTTGGCCGCAACCCGCTGCGCCGGGCAGTGCGGGCCGGAAAGATACGATGATGAGCAGCAAGGTTTTCACTCTGCAGCGCGGCAGCACACCGCTGCTGATCAGCATGCCCCATGTGGGCACCGCCATTCCTGAGGACCAGCGCGGACGCTACCAGCCCCGTGCGCTGCAGACCGAGGACACCGACTGGCATCTGGAACGTCTTTACGGCGGCATTGCCCAGGAGCTGGGCGCTGGTCTGATCGTCCCGCACTACTCGCGCTATCTGATCGATCTGAACCGCCCACCCGAGGACACGCCGATGTATCCGGGGGCATCGAATACCGAGCTGTGCCCGACCCGTTTCTTCAGCGGCGAGCCGCTGTATCTGGACGGCCAGGCCCCCGACGCTGCCGAAAAGCTGCGCCGCCGCGAGACCTACTGGCGGCCTTACCACGAGGCCTTGCAGGCCGAGCTGGACCGGCTCAAGGCGGCCCACGGCTATGCCCTGCTGTTCGATGCGCACAGCATCAAGTCCGAGCTGCCCTGGCTGTTCGAGGGCAGGCTGCCCGATCTGAACCTGGGCACGGCCGAGGGCCGCTCCTGCGACCCTGCCATCACCGCGTCCTTGGGTCAGGTGCTGGCCGGGCAGGGCGACTTCAGCCAGGTGGTCAATGGCCGCTTCAAGGGCGGCTACATCACCCGCCACTACGGCCGACCCGACCTGGCCCAGCATGCGGTGCAGCTGGAGATGTGCTGGCGCTGCTATATGCAGGAACAGCCGCCCTATGCTTATGACGAGGCCGCCGCGGCCGGCGTGCAGCCGCTGCTGCGCCGGCTGTTGCTGCAACTGCTGAGCTGGAAGAAAGCATGAACACCGGTGCCAAGCAGTTCTGGGCACCGCAGGCCTGGCTTGACGGGCGCTGGCAGGGCCAGGTCTTGATGCATGTCAATTCGTCGGGGCACTGGAGCGGCTTCGAAGCCGGTCGTCCGGCGCCGGACGATGCCCTGCGGCTTGACGGCCCGGTGATCCCCAGCCTGGTCGATGCCCACAGCCATGCCTTCCAGCGCGCCTTCGCCGGCCTGGCCGAGCGGCGCGAGGCCGGTGATGATGACTTCTGGAGCTGGCGCGACCGCATGTACGGGCTGGCACTGCGCATCACGCCGGCCCAGCTGCAGGCCATCGCGGCCCAGCTCTATCTGGAACTGCTCAAGGGCGGCTACACCCAGGTCTGCGAGTTCCACTATCTGCAGCACCGCGAGGACGGCAGCGCCTATGGCCCCAACAACGGCGACGAGCTGGCGATGAGCTGGGCGCTGGCCGACGCGGCCGCCCAGGTCGGGCTGGGCCTGACGATGCTGCCGGTGCTGTATGCCCATGCCGGTTTTGCTCAAGCCGAGCTGCGGCGCGACCAGCGCCGCTTCGCCAGCGACGCCGACTGGGTCTGGACCGCCAGCCGACGCCTCAACGCGGCTGGCCGGCCGCTGCTGAATGCCGGCGTGGCCCTGCATTCGCTGCGCGCCGCCCATGCCGAGGACATCCGCCGGCTGCAACAGCTGGTCGGGGATGCGGACCTGCCCATCCATATCCATATCAGCGAGCAGCAGCAGGAGGTGGCCGATTGCCTGGCCGCGACCGGGCAGCGGCCGATGGCCTGGTTGTGCAGCGAGTTCGCGCCCGATGCGCGCTGGCAGCTGGTGCATGCGACCCACAGCCTGCCCGAGGAGATTGATGCGGTGGCGGCCAGCGGCGCCGGTGTCGTGATCTGCCCCGGTACCGAGGGCAATCTGGGCGACGGCCTGTGTGATCTGCCGGGCTGGCTCGCCAGCGGCGCACCGATCAGCCTGGGTTCGGACAGCCATGTGACGCGCGGCTGGGTCGAGGAGCTGCGATGGCTCGAGTATGGCCAGCGCCTAGGCCTGCGCCAGCGCAATGTGGCCGCGCAGCCGCGCCGCGAGCCCTCGACCGCCGCGCGCCTGTTCGAGGCCTGCCGGCGCGGCAGCGCGGCGCCGGCCGGGCTGGATAGCTGGGGCCTGGTCCCGGGCGCCCGGGCCGACTTCCTGGTGCTGGATGCCCAGGCTTCGGGCCTGCTGGGCCTGCCTGCGGCCAGCCTGCTCGACGGCCTGGTGTTTGCCAGCCAGGAGCGGGCCTGGCAGGACGTCTATGTGGCGGGCCAGCCGCAGCTGCAGCAGGGACGCCATCCGGCCGAGGACCGAATCCGCGGCGACTTCGCGGCCTGCATGGCCGAGTTGTGGGGCAAGCCCTGACCCCTCTTCGACTCCCCTGAACCCGGGACTTGTTGCCTTCCGGGCCTTCCTTTCGTGAGGGCTCCGCAGTACGCTGCTCGCACACCTGTCGTTGGGTGTGCCCGGAGGTCCCATGCTGGCACTGTACCGATTCACGATCCGTGCGCGGCTCTATGCGCTGGCCGGCTTGTCCATGTTGGCGATGTTGACGATCGGAGGCAGCGGGCTGTGGAGCCTGTCCCAGGCCCGCGAGCAGTTCGCGCACTACCAGGACAATGATGTGACCTCCCTGGTCATCCTGGCCGAGATCCGCGCCGGGGTCGGCAATCTGCGCCGCTACGAGAAGGATCTCTTGATCAACCTGGCCGATCCCAAGGCCGTGGAGCGCTACAAGAAGGACTGGGACGGCGCCTATGAGCGCGTGACGGAGGGGCTGAAGGCCGTCGCCAAGCTCGACATCGCGCCCAAGATCAAGGCCTTGCCGCCACAGATGGTGAGCTCGCTCGAAGGCTATAGAAGCGGTTTCCAGGGCATCCACCGCGACATCGTGGCCAATGCATTTGCTGACACCGCGGCGGCCAACAAGGCGACCGAGCCAATCAAGGGGCCCGTGCGCGCGCTGGACAAGCAGCTCGGCGAGATGACCGAGCTGATCGAGAAGCACTCGGCCGAGGAGGTGCTGCGACTGGCTGCCCAGGAGGCACGCATCCGGGCGGCGCTGGTGCTGATCATGGGTCTGGCCATTGCCCTCATCGGCGCCTACACCTTCTTCAACATCCGCTCCATCCTGCAGCCGCTGAAGGCGGCCGTGTCCAGCGCCGAGCAGATCGCGCGCCATGACCTGAGCGAGCGCATCGATGTGGCCGGCGCCGACGAGACCGCTGCAGTGATGCGCGGTGTGGCGGCGATGCAAGGCTCGCTGAGCTCGGTGGTCAGCGGCGTGCGCAGCGCCACCGACAGCATCGCGACGGCCTCGCGCGAGGTCGCGGTGGGCAGCCAGGACCTGAGCATGCGCACCGAGCAGGCGGCCTCGAATCTGGAGGAGACCGCGTCGGCGATGGAAGAACTGACCGCCAGTGTCACGCACAACGCCGACTCGGCCCGCCAGGCCAATCAGCTGGCTTTGAACGCGGCCGAGGTGGCCAAGCGTGGCGGTGCGGTGGTGGGCGAGGTGGTCAGCACCATGGGCCGCATCTCGGCCTCGTCCAGCAAGATCAGCGACATCATCTCGGTGATCGACGGCATTGCCTTCCAGACCAATATCCTGGCCCTGAACGCGGCCGTCGAAGCGGCGCGTGCCGGCGAGCAGGGCCGCGGCTTTGCGGTGGTGGCCGGCGAGGTGCGCACGCTGGCGCAGCGCAGCGCGGAGGCGGCCAAGGAGATCAAGGCCTTGATCACCGCCAGTGGTGAGAACGTCGAGAACGGCGCCCAGCTGGTCGAGCGGGCCGGTCAGACCATGCAGGAGATCATGGGGGCGATCGAGCGGGTCAGCGGCATCGTCTCCGAGATCAGCACTGCCACCAGCGAGCAAAGCACCGGCATCAATCAGATCGGCCAGGCCATTGCCAATCTCGATCAGATGACGCAGCAGAATGCCGCGCTGGTCGAGGAATCGGCGGCCGCCGCGCAGAGCCTGCAGATGCAGGCCGACGAGCTGGCGCGCTCGGTGTCGGTGTTCAAGCTGGCCTAAGCGGCCGTCTCCCGATCAGCCGCTGCAGACCCGGTCGCGGCCGCTGCGCTTGGCGGCATAAAGGGCGCGGTCGGAGCGCTCCTGCAGCAGCCGGGCCTCGGCGGGCGGTTCGCCGGCCGCCAAGCCGATGCTGACGCGCACCCGCAGCCCCGGGGCGACCTGCCCCCAGGGGTAGTCGGCGACGGCCTGGCGCAGCCGCTCGCAGATCTCCAGCGCGCGGTCTGGCTGCGTGCCGACCAGGGCGATCACGAACTCCTCTCCTCCGACCCGGGCGAGCAGGTCGGCGCTGCGCACCTTCTGACGCAGCAGCTGGGCCAGTTGCTGCAGCACGCGGTCACCCACGCCGTGGCCGAAGTCGTCATTGACCTGCTTGAAGTGGTCGACATCCAGCATTGCCAGGCTGATGGGTTTGCCGGCCTGGCGAGCCCCTTCAATCAGCAGCGGCAGGGCGAACTCGGCATGGCGCCGGTTGTGCAGACCGGTCAGCACGTCTTCGTGCGCCGCACGATCCAGCGCGGCGGCCTGGTCGCGCAGGCGCAACTGGTCACGCTCGAGCTCGCGGGCACGCTTGCGCTCACGCTGCACGTCCTGCATCGCATGCTCGGCGCGGGCATGGGCCTGCTCGACCTCCTGGCGTATCAGCATCACCTCGGTCTGCAAGGCCATGGTGTCGCGTGCGGTTTGCCGTTCCAGCTCGGTGTGGCGTTCCAGATGGTCTAGCGCAGCGCGGTAGTCGCCGCAGGCCTTGTGGGTCTCATACAGTGAATAGATCAGTCCACGCAGCAGCTTGGGTGGCAGACGGTCGCGCTGGCTATCCATCAAGGTCTGCAACTGCCGCAACGCCGCGTCGATTTGGCCGTTGGCCTTCAGTATCAAGGCTCTCTGCACGGTGGCCTGCAATTGCAGCGCCAGATAGCCATGCTGGCGCGCGAGGGCTTCAAACTCGTCGAGCAGAGGCCGAGCCGCCGAGTACTCTTCGCAGCCCAGCAGGGCTTCGACCAGGTTGGATACCGCCACCGCCACCTGAAAGTGACTGCCCGAGGCTCGCGCCTGCGCAGTGGCCTGCTCAGAGAGCTTGCGTGCCTGCGTGCGGGCAAACGCGAGCGCCTCGGCGTCCTGGCGACGGTGCGCCTCGGTGCGCCGCGACAGCCAGTAGTAGGCCTGGTTGTTGAGACAGGAGAAGCTCAGCTCGCTATTGCCCTGGGGAAGTGCTATCTCGAGCGCCTGCGCCGTCGTGTCGCAGGCCTGGACCGGGTTGTCGAGGCTGGAGTAGGCCACGCCGATACGGTTCAGCGCCCAGGCCTCGCGCACCGGATCGGCGCCGCTGCGGGCGCAGGCGAGCGCACGCAGCCCGCATTCCAGCGCGTCGCGGCCCATCAGCAGCTGCGCATAGACAAAGGACAGCGAGGTCAGGGCATCGGCCTGCACGGCCGCGTCGCTGGCGCAGCGCACGCTGGCCTGCAGATTGCCCAGCCGCGGGTAGTCATGGGCCAGTTGGGCCAGCACACGTGCTCTGCCGCGCTGGTGGCTGGCCGGGCACTGCAGCAGCGCTATGCTGAGTCGCTCGGTGGCGGCCTGATAGTCGCCGCGGGCCGATTCGGCCAGGGCGGCGGCCACAGACTCTTCAAATGGCTTGAGACCCATGGTCCGAGCATAGACCAAGCCAGGACTCAGCCGCCGCGCACAAAGTCGCGCAGTTCGGCGGCCATGCGCGCAAGCGAAGGCTGGTGGATGTACATCATGTGACCGGCCTCGAAGTAGCTGACCCGGATCTGGCCCTGCAGCGGCTCGCGCAGGCCCAGATGGGCCAAGGTGTAATCGCCGGCCGCATGCGGCGTGGCCAGGTCGTAATAGCCGCTGGCCACATAGACCCGCATCGCCGGGTTGGCATGCAGCGCGCGGCGCAGACTGTCGCCGACGCTGAGGTATTTGTTCTCGTAGCCCTTCCAGGCCCAGGTCTTCCACAGCGGTGCATGCAGCAGATAGGGCTGGTCGCCGCTCCAGCCCAGGCGCTCGCGCAGTACGCGGTGGATGCCGGTGGCATAGGCCCCGATCAGATTGTTCATCCCGGCATCGTCCTCGGGATGCTCGCCGGCGTCGTCGCGGTCCAACCCCAGGAAGCGGCTGTCCAGCCGGCCCACGGTCTGGCCGCGCGCGCGCAGCAGTTCCTTGAAGAAGCGGAACTCGGTGGGGCGCAGGTCGCAGCGCAGCACATAGTCGGCGCTCAGGCCGGTGTGCAGCGCCACCTGATCGGCCACATGGGCGCGCTCGGCCGCCGTCAATCGGCTGCCCTGCATCAGCGCCAGCCAGTAGTCGCCGTTGGCAAAGGCCTCGGCCTCGGCCACGATCTGCTGGAGCGGTTTCTTCTGCTGCGCCGGCCGCAGCGCCTTGTGATACCAGGCGGTGGCGGCATAGGTGGGCAGATACAGCGGGTAGGGCAGCTCGTTGCCGGCGTCGAAACTGAGGGTCTGGAAGTCCAGCGCCAGCGAGACCAGCATCAGTCCGTTGAGATGGACATCATGCTTTTCCTGCAGATGGCGGGCGAGGCCGGCCGCGCGTGTCGTGCCATAGCTTTCGCCGATCAGGTACTTGGGGCTGGCCCAGCGGCCCCAGCGCGTCAGGTAGAGGCGAATGAACTCGCCGACCGCATCGAGGTCGCGCTGGTAGTCGTGGAACTCGGCGGCCTTCTGGCCGTCGGCCATGCGCGACAGGCCGGTGCCGACCGGGTCGATGAAGACCAGGTCGGACTCCAGCAGGAGGCTGAACTCGTTGTCGACCAGGCCGTAGGGCGGCGAGCCGCAGTGGCCCATCTCATCGGCGGGCACGCGCTGCGGGCCGAGGATGCCCAGATGCAGCCAGACGCTGCTGGAGCCCGGCCCGCCATTGAAGCTGAAGCTCAGCGGGCGATGCTCGGGCTTTTCGGGCCTCTTGGGGTTCTTCAGCGTGTAGGCGATGAAGAAGACGCTGGCGCGTGTCTTCTCGCCCTTGTGTTCGCCCTCCTTGATCTCGAGCTCGCGCAGCAACAAGGTGCCGCAGGTGGCGCTGTACTCCAGCGTCTTCTTGCCGATGCTGAGCTTGTGCTCGGTCGTCACCAGGCGCTCGACCATGGGCGCGCCTCTGTCCTCGACCTTGATACCGGCCTTGTCCTCGTTCGTCATCGTGTCGCTCTCCGCGGCTGGTTACAGTGCTGACCATGCACTCTAGCGCCCATCTCGCCGATCCCTTGTTGCTGGGCGTCGATTTCAGCAGCGCGCCGACCCGGCGCAAACCCATCACCGTCGCGCTGGGCCGGCGCCGGGGCCAGGTCTTGCTGCTGGAGCGGCTGGAGGCGCTGGACAGCTTGCCGGCCTTCGGCGAATTCCTGCAGCGCCCCGGCCCCTGGCTGGGTGGCTTCGACTTTCCTTTCGGCCTGCCACGCGAGCTGGTGCAGAGCTTGAACTGGCCGCAGCAGTGGCCGGCGCTGATCGCGCACTATGCGGCGCTGACGCGCGCCGAGATCCGCGCGCAGTTTGCGGCCTTCTGCGATGCGCGTCCGGTCGGCGCCAAGTTTGCCCACCGCGCCACCGACGGGCCGGCCGGTGCCTCGCCGGCGATGAAGTGGGTCAACCCGCCGGTGGCCTATATGCTGCACGCCGGTGTGCCGCTGCTGCTGGGCGCGGGTGTCCATCTGCCGGGCCTTCATCCGGGTGATGCGAAGCGGGTCGCGCTGGAGGCCTATCCGGGCCTGCTGGCGCGCGAGCTGATCGCGCGGCGCTCCTACAAGAGCGATGACAAGGCCAAGCAAAGCGACGAGCGCCTGATCGCGCGCAAGGACCTGCTCGAAGCGCTGGAGCAGGGCCGCAGCCGGCTGGGGCTGCGCCTGAAGCTCAGCCATGCACAGCGTGATGCGCTGGTGGCTGACGCCAGCGGCGACCGGCTCGATGCGGTGCTGTGTCTGATGCAGGCGGCCTGGGCACAGGACCGTGAGGGCTATGGTCTGCCGACAGCGATCGACCCCTTGGAAGGCTGGATCACCAGCGCCTGAAACAAATTCAAACAAGGCCGGCGCGTGCTGGTGGACAACCGCGCATGCGGCTGCGGCGTTGATGAACCAACTCACAAAGGGAGCATATTTTGAGTCTTGCAACAATCCTGCGACAGGGCTGGACCGCCCTGGTCCTGATGCTGATGCTGGCCGCCACGGCGAGCGCGCAGCGGGGCCGTGACGACGACGGCGAATACCAGATCCTGCAGGCTCGGTACGGCACGGCGCAGCACCATGTCGACGTCACCCAGCAGCTCAAGCAGCTGGCCCGCCAGGACCGACGCTTCAAGCTGGTCAACGATGTGTTCGGCGTTGATCCCGATCCGGGCCGCCGCAAGACCCTGCGCATCTTTGCACGCGGGCGTGACGGCCAGCAGCGCACCTTCGAGTACGAGGAGTACAGCCAGGTGGACGGCTCGCAGTTCACCGGCTGGGGGCGCGGTGACTGGGGCCACGGCGGCTGGTCAGGCGGCTGGGGCGATGGTCCTTCCGGCGGCGGGCGTCCGCAGGGGCGCGATGATGACGGCGAGTACCAGATCC
The DNA here is from genome assembly GCA_005503085.1 of Burkholderiales bacterium C2. Classification (GTDB taxonomy): domain Bacteria; phylum Pseudomonadota; class Gammaproteobacteria; order Burkholderiales; family Burkholderiaceae_C; genus Roseateles_E. Next base: position 96,872 of record SCOI01000014.1, on the reverse strand, counting down.
TGCAGGCCCGCTACGGCACGGCGAAGCACCATGTCGATGTCACCCAGCAACTCAAGCAACTGGCCCGCCAGGACCGGCGCTTCAAGCTGGTCAACGATGTGTTCGGTGTCGATCCCGATCCGGGCCGCCGCAAGACCTTGCGCATCTTTGCGCGCGGCCGTGACGGCCAGCAGCGCACCTTCGAGTACGAGGAGTACAGCCAGGTGGACGGTGCGCAGTTCACCGGCTGGGGACGCGGCGACTGGGGCCACGGCGGCTGGTCGGGCGGCTGGGGCGGCGGCCGTGACGATGGCGATGAGCCCCAGGCCGGCGGCGCCCGGCTGCGCATCATCAGTGCCCGCTATGGCTACGGGAGCAATACCGTGGATGTCAGCGACCGTCTGCGCGAGTTGGTCCGGCGCAACCGCCTGGAACTCCGGGTGGACAACAGCCTGGCCGGCAGCGACCCGGCGCCCGGTCGACGCAAAACGTTGACGCTCACCTATGCACCGGAGGGCGGCGATGTTCGGCAGGTGAGGGTGAACGAGCGCGATATGCTCCGCGTGCCTTGAACGCTCCGGGCCCTCTGGGATAATCTCGACATAGAGACAGTTGGAGCCGGCAGTGACCCTTGCGAAACCAGCGGATGCGGTGGATCGCATCCTGCAGCAGTGGCGGCGTGAGCGGCCCGATCTGGACGTGGCGCCGATGGGCACGATTGGACGGGTCAAGCGCTGCTCCGCCTTGCTGCAGCAGCGCCTGGACCAGGTGTTCGCCAGCTTTGGCATGAGTGCCTGGGAGTTCGATGTGCTGGCCACGCTCAGGCGGGCCGGTGCGCCCTTCTGTCTGGCGCCGACGGCGTTGTTCCAGCAGCTGATGGTCAGCTCCGGCACGATGACCCATCGCATGCAGCGGCTCGAAGCGGCGGGCCTGGTGCAGCGCCTGCCCAATCCGGCCGACGCGCGCAGCCTGCTGGTGCAACTGACACCCGAAGGCCTTGCCCTGATCGACCGCGCGGTGGCCGCCCATGTGGACAACGAGCATGCCATTCTGGCGCCGCTGAAGGCCGCCGAGCTGCGCGCGCTGGATGCGGGGCTGGTGGCGCTGCTGGCGGTGCTGGAGCCCTAGCGCGGGCTTACTTGCGCATCAAGGTCGATTTGCCGCCTGCCCCACAGGGGCAGGACAAGCTCACTTTCTCATCAAGGTGCTCTTGCCGTCTGTCCCGCAGGGGCAGGGCAAGCTCACTTTCTCATCAAAGTGCTCTTGCCGTCTGTCCCGCAGGGGCAGGGCAAGCTCACTTTCTCATCAAAGTGCTCTTGCCAAACAGGGACTCGATCAGGTCCACCGCCAACTCGGCGGTCTTGTTGCGCACATCCAGGGCCGGGTTCAACTCCATCACATCGAGCGAGCCCATTCGGCCTGTGTCGGCAATCATCTCCATGCACAGCTGGGCTTCCCGATAGGTCGGGCCGCCGGGCACCGTGGTGCCGACGCCCGGTGCGATCTCGGGGTCCAGGAAATCCACATCGAAGCTGACGTGCAGATGGGTGTTGGCATCCAGCGTGGCCAGGGCCAGCTCCATCGTGTGGCGCATGCCCATCTCGTCGATATAGCGCATGTCGAAGACCTCGAGCTCCTGCTCGTGGACAAAGCGCTTCTCGCCGGCATCGACGCTGCGGATACCGATCTGGCGCACCCACTTCGGGTTGATGGCCGGGACCTGGCCACCGATCTCGATCAGGGCCTGCGGGCCGAAGCCGCACAGGCAGGCCACCGGCATGCCGTGGATATTGCCGCTGGGCGTCAGCGCACTGGTGTTGAAATCGGCATGGGCATCGAGCCACAGCACGCGCAGCTTCTTGCCGGTCTCGCGGCAATGGCGAGCCACCGCGCTGATCGAGCCCAGGCCCAGGCAATGATCACCGCCCAGCAGGATGGGCATGCGGCCCAGCTTCAGCTCGGCATGTACGGCCTCGTGGACCGAGCGGTTCCAGGCGACGACCTCGTTCAGGTGGCGGTAGCCGTCCACCGGCGGCAGCCAGGGATTGGCCGGGCCCAGCAGATTGCCGCGGTCCAGCACCTCGACGCCATGACTCTCCAAGGTCGCGCCCAGGCCGGCCACGCGCAAGGCCTCGGGCCCCATGCTGGCGCCGCGCGCGCCGGCGCCGATATCGGTGGGGGCGCCAATCAGGGAGACGGCTCTGAGTGTGGTCATGGTGTGGTTCTTTCAGTGATTTGTGATGTCAGGTGCTGCCGACCTGGCCCAGTTCGTACTCGCGCGCCAGCAACTCCCAGGCTTCTTCGGCGCTCTCGACAAAGTGGAACAGCTCCTCGTCGCCGGGGCTGATCATGCCGGTCTCGATCAGCAGTTCGAAGTTGATCAGCCGGGTCCAGAACTCGCGGCCGAACATCAGGATGGGGCGGCGCCGGCATTTGCCGGTCTGGATCAGCGTCATGGTCTCGAACAGCTCGTCGAGCGTGCCGAAACCGCCGGGGAAGCAGACCAGGGCCACCGAGCGCATCAAGAAGTGCATCTTGCGCAGCGCGAAGTAGTGGAACTGGAAGCAGAGCTCGGGCGTAATGTAGGGGTTGGGGCGCTGCTCGTGCGGCAGCACGATGTTCAGGCCTATGCTCTTGCCGCCGGCCTCGTAGGCGCCGCGGTTGCCGGCCTCCATGATGCCGGGGCCGCCGCCGGTCACTACATAGATCGGGTTGGCCCGCTCCATCGAGGCCTTGGTGACGATGTGGGCAAAACGGCGCGCCTCCTCGTAGTAGCGGCTCATGCTGAGCTGCACCTCGGCACGCTTGATCACGACCTCGTCGCCGCCCAGCTTGGCCTGGGCCAGCGCCGCGCGTGCGGTTTCGTCCGAGGGGATGCGGGCGCTGCCGAACATCACGATGGTGGCCTTGATGCCCAGCTCGTTCTGCACCAACTCGGGCTTGAGCAGCTCGAGCTGCATGCGGATCGGACGCATGTCCTCGCGCAACAGGAAATCGGTATCGGTGAAGGCCAGGCGGTAGGCGCTCTGCGGGCTGTCATAGTCGCCCAGCGGGGGCGACTGAGCGAGGGCCTTGGCCTCCTCCTTGGCGCTGGGGAAATTGCGGGCGGTGAGCTGATTGCGCTTGTTCATCTGGAAAGCTGCCCGACGGGCAGTCTGGAGAAGGGCGGCCGGGCCGCCCGGGGCGCAGCATAGGTCAGGCTGCGAGGAATTTTCTTGCGTACTTCTCTGTCAGAACTGATATTTATTCGGCGGCGCTTCGACTTTTGCTGCTGCAGACCGGACAAGCTGGGTCTTTGTGCACAAGTATTTCGCTCCAGTCCATGCTTCGCGCCTCCAGCATCTGCAGGCGCCCGGTCAGGCCGGGCAGCTTCAGCAGCAGCTTCAAGGCTTCGGCCGCCTGCAGGCTGCCGATGATGCCCACCAGCGGCGCGAACACACCCATCGTGGCACAGCGCTGCTCCTCGAAGCTGGCGTCGGGCGGAAAGAGGCAGGCGTAGCAAGGCGCGTCGGCGCTGCGGCTGTCGTAGACGCTGATCTGGGCATCGAAGCCCAGCGCCGCACCCGAGACCAGCGGCCGGTGGTGGGCGACGCAGGCGCGGTTGACGGCCTGGCGGGTAGCGAAGTTGTCGCTGCAGTCCAGCACCACATCGGCGCTCGCGACCAGTTCATCCAGCAGGGCCGCATCGGCGCGCTGCGCCACGGTGCGAACCTGCACCTCGGGATTCAGCGCCGCGATCGCGGCGGCGGCCGATTCGGCCTTGGGTCTGCCGACACGCGCCAGGCTGTGGGCGATCTGGCGCTGCAAATTGGTCAGATCCACCGTATCGTGGTCGACCAGGGTGATCCGGCCAATGCCGGCCGTGCCCAGGTAGAGCGCCGCCGGGGAGCCCAGGCCGCCGGCGCCGATGATCAGCGCATGGCTTTGCAGCAGGGCTTGCTGGCCCTCGATGCCGATCTCGTCCAGCAGGATATGGCGCGAGTAGCGCAACAGCTGTTCGTCGTTCATGCACCAAGCATAGCGCCGACCATGCAAACGGCCCGCTTGTAGCGGGCCGTTTCTTGCAGTGCGGGTCGGGCTCAGTCGATCTTGGCCTCGGCCTTGCGTTCGGTCGCGGTCTTCGAGACGGCCACCGGCTTGCCTTTGAGCTGGTTCAGCGCCTGGAGCAGCGGGAAGTCCTCGGCCGAGCCGAACTCGGGCAGGGGCTTGGGCGGCTCGTTCTTCTTGGCGAACTCGGCCTCGAGCTTCTGGCGCGCTTCCTCGCGGGCCTTCTCGCGCGCCTCATCCTTCTCCTCGGGGCCGTTGTTCAGGTGCTTTTCAAGATCGGCCTCGCGCATGCGCAGCGCGGCGAATACATTGCCTTCGGCGGTTTCGTCCAGCAGCACATCGGGCACGATGCCCTTGGCCTGGATCGAGCGGCCGCTGGGCGTGTAGTAGCGCGCAGTGGTGATCTTCAGCGCGGTTTCCGGGCTGAGCTGGCGCACCGTCTGCACCGAGCCCTTGCCGAAGGTCTGTGCGCCCATCACGACGGCACGCTTATGGTCCTGCAGTGCGCCGGCGACGATCTCGCTGGCCGAGGCCGAACCTTCGTTGACCAGCACCACCAGGGGCACGGTCTTCAGCGAGGCCGGCAGCTTCTTCAGCGGGTCGCTGCCGCCACGGCGCTGGTAGTAGTCGGGGTCGGCCTTGAAGTTGGCCTTGGAGTCGGCGATCTGGCCATTGGTGGACACGACATCCACGCCCTTGGGCAGGAAGGCGGCGGAGATCGCTACCGAGGCTTCCAGCAGGCCGCCGGGATCGTTGCGCAGATCGAGCACCAGGCCCTTCAGATTGGGCTCCTGCTTGAGGATCTCGTCGAGCTTCTTGACGAAGTCGTCGACCGTGCGATCCTGGAACTGGCTGACGCGCAGCCAGGCATAGCCGGGCTCGATGACCTTGCCGCGCACGCTTTGCACGCGGATTTCCTCGCGGGTGATCGTGACCGGGAAACTGCGACTCTCCGCCTTGCGGAAGATCATCAGCTGCACCTTGGTATTGGGTTCGCCGCGCATGCGCTTGACGGCCTGGTCGAGCCCGAGGCCCTTGACCGGCGTGTCGTCGATGCGGCTGATCAGGTCGCCGCTCTTCAGGCCGGCGCGGAAGGCGGGCGAGCCTTCGATCGGCGAGACGATCTTGACCAGGCCATCTTCCATGCCGATCTCGATGCCGACGCCGACAAAGCGACCGCTGGTGCCTTCGCGGAATTCCTTGAAGCTCTTCTTGTCGAAGAACTGCGAGTGCGGGTCGAGTCCGGAGACCATGCCGGCAATCGCGTCGTTGATGAGCTTCTTCTCATCGACCGGCTCGACATAGTCGCTCTTGACCATGCCGAACACCGCCGCGAGCTGCTGCAACTCTTCCAGCGGCAATGGCGACAGGCTGCTGCGGGCGTTGGCCTGCAACTGCATCGTGGTCATTCCGCCCGCCAGGGCGCCCAACGCGACCCAGCCTGCTACTTTAAGTTTGGCACCCATGATGCGGTGTGTCCTATCGGTGAAATACAGCCATTCAGAGCTTGCGCCACAGACTAAGCCAGAAGCGAAGACCTTGCAGCGAGTATAGGGCGCTGCTTGACAGCAAGCCTCGGTAGAGGCCCCCATTTGCTGGGCTATTCGGCGCATTCAAGCGTTCTTTGCGTCGAAATACCGCCGCTTTACACAAGTTTGCTTAGGCCTACTCTGCGGCAACCGGGCTGGGTCTGCCGAAAGTCACGACATGGTCGACATGGGCGCGTATGCCTATCCACTCGCCGACCTGGTGGTCGTGATGCGAGGGCACATGGGCCACCAACTGCTCGCCGCTGGACAGGCGCAGCGTGTAGAGGAACTCGGCGCCGCGAAAGATCTTGCGCTCGATCCGGGCCTTCACCGGCGCATCGTCGTCATGCACGATGTCATCGGCGCGCAGCAGCACCTCGCATTCGCCGCCCGGGTAGGCTGAGGGCAGCGCGCATTCGCCGGCATCGCTGAGATCGCCCAGCGCGGTCTGCACCACCGGGTCGGTGCTGCCCTGGACGATGCGGCCGGAAACAAAAACGCCATGGCCGATGAAATCGGCGACGAAACGGGTGGCCGGGCGGTGGTAGACGCTATAGGACTCGTCCCATTGCTCCAGCCGGCCATGCTGCATCACACCGACGACATCGCCGATTGCGAAGGCCTCGCCTTGGTCATGGGTGACGAACAGCGCCGTGGTGCCGCTGGCGCGCAGGATGCCGCGCAGCTCTTGAGACAAGTGTTCACGCAGATCGACGTCGAGGCTGGAGAAGGGCTCGTCGAGCAGCAGCAGCCGTGGCGACGGGGCCAGTGCTCTTGCCAGTGCGACGCGCTGCTGCTGGCCGCCCGACAGTTGGTGTGGCGCGCGCTTGGCCGCGTGGGCCAGGCCCACCAGGTCCAGCACCTCTGCGATGCGCTGCTGGCGTGGCTCGCGGGCCAGATGGCGCAGGCCGAAGCCGATGTTGTCGGCTACCGAGAGGTGCGGGAACAGCGCGTAGTCCTGGAACACCATGCCGATGCGACGCGCCTCGGGGGCGAGGTGCAGTCCTGTGGAGGCATCGGCCAGCGCCTCGCCGTCGATCAGGATGCGGCCACTATGCAGACGCTCCAGGCCGGCGATGCTGCGCAGCAGCGAGGTCTTGCCACAGCCCGAGGGGCCGATCAGCACGCCGATCTGGCCGCGTGCCAGGCCGAAGGAGACGCCGTCCACCGCCGCCTTGCCGGCGGGCCCGCCGGCGGCGCCGGGATAGCGCAGGCCGACCTGATCAAGTGCGAGAAACATGGACCTATGATACCGGGCTGGAATGCGCATCCGAATGCGCATCGTTCTCGTTTGACCGATATCAAGAGCTGGCCTGCCACGCGTTGGCGTCCGCGCCAACCACCGCATGCTGCGCCTGATCACTGTTGTCTGCCTTTTGTTGGCCGTGCCCGTGCTGGGCATCCTGGGTTCCTGGCTGGCGCTGGATGCGCAGGCCCTGGCCATCCTGCAGCACCAGTTGCAGACCGTGCTGCCCGAGTACGCCTGGGCCTCCTTGCTGCTGTCGGTCTGTGTGGCCATCGGCGTGGCCCTGATCGGCGGTGCCACGGCGGCGGCGGTCAGCCTGTTTGACTTTCCGGGCCGGCGCTTCTTCGAATGGGGTCTGCTGCTGCCGATGGCGATGCCGGCCTATGTGGCTGCCTACGCCTACACCGATGCCTTGCAGTACAGCGGCGCTTTGCAGACCTGGCTGCGCGCGATGACCGGGGCTCAGGGCGCGCTCTGGCCCGATGTGCGCAGCCTGCCCGGTGCCGTGGGCCTGTTCGTGCTGTGTCTCTATCCCTATGTCTACCTGCTGACCCGCACCGCGCTGAGCGAGCGGGGCGTGGCCTTGATGGAAGCGGCGCGCATGCTGGGCGCCGGCACCACGCGCCGGGTGCGCGAGGTCGCGCTGCCGTTGGCCCGACCCGCGCTTGCCGCCGGCATCGCGCTGGCGCTGATGGAGACGCTGGCTGACTATGGGGTCGGCGCTTATTTCGGACTGACCACCTTGACCACCGGTGTCTACAAGGCCTGGCTGGTGATGAATGACAAGACCGCTGCGGCGCAGCTGGCCTCGGTGCTGCTGCTGGCGGTCGGCGCCCTGCTGTGGCTGGAGCGGCGCGCTCAGGCCAAGCTGCGTTTTGCCAGCAGCCGCAGCGGCGCGCTGCATGCGGCCGAGGCGCGTCCTTTGCCGTTGCATGGCGGCGCGGCGCTGGCAGCCGTGCTGCTGTGCACGCTGCCCATCCTGCTGGGCTTTGTCGTGCCGGTGCTCGTACTTTTGCAACTGCTGTGGCAGGAGGCCCTGCATGCTGAATTGGGGCTGCCACTGGCGCGCTTTGTGCAGTGGAGCCTGAGCAGCCTGAAGCTGTCCGGTCTGGCCGCCCTGCTGGCGGTGCTGCTGGCCCTGGTTCTGGCCTATCTGGGACGGGTGCGCGGCTCGGGCTCTGCCCTGCTGGGCGTCTCGACCCGTATCGTGTCGCTGGGCTATGCCGTGCCTGGCGCGGTGATCGCGATCGGCATCCTGCTGCCGCTGGGCTGGCTGCAGGAGCGCTGGCCGCAGCTGGGCTTGACCAGTCTGATGACCGGCACCATTGCCGGCCTGATGTATGCCTATCTGGTGCGCTTCTCCGGCGTGGCCCTGCAGTCGCTGGAGGCCGGCTATGCCCGCATCTCGCCGACCGTGGACGAGACCGCTCGCATGCTGGGCGCCTCGCGCACCCGGATGTTTCTCGAGTTGCATGCCCCCTTGCTGGCGCGCTCGGCCTGGGCCGCAGCACTGCTGGTGTTTGTCGATGTGATGAAGGAGTTGCCGGCGACCCTGGTGCTGCGGCCCTTCAACAGCGACACCTTGGCCGTTGTCGCCTATCAGCTGGCGCGCGATGAACGCCTGGGCGAGGCTGCGCTGCCCTCGCTGGCCATCGTGCTGGTCGGGCTGATCCCCGTGATCATGTTGTCACGGGCGATGCGGCGGGCTTGAGCACCGGTTGCATTCCTGCACTTTTCTTCCTCGCGTCGACTCGCATCCGGTTGAACTGATAACGCCTTTCATTCACACCTTGTTACTAGGGGGATGAGCCCAGAAATCCCCCCGAACGCGGGGGATCCGATGTCGGGTTTTGCCGTTTGGGCGATTGCCGCCGGACGCTTCTAGTGAAAGTATTGGCTCTACGCGGCGGGCGAATATCGCCCAGAAAAGTGAAGGAGCCAAACATGTCCCAGTGGATTCCCGGCCTGGTCTCGGGCCTTCTGTGTTTGAGCCTGGGTGCCTCCGCCCAGGCCCAGTCCCCCGCATCAACAACTGCCAGTCTCTCCGGCCCCTCGGTGCTGAAGACCACGGAGCCTGCGGTGCTTAAAGGCCACGGCCTGCCGGCCGGGGCAGCGGTGACGGTTTTCGTTGCGGCGCCTGGCGGACAGACTGCTGGCTACAGCGCTGTTGTGGACGGCAACGGGCAGCTGAGTTATCGCCTCGTCGCTTCCCTGCCCGGCAGCTATCGGGTCACGGTCGCCGACACCGGTGGCCGCGCGCTGGCTCAGGCCACTGTCAACTTTGCTCAGTGAGGCCCGGCCATGAAGCTGCAAGGGTTCATGTCGCTACTCGCGGTGTTGAGTGCAGGTGTGGCCTCGGCCGCAACAGTGTCGGACGAATTGCTGGTGATCAGCAGCCGCAACGGGGCGGCCGAGCTCTACCACCTGCGCCAGCAAGGGCAGGATGTGCAGAAGATGCGGGGAGCCCAGCCGTCGGCGGTGTTTGATGCGCGCTGGTCACCCGATGGCCGGTACGTCGCATATGTCGCAGCTGCAGGGGCTTATGCGCATGTGTTCGTTCACGACATGCTCAGTGGCAGCCATCGACAGCTGACCCAGGGCAATCATCTGAATGACAGTCCGCGCTGGTCGCCCGACGGTCGCCATCTGGTGTTTGTCAGTCACCGGGACGGCAACCAGAACATCTACCGCATGGATGCGGACGGCAAGAACCAGCAGCGCCTGACCGAGTATGCAGAAGACGATGTGGAGCCGGTCTGGTCGCCGGACGGCAAGCGCATCGCCTTCATGCGCAACGAGAACCGACGCGATCTGTGGATCATGAACGCCGACGGCAGTGCTGCACAGAACCTGACGCGTTCGCCAGGCCGGGACGATAGTCAGCCGCAGTTCACGCCCGATGGTCTGCGTGTGCTGTTCACCACCCGGCAGAACAGCGTCGCCGAGATCTTCTCGATCGCGCTGGATGGCAGTGACAGGCGTGCACTGACCGACAACAAGGCCTTCAACTCGGCGCCGCGTTTCTCGCCCGACGGCCGTCATCTGGCGTTTCTGAGCAATGCCGGTGGCGAAGGGGTAACCCGCCTATGGGTCATGAATGTCGACGGCACGAAGGCGCGCGCGCTGAGCGATTCCCAGCTTGACGATATGTCACCGGAATGGTCCGTCGACGGGCAGCGCATCTACTTTGCCAGCACGCGTGACGTGCGCACCTCGATCTACAGCGTCTCGCTGCAGGGAGGGGCCGTCGAGCGTCTGACGCACGGCATCGGGCAGGACATGCTGCCCCAGGTGCGCCCGGCCGCTGCTGCGTCCCGCGTCGCCCAGGCTCGTTGAGGTGATGGTGGCACAGGTCCACTCATTCATTGCGCCATAACAACCATCAGGAGACTGTGATGACACAACAAGTCCGTTTCCCGCAGGCCATGCAAGGCCTGCTTGCGGCCGCCATGCTGCTGCTTCCTCTGGCGCTGTCGGCGGCGACCAAGACTTACACCACCGACACCGACTTTGATCTCGGTGCGCTGGACGGCGTCAACCACGATGCGCCCAACAACAATCAGCTTCAGCTCAACCGCATCGGCACCACCTTCCCGGTGCTGTGGATTGCCAATGCCGGCGAGGACACGGTGTCCAAGATCGACACCAACAACAACAAGGAAATCGCGCGCTACCGCACAGGTTTCGGTCCGTCGGGCCAGGCCGGCTTCGTCTCGCATCTGGGCAATGCCTACGCCGGACCTGCTCCGTCGCGCACGGCGGTCGACATCCAGGGCAATGCCTATGTGCTGAATCGGCACTTCGACGGCAAGTCGGCCGTGCTGATCAAGATTCTGGCCGAGGGCGGGGTTGATCGCAATGGCAATGGCTCCATCGACACCTCCAATGATCTGAACAACAACGGCATTATTGCCGGCGCCGAAATCCTGCCGATGGCCGATACCAACGGCAACGGCTATATCGATGCTGCTGAATTGCAGGACGAGCGCATTGCCTGGGCACGCCGCGTACCCGATGGCATTGCTGCCCCCTTCCGCAACGGCGCGCTCGGGCGCTCGCTTTGCATTGCGCCGGACGGCAATCTGTGGGTGGGGCTGTTCAATGACGGCACCTACTACAAGGTGGCATCGTCCGATGGCAGCACCGTCAGCGGCCCGCACAGCATCGGCCTGACGCCTTATGGCTGCCTGGTTGATCGCAACGGCATCCTGTGGAGCGCGGATCTGGGGTCCCGGCTGGGCAAGCTCGATACGAGCAATCCTTCCAGCGTGGCGACCTTCTCCTTCGGCATGTCGAACTACGGCATTGCGCTGGGCAATGACCGCGTCTATCTGGCAACCTACAGTGGCGCCAGCGGTCGACCGTTTGCCCGCTTCAACCCCACTACCAACAGCTTCGATGCACCGGCCGCTGCCAGTCACGGGGCCTTGGGTGTGGCTGTGGATGGCAGCGGCAACATCATCGCCGGCAACTACTCCTCGGGCGGCGTGACCAAGTTCGCAGCCGATGGCACCGTGCTATGGCAGCGGCCGGCGCAGGGCGGGACCGGTGAGGTTCGCGGTGTGGCGGTCGACGCGAACAACGATGTCTGGCTGATCCACCGCACCACGGCCAATATCTCCAAGTACCGAGGCAACGACGGCACGCCCTTGGGTGTCTTCCCGATCGGCAACGAGCCCTACACCTACAGCGATGCCGCTGGTTTTGCGGCGCGCAACATCACTAACAACACTGGCACCTGGACGGCGGTGTTCGATGGCGGTGCGGCTGGGACGGCATGGGGCAAGGTCAACTGGGCCGATCTGGTGCCGACCGGTGCATCCATCGGCGTCCAGATCCGCAGCGCGGACTCCGTGGCGGGCTTGTCTTTGCTGGCGTATCAGCCCATCGGGAAGAACGTCCAGTTCGCCGCCATGGGGCGCTACATCCAGATCCAGGCACGGCTCAATGCCAACACCGCTGGCGACTCTCCGGTGCTGTATGACCTGACCGTCAACAGCAACAACTTGAGCTGCGACATCGATCAGAACGGCGCCATCGACATCGCCGATGTCAACGCGATCCGCAGCAGCATCGGGCAGACCCCGGTGGCGGGCGATGCGCGAGACGCCAATGGCGACAACAAGATCACGATCAATGATGTGCGTCTGTGCGTGATGAAGTGCAGCAAGCCGCAATGCGCGCCCTGATCTGCAGTGTTTCGTTCCAAACCGTGAGGTCATTCATGAAAAACAAATTACTCAGTCTGGGGCTTGTCGCTGCCGCCTTGTTCTCGGGCTCGGTGGCGCATGCAGCACCCGTTGTCAGCTTCTCGCCGTCGAGCATGAGCGTGGCCGTTGGCGGACCATATCTCGTGGACGTCAACATCAGTGGCCTGGGCAGCCAGATCGTCTCGGCGTTTGATCTCAATATCAAATACAACCCGGCGATCATCGGCTTCACCGGCTATACGCTGGGCGCCGGACTCGGGGGGCTGTGGGACAGCGTTGACGCGTCGGTGCCGCCGATGGACTTCGGCGTGCAGGCCTTCTCGCTGGAGGGCGACGACGATGTTCTGGCCGGCGACCAGACGGACGATGCCTTCACCTTGATGACGCTGAGTTTCAACGGTCTGAACGACGGTTTCTCGTTCCTGAGCTTTGGTAACAGCCCGGACTTCGAGATCAATCTGGTGGGGCGCCGCGGGGAGAGCCTGACCGATGTCAGCTACGGCCGAGCCTGTATCGCAGTGGGGCAGGGCAGTTGCGCCACGGTGGCTGAGCCGCAGTCGTATGCACTGGTGGCACTGGCGCTGGCGGGTGCTTTTGTGCCGGCACTGTGGCGCCGGCGCCAGACAGCTGTCTCGGTCGCGAGCTGATACAAGCGCAGAGAGGCACGGCCTGTGTGACAGGCTGGTCTCTCCGGCGGGAATCGAACCCACATTTGCCGCTTAGGAGGCGGCCGTTCTATCCATTGAACTACGGAGAGCCGTGGCCCCGGAGCCGGGGCGGCGCGAATTGTCGCATGAGCGGCGGGCTCGACACCCGGGATCGCAGCCCCTGCTACTCCCACTTCCACTGCCAGATCAGGTCCACCGCGCTCTCCTCGCCGGCCTGGGCGCGCAGGGTGAAGCGGCGTGCAATGCGGTAGATCAGCTGCCAGCTGCCGGTGGTGGCGTTCAAGCTGCGCTCGTAGCCGAGGTACCAGCGGCGCGAGATGTTCTTGCCCAGGCGCACGATGGTGCCGCGCGAGTCGTCCTCGCCCTGGCTCAGCGACAGCTCGTCCAGCCCCAGGTTCTTGATCAGCTTGCCCGAGGCACTCTCGCCCTCGCCACTGAGCAAGGCCAGCGCAGCGCGCTGCAGCAGGGCCGTGTCGGTGCGGCCCAGGCCATCGGGCGCACGGCCCAGCAGCAGCCACGAGAGCTTGTCGGTATCGCCCATATCGGGCTCCGAGAACAGTTTGATGCGGGGGTTCAGTGCCGTGCCGGTCAGCGTCACGCCGACCCGGATATCGGTATTCGGGCGCACCGCCAGCACGTTCAGGCGCGGGTTGTCGACCACGCCTGCGAAAGTGATCTCGCCGCGTTCGATGTCCAGGCGCTGGCCATAGGCATCGTAGGTGCCGCCGAAGGTGCGCAGTACACCGGTCAGCGTCGGCCCCACGCCCTGATGCACCAGCTTCAGCTCGCCGCGCAGGCGGGTGTCCAGGCCGCGCCCTTTGATGCGCAAAGCCCGCCCCAAATCCAGCGCGAGCTGCACATCGATCTTCGGTGCACGGCCGCTAGCGCGTGCGCGCCCGGCCTCGGGCACGGCACGGTCGGGGCGCAGCACCTGCACATCGTCATCCAGACTGGGCGCATCGCCGCGGCTGAAGTCGAACAGACCCTCGTCGACGGAGAAGCGGCCATCGAGGCTGAAGGCCTCGCGGTCGATCTTGAGGCTGGCTTGCCCGCTGGCGCTCAGGCGCCGGTCGACCCGGCTCAGTGCGGCGAAGCGTTCGGCCGTCATGCTCAGTGTGAGTTCGGGCTTGTCGCCGAGCAGGGCGCGGCCCTGGGCACTGAGCTTGCCGTCCCCGCCGCGGGCGCTCAGGCGCTCCAATGTGGCGGTGCTGCCATCGAGCCTTAGTGAGAACTCGCCGTCGCGCACATCAACGCCCAGCAGCGGGTTGCGCAGCGCGATCTGCGCGCCATTGGCCTGGCCGATGATCTCCGGGGCGCCGACCTTGCCGGCCAGCTGGAGCCCGGCATTGAAGCTGCCGCCCAGGCGCCAGCCCGTCGGCACCCAGCTGCCCCAGGTGCTCAGATTCTCGACATTGGCCTGCAGCACGCCCTCCAGCGGCGCATCCGGCGCCGGCCACAGGGCTTGCGGCGAGGTGCGACTGGTGATGGCACCGCCCAGCACGCCTAGATTGCTGCCGGCCACCGCCTGGGTGAAGTGCCAGACACCGCCGCTGGCCAGCAGGCCCAGCCGAAGCTCGCTCAAGCCCAGGGCCTGGACACCGGCCTCATCTGTCACGGTCAGATCGCCGCCGGCACGGCTGAGCGCGATGTCGACCTCGACCTGCGGCGCGCTGCGCACCCGCGCCCGCCCGCCCATCACCAGCTTGCCGCCCCAGCCGAAATCGGGCTGCCAGCGCGTCAGCAGCGGCGCCACCGCCAGGGGCTCCAGTTCGAGCTCGGCACTCAGTTGCGGCTGCCCGTCGGCGTCACGGGCCGCCAGCCATTGAATCTGGCTCCAGCGCAGCCCGGCACCGGCCAGCTCGATGCGGCCCGGCGCCAGATCGGCCTGCTGCAGCGTGATCGTGGAGCCCAGTTGCAGGCTCAGCTTGACGTCGCGCGCCGAGACCCAGTCGGGTTGCTCGCTGCGGGTGGGCCGCAGCAGCAGCCGGCTGGCCTGAACCTGCCAGTTGACCGGATCCTTTTTTGCCTGCTGCCAGGCCAGCCAGGGCGAGGCCGAGAGCTGGCCGTTCAGCGCCAGCAGCAGGCTGCCACTGAGGCCTGCGGGGTCGGCGATGGTGGCGGCCCAGGCCGGTGTGGGTGTGTACCCCTGGCCGTCGAGCTTGAGTTGATGGCGCGCCCAGCTGCCCTGCAAATCGAGCTGGGCCTGGCTGACCAGGCTGCCGTTGAGGCTCAGCTGCTTGAGCTGAGCCAGGGCGCGCAGTGGGGCATCGATGCGGCTGTCCAGCTGCCAGTCCAGCGCGGCGCTGTCCAGGCGCAGGCTGTCCAGCCCGGGCAGGTTCTTCAGCTGCAGCGACTTGATATCGAGCCGGCCGCTGGTGCTGCCGCCGCCGTCCTTGCCACCTTCCTTGCCGTTGATTGCCAGCGTGCCCTGCAGGCCGCCGCTGAGCTGGGCCTGCGGGGCCCACAGCGTCAGCAAGGGTGTCAGCGCCGCGAGTTTCGGTGCGGCGATCTCGGCGCGACCCTGTGGCGCGGTGCCGCCCTGGGCGCTCAGACGCAGCCGGTTGTCGGCGCTGCTGAGGTCCAGCTGCAGTTCGGGCTTGGCCTTGCCGCCGGCCTGATAGCTGATCTGGCCGTCCAGGCCTACGCCGGCCAGCAGGCTGGGCTGGAGCTGCAGCTTGGCGGTGCCCAGCGGCCAGGCGTCAAGGCCCTGGCGCAGCTCAGCCTGCAGCGTGGCATCCAGGCTGTGCTGGCCCTTGGCCCAGCCCGAGCCGGCCTCGCCCGCCCAGAGCAGGCGGGGATCGAAGTCCTTGGCGCCAGCGCTGAGCTTGGCGCTCCAGCCCTGCGCGCCGCTGGCAGGCAAGACCTGGCCCTTGATATCCAGGCGCGAGGCGCCCGATTGCAGCAGGGCCTGCTGCAGCTCGATCTGGCGGCCGTCGCTATTCGCACGCAGCTGCAGCTCGACCGGTCGGCTCAGCTTGGCAGTCTGCTGCCAGTCGCCGCTGAGCCGCCCATCCAGGTCCAGGCTGGGCCGCTCGCCGAGCTGGCCCTTCAGGTCGACGCGGCCGTTCAGGCGCAGGGCCGGCAAGCGGGCATCGAGGGCGGCGCTGCGCAGTTCGCTGACACGGGCCTGCAGCTGCAGGCCCGTACCCTGGGCGCTGAGCCGGCCGGCCGGCGCGCCGGCACTGCCCAGCTGGGCCTCCAGCACATCGACCTTCAGGCTGCTGAGGTCCTGCAGGCCTTGCAGATGATCGGGGCGGGCCTGCAGATCAAGCTTGAGGCTTTGCACCGGCAGGCGCTGCTGGTCCCAGCGGCCGGCCGCCCCATTGCGCAGCTCGGCCAGCAGATGGGCGGGCTGGTCCCAGGCGCTGGCCTTGAGCCGCGCATGGCCGCTCAGCACGGTGCTGGGCAGGCCGCTGTGCAGCGCGGCGAGGTCGAATTTGTCGGCGTTCAGCTCGGCGGCCTGCAGCGGCCAGCGCGCGAACGGGCGCAGCGCGGCATTCAGCTGCAGTGCCTGGCCGGCAGTCTCGGCGCTGGCCAGCAGCGCCGGCGCGTCCAGCGGCCCCTTGAGCGTGGCCTGGGCCTGCCATTGCTCGCCGGAGCGTAGCAGGGCCTGCACCTCGACATTCATCTCAGCGGTGGTCTGCACACTGGCCTGGCCGCTGAGCGAGAGCTTGTCCCAGGTCAGGTTCTGCAGCTCGATGCGATGGCGCTGGCCCTCTTGTTCGGCAAGCCAGACCGCGGCGCGCAGATCGCGCAACGGCTGCGCGCCCATCGGCGGTGCGTGCACCTCGTCCACGCTCAGGTCGGCAATCTGCACCGCTAAAGGCAGGGTCAGGTCTTGCGGCGCTGTGCTGGGCTCGGTCGAGGCCGGGCTGTCGGGCCAGCCCAGCGTCAGGCGCCGCGCCTGCAGGCGCTTGATCTCGAGCCGGCCCCACAGCAGCGGCGTGCGCTCCCAGGCGAGGCTCAGGCCCTGCCAGCGCAAGTCCTGCAACTCGATGCTGAAGCCGGGGCTCTGGTAGCGCAGCCGGCGCGCCGAGAAGTCGCCCAGCAGCGGGCCTTGCGGCGCCTCGATCTGCAGGCCTGGCGCTTGTTGCAGCAGCCAAGCCGTACCGGTCTCGGTCTTGAGCCCCCAGTACAGCGCCAGCGCAGCGGCGGCAGCCAGGGTCGGCAGGGCCAGGCTGGTGCTCAGCAGCAGGCGGCTGCGCTTCTTGCGAGGCAGCGTGGCGGGTGCCGGCGCGCTTGGCTCTTCGCTCATAGCGCGATACCCACACTGAAGTGCAGCCGCCATTTGCGCAGCTCATGGCCGCGCGCGATGTCGATGCGCAGCGGCCCGACCGGGCTGCGCCAGCGCAGGCCGACGCCATAGCCCAGGGCCGGTTTCAGGTCGCCCCAGCGGTCGGCCGCATTGCCGGCGTCGATGAAGGCCGCGCCCCAGAGGCTGGGCATGGCTTCGCTGATCGGACGGGCGATCTCGGCGCTGGCCGCGAACAGCATCCGGCCGCCAACGCTCTGGTCGCCCTCGGTGGGGCCCAGGCTGCGGTAGGGGTAGCCGCGCACCGAGTCGTCGCCGCCGGCGCGGAACAGCAGCTTGTCGGGCACGCCGACGTCCTGCTTGACGAAGACCTGGCCCACTTCAAGCCGGGTGTTGGCGTACCAGGTCTGGCTGCTGAGCTTGAAGGGCCGGTACCAGGCGGTCTTCAGATTGACCCGGCCGAAGAAGCCGTTGGCGCCGATCGAGCTGTCGGCGCGGCCCAGGCCCAGCTGCAGCGAGGCCGTGTGCCCCTCTGTGGGCAGCAGATTGTTGTCGACCCGCCGGCGTGTCCATTGGCCGTTGATAGACAGCGCGCCGGCGCTGACGCTCAGATCGTCGGCGCGCTCGTGCGAGCGCAGCAGCTCGATGTAGTAGAGCCGCTCATCGCGGGTGGTCTCTCGCAGCCGGCCGAGCCGGGCCGTCAGGCTGGTCTTGATCTCGCCTTCGCTGCGGTCTTCCTCCAGCGCGATCGAACCCAGATTGCGCTGCATATCGTTCTGCGGGTGCGAGGTCAGCTCCAGCGAGGCGGCGCGCAGATCGCGGCCCAGATCGAGCTTGCTGAGGCTGCGCATCGGCAGACCGAAAGGGATCAGGTGCAAGTGCTCGAGCGTGACGCGCTGGCCGGTGTTGGCGTTGTAGCCGATGCCGGTGGTGGCCTGCTGGCGCGGCGCCTCGCGCAGGCGCACCAGCACCGGCGTGGCCTCGGCCTGCTCGGCCTCGGGCTGGATATCGACGCTGGCGCCATCGAAGAGCTGGGTCTGCAGCAGCCGCTCCTGGAAGTCCAGCAGGCCGCGCTCGCTGTAGGGCTGGCCCGGGGTGAAGCCGGCCAGGCGCCGCACGGTTTCCTCGTGCTGGTATTTGAGCCCTTCGATGCGCAGCTCGCCGAGGCGGAACAGCGGGCCGCTGTCGAGCTGCAATTCCAGCTCGGCGCTGTTGGTCTCGGCATGTACGCGCGCGGCCGTGTGGGCCCAGCGTGCCAGCGGGTAGCCGCCGGCGCGGGCGGTGGCCAGGGCCTCGGTCTTGCCCGAGGACCAGCGGCTTTGCAGGAAATAGCGGCCCGGGTCGAGATTCCAGTCCTCGCGCAGCTGGGCCCGCAGGCGCTCGGCCAGCGCCTGGGCATCCTCGCCCTGGGGCTCTTGCAGCGCGCCGGCAAAGCTCAGGTCGACCCGGGCCACCTCGGTGCGGGGGCCGGGCGTGACGGTCAGCCGCACGCGTTGCAGGCCGCGCTCGTCGGCTGCCAGGCGCTCGAAGCGGGCCTCGGCGTTGAAATAGCCCTCGGTCTCCAGCAGCGAGCGGGCCTGGGCCGGTGCAGCGGCGGCCAGGCGGTCGAGCTCGATACGGCTCAGCCGCTCGTCCTCGCCGATGCGCTGAAAGCGCGCCAGATCCAGGTGCTCCTGCAAGAGCGGGCGCAGCGCCTCGGGCGCCTCGATCTCGAGCTCATAGGCGATCTTCTGCGGGTCGGCCGCCGGCGCGCCGACCGGCTTGCCGCCATTGAACAGGCCGCTCAGGCTGGCGCAGCCCGACAGCAGCAGACTCGCCAGCGCGATGCCTGTGCGCAGCGTGCCCCCCCTCATTTGCTCAGCAAACGCATGGCGCCTTCCAGCCCGGCCAGCGAGAGCGGGAACATGCGTTGATGCATGATCTGCTGGACCAGCGCGATGCTCTGGCGGTACTGCCAGACGCCTTGCGGCTCGGGATTGATCCAGGCGTACTTCGGGAAGGCATGGGTGAGCCGCTGCAGCCATTCGGCGCCGGGCTCCTCGTTGTTGTACTCGACGCTGCCACCGGCCTGCAGGATCTCGTAGGGACTCATCGTCGCGTCGCCAATGAAGATCAGCTTGTAGTCCTTGTTGTACTTGCGGATGATGTCCCAGGTCGGGAACTTCTCGGCGAAGCGGCGGCGGTTGTTCTTCCAGACGAAGTCGTAGACGCAGTTGTGGAAGTAATAGAACTCCAGATGCTTGAACTCGGTCTTGGCAGCCGAGAACAGCTCCTCGACCCGGTGCACATGCTCGTCCATCGTGCCGCCCACATCCATCAGGAGCAGCACCTTCACCTTGTTGTGGCGCTCCGGAATCATGCGGATGTCCAGCATGCCGGCGTTGGCCGCGGTCTTGTGGATGGTGTCGTTCAGGTCGAGCTCGAGATCCGAGCCCTCGCGGGCGAAGCGGCGCAGCCGGCGCAGTGCCACCTTGATATTGCGGGTGCCAAGCTCGAGGTTGTCGTCATAGTCCTTGTAGGCGCGCTGCTCCCAGACCTTGACGGCACTCTTGTTGCCGCCCTGGCCACCGATGCGTATGCCTTGCGGGTTGTAGCCGCTGTTGCCGAAGGGACTGGTGCCGCCGGTGCCTATCCAGCGGTTGCCGCCCTCATGACGTTCCTTTTGCTCCTCGAAGCGCTTTTTGAGCGTCTCCATCAGCTCGTCCCAGCCCATCTTCTCGATGGCGGCCTTCTGCTCGGGCGTCAGTTCCAGCTCCAGATGCTTGCGCAGCCACTCCAGCGGCACGTCCTTCGTGAAGTCGGTCAGCAGCTCGACGCCCTTGAAATAAGCGGCGAAGGCGCGGTCGAATTTGTCGAACTGGGCCTCGTCCTTGATCAGCGTGGTGCGGGCCAGGTAGTAGAAGTCGTCTATCGTCGGCACGCCGTCGGCACCGATCACCCCGGCCTTCAGTCCCTCCAGCAGGGTCAGGAACTCCTTGACCGAGACCGGCAGCTTGGCCGCGCGCAGGGTATAGAAGAACTTGATCAGCATGGGCTCGGGTGGGGCAGGGTGGGCTCTTGATTATCCACATCCGATGCTGCACCGCAGCCAAGCCTGGTATCCGCTAGCATCGCGCTGACAAGACCGCCGGATCGGAGCGCCATGGCCACCGAAGTAGAGAGCACCTTGCTGGCCCTGTACGAGGCCATCAGTGAGCAGGACGGCATCTGGCAGGGCCGCCATGGCGACTGTCTGCTGAGCAGCAGCTTCCAGCCCATCTACAGCTTCCCGCACCGCCGCCCGGTTGGCTACGAGGCCCTGGTACGGGTGCAGGACGGGCAGGGGCGGCTGCTGTCGCCGGTCAGCCTGTTCGAGCGGGTCGGCAGCTTCGAGGAGCAGGTGCGCCTGGACCGCCTGTGCCGCCTGCTGCATGTGCACAACTTCGTTGCCCAGCAGGCGCAAGACAGCTGGCTGTTCCTGAATGTGCATGCGGCAGTGTTCGTCAACGTCACCGAGCAGGCCGAGATGCTGGCGCGCGCGGTCGAGGTCGTGCACCAGCTGGGCCTGCCGATGCAGCGCCTGGTGTTCGAGGTGACCGAGGATGTGATGTCGCAGGATCACAAGTTCGAGCTGGCCGTCGAGCAGGCGCGCGCCACCGGCTGCCTGCTGGCGCTGGACGATTTCGGCGTCGGCCATTCCAACTTCGACCGCATCTGGCGCATCCGGCCCGAGATCGTCAAGCTCGATCGCAGCTTGCTGACCCGGGCGATGGACTCCAAGCGCATCGCCCGCGTGCTCAGCCAGATGGTGGCCCTGCTGCATGAATGCGGTGCCCTGGTGCTGCTGGAGGGCGTCGAGACCCAGGACGAGGCGCATCTGGCGCTGGATGCTGATGTCGACCTGGTGCAGGGCTATGCCTTTGGCCATCCCTCACCGCAACTGCTGAGCAAGGCCGTCAGCGGCGAGGTCGAGAGCGCCTGGGAGCTGTTTGACCAGCGCCATCTGCATCTGCGGCATGCCGACGAGGAGCGGGTTGCGCCCTTCCGCACCGCGCTGGCCCTGGCCCTGCAGCCCTTGCAGCAGGGCCGGCCGCTGGCCGAGGCCTGCGCGGCCTTTTTGCGGCTGGAGCAGGCCCAGCTCTGCTATCTGCTGGACGAGCAGGGCCGCGAGCAGGGCGAGCGGGTCGCGCCCACGGGCCGGGTCGAGGTGGCCGACCCGCGCTATGCGCCGCTGGAGCGGGCCGGCGATGCGCGCTGGGCCCGCCGCCCGTATTTCCGCCGCGCCATCGCCTCGATCGGCGAGGTGCAGCTGACCCGCCCCTACCTCAGCCTGCATGGCGCCCGCATGTGCGTCACCGTCTCGGTGGCCTTCTGGCGCGATGGCCAGCTGCGGGTGCTGTGCGGCGATATCGACTGGGGCCTGGCCGAAGGCGATTGATCAGGCCTTCTTCGTGCGGCTCGGTACCGGGTCGTGCTTGGCCAGCCAGCCGAAGAACTCGCCATACCAGAGCTTGCTGTTGCGCGGCTTCAGGATCCAGTGGTTCTCGTCGGGGTACCAGAGCAGGCGCGCGTCGACGCCCTTGGCCTTCAGCGTGTTGTAGTAGGCCAGGCCCTGGGCGTCGGGCACGCGGTAGTCCAGCGCGCCATGGATCACCAGGGTCGGCGTGGCCATGTTTTTCGCGAAGGCGTGCGGGCTTTGCGAGGCCACCTTGGCGGCATCGTCCCAGTACCAGGCGCCGAGTTCCTTGGCATGCCAGGTGTAGGCGTCGTCGGCGAACATGGCCTGCCAGTCGTAGCAGCCGGCGTGGCAGACATAGGCCTGGTAGCGGCCCGGTTTCACATGGCCGTTCATCCAGGCCACCATATAGCCGCCGTAGCTGCCGCCGGTGGCGAAGACGCGCTTCTTGTCGGCCCAGGGCTTTTTGAGTATCCAGTCGGTGCCGGCTTCGACGTCCTGCAGCTCCAGCTCGCCCCAGCGCTGGGTGATCGAGTCGAGGAACTGGTAGCCAAAGCTCGAGGAGCCGTGATAGTTGACGCAGGCCAGCACATAACCCTGCGACGCGAAGACCTGGTGGTTCCAGCGGAAATGCCAGCTGTCGCCGAAGGCCGTGTGCGGGCCGCCGTGGATCAGGTGCATCACCGGGTATTTCTTCTTCGCATCGAAGCCGGGCGGGTAGACCAGCCACATCTGCACATCGTCGCCCTGGGCGCCCTTGTAGACCACCTCCTCGTGGCGGCAGAAGGCGTAGTCGGCCAGCAGCGTGTCGTTGAAGGACTCGATACGGCTGATGACCTGACCCCGGCCCTCCTCATCACCCTCGCTGACGACCACCGACAGGCGCGGCGGGTGCTGGACGCTGTCGTGCTGCACGACCAGGGTGCCGGCTTCCAGCGCGAAGGCCGTCGCATTGCCGCCCTCGAAGAGCTTGAAGGCCTCGCAGGTCTTGACGTCGAAACGCCAGAGGTGGCGCCGGCCGCGCTCCTCGGCGCCGAACAGCAGGCCCAGATCGTCCTCGTCCCAGCGCAGCGGCGCGGTGACCTCGTAGTCCCAGTGCTCCGACAGCACGGCCCAATGGCCCTGCGTGTCCAGCACCGCCAGCTGCGAGGGCATGGTGTGCTTCTTGCCCTGGTGGCTGGCCAGGAAGGCCAGGTGCTGGCCGGCGTGGCTGTAGCGCGGCGCCTGCAGATCCCAGTCCTTGTCCTGCAGCAGCGTGCGGATCGCGCCGCTCTTGAGTTCGACCTCGGCCAGCGCGTAGCGGTTGTCCAGTCGCTTCTCGGCGGCGGGGTCGAAGGCAAACACGATGCGCTTGCCGTCCGGCGCGATATCGAAGCAGTTGGCGTCGGGGTCGGCGCGGGTGAGTTCGATGTCCGTGCCCTCGAACAGGTCGCGGGTCTTGCCGGTGGCCACATCCATCACATGCAGATGCGCGACCCGGCCCATCGGCACATGGTGGTCCCAGTAGCGGTAGACCGCCTCGCTGGTGACGTAGCCAGTCGCCTTGCGCTCCTTGAACTCCTTGTGCGCTTTCGCCTGGGCGGCCGCACCCTTCAGCCCGGGCCAGACCCAGGAGATGAAGGCGATGCGCTTGCCGTCCGGAAACCATTTGAAGGCCTCGACGCCGGTGGCGACGCTGCCCACGCGCTGGGCCTCGCCGCCGTCCGGCGCGATCAGGTAGAGCTGGGCTTCCTCATCCTTGCTGCCTTGCTGCTCGCGGCGCGCGATGAAGGCGATCCGGTCGCCCTGCGGGCTCCATTGCGGCTGGCCGTCCTTGTCACCGGCACTGGTCAGTGCGCGCGGCGCCCCGCCCAGCGTCGACAGCAGCCACAGGCCGGACTGGGCCTTGTTGCTCTCCATCGAGTAACGGGTCACGGCGGCCACGGCCTGGGCGCCATCGGGCGACAGGCTGGGGGCACCGACACGCTCGATCTGCCACAGGGCGTCGACGTCGAAGGTCTTCTTGGGGGTTTTCTTCAGCGGGGTTTTGCGAGTTGCCATTGCAGATGGGTTTTGACGGTGGGCCATTCGGTCGCGGTGATGCTGTAGACGGCGGTGTCGCGCAGTGTGCCGTTGCTGGCGCGCTGGTGGGCGCGCAAGATGCCGTCGAGCTGGGCGCCCAGACGCTCGATCGCGCGGCGGCTGGCCGTGTTGAAGCGGTGGGTGCGGAACTCGACCGCGATGCAGGCGAGCGTCTCGAAGGCGTGCGTCAGCAGCAGCAGCTTGCACTCGGTGTTCAGCGGGCTGCGCTGCACGCTGTTGCCATACCAGGTGGAGCCGATCTCGACGCGGCGGTTCGCGTTGTCGATATTCATGAAGGTGGTCATGCCGACGATGCGCTGGTCGGCATCGAAGACCGTGAAGGGCAGCATGCTCTGCTTGGCGTGCAGATCAAGCCGGCGCCGGATCTCGGCGGCCATGCCTTCGGGTGTCGGGATCGCGGTGTACCAGAGCTGCCAGAGCTCGCCTTCGCGCACGGCGGCCTGCAGGCCGGCCTCGTGCTCGGGGGCCAGCGGTGCCAGCGTGGCGTGGCGGCCGCTCAGCGTGACCGGTGTGCAGATGGCCGTCGTGTCAGTGCTTGCCATTCAGCCTCTCAGTATCAGTTTGCGCGCCAGCCAGCGGCCCAGACCGCAGCCCACAAGGATCAGCGCCAGGCCGATCAGCTCCGGAACGCCCCAGGCGGTGCTGGCGATGAAGTCGTAGCCCAGCCAGCGGCCGAGCTGCCAGCCGGCCAGCGCGCCGAGCACGAAGCCGATGGCGTCGGCCAGCCCCTGCCGGAAGGCCTTGCCCAGGTCTTGGCTGCTCATCGGTTGTTGCGCTGCATGAAGACCAGCTTCTCGAACAGGGTCAGGTCTTGCTCGTTCTTCAGCAAGGCGCCCACCAGCGGCGGGATCAGCACCTTGTCATCGCCGCTCTTCAGCGCCTCGGTCGGGATGTCCTCGGCCACCAGCAGCTTCAGCCAGTCCAGCAGCTCGCTGGTCGAGGGTTTTTTCTTCAGGCCGGGCAGATTGCGCACGTCGAAGAAGGTCTTCATCGCGGCGGCCAGCATCTCGGACTTGATGTCGGGGAAGTGCACGTCGACGATCTTCTGCATCGTCGGCGCATCGGGGAACTTGATGTAGTGGAAAAAGCAGCGGCGCAGAAAAGCGTCGGGCAGCTCCTTCTCGTTGTTGGAGGTGATGAAGACCAGCGGGCGATGCTTGGCCTTGATCAGCTGGCGCGTCTCGTAGCAGTAGAACTCCATGCGGTCGAGTTCGCGCAGCAGGTCGTTGGGGAACTCGATATCGGCCTTGTCGATCTCATCGATCAGCAAGGCCACCGGCGCATCGGCCTCGAAGGCCTGCCACAGCACGCCCTTGACGATGTAGTTCTCGATATTGCGGACCTTGTCCGTGCCCTCGATGCCGGAGAGCTGGCTGTCACGCAGCCGGCTCACCGCGTCATACTCATACAGGCCCTGCTGGGCCTTGGTCGTGCTCTTCACATGCCACTGCAGCAGCGGCAGGTTCAGGGCCTGGGCGACTTCCTCGGCCAGCATGGTCTTGCCGGTGCCGGGTTCGCCCTTGACGAGCAGGGGACGCTGCAGCGTGATGGCGGCATTGACCGCCAGCATCAGGTCGGCGGTGGCGACGTATTGGTCCGAGCCTTGAAACTTCATGGTGTAGATCAACGACAGATGGGCAGCGGGCCAGTATACGGGCCCCCTATAATCGCGCCCGGTGTCAGATCCAGACCCAGCACTACAACACTCGGGACCATGAAAAAACTGCTGCAGATTTCGCTCGCTTTGGCCGCTACCGTCGGAGCCCTGACCTCGGTGCAGGCGCAGGATGTGGCCGCCGGGCAGAAGAAGGTGGCCATGTGCATCGGCTGCCATGGCATCCCGGGCTACCAGTCCAGCTTCCCCGAGGTGTACAAGGTGCCGATGATCTCGGGCCAGGGCGCCAAGTACATCGCCGCCTCGCTGACCGCCTATGCCAAGGGCGAGCGCAAGCACCCGACGATGCGCGGCATCGCGCTGAGCCTCACGGAGCAGGACATCGCCGACATCTCGGCCTATTACGAGCAGCATGGCAAGAGCACGACGACCGTGCCCGAGGCGGCCGTGCCGGCCAGCGCCCAGGTCACCGAGCTGCTGAACAAGGGCGCCTGCGCTTCCTGCCACGGTGCGAACTTCAGCAAGCCGATCGACGGCAGCTACCCCAAGATCGCCGGCCAGCACGCCGACTATCTGTATGCCGCGCTGAAGTCCTACCAGGTCGAGGGCAATGCCGTCGTGGGCCGTGGCAACGCCATCATGGCCGGCCAGGTCAAGCAGTTCAGCCATGCTGAGCTGAAGGCCATGTCCAAGTACCTGGCCTCGCTGCCGGGTGAACTGAAGGTCGTGCCGCAGCCCAAGTTGCGCTGAAGCCTGCCTCTTTGATAGGCATCAAGCCGCCTCTTGTAGGCGGCTTTTTTATGCCTGTTCGCCGCATGCAGGGGCACGGTGCGCACGATACTGAGGCTTGTTGCTTTCGCATACGGCTGCGTCATGCTCAAAAAGATTCCGGTCCAGCAGGTAGAGCTCGGCATGTTCATCCAGTCGCTGGAGGGGTCCTGGCTCTCCCACCCGTTCTGGAAGACCAAGTTCGTGCTCAGTGAGCCGGCCGAGCTGGCGGCTTTGCGCGGCAGCGGGGTGCCGGAGGTTTGGATCGATCTCTCCAAGGGGTTGGCGCCTGCCGCGGTCGCGCCTGTCGCGCTCGCGCCCGCCGCTGTGGCGGCCGTCGCCGCTGCGCCCCAGCCTGTGCCGAGCCCGCTGCCGGCCCCCGCGCCCGTCAGCCTTGGCGAGGAGCTCGCGCGCGCCGGCGAGTTGGTGAATCGGTCCCGCCAGGCGGTGATGGACCTGTTCGGCGAGGCGCGCATGGGTCGTGCCATCGATGCCGAGCAATGCCTGCCCCTGGTCGAGGATGTGACCGCCTCGGTGGAGCGCAACCCCTCGGCCCTGATCAGCCTGGCGCGGCTCAAGACCAAGGACAACTACACCTATATGCACTCGGTGGCGGTGTGCGCGCTGATGGTGGCGCTGGCGCGCCAGCTCGGCCTGTCGACCCAGACCGTCCGCGAGGCCGGCCTGGCCGGGCTCTTGCACGATGTCGGCAAGATGATGATGCCGCTGGAGGTGCTGAACAAGCCGGGCCAGCTCAGCGATGCCGAGTTCTCGACCATGCGCACCCACCCGGTGCAGGGCTACCAGGCCCTGAAGGCCGGCGGCGCGGTGCCGCAGTCGACGCTGGACGTCTGCCTGCACCACCACGAGAAAATGGACGGCAGTGGCTATCCCGAGAAGCTGGCCGGCGAGCAGATCAGCCTGATGGCGCGCATGGGGGCGGTCTGCGATGTCTATGACGCGATCACCTCCAACCGCCCCTACAAGACCGCCTGGGACCCGGCCGGCTCGATCCAGCGCATGGCGCAGTGGCAGGGGCATTTCGACCCGGCGGTGTTCCAGGCCTTCGTCAAAAGCATAGGCATCTTCCCGGTCGGCACGCTGGTCAAGCTGCATTCGGGAAGGCTGGCGGTGGTGATCGAGCAGAACCCAGCCAAGCTGGTGGCGCCCGTTGTGCGGGTGTTCTTCTCGACCAAGTCCAAGCTGCCCATCCCGGTGCAGATTCTGGATCTGGCTGCACCCGGCTGCAGCGACAAGATCCTGGGCCGCGAACTGGCCCAGGACTGGGGCTTCACCCATCTGGCCGAGCTCTGGGCCAAGCCCGCTGTGCGCGGCTGATCCGGGCTAGCCCCATCAGGTGAATCCCAGGGGCGGCGCGCTGCCGCGCCTGCCTACACTCGCGCCACCGTCCGTTCACAGTTGGGAGTTCCCGAATGAAGAGAAAGCCGTTTTTGCTGCTGGGCCTGGTCACCGCCGCCTGTGCACTGAGCGTGCAGGCGCAAACCCTGCGCTGGGCCAGTCAGGGTGATCCCCAGACCATGGATCCGCACTCTCAGAACGAGAGCATGACCAATATGATGAACGGTCAGGTCTATGAACGGCTGACCAAGCGCGATGCCAAGCTCAATATCGTGCCGGGCCTGGCATCCGAGTGGAGCCAGCCCTCGCCGCTGGTCTGGCGCTTCAAGCTGCGTCCCGGCATCAAGTTCCACGACGGCTCGCCGCTGACCGCCGATGACGTGGTGTACTCGATCAACCGCGCCAAGGAGCCGACCTCGCAGATCGCCGTCTATGCGGCCGCCGTCGGCACGCCGAAGAAGATCGACGACCTGACCGTCGAGTTCCAGCTGCAGACCTTCAACCCGATCTTTCTGCAGCATCTGGACACGCTGTGGATCATGAGCAAGAGCTGGAGCGAGCAGCACAAGGTGACCCGCCCGCTGGACTTCAAGAACAAGGAAGAGGCCTTCACGAGCCGCAACGCCAATGGCACCGGGCCCTATATGCTGGTGACCCGCGAGCCCAGCGTGAAGACCGTCTACAAGCGCAACCCGAACTGGTGGGGCAAGTTCGACGGCAATGTGCAGGACATCGTGTTCACGCCGATTGGCAATGACGCGACCCGCCTGGCCGCTCTTGTGTCCGGCGAGATCGACTTCGTGCTGGACCCGGCGCCGCGCGATGTGCCGCGGCTGCGCAATACCCAGGGCGTGAAGATCGTCGACGGGCCGGAGAACCGGCTGGTGATGCTGGGCATGGACCAGGCGCGCGACAAGTTGCTCTACGGCGCCGTGCCGGGCGACAAGAATCCGTTCAAGGACCAGCGCGTGCGCAAGGCGCTGTACCAGGCCATCGATGTCGAAACGATGCGCACCAAGCTGATGAACGGCCTGTCGGTGCCCACCGGCGGGCTGACGCCCTCGCCGCTGGGTTCCTACAACGACCCGGCCATCGAGACCCGCTACCCCTTCGACATCGCCGCCGCCCGCAAGCTGATGGCCGACGCCGGCTATGCCGACGGCTTCGAAGTCACCTTGGACTGCCCCAACAACCGCTATATCAACGACGAGGAGATCTGCCTGGCCGTGGCCACGATGTGGGCGCAGCTGAAGGTCAAGGTCAAGGTCAATGCGATGCCGCGCGTGACCTTCTTCCCCAAGGTCGAGAAGCTCGACACCAGCGTCTATCTGTACGGCTGGGGCGGCGCCATCACCGATGCCGAGACCATGATGACCCCGGTGCTGCGCAACCGCGGCGAGAAGGGCGTGGGGGCCTACAACTACGGCAACTTCAAGAACGACAAGTTTGACCAACTGGCCGCGCAGAGCAGTGTCGAGGCCGATGCCAAGAAGCGCGAACAGCTGATCAAGGCCGCGCTGATGGAGGTCAAGGAGCAGGTCAATGTGATCCCGTTGCACCGCCAGGTCATCCCCTGGGCCGCGCGCAACAATATCAATGTGGTGCACCGCGCCGACAACTGGTTCGAGACGGCCTGGGTCACGGTCAATCCGAAGTAAGAGGATCCGAACGGATCGGCAAAACGGCCTGCGGGCCGTTTTTTATTGGCCGCACTTTCCGGCGCTGATGCGGCATTTGTCCCGATGCGCCCTGGCCATACTCGCCGCATCTTCCTGCCCGAGTTGTCGTTTGCCATGCGCTTGCCCTCTATTGCCGCCCGCTTGCTGAGCCTGATGGCCGCCCTGTGTCTGCTTGCCTGCGGCGGCGGCGGGGGGGCGGACGGCGACAGCGGCACGACGCCGGCTGCCGATCTGGTGCTCAGCGGCGTGGCCGCCGTCGGCGCGCCGCTGGGCGGCGCCCGCATCAGCGTGGTCGATGCCAAGGGTGCCAGCGTCGGCTCGGCCGTGGCCCACCCGGTCGAGGGCACCTACCGCCTGACGCTGTCGACCCAGAGCCCGGCGATGCCGCTGCTGCTGCAGGCGCGCGGCATGGACGCGGCCGGCCAGCCGCAGGTGCTGCACGGCACCGTGCAGACCGCTGCCGCGACGATGACGGCCCAGCTGACCCCGCTGAGCGACGCCGCCGTGGCGCTGGCCCTGGGCACCGACCCGCGGCCGGTGTTCGCCAAGGCCGCCGACAACGCGGCCCTGCTGGCCAGCCTGGGCAAGGCCAGCGCCGCCGCCGATTTCCTGAAGACCATCGTCAAGACCCAGCTGACCGAACTGAAGATCAGCGATGCGGCCGCCCTGAACCTGCTGGGCGATGCCGGCTTCGCGGCCGTCAAGAGCAATAGCCAGGATCTGCTGATCGAGAGCCTGCGCATCAGCCTGGCCACGAACAGCAAGGGCGTCGAACAGCTGCAGCTGGGCAACAAGCTGCTGATCAATCAGCCGGTCGAGGTGCTGGTGGATCTGGCCACGGCCAAGACCGAGCTGGCCAAGAGCGCCGATGCGGCGCCGGCCAATGCGATCAGCTCCACCCTGAAGGCCACCACCGGCGCCGCCAAGGTGCTGCCCGAGCTGGCCTCGCTGGACGAGCTGGGCGCGGCGTTGAACAAGCTGATCGCCCAGGGCGCCAGCGCCGCCACCTTTGCCGCCTCCGAGCTGCTGGTCGGCTACGAAGGCCACAACGGCCGCACGCTCGCCGAGCTCTCGGCGCTGCTGGCCAGTTATGCGCAGAAGAACTGGCAGTTCGGCCGCTTCCAGCTCAGCGGTTGTGCCGACGATGTGGCGGTGACGGCCGGCTGCAACCGGGTGCTGGTGGCCGCGCCGATCAGCGACAGCAGCGGCAGCACGGTCGCGCTATTCAGCGATGCGCTGAGCCTCACCAAGCCCAAGTGGCTGCTCAAGGGCAATGGCAAGAAGCTGGAGTTCAGCCTGCTGCCGGTCTCCTGGCTGGGCCTGGAGGCCAGCGGCGCGCTGTCCAGCATCGTCTCGCCGGCCAGCAATCCAGGCCTGGGCGTGCAGCTGTTGCTGCAGGGGCAGGACAGTGCCGGCACGGCGCTGCTCGACAAGGCCACGGTGCAGACCCCCGGCGGCTTCAGCATCCCGCTGGCCTATTGCGGCCAGCGCTGGCTGTGCATCAGCGCGGCCGCCGGCGCGACCTCGGCCGTGGCCAGCGGCGCGCTGTCCGACACCTTGCTGCAACCCACCAGCCTGGGCTGGCTGGGCGGCGCCGACACCTTGCGCGCCGCCCGCTACCTGGCCAGCTACACGCTGGCCGGCACGGCCGAGACCCGCAACAGCTGGCTGCGCGCCGAGCTGCCAGCCAGCGTGCCGGCTGCCGCCCGCCATCCGGCCCTGGACGGCGTCAGCGCGAGCGCCCCGCTGAGCGCCGCCGCCCTGGCCAGCGGCCTGGCACTGAACTGGTCGAGCTGGGCCAGCGCCAACCCCGATCTGCGGCTGAGCAACGTGCGGGCGGTGACCCGCTACAGCGGCAGCGTGACGATCAGCGACTTTACGCCCGCCTTCCCGCCCGCCAGCACGCTGAGCCTGCCGGCGCTGTCGGCCCAGGCCGGCCAGACGCCGCTGGCCTACGAACTCTGGCTCACGGCCCAGGACGGTGCGGGGCGACGACTGGTGACGCGGTACACCTTGCAGCCCTGAGCTGCCTGCGCATCCCACCACTCCTAGGGATGGGCCAGGGCAGGGGGCGCACCTAGCCTGACTTACGACACGGCCGAGTCTTTGGCGACCGCCAAGGCCCTAGCGCCTGTCAGTCAGCAATGGAGGTGCAGCATGCCCACCCGTCAACTCATGGTTACGCAGATCAAGTG
The DNA here is from genome assembly GCA_005503085.1 of Burkholderiales bacterium C2. Taxonomy (GTDB): domain Bacteria; phylum Pseudomonadota; class Gammaproteobacteria; order Burkholderiales; family Burkholderiaceae_C; genus Roseateles_E. The sequence goes on along the minus strand of SCOI01000014.1, from coordinate 65,808 downwards.
CCTGGATGACACCAGCGAGGGCGGCAGCGATGCGCCTTATCTGATGGTCTTTATGGGGCATCGCAATGTGCCCGGCGGCAAGCTGATCCGCGTGCGCGATCCCGACTGGGATGGCGCCTTCCTCGCCGGCAAGACGATGAATATGCGACAGATCGTCAACGAGGCCGAGGCCGGCGGCGCCTTTGTCTTCGCCTGGCTGCTGGAAGAGGACTTCGACCCCGACCTCGGCAGCGGCGGCGTCCTGCAGCTGATGATGCAGTCGGTCTGGAACATCTACGGCGGCAGTGCCTGGGCCAATCTGAACAGCGATCAGCTGCGCTCCATCGTCCGACCGAAGCTGACCGATCTGCTCAAGAGCACGCTGTCGAACGATGAGTACCTGGGCTCGCACAGCTTCGTCGTGCCCCTGGTGACCACCGAGACCTCGCTGTCCCCGCTGAGCTACAGCGGCGATGGCGGCAGCTACAAGATCACCTTCACGGTGCGTATCAAGGGGGGGTGAGCCCGCTTGGCGGAGGCTGTGAGATTCGAACTCACGGACGGTTGCCCGTCGACAGTTTTCAAGACTGTTGGGTTAAACCACTCCCCCAAGCCTCCGGTTTCTGCCTTGCGCAGAGCGCGCATTCTAGCCGCTATGCGAGGCCCGGCTTCTGGGCCTGTGCGCAGTCCACCTGGATGATCTCCAGCACGCGGCCGGTCTCGACCCGGGCGGCCGTCAGGCGGCCGCCCCAGACGCAGCCGGTGTCCAGCGCCAGCAGGTCGGGGCGTTGCAGCAGGCCCAGGGTCGACCAGTGGCCGAAGGCGATCGGTGTGCCGGCGCTGCGCCGGTCGGGCACATCGAACCAGGGCAGGAAGCCTTCGGGGGCGCCGTCGGCGTCCTTGGTCTTCAGGTCCAGCCGCCCCTGGGCATCGCAAAAGCGCAGCCGGGTCAGCACATTGACGATGAATCGCCATCGGGCGGTTCCTGCCAAGGACTCGTCCCAGCTCAGCGGCTCATTGCCATACATCTGTTGCAGAAAGTCCTGCAGATCGGGCCCGCGCAGCAGCGCCTCGACCTCGCCGGCCAGGGCCAGCGTCTGCAGCGTGTCCCATTGCGGCACGACGCCGGCATGCACCATCAGCCAGCCCTGCTCGTGCCGCGCCAGGCGCTGCTGGCGCAGCCAGTCCAGCAGGGCCTCGCGGTCGGGCGCGTCCAGGATCTCGCTCAGCGTGTCGCTGCGGTGCGGCTTGCGGGTGCCGGCGGCCGCGGCCAGCAGGTGCAGGTCGTGGTTGCCCAGCAGGCAGCGGGCCGCGTCGCCCAGGCCTTGCAGGCGGCGCAGCGTGGCCAGCGAGGCCGGGCCGCGGTTGACGAGGTCGCCCAGCAGATAGAGCCGGTCGCGCGAGGGAGAGAAGTCCAGCGTGGCCAGCAGGCGCTCCAGCGCGTCGCAGCAGCCTTGCAGATCACCGATCAGATAGTTCATACCGGGATTGTGCGGTGGGTTTGTGTCATGGCCTTCTGCTACGCTTGCGCCCCCGAAAGAACCGATGCGCGACCGGGTTTACCCGAGGCTCGCGCTGCCAATGGATACCGCCCTAGTCATTTTTCTGATTCTGCTCAACGGCCTTTTCGCGATGTCGGAAATGGCGCTCACCGCCGCCCGCAAGGCCCGGCTGCAGGTGATGGTGGAAGGCGGGGAGTCCGGTGCCCAGGCGGCGATGGACCTGCATGAGAACCCGACCAAGTTCCTGTCCACGGTGCAGATCGGCATCACCTCGATCGGCGTGCTCAACGGCATCGTCGGCGAGGCCGCGTTCGCCGGCCCGCTGGCGCTGTGGCTGGGCTCGCTGGGCCTGGCCCAGCACATCGCGCAGTACACGGCCACCGGCCTGGTCGTCGTGATACTGACCGTGGCCACCATCATCTTCGGCGAACTGGTGCCCAAGCGCCTGGGCCAGATGTTTCCGGAGACGGTGGCTCGTCTGGTGGCGCCGCCGATGGATTTTCTGTCCCTGGTGGCGCGGCCGCTGGTGGTGTTTCTGAGCTTTGCGACCAATGCGGTGCTGGGCCTGCTGGGCCTGCGCGGCCGGGCGCAGCGCGGCGTCACCGAAGAAGAGATCGCGGCCAGCCTGGAAGAGGGATTGGACGCCGGTGTGATCGAGGAGCAGGAGCACCAGATGGTGCGCAATGTGTTCCGGCTCGATGAGCGCCAGGTCGGCTCGATGATGATTCCGCGCGCCGAGATCGCCTGGCTCAATATCCATGACGAGGCGCCGCAGGTGCTGGCCATCCTGCAAGCCCATGGCTACAGCCGCTACCCGGTCTGCCGCGAAGGGCTCAATGATGTGATCGGCGTGGTCTCGGCCCAGACCCTGCTGCAGCGCGCGCTGTCGGGCCAGCCGCTGAATCTGGGCGACGATCTGGAGGCGCCGATCTTCGTGCCCGAGACCTTGTCGGGCATGGAGCTGCTGGACCATTTCCGCGGCTCGGATGCGCAGCTGGTCTTTGTCGTCGACGAGTATGGCGAGGTCCAGGGCGTGATCTCGGTGCGCGATGTATTGGAAGCGATTGCGGGCGAGTTTTCGGCGCCCAGCGATGGCGATGCCTGGGCGGTGCAACGCGAGGACGGGAGCTGGCTGATGGACGGCCTGATTCCCAGCCCCGAGCTGAAGGACCGCCTGGACCTGAAGGAACTGCCCGAAGAGGATCGTGGGCGCTACAACACCCTGGCCGGCATGATCATGCTGCTCTTGGGGCGTTTGCCGCGCACGGCCGATGTGGTGGAGTGGAACGCCTGGAGATTCGAGGTCGTGGACCTCGATGGCAAGCGTGTGGACAAGGTGCTGGTCGAACGACTGGCTCAAGATGGAGATGATGAGAAATGAGCAACCCCCCTCTGTACGGCTCGCTGGTGCCGCTGGACCGTGAACAGCACAAGAACCTGCGCCTGCAGGCCGAGCTGCCGACCTTGGAGCGCGTCGCCGGCCTGAACTCGCTGTTCCTGACGGCGGTCGAGTTTGCCGATGCCTGCAAGGAATTCCCTATCGTGTTCGTGCGCGTCGGCGACAGCGCGCAGCAACCTGCTGAAGGCGCCAAGCCGGCCGTGGCCCCGCTGGCCGTGTTCGGCCTGAAGCCGGGCAGCAATCTGTTCCTGAAGGACGGCCAGTGGACCGGCAACTACCTGCCCGCCTACCTGCGTCGCTACCCCTTCGCGATGGCCCGCATCAACAACAGCGACGACATCGCCGTCTGCTTTGACGAGCAGTGGAAGGGCTTCTCGCAGACCGAGGGTCAGCTGCTGTTCGCCGCCGACGGCCAGCCCACCGAGTTCACCGTCAACGCGAAGAACTTCCTCGAGAGCTTCGAGCGCGAGGCCGAGCGCACGCGCATGGTCTGCGCCCAGCTGCAGGAGTTCGACCTGCTGCAGGACATGCGCTTCGAGGCCACGCTGCCCAATGGCGAGAAGATCGATGTCGACGGCTTCCTGGCCATCAACGAAGACAAGCTCGCGCAGCTGGAAGACGAGAAGGTGTTGCAGCTGCACCGCAGCGGCCTGCTGGGTCTGATCGAGATGCACCGTGTCTCGATGGGCAATATGAGCCGTCTGGCTCAGGCGCACAGCGCCGCTGCCTGAGTCCGCAGACGACGCCGGGGCAAACCCGCTGCGGGTAAGCCCCGGGCTCGCAGCCCCGCCAGCCCTCGTTAGCATCGCTGCAAAGATCCTCAGGATGGGTTGATGTCAGTGCTGGTATTCGAGGGTTTTTTGTCCACGCCGCAGATGCTGGCGCTCTTCGACGAGAGCGCCATCGTGCAGGCCATGATGGACTTCGAGGCGGCGCTGGCGCGCGCCGAGGCCAAGGCCGGCGTGATCCCGCAGTCGGCCGCCCAGGCGATCGCCAGCCTGTGCCGGGCCGAGCTCTACGATGTGGCCGGCCTGGTCGCGGCCAGCGGCCGTGCCGGCAGCCTGGCGATACCGCTGGTCAAGAAGCTCACCGAGACGGTGGCCTTGTTCGACCCGGCCGCCGCCGGCTATGTGCACTGGGGCAGCACCAGCCAGGATGTGATCGACACCGCGATGGTCTTGCAGACCCGCCGTGCGCTGCGCCTGATCGACGACGATCTGCTGAGCCTGTGCGGCCATCTGCTGGACCAGGCCGAGGCCGCCGACGCCACGCCGATGCTGGCCCGCACGCTGATGCAGCCGGCCCTGGTCAGCAGCCTGCGCTGCAAGCTCTTGAACTGGCTGATGCCACTGCTGCGATCCGCTGCGGCGCTGCGCGCCCGGGCCGACGAGGCCTTGCTGCTGCAGCTGGGTGGGGCCGCCGGCACGCTGGCCTCGCTGGGCGACAAGGCCGACGCGGTCGCGAGCCAGGTCGCAGCCGAGCTGCGCCTGCGCCTGCCGGAGCAGTGCTGGCACACCCAGCGCGACCGCTGGGTGCGGCTCGGCGCCGAGCTGGGCGTGATGTGCGGCTCGCTCGGCAAGCTGGCGCGCGACTTGTCGCTGCTGGCCCAGGCCGAGGTCGGCGAGATGATGGAGGGCGCGGTCAGCGGCTCGGGCGGGTCCAGCGCGATGCCGCACAAGCGCAACCCGGTTGCCTGCATGCAGGCGCTGGCGGCGGCCCAGCGCGCGCCGCAGCGAGTCGCCGCGCTGCTGGCTTGCATGGGCCAGGAGCATGAGCGCGGCCTGGGCGGCTGGCAGGCCGAGCTGGCCGAGTGGACCGGCTTGCTGCTGAGTAGCCATGGCGCGCTGCAGGCGTTGGCCGGCGCGTTGGCGGGGCTGCGCATCGAGCCCGAGCGCATGCGGGCCAATATCGAGCGTCTTGACGATCTGGTCGCCGCCGAGGGCCTGGCCTTGCTACTGGCGCGGGTCTGCGGCAAGGCGCGCGCGCATCAGTTGGTCGAAGGCCTGTCGCAGCAGGTCGTGGCCCAGGGTCGGCCTTTGCGGTCGCTGGCCCAGGGCCTGTGGCAGGGCGATGCCGAGTTCTCGCGTGGCATCAGCGCGGACGAGCTCGATGCGGTGTTCGATGTGCAGGCCGCCGCCCGCCATGCCGATGCCCGTGTGCACAAGGTGCTGCTGACAGCACGCTCACAATGGCAGTCCTTGATGGACCAACCGCTGGCGCCATGACCATGAACGAGTACCCCGACCAACGCGACGACGATTTCGACCGCGGCCTCGTCAATCGCCGCGCGATGCTGGGCGAGGACTGGGTGCAGCGCTCAACCGCCGGCGCCACCGCCTTCAACGCCGAGTTCCAGGACTTCATCACCCGCTATGCCTGGCACGAGATCTGGGGCCGGCCGGGCCTTGACAAGCCGACCCGGCGTCTCCTGGTGCTGGGTATGACCATGGGGCTGGCGCGCTGGGAGGAGTTCGAGCTGCACTGCCGCGCGGCGGTTCGTGCCAGCAAAAACGGCGGCGGTGTGAGCTTGACGATGATCCAGGAGACCCTGCTGCAGGGTGCGATCTACTGCGGCGTGCCGGCCGCCAACACCGCCTTCAAGATCACCGGCGAGATCCTCAAGGCCGAAGGCCTGGCACCGCTGCCGGCGCCGCTGACCCGCGCCGTGCGTCCGCGCTCGCAGCACACCTTCAGCCAGCCGCAGCTGCATCTGCAGCTGCAGGGCGAGGGCAGCGGCGTGCCCATCGTGTTCGCCCACGCGCTGGGCCTCGATGCCCATCTCTGGGACGGTCTGGCCGCCGCGCTCGGCGGGCAACACCCGACCCTGCGCTACGACCAGCGCGGCCATGGCGAGTCCGCCCGGCCCACCGGCCCCTACAGCCTGGACGAGCTGGTCGACGATGCCGCGCGGCTGATACGCGAATGGGGGCGCGGGCGGGTCTGCTTTGTCGGCCTCTCGCTGGGCGGCATGGTGGGGCAGGGCCTGGCCCTGAAGCACCCCGAGCTGCTGCGTGGCCTGGTGCTGGCGCACACGACGGCACAGTACCCCGAGGCCGCGCGCGCGGCCTGGGCCCAGCGCATTGCGGCGGTCGAGGCCGGCGGCATGGCGGCGGTGGCGTCCATGGTCACTGAGCGCTATCTGCATGCCGATTTCCGTGCTGCCGAGCCCGAGACCACGGCCTTGTTGCACAGCCGCTTGCTGGCCCAGGACCCGGCTGCTTATATCGCCGCCTGCCAGGCGGTGCGCGGGGTCGACTATCTGGAGGCCTTGAGCGCCGTGCGCTGCCCGACCCTGGTGATCGCCGGTGCGCTGGACCAGGGCGCGACGCCGGCGATGGCCGAGGCCATTGCGCAGCGCATCCCGGGCGCGCGGCTGGAGGTGCTGGCCGGCGCCTCGCACCTGAGCCCGCTGGAGCAGCCCGAGGCCTTGCTCGCCCTGCTCAAGCCATTTGCCGCCGGGCTTTGAGTCGGCCGGGTGAGCAGCCGAACTCGCGCTTGAAAGCGGTGGCGAAATTGCCCGGGCTGTTGTAGCCCGCGCTCAGGGCCGCCTCAGTGACGCTCTGGCCCTCGCGCTCGATCGCGCGGCGCGCGGCCAGCAGGCGCCGGCGCCGCAGATGCTCAAACACCGTGCAGCCATAGGCGGCACGGAAATGCTGCTGCAAGGTGTTCTCGTGCAGACCCAGCTCCAGCGCGATCTCGGCCAGGCTCCAGCCATCGGCGGCGCCGCTGTCCAGCAGCTCGCGCGCGGCCCGCATGCGAGCGGTCGGTCCGGCATCGGTGTGCTGGCTGCCCAGGGCCTCGGCCAGCAGCTCGATCACCCGGCACTCGGTCTGCAAGCGCGCCAGGCCGCTGTCGGCGGCCGGCGTGCCGATGATGGCGTCGGCCAGGCCTTGCAGGCGCCGGCTGGCCCGCCATGAGCGCATGCTCAGATGCTGGGCGGCCGGCGCCAGCCCGGCCTGTTCCAGCCAGTCCGGGCCGACCCACAGGCTGAGCTTGCGCTCCGGGCCCGGGCCGCAGTCGCTGCGTTCGAAGCTGTCGTTCTCGCGCAGCGCTATCAGCGCGCCGCCCTCGGCCGCCAGGCGCAGCCGACGCCCGCCGTATGCCACCTGGACCTCACCGGCCAGCACCATCACCAGATAAAGCCCGGCCGAGGCCGCGCCGCCGCCATCGCCGCGGTGGGCATGGCGTACATCGCTGCAGCGCAGCTCCAGGCCGGGGCGCAGTCGGATCATTTGACAAAGCGCAGTCTCTCGCATCACAGGGTGGGTTCTCGCAGAAGTCCGCGTGGTGGCCGCAAAAGCGCCGGCCCGCAGGCAGTGGAATACTTTCAGGCCTCATGTTAATGCAAATCATTCTTATTTGATTTGTAGAATCCACTTCGCAAAGAACCCCATGCCGACCCTCCCAAGACTCCGTCCCCTCGTGCTGGCCCTGTTGGCGGCCGGTGCCCAGGCCCAGACCGCCAGCCTCGAACGTGTGGTCGTGACCGCCAGCGGCCATGAGCAGATCGTGCGCGAGGCACCGGCCAGCATCAGCGTGATCACTCGCGAGCAACTGGCCCACAAGCCCTATGCGAATCTGGAGGACGCGGTGCGCCATATCGAGGGCGTCAGCGTGGTGGGCCCGGGCCCCAGCGCCAAGGACATCATGATCCGCGGCCTGCCCGGCGAGTACACGCTGATCCTGGTAGACGGCCGGCGCCAGAACACCCGCGAAACGATGAACCGCGGCACCAGCGGCGTGGCCGCCTGGCAGACCCCGCCGCTGGAGGCGATCGAGCGCATCGAGGTCGTGCGCGGCCCGATGTCGGCCCTCTACGGCGCCGACGCAATGGGCGGGGTGATCAACATCATCACCCGCAAGAACCTGGCGCAATGGACCGGCTCGGCCTCGCTGAGCCACAGCGCCGCCGAGGACAAGATCCAGGGCGATGCGCGCCAGTTCGACTTCTGGCTGGGCGGCCCGATCAAGACCGATCTGCTGGGCCTGCAGATCTATGGCACCAGCAGCCGACGCGACGAGGACCGCTTCTACCTCCCGGCCAATGCCACCAGTGGCGCCTATGGCACATCGAACCGCCAGCTGACGGCCAAGCTGAGCCTGACGCCTGCGGCCGGCCAGTCCTTCTGGCTGGAAGCCGGCAGCGGCGCACTGAAGCAGGAAAGCAGCGCCGGCAAGACCAGCGCGCCGACGGCCAAGCACTACGAGATGGAGCAGGCGCGCACGCACTGGGCGCTGAGCCATCGCGGCGCCTGGGACTGGGGCGGCTCGCGCCTGGCCCTGTACCAGGAGAGCGGCGAGCAGAAGGTCTGGGATGCCGGCCTGCTCAGCGCGGTGCGGCCCGAGATCGTCAACACCGTGCTGGATGGCTTGCTGACCCTGTCCTTTGGCCATCACCGCCTCAATCTGGGCGGCCAGCTCAATCGCAACCGCCTGACCGGCATCGGCAAGGAGTCGCCGGTGGGCGGCCATCCGGCCAGCCCCGACAGCGTCAGCGACAAGTCCAGCGCGCTGTTTGCCGAGGACGAATGGCAGCTGACCGAGGCCCTGGCTTTGACCACCGGCCTGCGCCTGGACCATGCCGACCGTTACGGCTCGCACTGGAGCCCGCGCGTCTACGGTGTCTACCAGCTCGACGCCCAGTGGACCTTGCGCGGCGGCGTCGCCAAGGGCTTCAAATCACCGACCTTGCGCCAGACCACGCCCGGCTACTGCATGAGCACCGGCGGCAGTTCGCCTCGGCGCGGCTCGCTGTGCGGCAATCCGGGCCTGAAGCCCGAGCAAAGCAGCAGCGCCGAGCTGGGCCTGCGCTATGACGGCAACCAGGGCCGCAGCGCCTCGGCCGCGCTGTTTCACAACCAGTTCCGCAACAAGGTGGTCAGCTACAGCACCGGCAAGATCGATCCGCTGAACCCGGCGCTGGATGTCTACATCTATGACAACGTGGCCCGCGTCAGGCTCAGCGGCATGGAGCTGGCCGCCGCCTGGCCGCTGGCCGCCGATTGGGCGCTGGCCGGCAACTACACCTACACCCGCTCGCGCCGCGAGGGCGGCGGCGAACCCTCGTTCGACGGGACCCCGCTGGACGGCCGGCCGCTGGACAAGACGCCCGAGCACAAGGCCTCGCTGCGCCTGGACTGGGCTCAGGGTCAGGTCTTGTCCGGCTATGCCCGGCTCAGCGCAGAGGGCAAGCAGTACTGGGCGGGCTTTCGCAACGGCGCGCGCAATGTGCGCGAGCGCAAGGGGCTGACGACCGTGGACCTGGGCGGCGCCTGGCGCCTGAACAGCACGCTGACCCTCAGCGCGGCCCTGCTCAATCTCGCCGATGAGCAGGTCGCGGTGGACGAGCGCGGCCGCAACGCGGGCCTGGACGGCAACTGGATGCTGGACGAAGGCCGCCGCCTCTGGCTGGGCCTGAACGCCAAGTTCTGAGGACTGACCATCATGCTCAAGTCCCAAGCCAGCGTGGCCACCCCCCAGGCCGAACAGTTCCTGTTCAAGCTCGCCAAGCATTTTGCGAAAAAGATCCCGGTCGAGTTGCAGCCGCAGCACGCGCGGCTGGCCTTTGAATTCGGCCTGTGCGAGATGAGCGCCCCCGATCCGGCCACGCTTTGTTTCGACTGTCAGGCCGCCGATGCAGCGAGCCAGGCCCGCCTGCATGGGGTGCTGGACTCGCATCTGCAATTGATGACACGCCGCGAACCGCTGCTCTTGCAGTGGCGGGCGCTTTGAGGAGAAGCCCATGTTGAAGAGAAGATCCCTGTTGTTGAGTGCCGGCTTGCTGGCCCTGCCTGCGTGGGCGCAGGACGCGCGCGAGGTCAAGGACGTGCAGGGCCGCGCGCTGCGCGTGCCAGCGGCGCCGCAGCGGGTGCTGGTGCTGTCGGAGCGCGATCTGGACATCGTGCTTGCCCTGGGTGTAAAGCCGGTGGGCAGCACCCTGGGGCGCGGCCAGCTGAGCCTGCCGGCCTATCTGCTGGAGCGCGCCGCAGGCGTGGCCGGTGTCGGTGCTTTTGCCCAGCCCAGCCTGGATCGGGTGCTGGCCCTGCAGCCCGATCTGATCCTGGCCGGCGGCCTCAGCGATGCGCAGCTGCTGAGCCAGCTCGGCAAGATCGCGCCGACGCTGACGACCTCGACCACCACCGACAGCTGGCAGCAGACGCTGGCGCGCGTGGCCGCGATGCTGGGCCGCGAGGCCCAGGCCAGAGCTGTTGTCGAGAGCTACCAGGCCAAGGCCGCCGCGCTGCGCAAGCAGCTCGCTGGCGAGGCCGGCAAGAGCGCCAGCATCGTGCGCTGGACGCCCTCGGGCCCGGTCTATATGAAGGGCGATGCCTTTGCCGGCCAGGTGCTGGCCGATCTGGGCCTGGGCCGGCCGGCCGCCCAGCGCGAGCCGGGCGCCGGGCACTCGGGCCCGCTGTCGCGCGAGGCCTTGAGCAAGATCGATGGCGACTGGCTCTTCATGGGCATGTTCAAGAGCGGCCGCGCCCATGACCCTGAGGCCTTGGCGGCCCTGCTGCGCCAGCCCGAGTTCAAGGAGCTGGGCGCCGCCAAGGCCGGTCGGGTGCGCGAGGTCGATGCCTCGCTGTGGACCGTCACCGGCGGCCCGCTGGCGGCGCTGGCGGTGCTGGACGAGGCGGCCCAGGCCTTGCTGAGCCGGCGGTGAGGACCGCGCTTGGCCTGATGGGCGCGCTGCTCGTCTTGAGTCTGCTGGCATTGTTGCTGGGGCCTGGGCGTGTCGGCCCGGCCCAGAGCTGGGCCTGGCTGGGCGGTGCGGCGGTCGACGCACATGCGCAGATGGTGCTGGGCCAGCTGCGCGCGCCGCGCCTGGGCGCGGCCCTGCTGGTTGGCGCGGCGCTGGGGGCAGCCGGCGTGCTGCTGCAGGCGGTGACGCGCAATCCGCTGGCCGAACCGGGGCTCTTGGGCGTGAATGCCGGTGCGACGCTGGCGATCGCGGCGGGTTTCGTGTTGCAGGGCAGTCTTGGCGCCCAGGCGCAGCTGGTCTGGGCCCTGGGCGGGGCACTGGCCGGCAGTGCCCTGGTGCTGATGCTGGCTCGGGCCGGCGATGCGCGGGTGTCGCCGCTGCGCCTGGTGCTGGCCGGCCTGGCGCTGGCGGCCAGCGCGCGCGGCTTCATGGCCTTCTTGCTGCTGGCCAGCGAGCAGGGGCTGGACCAGTTCCGCTTCTGGGTGCTGGGCTCGCTGGCCCGGGTCACGCCCGAAGCGCTGTTGCAAGGCTGTGTGCCGCTGCTGGCGGGCCTGGTCCTGGCCGGCTGGCTGGCGCGGCCGCTGGACCTGCTCAGCCTGGGCGACGAGCTGGCCACCACCCTCGGTGGGCGGCCGGCCCTGCTGCGCTGGAGCGCGGTGCTGGTGGTCGCGCTGCTGGCCGGCGGCGCGGTGGCCCTGGTCGGGCCGATCGCGTTTCTGGGTTTTGTCGCGCCCTATCTGGCGCGCGCGCTCGGTGCGCTGGCGCTGGGCGCGCAGCTGCGCCTGGCCATATTGCTGGGCGCGGGTCTGCTGGTGGCGGCTGACATCGTCGCGCGTCTGGTGGTGCAACCCTTCGAGGCGCCGGTCAGCGCGGTGATCGCCATCATGGGTGCGCCGCTGCTGATCTGGATGGTGCGTAGCCAGGGCTGGCTGGCCCTGAGCGCGCCGGGCGGGGGCGGGCGATGAGCGGCGGAGCATGGGTCTGGCGCCATCGCGGCTGGTCGCTGCGCCTGCAGCCGCGGCGTCTGGCGCTGCATCTGCTGTGCCTGGCCCTGTTGCTGACCACGGCCGCGCTGGCCCTGATGCTGGGCGACACGCGGCTGGGGCCGGCCGCGCTCTGGCAGGGGCTGATGGGGACGAGTGGGCCGCAGGTCTTTCTGGTGCAGGAGCTGCGGCTGCCGCGGATGGTGGCCGGCGCGCTGGTCGGCGCGGCGCTGGGCGCTTCGGGCCTGCTCTTGCAGACCCTGGCGCGCAACCGCCTGGCCAGTCCGGACCTGCTGGGCATCAGCGATGGCGCGACCTTGGCGATGGGTGTGAGCCTGCTGTGGAGCGCCGAGGGTCTGCTGGGCCCCTGGTGGCAGGCCTTGATCGGCGCACTGCTGACGGTGTTGCTGGTGCTGGTGGCCGCCGGCGGCAGCGGGCGCCAGGGCTATCGGGTGCTCGTGGTGGGGCTGGGCCTGGCCAGCCTGCTGCGGGCGCTGTTCGATCTGGTGATGGCCACCTTGCCGGTGATGCACAGCAGCGTGGTCTACAGCTTCAGCGTCGGCAGCTTGCTGGCGCGCGGCTACGAGGTGGCCGCGCCGGTGGGGGCGGCGCTGGCCGTGCTGGTGCTGCTGCTGGCACCGCTGGCGCGGGGCCTGGGCCTGCTGGGCCTGGGCGACGAGATGGCACGCAGCCTGGGCCTGCGGCCCGAGCCGCTGCGCCTGGCCGTGCTGCTGCTGGCGGCGGCCATGGCCGGGCTGGGGGTCAGCGTGGCCGGGCCGGTGGGTTTTGTCGCGATCGCCGCGCCCATCTTGACGCGCTCGCTGTTCGGCGGTCTGGGCCTGCCGCTGTCGGCCGCGATGGCGCTGGGCGCGAGCCTGGTGCTGGCGGCCGACACGCTGGGGCGCAGCCTGCTGGCGCCGGTGGAGCTGCCGGCCGGTGTCATCACCGGCATGCTGGGCGGGCCGTTCTTGCTCTGGGTGCTGCTGCGTCAAACGGAACAAGAGGATTGATATGGATTTGAGAGTGCAGGGGCTGCACGCCCGCTATCGTGACAAGCCGGTGCTGCAGGGCCTGGAGCTGGCGCTGCCGGCCGGTCAGGTGCTGGCCATCGTCGGGCCCAATGGCTGCGGCAAATCGACGCTGCTGCGCTGCATCGCGCGGCTGCACCGGCCGAACCAGGGCCAGGTCTTGCTGGGCGGCGAGGATGTCTGGCGCAAGACCCCGGGACAGATGGCGCGGGCCATCGGCCTGCTGCCGCAGCACACCCAGGCGCCGACGGGCATCACGGTAGAACAGCTGGTGGCCTTTGGCCGCCGGCCGCACCAGGGGCTGCTGCGCCAATGGTCGGTGGCGGATGCGGCGGCGGTGCGGGAGGCGCTGGCCGAGACCGATATGCAGGCGCTGGCCGGCCAAGCGCTGGATCGCCTGTCGGGCGGCCAGCGCCAACGTGCCTGGCTGGCCATGGTGCTGGCCCAGGGCACGCCCTGGCTGCTGCTGGACGAGCCCACCAGCATGCTGGACCTGGGTCACCAGGTCGAGCTGCTGTCGCTGGTGCGGCGGCTGGCGCGGGCCGGGCGCAGTGTCGTGATGGTGCTGCATGACCTGGCGGCGGCGGCCCGTTATGCCGATCAGCTGCTGGCCCTGCACGAAGGCCAGGTCTTGCGCTGCGGCGTGCCGGCCGAGGTTGTGACGCCCGAGCTGGTGCGGCAGCTGTACGGCATCGAGGCCCATGTGCTGAAGGCGCCGGATGATGGCGCGCCGCTAGTCGTGCCGTTGCTGCAATGAACATCCGTCGCCTGATCTTGCTGATCGCGATGGCCGGGCTGCTGCCGGCCGCCCAGGCGAACCCTGCCTGGGCACCGGTAAGCCTGGAGCACACGCGCAGCTTCGAGATGAGCTCTCGCCACACCGGCCAGCGCTACCGCATCTTCATTGGCCTGCCCAGCCGCCCGGCGCCCAGCGCCGGCTATCCGGTGCTTTATGCGCTGGACGGCGGGCGCTTCTTCCCCTTGCTGGACGCGGCCCGCGACAAGCCCAGCGCCAATGCGGCCCATCAGGCCCGCTTTGCGGCCCGCCATGGCGAGGCACCGGACGGTCTGGTGGTGGGCATCGGCTATGCCAGCGGCGAGCGGGTCGATATCGACGCACGCTCGCTGGACTACACACCGGCCCACGACTGCAAGCCGCCCTGCGAGGGCGTCGGGGCGCTGGGCTCGGGCGGGGGCGATCGCTTTCTGGATTTCATCGAGCGGGAGTTGAAGCCGCTGATCGCGCGCGAGTTTCCCGTCGACGCGCAGCGCCAGACCCTGTTCGGCCACTCCTATGGCGGCTTGTTCACACTGTATGCGCTGATGCAGCGGCCCGACAGCTTCCAGCGCTACTACGCGCTGAGCCCCTCGCTGTGGTTCGGTGATGCGCTGCTGATGAAGCGCCTGCCGGGTTTTGCGGCCGGCCTGCGTGCGAACCCGCAGCCGGCGCGCCTGCGCGTGGTGGTCGGCATGCAGGAGGAGTTCATGCCCGGCGGCGTGCCCCATCCCTTTGCCGCCCGCCGGATGGTGAGCCACCCGCGGGCCTTCGCCGAGCAAGCGGCCGAGGCCGGCTTGACGGCGAGCTTTGAGGCGCTGGACGGTGAGAGCCATGGCTCCATCGTCTTTCGAGCACCGCCGCGATTGATCGCTTTCGCGTTCGGGCCCTGATCGCAAGCCAAGACCTGCCCCCCCTGGAATCGGTGTTTCCCCCTTGAGTGGGGCTTGCAGTTGTAAGTTTCTTGTGTCAATTGTTTGGGTGACATGTCTTGCCACGCTTTCGGTACTTCCTCACGCTAGACTGCGCCGCAGCGCGTTGGATCAGCAAAGGATGTCATGCAGCAAGACGGTTTTGCCATGGGTACACAAGAGGGCCTGCAGCAGTTGGTGGGACTGCAAGCACTGAGGTCCGGAGCTCATGGCGGTAGTTTTGCCATGTTCAGGGAACGCGCCACCCACCCCCATGTCAATGGCTTTGCCATTCATGCGGCGCACTCGAGCCATCACCGTGCGCTGGCCGGTCAACTGGTCCAGCAGCGCTATTCGGAGCGCGGCTATCGTGTCCATCAGGCGGTCGGCGCGGCCCATGCGACGCCGGAGCTGCTGACCTTGAGTGCGACCTCGCCCGAGGATGGCACCCTGGGCACGCTGGGCATACGCTATGACTCGGCGCGTGGCCTGAATGCCGATGCGGTGTTCGAGCAGGAGATGAATGCCTTGCGCAGCCAGGGACGCAGCCTGTGCGAGTTCACCCAGTTGGCGCTGGACGCGCAGGCCGCGTCCAAGCGCGTGCTGGCCGCCTTGTTCCACAGCGCCTATCTGCACGCCTCGCACCTGCGCGGCGCGGAACTGCTGGTGATCGAGGTCAATCCGCGTCATGTGGCCTATTACCGCCGCATGCTGGGTTTCAAGGTTTGCAGCGAGGCGAGGTTGAACCCTCGCGTGCATGCGCCGGCCGTGTTGATGGTGCTGGAGTTTTCCCATATCGCGCAGCAGATCGCCCGCTACGGCGGCCAGCCGGCGCTGGCCACGGTGGCACGCACCCTCTATCCCTACGCCTTCGACCCGGTCAAGGCGGCCGAGGTGCTGGCCAGCCTGCGCGACGAGGCTCAGCCGCAGATCTGCTGAGCGGGCTCCTCAGGCCGGGATGATGGTCACCGCCGGCCAGCGTTGCGCGTAGCGCTTTTGCGCGACACGCTGGCGGTAGGTTTCAATGCTGACGCGGCGCGGGTTGCGTCGCACCCGCATGGCGAACAAGTCCGCCAGACCGAGCGGTGCGATCACCGTCAGGCCCTCATCGGCCTCCATCCGCACGCCCACCGCCGTCGCGTACTCGGGCCAGGAGGCCACCGCGTCCTCCAGTGAGTTGAGAGGCTCCACCGCGTGGCCGAACACCGATTCGAACCACAGGTGCACGCCGGCCTGGTTGGTGACTTCCCAGGGAATGCCCGGCAGGGCCTGTTGCAGGCGGGCCTGCAGTGCCGCGTCGCGGGCCGGGGACAGGTCTTGCGCATCGAAGAACACCAGATCCAGATCGGCCAGCGGCGAGGGTTCGGTGTGGCCGTGCAAGGCATCCCAGACCAGATTGCGCAGCGCCCCGGCGCCTATGCACCAGGGCGGCAGGTCCAGCGAGCGGGCGGCCCGCAACGCGACCATCAGCCAGGGGCTGGCACGCACCAGCGTGCGCAGCGCCTCCTCCTGCGTGCTCATCAGGGCGTCACGGCGCGCCAGCCAAGCTGACGCGACAGCTCCAGTCCGGCCCGCTTGAGCGTCTGCGCCAGTGCGCCGTCCAGCCGCAGGTCGAAGCTGCCGCTGGGTCCGATGGCGGTCAGGCTCAGGACCATGCGGCCCTGGTCATCGAACACCGGCGCGGCCAGCGCGCTGACGCCGGCGACGACGCCGTCATGCGAGTGGGCGATGCCCAGCAGCCGGGCCTGGGCCAGATGGTCGTCCAGCGCGGCATCGAAGACGATGGCCGGGTCGGCCGCCAGCACCTGCTCGCGTGGCAGATGGGCGGCGAACAGTCGGCCCGAGGCGGTGCCGGCCAGGCTCATCACCGTGCCGTGGCGCATGCTGATGTGGACCGGGCTGGAGGCCTCGGCCACCCGCACGATGGTCGGCCCGTGATTGCCCCAGACGGCGATCGCCACCGTGTGGCCCAGCAGCAGGGCCAGCTCCTCGATGCGCGGCGTCGCCAGGCGCACCGGGTCGTACTGCTGCAGGCTGATCAGGCCCAGCTGCAGGGCCAGCGGCCCCAGGCCGTAGCGACCGCTGCCGGCCTCCTGCTCGACCAGGCCCAGCTTGATGAAACTGACCAGATAGGGGTGGGCCTTGGCCGGAGGCATCTCGGCCTGGCGGGCCAGATCCTTCAGCGCCAGCGGCCGGCCATGGTGGGCCAGCGCGATCAGCAGCTGGCCGCCGACCTCCACGCTCTGGATGCCGCGCGGGCCGCGTTCGGTCGGGTTCGTCTCTGCGTCGCTGGGCTTCACTAGGGTTTCTACCTAAAACAATCAATTAGACATTAACAAACGCGATGACTAAGATCAAGCCGTTGATTAGTTATAGGCGAATTAATTTGTCAAAGATTAAATTCATTCCTGACCTGCCAGCCACCCGAAACTAGCCGCCGCCACCATGAACACCAAGACTTTTGCGTCCCAAGCCGATCTGGAGGTCAAGAAGGTCAGCTTCGACAAGCTGTCCGACCATGCCTGGGCCTACACGGCCGAGGGCGATCCGAACACCGGCATCGTGATCGGCGATGACGCGGTGATGGTGATCGACACCCAGGCCACGCCGGTGATGGCCCAGGACGTGATACGCCGCATCCGCGAGGTCACCGACAAGCCGATCAAGTATGTGCTCCTGAGCCACTACCACGCGGTGCGGGTGCTGGGCGCCAGCGCCTACCAGCCCGAGCACATCATCGCCAGCCAGGACACGTATGACCTGATCGTCGAGCGCGGCGAGCAGGACAAGGCCAGCGAGATCGGCCGCTTCCCGCGGTTGTTTCAGGCGGTCGAGTCGGTGCCGCCGGGCATGACCTGGCCCACCATCACTTTCACCGGCAAGATGACGATGTTCCTCGGCAAGCTCGAGGTGCAGATCCTGCAACTGGGGCGTGGCCATACCAAGGGGGACACGGTGGTCTGGCTGCCGCAGGACAAGGTCTTGTTCTCCGGCGATCTGGTCGAGTTCGACGCCACGCCCTATGCCGGCGATGCCTACTTCAAGGACTGGCCGCAGACCCTGGACAATATTGCCGCGCTCAAGCCCGAGAAGCTGGTGCCCGGCCGCGGTCGCGCACTGCAGAACCCGGCCGAGGTGGCGGCCGGCCTTGCTGGCACGCGAGCTTTTGTCTCCGAGTTGTACGAGAGCGTCAAGGCTGGCGCCAGCGCCGGCCGCGATCTGAAGACGGTCTATCGCGAGACCTATGAGCGCCTGGCACCGAAGTACGGCCAATGGGTGATTTTTGCCCATTGCATGCCTTTCGATGTGACCCGTGCCTACGACGAGGCCACCCAGTATCCGGACCCGCGCATCTGGACCGCCGAGCGCGATATCGCGATGTGGCAGGCGCTGGAAGACATCAAGGCCTGAGGGAGTGCGTGTGATGAAGATCGATCGCATCCACCACGTCGCCTACCGCTGCCTGGACGCCAAGACCACGGTGCAGTGGTATGGCAAGCATCTGGGCATGGACTTTGTGCTGGCCATTGCCGAGGACAAGGTGCCGTCCACCAAGGCCGACGACCCCTATATGCATCTCTTCCTCGATGCCGGTGGCGGCAATGTGCTGGCCTTCTTCGAGCTGCCGACCGCCAAGCCGATGGGCCGCGACGCGAACACACCGGAATGGGTGCAGCACATCGCCTTCAAGGTCGGCAGTGTGGAAGAGCTGGAAGCCAAGAAGGCCGAGTTGGAAGCGGCCGGCATCGACGTGATCGGCGTCACCGACCACACCCTGTTCAAGAGCATCTACTTCTTCGACCCTAACGGCCACCGCATCGAGCTGGCGGCCGATGTCGGCACGCCGGCCATGTATGCGCAGCTCGATGCCTGCAAATGGCAGATGCTGGAGGAATGGAGCCAGACCAAGCGTGCGCCCAAGCATGCGGCCTGGATGCATGACAAGGAATTCCAGGCTTCTACGGCGCACTGAGGCCGGCCCATGTTGAAGACCTATACCTTCCCGGTCTACGACTACCGGCAGAGCCCGGCCCAGCGCGAGGGCCAGGTTTTGCGCTATCCGGTGGTCATCATCGGCGCCGGTCCGGTGGGGCTGACGGCCGCGCTGGACTGCGCCGCGCGCGGCATTCCGGTGCTGCTGCTGGACGACAACAACAGCGTCAGCCAGGGCTCGCGCGCGGTCTGCTATGCCAAGCGCTCGCTGGAGATCTGGGATCGGTTGGGCGTCGGTGCCGCGCTGGCCGGGCAGGGCGTGCGCTGGCAGGTCGGCAAGGTGTTTTTCCGCGACGAGCTGGCCTACCAGTTCGATCTGCTGCCTCAGCCGGCCCACCAGATGCCGGCCATGATCAATCTGCAGCAATACCATCTGGAGGAACGTCTGGTCGCCGCCTGCGAGGCCCAGCCGCTGATCACACTGCAGTGGAAGCACAGGCTGGTGGCCGTGGAGCAGGGCGAGGATGCAGCACGGCTGACCGTGGAAACCCCCGATGGGCAGTTTCAGCTGGAG
The DNA here is from genome assembly GCA_005503085.1 of Burkholderiales bacterium C2. Classification (GTDB taxonomy): domain Bacteria; phylum Pseudomonadota; class Gammaproteobacteria; order Burkholderiales; family Burkholderiaceae_C; genus Roseateles_E. The sequence continues at coordinate 47,025 of SCOI01000014.1, read as the reverse complement.
GCCCAATGGCTGCTGGCCTGCGACGGCGCCGGCAGCGACACCCGGGGCATGCTGGGCCTGGACTTCGAGGGTCAGGTCTTTCAGGACCGTTTCCTGATCGCCGATGTCATCATGAAGGCGGACTTCCCCACGGAGCGCTGGTTCTGGTTCGACCCCCCGTTCCACCGCGGCCAGTCGGTGTTGCTGCACAAGCAATGCGACGGTGTCTGGCGCATCGACTTCCAGCTCGGCCGCGATGCCGATCCGGCCGAGGAGAAGAAGCCCGAGAAGGTGATCCCGCGCATCCAGGCCATGCTGGGCCCGGATGTCGAGTTCGAGCTGGAATGGGTGTCGGTCTACCAGTTCGCCTGCCGGCGCGCCAAGACCTTCCGCCAGGGCCGGGTGCTGCTGCTCGGCGATGCGGCGCACCAGGTCTCGCCCTTTGGCGCACGCGGCGCCAACAGCGGCGTGCAGGATGCCGACAATCTGGGCTGGAAGCTCAAGGCCGTGCTGGACGGGGCCGCGCCCGAAAGCCTGCTGGACAGCTACCAGATCGAACGCGCCGCTGCGGCCGACGAGAACATCCTGAACTCGACCCGCGCGACCGACTTCATCAGCCCCAAGAGCCGCGCCTCGCTGCGCCTGCGCAATGCGGTGCTGGAACTGGCCAAGACCGAGGCCTTTGCCCGGCCCCTGGTCAATAGCGGCCGGCTGTCCATGCCCACCCATTACGTCGGCTCGCCGCTGAACACGCCCGACGAGGATGAGTTTGCCGGCCCGCTGCGCCCCGGCAGCCCCTGTCTCGATGCGCCGCTGGGCGAGGGCTGGCTGCTCCATCAGCTGGGTCAGGGCGTTTTCACGCTGCTGAGCTTCGGCCCGGCCGAGCCGGTCAGCGTCGGCGATACCGTGGCCCTGCCCCTGATCGTGCCGGCCGATGGCCTGCTGGCCGAGCGCTATGACGCGCGGCCCGGCAGCGTCTACCTGATACGCCCCGACCAGCATCTGGCCGCACGCTGGCGCCGCTTCGACGCGGCCAAGATCCAAGCCGCGCTGCGGCGTTGTCTGGGAGTTTTGTCCTCATGAGCCGTTTGATACGCAGCCCCCATATCGCTGATCCCGACGGCTTCTACGAAGCCTTGATCGAGGCCCAGCGCGATCTGGGTGACGAGCAGGCCGACATGCTGCTGGCCAAGCTGGTGCTGATACTGGCCAACCACGTTGGTGAGCGCGAGGTGCTCGATGAGGCGCTGGCGCTGGTCCGAGCCAACACGCTGGCAGCTTCCTGATTTCCTTCCTTTTCCAAGCGAGTTCTGATTCATGTCTTATGTGTCCCGCCTCTCCCTGCTCCTGAGTCTGGCCGCCGCTGCCGCCGCACCGGCTTTTGCCTATCCCGACAAGCCGGTCGAATGGGTCGTGCCCTATCCGGCCGGCGGTGGTGCCGATGTGGTGGCCCGCACGCTGGCCGAAGCCATGGGCAAGACCCTGGGACAGACCCTCATCATCAATAACAAGCCCGGCGCGGCCACCAATATCGGCGCGGACTATGTGGTCAAGTCCAAGGCCGATGGCCAGGTGCTGCTGACCGCCGACACCGCCACCCTGGCGGCCAATCCCTGGCTCTACAGCAAGCTGCCCTACAAGGCCGAGCAAGACCTGGCCCCGATCGGCCTGGTGGCACGCTTCCCGATGCTGCTGGTCGTCAATGCCAGCGTGCCGGTGAAGAACTACAAGGAGTTCCTGGCCTGGGCCAAGACCCAGGACGGGCTGAACTACGCGACCCCCGGTGCCGGCAGCCCCCACCATCTGGCCACCGAGCTGCTGCGTGACCGCGCCAAGCTGAACCTGACCCATATTCCCTACCGCGGTGCGGCCCCGGCGGTGCAGGATGTGATCGGCGGCCAGGTGCCTTTCATGTTCGTCGACACCGCGGCCGGCTACCCGCACATCCTCTCGGGCAAGCTGCGCGCGCTGGCCGTGGCCAGCCCGGCCCGCATCAAGACCTTTGCCGAGGTCCCGACCTTTGCCGAGCAGGGCCTGCCCGGATTCGAGGCCTATGCCTGGCAGGGCCTGGTCGTGCCGACCGGCACGCCGGCGCCGGTGATCGCGACGCTGAACAAGGCGCTGCAGGATGCTCTGGCCAGCACCGCCGTGAAGGCGCGCTTCCAGACCCTGGGCCTGGAGGCGCTGGGCGGCACGCCCGAGCAGATGCGCGCCTACTGGAAACAGGAGCTGGCCAAATGGGGACAGGTGATCAAGGCCGCCAATATCAAACTGGATTGATACGCAGATGAGCGAACTCAAGTACCAATCGGGCTTCGGCAACGAGCATGCCAGCGAGGCCCGCGCCGGCAGCCTGCCGATCGGGCGCAACAGCCCGCAGCAGGTGGCCCACGGCCTCTATGCCGAGCTGATCTCGGGCACGGCCTTCACAGCGCCGCGCGCCGAGAACCTGAGGACCTGGATGTACCGGCGCCAGCCCTCGGTGGTGGTCGGCGGCTATGCGCCGCTGGACCATGGCTGGCTGAAGACCGGTGCGGCCCAGGGTCAGGTCGTGCCGCCCGATCCGCTGCGCTGGGCGCCCACGCCGGTTCCCGAGGTGCCGACCGACTTCATCGAGGGCCTGCGCACCCTGGTCGTCAACGGTGATCCCGATGCCCAGTTCGGCATGGCTGCCCACCTGTATCTGGCCAATCGCTCGATGGACCGGCGCGCCTTCGTCAATGCCGACGGCGAGTTCCTGATCGTGCCGCAGCAGGGCGGCCTGCGCATCCGCACCGAGCTGGGTCTGCTGGAGCTGCGGCCTGGAGAGATCGCGCTGATCCCGCGCGGCCTGGTCTTCAAGGTTGAGGTGGACGGCCCCTCGCGCGGCTATGTCTGCGAGAACTATGGTGCGGCGCTGCGCCTGCCCGAGCTGGGGCCCATAGGCTCGAACGGGCTGGCCAATCCGCGCGATTTTCTGGCGCCGGTCGCTGACTATGAGGAGGGTGCCGGTGATTACGAGATCGTCAAGAAGTTCGGTGGCCGGCTGTGGTCCGCGCGCCAGGCCCATACGCCCTTCAACGTGGTCGCCTGGCACGGCAATCTGGCGCCCTACAAGTACGACACGGCGCACTTCATGACGATAGGCTCGATCAGCTTCGATCATCCGGACCCCAGCATCTTCACGGTGCTGACCTCGCCCTCAGACACCGCCGGTTGGGCCAATCTGGACTTCGTGATCTTCCCGCCGCGCTGGATGGTGGCCGAGGACACCTTCCGTCCGCCCTGGTATCACCGCAATGTGATGAGCGAGTTCATGGGTCTGGTGACCGGCCAGTACGATGCCAAGCCCGGCGGTTTCAAGCCGGGCGCGTCCAGCCTGCACAATGCAATGGTGCCGCACGGCCCCGACACCGAGGCCTTCGCCAAGGCCAGCGGCGCGGATCTGACACCGCACAAACTGGACAACACCCTGGCCTTTATGTTCGAGACCCGCTGGCGTCTGCTGCCGACCGAGTTCGCCATGAAGGGCGGTGCGCTGGACAGCGGCTATGCCGACTGCTGGCGCGATCTCAAAGACAACTTCCCCGCACAAGCATGAGCTCTTCCATCGACCACACCCATGACGCCGCCGCCCAGAGCTGGGTGGCCTCGGCCAATGCCGCCGACAGCGAGTTCCCGATCCAGAACCTGCCCTATGGCCTGTTCCGCCGCGCCGGCACGAACGAGAGCGCCCGCGTCGGCGTCGCGATCGGCGATCAGATCCTGGACCTGAGGCTGGCCGCCAGCGCCGGGCGCTGGAGCAGCGCGGTCCAGGTGCTGCTGCAGCCGTTGGCCGAAGGCGATCTGAATGCCTTCATGGCTCAGCCTGCCGACAAGCGCCGGCTGCTGCGCCATGCCTTGTTCGACGCGCTGGCCGCAGACAGCCGCCAGCAGGCCGCGCTGACGCCCTGCCTGCTGGCGCAAAGCGCCGCACAGATGGCCGTGCCCTGCCGCATCGGCGACTACACCGACTTCTATACCGGCATCCACCACGCGACCACGGTGGGCAAGCTGTTCCGCCCCGACAACCCGCTGCTGCCCAATTACAAATGGGTGCCCATCGGGTATCACGGCCGCAGCTCCTCGATCGGTGTCTCGGGCCAGCAGGTGCGTCGCCCGCTGGGCCAGCTGATGCCGCCGGGCGCCACCGTGCCGGAGCGTGCGCCCTGCAAGCGGCTGGACTACGAGCTGGAGCTGGGCGCCTTTGTCGCTGGCGGCAATGCGCTGGGTGAGCCCATTCCCATTGAGCAGGCCGACGCGCATCTGTTCGGCCTGACCCTGCTGAACGACTGGTCGGCCCGCGATATGCAGGCCTGGGAATACCAGCCGCTGGGCCCCTTCCTGGCCAAGAACTTCGCGACCACGATCTCGCCCTGGATCGTCACGATGGAGGCACTGGAGCCTTTCCGCTGCGCCTTCGCCCATCCGGCCCAGGATCCGCAGCCGCTGCCCTATCTGGACTCGGCGAAGAACCGCGCCGAGGGTGGCTATGCGATCGAGCTGGAGGTCTGGCTGCAGACCGCGCAAATGCGCGAAGCCGGCCAGGCGCCGACCCGGTTGATGCGTTCCAACTTCGGGCAGTCGGCCTACTGGACCCTGGCCCAGATGCTGACGCACCACGCCAGCAATGGCTGCAATCTGCAGCCCGGCGATCTGCTGGGCACCGGCACGCAGAGCGGACCGGCGGCCGAGGAGGGCGGCTCGCTGCTGGAGCTGTCGCAGGGCGGCAAGCAAGCCCTGACCCTGGCCAATGGCGAGACACGCACCTTCTTGCAGGATGGCGACACGCTGATACTGCGCGGCTATGCGCACAAGGAGGGCGCGCGCCGCATCGGCTTCGGTGACTGCGCCGCCACCGTGTTGCCGGCAGTTATTCAGTAACCTGCACGCCCTTCCAGAACGCGACCCGGCCGGCGACCATCTCGGCGCCCGGCTTGGGGTCGGGGTAGTACCAGACCGCATCGGGGTTCAGCTCGCCCTTGACCATCAGCGACAGATAACTGGCCTGGCCCTTCCATGAGCACATGGTCCGGTGGTTGCTGAAGCTGGTGTACTCGCGCTTGAGCGCGCTGTCGGGGAAGTAGTGGTTGCCTTCGACCACCACGGTGTCATCGCTCTCGGCGATCACGGTGTCGTTCCAGATTGCTTTCATCGTCCGTCCATCCTTTGCTCAGTCGGGCGCTTGCAGCCAGTGCAGACTGAACCAGTCGCGCTCGTCGGTCCAGACTGTAGCGGCTTTGAAACCGGCCTTGCCGGCCAGGGCCTGGAAGCCCTCGATGCTGAATTTGTAGGAGTTCTCGGTGTGCAGGGTCTCGCCGGCCTCGAACTCGTAGACGCGGTGCTCCAGCCGCAACTGCTGGCGGCGGCGGCTTTGCAGATGCATCTCGATGCGCTGCAGCGGCGCGTTGTAGAAGGCGCTGTGCGCAAATCCTTCCGGATCGATCTGTGCGCCCAGTTCCTGGCGCGCGCGCGCCAGGATGTTGAGGTTGAAGGCGGCAGTCACGCCGGCCGCGTCGTTGTAGGCCGCATGCAGCAGGGCCGGCTCCTTGATCAGGTCCACCCCGATCAGCAGCGCGCCGCCGCGCAGCTGCTGGGCCGCCATGCGCAGAAAGTCCAGCGCCTGCTCGGGCGCGAAATTGCCTATGCTCGAGCCCGGAAAAAAGCCGATGCGCCGCCCGTGCGCCGGACGCGCCGGCAGGTCATGCGGACGGGTGAAATCGGCGATCACCGGCTGCAACGCCAGCGCCGGGAACTCGGCCTGCAGCGCGCGGCAGGCCCCCAGCAGATGCGGGCCCGAGATGTCCACCGGCACAAAGCTGTGCGGCGCGTTCAGATGAGCCAGCAGCAGCCTGACCTTGCGCAGCGCCCCGGCGCCGTACTCGACCAGCTGGGCGCCGGGCCCGATCAGCGTCGCCATCTCGGGGGCGTGGCGCTGAAGCAGGGCCAGCTCGGTGCGGGTCGGGTAGTACTCGGGCAGCTCGCAGATGCGCTCGAACAGCGCCGAGCCGGCTTCGTCATAGAAGTATTTGGGCGAGATCGTGCGCGGGCGCTGGCGCAGCGCCCGATGCAGGTCGGGGGCAAAACCTTCGTCGTCGGCGACCAGTTGCAGCAGGGGCTTCATCGCGGGGCTCCTTGTTGGGGCTCACGCGCCAGGCGCAGGCCGCTGAACTGCCAGCGCGCGGCCGGCGGAAAGAAATTGCGGTAAGTGGCTCGGGCATGGCCCGGCGGCGTCGCCAGGCTGGCCCCGCGCAACACCAGCTGGCCCACCATGAACTTGCCGTTGTACTCGGCAGCCGGCCCGGCCAGCGGCCTGAAGCCGGGGTAGGGGTGGTAGGCCGAGCGGGTCCATTGCCAGGCGCAGTCATAGAGCTGGGCCAGGCCGGGCAGGGCGGTGGCCGCCGCCTCCCACTCGAACTCGCTGGGCAGCCGTGCGCCCGCCCAGTCGGCATAGGCGGCGGCCTCGTAAAAACTCAGCTGCAGCACCGGAGCCGCCGGGTCCATGGCCCGGGCGCCACCGAGACCGAAGACGCGGCCATCGGCCAGCCAGTAGGCCGGTGCCTGCCAGTCCTGGGTGCGGGCCAGGGCCCAGCCGTCCGACAGCCAGAGCTCGGGCCGGCGGTAGCCGCCATCGGCGATGAAGTCGGCAAACTCGCCGCAAGTCACCAGCCGGTTGGCGATCTCGAAGGGCTGCAGCAGGGCTTGGTGGCGCGGGCCTTCGTTGTCAAAGGAGAAGCCTGTGCCCGGGTGGCCGATCTCGACCACGCCGCCCGGATGGCTCAGCCACTGCAGCGCCGGGGCGGGCGGCAATTCCGGCAGCTGGCCATAGGCGGGCCACAACGGGTTGCAGGAGAAGGCATGCAGGATGTCGGTCAGCAGCAGCTCCTGATGCTGCTGCTCATGCTGCAGGCCCAGCTCCAGAATGGCGCTGCCGCGGGCCCAGCTGTCGGCGTCGCAGTGGGCGATGCAGTCCAGCGCGGCTGCGTCCACATGGGCGCGATAGGCCCGCACCTCGTCCAGCCCGGGCCGGCTCAGCAGGCCGCGTTGCGGGCGCGGATGGCGCGGGCCGAGGGCCTCGTAATAGGAGTTGAAGAGGTAGAGGAATTGCTCGTTGAAGAGCCGGTAGCCGGGCGCCAGCGGCCGGAGCAGCAGAGCCTCGAAAAACCATGTGGTGTGGGCCTGGTGCCATTTGGCCGGGCTGGCATCGGGCATGGATTGCAGCGCCTGGTCCTCGGCGCTCAGCGGCGCGGCCAGGGCCAGTGTGTGGGCGCGTATCGCCGCATAGCGAGCATGGGCCTGCTGGCGGGCTGCGGGGCTGACGGGCGAACTTGCTGCGGGCATGGGTGACTCCCTGTCGCGGTCTGCGCAGCGTAGCGCATCGCGCCGTCCGAATCTGTCAGCAGCCCTGCCGGTCGGCCCACAGGGCTAATCTCGATGGCGGCGCGGTTCGCTGGGCATACGATAGGCGCTCATAACGAACATTTGCGGAGACAAGCGTGAGTGGAAAAAAGATGCCCCAAACCGCGCTGCGCGCCCTGCTGGCCTTGGCCGGCGCCCTCGGTGCCTCACTGGCGCTGGCGCAAGAGGTGACCCTCAAGGTCCATCACTTCTGGCCTCCCGGTGCGATGCCGCCCAGCAAGATTCTGCAGCCCTGGTGCGACAAGATCGCGGCGGACTCGGCCAACAAGATGAAATGCCAGATCTTCCCGGCCATGCAGCTGGGCGGCACGCCGGCCCAGCTGATCGACCAGGCCAAGGACGGCGTCGTCGACATCGCCTTCACCTTGCCAGGCTACACGGCCGGCCGCTTCCCCATCATGGAGGTGTTCGAGCTGCCCTTCATGAACAACTCGGCCGAGGCCGGGGCGCGCGCCGCCTGGGACTTCTACGGCAAGTACGGCGCGAAGGAGTTCCCCGGCATCAAGCCGCTGATGTTCAGCATCCATGACGAGGGCTATCTGCACAGCCGCGACAAGCCCATCAAGACCCTGGCCGATCTGAAGGGCATGAAGCTGCGCGCGCCGACCCGCCAGACCAACAAGCTGCTGGCCTCGCTGGGCGCAACGCCGGTGGGCATGCCGCTGCCGGCGGTGGCCGATGCGGTCAGCAAAGGCACGATCGACGGTTTCGCGCTGCCCTGGGAGGTGATCCCCTCGGTCAAGCTGCATGAGATGGTCAAGTACCACACCGAGACCGACAGCTCGCGCCCGGCGCTGTATTCGGCGCTGTTCATCCTGGCGATGAACCAGGCCAGGTACGACAGCCTGCCGGCCGATCTGAAGGCGGTGATCGACCGCAACAGCGGCGCGGCACTGTCGCAGCAGGCCGGCAAGACCTGGGACGAGAGCCAGGCGGTGGGCCGCAAGCCGGCGGTGGAGCGCGGCAACACCTTCTACACGGTGCCGGCCGCCGAGGTGGACCTGTGGATCAAGGCCAGCCATCCGCTGTATGACGACTGGGTGGCCGATATGGACAAGCGCGGCCTGCCCGGCAAGCAGATGCTGAAGGACGCACAGGACCTGCTGGCCAAGTACAAGAAGTGAGCGGGATGGGGCTGTTGCGGCGCTTGGCCCTGTGGAGCGCGCTGGCCGGCTGCCTGAGCGCCTGCCTGGTGGCGCTGCTGACGGTGGCCAGCATCATCGGGCGCTCGTGGCTGTCGCGGCCGATTCCCGGCGATGTCGAGCTGAGCCAGTTCGGCATTGCGCTGTGCATCGCGCTGTGCCTGCCCTGGTGCCAGCTGCAGCGCGCCAACATCATCGTCGACTTCTTCACGCAGAAGCTGGGCCCGCGCTCGCGCGGCCTGCTGGACGGCATCGGCGCGCTGCTGCTGGCCCTGATGGTGGGCCTGCTGGCCTGGCGCACCGGCGTCGGCGCGCTGGCCGTGCGTGAGGCCGGTGAGACCACGATGATTCTGGACCTGCCGATGTGGATCAGCTACGCGGTGCTGGGGCCAGGTCTTGCGCTGACGGCGCTGATCGCGCTGGTGCAGATGGGGCAGGACCTGCTGGGGCGCAAGGGCGAGGGCTCATGAGCGCGGCGACGGGCCGCCCCGAGCAAGCTCGCTCCCGCTTGGCGGGACAGGCCGCAGGCCGAAGGGTGCTCCAATGAGCGGCGCCGGTCTGGGTGCCAGCATCTTCGCCGCGATGCTGCTGCTGATGGCGCTGCGGGTGCCGATCGCGGCGGCCATGTTCATCCCGGGCGCCGTCGGCTATGCGCTGATGACCAGCGATATGGCCTTGCTGAACACGCTCAAGGGCAGCGCGGTGGCGCGGCTCTCGGTCTATGACCTGTCGGTGATCCCGCTCTTCCTGCTGATGGGCCAGTTCGCGACCCAGGGGGGCTTGAGCCGGGCGCTGTTCAATGCGGCTGCGGCTTTTGTCGGCCATGTGCGCGGCGGCCTGGGCATGGCGGCCATCCTGTCGGCGGCGGCCTTCGGTGCGGTCTGCGGCTCGGCCGTGGCCACCTCGGCGACCATCACCCAGGTGGCCTATGGCCAGATGAAGGCCCATGGCTATGCCGGCCGGCTCTCGACCGCGACGCTGGCCACCGGCGGCACGCTGGGCATCCTGATCCCGCCCTCGGTGCCCCTGGTGGTCTATGCCATCCTGACCGAGCAGAACATCGCCAAGCTGTTTGCCGCTGCCACGCTGCCGGGCTTGCTGGCGGCGCTGGGCTATATCGTCGTGATCTGGCTGTACTGCCGGGCTCGGCCCGAGCTGGCCACGCCCAGCGAGCCGCTGCCATGGCGCCAGCGCTGGCAGGCGCTGTGGGGCGTCTGGCCCATCGTCGTGATCTTCGGCCTGGTGTTCGGCGGCATCTATGGCGGGGTGTTCTCGCCGACCGAGGGTGCGGCGGTCGGCGCGGCCGCGACCCTGCTGCTGGGTCTGGTCAAGCGCGAGCTGGGCTGGGCCGGCATCAAGCGCAGCTTCCTCGGCACGGCCGAGACCACGGCGATGGTGTTCATGATCTTCCTGGGCGCCGACATGATGAACGCGGCGCTGGCGCTGACCCAGATGCCTGCCCATCTGGCGGCCTGGGTCGGGCAGCAAGACGTGGCCCCGCTGCTGATCGTGGCCGGCGTGCTGGCCTTCTACATCGTGCTGGGCTGCGTGATGGACGAGCTGTCGATGCTGCTGCTGACGATTCCGGTGATCTTCCCGACCATCATGGGACTGGATCTGTGGGGGCTGAGCGCCGAGCACAAGGCGATCTGGTTCGGCATCCTGGTGCTGACGACCGTGGGCATAGGCCTGCTGGCGCCGCCGGTGGGCCTGAACGTCTATGTGGTCAACAGCCTGGCGCGCGAGGTGGCCATGAGCGAGACCTACAAGGGCGTGCTGCCCTTCCTGGCCTGGGACGGGCTGCGCCTGGTCTTGCTGCTGTGCTTCCCGGCGATCACGCTGGCGCTGGTGAAACTGTTGTAGGGGTCGCTGCTTTTCAACAAGCCGTCATCTGCGCCGCCTAAGCTTAGCAATTAGCAGCATGCCCGGCCACCCATGTCAGCCCAGCCCTCGGACGATTTCTACGGATCCACCCTGCTGAACCAGGCACAGGTGCTGGCCCTGGTGCGCACCACCGAGGCCGCCCTGAGCCTGCGCCATGGCGCGCAGTTCTTTGTCTGGACCCAGGGCAGCCTGCAGCAGTTGCTGCCGCATCAGCTGCTGCTGTGCGGTGCCTATCAGCGCAGCCACCGCGAGCTCGGCTTCGAACTCTTCAACAGCAAGCCGCTGCCGGCCGCGCTGGCCACCTTGCTGAGCGAGCGTGGCGCGGCCTTGCCGGCCCAGCTGCAGGCCTTGTGGTTGCGCGGCGGCTGCCGGCCGCTGCGTGTGCAGTTGCCGGCGGACAGCGGCGAGCCGGTCTGCGGCCTGCTGCGCCAAGCCGGCTATGAGCAGTTGCTGGTGCACGGCGTGTCGCGGCCGCAGCGTCCCAGCGAGATCGAGAGCTTCTTCGTGCTGGCGCGCCAGGACGGCGGCTATAGCGAACACCAGCAGGTGCTGCTGCAGCTGCTGATGCCGCATCTGCACAGCAGCTGGCTGCGCGTCCAGTGCGAGATGCCGGAGCCGGCTGCGGGGCCGCAGGCGGGTGTGAGCCTGACCCAGCGCGAGCAGGAGGTGCTGGAAGGCTTGCGCCAGGGCCTGAGCAACCATGACATCGGCTGCAACCTCGCCATCAGCGCGCTGACCGTCAAGAACCATGTGCAGCGCATTCTGCGCAAACTCGGCGCCAGCAACCGCGCCCATGCGGTAGCGCTGGCACTCAAGCCCTGGGATGGCGGTGTCGAAGCCCGTTGATGCGGCGATCGGCAGTGTCTCGCTCGCCTAGACTGCACGCCGGCAGAGGCGCATCGACGCCTCGCTGACCGTCATTGCGAGGGAGTGTGCGATGTGGAAAACGAGGAGGCTGCTGGGCCTGCTGTGCCTGGCCGTGCTGTCGAAGCCGGCGCTGGCGGTGGGGCCGGCCGAGCCCACCATCACCTGGAATCTGTCCGACTGGCCGCCGTTTCATCTGCTGCCCGGCGGCCAGGCGCCGGTCACGGCCGAGCAGCTCGGCGAGGGCCTGATGGACGGTTTTCTGCGCCTGGTGCTGGGCCAGCTGCCGCAGTACCGGCATCGCTTCGTTGTGCTCAACGGCCCGCGCGCCGAGGTCGAGCGCAAGGCCGGCCTGCAGCTGTGCTCGCCGACCTCGATGCGCACGCCCGAGCGGCTGGCGCAGCGCCTGTTCACGCCGGCCCTGCTGGCCGGCCAGCTGCAACTGGTGCTGCGACGCGAGCGGCTGCAGGAGATCGCGCGGGGGCGCAGCAGCATCTCGCTGCGCGAACTCTCGGCGCGCACCGAGCTGCAGGGGCTGGTGATGAGCCAGCGCCACTACGGCGCCGATCTGGCGCCCTGGCTGAGGCCGGCCCCCGATCGCAATGTGCAGACCATGGTGGCGCCGCGCGCCGGCAATCTGCTGACCATGCTCAGCGCCGGCCGCATGGACTTCACACTGGAATATCCGATGGTGGTCGGCTATCACCAGCTGGGCCAGCCGGCCGAATTGGTGAGCCTGCCGATCGAGGAGCTGGGCGAGTCGCCGGTCGGCTATTTCTCCTGCAATCGCAGCGACTGGGGCAGGGTGGTGATCAAGGACATCGACCGCGCGCTGCGTGCGGTGGCGGCGCGGCCCGAGCAGGTTTTGCCGCTGTACCGGCGCTGGCTCAGCGAGGAGCAGTTCGCTCGCGAGGCGCCTGCGTTGCGGCGCTTTCTGGCGCAGCGCGCGCGCGGCGGGCCGCGCATCGAGTAGGCGTCGGCCGGGTTCAGCCGCGCCGCGCCAGGGCTTGCGCCAGTGCAGCCAGGGCCAGCCCCAGCGCGATACCTAGCGCATCGGCCAGCACATCGTGCCAATCGGCCGAGCGCGGCGGCAGCTGCGATTGCAGCAGCTCGATCAGTACGCCATAGCCCAGCAGCCCCAGCGGGCCCCACAGCCAGCGGGACCGCATGGTGCTGGCGCCCACAAAGGCGCAAAAGCCCAGCGCGCCGAAGGCCAGCAGGTGGTTGAGCTTGTCCCAGCCGCTGTCCAGCGTCGGTGGCGGGGCGGAGGACAAGGCCAGATAGCTGATCACCAGCAGCAGCACGGCCAGCAGGAGCTGCCAGGCCCGGCGGTGTTGCGGCGCAATCAGCCAGGCGGCCAAGGCTTGAGACAAGATCAGAACTCCATCAACAAAAAAGCCACCCCCTCTCGGGAGTGGCTTCTTACGCTTTTTTGGTGCCGGAGAGATGAATCGAACACCCGACCTTCTCATTACGAATGAGCTGCTCTACCGACTGAGCTACACCGGCTATCAAGCCCGCTATTCTAGCAGGAACTATTTTGTCGAATCAAGATGGTAGGCGGTGATGCGCTCGACTTCGTTCTTCGAGCCCAACACCACGGCCACCCGCTCATGCAGCTTGCCCGGCTGCAGTTCCATGATCCGCTGGCGCGCATTGGTGGCTGCGCCGCCAGCCTGCTCGACCAGAAAGGCCATCGGATTGGCCTCGTACATCAGGCGCAGCTTGCCGGCCTTGCCCGGCTCGCGCTTGTCCCAGGGGTAGAGGAAGACGCCGCCGCGGGTCAGGATGCGATGCACATCGGCCACCATCGAGGCGATCCAGCGCATATTGAAGTCCTTGGCGCGCGGGCCGGTGGTGCCGGCCAGGCATTCGTCGATATAGCGGGTCACCGGGGCATCCCAGTGGCGCATATTCGACATATTGATCGCGAACTCCTTGGTGTCCTCGGGGATCTTGATGTCGTCGGCGGTCAGCACCCAGGAGCCCTGCTCGCGGTCCAAGGTGAACATCGCGACGCCGTCGCCCACCGTCAGCACCAGCGTGGTCTGCGGGCCGTAGACACAGTAGCCGGCGGCGACCTGGGCCGTGCCGGGCTGCAGGAAGTCTTCCTCGCTGACACCCTTGCCGCCCTCGGGCTTGGTCAGCACCGAGAAGATCGTGCCGATCGAGACATTGACGTCGATGTTGGAGGAACCGTCCAGCGGGTCGAACATCAAGAGGTACTCGCCCTGCGGGAAGCGGTTGGGCACGACGTAGATGCCCTCCATCTCCTCGCTGGCCATGGCCGCCAGATGGCCGCCCCATTCATTGGCCTCGATCAGCACCTCGTTGGCGATGATGTCGAGCTTCTTCTGCACCTCGCCCTGCACGTTTTCCGAGCCGGCCGTGCCCAGCACATCGCCGAGCGCGCCCTTGTTGACGCTGATGGCGATGCGCTTGCAGGCGCGCGCCACCACCTCGATCAGCAGGCGCAGCTCCTGCGGGATGTGGCCGTGCTGGCGCTGTTGTTCGATCAGGTACTGGGTCAGGCTGATGCGACGGGTCATGGGGTCAATCCTTTGCGAGTCTTCAGGAACCGGAGGCCAGTGCGCGCTCGACGATCTCGCGCACATCGTTGGACAGATCGGGTTTGGCCGCGACGCGGGCGATCGCCTCGCGGGCGGCGCTGCGGTAGGGCTCGGCCAGCGCGGTCCAGCGGTCCATGCCGCGCGCCAGGCGGCTGGCGACCTGCGGGTTGATCGCATCGAGCGCCAGCACCTGTTCGGCCCAGAACACATAGCCGGCCGCGTCGGCCCGGTGGAAGGCCGCCGGGTTGAACAGGCACAGCGAGAAGATCAGGCTGCGTGCGCGGTTGGGGTTCTTCAGGCTGAAGTCAGGGTGCTGCAGCAGCTGGCGCACCTTGGCGAAGGTACGGCCGCCGTGCTCGGCGGCGCGGGCCTGGAGCGCGAACCATTTGTCGATCACCAGCGCATCGTCCTTGAACAGCGCGTGGAACTTGGCCAGTGCCGGCTCGGCCAGCTCGGCATGGCCGTTGACCAGGGCGGCCAGCGCGCCCAGGCGGTCGGTCATATTGCCGGCGTCCTTGAAGCGCTGGTAGGCGCGGCCCAGCCAGACGCCGGCATCGGGCCGGCTCTGCGCTTTCGCATCCAGCACCAGCATGGCCAGCGCCAGATTGGCCAGCGCACGCTTGCCCGAGGACACCGGGTCGGGCGTGTAGCCGCCCTTGATCTGGTTGGCCTCGAAGGCCGCGATCCAGTCCTCGCGCAGCGCGGCGGCGAGCTGGATCTGTGCGGCCTCGACGGCGGCATGGATGGCCTGCGGATCGACCACCTCCAGCTGCTCGGCGATATAGGCCTCGCCCGGCAGGGTCAGGGCCAGCTCCTTGAAGGCGGCGTCGAGCTCGGCGTGGTTCAGCACCGCGCGCATCGCGGCGATGAAGGCCGTGTCCAGCTGCAAGGGCTGGCCGCTGCGCACCGCGCCAAGGATGCGGTTCAACGCCAGGCGCTGGCCGGCCTCCCAGCGGTTGAAGGCATCGGCGTCATGGGTCAGCAGCACCAGCAGTTCGGCGTCGCTCAGACCGTCGTCCAGCAGCACCGGGGCCGAGAAGCCACGCAGCAGCGAGGGCACCGGCTCGACGGCGATGTCCTGGAAGGTGAAACGCTGCTCGGCCTCATCCAGCACCAGCAGCTGCTCGGCCAGGGCGGTACCGTCACGGCCGAGCAGGCCGGTGACGACCGGGATCACCTGCGGGGGCTGGCCCTTGTTGCTCTGGGTCAGCGTCAGCGTGTAAGTTCGCGCCGCAGCGTCGTAGCTGCCGCGGGCTTGCACGCGCGGCGTGCCGGCCTGGCTGTACCAGCGCTTGAACGCGTCCAGCCGGGTGCTCAGCGCCGAGCCCGGGTTGGCGTCGGCGATGGCTTGCGCGAAGTCGTCGCAGGTCACGGCCTGGCCGTCATGGCGCTCGAAGTACAGGCTCATGCCCTTCTCGAAGCCGGCCCGGCCGACCAGGGTCTGGTACATGCGCACGACCTCCGAGCCCTTCTCGTAGACCGTCGCGGTGTAGAAATTATTGATCTCCACATAGCTGTCGGGACGCACCGGATGCGCCATAGCGCCGGAGTCTTCCGGGAACTGCATCGCGCGCAGGCCGCGCACATCTTGGATGCGGCAGACCGCCCGCGCGCTGGGCGTGGCGGCCATGTCCATCGAGAACTCCTGATCGCGGAACACGGTCAGGCCTTCCTTCAGCGAGAGCTGGAACCAGTCGCGGCAGGTGACGCGGTTGCCGGTCCAGTTGTGGAAGTACTCGTGGGCGACGATGGACTCGATGCGGCCGAAGTCGGCATCGGTGGCCGTGGCCGGAGAGGCCAGCAGGGCGCTGGTGTTGAAGATGTTCAGGCCCTTGTTCTCCATCGCTCCCATATTGAAGTCGGACACGCCGACCACCATGAAGCGCTCCAGGTCCAGCGGCAGCTTGAA
This sequence comes from Burkholderiales bacterium C2, assembly GCA_005503085.1. Taxonomy (GTDB): domain Bacteria; phylum Pseudomonadota; class Gammaproteobacteria; order Burkholderiales; family Burkholderiaceae_C; genus Roseateles_E. Next base: position 31,240 of record SCOI01000014.1, on the reverse strand, counting down.
GCGCGCCTCGTCCCAGACCATGGACGCGATCAGCGAGTTCATCGCATGCTCGGTCTTCTCCAGATCGCCGCGGCGCACATAGACCTGCAGCAGATGGTCCTTGCCGGCGCGGGTGCGCACGCGCTGTTCGCGCGCCACCAGATCGCCCGCCACCAGCGCGAACAGATAGGAAGGCTTGGGGAAGGGGTCATGCCATTTGGCGAAGTGCTTGCCACCGGCGAGATCACCGGCCTCCAGCAGATTGCCGTTGGACAGCAGCACCGGATACTTGGCCTTGTCGGCGCGCAGCAGCACCGTGTAGACCGCCATCACATCGGGGCGGTCCAGGAAATAACTGATGCGGCGGAAGCCCTCGGCCTCGCACTGCGTGAAGAAGCCACCGCCCGAGGTGTAGAGGCCGCTGAGCGTGGTGTTCTTGTCCGGCGCGCAGCTGTTGCGGATCTCCAGCGCGAAGTCAGCGTCGGGCACGTTGTCGATGATCAGCTCGCCGCCTTCCTGACGGAAGGACACGCTCTCGCCATTGATCAGCACGCGCAGCAGGTTCAGCTCCTCGCCGTGCAGGCGCAGCGGGCCGTGCGGCACGGCGTGGTTGCGCTCCAGCTGCATCTTGCTGGTGACCAGGGTCTTGGCCGGATCGAGGTCGAAGGTCAGATCGACCGTGCGGATCCAGAAGGTCGGCGCCAGATAGTCTTCGCGGCGGATCAAGGTGGCAGAGCCTTCACGCATGGTGCTTGTTCTCAATGTTGTTGTGTGGCCCGGCGCGCGGCGCCGGGTGTCTCGTCGCTCTCAGACGCCTTGCTTCAGGCTCTCGGAGATGAACTGGTCGAGATCGCCGTCCAGCACTTTCTGCGTGGCCGAGGTCTCGTAGTTGGTGCGCAGATCCTTGATGCGGCTCTGGTCCAGCACATAGCTGCGGATCTGGTGGCCCCAGCCCACATCGGTCTTGGTGTCCTCGAGCTTTTGCTGCTCTTCCATGCGCTTGCGCATCTCATGGTCGTACAGACGCGAGCGCAGGCGCTTCCAGGCGACATCGCGGTTGCTGTGCTGGCTGCGACCGTCCTGACACTGCACGACGATGCCGGTCGGGATGTGGGTCAGGCGCACCGCCGAGTCGGTCTTGTTGATGTGCTGGCCGCCGGCGCCGGAGGCACGGAAGGTGTCGGTGCGCACATCGGCCGGGTTGATGTCGATCTCGATCGAGTCATCGACCTCGGGGTAGACGAACAGCGAGGCAAAGCTGGTGTGGCGGCCGCCCGAGCTGTCGAAGGGGCTCTTGCGCACCAGGCGGTGCACACCGGTCTCGGTGCGCAGCAGGCCGAAGGCGTACTCGCCCTCGACCTTGATCGTGGCGCTCTTGATGCCGGCCACGTCGCCGTCGGTCTGGTCTTCCAGTGTCGTCTTGAAGCCCTTGCGCTCGGCGTACTTTAGGTACTGGCGCAGCAGCATGCCGGCCCAGTCGCAGGCCTCGGTGCCACCGGCGCCGGCCTGGATGTCGATGAAGCAGTTCAGCGGATCGGCCGGGTTGTTGAACATGCGGCGGAATTCCAGCTGCTCGACGATTTCGGCCAGCTTGGCCGCATCGGCCGCTATGCCTTCGAGGCCGGCGAAATCGTCCTCGGCCTTGCTCATCTCGTAGAGCTCGAGGTTGTCGGCCAGATTGCTCGTGAGGTGGTCGATGGTCTGGACCACGTTTTCCAGCGTGCGCTTTTCCTTGCCCAGTTCCTGGGCGCGCTTGGGCTCGTTCCAGACGCTGGGGTTCTCCAGCGCGGCGTTGACCTCGTTCAGCCGCAGTGCTTTGCGGTCGTAGTCAAAGATACCCCCTTAGCGCGTCAGTACGCGCTGTCAGGTCGGCCAGGCTGGCGCCGATGGTGTTGATGCGTTCGATGTCCATGGGATTCCGTGGTTGGGTTGCCGGCGCGGGAGCGCTCGCAAGCGCGCTATTTTTACATGGCCGACCCGCACGGGATTTCCCGGTATGCCGAGGCCGCCGCCACCGCTTTGAGGGTTATCGATAGTGGGGCTGCCCCAGGGTGGGGCGTGTTTGTCAGAAATCTGTAAGCGCTGCGGTCGCACAGTGCGGTCAGCGCCCGCGAGACCCACCATGCTTTTGCTGACATCATCCTTAAAGCTGATCGCCGAGATCGCCTTACTGGCGATGGCCGGTCAATGGCTGCTAGGCCTGCTGGCCGGCCAGAAGCGCGAAGGCAATTTCTTCTACCGCTTGCTGCAGGTGCTGACCCAGCCCTTTGTGAAGCTGACCCGGGCGATCAGCCCGCGAGTCGTGCTGGACCGCCACATCCCGCTGGCCGCCTTCCTGCTGATGCTGAGCCTGTGGCTGGTGGTGACGGTGGTCAAGATCAATCTCTGCCTGCAGATCGGAGTGGCGCAATGTCAGTGAACACCCAGCAATCCGGCAAGACCTGGCCCTATCGCCTGCTGAAGCTGCGCGCCATCACCGCCCTGGTGTTCGGTCGCCGTGAGCAGGCCGAGCGGATCTTTGACGAGATGCTGCGGCGCTGGCCGCAGGACAGCTATGCCCTGGCCAGCCGTGCCCATCTGCGCTCGCAGCGCGGCGCGCGCGGCGAGGCGATTGCCGATCTGCAGGCCCTGGTGGCGCTGGCGCCGCAGCGCAGCGCCGGCGACTGGTTCAACCTCGCCTATCTGCTGGAGGCCGAGAGCCGGCTGGAGGAGGCCGAGGCCGCCTTCCGCCAGGCCGTGGCGCTGGATACCAAGCTGGACCGGGCCTGGTACGGCCTGGGCCTGTGCCTGATACGCATGCAACGCTTCGAGGAGGCGCTCGCTGCCCTCAAGCGCAACACCGAACTGCAACCCATGAGCCCTTACGGCTGGTATCAGCTGGCCCGGGTGCATGTGGACCGTCAGGAGCCCGACGAGGCACGGCGCATCATCGCCCACCTCAAGGGCTTCGAGCCCAAGGTCGCCGCGCAACTGGAGCGCGAGACCGGCCTGCTTGCCTGACGGGCGTTCCCACGCAGGCTGCGCGCTGTTGGCGCAGGGGGACGCATCGGTGCCCGGACCGCCGCCAGGCGGGTCGGCCTTGCTTACAACGCGATGGAGACGACAGCGATGCAGTTATCCGACCGACACCGCCAGTACTGGCAGAAGAACCTGCGAATCACAGGAATTCTGCTGGCGATCTGGTTCGTGGTGACCTTTGTCGTGGGCTTTTACGCCCGCGAACTGAACTTCACCTTTTTTGGCTGGCCGTTCAGCTTCTGGGTCGCATCCCAGGGCGCGCTGATCGTCTACTGCCTGATCATCTGGTTCTACGCGAGCTATATGAATCGCCTGGACCAGGAACACGGCGTTGCCGAGGATGAATGACATGGCAGGCTCAACACCCTCAAGCGCCGGCGGCACCTTCAGTGCCGGTTCCAACGTTGCCTTCAAAAAGCAGCTCAACAAGGTCTACACCTGGTACACGGGCGGCTTCATCGTCTTCATCATCGCGCTGGCGATCCTGGAGCAGATGGGCCTGCCGCGCCAGTACATCGGCTTCATCTTCCTGATCGCGACGGTGCTGCTGTATGCGGGCATCGGCTTCATGAGCCGCACCTCGGATGCCAGCGAGTACTACGTGGCCGGCCGGCGGGTGCCGGCGATGTACAACGGCATGGCCACCGGCGCCGACTGGATGTCCGCCGCATCCTTCATCGGCATGGCCGGCACGCTTTATCTGACCGGCTACGGTGGCCTGGCCTTCATCATGGGCTGGACCGGCGGCTACTGCCTGGTGGCGCTGTTCCTGGCGCCCTATCTGCGCAAGTTCGGCCAGTTCACGATCCCCGACTTCCTGGGCGCGCGCTATGAGGGCAATCTGCCGCGCATCCTGGGCGTGATCGCCGCCATCCTGTGCTCCTTCACCTATGTGGTGGCGCAGATCTACGGCGTGGGTCTGATCACCGCGCGGCTCTCGGGTCTGGCCTTCGAGATCGGGGTCTTCGTCGGCCTGGCCGGCATCCTGGTCTGCTCCTTCCTGGGCGGCATGCGGGCCGTCACCTGGACCCAGGTGGCCCAGTACATCATCCTGATCATTGCCTACCTCGTGCCGGTGATCTGGCTGTCGGTTAAGCAGACCAATATCCCAGTGCCACAAGCCATCTACGGCTACCAGCTGGAGAAGGTCAGCGCGGCCGAGAAGAAGATCAAGGCCGATCCGAAGGAGCTGGAGGTCATCGAGATCTTCAAGGCCCGCGCGGCCGAGTTCGATGCCAAGCTCAAGGATGTGCCGGCCGCGATGGCCGCCGACAAGGCCGCGGCCGAGAGCAAGCTGGCCGCGCTGAAGGCGGCCAATGCCCCGGCGGCCGAGGTCGAGGCGGCGCAAAAGGCGTTGGCGGCCGTGCCTGCCAACGAGGCCGACGCCAAGAAGGCCTGGACGGCCGGCAAGACCGCCAATGAGGCGCGTGCCAAGCCGCTGGCCGGCATGCCGACCCACGGCCAGCAGTTCGCCGGCGATCCGAATGGCGATGAGAAGGCGAAAAAGACCTTCGACGAATCGCGTCGCAACTTCCTGGCCCTGGTGTTCTGCCTGATGGTGGGGACGGCCGCGCTGCCGCACATCCTGATGCGCTACTACACCACGCCCTCGGTCAAGGAGGCGCGCGAGTCGGTGACCTGGAGCCTGTTCTTCATCTTCCTGCTCTACTTCACCGCGCCGGCCCTGGCCGTGCTGGTCAAGTACGAGGTCTTCACCGTGCTGGTGGGCACGCCGTTTGATCAGTTGCCGGCCTGGATCAACAACTGGGCCAAGGTCGACCCGGCCCTGCTGGCGGTGGCCGATATCAACAAGGACGGCATCTTCCAGCTCGGCGAGATGAGAATCGGTGGCGACATCATCGTGCTGGCCACGCCGGAGATCGGTGGCCTGCCCTATGTGATCTCGGGCATGGTCGCGGCCGGCGGTCTGGCGGCGGCGCTGTCCACCGCCGACGGCCTGCTGCTGACCATCGCCAACGCGCTGAGCCACGATGTCTACTACAAGATGATCGACCCGAACGCCTCGACCGCCCGCCGCGTCACCATCTCCAAGGTGCTGCTGCTGGTGGTGGCGCTGGCTGCGGCCTATGTCGCGGCGCAGAAGCCGGCCGACATCCTGTTCCTGGTCTCCGCTGCGTTCTCGTTCGCGGCCGCTGCCTTCTTCCCGGCCCTGGTGCTGGGGGTGTTCTGGAAGCGCGCCAACAAATGGGGTGCGTCACTGGGTATCGCGGCCGGTCTGGGCATCACCTTCTACTACATGGTGACGACCCAGCCCTGGCTGCGCGGCGTGTTCGGCGTGACCTCGCCGATCGAGCTGTGGTGGGGGATCCTGCCGATCTCGGCCGGTCTGTTCGGCGTGCCGCTGGGCTTTGCGGTGATCATCATCGTCAGCCTGATCACGCCGGCGCCGAGCAAGGACACGCAGGAACTGGTCGAGCATGTGCGCTACCCCGATCTGCGTCTGGGCAAGGCCTGATGCTTCTTTGATCAAGTCTTGATCTGAATCGGCCCCGCAGCTTGCTGCGGGGCTTTTTTCATGAATGATCGCTGCATGACTGATGCCTCCCACGTCACGCCGTCCGCCAGTCTGCTGGGTCACTTGCGCAGCGAACTGAGCGCGCATGCCCCGTTTGCCCAGATGGAGCCCGCCCATGTGGAACGCTTTCTGGCCGCCGCCAGCCAGGCCTATTACGGCCCGGGCGAGCTGCTGCTGGCGCCGGAGCAGGGGCCGGTCGAGCATCTGCTGTTCGTCCGCCAGGGAGCGGTGACGGCCCAGCGCGGCATCGCCGAGGCCACCGGCGGCTTTCATTTCGAACCGGGCGATTTCTTCCCGGTCGGCGCGCTGATGGGCGCGCGCGCCGTCACCGCCACCTACACCTCGCAGGGCGATACCTTCTGCCTGCTGCTGCCGGCGGCCGAAGTGCATGGACTGGCCCGGGTGAGCGCGCCTTTTGCCGATTTCCTGAACCGCCGCGTCGCGCAGTTTCTGGCGCTATCGCGCCGTGCGCTGCAGGTGGCCTACTCCTCGCAGACCCTGTCCGAGCAGTCGATGGAGACGCCGCTGGCCCAGCTGGTCCGCAAATCACCGACCGGCGTCGCGCCCGAGACCCCGCTGGCGCAGGCCCTGCTGCTGATGCACCAGCAACACATCGGCTCGGTGCTGGTGCTGGACGCCGCCGGCGCGCCGCTGGGCATCCTGACCCGCCACGATGTGCTGGCGCGCATCACCCTGCCGCAGTTGCCGCTGAGCCGGCCGATTTCGGAAGTCATGAGTACGCCGGTGCTGTGCCTGCGCGGCGATGACACGGCCCAGGACGCGGCGCTGCTGATGTCGCGCCACGGCCTGCGCCATGTGCCGGTGCTCGGCGAGGGAGGGGCGGTCGTGGGCATCGTCTCGGAGCGCGATCTGTTCGCGATGCAGCGCCTGTCGCTCAAGCAGGTCAGCACCGCGATACGCAATGCCCAGGATGTGGACACGCTGCGCGTGGTGGCCCAGGACATCCGCCGCTTTGCCCGCAACCTGCTCGGCCAGGGCGTGGCCGCGCGGCAGCTGACCGAGCTGATCTCCCATCTCAACGATGTGCTGACCCAGCGCCTGCTGCAGCTGCTGGCCGAAGCCCATGGGCTGGACATGGGCCGTGCCTGCTGGCTGGCCTTTGGCTCCGAGGGGCGCGGCGAGCAGACCATTGCCACCGACCAGGACAACGGCCTGGTGTTCGAGAGCAGCGACCCTGCCGCCGACCGGCCGCGCTGGCTGGCGTTTGCGCGGGCGGCCAACGAGGCTCTCGATGCCTGCGGCTACCCGCTGTGCAAGGGCCAGGTGATGGCCAGCAACCCGGCCTGTTGCCTGAGCCAACAGGAGTGGCTGGAAGCCTTCAGCGCCTGGATGGAGCACGGCGCGCCGGAGGACTTGCTGAAGGCCAGCATCTATTTCGACTTCCGGCCGATCTGGGGCGAGGCCAGGCTGGCGCGGCCGCTGCGCGCCCTGGTCAGCGACCATGCGGCGCGGCTGCCGCGCTTCATGCGGCAGATGGCCGAGAACGCGCTGCGCAACCGTACCCCGCTGAACTGGCTGGGTGCCGTCGAGGCCCAGCAGATCGGCGGCCGCGAGGGTGTGGACCTGAAGCTCGGCGGCACGGCCCTCTTTGTCGATGTGGCCCGGCTCTACGCGCTGGCCCATGGCGTGGCCGAAACCGGCACCCGGGCCCGTTTCGAGGCCCTGGGACGGGTGCTGCAGGCGCCCGCGCACGAGCGCGAGGGCTGGATCGGCGCCTTCGAGTTCTTGCAGATGCTCAGGCTGCGGGTGCAGATGGAGGGCAATACCACCCACCCCAACTGGATCGCGCTGGACGAACTCAATGACATCGACCGGCGTGTGCTCAAGGAGAGCTACAAGGTGGCGCGTCGTCTGCAGCAGCGCCTGGAACTGGACTATCTGCGATGAGCGGCTGGTGGCAGCGCCTGACAGGCCGCGGCAGCGTCGATGCACAGCAGCGCTGGGTGGTGCTCGATGTCGAGACCACCGGGCTGGACCTGGAACGCGACCGGCTGCTGGCGATCGCGGCCATCGCGGTGGAGCTCAGGCCCGAGCCCCGCATCCTGCTGGGAGACAGTTTCGAGATCCTGCTGCGCCAGGACGAGGCCCGGCCCGTGCCGGCCGACTACAAGGCCAATATCCTGCTGCACGGCATCGGCCTGGCGGCCCAGCGCAGCGGCGTCGAGCCGGCGACGGCGCTGCGGGCCTTTGAGCAGTGGGTCGGCGCGGCGCCGCTGCTGGCCTTCCATGCAGCGTTTGACGAGGGCATGATCCAGCGCGAGATGGGCCGGCTGCTGGGCCGCCGCCTGTCCAACCGCTGGCTGGACTTGGAGCCGGTGGCCGCCGTGCTGCATGCCCAGGGGCGGCGGCGCTCGCTGGACGAGTGGATGGCGTACTTCGGCATTCGCTGCGCACAGCGCCATCAGGCGGCCGCCGACACCCTGGCCACGGCCGAGCTGCTGCTGCGGCTGTGGCCGGCCTTGCGCGAGCGGGGCGAGACCCGCTTCAGCGATCTGCGCCGCATCGCCGGCCAGCGGCGCTGGCTGGCCGCCTGAGCCCTGGGTGCCGACCCCGCTCCCACCCCTGTGGCACACTCGCGCGCTTCAAGATTTAGCCTTGGCTTTCGCTGTTTTGGACAAGATCCTGCTTCAAATTGCCGCCGAACTGAAGGTTCGCCCGGCCCAGATCAACGCGGCGGTGGAACTGCTCGATGGCGGCGCCACCGTGCCCTTCATCGCCCGCTACCGCAAGGAAGTCACCGACGGCCTGGACGACATCCAGCTGCGCGAGCTGGAGTCGCGCCTGGGCTATCTGCGCGAGCTGGAGGACCGCCGCGCCGCCGTGCTCAAGAGCATCGACGAGCAGGGCAAGCTGACGCCGGAGCTGCAGGCCGCCATCCTGGCCGTGCCGACCAAGCAGGAGCTCGAAGACCTCTACCTGCCCTACAAGCAAAAGCGCCGCACCAAGGGCATGATCGCCCGCGAGGCCGGCCTGGAGCCGCTGGCCGACAAGCTGTTTGCCGACCCGACGCTGGATCCGCAGGCCGAGGCGTCGGCCTTCGTCAACGCGGAACTGGGCTTTGCCGATGCTTTCGCCGTGCTGGACGGCGTGCGCGACCTGCTCAGCGAGCGCTGGGCCGAGGACGCCTTGCTGATCGGCAAGCTGCGCGAATGGCTGTGGGCCGAGGGCCTGTTCAAGTCCAAGCTGATGGACGGCAAGGACGAGAACAACCCGGACATCTCCAAGTTCCGCGACTATTTCGACTACGCCGAGCCCATCCGTACCGTGCCCTCGCACCGCGCGCTGGCGGTGTTTCGCGGCCGCACGCAGGAGTTTCTCGATGCCAAGCTGGTGCTGAACGAGGAGGTCGTGGCCGGCCAGCCCGGCTTGGCCGAGGGGCGCATCGCCCGCCACCTGGGCTGGAGCCCCGCCGGCCGGGCCGGCGACACCCTGATCCGCAAGACCGTGGCCTGGACCTGGAAGGTCAAGCTCAGCATGAGTCTGGAACGCGATCTGTTCTCGCGCCTGCGCGAGGAGGCCGAGAAGGTGGCGATCAAGGTGTTCGCCGAGAACCTGCGCGATCTGCTCTTGGCCGCACCGGCCGGCAAGCGCGTCGTGATGGGGCTGGATCCGGGCATACGCACCGGCGTCAAGGTGGCGGTGGTGTCGGACACCGGCCGTGTGCTGGACACACATACCGTCTACCCGCACGAGCCGCGCAAGGATTGGGAGGGCTCGCTGCACACGCTGGGCCGCCTGGTGGCCACGCACGGCGTCAATCTGATCGCGATCGGCAATGGCACGGCCAGCCGCGAGACCGACAAGCTGGCCGCCGACCTGATCAAGCGCATCCAGCAGCTCGCGCCCGGCACCATCATCGAGAAGGTGGTCGTCAGCGAGGCTGGCGCCTCGGTCTACTCGGCCTCGGAGTTCGCCTCCAAGGAGCTGCCGGACCTGGATGTGTCGCTGCGCGGCGCCGTGTCGATCGCGCGCCGCCTGCAGGACCCGCTTGCCGAGTTGGTCAAGATCGATCCGAAGAGCATAGGCGTCGGCCAGTACCAGCACGATGTCAACCAGAGCGAGCTGGCCAAGACCCTGGACGCCGTCGTCGAGGACTGCGTGAACTCGGTGGGCGTGGATCTGAACACCGCGTCGGCACCGCTGCTGGCGCGGGTCTCGGGCCTTTCGGGCACGGTGGCTGCCTCCATCGTGCGATGGCGCGATGCCAATGGCGCCTTCAAGGACCGTCAGCAACTGCTGGCCGTGACGGGCCTGGGCCCCAAGACCTTCGAGCAGTCGGCCGGTTTCCTGCGCATCCGTGACGGCGAGAATCCGCTGGACCTGACCGGCGTGCACCCCGAAACCTACCCGGTGGTGCAGAAGATCATGGCGGCGGTGCAGCGCCCGGTGGCTGACATCATGGGCAAGAGTGATGTGATCCGCGCGCTGAAGCCGGAGGCCTTTGCCGACGACAAGTTCGGTGCGATCACGGTCAAGGACATCCTGACCGAGCTGGAGAAGCCGGGCCGCGACCCGCGTCCGGACTTCAAGGTGGCGCGCTTCAATGACGGCGTCGAGGACATCAAGGACCTGACCGAAGGCATGGTGCTGGAGGGCACGGTGTCCAATGTCGCGCAGTTCGGCGCCTTCATTGATCTGGGCGTGCACCAGGACGGCCTGGTCCATGTCAGCCAGCTGGCCAACAAGTTCGTCAGCGATGCGCGCGAGGTCGTCAAGACCGGCGACATCGTGAAGGTGAGGGTGCTGGAGGTCGACCTGGCCCGCAAGCGCATCTCGCTGACGATGAAGCTCGATGCCGCGCCGGCCCCCCGCGGCGCCGCCAAGGCCGACAACAGCTACCGCCCGGCCGCACGCAATGAGCGCCCGGCCCCTGGCCGCGCGCCCGCTGCGGCGCCCAGCGGCGGCAATGCGATGGCCGCAGCCTTTGCCAAGCTGCAGACCAAGCGCTGACCGATACTCTGGAGCCCTTCTTGAACCGACACGCCGCCGCTACTGTTGTCGTCTGTGCCCTGAGCACCCTGCCATCCGTGTGGGCGCAGGACCTGCCCGCAGGACCGCCCGAGCCGACGGTGCCGCCTGGCAACCGATTGGATCGGGTCGAGATCCAGTCGCGCCCACAAAGCGATACTGATCTGCGCCGCCGCTCCCCGGTGGCCAAGCAGATCTACGGCCGCGAGGAGATCGACAAGTACGGCGACCAGAACGTGGCCGATGTGCTCAAGCGCCTGCCCGGCGTCAATATGCAGGACGGCTCGCCACGCATGCGCGGCCTGGGCGCCGGCTACACGCTGATACTGATCAACGGCGATCCGGCCCCGCCGGGTTTTGCGCTGGACCAGCTGAACCCGGCCCAGGTCGAGCGCATCGAGGTGACCAAGGGCCCCAGCGCCGACCAGAGCGCCCAGGCGGTGGCCGGCGCGATCAACATCATCCTGAAAGAGGCGCCGCGCGCCTCGCAGCGCGATCTGCGCCTGGCCCTGGGCTATAGCGTGCAGCGCCCGGTGCCCTCGGCCACCTTCACCTTCGGCGAGCGCATCGGTCCGGTGTCGCTGGCCGTGCCCGTCTCGGCGTTTGAGTGGCGCGGCCGCAATGAGTTCGTCATCGAGCGCTTTGCGCCCGGCACTGACGAGGACCGTTCGCCCTCGCGCGCCATCCAGCGCCAGCAGCAGGCCTTCTGGGGCCATGGCTTCAACACCTCGCCGCGTTTGACCTGGAAGCTCAGCGACGAGCAGACCCTGAGCCTGCAGGGCTTCGCGCAGCGCGGCTACTGGAACAACCGCAATCGCTTCGATGACCAGATCCTGCTGGGCGAGCCCAGCCTGGACGACGACAGCCATAACAACGGCATCTGGCAGGTGCTGCGTGGCAATGCGAACTGGGTGAACCGCTTTGCCGACTCGCAGCGCATCGAGCTCAAGGCGGGGGTGCAGGACGCGCAGAACCGCTTCACCAATCGCAGCTTCCGCAATGACGCGATCTGGCGCTTCTCGGAAGGGGAGAACCATGATCGCAGCTTCACGCAATCCGGCAAGTACGCCCGGCTGCTGGGCGACGAGCACAGCCTGACGGTGGGCTGGGATCTGGAGTGGCGCAAGCGCGACGAGGAGCGCAGCGTCACCGAGAACGGCAAGCCGCAGCTGGCCGGGATCGAGGGGCTGCCCTTCACGGCCCGCATCGAGCGCCAGGCCTTCTTCGTGCAGGACGAGTGGGAGCTGTCGCCGCAGTGGTCCACCTATCTGGGCCTGCGCACCGAGCGCATCGCCACCGTGAGCCGCGGCAGCGAGGTGGCCTCGCGCAACACCAGCCGCGTGACGACGCCGCTATGGCATCTGAATTACAAGCTCGACCCCAAGGGCCGCGACCTGATACGCGCCAGCCTGACGCGCAGCTACAAGGCGCCGGATCTGAACGCCTTGCTGGCTCGCCCGGCCATCAATGGCTTGTTTCCGCTGCTCGACAAGGACGACAAGCCGCAGCGCAACGAAGAGCAGTATCCGGACCGCATCGGCAACCCATTGCTCAAGCCCGAGCTGGCCACGGGCCTGGACCTGGCCTTCGAGAAGTATCTTGAAGGCGGTGGCCTGGTCAGCGTCGGTGTGTTCCATCGCCGGGTCAACAACCTGATCCGCAATGTCTCGACACTGGAAGATGTCAGCTGGTCCACGCTGCCGCGCTGGGTTTCGCGCCCGGTCAACTTCTCCAAGGCCAAGACTAGCGGCCTGGAGCTTGAACTGAAGGGCCGGGCCGGTGAACTGATGCCTGCGCTATTCGAGCCCAGGCTGGCGCTCAATCTGCGTGCGGCTCTGAGCTTCTACAAGTCCGATGTCGAGGCCGTCCAAGGACCGAACAACCGGCTGGACAGCCAACAGCCCTGGTCGGGCAACTTCGGTGTCGACTACCGGCTCAGCAGCCTGCCGCTGCTGACCGGCGTCAGCCTGGTCTACACGCCGGGCTATACGACGCAGCAGACAGTGTCGCAAAGCCTGGAGCAGTCGCGCACTCGCTCTCTGGATGTCTTCGCGCAATGGAGCTTCAGCCGCACGGCCTCGCTGCGCCTGTCGGCCAACAATCTCGCGCCCTTCGACACCCGCTCGAGCACGACGCTGGCTGATACGGGCTACGGTAGCAGCACCGAGCGCAGCACCCGGACCTGGTTCGGTGCGGCGCTGGAACTCAAGCTCTGAGGACCGGCGCGATGCAGGCGCTGCAGATCTACGCCGGCCCGCGCGCCCGCGAGCGCCTGCGCGAGCGGGGCCTGAGGCCGGCCGATGTGCAGGTGATCCCGGCCGCCGCCGGCGGCCCCAAGGGCCTGATCCTCGGGCCGCTGGACCAGTACATCTTCGGCCCCTGGTTGGGCCAGAGTGCTCAATCGGTGCATCTGCTGGGCGCCTCGATCGGCGCCTGGCGCATGGCCACGGCCTGCCTCGGTGAGCCGCAGACCGAGTTTGATCGCCTGACCGAGGCTTATGTGCAGCAGCGCTACGACAGCCTGCCGGGCCAGCGACCGAGTGCTGCCAGCGTCAGCCGCGGGTTTGCCGCGACGCTCAAGGACTGCTTCGGCGGTCGTGAGGGCCAGGTCTTGAGCCACCCACGCTACCGTCTGCATGTCTTCACCTCGCGCGGTCGCCACATCCTGGGCCGCGAGGGCCGGCTGCGCACGCCGCTGGGCTATGCCGGCGCCTTTGCCGCGAACTTGCTGGCGCGCCGCGCGATGGGCGGCTGGCTGGACCGGGTGGTGTTTTCCGACCCGCGTGCGCCGCTGCCGATGCCGCTGCATGATTTCCGCAGCCATCAGGCTCTGCTTGGCGAGCGCAATCTGCTGCAGGCCATCCTCGCCAGCTGCTCGATCCCGTTCTGGCTGCAGGCGGTGCAGGACATCCCCGGTGGCCCGCCCGGCGCGTATTGGGACGGCGGCATCACCGACTACCACCTGCATCTGAACTACGCGGCCATGGTCGGCGATAGCCTGGTGTTGTATCCGCATTTTCAGCGTCAGGTGGTGCCGGGCTGGCTGGACAAGGGACTCAAGCGCCGTCATGGCGCCAGCGCCTTTCTCGACAATGTCGTGCTGCTGGCGCCGAACCCGGCCTGGGTGGCCAGCCTGCCGCGCGCCAAGCTGCCGGACCGCAATGACTTCAAGCACTACGGCGATGATGTGGCCGGCCGCGCCAAGGTCTGGCGGCAGGCCGTGGCCGAGAGCCAGCGTCTGCGCGACGAATTTGCCGCCGCCTGTGCACAGCCCGAGATCCTGGCGCTGCCGCTTTGATTACAATCGGCCATCCTCAGACAACAAGGGCGAGAAAGGCATCATGGTTATGACACCGCGAACTACGACCACCTCTCAAGGTAAATAGTCGGCCGCGGCTCGTCACGTCTTTCCATCTCTCCCTCAAAAGCGCGGCAGCAGGCCGCGCTTTTTTGTTTTTGCATTCGGAGTATTCCAATGATCTCGATCCAACTTCCCGACGGCTCCAAGCGTGAGTTCCCGCAAGCCGTCACCGTCTTTGATGTGGCGGCCTCGATCGGCGCTGGCCTGGCCAAGGCGGCGTTGGCCGGCAAGGTGGACGGCAAGGTGGTCGACACCAGCTTCCTGATCGAAGCCGATGCCCAGCTGGCCATCATCACCGACAAGGATGCCGACGGCCTGGAGGTGATCCGCCACTCGACCGCCCACCTGCTGGCCTATGCGGTCAAGGAACTGTTCCCCGAGGCCCAGGTCACGATAGGCCCGGTGATCGAGAACGGTTTCTTCTACGACTTCTCCTACAAGCGCCCGTTCACGCCCGAGGATCTGGTCGCCATTGAGGCCAAGATGAGCGAGCTGGCCAAGAAGGACGAGAAGGTCCAGCGCCGCGTGCTGCCGCGCGACGAGGCCGTGGCCTACTTCAAGGGCATCGGCGAGGACTACAAGGCCGAGATCATCTCCAGCATCCCGGCCGGGGAAGACGTGTCGCTGTACCGCGAAGGCGCGTTCGAGGATCTGTGCCGCGGCCCGCATGTGCCTTCGACTGGCAAGCTCAAGCACTTCAAGCTGATGAAGGTGGCCGGCGCCTACTGGCGCGGCGACCACCGCAACGAGATGCTGCAGCGCATCTACGGCACGGCCTGGGCCAGCAAGGATGATCTGCAGAAGTACCTGCTGATGCTGGAGGAGGCCGAGAAGCGCGACCACCGCAAGCTCGGCAAGGAGCTCGACCTGTTCCACATCGATGAGCATGCGCCGGGCGTGGTGTTCTGGCACCCCAAGGGCTGGACGGTCTGGCAAGAAGTCGAGCAGTACATGCGCCGCGTCTATCGTGACAACGGCTACCAGGAGGTCAAAGGCCCGCAGCTGCTGGACAAGACGCTGTGGGAGGCCACGGGCCACTGGGACAAGTACCGCGACAATATGTTCACGACCGAGTCGGAGAAGCGTGACTACGCGCTCAAGCCGATGAACTGTCCCGGCCACATCCTGATCTTCAAGCACGGCATCAAGAGCTACCGCGACCTGCCGCTGCGCTTCGGCGAGTTCGGCCAGTGCCACCGCAACGAACCCACCGGCGGCCTGCACGGCATCATGCGCGTGCGCGGTTTCACGCAGGACGACGGCCATATCTTCTGCACCGAGGACCAGATCCTGCAGGAGTGCGTCAACTACACGGTGCTGCTGCAGAAGGTCTACCAGGATTTCGGCTTCACCGACATCATCTACAAGGTGGCGACGCGACCCGAGGCTCGCATCGGCTCGGACGAGGTCTGGGACAAGGCCGAGTTCGCTCTGATGGAATCGCTGCGCGCTTCCGGCGTCGAGTTCGTCATCGCCCCGGGCGACGGCGCCTTCTACGGCCCGAAGATCGAGTACACGCTGAAGGACGCGCTGGGCCGCCAGTGGCAGTGCGGCACGATGCAGGTCGACTTCTCGATGCCGGGCCGTCTGGGTGCCGAGTACGTGGACGAGCACGGCGAGCGGCGCGAGCCGGTGATGCTGCACCGAGCCATCGTCGGCAGCCTGGAGCGCTTCATCGGCATCCTGATCGAGCAGCATGCCGGCGCCTTGCCGGCCTGGCTGGCGCCGGAGCAGGTGGTGGTGGCCAATATCACCGATGCGCAGGCTGATTACGTCACTGAAATCGTGAAATCACTGCAAAAACAAGGAGTTAGGGTCAAGGCCGATTTGCGGAACGAGAAAATCACGTATAAAATCCGCGAGCATTCTTTGCAGAAGGTTCCGTTCATCCTCGTCGTTGGCGACAAGGAAAAGGCAAATGGAGCCGTTGCGGTGCGCGCCCGTGGCAACCAAGACCTGGGTGTGATGCCCCTGGAGAGCTTCCTGGAGAAGCTCTCGGGTGATATCACGCAGAAGGTCTAGCTCTGGGCGCGCTTTTGCTTGTGTTTGGGTCTCTATGCCTTGGAGGCCTGTTGAAAGGTATGCACCATCGCTACTTTTGCTGATCGTCGTGCGATTCCCGAGCGTAAGCATCGGCTGAACCGTGAAATCCTGGCTCCCGAAGTCCGCCTGAACGGCCCCGAGAACGAGCCCCTGGGTATCGTGAGCATCATGGAAGCCCTGCGCATGGCGGGCGAGCTGGATGTGGATCTGGTCGAAATCTCCGCGACGGCGACACCTCCGGTGTGCCGCCTGATGGACTACGGCAAGTTCAAGTACATCGAGCAGAAGCGGGCGGCCGAGGCGAAGTCCAAGCAAAAGGTCATCGAGATCAAGGAAGTCAAATTCCGCCCGGGTACGGACGAAGGCGACTACCAGATCAAGATGCGCAATCTGCGTCGCTTCATCGCCGAAGACGGTGACAAAGGCAAGGTGACCCTGCGCTACCGTGGTCGCGAGATCACGCACCAGGACATCGGCATGCGGCTGCTGGAGCGTATTCGCGACGAGCTGTCGGATGTGGCCGTGGTGGAGAACATGCCCAAGCTGGAAGGCCGGCAGATGATCATGGTGCTTGCACCGAAAAAGCGCTAAAGCGCGTTGCAGTTTCAGCCCGCCGATCTGGTCGTCGGCGGGCTTATTAGTCTCCAGAGGCTGAACAAGTGCAGCGAGGAATCGCTGACGCCCCTGGGACATCTTAAAAGGAGCAATAACATGCCCAAAATGAAGACCAAGAGCAGCGCGAAAAAGCGTTTTCGCGTTCGTCCGGGTGGTACCGTCAAGCGCGGTCAAGCGTTCAAGCGCCACATCCTGACCAAGAAGACCACGAAGAACAAGCGCCACCTGCGTGGCACGACGACCGTGCACGAAACCAACATGGGTCACATCGCTCAGATGCTGCCCTTTGCTGGCCTGTAATTCCACCATTTAACTAAAGGAGATTTAATATGCCTCGCGTTAAACGTGGTGTTACCGCTCGTGCCCGTCACAAGAAGGTCCTGGCTCTGGCCAAGGGCTTCCGTGGTCGCCGTAAGAATGTCTTCCGCATCGCCAAGCAGGCGGTGATGAAGGCAGGTCAATACGCCTACCGTGACCGTCGCGCCAAGAAGCGTGTGTTCCGTGCGCTGTGGATTGCTCGTATCAACGCAGCAAGCCGTGGCCTGGGTCTGACCTACAGCAAGTTCGTGGCCGGCCTGAAGAAGGCCCAGATCGACATCGACCGCAAGGTTCTGGCCGACCTGGCCGTGAACGATCCGGCCGGTTTCGCTTCGATCTTCGCCAAGGTGAAGGCCGCTCTCGCTTAATTGCCAGGGCCGCAGCAATGCGGCCGTGGTGGCCCTGGCGCAAGCCGGGGCGCGACCTTTAGGGGCCGACACCCAGGTGTTCGGCCCTTTTTCATTTCTGATACGAACTCGCCCCGCGATGAACGATCTCGATCAACTGCTACAGAGCGCGCAGGCAGACTTTGCCGCCGCAGCCACGCCCGCCGACTTGGAGAACGCCAAGGCCCGATTTCTGGGCAAGTCCGGTCGCGTGACCGAGCTGATGAAGGGCCTGGCCGCACTGACCATCGACGAGAAGAAGACCCGCGGGGCCGAGATCAACGTCCTCAAGGTTGGTATCGAAGCCGCGCTGAGCGAGCGTCGCCAGGCCCTGGCTGACGCCGAGCTCGAGATCCAGCTGAAGGCCGAGGCCCTGGATGTCAGCCTGCCCGGCCGCCAGCGCGGCACCGGCGGCCTGCATCCGATCACGCGGGCGATGGAGCGGATCGAGGCGATCTTCGGATCGATGGGGTTCGACGTGGCCGATGGCCCCGAGATCGAGAACGACTGGTTCAACTTCACCGCGCTGAACACGCCGGCTGATCACCCGGCCCGCTCGATGCATGACACCTTCTACGTCGAAGGGGGTCATGTCTTGCGCACCCACACCAGCCCGATGCAGATCCGCTATGCGGTCCAGCATGTCAAGCGCCACCAAGCCTTGATAGCTGCGGGTCAGCCGATGCCGGAGATCCGCGTGATCGCGCCGGGCCGCACCTACCGCGTCGACAGCGATGCGACCCATTCGCCAATGTTCCACCAGGTCGAGGGCCTGTGGGTTGGCGAGAACATCTCGTTCAAGGACCTGAAGTCGGTCTATGTGAACTTTCTGCAGCAGTTCTTCGAGACGACGGACATGCAGATCCGTTTCCGCCCCAGCTACTTCCCCTTCACCGAGCCCAGCGCCGAGATCGACATGATGTTCGGCACCGGTCCGCTGAAGGGCCGCTGGCTGGAGGTGTCGGGCTCCGGCCAGGTGCATCCGCAGGTGATCCGCAATATGGGCCTGGACCCGGAGCGCTATATCGGCTTTGCCTTTGGCTCTGGCATCGACCGCCTGGCGATGCTGCGCTATGGCGTCAACGATCTGCGCCTGTTCTTTGATGGCGATCTGCGTTTCTTGTCGCAGTTCAAGTAAGCAGCCGCCCGCCATCCAAGACGAGATCAAACATCATGCAATTCCCTGAATCCTGGCTGCGGTCATTCTGCAACCCCGCGCTGAACACCCAAGAACTGGCCGAGCTGCTGACGATGAGCGGCCTCGAGGTCGAAGAGCTGCGCCCGGTGGCGCCGCCTTTTCACGGCATCGTCGTTGCCGAGATCCTGACTGCCGAGCAGCACCCGAATGCTGACAAGCTGCGCGTCTGCACGGTCAATGCCGGCGGTCCGGAGCCCCTGCAGATCGTCTGCGGCGCACCGAATGCGCGGGCCGGCATCAAGGTGCCGCTGGCCATGGTCGGCGCCGAGCTGCCCCCGGGCGAAGATGGCAAGCCCTTCGGCATCAAGGTCGGCAAGCTGCGCGGCGTCGAGAGCTTTGGCATGCTGTGCTCGGCTCGCGAACTCAAGCTCAGCGAGGACCATGGCGGCCTGCTGGAGCTGGCCGCCGATGCGCCCATCGGGCAGAACATCCGTGAGCATCTGAAGCTCGACGACACGCTGTTCACCCTGAAGCTGACGCCGAATCTGGCCCACGCGCTGAGCGTCTACGGCATCGCCCGCGAAGTCTCGGCACTGACCGGCGCGCCGCTGCAGGCGCCGGCGTTCACGCCCGCCGAGGTCAAGCACCAGGACAAGCTGCCGGTGCGCATCGAGGCCTCCGATCTGTGTGGGCGTTTCTCGGGTCGCATCGTGCGTGGCGTCAATACCCAGGCGCAAACGCCCGCATGGATGGTGGACCGCCTGGCCCGTTGCGGCCAGCGCTCGGTCTCGCCGCTGGTCGATATCTCGAACTATGTGATGTTCGAGCTGGGTCGCCCCAGCCATATCTTCGACCTCGACAAGATCGACGGCGAACTGGTCGTGCGCTGGGGACGCCAGGGTGAACAGCTCAAGCTGTTGAACGGCAACACCATCGAAGTCGACGAGAGCGTCGGCGTGATCGCCGACAACAAGGCGGTCGAATCGCTGGCCGGCATCATGGGCGGTGACCACACGGCGGTCTCCGATGACACGAAGAACGTCTATGTCGAAGCCGCCTTCTGGTGGCCCAAGGCGGTGATGGGCCGATCGCGCCGCTACAACTTCTCGACCGATGCCGGCCACCGCTTCGAGCGTGGCGTGGATCCGGCGCAGACCGTCGAGCACATCGAGCGCATCACCCAGCTGATCCTCGAGGTTTGCGGTGGTGAGGCCGCGGTGATGGACGACCAGATCACGGCGCTGCCTGAACGCAAGCCGGTGACACTGCGGGTGGCGCGCGCCGCCAAGGTGATCGGCATGCCGCTCACGCAGGCGCAATGCGCTGGCGTGTTCAAGCGCCTGGGCCTCGAGTTCGCAGAGGGCGAGGGCACGCTGACCGTGACGCCGCCGAGCTCGCGCTTCGACATCCAGATCGAGGAAGACCTGATCGAGGAAGTGATACGCGTGCTGGGCTATCCGAATCTGCCCGACACGCCGCCGCTGGCGCCGGTGGTCGGCAAGGTGGCCTCGGAATCGCGCCGGGCCGTTCATGCGCTGCGCCACGCCCTGGCCGGCCGCGACTATTACGAGACCATCAATTTCAGCTTCGTCGAGGCGCGCTGGGAGAAGGAGCTGGCCGGCAATGACAGTCCGATCCAGCTGCTGAACCCGATCGCCGCACCGCTGGCCGTGATGCGCTCCAGCCTGATCGGCAGCCTGATCAATGCGCTGCGCTACAACCTGAGCCGCAAGGCGCCGCGGGTGCGCCTGTTCGAGATCGGGCGGGTATTCCTGCGCGACGCCACCGTCGTGGAGAGCGACACGACGATCACCGGTGTTCGCCAACCGATGCGGGTGGCAGGTCTTGCCTTCGGCCCGGCCGATCAGCCGCAATGGAGTCAGCGTGACCGTGGCATCGATTTCTTCGATGTGAAGGGGGATCTGGAGGCCTTGTTCGCGCCCCGCCAGCTGCGCTTTGTCGCGGCTGAGCATCCCGCGCTGCATCCGGGCCGCAGCGCCCGTGTCGAGCTGGATGGCGAGGACATCGGCGTGATCGGTGAGTTGCATCCGAAATGGCGCCAGGGCTATGAGCTGCCCAGCGCGCCCATCGTGTTCGAGCTGGCGCTGGACGCCGTGCTGGCGCGCCGCCTGCCGCAAGGCCAGGGCGTGCCGCGTCAACAGTCGGTGCAGCGCGATATCGCGGTCGTGGTCGGCGAGAGCGTCACGCATGAAGCCCTGATGACGACGATTGCCGGTGCCCATGACGGATTGATACGCTCGGCGCGGCTGTTCGACGTCTTCAAGCCGACCCAGGCCGGCGGTGATCTGAAAGAGGGTGAGCGCAGCATGGCCGTCCGTCTGGAGTTGCTGGACGACGAGGCCACCCTGACCGACGAGCGCATCGAGCAGGCGGTGGCTGCCGTGCTCGCGGCGCTGGCTCAGCACCTGGGCGCGCGTTTGCGCGGCTAAGCGAACAAGAAGGCGGGGAGGGTTTTGATGAGCGACGACGACAACAAAAACGAGACCGGGCCGGCGCGCGTGCTGCTGCCCAGCCTGGAAACGCCGACCTTGACCAAGGCCGAGCTGGCCGAACTGCTGTTCGACAAGCTGGGCCTGAACAAGCGCGAGTCCAAGGACATGGTCGAGGCCTTCTTCGACATCATCCATGGCCAGTTGGTGCAGGGGCGGGACGTCAAGCTGTCGGGCTTCGGCAACTTCAATATCCGGCGCAAGGCCTCGCGCCCCGGGCGCAATCCGCGCACCGGCGAGGCGATCCCGATCAAGGCCCGCAATGTCGTCACCTTCCACGCCAGTCACAAACTCAAGGGACTGGTGCAAGGTGATACACCCGGCGAGGATGACTTCGAGTAGAGTCTGACCTCCCGACCTGAAGCCCTTGATTTGAATGGAAAAAGTGCTTCCTTCGATACCTGCCAAACGCTATTTCACCATCGGTGAGGTCAGCGATTTGTGTGGCGTGAAGCCCTATGTGCTGCGTTATTGGGAGCAGGAGTTCACGCAACTCAAGCCCATGAAGCGGCGTGGCAACCGCCGCTACTACCAGCACCATGAGGTGCTGCTGATTCGCCGCATCCGTGACTTGCTCTATGACCAGGGCTTCACGATCTCGGGTGCCCGCAACCAGCTTGCCGACGCGCCGGGTCTGCGCCTTGACGCGCTGCAGGCCTTCCGGGAGGAAGCCGCCGAGGCCGAGCGCCTGGAGGCCGATGAGCTCGACACGCTGCCGTCCTTTGAGGTGAGCGGCGACGAAAAGCTCTCGCTCGAACAGGTGCGTCAAGAATTGCTGTCGATTCGCGAGACATTGCTTGCGTTCTAGTTTTAAATCCGCCTATAATCTGAGGCTCAGTCGGGGCGTAGCGCAGCCTGGTAGCGCACTTGCATGGGGTGCAAGGGGTCGTGAGTTCGAATCCCACCGTCCCGACCAACAAAAAGAAGAGATCGATGGACCGGATGTGAAAGCATCCGGTCCATTTTTCCTTGTGCCATCACCTTCTTACTCCTAGACGGCAGTCCCGGCCAAATCGCGGGCTGCCGTCGGTTAGCATGCCCGCCCATGAATTGGCCTTATGAGTTGCAGATTGGTTGGCGCTATACCCGCGCCGGCCGTGGCGGGCGGCGCAACCGCTTCATCTCCTTCATCTCCGGCGTCTCGATGCTGGGTATCGCATTGGGGGTGGCGGCGCTGATCATCGTCTTGTCGGTGATGAACGGCTTCCAGAAGGAGGTGCGCGATCGCATGCTGTCGGTGATCGCGCATGTGGAGCTGATGTCCTATTCCGGCGAGGCCCTGGCCGACTGGCAGGCCACCGCCGCCAAGGCGCGCGAGAACCCGGCCGTGGTCGGCGCCGCCCCCTTTGTCGCGGCCCAGGTGCTGATCGCGCGCGGCGAGGACATGCGCGGCGCCATCGTCCGCGGCATCGATCCTGAGCTGGAGGCGACGGTCACGCCGCTGGCGGCTCAGCTCAAGGACGGCCCGCTGTCGCGGCTGAAAGCCGGTGACTGGGGCATTGTGTTGGGAGGGGAGCTGGCGCGCTCGCTCGGTGTGCGCGAGGGCGACAAGATCACGCTGGTCGCGCCGAGCGGTCAGGTCACGCCGGCCGGCGTCGTGCCGCGGCTCAAGACCTTCACCCTGGTCGGCACCTTCAATGCCGGCCATTACGAGTACGACAGCGGCCTGGCCCTGATCCATGTGGACGACGCGGCCCGGCTGTTCCGCGTCGGCGGCCCGACCGGTGTTCAGCTGAAGCTGGCCGATGTGCATCAGGCCCGCCAGGTCGGGGACCAACTGGCGCAAAGCCTGGGGCCCGAGCTGCGTGTGCGCGACTGGACCCGTGCCAATGCCAACTGGTTCGATGCGGTCCAGGTCGAGAAGCGCTTGATGAGCATCATCCTGACCCTGATCGTCGCGGTCGCGGCCTTCAATCTGGTCTCGACCCTGGTGATGACGGTGACCGACAAGCAGGCCGACATCGCGATCTTGCGCACCCTGGGTGCCAGCCCGCGCTCCATCATGGGCATCTTCATGGTGCAGGGCGCGGCCTCGGGTGTGATCGGCACGATCTCGGGCGTGGGCCTGGGTCTGCTGGTGGCCTTCAATATCGATGTGATCGTGCCGGCGATCGAGCGGCTGCTCAATGTCAGCTTCCTGCCCGGCAGCATTTACCTGATCAGCCGCATGCCCAGTGAGCCGCAGAGCGCCGACATCATCCCGATCGCGATCACCTCGCTGATCCTGGCCTTTCTGGCCACCCTCTATCCGAGCTGGCGCGCCAGCCGCGTGCAACCGGCCGAGGCGCTGCGCTATGAGTGATGTTGTTCTGCAAGGCCAGGGCCTGGAGCGGCGCTTCCGCGAGGGCGGGCTGGATGTGAAGGTGCTGTCCGGCGTGGACATCCTGGTCAAACGCGGCCAGACCCTGGCCGTTGTCGGCGCCTCGGGTTCGGGCAAGTCGACCTTGTTGCATCTGCTGGGTGGGCTGGACAAGCCGAGCAGCGGCACGGTCACGCTGATGGGGCAAGACCTGGCACGGCTGGGCGAACCCGCCAAGGGCCAGTGGCGCAACCAGCACCTGGGCTTTGTCTACCAGTTCCATCATCTGCTGCCCGAGTTCAGCGCGCTGGACAATGTGGCCATGCCGCTGCGGATACGGCGCCTGCCGGTAGAGGCCGCGCGCGCCACAGCGGCCGAGATGCTGGCCAAGGTGGGGCTGGGCGCAAGGGTCAAGCACCGGCCCGGCGAGCTCTCGGGCGGCGAGCGCCAGCGTGTCGCGATCGCCCGGGCGCTGGTGACCAAGCCGGCCTGCGTGCTGGCCGACGAGCCGACCGGCAATCTGGACCGCGGCACGGCCCAGGCGGTGTTCGAGCTGATGCTTCAGACGGCCCGCGAGCAGGGCACGGCCTTTGTGCTGGTGACCCATGACCAGGGCCTGGCCGCGCAGTGCGAAGCGCGGCTGAGTCTGGTCGGCGGCGAGCTGCAGTAGGATCTCGGGCCCCGTAAAGACAGCCATATGACCACGACCTCGCGCTTCATCCTCAAACTCAGCTGCCCCGATCAGTCCGGCATCGTCCATGCCGTGACCGGCTATCTGCTGGAGCAGGGCGGCAACATCCTGACATCGGCCCAGCATGGCGATGCCGATCACCGCCGCTTCTTCATGCGCATCGAGTTTGAAGCGCCCGGCGAGGTGGGGGCGATGCGCGCGGCTTTCGAGCCGCTGGCGCAGCGCCTGCAGATGGACTGGGAGCTGGTGGCACGCGCGACCAAGACCCGGGTGCTGCTGCTGGTCTCCAAGCTGGGCCATTGCCTGAATGACCTGCTGTTCCGCGTCCAGACCGGCCATCTGCCGATCGAGATTCCGGCCATCGTCTCGAACCATCGCGACTTCTACCAGCTGGCCGCCTCGCACAATATTCCCTTCCATCATTTCCCGCTGCTGAACGCCAGCGAGGAACAGAAGGCGGCCCAAGAGCGCAAGATCCGCGAGGTCGTCGAGGACAACCAGATCGATCTGGTCGTGCTGGCCCGCTATATGCAAATCCTCAGCCCCGAGTTGTGCCAATACCTCAGCGGCCGGGCGATCAATATCCATCACAGCTTCCTGCCCAGCTTCAAGGGCGCCAAGCCCTATCACCAGGCCTATGAGCGCGGCGTCAAGCTGATCGGTGCCACCGCCCACTATGTGACCTCGGACCTGGACGAGGGCCCGATCATCGAGCAGGAGGTGGCCCGCATCGACCACAGCCTGCCGCCCGAGCAACTGGTGGCGATGGGCCGCGATGTCGAGTGTGTGACCCTGGCGCGCGCGATCCAGTGGCATGCCGAACACCGGGTGCTGATGAATGGCAACCGGACCGTCGTCTTCCGCTAGCCGCCGATGTGGATCGACAGCCACTGCCACCTGGACGCGCCGGAGTTCGACGCGGACCGCGAGGCGGTGGTGGCACGGGCCCGGGCGGCCGGCGTCGATCAGATCGTGATTCCGGCCGTGGGGGCCTTCGATTTCGAGGCGGCGCGCGAACTGGCCCATGCGCATGGCTATGCCTATGCGCTGGGCATCCATCCGCTGTATGTGATGCGCGCCCAGGAGCAAGACCTGGCCCTGCTGGCCGCCGTGCTGGAGCAGCATCGCGATGATCCGCGTTTGGTGGCGATCGGCGAGATCGGCCTGGACTTCTTTGTGCCGGGTCTCGACGCGGCGCGGCAGGATTTCTTCTACACCGAGCAGCTGAAACTGGCCAGGCGCTTCGGGCTGCCGGTGATCCTGCATGTGCGCAAGAGCGCCGATCAGCTACTGCGCGGCTTGCGCCGCATCGCGGTGCCTGGGGGCATCGCCCATGCGTTCAACGGCAGCGCGCAGCAGGCGCAGAGCTTTGTCGAGCTGGGCTTCAGGCTGGGTTTCGGCGGCACGCTGACCTTTGATCGCTCGCTGCAGATCCGTCGCCTGGCGGCTCAGCTGCCCGAGTCGGCCTTGGTGCTTGAGACGGACGCGCCCGACATCCCGCCGCACTGGCTCTACAGGACGGCCGAGGAACGCGCCACCGGGCTCGCCAGCGCGCGTAACGAGCCGGCCGAGCTGCCGCGTATTGCCGAGAGTCTCGCAGCGCTGCGCGGCTGGACGCTGGAGCAGACCGCCGCCATCACCAGCGCCAATGTGCATGCGGCCTTGCCGCGGCTGTCGCAGCTGCCGTGAGCGAGCCGCTGCTGCAAGGCCTGGCACCGGTCTGGTCGCCGCAAGCCCGGCTGCTGGTACTTGGCAGTTTCCCTGGTGTCGCCTCGCTGCAG
The DNA here is from genome assembly GCA_005503085.1 of Burkholderiales bacterium C2. Taxonomy (GTDB): domain Bacteria; phylum Pseudomonadota; class Gammaproteobacteria; order Burkholderiales; family Burkholderiaceae_C; genus Roseateles_E. The sequence goes on along the minus strand of SCOI01000014.1, from coordinate 5,576 downwards.
GCCCAGCAGTACTACGGCCATCCGCGCAACCACTTCTGGCCCATCCTGTCGGCGCTGTGGGGGCTGGATCTGCACGCCCTCGCTTACGACAAGCGCCTGGAGGCAGCGACGGCGCGTGGATTGGCGATCTGGGATGTCTATGCGGCCTGCGAGCGCGAGGGCAGCCTGGACAGTGCGATCCGCGCCGCGCAACCCAATGATCTGGCGGGTCTGGTGGCGCGCATGCCGGCCTTGCAGGCGGTGGCGCACAACGGCGGCGAGTCGGCGCGCAGCATCAGGATCACCGGCGCGCTGGGCCTGCCCGCCTACCGCCTGCCGTCGACCAGCCCGGCCAATGCCTCGTGGTCCTTCGAGCGCAAGCTGCTCGCCTGGCGGGAGGTGTTCGCGCGCCATGGTCTACTTGATAAATGAGCAAGAACAAGGCAAAGAAAACTGATTGGATCCCGGCCACGCTGAGCGAGTACGACGGCGTGCGCTTTCTGCACCTGGACTCGATCTGGGTGCAGGGGGCGATGCGCATTCGCAAGCCCCAGCAGCTGGAGCTGGAGTATGTGCAGCGCATGATGGCCTGGATGCTGTGGCGCGACAGCGAGACCTTGCGCGAGGGCAGGGCGGTGCAGCTGGGACTGGGGGCGGCCGCGATCACGCGCTTTTGCCACAAGGTCTTGCGCATGCCCCACACGACGGCGGTGGAGATCAATCCGACCGTGATCGCGGCTTGCCGTGCCTGGTTTCATCTGCCCGAGGACGAGACCAGACTGACGGTGTTGAACCAGGACGCGGCGACCTGGGTCGCTGACGCCGCGCATTGGCAGACGGCGGCGGTGCTGAATGTCGATCTCTACGATCACGACGCGGCCTCGCCGGTGCTCGATGACGAGCTCTTTTATTCCAACTGCCGCCAGGTGCTGGCCGAGGGCGGGTTGATGACGGTCAATCTGTTCGGCCGCGACGCCAGCTTTGCGCGCAGCGCCGCCCGCATCGCCAGCGTGTTCGGCAGCGACCAGGTCTGGAGCCTGGCGCCCACCAAGGAGGGTAATACCGTGGTGGTGGCGGCGCGCGGCGTGCAGGTGCCGGACCGCGAGGAGCTGGAGCGCCGTGCGGCTAATATCGAGTCGCGGTATGAGCTGCCCGCGCGCAAATGGCTGCGCCTGGTGCGGCCGCTGCCGCTGTCCATCATCAACCAGCTGCGTGCCGAGCCCCAGACATGAGCGTCAAGCCCAAGACTTCCGCGCCCAAGACCGAAGGTCGTCTCGAATGGCGCACCCTGCTGCGCTGGATGATGGAGGATGAGCTGATCGACGCCGAGCAGGTACAGCGCACCGAGGCGCGTTTCGCGGCCGGCGACAGCTCGCTGCACCCGCTGGTGCGTCTCGGCCATGCCGGCCTGACCCGCATCGCCAATGGCAAGACGCTGGACCCGGAACAGCTGACCGAGTGGCTGGCCGCGCGGGTCAAACTGCCCTATCTGCGCATAGACCCGCTGAAGGTCGATGTGGGCCGGGTCTCTGACATCATGTCGGTGGGCTATGCCGAAGCCAAGCGCTGCCTGCCGGTGTCGGTCGGGCTGACCGAAGTCACCATCGCCACCTCGGAGCCCTTCGATACCGCCTGGATGGCGCAGATCGAATCGCACACCCGCAAGTCCATCAAGCTGGTGGTCGCCAACCCGCTGGAAATTGCGCGCTTCACGACCGAGTTCTTCACCCTGGCCCGTTCGGTGCGCAATGCGGCCAAGGCCGGCGAGGTGACCCAGATTGCCAGCTTCGAGCAACTGGTGGAGCTGGGCAAGAACACCAAGCAGCTCGATGCCAACGACCAGGGTGTGGTCCAGGTGGTCGACTGGCTGTGGCAATACGCCTTTGACCAGCGCGCCAGCGATATCCATCTGGAGCCACGCCGCGATATGGGCGTGATCCGCTTCCGCATCGACGGCGTGCTGCACACGGTCTATCAGCTGCCGCCCTCGGTAATGAGCGCGATGACCTCGCGCATCAAGCTGCTGGGGCGCATGGATGTGGTGGAGCGCCGTCGGCCGCTGGACGGCCGCATCAAGACCCGCAACCCGGCCGGCGACGAGGTGGAAATGCGCCTGTCGACCCTGCCCACCGCCTTCGGCGAGAAGATGGTGATGCGCATCTTCGACCCTGACAACGCGGTCAAAGAGCTCAATCAGCTGGGCTTCTCTGGCCACGATGCCGAGCGCTGGAACAAGCTGGTGGTCCAGCCGCACGGCATCATCCTGGTGACCGGCCCGACCGGCAGCGGCAAGACCACCACGCTGTACTCGACGCTCAAGCGCCTGGCCACCGACGAGGTCAATGTCTGCTCGATCGAGGACCCGATCGAGATGATCGAGCCGGCCTTCAACCAGACGCAGGTGCAGGCCGCGCTGGACCTCGGCTTTGCCGAGGGCCTGCGGGCACTGATGCGGCAGGATCCCGACATCATCATGGTCGGTGAAATCCGCGATCTGGAGACTGCCGAGATGGCCATCCAGGCGGCGCTGACCGGCCATCTGGTGTTCTCGACCCTGCACACCAACGATGCCGCCTCGGCGATCACGCGCCTGACCGATCTGGGCGTGCCGCCCTATCTGATCAGCGCCACCGTGATCGGCGTGCTGGCTCAGCGTCTGGTGCGCACCCTGTGCGACCACTGCAAGGTGCCCGATCCGGCGGTGACGCGCGACACCTTGAACGAGATGCTCAAGCCCTGGCGCATGAACGGCGGTGTCAAGCCCTACAAGCCGGTGGGTTGCCTGGATTGCCGCAATACCGGCTATCGCGGTCGTGCCGGTCTGTATGAGCTGCTGACCGTCAGCGAGGCGGTCAAGGCGACCTTGCACCCCAGCCCGGACATTTCGGCGCTGCGCCGCCAGGCCATGCAGGAGGGCCTGCGCCCGCTGCGACTGGCCGGTGCGATGAAGGTGGCGGAGGGTATGACCACGCTCGAAGAGGTGCTGCGCAGCACGCCTCAGTGGGAGACCTGAGCCCTGCGCGTCTGGCTTCGGCTCCAGGTCTACCGGTAGATACCCGCGAGAGGCTTGTCGCGAGTGCGACGCCCTACCGGTGTTTACGTGGAAACCACACAGCAGAGCCTGGATAGCCCTGCCTAGAATGCAGCCGGTCTAACAAGCTTGAGAGTAGGTCTGCAATGAAGATCAAGAGTCAAAAAGACTTCTGGTCCGGACTGATGTTCCTCGTCGTCGGCATAGGCTTTGCCTGGGGCGCCACCGAATACAGTTTTGGATCTTCCGCACGTCCCGGCCCTGGTTACTTCCCCTTCGGCCTCGGCGTTCTGCTGGCCATCCTGGGCGGCGCGGTGCTATTCAAGGCGCTGACGATCGAATCGGAGGGCGGCGACCCGATTGGCGGCGTGGCCTGGAAGCCGCTGCTGATCATCGTCGCTGCGGTGGTGCTGTTCGGCCTGATGCTGCCGCGCCTGGGTGTGGCGATCACGCTGCCGGTGCTGATCGTGTTCTCCGCCATGGCCGGCGACGAGTTCCGCTGGCGCGGCGCCCTGCTCAGCGCGGCGGTGCTGACCGTGGGCAGCTGGTTCATCTTTGTGTGGGGTCTGAACCTGGTTCTGCCGGTCTGGCCCACTATTTTCGGCGGCTGAGGAGTAGCGCATGGACTTGCTGAACAATCTTGCGCTCGGTTTCAGTACCGCACTGACGCTGACGAATCTGGCCTACGCTTTCGGCGGGGCCCTGCTGGGCACCTTGATCGGCGTGTTGCCTGGCCTCGGTCCGGTGGCGACCATCGCCATGTTGCTGCCCTCGATCTACGCGCTGGACGCCACGCCCGCGCTGATCATGCTGGCCGGCATCTACTACGGCGCCCAGTACGGTGGCTCGACAACCGCCATCCTGATCAATGTGCCCGGCGAATCCAGCTCGGTGGTGACCGCGATCGACGGCTACCAGATGGCGCGCAAAGGCCGAGCCGGGGCGGCTTTGGCTGCCGCCGGCCTGGGGTCATTCTTTGCCGGCTGCGTCGGCACCATCGTGATCGCGGCCTTCGCGCCGCCGCTGACCGAGCTGGCCTTCAAGTTCGGCCCGGCCGAGTATTTCTCGCTGATGGTGCTGGGCCTGATCGGTGCCGTGGTGCTGGCCTCAGGTTCGCTGCTGAAGGCCATCGCGATGATCGTGCTGGGCCTGCTGCTGGGCCAGATCAACACCGATGTGATCTCCGGCGCGCCGCGCTACTCCTTTGACATCCCCGAGCTGACCGACGGCATCAACTTCGTCGTGATCGCGATGGGCGTGTTCGGCTTTGGCGAGATCATCGCCAACCTGGGCAAGCCGGCCGAGCACCGCGAGGTCTTCACCAAGCATGTGAAGGGCTTGTGGCCGACCAAGCAGGATTTCCATGATGCCTGGCCCTCGGTGCTGCGCGGCACGACGCTGGGTTCTATCCTGGGCGTGTTGCCCGGCGGCGGTGCCTTGCTGTCCTCGTTTGCGGCTTACACGCTGGAAAAGAAGATCGTCAAAAACCCCAGCGTGCCTTTCGGCCAGGGGGCGATCCAGGGTGTGGCCGGCCCCGAGGCTGCCAACAATGCCGGCGCGCAGACCTCCTTCATCCCGATGCTGACCTTGGGCATTCCGCCCAATGCGGTGATGGCGCTGATGGTGGGTGCGATGACGATCAAGGGCATCCAGCCCGGCCCGCAGGTGATGACCAGCAATCCCGAGCTGTTCTGGGGCCTGATCGCATCGATGTGGATCGGCAACCTGATGCTGGTGATCCTGAATCTGCCGCTGATCGGCATCTGGATCAAGCTGCTGACCGTGCCTTATCGCTTCCTGTTTCCGGCCATCGTGACCTTCTGCTGCATTGGCAGCTACACGTTGAACAACAACAGCTTCGATGTCTACATGACGGCCATCTTCGCGGTGATCGGCTATCTGTTCTACAAGCTCAGCTGCGAACCTGCGCCGCTGCTGCTGGGTTTCATCCTCGGCCCGATGATGGAAGAGAACCTGCGCCGCGCACTGCTGCTGTCGCGCGGTGACTGGACGACTTTCATGACCCGTCCGCTGTCCGCCGGCCTGCTCATTGCGGCTGCCTTGATGGTGGTGGTGGTGATGCTGCCCTCGATCAAGAACAAGCGTGAAGAGGCGTTCAAGGAAGAAGACTGATGAAGGGCTGACGCCGCGATGCGGCGTTCGTGAGCTGGAGCCCGCAGACTGCAAGGTCTGCGGGTTTTTTCTTGATGGCCTCGGCAGTGCGTGCAGCCGGTCAACCGTCCCTGCGGCGCACTCCGCAACAGAAAATTGTGACGCCCTACTTGCAAGCCCTAAAAAACCTGTGCTACAGTCGAGGGCTTCGCTGCTAGCAAGTTTGTTCGAGACGAAAGTCTGAAGCAAAGCGGGTGGGTGGTGAAGAAAGCAAGATTGCTGAAAACAAAATGTTTGAAAGCACTTGACGAGTTTGAAAAAAACAAGTCATAATCTCGCTCCTGTGCTGATCACTGATCGGTGCCAGACAAGGGAAAGAAGCCCGGTGGGTTTTGAGTAGGTTGTTTGAAGTTCTTTAATAATTCACAGCCGATAAGCGTGGGCGTTTGAAGGT
>SCOI01000013.1 GCA_005503085.1 Burkholderiales bacterium C2 | reverse complement strand
TGGGCTACGTCCCGCCTGCCGAGTTCGAAGCCAATTACCATCGTCACCGCGCTGGTCAGGCCGCGACCGTCTGACTTAAACCAACAGGCCTCCGCGGAACCCGGGGCGATTCAAGTTCCTGGAAGTCGTCGAGCTGGAACATGGCAACGTACGTACCTCCACACGAATCGTCGCTTCTCATGCCTCGTACTTCCCGAAAGGGCTACCCGAGTTTCAACACTCGGCTGGAGGCTCGACAGAGCAATCCATATCCGACGGCTTCTCAAACTGGGCAAAGATGGATCTTGTGACGCTGCACGATTCGATGCGCGAGAAACCGGAAGATTGCACATTCATGGAGATGAAGTTTCCGCCAACATCAAATAGCGGACCTAAGACACGCCGTGTCGTCTTTGGCCCAACAGGGCACTTGGCGTCACCTGCAGCGCAAGTCCAAGATGAAGAGCACCCGTTCTGTCCGTGCTGTTTGTTCACGCAAAACTTCGAGGCCTTTCGGTCGGTCATGCAGTCTGACGAAACCATCGGTATTCGGCTCTTTGCCTCAAGAGATGGTCAAGGTGAAATCGCGGCAGACTGCCGGGTCAACGGAGACGACTTTCTCGAGGGCGTGAAGCACTTGTCTGAATATGTTCGATCGTGGCCTGAGCGGCCGGGACTGGAATTCCGCAAGCAGTACGTTGTTATTCGTTCAGTCGAGGCGTCAGAAGACGAGACTTCAAGCGTGCCCGGATGAGCGAACCCCTTCCCCAACACGCATCAATCCATCAGCGGTAGTCATGTTCGTGCTGGTCCCTCGCGGCGAGCAGCACGACATCGGTGTCGCGAATCGCGAACAGGACCACGCAGCCGCCGTGGCCGAAGGGGATGATCAGTTCGCGGAACTCCCTGTGCGCTTCGGATCGGCGGCAGGTGTGCGGCGCGAAGGAGAGGATGCCCATCGCGCGTTCGAGCGCATCACGGAAGCGGAAGAGGCAGGTGTCGTCCGGCGCGTGGCTGGCCAACTCGCGCTGGATGATGTGTTCTTCGAGACGCTCGAGGTCCTGCTGGAGCGTGAGGGTCGGAACAAGCCGGTACTGTCCGCTCACTCAGCGGCCCGCTTGTTCCTGGCCGCCACCGCCTCACGGATGCGTTGCTGTGCCGCTTTGGCACGCTGCTCCATCCCAGCCAGGAGCTCGTCAGCGGTCATCAGGCCTACGCCCTTGTCGGCACTGCGCAATGCTCTCTTCGCCCGGGTAACGGCGGCGTTTTGCTCGGTGCGGAACTCAGCCTCGCGGCAAACCGCGTTCTCGATGAATTGCGTCAGCGACTCGCCTTCTCGCAGCACGGCCTCAAGGCTGGCCTTGGTCTCGGGCGCAACACGGATGGGCGGCAAGGTGGCGGATCGGCTCATGCGAAGATCGTATAGCAGTTGATATACATCCACAAGACCAGGCCTCGATAGCGATATCGCCGACGGGCCGTGATCTGCCCCACGCCCCCTCAAACCCTCACATCCTCAATCGTCTTGTTCAGCCGGCTGCGCTCCGCCGCGAAGGCCATCAGATGGCTCTCGACCGAGGCTTCGATCGATGAGCTCAACAGGGTCGGGTCTTGCTGGCCGACGGCCTGGACCCAGTCGCGCACCATCGGGTGGTCGCCGCCGCCGTGGGCGTCGGTCTTCATGCTCCAGCTGGTGCGCTTGCCGGTCTTGAAGGTGGTCAGCGTGAAGCTCTCCATATCGCCGCTGATGTCGCCCAGCGAGCCCATGATGCGGGTGCGCCGGCCCTCATAGGAGACAAAGGCCTCCATCGAGAAGGCCGCCGTGACGCCCTGCTTGAACAGGATATTGACGGTCAGGTGGTCGGGCTGGTCGTTGTCCATGCGGTAGACGCAGCGGCCGTAGTCGCTGGTCAGCAGACCTTGCATGATGACGCCGTCCCATTTGGACTTGTCCTCGGGCAGGTCGAAGACATAGAGCCGCTTGCGGTCGCGGTAGTAGATCTGCAGCGCCGAGTAGGGGCACTCATGCTCGACCGCGCAGCCGCCGGTGCAGCGCTCGGTGCTGCCGGCCGGGGCATTGGCTTCCTTGAACCACTTGAGATTGCCGAAGCAGTGGACGTTGTCGGCCGAGTCGCCGATCAGCCATTGCAGGATGTCGGTGTCGTGGCAGGACTTGGCCAGGATGATGGGGGTGGCGGTCTTGCTGCTGCGCCAGTTGCCGCGCACATAGCTGTGGCTCATGTGCACATGCTCGATAGGCTCCAGATGCTGGACGCTGATCAGCTCGCCGATCATCTTGGCGTCCAGCAGCTCCTTGAGCTCGCGGAAGTAAGGCGTGTAGCGCAGCACATGGCAGACGCCGACGATGCGGCCCACCTGCTGCGCCTTGGCCAGGATCAGCCGGCACTCGGCCTCGGTGGGCGCGATCGGCTTTTCCAGCAGCACGTCATAACCCATCTCCAACGCCGCCAGGCAGGGCTCGGTGTGCAGCTGGTCGGGCGTGGCGATGATCACGGCATCGGCCATCTTGGGCTGGGCGAAGACCTGCTCCCAGCTGGAGAAGCAGTGCTGCAGCGGCAGCTCGTGCAGGCGCCGCAGTTTGTGCATGCGTTGCGAGTTCGGGTCGGCCACGCCGACCAGGCGCATCTCCTCGGGATACTTGGCCGCAAAGTCGGCGTAGATCGAGCCACGATGGCCGGCCCCAATCAGCACCGCAGTGACCGGCCGTGCCAGCGGCTTGTGGCGCGGGTCGGCGTAAAGGTCTTCATGCAGGCCCAGCGTGCGGGCGATCTCGCCCCAGCCGTAGACGACCGAATTGCGCATCGCGCCAAGGCCGCGGGCCAGCGGTCGGGAGGCCATGAACTGGCGCAGGGACATATCAACAACTCCTTGTGTCGGGCCGCCAGGCTGACTCGGTCGCTCAGGCCGCGCGCACGCCCAACCAGCATGCCACGCCCAGCGCGAGCGCGCCGTAGCACAGCAACCACAGATAAAGCCGGCGCTGCGCGCGCAGGCCCTGCGCCAGCTGGGCCGTGCTCAAGGTCGTGCCCTGCAACTGCTCGGCGCGCGGCGGCACCATGCAGCGGCTGGCCAGCCAGGTCACCACCACTGCGGCCAGCAGGCCGCTGAGGTTCCACCACATCCAGAACAGCCGGGCGCCCAGCCACTGCGCCAGCGCCAGGTTCAGCAGCAGGCCCGCCGCCACCCCCATCAGCACGGCCGGGCCTCGCGCGCGCCGGTCCAGGATGCCGCAGGCAAAGGCCGCCAGCAGCGGACCGTAGAACAGCGCACCGACCCGGTTGATGCCCTCGACCACGCTGCTGGCCAGGTCGCCCACCGTCAGCCCGAAGGCCACGATCAGCAGGCCCCAGCCCACGGTCACCAGCCGACCGGCCAGCAGCTGGCGGCGCAGCGCCACATGGGGCTCGACGAAGTCGCGCAGGGTCGCGGCCGAGAGGCTGTTCAGCGCCGAATCGAGGCTGGACATCGCGGCCGCCAGGATGGCCGCGACCAGCAGGCCGCGCAGACCGGCCGGCAGGAACAGCTCGATATAGCGCGGGATCAGATAGTCCAGCCGCCCCGGCGGCACCGCCGCGCGCAAGGCCTCGCTCTGCCAGTAGACCGCACCGACCGCCAGGCCCAGGCCGGCATAGAGCAGGGTCAGTGGGAAGCGCGCCAGGCCGTTGAACAGCAGCACGCGCTGCGCGCCGGCCACATCGCGGGCCGCCAGCTGACGCTGCACCTGGCTCTGGTCGACGCCGTAATAGCTGATGTAGAGCACCAGGCCGCCGACGACAAAACCCCAGAACGGCGCCTTCGCGCCATCGCCCAGGCCGTGGCCCGCCTCGATCGCGGCCAGCCGCGCCGGCTCGTGGGCGGCCAGCAGGGCCGCGGCGCCGTCCAGCTGGCCCCAGGCCACCCAGCCGCAGACCACGATGCCCAGCAGCAGCACCGCCATCTGCAGCACATCGGTCCAGACCACGGCACGCATGCCGCCCATGGTGTCGTAGACCACCGTCAGCCCGCCCATCAGCACCACGCACCAGGCCAGCGGCAGCCCGGTGCAGACCTGCACGACCACGGCCGCCGCATACAGGGCCACACCGGTGGCCAGGCCGCGCGAGAGCAGGAAGACGGCGCTCAGCGCGAGCCGGGTCGGCCGGTCAAAGCGCCGCTCCAGGTATTCATAGACGCTGATCAGCGCCAGGCCGCGAAACACCGGCACCAGCACCAGCATCACGACGACCATCGCCAGCGGCAGCGCCAGCTCATACTGCAGCCAGGTCAGCCCGCCGCCGGGCACCAGGGCCACGAAGGCCGGAATGCCCAGAAAGGAGTTGGCCGAGGACTGGGTGGCCAGGGTCGAGATCGCCAGCGCCCACCAGGGCATGGCCCGGTCGCCGACGTAGTAGTCGGCCGCCGTATGCTGCGAGCGCGCCAGCCAGGCGCTCAGGCCCAGGGTGCTGGCCAGATAGGCCGCGATGATCAGCCAGTCCGGCGTCGTCATGCGCGGGCCGGCGGCGGCTGAGCAGGTGGGAACAGCAGCGCCGCCAGCTCCAGATACATGGGCCGAGTGATCAGCCGCGCCACGCCGCTGGCCAGCAGCGCGCAGGCCATCAGGCTCAGCACCATGGCCTGGCCCGAGACCATCTCCATCACGATGATGAAGGCGGTGATCGGGCCCTGGGTCGTGGCGGCCAGAAAGCCCACCATGCCCAGCGCGATCAGCGGGATGGCCGCGTCGCCGCGCACCCCGGTCAGCCAGGCCACATCATTGCCCAGCGAGGCACCAATGGTCAGCGAGGGCGCGAACACGCCGGCCGGCACGCCGGTCCAGGCCGACAGCCAGGTGGCGCAGAACTTCAGCAAGGTGTAGAGCCCCGGCTCGCCGCCGGGCTGCTGGCCCTCCAGCAAGGCCCGGGTCGGCGCATAGCCGGCGCCGGCCGTCGTGCCGTCGGCCACCAGGCCGATCAGCGCCACCACGAAGGCGCAGCCGGCCGCAAAGCGCAGCGGGAACAGCCGCCGCCAGGCACTGAAGCGGTCCGGCAGACCGCGCATCGACGCGATGATCAGGCGCGAAAACAGCCCACCGGCCAGGCCAGCGATCACCGCCACCAGCAGGCCCGGCCACAGCAGCGACCAGTCCAGCTGCTGCACGCGCAGCCGGCCGAAATAGGTCAGATTGCCGAACACCGAGACCGCGACCAGGCCGGCCAGCACGATGGCCGTGATCATCAGGGCGCTGTGCGAACTGCTGCGCCGGCGCGACAGCTGCTCCAGCGCGAAGATCACCCCGCCCAGCGGCGTGTTGAAGGCCGCCGCGATGCCGGCGGCCGCGCCGGCCACCATCAGGTCATGGCTGTCGATGCCGGCCTGCGGCGACAGCCAGCGCTTGGCATGGGCCATCACGCCGGCACCCACCTGCACGGTCGGGCCCTCGCGGCCTATCGACAGCCCCGCCAACAGCCCGCCGGAGACCAGACCGATCTTCTGCAGGGACAGGCGCAGCGAGACCAGCCGGCTGCGCTGCTCGGGTGCGAGTTCGTCGTCGAGCGCACGCACCACCTGCGGAATGCCCGAACCCAGCGCGCCCGGCACAAAGCGGCGGGTCCACCACAGCACGGCCACCGTCAACGCCGGCGTCCAGATCAGCATCGCCGGCGCGGCCCAGGCGTGGCTGCTGCGCAGCGCCTCGAAGCCCTCGCTGGCCGCCTCGGCCAGCAGCGTGAAGCCCACGACCACCAGGCCGGTGGCCACCGCATAGGCCAGCACCACGGCCCGATCCACCCACTGCCGGCCGCCGGCCAGCTCCAGCCTCAGATTGCGCCAGAAGTCCGGTTCCACATCTCGCATGGGCCCCGACCTTAACAGCCTTGGGGGGCCTCAGTGCGCGTACACCGACTCCAGCGAGGCAAAGCCCTTGATCTCGATCGGATTGCCCGAGGGGTCAAGGAAGAACATCGTCCATTGCTCGCCCGGCTGGCCCGCAAAGCGGACCTGGGGCTTGAGCACGAACTCGCAGCCGGCCGCCTCCAGCCGCGCGGCCAGCGCCTGCCAGTCGGGCAGGGCCAGGATCAGGCCCAGGTGCGGCATCGGCACCAGATGCTCGCCGACCTGGCCGGTGCGGGTGGTCGCGAAGGGCTCGCCCAGATGCAGCGAGATCTGGTGGCCGAAGAAGTCAAAGTCCACCCAGGTCGCGGTGCTGCGGCCTTCGCGGCAGCCCAGCAGGCCGCCGTAGAAGGCGCGCGCTTGGTCCAGATCACGCACATGAAAAGCCAGATGGAAGATGCTGCGCATCGCTTGCCTCGTCGAGTCCGAAAATCGTGGCATCGTAGCGGCATGAGCGATAGCAACAAGGACCTGCCGCACAGCCTCAAGCTGGTCACGATCTGGCTGCTGGTGATGCTGGCGGTCTTCCTGGGCATCAAGGGCCTGGAACACAGCCGCCAGCAAAGCAGCATCGAGCTGCATCAGGGCCGCATCCTGCTCAAGCGCGCACCCGACGGCCATTTTCACTGGCGCGGCCAGGTCAATGGCGTGACGGTGGACTTCCTGGTCGACACCGGCGCCACCTCGACCGCCCTGCCCCAGGCCTTGGCCGAGCGCGCCGGCCTGACGCCCGAGAGCCAGGTGCGCTCGCACACGGCCGGCGGCGTCGTGCAGGGCTATCGGGCGCGCGCCGACATCGAGCTGCAGGGCGGTCTCTCGGCCCAGCGCCTGCCGGTCACCGTGCTGCCCGATCTGGGCGCGCCGCTGCTGGGCATGGACCTGCTGTCGCGGCTGCGCTTTGTCCAGCAGGACGGCGTGCTGAGCATCGAGGCGCCCTGATAAACCAGCAGGCACAGCGGGCGCGCCACGGCGTACCATGGGCCGGACAACACCGACAGGAGACTCCATGGCCGACAACAGCTTCACCAAGTTCGTCCCCGGTTTCGATTTTCTGCAGGGCCTAGTCAAGAACGCCGGCGCCGCGCTGCCCGGCATGGGACAGTGGGTAGCGCCGACCCTGAACCCCGAGGAGCTGGAAAAACGCATCGAGGAGCTGCGCACCGTGCAGTTCTGGCTGGAGCAGAACGCCCGCATGCTGGGCGCGACCATCCAGGCCCTGGAGGTGCAGCGCATGACCTTGTCGACGCTGAAGTCCATGAATGTGCCGCTGGCCGAGCTGCGTGACAGCCTGAAGGTCGCCACCCCGAAGGCCCAGGCCGAGCCGGAGCCCGAAGCCGAAGCCGAGGAGAAACCCGCCGCGCCGGCAGCCGTGGACCCGATGCAGTGGTGGTCGGCGCTGAGCCAGCAGTTCACCCAGCTGGCCACCACCGCGATGAAGGACAGCGCCACCGACGCCGCCAAGAACCTGGCCGGCACTCTGGTCAAGCAGAGCTTCGAGGCCGCCGGCGAGACCCTGCGCAAGACCGCCGCGATGCCGGGGGCCCTGGCCAAGAAGGCCGCCACCCAAGCCGCCGCCCGCCCGGCCGCGAAGAAAAAAGCCGCGGCCAAGCCGGCCACCCGACCGCGCAAACCCTGAGCCCCGATGAAACCCTTTGCCCACGCCCACGCCACCCACCCCGACGCCCATATGGCGCTGGCGCTGGCGGCGGCGCAGATCGAAGCCCAGCGCCAGACCAGCGGTCTGCAACCGACTCTGGGCTGGCTGTATTTCTGCGACGGTTTCGCGCCGCAGGCCGAGGCCTTGCTGGCCGAGCTGCGGCAGCGCTGGCCCGGTGTGGCCTGGGTCGGCGCGGCGGGGCCGGGCATCTGCGCCAGCGGGGTCGAGTATTTCGATGAGCCGGCGCTGGCCCTGATGCTGGCCGAGCTGCCCGGCGATCAGTTCCGCGTGTTCTCCGGCACCCGGCCGCTGGCCGGCTGGCCGGCCGAGCTGCTGCAGGTGCATGCCGACCCGGCGACCATAGACCTGCAGGAGCTGATCGCCGAGCTGGCGGCGCAGACCGACAGCAGCTATGCCTTCGGCGGCCTGGCGCTCGGGCGGCATGGCGGCGTGCAGCTGGCCGACGGCGTATGGCGCGGTGGGCTCTCGGGCGTGGCTTTCGGATCCGGCCTGCGCGTGCTCTCCCGGGTCAGCCAGGGTTGCCAGCCGCTGGGCGTGGAGCGCCGCATCAGCGCCTGCGACGGCAATCTGCTGCTGGAGCTGGACGGCCAGCCGGCGCTGGACTGCCTGCTGCAAGACCTGGCCCTGCCGGTGCTGAGCCAGCCCGGCGAGCTGCGCGAGGCCTTGCCGCGCTTTCGCAAGACCCTGGCCGGCATCAGCCCGGTCGGCAAGACACAAAAGTCCGCCGGGCGCGGCTACGGCGCCGAGGTGCTGGTGCGCCATCTGGTGGGCATAGACCCCGGTCGGCGCGGCGTGGCCATCGGCGACCAGCTGCAGGTCGGCCAGCGCCTGAGCTTTTGCGAGCGCAATCCCGAGGCGGCTCGGCGCGATCTGCTGCGCATCTGCACCGAGCTGCGCGCCGAGGGCGAGGAGCAGCCGCCGGCCGATGGCGGCCCGGCCATCGCCGGCGCGCTCTACATCAGCTGCGCCGGTCGCGGCGGCCCACACTTCGGCGCGCCCTCGGCCGAGGCGCAATGGGTGCAGCACGGCCTGGGCGATGTGCCCCTGGTCGGCTTCTTCGCCGGCGGCGAGATCGCGCATGCCAATCTCTACGGCTACACCGGCGTGCTGACGGTGTTCATGCGCTCATGAAACGGCGGCAGGCTCTGCTGGCCGGCATGGGCCTGTTGAGCGGGGCGGCCGCCGCCGAAGACCTGCGCATCCTCTATCCGCAGCACGAACCCCTGCAAGGACCGCAGGTCAGCTATGTGCTGGCCCTGCTGCGGCTGGCACTGGAGCGCTGCGAGCGCCGCTACCGGCTGCAGGCGAGCGACCGCCCCATGGTGCAAAGCCGCTCGCTGCTGGAGCTGGCCCGGCCCGAGCCCGGCATCGATCTGTTCTGGACCATGACCACCGCCGAGCGCGAGCGCCGCCTGCTGCCGATCCGCATCCCGCTGGAGAGGGGTCTGATCGGCTGGCGTCTGGTCCTGGTGCGTGCCGCCGACCGCGAGCGCTTCGCCGCGCTGCAGGACCTGGCGGACCTGGCGCCCCATATCGCGGGCCAGCTGCATGACTGGCCCGACACCGCCATCCTGCGCGCCAATGGCTTGCGGGTGCGCACGCACAGCCATTTCCAGAGCCTGTTCGCGCAGCTGGCCGAGGGCGCGGTCGACTACCTGCCGCGCTCCATCATCGAGATCGACGACGAAGCCCAGGCCTATGCGGACCGCGGCCTGGTGATCGAGCCGCATCTGCTGCTGCGCTACCCCACCGCGCTGTACTTCTTCGTCAGCCCGCGCCGGCCGCAGCTGCATGCCGATCTGAGCCAGGGGCTGGAGGCGGCCCAGGCCGACGGCAGCTTCGAGCGCACCTTCCAGCAGCAGTTCGGCGCGCTGGCCGCGCGGCACCAGCTGGCCCAGCGCCGTCAGCTGCAGCTGGCCAATCCGGCACTGCCGGCGGCCACGCCGCTGCAGCGCAAGGAGCTGTGGTTCCAGCTGCCCCGCTGAAGCCTGCACTGCGGTCAAAGCAGTACGAACTTCCACGCAATCTGCGGCCGGCACCGCAAGCTACAGTTGACGGCCGCCAAGGAGACCCCAGTTGAACGCCGCCGCCCGCTCCGCAACACCTGCCACCTCACGCGCCCAGAGTCAGACCGAGCTGGTGGCCGCCTTGGCCGAGGTGCTGCCGCCCCATGCCCTGCTGTGGCAGGGCGAGGACACCGTGCCCTATGAATGCGACGGCCTGACCGCCTACCGCGAGCGCCCGCTGGCGGTGGCCCTGCCGGAGACCGAGGCCCAGGTCGCCGCGGTGCTCAAGACCTGTCACCGCCTGGGTGTGCCGGTGGTGGCGCGCGGCGCCGGCACCGGCCTGTCCGGCGGCGCCCTGCCCCATGCGCTGGGCCTGACCCTGGCGCTGGCCAAGTTCAACCGCATCCTCGATCTGAGCCCCAGCGCGCGCACCGCCCGGGTGCAATGCGGCGTACGCAACCTGGCCATCTCCGAGGCCGCCGCGCCCCACGGCCTCTATTACGCGCCCGACCCGAGCAGCCAGATCGCCTGCACCATCGGCGGCAATGTGGCCGAGAACTCGGGCGGCGTGCACTGCCTGAAGTACGGCCTGACCCTGCACAACGTGCTGCGCGTGCGCGGCTTCACGGTGGAGGGCGAGGCGGTCGAGTTCGGCTCGGAGGCGCTGGACGCCGCCGGTCTGGACCTGCTGAGCCTGATCGTCGGCAGCGAGGGCATGCTGGCCGTGATCACCGAGGTGACGGTCAAGCTGGTGCCCAAGCCGCAACTGGCGCGCTGCATCATGGCCAGCTTCGATGACATCCGCAAGGCCGGCGACGCGGTGGCCAACATCATCGCGGCCGGCATCATCCCGGCCGGCCTGGAGATGATGGACAAGCCGATGACGGCCGCTGTCGAGGACTTCGTCCACGCCGGCTACGACCTGGGGGCCGAGGCGATCTTGCTGTGCGAGAGCGACGGCACGCCGGAGGAGGTGGAGGAAGAGATTGGCCGGATGGAGGCGGTGCTGTGGGCCAGCGGCGCGACCCGCTGCGAGGTCAGCGCCAGCGAGGCCCAACGCCTGAAGTTCTGGAGCGGCCGCAAGAACGCCTTCCCGGCCTCGGGCCGCATCAGCCCGGACTATATGTGCATGGACTCGACCATCCCGCGCAAGAAGCTGGCCGACATCCTGCTGGCCATCCAGCAGATGGAGACAAAGTATGGCCTGCGCTGCGCCAATGTCTTCCACGCTGGTGACGGCAATCTGCACCCGCTGATCCTGTTCGATGCCAACGACCCCGATCAATTGCACCGCTGCGAACTGTTCGGCGCCGAGATCCTGGAGTACAGCGTCGCGCTGGGCGGCACCGTGACCGGCGAGCATGGCGTGGGCATAGAGAAGCTCGGCTCAATGTGCGTGCAGTTCTCGACCGAGGAGCGCGAGCAGATGCTGTCGCTCAAGCGCGCTTTTGATCCGCACTCGCTGCTGAACCCCGGCAAGGTGATTCCGACGCTGCAGCGCTGCGCCGAGTATGGTCGCATGCATGTCAAGAAGGGCCTCTTGGCCTTCCCCGAACTGCCGAGGTTTTGATCGATGACGATCCAGCAGCTGCAAGAACGCATCAAGGACGCCGCCGCGCGCGGCGCCACCCTGGAGATCCACGGCCATCGCAGCAAGGCCTTCTATGGCCAGCCGCCCAGCGGCGAGGCGCTGGACATCAGCGACTTCTCGGGCGTCACCAGCTATGAGCCCAGCGAGCTGGTCGTCACGGCCAAGGCCGGCACCGCGATCACCGAGCTGGAGGCCCTACTGGCCGAGCAGGGCCAGCATCTGGCCTTCGAGCCGCCGCGCTTTCGGGGCAGCGAACGTGGCCGCGGGACCGTCGGCGGCATGGTGGCCGCCGGGCTCTCGGGCCCGGCTCGCGCCACGGCCGGCTCGGTACGCGACCACATCCTCGGCCTGACCCTGATCAACGGCCGCGCCGAGGCGATGAACTTCGGCGGTACGGTGATGAAGAATGTCGCCGGCTACGACGTCTCGCGCCTGATGGCTGGCTCGCTGGGCGTGCTGGGCCTGATCGCCGAGGTCTCGATCAAGGTCTTGCCGCGTCCGGTGGCCAGCACCACGCTGCGCTTCGAGATGGACCAGGTCCAGGCCCTGCGAGAACTGAACCGCTGGGGCGGCCAGCCCCTGCCCATCCAGGCCAGCGCCTGCTGGGACGGAGCCCTGATCCTGCGCCTGGCCGGCGCGCAGGCGGCGGTGACGGCGGCCGTCCGGAGCCTGGGCGGCGAGACCATCCCGCAAGACCTGGCCCTGCCCTTCTGGGAAGGTCTGCGCGACCAGAGCGACGAGTTCTTCCAGGGTGCCGAGCGCGCGGTGCAGGGCGGCGCGCGGCTGTGGCGGCTGTCGCTGCCGCAGACCGCGCCGGTGCTGCATCTGTCCGGCGAGCAACTGGTCGAATGGGGTGGTGCGCAGCGCTGGGTCACCAGCGCGCAGCCGCCGGCCCAGGTGCGCGAGGCCGCGGCGGCGGCCGGCGGCCATGCGACGCTGTTCCGCGCGCTGGACAAGAGCCCCGGCACGTTTTCGCCGCTGTCGGCGCCGCTGCTGCGCATCCATCGCGAGCTGAAGAAGTCCTTCGATCCGCAAGGCCTTTTCAACCCCGGCCGGCTCTACCCGGACCTCTGAGGCCGCCACCATGGATGCCTTGCGCGGCCTGACGATTTTGCTGCTGTGTCAATCGGCCGGCGAGTTGCTGACGCGCGTGCTGGCCCTGGGCCTGCCCGGCCCGGTGCTGGGCATGCTGATCCTGATGCTGCTGCTGCGCCTTCCGATCACGCGTGCGCCGGTGCAGGCGGCCGCCGAGGGCCTGCTGGCCCATCTGTCGCTGCTGTTCGTGCCGGTGGGCGTCGGCGTGATCACCCATCTGGACCTGATCGCTGCCCACGGCCCGCGCCTGGCGCTGGCCGTGCTGGCCTCGACCCTGATCGGCCTGGCGGTCAGCGCCTGGGTGCTGCAACTGCTGCTGAGCCGCGGCCGCGAGGTTCAGCGATGAGCAACAGTTTCGTCGAGCTGTGGGTCTATCTGTCGGCCACGCCGCTGTTCGGGCTGACCCTGACGCTGAGTGCCTATCTGCTGGCGCTGGCGCTATACCAACGCAGCGGCCATGCACCCTGGGCCAATCCGGTGCTGTGGACCGTCGTGACGCTGGCCGGCCTGCTGATGCTCAGCGGCACGCCCTATCCGCGCTATTTCTCCGGCGCGCAATTCATCCATTTCCTGCTTGGCCCGGCGGTCGTCGCGCTGGGCTGGCCGCTGTGGCAGCGGCGCACCGAACTGCGCCAGCGCCTGGGCGTGGTGCTGATCGCGGCACTGGCCGGCGGCGCAGCGGCGGCCGGCAGCGCAGTGCTGATCGGCTGGGCCCTGGGCCTGCCGCCCGAGCTGCTGCGCTCGCTGGCGCCCAAGTCGGTGACCGCGCCGGTGGCAATGGGCATTGCCGAGCAATTGGGCGGCATCCCGGCGCTGGCCGCCGTGCTGGCGGTGCTGACCGGGCTGACCGGCGCGCTGCTGGGCAAGTACCTGTTCGACCTGCTGGGCATTACGCTGCCGCAGGCGCGCGGCTTTGCGCTGGGCACCGCCTCGCACGGCATCGGCGCGGCCCGCGCGCTGCAGGTCCATCCCGACGCCGGCGCCTATGCCGGCCTGGCGCTGAGCCTGCAGGTGCTACTGGCGGCCTTGCTGATGCCACTGGCGGCACGGCTGATCTGACACCTTTTCCGAGCATTTATGCAGACCAATCTCGCCCCCGAGTTCCAGTCCACGCCCGAAGGTCGCGAGGCCGAGGAGATCTTGCGGCGCTGTGTGCACTGCGGCTTCTGCACCGCGACCTGCCCTACCTACCAGCTGCTGGGCGACGAGCTCGATGGTCCGCGCGGCCGCATCTATCTGATCAAGCAGGTGCTGGAGGGCGCGACGCCCACCGCCAGCACCCAGCTGCATCTGGACCGCTGCCTGACCTGCCGCAACTGCGAGAGCACCTGCCCGTCCGGCGTGCAGTACGGCAATCTGCTGGAAATCGGCCGCAACATCGTCGAGGCCAAGGTCGAGCGTCCACGCCAGCAGCGTGCCCTGCGCTGGCTGCTGAAGGAGGGCCTGACCTCGCCGCTGTTCAAGCCGGCGATGAAGCTGGGCCAGGCCCTGCGGCCGCTGGTGCCGGCCGCACTGAAGGACAAGCTGCCGACCAAGGCCCCGGCGCGGGCCCACGACTGGCCGACCCGCAGCCACAAGCGCAAGGTGCTGATGCTGCTGGGCTGCGTGCAGCCGGCGATGATGCCCAATATCAATAGCGCGACCGCCCGGGTGCTGGACGCCGCCGGTATCCAGACCCTGGTGGCCGACGGTGCCGGCTGCTGCGGCGCGATCCGCAGCCATCTGAGCGATCAGGCCGGCGGCCTGGCCGATATGCGCCGCAATATCGACGCCTGGTGGCCGCTGGTCGAGGGGCTGACCGGGGCCGGCAAGGTCGAAGCCCTGGTGATGAATGCCTCCGGCTGCGGCGTCACGGTCAAGGAATATGGTCATGCGCTGGCCCATGACCCCGACTACCGCGACAAGGCGCAGCGCATCAGCGCGCTGACCCGGGACCTCAGCGAGCTGCTGCCCGAGCTGGTGGCGCCGCTGAAGGCGCGGCTGAAGACCAAGGCCCACCCGAAGCTCGCCTACCACCCGCCCTGCACCTTGCAGCACGGCCAGCAGCTGCGCGGTGGCCTGGAGGGCGCGCTGCGCGAACTGGGTTTCACGATCGATCTGGCACCCAGCGACAGCCATCTGTGCTGCGGCTCGGCCGGTACCTATTCGGTCTTGCAGCCCGAGCTGTCCAAGCAGCTGCGCGACCGCAAGCTCAAGGCCCTGGCCCCGCTGCAGGCCGACACCATCGTCTCGGCCAATATCGGCTGCATCCAGCAACTGCAGGGGGGGTGCTCCACCCCGGTGCGGCACTGGGTGGAGGTGCTGGACGAGGCTTTGGGCTGATTCGGAGGGAGCAGACCACCCCCTCTCCAGTTGTGCGAATTGCGCCCAAACAAGGGCAAATGTGGAGAGAAGCGTCACAAGCTGTCCCCAGAATAGCGCCCATCCCTAGGAGGGGAAGACCGAGCGGCCAGGGGTTGAGCCAGCCAGCGCCGCCGCGAGCCGGCCCAGCGAGCCAGCCACCCATCAAGACCCCAGCTGCGGCAACACGGCGTTGCCAGATAGAAAAAGGGCCGGGTTCGCAGCGATGCGGGCCCGGCCTTCTTATTCGCACAGCCCGGGTAATCACCGAGGCGCTCGGGCGAGCCCGGCGAGTCGCGCAGCTTAAGCTCGCCCCTCGTCCAGACCTACCCGAAGAGCCCGTCCATGAGCACAGCCCCCTACACCCGCCGCGCCTTGCTGCTGAGCGCCGCCGCTCTGCTGGTCGGCTGCGCCAGCGGCCCAGCGAGCGTGGCGCCCGCCGCCAGCAAACCCAAGCTGATCGTCTTCCTGGTGGTCGACGGTCTGCCGCAGCGCCAGGTGCTGAGCTACCGCGACCAGTTGCAGCCCGATGGCTTCAAGCGTTTCCTGGATCGCGGCGCCTGGTTCGCCAACGCCCATTACGGCCATGGCCACACGGTCACGGCGGCCGGCCATGCGGTGATGCTGTCGGGTGCCTATCCGCAGAAGAGCGGCATCATCGGCAATGAATGGCGCGACCGCGAGACCGGCGAGACGGTTTACTGCACCGGCGACAGCGCCCACCAGTACATCGGCCACAAAACCGCGCCGCTGGCCGGCACCAGCCCGAAGAATTACAAGGTCGAGACGGTCGGCGATGTGCTGCGCGGCCTGCAGCCCGAGTCCAAGGTGATCGGCATCTCGGGCAAGGACCGCGGCGCCATCCTGCCGGCCGGCCACAAGGGCCA
Source organism: Burkholderiales bacterium C2 (assembly GCA_005503085.1). Classification (GTDB taxonomy): domain Bacteria; phylum Pseudomonadota; class Gammaproteobacteria; order Burkholderiales; family Burkholderiaceae_C; genus Roseateles_E. Next base: position 182,728 of record SCOI01000013.1, on the reverse strand, counting down.
GGCCTATATGTATATGAGCGAGAGCGGCCAGTTCGCCTCCAGCACCTATTACATGGCCGCCCATCCGGCCTGGGTCAACGGCTTCAACGCCGCCAAACCGGCCGACGCCTTCTTCAAGAAGAGCTGGGCACCCTTGCTGCCCGAGTCGGCCTATGCCCGCTCGGTGCCCGACGGCCAGCCCTGGCAGAGCACGGGCGGCAATGGCAACCAGCTGCCTGCCGTCATCGGCGACAAGCACGAGAAACCCGGTCCGCTGTTCTACGCCAACATCATCCCCTCGCCCTTCGGCGACGAGATCACGCTGGCCTTCGCCCGTGCCGCGATCGAGGGCGAACAGCTGGGCGCCGACGACAAGACCGACATCCTCTCGGTCAGCCTGTCCAGCCACGACTACATCAACCATGCCTTCGGCCCCGAGTCGCGCCTCTCGCACGACCATCTGCTGCATCTGGACCGCTATCTGCAAGCCTTCTTCCAGTATCTGGACGCCAAGGTCGGTGCCGGCAACTATGTCGCGATGCTGACCGCCGACCATGGCTTTGCCGACACGCCCGAGTGGGCCAAGAGCCAGGGCAAGGATGCCGAGCGCATCAACCCGGCGCTGACCCTGGGCTGGCTCAACGCCGAGCTGGCCAAGCAGTTCGGCGAGCCCAAGCTGGCGCGCGGCTACTCGGCCGCCGGCCTCTTGTTCGACGAGAAGGCAATCAAGGCACGCGGCCTGAAGTCGGCCGATGTGTACGCCGCAGCCAAGAAGCTGCTGCTGCAGGTGGACGGCGTGGCCGATGTCTTCACGCTCGACCAGATGCAGGGCAACGACACGAAGACCCCCTATCTGGCCGCAATGCGCAAGTCCTGGCACCCGGACATCGCCGCGCCGCTGCAGATCGTCGTCAAGCCCAACTGGCTCTACAGCTCGCGCGGTGGCGGCAGCTCGCACGGTACGCCTTATGAGTACGACACCCAGGTACCCATCCTCGCCTGGGGCCCGGCCTGGGTGGGCCGCGGCGAGGTGAAGCAGCGCGTCGAGGTGGCCGATATCGCGCCAACGCTGGCCGCCATCCTGCAGGTGCCCGCACCGGCGCAGTCGCAGGGCAAGCCGCTGCCGCTGCCGCTGCCGCGCTGACCAAGTACCGGCCGGAGCCCCCCGAAACAAGGGGCCAGGTCTTGCCTGCGCCGGCGATCCCGGCCAGCATCGCGCCTGCAAAAACAGGAGGAGTCTTCCGATGAAGCGATTGATGCTGGCCAGCACCCTGATCCTGGGCACTGCGGCCCAGGCCTACACCCTAGACTTCGGCAGCACGGGGGGCGCGCCGCAGATTTGCGCCGGCAACGCAGCCGGCACCGGCACGCTGATCGCCTGCGGCAACAGCGGCTGGATCAACCAGAGCTATGGTGATGTGGCCGGCCTGGTCGACGTCAGCTACAGCCAGCCCTTGCAGGCCGGCGCTTCCTCGCTGCGCTGGTGGGCCTCTGACTACAACAATCTCTACGGCGTGTTGTGGGCCGATGGTGGCGACGGCCCCGGCTCCTATGCCCGCATCGATCTGGCAGCACAGGGCGGCAACGGCATCCGACTGAGCAGCTTCGACCTCGGCGCGTTCTCGCACGCCACGCGCAGCAGCAATGTCGCGATCTACGATCTCGGTAGCAACGAGCTGCTGTTCAGCTACGCCGGCAATGTCGGCGCCGAGCCCAGCGCCACGACCTTCAATGTCGACCTGAGCTCGGCCAGCGGTCTGCGCATCGAGTGGCGCAACACCGCCTACAACGTGGGCATCGACAACATCGTCATCCAGTCGGCCGTGCCCGAGCCGGCCAGCTATGCGCTGATGCTGGGCGGCCTGCTGGCCGTCGGCACGCTGGTGCGCCGCCGCCGGGGCTGAGGCAGCCGGGGCGCGACGCCCGATCCCACACCGAAAGGGCCGCCCATGCGGCCCTTTCCGCCATTCGCCGCTTGCTGACATCGCCTGGCAGCAGGGCTGCGCTACGCTTGCCGGCTGACTCCTCTCCCTGCAGGTACTCCCTTGTTCAGCTGGTTTGAAAAACGCGTCGACCCCTATCCGCAGACGCCACCGCCGCAGCCGCCTGCCGGCTTCTTCCCCTTTGTCTGGGCCGCCACCCAGGGCATGCGGCCGCTGATCATCGGCATGACGGCGCTGACCGCCGCCTTCGGCGCCTTCGAGGCGCTGCTGTTCGCGATGCTGGGCTCGGTGGTCGACTGGCTGGCCGCCGTGCCGCCCGAGAAGCTGTGGGAGCAGGAGAAGGCCAATCTGCTGCTGCTGGCCGCCATCCTGCTGGGCAGCCCGCTGCTGATCGCGCTGCAGGCCATCAGCAAGTACCAGGGCCTGTCGAGCAACTTCCCGATGCGGCTGCGCTGGAACTTCCACCGCCATCTGCTGGGCCAGAGCCTGTCCTTCTACCAGGACGAGTTCGCCGGCCGGGTCTCGGCCAAGCTGATGCAGACCGCGCTGGCGGTGCGCGACTGCTGGCTGATCGTCACCGACATCCTGGTCTTCATCACGATCTACTTCGTCACGATGATGGCCGTGGTCGGCGGCTTCGACGCCGTGCTGCTGCTGCCCTTCCTGGCTTGGCTGCTGCTGTACCTGATCGCGCTGTGGTACTACGTGCCGCGCCTGGGCAAGGCCGCCAGCGAGCAGGCCGATGCGCGCAGCCTGATGAGCGGCCGCATCACCGATGCCTACACGAATATCGGCACCGTCAAGCTGTTCTCGCACTCGCAGCACGAGGCCCAGTTCGCGCGCGGCGCGATGCAGGAGTTCCTGGCCACCGCCTACCGCCAGATGCGCCTGATCAGCGGCTTCGAGGTGATCAACCACGTACTGAGCATGCTGCTGATCGCCAGCACCGCCGGCGTCACCTTGTGGCTGTGGATGCAGGGCCAGGTCGGGGTCGGCGCGGTGGCGGCGGCCACCGCGATGGCGCTGCGCCTGAACGGCATCTCGCACTGGATCATGTGGGAGATGGCCGAGCTGTTCGAGAACATCGGCACCGTGCAGGACGGCATCAGCACCCTGTCCAAGAGCGTCAGCGTGCGCGACCGGGCCGATGCGAAACCGCTGCAGGTCAGCCGTGGCGAGATCCGCTTCGAGCGGGTCGGCTTTGCCTACGGCGGTACGAAGCCGGTGCTGAAGAACCTGGACCTGACGATCAAGCCGGGCGAGAAGATCGGCCTGGTGGGCCGCTCGGGCGCCGGCAAGTCGACCCTGGTCAACACCTTGCTGCGGCTCTATGACATCGAGCAGGGCCGCATCCTGATCGACGGTCAGGACATTGCCGGCGTCACGCAGGACAGCCTGCGCGCCCAGGTCGGCATGGTCACGCAAGACACCAGCCTCCTGCACCGCTCGGTGCGCGACAACCTGCTCTACGGCAGGCCCGAGGCCAGCGATGCGCAGATGATTGCCGCCGCCGAGCGCGCCGAAGCCCATGAGTTCATCCTGAGCCTCAGCGACCCGAAGGGCCGCAAAGGCTATGACGCCCATGTCGGCGAGCGCGGCGTCAAGCTCAGCGGTGGCCAGCGCCAGCGCATCGCGATCGCCCGCGTGATGCTGAAGGACGCGCCCATCCTCTTGCTCGACGAGGCCACCAGCGCGCTCGATTCCGAGGTCGAGGCGGCGATCCAGACCAGCTTGTACCGGCTGATGCAGGGCAAGACCGTGGTCGCGATCGCGCACCGGCTTTCGACCATCGCCGCGATGGACCGGCTGATCGTGATGGACGGCGGCGAGATCGTCGAGCAGGGCAGCCACGCCGAGCTGCTGGCGCAGGGCGGCCTGTATGCGCGGCTGTGGGCGCACCAGAGCGGCGGTTTTCTGGGTGAAGAGGAATAGCGCGCCGCTACGCCGTGCCGACCAGGCGCTGGATCAGCCCGGCCAGCTCGTGCACCGAATGCACATCGAGGCGGGCATAGATCTTCTTGACATGGTCGGCCACGGTGGACGGCGACACCTCCATCAGCCGGGCGATCTCCAGCTGCGAGTGGCCGGTGCGCAGCAGCAGGCAGACGTCCTTCTGCGTCGGCGTCAGCGCCAGATTGTCGAGCACGCGGCGCAGTGCCAGCCCCTGCGGCTCATGATGCTGCACCGTGATGTGCAGCAGCGGAGCCCGGTCCAGGCCCAGAGTCTGCAGCGGGCAGCTCTCGAACAGAAAACGCCCCCAGGCGTTCTCGACGCTCACGCTGCTGCCCGGCCGACTCAGCCCGGGGCTGCGCCGGTGCTGCTCCCACAGCGCCGTCAGCGTCGGGAAGTGCTCGCGCCTGGGGCTGACGCTGGCGTTCTCGGGCGTGACCCCGCCATGCGCGAGCAGCAGCAGCTTCAAGACCTCGGGCGAGAGATGCAGCAACTCACCGTCGGCGCCCAGGCAGAGAATGCCCCGCCGGTCGCGCCGCGCCACATAGGCTATGCCGCCGAGCTCGGCCGTCGGGGCCTGCAGGCCGCGCGCGACATAGGGCACGATGCGCGCCAGCAAGCCCTCCTCGGCGCGACTGAACTTGCGCTCGCCGGGGCCGCGATACAGCACCAGTGAGCCCAGCGGCTCGCCCCTGACGCCGCGCACCACCGCCTCGGCCCGGGTGTGCAGGCGCTGAGGCCGCCAGATCTCGTTGTAGAGCGCCGAGCGGAAGAACTCGGGCCTGTCCAGACGCTCGGCGCTGTGCACGACGACGCCGCTGGTCACCGCCTCATGGAAGGGCATCATCACCTCGGCCTCGCGTCGGTTGTGAAAGGCCTCGAAGTAGTGGCGGTTGATCTCGTGGTCGACATCGCCCTCGAAGTAGTAGCGCAGCAGGCGCCCGCGCGCATCGGTCCAGTCGAACAGATTGCGGTCGGACGGGATCAGGCCATGCAGCAGCTCCAGCAGCGCCGGGATGAAGACCTCCGCGGTCAGGCCCATCGCCGCGAGCGTGCGCAGCTTGGCCATGTCGGCAGCGTGTTTCATGCGTCCCATGCTTTCATGAGGCCGGCTCGATGTCGCCCCCTATCGAGGGGGCGAGAACGCCGGCCCGGCTGTCTAGTGTCTGGACGTGGCGCAAGCCCACACCCCATCGTCCACTCACGCCAAGGGAGCTCTACATGTCCAAGCCCAGCTTCTCCTCGCCACCCGGCCTTCGCAGCCTGAGCCCGGGCCTGATCGCTACCGCCGCGCTGATCGCCTGCGGTGGCGGCAGCGACTCCGATCCCGAACCCGCCGTGGCGCAGACCACCGATATGAGTATCCGCGTGCTGGACGGGCCGATCCAGCATGCGCTGGTCTGCCTGGATGCCAATGGCAACAGCAGCTGCGACAGCGACGAGGTGCAGGGCCGCAGCGACGCCGAAGGCCGTGTCACACTGAAGGTGCCCAGCGCCGAGATGAGCCGCCATGTGGTGCTGGCCCAGATCGGCACCGACGCGATAGACAAGGACCACGGCCCTGTCTCCACCGCCTTCATGATGACGGCACCGGCCGATGCCGGCAGCGTGGTCTCGCCGCTGAGCACCCTGGTGCAGATCCAGGCCGCCGGCAGCGGCAGCAGCACGGCGGCGGCCGAGCAGGCGCTGCAGCAGCAGCTCAGCATCGACACCCCGCTGCTGGGCGACTTCAGCCAGGGCAGCGATGCCGGCGCCAAGCTGGCGGCCGATCTGGCCCGCCTGCTGGTGCTGACCAAGCAGCAGCAGCTCGGCGACACGGCCGGCGCCACCGACAGCGCCGGCAGCCCGCTGAGCAAGGCCGATATCGAGACCGAGATCAACAAGCGCCTGGTGGCCCTGCTGCCCGAGCTGATGGGGGCGGCCATCGCCCCGGCGCTGCAGGACGCCGCCACGGCCGAGGCCCGCGCGGCCGCCATGCTGGCCGCCGCCAAGGACCTGGCGCAGGCCGCCGGTCTCAGCAAGAGCAATATCGCCACGCTGATCGCCCAGAGCAAGGCGCCCGGCGCACCCGAGGAGGCGGCGTCGGCGCCCAAGGCCGGACTGTCGCTGCGCTGGTTCACCTTCAGTGATGCCGGCAACTACTACATCCGCAGCTATGAATCCACCGCCGCGCAGAACACACCCGATGTCCAGGGTCTGCGCCACTACACCGAGTACCGCGAAACCCGGACCACGGTCGATGGCGTGCTGAAGAACCATCAGGAGTTCGGCGTCAACCGCCTCGGCGAGGGCCGCAAGAACTGGCTGCGCAACCAGGTGTTCTGGACCGGCAGCGAGTGGTTCGACTGCCCGGCCGAGCATCTTCATCAGGCGACGCCCTGGGACGCCCAGGGACGCAGCGAGTCCCTGTACTGCAAGGCTTTCAAGTCCGGCAACAAGCGCACGCTGCGCGACATTTCCGGCATCGCGATGGGCGAGATCGTCAAACAGATACGCGCCCATCCACCGACCGATGACCAGGGCAGCTTCGCAGGCTGGGGTCCGGACCCGCAGCGCTACGCCGCCGAGCTGGCGGCGCCCTTCCCGGCCGGCTCGGTGCTGATCACGCAGGACAGCCGGCAGCTCAGCAACCCCGATGCCTACAGCACGGCCGCCGTCGACCGCGTCTACACCTATGTCCAGGCCCTGCGCAACGGCGAGCGCACCAGCTGCGACGGCTGGACGGCGGCCACCGCCGACAGCCTGCGCAGCCTGGCCACCGATCTGGAGAGCCTGGTTGCCGCGATGCCCGGAACGCCCTGCAGCTATACGGCAAACCCGGCCGTGCACGGCAGCCGCAACGAGGCCTGGGGCGCCACCTCGCTGAGCCTGGGCAATGTCAGCGATGCCGCCTTCACGGCACCGAGCAGCTACTACCGCAGCGGACTGCGCCGGCTGCGCGTCTCCTTCGGCCCCGGCAACACGACGACCTACTGGAGCTGCGTGCTGCGCGCCAGCGACGACCATGCGCGCAACTGCGACAAGCTGGGCAGCGGCAGCTACAGCATCGAGCCCCTGGGCGATGCCCGCGTGCTGCGCCTGGCCAAGCTGCCGCCGCAGGCCGCCGGCCTGGGCTTCGAGCGTCTGTTCGTCGAACGCGGCGGCAAGGTCTTCTACGGCTTCCGCGACAAGCTCAAGGCCGGTCAGTCGCTGCGCTTGAATCTGGAGGCCACCGAGGCGCTGGGCCAGGCCCTGTCCCTGCCCTGAGCCGGCCCTGAGGCGGCCGGAAGAGCCGCCTCAGTCCGGCAATGGCATGCCATAGCGTGCCGCCAGCGCCGCGACCGTGCCGTCGCGGCGCATGCCGTCCCAGGCCAGCCGCAGGTTCTGGGCCAGCACCGCGCTGCTGGGCAGGCTCAGCGCGATCCAAGGCCGCGATTCCGAGAACTTCAGCAGCGGTTCGATCAACTGGGGGTCGTGGCCATGGCGGCGCAGCAGCTCCGGCGCCAGCACCCGGTTCAGCGCGAGCAGCTGGCTGCGCCCGGCAAAGAATTTGCGCAGCATGATGTCGTAGTCGGCGCTGCGATCGAGGTGCTGGTCCGGCGAGAAGCCCAGCGTCACCAGCTCGTGCTCGGACACATCGTCCTTGATCACGGCAGTCAGATAGGCCCTCGCCGCGTCGAGATCGCGCGGCCGCACATCGGGCCGCGAGCGCAGCCTGAACAACCAGCCCTGGCGCACCGAGATCTGTGCCACCCAGTGGAACTGCGCCTCACGCTCGGGCAGACGCACGATGGCCGGCAGCAACACATTGGCCTGCAGCTGGGCGCGGCGCGAGACGCGGGGCCAGGAGCTGAACTCGAAATCGCCCGCGATCCGCGCCCGCACCAGCAGCTCGCGCGCCAGCTCCACCGCATAGCCGGCCGCCTGCCCCCGGGCGTCGCTGAAGGAATAGGGCGCGAACTCCTCCAGCAGCACGGTGAGGCGTTGCTGCGCCCGGGCACCGCCGAGCAGGCCGGCCAGACCCAGGCCCAGCAGCAAGCGCCGGCGCTGCTTGCCATCGCGACGAAAAGGGCTCGGGCTTGTCATCAAGGTGCCATCGGTTCGCGGCGAGCATCCACAACGAGATGAACGAACAGCCGATCAAAGCGCGGGCCCAGAGCTTCGGCGAGGAGCTCGCCAACTGCATCAGTCATGGTCTGGGCTTTTTGCTTGCCGTGGCTGCGTTGCCCATACTGACATACTTCGCCGCCCAGCAGGGCTCGGCGCGCAAGGTCGTCGCGGCCAGTGTGTTTTCGGCCACGATGATCCTGCTCTACCTGGTGTCGGCGCTCTACCATGCGCTGCCCGAGGGTCGGGCCAAGAGCTGGGTGAACCGGCTCGACCACGCGGCCATCTACCTCTTCATCGCCGGCAGCTACACGCCTTTTGCGCTCGGGGCGCTGCGGGGGCCCTGGGACTGGTCGCTGTTCGGCACCGTCTGGGCCTGCGCCGCGCTGGGTGTGGCGGCCAAGCTGATGGACCGGCTGCGCCATCCGCTGTGGTCGACCGGCCTGTATGTCGCGATGGGTTGGCTGGTGCTGGCCGCGCTGGTGCCGCTGCTGCCGCAGATGCCGGCCGCCGGCATCTGCTGGCTGGTGGCCGGCGCGCTGTGCTACACCGTCGGCGCCCTGGTCTTCCTGCTCGACCACCGCGTGCGCTATGCGCATCTTGTATGGCATTTGTTGGTGATGGGCGGGTCTGCCTGTCACTTTTTCGCCGCGCTCCGGTACGCCATCTAGCCGGGCCGGCTACCATGCCGGCCGTGAACATCGAGCAGTCCAAACGCACCAGCGCCGCCTTCGCCACCGGCATCTTCCGACCCCACGGCCAGGTCGACATCTGGGCCGAGGGTTCTATCGTCAGGCTGGAGGCCAGCGGCCCCTTCAACCGTGAAGGCGTGCTGGCGATGGGGCTGGCGATGCGCGATCTGTTCGCCAGCGTGCCGATCGGCGGCCGCTTCGGCGACATCCTGGTGATGCATCAAAGCCTGATGGCCTCGCCCGACGCGCTGGCCTGCTTCGAGGAGTTCCTGCAGGCCATGAGCCAGGCCAAGACCGCCCCCTTGGCGGTGGCCTATGTGGTTGCCCCCGAGGTCGAGGGCCGCGACCTGATGCTGCCGATCTTTGCCAAGATCTATGCCCGCCACGGGCGCCGCTTCGCCGCCTTCGAGCGTCTCGGCGACGCCGAGGCCTGGCTGCGCGAGCAGCTTTAGTCGGCCAAGTCCATGCGGTCGCGCCCGGCCGCCTTGGCCCGGTACAGCGCCGCATCGGCACGCTCCAGCAAGGCCTCGGCGGTCTCGCCCCATTGCGCTTCGGCCAGTCCGGCCGAGCAGGTGTAGCCGCGCTCGGCCGGCAGCGGCCGCGCCTGCCGCACCCGGGCCAGCAGGCGCTCGACGATAGCGGCAGCCTGCCCGCGGCCGGCGTTCGGCAGCATCAGCACGAACTCCTCGCCGCCGAGCCGGCCGCAGCCGTCCTCGCGGCGGATGCTGGCCTGCAGCTGGCGGGCAAAGTCGCGGATCACCAGATCGCCGGCCGCGTGGCCCAGCTCGTCATTGATGCGCTTGAAATTGTCGAGGTCCAGCATCACCGCGCACAGCGGCCAGGATTCGCTCTGCGTCAGCAGCTGCTGCAGCTGCTGCAGGCTGTGGCGGCGGTTGCTCAGCCCCGTCAGCGCATCGGTCTGCGAGGCGCGCAAGGCCTTCACATGGGCCTGGCGCAGGGCCCGGCTCTCCTGCTTGAGCCCGGTGATGTCGCTGGCCACGAACAGCAGCCAGCCATTGGCATGGACGGTTTCGGTGGCCCAGACCCAGCGTCCGTCCCAGAGATCGACCTCGAAGGCGCGCCAGGGCAGCTTGCCACGCCGCGTCGCCGCCGAGGCCAGCCAGGCCTCGATATCGTCGGCCTCGATGATGGCGCCCTGGCTCAGCGCATGGTTGGCCCGCATGATCTCGGCCCAGACCAGACGCCCGTCCGGCTCGGCCTTGTAGGCATGGCGGAAGGCCGTGTTGGCATGGCGCAGCACATCGCGCTCATCGAACAGCGCGAGCAGCAGCTGACTGTCCTGCTGCAAACTCAGCAAGACCTCAGCCAAGGAGTCGGGCGCTTGGCCTGCGCTCATTCATTTCCTTTTTTCCAATGCCCAGACCGTAACATCGGCAGCCACGGCAGCAAACCTGAGGGCGCACTATGAAATGGGACGGTCGGCGCGAAAGCGACAACGTGGAAGACCAGCGCGGTGCCGGCCCCGGTCCACGCCGCCTGGGCGGCGGGCGCGGGCTGGGCTTGGGCGGCATCGTGATCGCGCTGCTGGCGTCCTGGGCCTTCGGCATCAACCCGATGACGGTGCTGGGCCTGCTGGACGGCGGTGGCGCGGGCCTGCCGCAGCCGGCCGAGAGCCGCAGCGAGGTGCCCGCGGCCAAGCCGCAAGACCCGGCCGGCCGCTTTGTCGCCGTGGTGCTGGCCGACACCGAAGATGTCTGGGGCAAATACTTCGCCGACCGCCAGCAGCGCTATGAGCCCCCCAAGCTGGTGCTGTTCAGCGGCCGCAGCGAGACCGCCTGCGGCATCGGCGAGGCGGCGATGGGGCCGTTCTACTGCCCGGGCGACCACAAGGTCTATATCGACCTGAGCTTCAACACCACCTTGCGCGAGCGCCTCGGTGCGCCCGGCGACTTTGCCCAGGCCTATGTGATCGCCCATGAGGTCGGCCACCATCTGCAGAACATCCTGGGCATCTCGGCCAAGCTGGACCAGGCCCGCGGCCGGGTCTCGCAGCGCGAGTACAACGCGCTGAGCGTGCGCCTGGAGTTGCAGGCCGACTGCCTGGCCGGGGTCTGGGCCCACCATTCGCAGCGCGGTGCGGCCTGGCTGGAGGCCGGCGATATCGAGGAGGGCCTGAACGCCGCCTCCAAGATCGGCGACGACACATTGCAGCGTCAGTCCCAGGGCACCGTGGTGCCGGAGAGCTTCACCCACGGCAGCAGCGCCCAGCGCGTGCGCTGGTTCAAGCGCGGACTGGAGGCCGGCGAGCTCGGTGCCTGCGACAGCTTCAAGGCACCCCAGCTCTGAGCAGGCGGGAAAACCACCCCCAGTTCCCCGCGCGGCGCCGGGCACCGGCCCGGATAATCCCGGCGATGCGTTTCCTGTCCCACCGCCCCACATTGCGCACCGCGATCGCCGTGCCCTTTGTGCTGCTGTTTGCCGGCACGGTGGCCTTGCAGGCGCTGACCCAGCAGCGTCAGATCGAGCGGCTGATCCATCAGGAGAGCAGCCGGCTGCTGGATTCGCTGACGGCCAGCTCGCGCAACCGCCTGGCGCTGTTCCTGGACGAACCCTTTCGCACCCAGCTGATGGTGGCCGACGCGATCGCGCGGCACGATCTCTACAGACCCGGCGATATGGGCCCGGTCCAGCGCTATCTGCGCGGCGTCTACGGCGAGCTGTTCGCCGATCAGCAGCAGCTCAGCGTGCTCAGCTTCGGCAGCCAAGCCGGCGATTACGCCGGGCTGCGGCGTGAAACCGGCGGCGACTTCACCCTGATGCTGAAGGACGATGCGACCGCAGACAGCCTGCGCATCTATCAGGGCGACCGTCCCGGCACGGTGGTGGCCGAGTTCCCGGGCTACGACCCGCGCGGCCGGCCCTGGTACCGACCGGTCGCGCTGAGCGGCCGGCCCGGCTGGTCCTCGATCTATATCAACAAGGACGAGCGCGCCGAGGTCGCGATCTCGGCGATCTCGCCGGTGCTGCGCAACGGCGAGTGGCTGGGCGTGGCGGCGGCCGATGTCAAGCTCGACGGGCTGAACCGCTTTCTGCGCGACGAGCCGCTGCGCGGCAGCGGCATCATCTTCATCACCGAGCTCGACGGCCGCCTGGTGGCCCATTCCGAGCCGGGCTCGGTGCTGGCCGAGTCCGGCAGCGGCACCCGATTGCTGATGCGCGAGAGCGCCAACCCGCTGATACGCGCGGTGGCCGCCCAGATCGACGCCGCGCCGACCGAAAGCGGCGCCGGCTTCACGATCCGGCACGAGGGCGAGCTGTATTTCTGCCGCGTCACGCCTTACTCCGACACCCGCGGCCTGGACTGGCGGGTGGTGGCCCTGGTGCCCGAGGCGGCCCTGCTGGGCGAGATCCGGACGGCCCAGACCCGCAGCATGCTGATGATGGCCGGCATCGCCGTGCTGGCCATCCTGCTGGGGCTGTGGGGCATTGGACGCATCACCCGGCCCATCCTGGAAACGGCGGCGGCCGCCAATCTGCTGGCACGCGGCCGCTGGCTCAGCCATGAGGGCGGGCGCAACGCCATCGAGCAGGGCAGCGCCTTGCGCGAGACCGCGCTGCTGGTGCGGGCCTTCAACGAGATGGCGGAGCGGCTGCAGAGCTCGTTCGCGCGCATGCGCGAGCAGCTGATCTATGACGAGCTGACCCAGCTGCTGACGCGCCGCGGCCTGCTGGAGCAGGCCGACTGGCCGCAGCCCCGGCCGGCGGTGCTGACCCTGATCGCGCTGGACTCGTTCCGCGCCATCAATGACAGCGTCGGCCACGCCACCGGCGACCGGCTACTGCAGGTGATGGCGCAACGCCTGCGCGCGCAGCTGCCCGGGCCGCTGCTGCTGGCCCGCATCGGCGGCGACGAGTTTGCCGTGCTGCACCTGGGCGTTCAGCAGGCCGAGCAGCAGGCGGCCGCGCTGGGCGCCCAGGTGCTGGCCCTGTTCGCGCTGCCCTTCACCTCGGGCGAGGACGAGGTCTTGATGAGCGCCTCGGTCGGCGCGGTCGGCGGACTGCTGCCCGGCGAGGCCCTGGGCGACTGGCTGCGCAATGCCAGCATCGCCCTGGGCGAGGCCAAGCGCCGTGGCCGTGGCCATTGCGTGGTCTATGAGCTGGCGATGATGGAGCAGTCGGTGCAGAAGGCCCGCCTGGCCACCGAGCTGCGCCATGCGCTGGAGAAACAGGAACTGCGGGTCTACTACCAGCCGGTGGTCGAGCTGGCCAGCGGCGCCGTCCATGGCGTCGAGGCCTTGCTGCGCTGGCAAAGCCCCGAGCGGGGCCTGGTCTCACCGGGGGTGTTCATCCCGGTGGCCGAGGAGTCGGATCTGATCCTGGCACTGGGCGACTGGGTGCTGCGCCAGGCGATGCGGGACATTGCCGGCCTGTTGCCGCGCCTGGCCAGCGACTTCGAGCTGCATGTCAATGTCTCGGTGCGCCAGCTGATCCAGTCCGATTTCGCGATCACGCTGGAACAGGCCTTGCGCGACAACGGCCTGCCGGCCCGCCACCTGACCTTGGAGATCACCGAGTCGCTGCTGATCGGCCAGGACAGCGTCACCGAGGAGCGGCTGCGCCAGATCCGCGCGCTGGGCGTGAAGATCGCGATCGACGACTTCGGCACCGGCTATTCCTCGCTGGCCTATCTGCAGCGCCTGCCCTTCGACTGCCTGAAGATCGACCAGAGCTTCATCCGCAATCTGTCCAAATCCGCCCAGGACATGGCCATCGTGACCGCCGTGCTGCGCATGGCCGAGGGCCTGGGTGTGACGGCTGTGGCCGAGGGGGTGGAAACCGAGGCCGAGGCCATGCGCTTGCGGGAGCTGGGCTGCACCTTGGCCCAGGGATATCTGTTCGGGCGACCGACCAAGCTCGAAGATGCTCGCCTGGTCAGCTAGTGAGCGCAAACTTAAGGCGAAAGATGTGACGGTTTCCTGCCACTCGTTCAGGGGGGACTATGCGCTTTCCTGGCCGGGCTTTGTGTGGAACACTGCTTGTCAGTAAAAAGCAGCCGTGGTTCGCATGCCCATGGCAGGCGTAGCGGCGTGCATAAGAGGCAAACGAAATGAACGACGACATTCAAGCACAAGAGCAAGCTCAAGCAGCAGCCAAGGCACTGAGTGCGGTTCGGCGACGTCGCTTCATCAAGCTGGGTGCATCGACCGTGCCGGTCACCTTGACCCTGGCCAGCCGGCCGGTGATGGCCTGGCACTGCAACACGACCTCGGCCTGGGGTTCACAACAGCTCGTACCGACAGCCGCCAGTGTCAAGGCGCGCATGGACGCGGCTGTGGTGACCGGATCCGAGACCTGGGGCAAGAGTCACTGGCGCAACAACACGGTTTACGGGACGGTATCCTCCAAGACCCCGTTCCAGGTGCTCGCCGAATACTGCGGCTACAAGCAAACCTCGACCGTGGTCAATGGCAAGACTGTCACCAAGTCTGCGGTGCAAAATTGCCAGGAGCAGTGCACGATCGGTCAGATCTTCGGTTCCGGCGGTATGTATGGCGTCAGCAACAGCCTCAAGGTCTGGGACGCGGTGCGAGGCCTGGGCGGTGCCACGGAGTTCGCGACCTATATGACCGTGGCCAAGCTCAATATGCTGCTGACCCCCGGCATCTACAAGACTCGCCTGCAGGCCTGCTTCCGCGATAGCAAAGGCGTTGATCAGGTCACCTGGATGGCCAAGCAGGGCCCGGATCGTTATGTGCCGACGGGCCTGCCCAACACCTCGCCGGCCTGGAACTGGGCCAAGATGAAGCAGTACCTGGAAAGCAACTGGCTGGTCGTCTGACGGTCGGCAGCACAGCTTGTCCAGCAGATGGTTGCCGTCAGGCATTGCTCAGATTCGCCGGTACTGGGACGGTGATATCGGCGGCGTGGTTTTTGATCAAGCCTCCGGCGACACCCATTTTCTCGATGCGCTGGCCTTCGAACTGCTCGAGTTGGCGGACAGTCAGCCCCTGGAAGTCGAGCCGCTGAGTCGTCTGCTGTTCGACGACGCCCCGACCCTGCAGGACGGGGAAGCTGAGTTCCGTGTCCACTCCGCACTGCGCCATTTGCAAGCACTTGGATTGCTGCACGAGCAGCTGTCGTGAAGATTGCATCCTTGACCCTGGAAGACTTGCGCGACCGTCTGGCGCGGGGTCAGTTGCGGCTCGACATCCATCCCTTCAGCGCCAGGCTGCAATCCGACGTGCCCGAGGCGGCCTCTGCATTGCGTCTGCTCTACGGCGAGTTCGCATGCCTGCCCGACGACGGCTTCAGCGACTTCCATGTGCAGGTCAGTCGCGAGCCCGGTCTGCGCCGCTGGTACCGGCCGCAGGCTCGATTTTCGGTCGATGGCCGTGCGGCCTTCGTGCCGCTGCCCGCGCATCACGCCCCGGTGATGTTCGAGTGGGGCCTGAACTGGTGTGTCGCCTCGCATGGCCATCAATTCCTGATCCTGCATGCAGCCGTGGTGGAAAAGAACGGCCTCGCGGCCCTGCTGCCGGCCCCCCCCGGCTCGGGCAAGAGCACCTTGTGTGCCGGTCTGGTGAACCGGGGCTGGCGCCTGCTCAGCGATGAGCTCGCGCTCTACGATATGGACAGCGGCCTGGTCCACGGCATGGCCCGCCCGGTCAATCTGAAGAATCGCTCGATCGAGGTGATACAGCGCTTTGCGCCGGAGGCCGTGTTCACCGCGCCGGTCGCCGACACCAGCAAGGGCACGGTGGCCTTGATGCGCCCGCCGGACGAAAGCGTGAGACGCCGTACCGAGGCGGCACGCCTGCGCTGGCTGGTCCTGCCCCGCTATATTCCCGATGCAGCGGCCACGCTGGAGCCGCACAGCAAGGCACAGACCTTTCTGCTGGTGGCCGAGCAGTCCTACAACTACGACATCCATGGCCAACGCGCCTTCCGGGCCGTCGAGAGCATCATCGACAGCTGCGACTGCTATCAGTTCAGCTATAGCGCGCTTGAAGACGCCGTCCGGACCTTTGATGCGCTGGCCGCCGCCTGATCCGATGCGAACCCGCCCCCTCGTCTTCGACATCCTGCTGGCGCCGCAACAAGCGCGCGACCTGAGCGCGCTGCAGTGGGACCTGCTGATCCGTCAGAGCCGCCGCGCCAATCTGCTGGCCAAGCTGGCCTGCGAACTCGAGCCGGCCGGCATGCTGGACGCCGTGCCCGCAGCGGTCGTGCCGCATCTGCGTGCGGCCCAGCAGATTGCGGCCCGCCAGAAGCTCTCCATTCATTGGGAGGCGGTCTGCATCGGCAAGGCCATGGCCGAGTTGCAGGCGCCGGTCGTGCTGCTCAAGGGCGCGGCCTATCTGCTCGGCGAGCTGCCGATGGCACAGGGCCGACTGTTCTCGGATGTGGACATCCTGGTGCCCAAGGCCTTTCTCGATCAGGCCGAGGCGGCCTGCCTGCGGGCCGGCTGGCGGGCCCAGGAGGTCTCGGACTATGACCAGCGCTACTACCGGCGCTGGATGCATGAGATTCCGCCGCTGTACCACGAGCGGCGCGGCAGCAGCCTGGATCTTCACCACGCCATCCTGCCCGAGACCGCCCGCCTGAAAGTGAACACGGCAGCGCTGTTCGACCAGTTGCAGGCCCTGCCGGCCTACCCCGGCCTGTTCACCTTGGCGCCGGCGGACATGCTGCTGCACAGCGCCACCCACCTCTTCCATGAGGGCGAGTTCGAACACGGTGCCCGCGACCTGTTCGATCTGCGCGGCCTGATGCTGGAATTCGGTCAGCGCACCGGCTTCTGGGAGCGCTTGCTGGCCCGTGCCGCCACGCTGGGCCTGCAGCGGCCCTTGTTCTATGCCCTGCGCTACGCCCACCGCCTGCTCGACACGCCGGTGCCGGCCGAGGTGCTGGACGCCAGCCGCGCCGGGGCGCCTCCGCAAGCCCTGCTGCCGCTGATGGACGCCTGCTACGCCCGGGCCCTGCTGCCGCTGCATGCCAGCTGCGATTCGGCCGCAGCCCGGCTAGCGCGCCAGGCGCTGTACCTGCGCTCCCACTGGCTGCGCATGCCGCCCCATCTGCTGGCCTACCATCTGGCGCACAAGGCCCTGTGGCCGAGCCGCGAACCGGCGGTCGAGGGCGAGCAGCCGCGCTGAGCTTATGCTTGCGGCATGAATCGCCCCAAGCCTTTTTCGATGATCCGCGAGTTCCATCTCGCCGACTGGTTCACGCTGGCCAATGCCTTCTGCGGCATGGGCGCGCTGTTCGCGGTGATGACCTATCTACAGACCCGCGAGGTGCTGCACATCTATTACGCCTGCGCGCTGATCCCCGCGGCCCTGGTGTTCGATGTGCTGGACGGCCGCATCGCACGCTGGCGCCAGCAGAGCTCCAGCCTGGGCCGCGAGCTCGACTCGCTGGCCGACATCATCTCCTTCGGCGTCGCGCCCGCCGCCATCGCCTACGGCTGCGGCATGCAGGGCCTGTACGACCGCATCATCCTGGTCTTCTTCGTCGCCTGCGGCGTCTCCCGGCTGGCCCGCTACAACGTCACGGCCGAGGAACTCAGCGCCGGCTCGGACAAGGTCAAGTACTTCGAGGGCACGCCGATCCCGACCTCGCTGACCCTGGTGATCGTGCTGTGGGTGGCGGCCGCCCAGGGTGCGCTGGGCGATCAGCTGTGGTTCGGCAAGCTGGAGATCGCCGGCTTCTTCTTCCACCCGCTGGTGCTGTTGTTTGCACTGTCGGGTTCGCTGATGATCAGCCGCATCCGCATCCCCAAGCTCTGAACAAAGTCCACCCCTGCGGCGTCGAAGGCGCCCAGGTGCAGGCGGGCCGGCCCGAACAGGCGCAGCGCCTCGCCGACGACCAGCACCCGGTCCTCGGCCTCGCCCTCCCGGGTCAGCCAGAGCCGGCCGGCCTGCACGGTCAGCAGCAGCTGCTGCTGCTCGCCCAGCTGCAGGCAGCGCGGCGCCTGCTGGTAGTTCATGCGCTGTGGGGTGCTGATCGTGTCCATGGCCCCAGCTTAGGAAGACCGGCTCGGCCCCGCCAGCGACAGCCGGAGCCCAACACGGGCGCACAGCCAGCACAGCGACCGTCACTGTGTTGGCCGGCTTGCCCCCGATCTGTACTGGCCCGACCCGCCGACCACCATACAGAATCGGGCGATGGACCCGCTGTACCTGCAAATCGCCGAACGCCTGGCCCGCTCGATCCGCGCCGACACTCTCAAGCGCGGTGAGCGCCTGCCCTCGGTGCGCGAGCTGGCGGCCAGCCAGGCCGTGTCGCAGTCGACCGCCGTCCAGGCCTACCGCTGGCTGGAGGACGCGCGGCTGATCGAGGCGCGGCCACGCTCGGGCTACTTCGTCTCCAGCCGGCCGCCGCGCCTGCCCGAGCCGGAGGCCTCGCGGCCCGAAAGCCGCTCGCGCGCCGTCCGGCTCGACCAGCTGGGCCAGCAGGTGCTGCAGCTCTCGACCCGGGACGACATCATCTCCTTCGGCGCCGCCTGCCCCGGCCCCGAGCTGTTCGACCAGGAACGGGTGCGCCGGGCGCTGGCCCGCGCGGTGCTGCGCCATCGCGATCTGCTGTGCCGCTACCCCTCGGGCCCCGGCATGGAGGCCGCACGCCGCGCGGTCGCCCGCCATGCGCTGGGCCTGGGCTGCGAGCTGCATGCCGACGATATCGTGATGACCAACAGCTGCATGGAAGCGATCAGCCTGTGCCTGAAGAGCGTCACCCGGCCCGGCGATGTGGTGGCACTGGAGTCGCCCTGCTACTACGGTTTTCTAGAGATTCTGCAA
Organism: Burkholderiales bacterium C2; assembly: GCA_005503085.1. Lineage (GTDB taxonomy): Bacteria > Pseudomonadota > Gammaproteobacteria > Burkholderiales > Burkholderiaceae_C > Roseateles_E. Next base: position 164,320 of record SCOI01000013.1, on the reverse strand, counting down.
AGCCTGCATCTGCGCGCGCTGGAGATCCCGACCCACCCGCGCCACGGCATCTCGCTGGATGCGCTGCAGCTGGCGCTGGAGACCCAGCCGGTCAAGGCGGTGCTGGTCGTGCCCACTCTGTCCAACCCGCTGGGCGCCAGCATGCCGGTGCCGGAACGCCGCCGCCTGGCCCAGCTGGTGGCGCAGCACGATGTGGCCCTGATCGAGGACGTGCTCTACAACGAGCTGTCCGAGCAGGAAGACCGGCGCCGCGCCGTCAAGGCCTTCGACAGCAGCGGCCATGTGATGATTTGCGGCTCCTTCTCGAAGACGGTGGCCCCAGGCCTGCGCCTGGGCTGGGTCGAGGCCGGCCGCTGGGGTCAGGTCTTGCGGCAGACCAAGGCGGTGCAGTCGGGCGGGCAGACCGCCGTGCTGGAGCTGGCGCTGGCCGATCTGCTGAACCAGGCCGGCAACGGCGCCGCGTTGCGCCAGCTGCGCGCCACCGTGGCGACACGGGTCGACGCGGCCCGCGGCCTGATCTCGGCCAGCTTCCCCAAGGGCACGCGGGTCACCGACCCGGCCGGCGGCTACATCCTGTGGGTCGAGCTGCCCGCGCAGCTGGACTCGGTGGCGCTGTACGAGGCCTGCCTGGCCGAGAACATCTGCATCGCGCCGGGCCTGATGTTCAGCGCCAGCCCGCGCTTTCGCCACTGCATCCGGCTGGGCGTCGGCGGCCACTGGGGGCCCCAGCATCCGCGCGCGCTGCGCCGCATCGGCGCACTCGCCCAGCAGCTGCTGGACGCCGCGCCACTGGCCGCCTGAGACCTAGACCTACTGGCCCAGCAGCCGGTTGTTGCGCAGCCAGGGCTTGTGCAGCTGCGCCGCCAAGCCGCCTTCGCCCCCCCGATGGGACTGGATCTTGGCCTGCGGTGCCGGGCACTGACCGCTGAGCCGGTGCTGCAGCGCGGCGGCGAGCTGGCCCTCCTGCGGGTCGCCCAGCTCGCGGCCCAGATCGTCGGCCACCTCGCAGCCCTTGACGCTGGCGCCGACGCCGCTGCCGCCGGGGACGAAGCCGTCGGCATAGTCGCCAAAACCCTTGGCATTGACGCCCTCGAACTCGATGGCCATATAGCGGTTGCCGCAGTTCTCGCGGCCGCTGAAGCCATAGGGCTTGCCGCAGCTGCGCCCGCCGATCAGCACCACCTCGACATCGATGCCGCGCAGGCCGTTGATCAGCGACTCGCTGGCCGAGCAGGTACCGGACTGGCTCAGCACGTAGACCCGCCGCAGATTCAGGCTGGGCAGGGCCTGCTGCTGGCTGCACTGGCCGTTCTGCGGCTGGCAGGACTGGCCGCGGAAACCCATGTCCTCGTTCTCGGCCTGGCGCCGGCTGTTGTGGCGCAGGCGCTCGAACACCCGGCCGCTGGTCGGCCCGGGGCCGGCGATCATATAGGCCAGCTGCGAGGCGATGAAGAGATAGCCGCCGCCGTTGTAGCGCAGGTCCAGTACCAGCTCGCTGACGCCCTGCTCGCCAAAGCGACGCAGCGCCGTGCTCAGCTGGGCCTCGGCCGGCAGATTGTGGTCATGGAAGACCAGATAGCCGACCCGCGCGCCGTCGGCCGCCGTCAGCACCTGGGCCTGGGGCACCGGCGTGCGGCTGATCTCCATGCCGCCCAAGGTCAGCTGGCGCTCGCCGCCGCCGCCGCCGCGCGGCTCGAAGCGGAACTGGTGGCTGCGCCCGCGCTCGCTCGGGTAGAGCGCGGCCTGCAGCTGGCGCCACTGGGCTTCGTCATTGGTGTCGCTGCTGATGCCGTCCACCGACAGCAGCCGGTCGCCGCGCCGCAGACCGGCCCGGGCGGCCGGGCCATCGGGCTCGATATAGGCGATGCGCAGGCCGCGCGGCGGCGTGCTGGCCGCCTGGGTCCACTCCAGCCCATAGCCCAGCGACACGCCGGCCTGCATCACGCGCTGCCATTCGCTCTCGGCCACCATGAAGCTGAAGCGGTCGCGCTCGGCGCCGCTGCTGGTTAGCTGCGGTGTCAGCAGATCGTAGAAATAGGCGGCCAGCGCCCGCTGCACCTCGCTGCCGCTGTAGCGCGGCGCGGCCGGGTCGCGCGCCGGCACCTGCTCGCGCCACAGATAGTCCTCGTCCATATAGGAACGTATCCAGCGCTTCTCGACCTCCGGGCTGCTGTTGCGCCGGCCCGAGGGCGCCAGCTCGTTGCCGGCCGCGCACTGCTGGGCCAGGGTCTCGCTGGCGGGCAGCGGGCCGGTGGGCGGCGTCACCACCACGCCACCGCCGCCGTTGTTATTGCCTCCGCCACTGCCTCCCAGCAAGGGCTCGCCGGCCGATCCCCCCCCGCCGCCGCAGGCCTGCAGGCCCAGGGCCGCCGCCAGCGCCCAGCCGGCCGCCCTGATCTGTCTTCTTACGCTCATTCCCGCTCCCTCGCCCGGTGCTGTCGCGCACCGGCTGTTCTGGCTCGCGGTTATACCCGCAGCCAGCGGGCCCGCTGTGGCCCGGGCGCCGCACTTCCCTCTTGAGAGGGTGGCCGAATCAGGAAGAAGTCACGACCGGCCGGACCCGCAGCGCCCAGATCACGCCGGCCACCAGCAGCACGATGCCCGCCAGGGTCAGGGCTTGCGGCGGCTCACCGCGCAGCATGAAGGCATAGGCCAGCGCCGCCAGAGTCTCGAACACGATCAGCTGCCCCACCAGCGAGGTCGGCAGGCGCTGGCTGGCCTCGTTCCAGCACAGCGTGCCCAGCCAGGAGGCGCACAGCCCCACCGCCAGCATCAGGCCGACAAAAGCCCAGGGCCGCGGTCCCAGCGGCAGCGCGAATTCGGCGGCCAGCAGGCCGCTGGCCTGCAGCAGCGGCAAGAGCGCCAGCCCGGCCAGCGCCATCGGCAGGGTCACCAGCCCCTGCGCCGTGGCCCAGGCACGCGGGCTGCGGTCCTTGTGGGCGCGCAGCCAGTCGGCATTGCGGATCGGATACCAGGTCCAGCAGGCCACCGCCGCCACCGCCAGCAGCCCGCCCTCGGCATAGCGGCGCAGCTGCTCGGCCGAGCCCTGCGCCGACAACTGGGCCAGCTCCACCTGGTTGACCAGCGCGATGCCGCTGGCAATCAGGAGCAGCGAGGGCGCCAGCCGGGCCCAGGGCAGATGGCCGTCGCGCCGGTGATCGCGCAGATTCGAGCAGATCGCGATCACCACCGGCAGCGTGCCGATGATGACGGTGGGCAGCGGCCCGCCGGCACGCTGGATCGCCGCCGACAGGCACAGGTAGTAGAGAAAGTTGCCGATCGCGCTGAGCTTGGCCGCTTCCAGCCAGTCGCTGCGCGTCAGCGCGCGCAGATCGCGCCAGTCGATCGCCGCCAACGGCAGCGCGATCAGCCCGAAGGCCAGGTAGCGGCCCACGGTCAGCAGCGCCGCCGGATAGTCCGGCAGCATCAGCGGCGCGACAAAGACCAGGCCCCACATCAGGCCGGCGGCAAGGGCAAACAGGGTTCCAGCAAACATGGCGCCACTATGACGCAGGCCCGGTGGGCGGTCTTGTACCGGCTTGCTGCGCCGGGCTTGACCCCGCCGGTCGGTCGGGTGCTCAATAACAGCCGGTCTGCACCGGGAGATCCCCATGCACAAGCCACCCTGGTTCCCGCCGCTGCCGCGTCTGCAAGCTCATCTGCTGGCCGGGCTGTGGGCCTGCACGCTGCTGGCCCTGCTGGGTCTGCTGCTGGCCGGCATGCTGCTGATGGCCGATGCCGGCATCGGCGGCTGAGCGGCGCCGCCGGCTCAGGTCTTGACGACCGCCAGCGGCGCCCGCAAGCCCCCCAGCACATCGGCGCTGCGCTGCGCGCCCTCGGCCGCCTGGGCCAGCTCGGCGCCGGTCATGCCGGCCTCGCGGTAGACCGCCGCGCCCATGCGCAGCGCCACATAAAGCCGCTGCTCCTCCACGCCATACGGCCCGCACAAGGCCTTGTGCAGGCGCGCCCGCACCACATCGGCCTCGGCCCGGCCGGCGTCCATCAACACCAGGCCGAAGCGCCGCTCGCCCACCTGGGCCACGACATCGCTGCCGCGCACCCGGCCCAGCAGCCGGGCGCCTATGGCCTGCAGCAGGGCTTTCAGCGTGGCCGGCGACGGCGCCTCGGCGACGCCGGCCTGCGGATCCACCGTGATCAGCAGCACGGTGGCGCGCGCGCCATGGCGGCGGCAATGGCCCAGCTGTCGGTCCAGCAGCGCGGCGAAAGCTGGCAAGTCCTCCAGCAGCTGCAGCTGCGCGCGCTGTGTCGGCCGCTCGGCCGGGCTGCATGCGGGGTTCTTGCCGCTCAGGGTGTTGTCCTTCATGGGAAGTCTGGTCGGTAAAAGGTGGGGAAACACGGTGAGAGGGACATGACCGGCCGTGACCCGACCTCCCTGACCGGAGCCCAGCCCGCCATGCCCTCTCTTCTGTAGAACGCGATCCGCGCCGCCAACCCGACACGCCGCCGAAAAAAGCGCCATCCCTAAGCCATGGACGGCTGCTAGAGTCCGGCCCTGCATGAGCGAAATCACCACCTTGTTGCGCGCCGCCGGCCAGGGCGACCGCCTGGCCGCCGACCAGGTGGTCGCCCTGCTCTACGCCGACCTGCGTCGCCTGGCCGGCCAGCGCCTGCGCCTGGCCGGCGCCGGCCAGCCCACCGCGCTGGACGCCACCGGCCTGGTGCACGAGTCCTGGCTGCGTCTGCAGCAGGCCGGCCAGCTCGACTTTGCCGACCGCCAGCACTTCATGGCCTATGCGGCGCGCACGATGCGCAGCGTCGTGATCGACCAGATCCGCAGCCGCCAGGCCCAGCGCCACGGCGGCGAGCTGCAGCAGGTCACCTTCAACACCGCCGTCGCCGAGCTGCCGCCGCAGCGCGACGAGGAGATCCTGCGTGTGCACGAGGCGCTGGCCGACCTGGCCGCCGTCGATGCGCGCCTGGCCCAGGTGGTCGAGATGCGCTACTTCGGTGGCCTGCTCGAAGCCGAGATCGCCGACGCGCTGGGCGTGACCGAACGCACCGTGCAGCGCGACTGGCAGAAGGCGCGGATGTTTTTGTCGCTGGCCTTGAAATGACGGCCCCCACGTTCACTCCGTTCACTCCCCCCGAGGGGGCGTTCAGTGCCCTTCGGGCGGCCGGGCGGGCACTGAAATGAATCCCCCGCCACGCGACATCAGCAAGTCCCGCTGGCCCCAGCTGAGCCCGCTGCTGGACGAGCTGCTCGACATGGAGCCGACCGCGCGCGCCGCCCGGCTGGCGGCCTTGCGGGCGCTGGAGCCTGAGCTGGCCGCCGATCTGGAGGATCTGCTGGCGCGCGATGCCGAGTTGGCCGGCAATGATTTCCTGGCCACACCGGCCCTGCTGCCGACGCTGACCGCCGCGCCGCTGATGGCCGGCCAGGCCATCGGTGCCTACACCCTGGAGCGCGAGATCGGCCGTGGCGGCATGGGCAGCGTCTGGCTGGCGCGCCGCACCGACGGACGTTACGAGGGCCAGGTCGCGATCAAGTTTCTCAGCACCGGCCTGCTGGGCCATGGTCAAGGTTTTGGTGACAGCGGCCGCTTCGCCCGCGAGGGCCAGATCCTGGCCCGGTTGACCCATCCGCATATCGCGCGGCTGATCGACGCCGGCGTCGCGCTGGAGGGCCAGCAACCCTATCTGGTGCTGGAGTATGTCGATGGCCTGACCCTCGACCGCTTCTGCGCCAGCCGCGAGCTGGATCTGGGCCAGCGGGTGCGGCTGTTTCTCGATGTGCTGGCGGCCGTGGCCCATGCGCACAACCGGCTGATCCTGCACCGCGACCTGAAGCCCAGCAACATCCTGGTCAACGGCGCCGGCGAGGTGAAGCTGCTGGACTTCGGCATCGCCAAGCTGCTCAACAGCGAGGCCGAGGACGGCGGCGGTGCGGCCACCGAGCTGACCCGCCAAGCCGGCCGCGCCTTCACGCCGCAGTACGCCGCGCCCGAGCAGGTGCAGGGCGGTGACGTGACCACCGCCACCGATGTCTATGCGCTGGGCGTGCTGCTGTACCAGCTGCTGGGCGGCGGCCACCCGACCAACACCGTGCCAGCCGGCCCGCCGAACAACAACAAGAACACCGGCACCGCTCTGGAGCAGCTGCGTACCGTCGTCGAGGTCGAGCCCCGGCGCCTGTCCGATGCGGTGCGGGCACAAGCCGACCCTGAGGTCAAGAAGCAGGCCCGAGAGCTGCGCGGCGATCTCGACACCATCGTCGCCAAGGCACTGAAAAAGGCCCCGGCCGAACGCTATGCCAATGCCGCCGCGCTGGCCGACGACCTGAAGCGCTGGCTGGCGCACGAGCCGATCGCGGCGCGGCCGGACAGCCGCAGCTACCGCCTCTTGAAGTTCCTGCGCCGCCACCGCCTGGGTGTCGCCGCTGGCAGCCTGGCCGGCCTGAGCCTGGCGGTGGGCATCGCGCTGGCCCTGTGGAAAGGCCAGGAAGCTCAGCAGCAGCGGGTGCAGGCCGAGGGCCTGATCGAGTTCATGCTGGGCGATCTGCGCAAGAAGCTGGAGCCGGTGGGCCGCCTCGATGTGCTGGACGCGGTCGGCGACAAGGCGCTGGACTACTACGCCAGGCAAGACCTGGCACGCAGCGACGCCGACTCGCTGGGCCGCCGCGCCCGCGCCCTGCACCTGATGGGCGAGATCGCCGAGAAGCGCGGGCAGATGGCCGAGGCCGAGCAGCGCTTCAAACAGGCGGCCGACAGCACGGCGGAGTTGCTGGCGCGGGATCCGAAGAACACGCAGCGCCTGTTCGACCATGCGCAGAGCAGTTATTGGGTGGGGTATGCGGCGTGGCAGCAACGACGGCTGCCGGAGGCGGAAGCGAGGTTTCAGCGCTATCTTGCATTGGCGGATGAATTGGTGAGGTTGGAGCCGGGGAAGGTGGAGTGGCAGGTTGAGCAGGCCTATGCTCAGAACAACTTAGGCGTACTCAAGCTACACGATGGGTCCACTCGCGCGGCGCAGATGCATTTTCAAGCGACTTTGAAAGTTTGGCAGCACCTATCGCCGCAGCGTCCCGACCTACAAACCGAGCTAGCTACGACTCTAGGTTGGCTGGCCGAGGCTGAAGAACGCCAAGGTCGATTCGATGCAAGCATCGCAAGCCACCAAGCGAAGCTTGTTGCATTGCAAGTAGCAGGCGGAAAAGAAACCGGAGATCGGACACGCCAAGAACAGCATGCAGCGACTGAGACAGTATTGGGGCGATTGCATCTAAACGCAGGTCGCATTGACGCCGCGATGGCGCTAACGCAACGAGCCCGTGATACCTATGTCGAGTTATCAGCGCTTGATAGGGAGAACTTGGAAATCCTCGCACGCTTGGCACGCGCGCGCCAGCAACTAGCGGAAACTCTACTTGCTTACGGGGCGCGAGATCGGGCACGAGCCGAATTAGGCTTTCTTCAACTTGAACTCAATCGTCTGCTGCAGGCAGATACTCGCCTACCAGAGTTGCACTTGACTCTCCGCGGTCGCTTGCTTGTTGCCTTGTTGGAAACCAGTGGGGCACACGCCGAACGAGTGAAGCAACAGGACGCATTGTCGGAGTTTCTTGCTGATGTGGCTGCAAAGACTAAGCCGAGGGAGCACGATGCGGATACCAGAAGGGTGCTAGCCAATGTCGCTTTGGCCCTTGGCGATGCGCTGACAGCAAGCAACGCAATTGTGGCTCCGACGCATTGGCAGGCAGCGTTAGACAGCCTGGCCCAGTTTCAGGATGCATCAGACCCACGCGTGATTTGTTTGCGAGCACATGTGCTCGCTCGGCTGGGCCGTACTCAAGAAGCGCGCGCATTGGCCGAAGACCTGGAGGCTTCTGCTTACCGCCATCCGCTGTACGCAGAGCTTCAACGTCGCGTGCAGCAATAAGCCACCACACGTCTAGCCGTTTTATCAATCCGCACGAGCACACGCTGTGCATCGAACAAGAAAGAAACACCTCGCCATGGAACACTTGGTCCAAACCGACAACGTATATGTCGTCAGCGTAACCGTCACCAGTGACAACGATCTGCAGTTCTCGCCCGACCCCGTTGTAATCAGCAAAGAAAATGCACTGATTACCTTCAATTTGCTGACCCCGGGCTATATTTTTCCGGTCGACGGCACAGCCTTAGTGGTCAATGACGACGACGAGGAGGAGTTCCCAATTGCTTGGTACATCAATCCTGTAATGATCGGATTGGCCGACTACAACAACAATGCCGACGAATATGAGTACACGATGACCGTGCAGAACATCGCCACTGGCGCCCGCATCGTCAAAGACCCTCAGATCAAGAACAACAACTAGCAGTTCGTTCCATCAAGAGCCTGAGGGTCAGGCGTCCCACTCCGTGTTGCTTGCCCCCCCGGGGGGCATGTCTTGCCCCCCAAAACAACACCAGATTCCGACCGGCTATGGAAGAACCATGGCAATCGCAATCGCCGTCTGGCTTGTGCTCCCTCGAAGAACGCGCTCACGACGCAGTCGTTACGTTCGCTCTTGCCGGTTGCATTTTCCTGACATCAAACACTCGGGTGGCCGCCACCGTTGTGGCCCGCATCACTCGCCAGCCCGACAGAGCCGATAAGCTACCGACGACACCCGCCCTCCCCTCACTCACTATCCCTCCCCCACGGTATGGATACCGCCTTGCGCTCGCCCCCCTTGCGCGTGCGCAGCACGGCGTCGAAGCCTTGGCGGCCGCCGTTCAGCGCGGCGGTCAGCAGGCCTTGCAGGTCTTCGGGGCTGAGCGATTCGGCGTCGCGACGGAACTGCTTGATGGCCAGGGCCAGCAGCTCGCGCGAGACGGCCGCATGGGTCAGCTGCACGGCCAGCATCGCGCCATAGAGATCGGGAAAGATCTCGCACAGGGTCTTGATGCGGCGCAGCGCCTCGGGCGGACTGTGGCGCTCTTGCGGGCCCATCCAGCTGACGTCGTCGTTGTCCGCGCCATCGCCCTGCTCGCCCAGGCGCGCCTGCAGCGCAGCGATGCGGGCCAGCAGCCACTCCTTGTCGTCGGCCTCGGCGGCGCGGGCATCGACGCCGGCCAGCGCCTGGGCATCGCTCAGGGCCTCGGGCGCCAGCGCATAGCGCTCGGCGGCCAGCGCGGCCAGGCGCTCGGCGGCGGTCGTGGACTCGAGCATCGCAGCGTCCCCCAAGGGCAGGATAGACCTTGCTTATCGGCCGCCGGGGGCCGTACTTGAGCCGGGTTCTGTCCATTTCGCACGGCCGATCGCGGTGCGGACTGCGGACATCGTTGCGGCGCTACACGCGGACGGCGGGCTAAGCTGGTCACATTCGATAACAGCCCGGAGACCGATGCCATGCACATCCCCCACCCACGCCGCCGCCTCGTCGCCCTGCTGGCCGGCGCCGCGCTGACCGGCCTGCTCGGCCCGGCGCAGGCCGCCGACTTCCCGGTCAGACCGATCCGCTTCATCGTGCCCTATGCGGCCGGCGGCACCACCGATCTGGTGGCGCGCACGGTCGGCCAGAAGGTCGCGGACAAGCTGGGCCAGCCGGTGGTGATCGAGAACAAACCCGGCGCTGGCGGCAATCTGGGCATGGACGCGGTGGCGAAGGCAGCGCCCGATGGCTACACGATAGGCTTTGGCGCCATCTCGACCAATGCGCTGAACCCGCATATCTACAAAAGCGTGCCCTTCGACCCACGCAAGGACTTCAGCGCGATCAGCATGCTGGGCTACTCGACCATCGTCGTCGAAGTGAATGCCGCCTCGCCGATCAAGAGCGTCGCCGAGCTGATCGACGCGGCCAAAAAGAACAAGGGCATGAGCTATGCGACCGCCGGCTCCGGCACCTCGATGCATCTGTCGGCCGTGCTGTTCGAGCAGATGACCGGCACCGAGCTGACCCATGTGCCCTACCGCGGCAGCGCGCCCGGTATCACCGATCTGCTGGCCGGCCATGTGGGCCTGATGTTCGACAACCTGCCGGCCTCGCTGCCCCATATCCAGGCCGGCAAGCTGCGCGCGCTGGCGGTGGCCGGCAAGAGCCGCTCGCCGGCCCTGCCCCAGGTGCCGACCCTGGCCGAGGCCGGGCTGGCTGGCTATGCGGTCGAGCCCTGGTTCGGCGTCTATGCGCCGGCCCAGCTGCCGGCGCCGGTGCTGAAGCTGCTGAACCAGGCCTTTGTCGAGGCCCTGGCCCTGCCCGACGTGAAGGAGAAGCTGCTGCAGGCCGGCTTCACGCCACGCAGCTCCAGCGCCCAGGAGCTGACGACGCTGGGTCTGGCCGAGTACGAACGACTGGGCGCCGTGGCGCGAAAAGCCAATATGGGTCTGGACTGAGGACTCAGCGCGGCGCCAGCCGGTGGCCGACCCCCAGCTGCTGCTGGTAGCGCCCTGGCGTCAGCCCGTAGCGGCCGGCAAAGGCACGGGTCAGATGGGCCTGGTCGGCCAGGCCAACGGCGGCGGCCACCTCGGCCGGTGCCTGACCCAGGCCCAGCAGGCGCTTGGCCTCGATGAGGCGCAGCGCCATCAGCACCTGCTGCGGCGTCGCATGGTGCTGGGTCTTGAAGCTGCGCAGAAAGTGAAAAGGGCTCAGGCCGGCGACGCCAGCCAGCTGCTCCAGGCTCAGGGTCTGATCCAGCGAGGCGCGCATGAAGTCCAGCACCGGCGCAAAGCGGGGCGCGGCCTCGGGCCGCAGCCGCCGGCCCACGCAGGCATGGCGGCGCAGGGCCTCCACCAGCAGCAGCAGCCGGCTGTCGAAGCACAGGCCATCATCGCCCGCCTGCCAGAGCCCGGCGATCAGGCCGGCCACCTCGGCGGCTGTGGCCGCGTCATGGGCCACGGCCGCATCGAACCACCAGTCCGGCTCGCCGCTGAGCTCGGCCAGCAGCTCGCGGTCCAGATAGGCCATGCGGTAGCCCCAGGCATCGGCGGTCTCGGCCTGGCCGGTGTGGATGTCCTCGGGATTCATCAGCATCAGCGTCGCGCGCGGCGCCAGATGCTCGGCGCCGCGCCAGCGGAAGCGGCCGACCCCGGCCGTGATCGCGCCCAGGCCGAAGGCCTCGTGGGTGTGCGGCTCGAAGCGGTGGCTCAGGATGGAGGCGTGATAGAGCTCGACCCCGGCGCGGTGCGCGGGGCGGCGGTACTGCGCCTGGTCGCTGGCATGTTCGAACTGCATGGCCGCGATGATGGCAGAAGCGGCGCCATCGCGCGGCGCGGCCGGGCCAAGCCGTCTCAGCGCTGGTGCGGCCGCAGGATCTGGGTATCGGCAAATCCGTCGGACGGCGGCTCGGCGCCGCGCGCCGGCGCCGCACGCGGCAGCAGCAGGTCATCGCGCGGTGCCGGCGGCGCAGCGGCGACGGCGTGACCATTGCCCTTGCCGTGAGCCTGGGCCGCCAGGCGCAGACCGGCCAGCTCCTGCTGCAGGCCCTCGATCTGCTTGCGCGCCTGGGCCGCCTGCTGGGCCGCGAACTGGCGGGCCTTGTCGACCTTGTCGAGCCGTGCCGCCGCGGCCCGCAGCTGGCGAGTGGCCCACCACCAGACCGCGCCCAGCAGCAGCACCGTCCACGCCGCGAACGCGGCACCCGTCATCAACCATTGATTTGCTTGCATGCCGGCTCGCCTCTCTCGGGTTGTCTGCCAGGCCAATGTAGCGCCATGGCGTCAGGCTGGCGATACCTCAAGCCTGGGGGGCATACTGTGGCTGCCATGCCGCGAACGAGCCCCCGCAAAGCCATCAACCTCGCCCTGCAGGGCGGCGGCTCGCATGGCGCCTTCACCTGGGGCGTGCTCGACTGCCTGCTGGCCGACGGCCGGCTGCGCCTGGAGGCGCTCAGCGCCACCAGCGCCGGCAGCCTCAATGCGGTGGCGCTGGCCGATGGCCTGCGGCGCGGCGGTGCCGACGGGGCACGTCAGGCGCTGGAGGATTTGTGGCGCGCCGTCGCGGCGGCCGGGCGGGCGCCGGCGAGCTGGCAGGCGCCGTGGCTGGACGCCTTCATGCATGGCTTGCAACAGGCCGTGCCACCCGAGCTTTCGCCCATGCATCAATGGACGGCTGCGCTGACCCAGCTGTTCTCGCCCTACCAGTTCAACCCGCTGAACCTGAACCCGCTGCGCGACATCGTCGAAGCCCAGGTCGACTTCGAGGCGCTGCGGCGCGCGCCGCCGCTGAAGCTGTTCCTGAGCGCCACCAATGTCGAGACCGGCAAGATCCGCGTCTTCAGCGGCGCGCAGATCACCCCCGACGCGGTGCTGGCCAGCGCCTGCCTGCCGACGCTGTTCCAGGCGGTCGAGATAGCCGGCGAGTATTTCTGGGACGGCGGCTATATGGGCAACCCGGCGATCTTCCCGCTGATCTACGACAGCGACAGCGCCGATGTGCTGATCGTCCACGTCAACCCGCTGCTGCGCCGCGGTGTGCCGCGCAGCGCCACCGAGATCGCCAACCGCGTCAACGAGATCAGCTTCAACTCCTCGCTGATGCGCGAGATGCGCGCGATCGCCTTCGTCACCGGCCTGATCGATCGCGGCAAGCTCGCGCCCGAGGATGCCCGCCTGATGCGCATCCACTCGATCCGCTGCGACGAGCTGATGGCGGCCCAGGGCGTGGTCAGCAAGCTGGACACCGCCTGGCCCTATCTGTGCGAACTGCGCGATGCCGGCCGCGTTCAGGCCCAGGCCTGGCTGGACGAGCACTTCGCCCAGGTGGGCAAGCGCTCGACGGTGGATATCCGGGCGGAGTTTCTGTAGCCGCCCATGGTCCGAACGGCTCAGCGCGGCGGCGCGAGCCGCTGAGATGCTTGTCAAACATCGACGCCAGACTGATCGCCAGCCGAGCGGCCCACTTTCAGGGACCGCCGCCATCAAAGGACCTGTCGATGGGACGCCCGAATCAAGTCAAGCCGCCGCTGACCGGCAGCAACCGCCGCGAGTTCTTCAAGCGCTCCGGCGCGACCACGGTCGCCCTGGTGGCCGCCGCGCCGCAGCTGTCTTTCGCCGCCACGCACAGCGTGTTCCAGCATGGCGTGGCCAGCGGCGATCCGCTGAGCGACCGCGTCATCCTCTGGACCCGCGTCAGCCCGGCCAGCGCCAAGCCCTCGGTGTCGGTCGGCTATGTCGTCGCCACCGACCCCGGCCTGCTCAACATCGTCAAGCGCGGCAGCAGCAAGACCCATCCGGGCCGGGACTACACGGTCAAGATCGATGCGCTGGGTCTGCAGCCAGGCACGACCTACTACTACCAGTTCACGGCCGAGGGCGCGGCCAGCCAGGTGGGCCGCACCAAGACCTTGCCGGTCGGCCCGACCCAGCGCCTGCGCATGGCCGTCGTCAGCTGCTCCAACCACGCCTACGGCTATTTCAACGCCTACGCCCGCATCGCCCAGCGTGCCGACCTCGATCTGGTCATGCATCTGGGCGACTACCTGTACGAATACGGCAACGGCCAGTATGGCTCGCTGCGCGCGACCGAGCCGGCCCACGAGATCGTCAGCCTGGCCGACTACCGCCAGCGCCACGCGCAGTACAAGCGCGATGCCGATTCCCAGGCCATGCATCGCCAGCATCCGCTGCTGGCGATCTGGGACGACCATGAGAGCGCCAACGACGCCTACAAGACCGGCGCGCAAAACCATCAGGCGGCCACCGAAGGCGACTGGGAGGCGCGCGTGGCCGCCGCGATGCAGGCCTATTACGAATGGATGCCGGTGCGCCCGGTCGATGTCAACAATCTGCGCAAGAACAACCGCCTGTTTGCCTACGGTGACCTGGCCGAGCTGGTGATGCTCGAGCAGCGGCTGAGCGGCCGCTCGCAGCAGCTGGCCGCCACAGTCGCGACGCCGCTGGGCCCGGGCTTTGTGCAGACCGGCGCCTTCACCGACGCGGGCCGCAGCCTGCTGGGCAGCGAGCAGGAGCAGTGGCTGAGCGCCCGGCTGCGCAGTACGCCGGCGCGCTGGAAGCTGCTGGGCCAGGGCGTGATGTTCGCCCAGCTCAAGGGCGTCGCGGCCACCAATGCCGCCGGCGGCGGCGTCTTCCTGAATGCCGACCAGTGGGACGGCTACCAACCGGCACGCGAGCGCATCTACGCGGTCCTCAAGGGCGATGCTCAGCACGCGCCGGTCGACAACGTCGTGGTGCTGACCGGCGACATCCACAGCTCCTGGGCCGCCGACCTGACCCAGGACCCGAACAACCCCCAGCCGGCCAGCGGCGGCTACAACCCGGCCACCGGCGAGGGCTCGCGCGCGGTCGAGTTCGTCGGCACCTCGGTCAGCTCGCCGGGCATAGACACCGACGGCAACGGCGCCATCGCCGGCTTCCTGCGCTCGATCAACCCGCACTTCAAGTACATCAATCTGCACCGGCGCGGCTATATGTTGCTCGACGTGACGCCGCAGCGCGCGGTCTGCGAATGGTGGTATGTAGACACGGTGGCCAGCCCCAGCCATAACGAAACCTTCGCGGCCGCCTTCGAGGTGCAGCAGGGCAGCAACCGCCTGAGCCCCTCGGCCCAGACCCTGCCGCCGGCCCATCCGCCGCTGCTGGCTCCCTGACCCCTCCACTGACCACCCGAACACGCCCACCGGAGCCTCCCTGATGACCCATGCCACGCTTCGCCCCCGCCTCGCGGCGCTGCTGCTCGCCGCAGCCACCAGCCTCGGCGCCCAGGCCGCCGACTACAGCTTCTCCGGCCAGCTGCGCTACAACACCGATATCGTGCACATCGACTTCAGCCTGGACAGCGCGGCCGAGGTGCAGCTGTGGACCGACTCCTGGCAGGACGGTCTGAACTTCGATCCGCTGCTGGCACTGTTCGACGGCGGCCATGCGCTGCTGCAGGTGATCGACGATGGCGGCGACAGCCTCGGCGGCGGCTATTTCGACGCCGGTCTCGGCCTGCCCCAGCTGGCCGCCGGCCACTACCGACTGACGCTGGGCGCCAGCCCCAACAACCCGCTCGGCCAGCACCTCAGCGATGGCTTCGAGTTCGATGGACAGACGCCGATTGCGATCGCCGACTGGAACCAGCCCGGCTACGACATCAACAAGAACGACCAGAAGGGCAGCTTCTGGCAGCTGCGCCTGAACGGCGTGAGCCAGGCGGCTGTGGTGCCCGAACCCGGCAGCCTGGCCCTGATGCTGGCCGGCCTGCTGGGCCTGGGCGTCGTGGGCCGGCGCCGCGCTGGCTGAGGCCGGGCCGACTCATCAGAGCAGATTCAGCCGCCTGGCCCCCTCGCGCAGCTCGGCGCGGAAGTCGGGGTGGGCGATGGCGATCATCTCCAGCGCGCGCTGCTTGCCGCTCTTGCCGCGCAGCTGGGCCACGCCGTACTCGCTGACCACATAGTTGATGTCGTTCTTGCCGGTCGTGACATGGGTGCCGGGGCTCAGGGTCGGGACGATGCGGCTGATGCTGTCGTCCTTGGCGGTGGACGGCAGCACGATGAAGGCCTTGCCGCCCTGCGAGCGGTTCGCGGCGCGCACGAAATCGACCTGGCCGCCGGTGCCCGAGTAGGGCAGATGGGCCAGGCTCTCCGAGCCGCACTGGCCCAGCAGGTCGATCTGCAGGGTCGCGTTGATCGCCACCAGCTTGTCGTTGCGGCCGGCCAGATAGGGGTCGTTGGTGAAGTCCACCGGGTGCATCTCCAGGCCCGGGTTGCGGTCCATGAAGCGGTAGAGCTTTTGCGAGCCCAGCGCGAAGGTCGCGACCATCTTGCCGGGCAGGTAGTTCTTGCGGCTGTTGGTGACGACGCCGGCCTCGACCAGACTCATGATGCCGTCGCCAATCATCTCGGTGTGCACGCCCAGCTCGTGCTTGTCGGTCAGCTGCATCACCACCGCGTCGGGAATGCCGCCATAGCCGATCTGCAGGGTCGAGCCGTCCTCGATCATCTCGGCCACGTATTTGCCGATCGCCTGCTGCACCGGCCCGATCTTGGGCAGGCCCACCTCCAGCACCGGCTCGCTGCTCTCGACCAGGGCGCTGACCTGGGAGATGTGCACATGGCAGGCGCCGAAGGCAAAGGGCACATGGGGGTTGACCTCGAGCACCACCGCGCGGGCCTTGGTCAGCGCGGCCATCGTGTAGTCGGCCCCCAGGCTCAGCGCGAAATAGCCATGCGCATCCATCTGCGAGGCCAGCGCAAACACCACATCGGCCGGGATCAGGCCACGCGCGATCAGCGCCGGCATCTCGGAGAAATAGCTGGGGATGAAGTCTATCCAGCCGGCCTGGCCGCCGGCGCGCGAGGCGGCGCCGTAGAAAAAGGCCAGATGGCGCACATGCTCGGTCGTCTCGGGATCGAAATAGCCGAACTTGCGCACCGGCAGGATCTGCGCCACCTTGATGTCGCGAAAGCGCCGGCACTGTTCGGACAGCGCCGTCAGCAGGGCCGGCGGCTCGCCGACGCCGGTGGGCACGATGATGGAGTCGCCGTTGCGAAGCTGATCGAGCGCCTCGGCGGCGCTGCGGAGCTTCTGGCGATACAGGTCTTGAACGGACATGGCAGGCCTTGCGGAACGGCTGGGCCCCCAGTGTCGCCGCGCTGGCTGACACCGGCTTGACCCCTGGCGCCGAATATTTCGCTGCCTGCGGCTTTAGCCGGGCCGGCATACTGTCGCCTAAAACTCGATACGGGTCGCACAGCGGCCCGACAAGACCAGCGTGGCAACACACGGGAGCGCCATGACCCTGATCGAGCCGGCGGCGAGCGTCCCGCGCAAGCGCCGCCTGTCCTATGCCCTGGTGCTGACACCGCTGCTGATCGGCAACGCGCTGATGCTGGCGCTGTGCCTGCTGGGCTTTTATGTGCTGTCGGCCACGCGCGCCTATGTGGGCGGCGAGAGCCAGTGGTCGAAGGCACGCGCCCAGGCCGTCAAGCATCTGCGCGCCTATGCCGCCAGCGGCGCGCCGGCGCAGCTGCAGCGTTTCCAGCAGGCCCTGCAAGTGCCGCTGGGCGACCGCGCCGCCCGGCTGGAGCTGGACAAGCCCGCGCCCGATCTGCGCCTGGCGACGGCGGCCTTCGAGCGCGGCGGCAATGCCGCCGACGACATTCCCGGCATGATGCGGCTGTACCGCTGGGCCGGCCGCAGCGATCTGATGCGGCCCTCGGTGCAGGCCTGGGAGCGCGGCGATGCCCATATCTTCCGGCTGCAGGCCATGGGCGAGCAGTTGCAGCAGCTGCATGCCCAGCCCGGCCCGCCGGGCGAGGAGCGCCTGGCGCGTATCGCGCTGCTGATGTTCGCGATCGAGGAGCTGGACAACGAGCTGCTGGGGCTGGAGCGCCAGTTCAGCCAGGCCCTCGGCGAGGCCTCGCGCAGCACCTACCTGGCGCTGGCCCTGGCCATCGGCCTGACCGCGCTGCTGCTGACCCTGACGGCCTACGCACTGGCGCGCAGCGGGCTGCGCCGCCAGGCCCGCTACGAGACCGCGCTGGAGGCGGCCAATCAGCGCTGGTCGCTGGCGGCGCAAAGCGATGGCCTGGGCCTGTTCGAATGGCAGCAGCGCAGCGACCGGGTGCTGCTGGACGCGCGCGCCTGTGCCGTCTACGGCCTGGCCTGCGGGGCTGAGGGTCTGAACCTGGCACGCAGCCAGCTGCATGCCCAGGTCGACCCCGACGATATCCCGGCGCTGGAGCTGCAGCTCGACCAGACCCTGGCTTCGGCCGAGCCCTTTTTCCGGCACCGCTTCCGCATCCGCGTCGAAGGCGCGGCCCGCCATGTCGAGGTCAGCGGCCTGATGTTTCGCAGCGCGGCCAAGGAGGACCACCGCATGGTGGGTGTGATCAAGGATGTCAGCGCCCGCGTGCACCAGGCGCAGCTGGAGCTGGAGATCGCCGCCGCCGAGCGCAGCGCGGCCGCGCGCATGGAGTTTCTGTCGCGGCTGAGCCATGAGCTGCGCACGCCGCTGAATGCGGTGCTGGGCTTCTCGGAGCTGATGCTGCTGGACCGGGCCGACGCGCTGAGCCCGAACCAGCAGCGCCGCGTCCAGCTGATCGGCGGCGCCGGTCGCCATCTGCTGCGCCTGGTCGACGATGTGCTGGACATCAGCAGCATCGACTCGGGTCATTTCAGCGTCGAGCGCCGGCCCACGCCGCTGGCGCCGGTGCTGGCCAGCGCCGCCGCGCTGGTCGCCAGCGAGGTGCAGGCGCATGACATCCAGCTGGCGCTGGAGCCGCCGCCGGCCTCGCTGAGCGTGCTGGCCGACGAGCAGCGGCTCGGCCAGGTGCTGGCTAATCTGCTCAGCAATGCCTGCAAATACAACCGCCACGGCGGCCGCGTGCGGGTGCGCACCGAGCTTCAGGGCGACCAGGTGCGGATCGCGATCGAGGATCAGGGCCAGGGTCTCACCGAGGCCGAACAGGCCCAGCTGTTCCAGCCCTTCAAGCGCCTGCCGGCCACCGCCCATCTGAGCGGCACCGGCCTGGGACTGAGCATCGTCAAGCTGCTGATGGAGCAGATGGGCGGTGCGGTCAGCGTCAGCAGCCAGCCCGGCGCGGGCTCGGTGTTCACGCTGACGCTACGGGCCGCCTAGAGATTGCCGCGCATCCAGGGGCCGGCGATCGCAACGGTCAGGCCGGGTCGCTGCAGATTGACAAACAGCAGCCGGCCGCTGGGGTCGAAGCAGGCGCCGCAGAACTCCGAGTCGAGGTAGCTGCCGGCGGCTACCTGCTTGCCGGCGGCCTGCAGCGGTCCGGCCTCCAGCAGCAGATGGTTCTTGCAGAAGATATAGGCCGCGCCGGCCGGGCTCAGGCCCAAGAGGCGCGAGCCGCTGCCATAGCCATCGGCCGAGGCGCCGCCGTCCTCGCACAGCAGGATGCCGCCGCGCGGGCTGACGGTGACGTTGTCCGGGTTGTTGCCGACGCTGGCGTCGCCGCTGACAAAGATCGCGCGCAGCCGCATCGTCGCCAGGCTCAGCTCCCAGACCGCACCCTCGCCCTGGCCGGGCCGATTGTTGCGGTCGACACCGGCCGCGGTATCGACGATGTAGAGCTTGCCGGCGGCATGCCAGATGCCCTCGCCGCGGCTCATTCGGGCACAGCCCTGGCTCAGCGCCTGGTGGGTCGGGCCGGCAGCAAAGCCCAGGCTGACGCCGCCGGGCTGGCCGACCACCACCACCGGGTCGGCATCGGGGTCGGCGATGTCCACCCACTCCAGCTCGTATTCGTCGCCGATCTGCGGGTCCAGCAGGCCGACATCATTGGCCTGGGCCAGCGTGGCCGGCACCGCCTTGCGCAGCAGCGCACGGATGCGGGCGGCCTGCAGCCGGCCGCCGCGATGCAGGCTGCCGGGCTGGCCGCTGCTGTCCTGGGGCAGGTAGCGATAGAGCGCGCTGATATTGCGGTTGTCCTCGGTCAGATAGACATGGCCGCTGGCCGGATCGACGGCGACGGCCTCGTGCACGAAACGGCCCATGCCGACGATGGGCTCGGCGCTGGTGTGGGCCGGCTCGCTGTGGACCTCGAACACATAGCCATGCTTCCTGCCGCCGATGGCGGAGAAGTCATAGATCGTCTCCTCGCAGCTGAGCCAGCTGCCCCAGGGTGTCGGGCCGCCGGCGCAGTTGCCCAGCGTGCCGCCCAGCGAGCCGCGCGCGCCCACCCACTGGTTGTCGCGCATCAGCAAGGTCGAGGTGCCGCCGGCCACATAGCCGCTGAAGGGCGTCGGCGCCGGCGCGGCCGGGTTGGTGACCACGCCGCTGGCGCCTATGCGTATCGGCAGGCCGGCGTAGAAGGCGGTGATGATGCCCTTGACCGGCTTGTCGGCGTAGACATGCGGCGCGGCGATGGCTTCGGCCGGCGTGGCCACCAGGCCGCGCTCATGGTTGCGCACCAGCAGCAGCTCGCTGCTGCGGCCGACGCGGCGTGCGCCGACCACGGCCATGCCGTCATGGGCATTCGGCGTCGGCCGGCCATCGTCCATCGCATCGCCGCTCCAGCCATAGGAGCGGTAGGAAAAGCCGGCCGGCAGTTGCAGCAGCGGCAGGCCGGTGCTCAGATCATTGACCGGGGCCAGTGCGCCATAGGGCGACTCCGCCGTCAGCAGCTGCTTGCCACCGGTGGCGGCCATCGCATTGCGAACCTGCAGCCCGCCCAGGATGCTGGCCATGCCGCCGGCGGCCAGGGCTCCGGAGCCCTGCAGGAGTTGGCGTCGGCGGGGGGAAAACTGCTGCGGCATGGTCGGCTCCTGGTGGCGTTGGCTGCCGCCATGCTGCGCCGCCGATGTGGCAGGCCCGTGACCAGCCTCCAGGCCGAACGGCCTGGGTGCGCCCGTCTCAAGCCAGTAGCCGCACAGCCGCGATCGCCAGCCAGCCCAGCACGAAGTTCAGCCACACCAGCTTGTGGATCAGCCCGGCCGCCGCTGCGGCCTGCGGCCATTGGGCGCCGGCCAGCGCGCGGCGGAACTTGCGGAAACCGGCAAAGTAGATGTGGCCGAAGATCGCGAACATCGCCAGGCCCAGCACCAGCATCACATTCCAGCCCAGCGGCACGCTGCCGCCGGCGGCCTTGTACGCGGCGGTGTAGAGATGGCTGCCGGTGCCGAACAGCAGCACGATGGCCCCGAGCACCAGGGCGAAGAAGCGCCGCCAGACTTGCTCCATCAGCCGCGCGCGCGGCTGCGGCTCCAGCGTCGCGACGGCGGCCGGCCGCAGCGCGAACAGCATGAAGACCATGCCGCCCATCCAGACGATGGCGGCGACCAGATGCAATAGTTTGATGAGTTCGTAAAGCATAGGCCGATTGTGAGGGGAGCTGCCGATAATCGGGCCACCATGCCCCGTCCTTCATCGCTCACCCTCTGCATGACCGCACTGCTGGTCGCGCTGGCCGGCTGCGCCACGCTGGAGCGCGATGCCCGCCTGCAACCCGGCATCAGCACGGCCGACCAGGTGCAGGCCTTCTACGGTCGGCCGGTGCAGGTCTGGCAGGACGCCGGTGGCGGCCGCACGCTGGAATATTCGAGCCAGCCCTTCGGCAACACCTGCTTCATGGTCAAGCTCGACGCGGCCGGCAAGCTGGTCGGCGTGCGCGACACCCTGCTTGAGGCCAGCCGCTTCAGCATCACGCCCGGCATGAGCGAGGAACAGGTCAGCCGCCTGCTGGGCCGCGAGCGCACGCGGGTGTTCTTCCGCTTCAGCGGCGAGGATGTCTGGGACTGGAATGTGCAGCCCGAGCAGGGCGGCTATCTGCTGCGCTTCAATGTGCACTTCAAGAACGGCCGGGTGCTCCGGCTGAGCCAGAGCACGGTGTTCCCGAGCGACCGTTTTCCCGATCTGGATTGAGCCGCCGCCGCTGCTGACACGACTTGTCAGCAGCGCCTTCGTAGCATGCAGGCACTCATCACAACAGCATCAGGAGGCCGCATGTCACCCACCACCACTACTGTTTTGCTACACGGTGCCGGCACCGGCGCCTGGGTCTGGGAGGACGTCATCCAGCGGATGAAGACGCCCGTGCTGGCGCTGGAAGTGCCGGGGCGACAGCCGGGGGTCACGCCCGGCGCCTGCGCCGAGGCGCTGGTGGCCGAGCTGGACCGGCGTGGCATCGGCGCGGTCGTGCTGGTCGCTCACTCGCTGGCCGGTGTGCTGGTGCCGGACCTGGCCGAGCGGCTCGGCACAAGGCTGCGCCACTGTGTCTATCTGGCCGCCGTCGTGCCGCCACCGGGTGGTGCCTTCGTCGACGCGCTGGGCCTGGTCCAGCGGCTGCTGCTGCGCCTGCTGTTCGCCTTCAAGCCGCGCGGACTGAAGCCCGGCGCGGCCATGATCCGCCAGGAGCTGTGCAACGACCTGGAGCCCAGCATGGCCGAGCTGGTGATCTCGCGCTATGCGGCCGAGTTCCCCGGCCTCTATCTGGCGCCGACCGCCGCCACGCCAGCGCCCGGCGGCGCCAGCTATATCAAGCTGCTGAAGGACCAGAGCCTGCCGCCGGCGCTGCAGGACCGCATGGTGGCCCGGCTGCGTCAGCCGCGCCTGGACACGCTGGACGCCGGCCATCTGGCGATGCTGTCGGCGCCGCAGGCGCTGGCCCGCAAGCTCGACCAGCTGGTGGCGCGCTTTCCGCCGCCCTGGCCGGAGCGCCAGCTCAGCGCGCCGGCAGGGCTGCAACAGCCTGCTCCAGGCTGAAATGGCCCTGGTAGCCGCCGGCCGTCACGGCCGCCGTCTGGCGCTCGATCGCATGGGCGAAGACCACCGCCGGGTCGGCCTCCAGGCGCTCGTAGAGGCGCTGCAGCGCCGGATAGTCGCGCCGATCAATCACCTCGTGATAGCGGGTCCAGCGCGCGATGCCGATGAAGTAGGCGTCGGCCAGGGTCTTGTGCTCGCCCAGCAGATAGGGTCGGTCGCCCAGCATGGCCTCCAGCTGCGCATGGACCTTCTCGACATTGCCTGCGCCGTAGCGGCGCAGCGCGGCCGCGTCGGCGGCATCGCCGGCATGCTCCAGCGCATGCCAAAGCGGGCTGAAGGCATTGAAGAAGCTGGTGTTCAGATAGGCCAGCATCTGGTTCAGGCGATCGAAGTCGCGGCTGCCCTGGGCAAAGCCGATGCGCCGGGCCTCATCCCGGGCACCGAGATGGTTCAGGATGGCCAGGCTCTCGCTGAGCAGGGCACCGTCGGCCGTCATCAGCGTGGGCGTCTCGCCGAGCGGGTTGATGCGCCGGTAGGCCGGGGTGATGGCCAGCTCGGGCATCTCGATGCGGCACAGCCGGTAGGGTTGTGCCAGCCATTCCAGCGCCACAATGGAGCCGAAGGAACAGCCGGAGGGCACACCGTAGAAGAGAACCGGGTTCATGTCTTGATCCTGTGTTGAGAGTTGTCGGTCCGGTCAATGTAGGAGCCCGGGCCAGGCCTGAGTAGTCCGTCTGGCGCAGACGCAAAGTCTCTGTCCATGGACTTTGCGGCCGCCCCCACCCACCCGTCGTGATGCTGAAACTCAATGACCTGCCCTTCTTTGTCGCCGCCGTCGAGCAGGGCGGATTTGCCGCCGCCGCGCGCCAGCTGGGCCTGCCCAAGTCCACCATCAGCAAGCGCGTGGCCGAGCTCGAAGCCGGCCTGCAGGCACGGCTGATCCAGCGCAGCTCGCGCAGCTTTGTGCTGACCGAGCTGGGCCGTGACTTCTACGAGCATGCGCGTGCGGCCTTGATCGAGGCCGAGGCCGCCGAGCAGGTGGTGCGACGGCGCGCCGCCGAGCCCAGCGGCACGGTCCGGATCAGCGCCTCGGTGCCGACCGCCCAGCTCGATCTGGCCGCCCATCTGCCGCGCCTGGCCAGCGCCCTGCCCAAGGTGCGGCTGCAGCTCGATGTCACGGACCGCTTTGTCGACGTCGCGCAGGAGGGCTATGACATCGTCGTGCGCAGCCACTTCGCGCCCCTGCCCGACTCGGGCCTGGTGCAGCGGCTGCTGAACGTCGAGGCCATCATCCTGGTCGCGGCGCCGGCCTATCTGGAGGGGCAGGAGGCGCCGCTGCAGCCCGATCAGCTGGCGGCCCAGCAGGGCTTGCTGACCGGGCCACAGCAGCTCAGCTGGCGGCTCTGGGACGCCGCCGGCGAGTCCGTCCAGGTGACGCCGCAGCCGCGCCTGATCGCCAATGAATCGACCGTGCTGCTGCAGGCCGCGCTGGCCGGACTGGGCATCGTCTGCCTGCCCGAAGCGATGTGCCGGGCCGCGCTGCGCGAGGGACAGCTGCGCCGGGTGCTGCCCGACTGGCATGCCGGCCGCGTCAGCACCAGCCTGCTGATGCCGCACCGGCGCGGCCAGCTGCCGGCGGTGCGGGCCACGGTGGAGTTTCTGGTCGAGTGCCTGGGCTCGGCAGCCCCGGGCTGAGGTCGCAGGCCGGCCTCAGCTGCTGCCGGCACTGCAAGAGGCCAGCACAAAAGGCAGCTCGCGCCACTTGGCCTCGCCCTCGTTGCAGCCCGGCTTGCAGGCGCAGGACTTGGCCTTCAGCATCGCGTTGAGCTGGGCGCTTTCCTTGGGCGCCAGGCGCGGCAGCTTGGCCGTCAGCAGCAGCTGCATCGCGGCGGCCGGCGTGGGCGCATCGGGCGCCGGCACCGGGCCCAGGAGGGTCTGGATGGCGCGGGCCTCGGCCAGAGCCGCCGCCGGTTTGGCGCCGCTGCGCAGCTTGCGCAGATAGCCCAGGCCCACCTCCATCGCCGCATAGCCGCGCGCGGCGGCCATCGTGAAGGGCGTGCGGAAGGCGGCGGTGTAGAGGCCTTCGACCTGGGTCCAACGCGAGCGGTCGATGGCCACGGTCGGGCACAGCACGGCATCGAACTTCTCCGAGGCCACCGGCTCAAAATCCATCCAGCAGCTGCTGCTGGCCGAAACCCGCAGCCCGGTCTCGCGGCGCAGGGTCGCGGCCACGCTTTCGCCGACGCGCGGCCCAACCCGGCCGAGCTGCAGCACCGGGTCCTCCAGCGGGAAGCGTTCGGCATTGGCCGACACCAGCGGGATACCGGCCGTCTTCAGCAGCGCCGGCACACCGCCCAGCACGCACCAGCCGCCCAGCACCAGATCGACCTTGGCCTCGACAAGTTGCTTGGCCGCCGCCTCGGCGCGCCGGTAGTCGCAGCCGCTGTCCTGCACCAGCAGGGTCGGCACCGGCTGGATCGAGGAGGTCTTCAGCGCCAGCAACATGCCTTTGTGGATCTCCTCGCCCTGGGCCGCGCTGGGCCAGCTCTTGGGCACGATGGCGCCGATGGTGGGCGGCGCGGCCTGGGCCGCCGCACACAGCCCCCAGCCCAGCACGACGGCGGCCAGGCCCTGCAAGCCCAATAATAGGCCGCCGACCCTTCTTTTCTCGCTCTTGTGGCTCATTCGCATCCCCCCGGGCACCGGACCGCGTCATTGCGGGCCTGGCGGCTCCATCTAGACAGGTGGGCGACGGTAAGCGAGGCGTCGTACAAACAAGCCTGGGAACTTCCCGCAGTCGGGGCTCGCCACAGTGCGGTACTGCACGGACGGGCCGTCCATGCTCACTGGTGGCGCAGGCAGTCTTCCAGCTTCAGCCCGGTCATCCGGTGGATGCCCTTGGCCAGATAGAACAGCACGCCCATGGTCAGCAGCATCGAGGGGATCGCGATCATCGGCCAGCTCAGCAGATTCATGCGGCCCAACTCGGCGTTGAAGGCCTCGGTGCCGGCCGGGCTGGTGACCAGCCAGCGCGCCAGCACATAGTTCATCACGCTGGAGAAGGCGAAGCTGCCGGCCAGCATCAGCGTGCCCAGGCGCAGCCGGCGCTCGAAGGCGGCGCTCTGGCCGCGCTCGGCCAGCGCGGCCTCGATGCGCGGCACATCCATCATGCTCGGATTGAACACCAGCAGGCGCACCAGCGGGCGCTTGCTCAGCACCGACAGCAGGATGGCCAGGCCGATCACGCCGGGCACCGCCGCCTCCTTGATGGCCAGCCAGCGCGTGTCCAGCGCCAGCAGGCCGATGCCGCCGGTCAGCAGGGTGCTGAACACGCCCAGCGCCGCCATCCAGCTGAAGCGCCGCTCGCGCAGCGCGGTCCAGGCCGCCCAGACCAGCGGAAAGGCCAGCGCCAGCACCAGCGCGCGGGCCGAGCCCAGGCGCTCGGGGCTGCTGAGCTGCATCAGCACCAGGGAGGGCGCCAGTATCGTGACCAGCAGCTCGGTCAGGGTCTGGGTGCTGGAAGGACGGGGCGTAGCATCGGACATCGAGAAAGCAGGCTCAAAACGGCAATAACGCCATGTTGAACTGTACGCGCACCGCCACTCCCCCCTTGTTCGTCGGGAATGCGTGACAAATCACGCCAACGGCGCCGCCGTCGCGGCAAAGCGGCGCGCTAGAGTCATGGCCACACCCTGGGAGCACAGCGTGGCCACGACCACCGATCACGAGAACCCGTTCGCCTCGCCCTTGACGATGGTGCAAAAACCCGCGCAAGAGCTACCCCCGGGCTTCAAGCCGCCGCCCAGCCGCAAGCCGCGCCCGAGCGCGCCGCCGCCGCCGCCGGCCACCTTGGGCCGGCGTGCGCTGGCCCTGCTGGTCGATGCGCTGGCGCTGATGGGCCTGAGCGCGCCGCTGCTGTGGCTGGCCTATCGCGAGGGCTTTGTCGGCCGGCTCGACGATGTGCGCCCGGCCAGTCTGCTGATCAACTGGGCGCTGCCGGCGCTGTATTTCATCGGCTTCTGGGCCTGGCAGGGCACGACGCCGGGCAAGCTGCTGGCCGGATTGCTGGTGGTCGATGCGCGCAGCGGCGCACGGCCCACACCGGGCCGCTGCGCGCTGCGCTGGCTCGGCTATCTGCTGTCGGCCCTGCCGCTGGGCCTGGGCTTTGCCTGGGCCGCGCTGGATGGCGAGCGCCGCTGCTGGCACGACCGCCTGGCCGGCACCCGGGTGGTGCTGCGTCGCCCGCGCAGCGAGGCCGATTCGGGCAGCGGCTATCTCGCGGCCCACTGGCAGGGCGAGCACAGCCTGGCGCGCAGCTTCTGGATCAACAATGTGCTGCTGTCGCTGCCGATCGGCTTGGCGCTGACCGGGCTGATGACCTGGATCAGCCTGAAGGGCGAGGCCTTGCAGGCCGGCAGCATCGCGATGCTGATCGGCTGGCCGCTGATCCTGGCCTTCGATACCTGGGCCATCGTCGGCGCCTGGCGCGCCGCCCATGCCTACCGTCGCATCGACGGCTCCGCCCTGTGGGCCAATCTGGCCCGGCTGAGTCTGGTGCTGAGCGCCTTGCAGATGGTGGTGTCGACGCTGTTCGGCTTCCTGCCCCAGGCCGGCGAGTACTGGCAGATGGCGCGCGGCAGCGACCCGATCGGCCAGGCCACGTTCAAGCTCTCGGCCGATGGCCGTACCCTGCGGCTGGACGGGCCCATCGGCATGGGCGACGCGACCCGGTTGCAGAAGCTGCTAGCCGGCACGGCCCAGCCGGTGCGGCTGTTCGAGCTGGCCTCGCCGGGCGGGCGCGTCTACGAGGCCGAGCGCATGGTCGAGCAAGTGCGCAAGACCGGTGCGGCCACCCGCGCGGTGGGCGGCTGCGAAAGCGCCTGCACCCTGGTCTTTCTGGCCGGCCAGCAGCGCCAGCTGATGCCCGGCGCGCGCCTGGGTTTTCACCGCGCCTCCAGCGGCAGCTACAACCCGGTGTTCGACGAGGTCGCCAACCAGGAGCTGGCCGCCACCTACCGCGAGATGGGCCTGCCCGAGCCGCTGATCCAGCGCACGCTGCGCACGCCGGCCGACGATATGTGGTATCCGGCTAGCGAGGAGCTGATCCTGCATGCGCTGATCGAGGCGCCGCCGCAGACCCTGGATGTGGTGCTGCCCTCGGACCCGGCCGCCAGCACCGAGCAGGACTATCTGGACGCACTGGGCGCCAACCCGGCCTGGCACCTGCTGGGCGCACGCTACCCCGAGCTGCTGCCGGCCGCGGCAGCCCGCATGCGCGCCGCCCATCTGGCCCAGCCGGGCAATGCCGACGAGCCGCAGAATGCCGCGCTGCGGGTGCTGGCCGAGCGGCTGCCGGGGCTGCTGATGGAGGTGTCGCCCGAGCTGCGGCGCCGCTATCTGGCCGTGTTGAAGGCCCAGCTGCGCACCGCCCGCGCGGCCGGTACGGCGGTCTGCCAGGCCCTGCTGGGCGGCCAGCTGGAGCTGCGCCGCGCGATGCCCGCCGAGCTGCGGGCCCAGGAGACCCGCTGGCTGGGCGCGGCCGCCGAGGCAGCGGCGCCGCGCTGGCTGCCCAAGGCCCCCAGCGCACTGGAGCTGGAGGTGGTGCGTCGCACCTTGGGCGGCCATGCGCCGGGCCTGCTTGGCCGGGTCTGGGTCGAGGATGGCGGCGCTCGCACCCCGTCCTGCGACGCGGTGCTGCGCACGCTGGACCAGGCGGCGGCGCTGCCGGTGGCGCAGCGCGAACTGGCCGAGCGGCTGCTGCTGCAGCGGCTCTGAAACGCGCCGGCTCAGTCCTCGAAGCGCACCGTGTGCTGGCGGGCCCGGTTGATGCTCAGCCGGGTCACATCGGGCCGGCTGTAATGGCCGGCCAGATCGAGGTTCTGGCGCTCCTCGCGCACCCGGCCATGATCGATCTCGGCGCAGAACAGGCCCTCGACACCGATCTGGGGTTCGATCACCCAGCTGCCGTCCGGCGCGGCCAGCGCCGAGCCGCCGTTGGCGAAGAAGGGCTTGTCGGCCGCCAGCATCTGGTCGCGGAATTGCGTGCCCTCGGGAATGTCCTGGGGCCGCATCAGACCCGATACCGCGATCACATAGGAGCGGCTTTCCTGGGCAATGAAGCGGGTCAGGTCCTGGGTGTTGTGCAGGCCGCCGGGCCAGACCGAGACATGCAGATCCTCGCCCTGGCCATACAGCGCCGAGCGCGCCAGCGGCAGCCAGTTCTCGTAGCAGTTCAGGCCGCCCACCTTGAAGGCGCCCAGATCGTGCACCACCAGGCCATGGCCGTCGCCGGCCGCCCAGACCAGGCGCTCCTCGTAGGTCGGCTGCAGCTTGCGGTGTACCGAGCGGATCGCGCCGCCCTGGTCGATATAGACCAGCGTGCAGTAGAGGCTGTGGCCGCCGCGATCGGGTGCGCGCTCCATCACGCCCAGATAGCAGGCCATGCGGTGCTGGCGGCACAGGCCGGCGACGCTGTCGAGGTCGCCTCTCTCGATCACGACGCCCTGGTCCAGGTAATGGCTGTACATGGTCTTCTGCGCGGCGCTGTTGAAGCGCGCGCCGTCGGTCAGCTCCACCCAGAAGGGATAGCCCGGCACCAGGGCCTCGCCGAACGCCACCAGCTGGCATTGCTGCGCGGCGGCCTCGGCCAGCCAGGCGGCCACCTTGTCCAGGGTCCTGGCCCGGTCCAGCCAGACCGGGGCCATCTGCACCAGGCCGACCTTGAGCAGGTCGGCGGATCTTGTTGCGCTGTTCATGTTCTGCTCAGCTCCCGGCTTCGTTATTGGTTGACGATCATGGCGCCTCGGACTCGGCCTGCACCCGCAGCCGCGCGTTGACGTAAGCGCCCTGCGGCACATGCAGCAGATCGGCGATGCGCCACATCACATGGCGCTCGTGCGCGCTCAAATGGCCGTCGGCATAGGCGACGCGCCACATATGCTCGACCATGCGCAGCTTCTGCGACATCTCGAAGCGCTCGTTGATGCGCGAGGTGAAGCCGAACAGATCGGTGGCGTCCTTGGCCGTGGCCTCGGCCAGTTCGGCCAGCCGGGCCGCCTCGTCGGCATCGAGCGCGAACTTGTCGCGCAGCGCCACCAGCACCGCCGCGCGCTCGCCGGCATGAAAGCTCGGGTCGGCGCGCATCACCTCGACCAGCATCACCGCGGTGGCCAGCTGCAGCGCGTGCTCCGTGGCGGCCGGATCTGCGTTGGCTGTCGGCGGCAGCAGGCTGTCGAACAGGTCTTTGAGGGTTTTCAGCATGGGCCGGATCATGGCACGGCGGCAGCTGGCAGTGCTGAGCGCCGCCAGCAGCCTGGCGATCGGCCAGCCTGGCACCTGCCCCCTGAACAGGGCGCAAGGCGGCCCCGGAATGCGGGCGGCAGTTTGCCAAAATTTGCCAAGCTGACTATGCTCCGGCCATGAGCACGATGAACATCTCCCTGCCCGACCCGCTCAAGTCCTTTGTGGACGAGCAGGTCAGCGAGCGCGGCTATGGCAGCAGCAGCGAGTACGTGCGTGAGCTGATCCGCAAGGATCAGGACCGCTTGCAATTGCGGGCGCTGCTGCTGGACGGCGCCAGCTCGGCACCATCTGCCACTGCCGCGGACGGCGCCTACTTTGATCGGCTGCGGGAGCGGGCA
Organism: Burkholderiales bacterium C2; assembly: GCA_005503085.1. Classification (GTDB taxonomy): domain Bacteria; phylum Pseudomonadota; class Gammaproteobacteria; order Burkholderiales; family Burkholderiaceae_C; genus Roseateles_E. The sequence goes on along the minus strand of SCOI01000013.1, from coordinate 134,584 downwards.
CGCCAGGCAGCCAAGCCCCGTTAGCCCGCCCGGCCGCATGACAGCCAAGCCCATCATCGCGCGCGCAGCGGCCGAGCGCGATGTCGACGAGGCTTTGAGCCACTATTTGAACGAAGGCGCGGAGTCCGCCGCGCTCGGTTTTGTCGACGCGCTTGAGCAGGCCTATCACCACATCGCACACTACCCGGCCACCGGCTCGCCGCGCTATGCCCATGAGCTGAACCTGCCCGGGCTGCGCTCATGGCCGCTGACCCGCTATCCCTATCTGGTCTTCTACCTTGAGCGCGCCGACTACATCGATGTGTGGCGGGTGCTGCATGGCAAACGGGATGTGCCGGCGTGGATGCACGACACCGCCTGACGCGCGACCAGCAAGACCCTTGTGGGAGGCAACACCGAAGAGTCTTGATGGAGCCTGTGGTCGACGGCCTCCTCGGGTCCGCGTGGCAGCGATTTCGGGGCCGACTGGCGTGGGAGTGGGTCACAGCACCGAGCTCGCTGTGCTGAGTCTGCCACCCACCGTACCGACTTTCTGTGAGCCTCGTGCTAGGGTCGCCGCATGAACCTCACCATCTTCAGCACCCGCCCCTACGACCGCGAGTTCCTCGAACGGGTGCGGCTGGCTGCCGATCCAGGGGGGACGCACTACCAGTTCAACTATCTCGAAGCCGGCCTGGACCTGAACACCGTGGCGGCGGCGGCCGGGGCGCAGGCGGTGTGCGCCTTCGTCAATGACAGGCTGGACGCGCCGGTGCTGGAGCGGCTGCAGCAGCTGGGTGTGCGGCTGGTCGTGCTGCGCTGCGCCGGCTTCAACCAGGTGGACCTGGCAGCGGCCGAGCGGCTCGGGCTGCCGGTGGGGCGGGTACCGGAGTACTCGCCGCATGCGGTGGCCGAGCACACGGTAGCCCTGCTGCTGACGCTGAATCGCAAGATCCACCGGGCGCACGCCCGGGTGCGCGAGGGCAATTTCGCACTCGATGGCCTGCTGGGCTTCGATCTGCACGGGCGCACGGTGGGCGTGGTGGGCACCGGCAAGATCGGCGAGTGCTTTGCGCGCATCCTGGGGCCGGGCTTCGGCTGCCGGCTGCTGGGCCTGGACCCGCAGCCAAACCCGGCCTGCGAGGCCATGGGCATGCGTTATGTGGCCTCGCTGGCCGAACTGCTGGCGGCCAGCGATGTGGTGAGCTTGCACTGCCCGCTGACGCCGCAGACACGCCACCTGATCGACGCGACCGCGCTGGCCGGCATGAAGCGCGGCGCGCTGCTGCTGAACACCAGCCGGGGCGCGGTGGTCGATGCCGGCGCGGCGATCGCGGCGCTGAAGACCGGGCAGCTGGGCGGGCTGGGGCTGGACGTCTATGAGGAAGAGGGTTCGCTGTTCTTCCGCGACCTGTCGGCTGCTGCCCTGCAGGACGATGTGTTCGCGCGCCTGCTGACCTTCCCGAATGTGCTGATCACCGGCCACCAGGGCTTTTTCACCGCCGACGCGCTGAGCGCGATCGCCGCGACGACGCTGGCCAATCTGCAGAGCTTCGAGCGCAAGGGCCGGCCGCTGCATCCTGTGCCTGTGGTGCAATCGGTAATTGTGCCTGAGCTGCCCCGCGATGAATCCCGAACCCGTTGACGATTTCCTGAACGAGCTGCGCCGTGTCGATGCACAGCGCTATGAGCTGGTCGAGCGGGTGCGCAAGCTGATCCACACCGCCGGCCCACGGCTGCGCGAGGAGGTGCGCTACGGCGGCCTGCTGTTCTCGGCGGGCGCGCCGGTCTGTGCGCTGTTCTCCTACGAGCGCCATCTGGCGCTGGAGTTCAGCCAGGGCACGGCGCTGGCCGACCGGCATCAGGTGCTGGAAGGCGAGGGCAAGCACCGGCGCCACATCAAGCTGGAGAAGATCGGTGATCTGTTCAAGAAGAATGTGCGCGAGTACCTGGAGCTGGCCTTCGCGGCGGCCGAGGCCGGCCAGGCGGCGAAAGCCGCTGCCAAATCGCGACGCTGAGCGGCCGCCCGCTCAGAACAGATCGACGCTGCCCGGGCTGACCTCTTTCAGCGCACCCTGCTGGATCAGGCTCTCGTAGTGGCAGATGCGGTTGCGGCCGCCCCGCTTGGCTTCGTAGAGCGCGCTGTCGGCGCGGTTGATGACCTCCTGCGGCAGTACCACCGGATCGGCGCCGCTGAAGCCGCCGCTGATCGTGACCTGGCCGACGCGCGGAAACTTGAAGCTCTCGATCTTCTTGCGCGCGCGCTCGAAGGCCAGCGTCGCCGACTCCAGATCATTGGCCGCGATGATGGCGATGAACTCCTCGCCGCCGTAGCGGTAGATCAGATCGGAGCGCCGGAACGCCGCCTTCAGCAGCCGGGACACGACGATCAGCACCTCGTCGCCGATCATGTGGCCATAGCCATCGTTGATCTTCTTGAAGTGGTCCACATCCATCACGCCCAGCCAGTAGCGCTGCGGCAGCGGCTCGCGCCGCGCCACGCCGGGCTCGGGCGGCGCCGGCTCATGCAGGCGGGCGTAGAGCAGGTTCCAGAGGCGGTCGAGATTGAGCTCCAGCGAGTAGCGGTTCAGCAGGCCGGTCAGGCGGTCGCGCTGGCTGGTGTCGAGCAGGGCGTAGAAGTTGGTGAACACCTCCAGCACGCCCAGCACGATGGCGTCCTCCATCGGCGTGATCTCGCGCTCGCGCCGCAGCACGAAGTAGCCGCAAATCTCGTCACCACCATGGATGGGGTAGCAGACGATGAAACCCTCGCCGCCGTCGCTGCGGCTGCAGGACTTGTCCAGCATCCGGACGTTCTCGAACAGGGTCTGCACCTCCTCGGGCAGGCGCTGCTCATTGGTGACCTCTTCCACCTGCTCGGCGACGCGCTGCACGCCGTCCTGCTGCGCCTCGATGCGGCGCGAGTGATGCAGCGCCCGCAGCACCTCGCCATGCTCGTCGACCCGGTACAGCGAGGTCTCGCTGACCCCCAGCAAAGGCCCCAAGGTGCGCAGCAGGCTTTGCTCGACCAGATAGGTGTCACGGATCGCCGTCATCTTCCCCAGCTGCTTGAGCACGCTGGGGAGGCCTGCGGATGTTCGTGTATTGCTCGTCATAGACATCCCAAGGCAGTTCTTCTCTTCTTGCCAGCCCAGTATGACCCAAGGCGGTGCGGCATCAAGGCCCACTGTTGTCCTTGCTTATGGGAGCTTGCCAAAAAGGAATGGCTGAGGCAGTTGCGCGCGACTGCGGCCCGACAATCGCATCCGGAGGAACACAACAATGAACCAGGCAACACGCCCGGACCCGGCCGAGATCAGCCTGCGGCCGGTGACGAAGGACAATTACGAGGCCGTCTGTGATCTGCCGCTGCCGCCCGAGCAGCAGCGCATGCTGGCCGACAACTGCTGGTCCCTGGTCGAGGCGGCCTACAACCCCGGCTATGTCGCACGCGCCATCTACCTCGGCGAGCAGGTCGCCGGCTTCATGATGTGGGTGCCAGAGACGGCCGAGCGCATCTCGATCTGGCGCTTCATGGTCAGCGCCCCGCTGCAGGGCCAGGGGCTGGGCAGCCGGGCGCTGCAACTGGCGATCGCCGATATCCGCAGCCGGCCCGGGCTGCGCGAGATCGAGATCTGCTACCACCCGGGCAACGAAGGCTCACGCCGGCTCTATGCCCGCCACGGCTTTGTCGAGCAGGGGCTGGATGCCCAGGGTGAGGACATGCTGGCGGTGCTGACGGTCTGACGCGGCGGCGGCCGCCCTACAGGCCGAACTGGGTCTTGAAGAACGCCGTCGTGGCGGCGCGCGCCTGCGCGGCGGCCGCCGGGTTGGGCGTCATCAGCACCGGGCCGCCACGGCCCAGATGGGCGAAGGGGTCGTTGATCGTGACCGGGTCTTCCGTGCGGTCGAAACCGTGGGTGGCGTCGGCATACATCTTGACGCTCAGCAGCCCGGTCGGCACGGTGGCCTGCTCGGCCAGCTTGGGGCAGGTGTCGGGCAGGTCGTAGGTATCGAGCCCGCCGCCCTGCAGGAAGACCTTGGCGCCGGTCAGGCTGGCAAAGCCGTAGCCGGGCACACGGTTGTAGACCCAGCAGACCGGATAGTTGGGCGCATGGGCGACGAAGGCCAGGCCGGTGCCGGCCATGTACTGCTCGGTGTAGGGTCGGGTCGCGGTCAGCATCGTCACGACGCCGCCCCAGGAAAAGCCCATGATGCCGATACGCTTGCTGTCGATGCTGGGCAGGCCGGCCAGGAACTTCAGCGCGCCATAGGCATCGGGCAGGGTCTCGGGTACGCCGCTGGGCCGGCCGCGCCGCTGATGCCCCGCGCCCCCCACATATCGATCTCCAGGGTCGCGATGCCGGCCGCGTTGAGCTCCTTGGCATAGGAGACGCCGCGGCTGTCGATGCCGCTGCTGCCATGCACGATGACCACGGCGGGACGCGCCGGGCCGGGCGGCATGCGCAGCTCGGCCGGCACCGTCAGCGGCTTGATCGGATCGAGCGAGCGGTAGCTGACGCGGGTGACCAGGGTCTCCTGATCGTCGCCACCGCCGCAGGCGGTCAGGCTCAAGGCGGGCAGCAGCGCTGCGGCAAGGCGGGCGCGCCGGCCGGCAGCGGTCATCGTGAGGGCCATGTCTTGTCTCCGTCGATGCAGCGTCGGCCTGTCAGGGTCAGGTCTTGTGTGCCGCGAGGTAGCGACATGCTCGCACAAACGCCGCCGCCGGAGCCGCCCCCCGGCGCAGCGGACCGCGATCAGCGCAGTGCCGCCGCCACGCGCTCCCAGCGCGGCTGCCAGCGGTCGTTGATGTCGGCCGACAGCAGGATGTGATGAGCCCGGCCCACCAGCAGGCGGCGCGGCACGGCGCCGATGAAGCGCGAGTCCACGCTGTTGTCGCGGTTGTCGCCCAGCATGAAGTAGTGCTCGGCCGGCACCCGCAGCGGCCCGAACTGCCCGGCGGCGTACAGGCCCGACAGATGCTGGACGCGCCGGCTGCTGCCCGCCACCATCTCGGTGCTGCGCGTCACCGCCAGCACCCGGCCGGGCCCCAGGGTTTCGAGCGCCGGCTCCGCAGCGCTGTAATGCGCCGCCTCGCCATTGATCAGCAGGCGGCCGTCGCGCAGCTCGACCGTGTCGCCCGGCAGCGCCACCAGGCGCTTGATCAGCAGCACGCCGGTCGTCGGCGCGGAAAAGGTGACGATGTCGCCGCGCTGCGGCTCGCCGAGCCGGGCCAGGCTGATCTCGCTGAGCGGCAGCTTGGCGTCATAGGCGAGCCGGTTCACCAGCACCACATCGCCCTCGAGGATGCTGGGCCGCATCGAGGCGCTAGGCACCGGGTTCCAGTCGGCGATAGCCGTGCGCAGCAGCCCGAAGCACAGCAGGAAGACGAGGAAGCCCCGGTTGGCCTTGAGCCAGTTGGTGGCCGGCTTGACATCTGCTTTCATGGACAGCGCCCGAAGAAGAACATGGCGCCCAGTGTGGCCGGCCCGGGCGGCCGCCGCGAGCCGGCGGCGGCGAGCTGAGGGTTGGCTTGTATGAATGGCCGGCCGGCCCTAGCGCGGCGATGCCAGCACCTGGGTCCAGGCCCAGCGCACCGTGCTGCCGGGATTGCTCTGACTCTGCCGCACACAGGCCAGCCCCATCTCGCTGAAGGCCGGGCTCATCAGGTTGCGGCAATGGCCCTCGCTCTTCATCCAGCCGTCAACCACCGCCGCACTGCTGCTGTAGCCATAGGCGATGTTCTCGCCCCAGCGGCTCCAGGCGTAGCCGCTGGCGCTGAGGCGCTGGCCGGCGCTGCTGCCGTCCGAGCCGGTGTGGCTGAAGAAGCTCTTGTCCACCATGTCCTGCGAATGCCGGGCCGCAGCCTGCGCGATAGCGGTCTGCCAGACCAGCGCTGGCGCGGCCGCCAAGGTCTCGGCGCCGCAGACCGCGCCACGAGCGCGCCTTTCATTGACCAGACGCAGCAGCTCGGCCTGGAAATCGGGCAGCTCGCATTGCACGGCGGCGGTCTGTGCGGATGCTGCCGGGGAGGATGCGGCAGGGGCTGACGTCTCGGCCGCGCTGTTCGGGCTCTCGTCAGGGCCACCGCCGCCGCCACAGGCTGCCAGCAGCAGGCTGGAACAAAGAGCCAGCACTGACAGGGCGCGGACAGGGGTGGGGCGGAGGAGGTGATGCATGGGCCGCGATTGTCCCGATCGCGATGCCGCCCTTCGTCCAGATTTGCCACAGGCGCAACAGCTGCTTACGCCGGCAACACGGGGCTCACAGATTGCCGGTCGGTCGCGGCACGGCTCGCGTCCCTCGCGCTGGAAATCGGGTTTCCGCGACCAGCATTCCCGCGACGATCAAGGCAGCGCCGATCCAGTTCAGGAGGCTCAGCCGGTCGCCCGCCAGCAGATAGCCGAAAAGGCCACCGAAGACCGGCTCCAGCACGATGATCAGTGCAATGCGGTTCGGCGACGAGGCGACCTGGGCCTGAGTCTGGACATAGAAGCCGAGCGCGGTTCCCAGGATACCGATGACAAGAATCGCCTGGATCGTGGCTACGTCGCGTGGCACGGACAGCTCCCGCAAGACCAGTGATTGCGCCAGGGACAGCAGCCCCACGACGGCGACCTGGATGAAGGCGAGATTGACGATGTCCGCGATCTTGCTGGCCCTGGACAAGAGGATGATGTGCAGCGCGAATGACGCCGCGCACAGCAATATCAGCAGGTCGCCGGCCCGCACGCTCAGGCCTTTCAGCGTCAGCAAGGCCAGGCCGACGGTGGCCAGCAAGGCACCGAGCAGTTGCATCCTCCCGAGTTTCACTCCGAACCAGGCAAACAGGAACAACGGCGTGAAGATGACGGCGAGGCCGGTAATGAAGGCGGCATTCGAGGCCGTGGTGAACTTGAGCCCCTTGGTCTGGAACAGAAAGGCCAGATAGAGCGCCAGTCCGGCCATGCCGCCCTGAACAAGATCCGTTCTCGAGATTGGAACCCGCCGCGCAGCGAGCACCACAAGCATGACGAGTGCCGCTGCGAGGAATCTGTAGGCATTGAAGGCGGAGTCGCTCAAGTCGCCCAGGGCCGCCTGGATGGCGACAAACGACCAGCCCCACAAGGCGGTGATCAAGACCAGCGCGGCCTCCCATAGCCGTCGGCGGGGTGGTGCGAACATCGTTGCATCCCTTCTGTCTCAATGCCCATCAACAAGCGTTCAGGGCGGTTTACCGTAAACCCATAAATTCCATGAAGCACGCCCTGCGAGGGCGAGCTTGGGTGGTATTTATCGGCGCGCTATACGGAGTGATATGGATATTGCCAAAATTCAGCATGATGCTGATTGGCGATGGCTCGCATCTGTATGGTGCGGCCCTTGACACTAGGCATGGCTGTATAGAGCGCGTTCACGTTGTAAATCAGCGATGCACGCGCCGCCGGGAGATTCAAATCCAGGACGGCATGGTAAAGCGGCGGCACGTCGCCATCGGTCAGCTCCGTCAACAAGGATCCGGTCATGACGATGGCTTCATCAGGCTCCATATTGATGAGCTGCTCCATGCCGCGCGCATAGATCAGCAGACCGGGCGCATTCGGCTTGACATAGGTGATGAGGTGCCCGTCCTCGTGAATGTCCTGCAGGTACTTTCGATCCGCCTTCTTCATTGTTTCGGGATACATATTGAATTGGACGTATGAATCATCCCTAATGTCGAGCGGATGCTCGTAGTTATAGTGGTCCGCGACCTCGGCCAGGATGGCTTGGCACAGGTCATGCACTTCAACCTCGCAACTCGCGACCGTCGTGTAGAACGGATCACGCGAAAATGCGTACTGACTGTGCGTCCCACGATAGCAATGCCAGTAATTAAAGGTCTGGCACAGATCGGTCTTTTGTAAATCCCTGGCGAATGTGGTGCCGTGAGGCATGAAACCGTCCGTTTTCTTGATGAAACAGAAATTCTCTCGGACCTGCCGATCAATCCGGGAGAAATTCTCCGCCAACCGCTTGAACCGGCTCTGAACGAACTCGGGAACCTTGACGATTGCGAAGCTGTTCTCGAACAGTTCGGCTGCATACTTGGCTGCCATATTCCTATGAGCCGCGTATTCTTGTCTTCCGTTGGTTTTGGTGGAAATGAAAGGCAATTGCTGGAAGCAATCGAGCATGTCAGTCATTGGATATCCTTTACCTGGGATTGAGAAGGTAAGCAGAAAGGTTTCATCCCTGATCCCGTCCTCCCTTGCTCGATTCATCGCTGCGTTGAGGGAATAGAGCGTCTCAATGAAATTCCCTGCTATGCACATGCGCAGAGCACCGATGCCATTAACTGCGCCCGGCCAGCTTCGTGAATGGAAGTGAATTCTTGAGCGCCCCTCGTCGGGATTGGCGTGCGGGATGTCGGTTTTGGCGTACGCTATGAGTCCCAGACAAGAACAAAGGCCCTGTGGGGCCATTGAGGGCATGCAATCGAGTTCACCGGAGACGCTCCGTGCCCTGCTGGCGCGGCGCAGCAGGGAGCTGGGCAAGACGCTCACGGCCTTGGCGGCCGAGGCGGGGATCGCTCGGACCTACGTTTACGACCTCGCCAACGGCGGCGCTCGCGATCCGTCCGTGCGCACCCTGGTCAAGCTGGCCGGCGCGCTGCAGGTCTCGCCCCTGCTGCTGTTTCGCTACTACGCCGACCTGCAGGGTTCGTCGGCCTTCGGCGCCTTTCCCTTGCCGACCAATCGGGCGGTCAACCCGCAGGACCCGAGCGACATCGCGGCCTTCAACGCCGACGTGACGACGCCCGACCATGCCGTGGTCTCGCCGGGCGAGTCCTTCCGAAAGATTTGGGAGATCCAGAACCTGGGCAGCCGCCCCTGGCGGGGCCGCCGTGCGGTTCGGGTCGATGGCGAATACGCGATCGCCCGGCGCCGGCCGGACGGCAGCCTCGAAGCCATTCAGGAGGCCTATCTGGCCAGCCTGTATCGCGAGGTCGAGGTGCCGGACACCCTGCCCGGGCAGCCAGTGCATATCGGCGTGGACTTCGCGGCGCCGAAGGAGAGCTGCACCGTGGCCTCGATCTGGCGGATGACGGATGCCGACGGCCTGCCTTGTTTCGGACCCAGCTTCATCTTCTTTGTGCTCGTGACCGTGATGGCGCAGTGAGCGATTCAGCGCGCGCCCAGAAAAAAAGCGCCGCCCGAGGGCGACGCTTTGCTTCTTGGGTGGGTCGTACAACGAGTGCTTAACGCACGCGCCCTTCCTTCCAAGCGTTCAGCAGCTTGTCATAGGCGATGGTCTCGCCCTTGGGCTTCTCGTTGGCCAGCTTGGCCCACGGGGCGCCCTTGTCGCTCAGCCACTTGGCGTTGCTTTCCTTCTTGTTGAGCTTGGGCGCGCACTTGGCCATGCCGGCGCGCTCCAGACGGCCCATCACCTGGTCCATCTCCTCGGCCAGCGTGTCCATCGCGCCCTGCGGGGTCTTCTCGCCGGTGACGGCCTGGGCCACGTTCTTCCACCACAGCTGGGCCAGCTTGGGGTAGTCGGGGACGTTGGTGCCGGTGGGCGTCCAGGCCACGCGGGCGGGGCTGCGGTAGAACTCGACCAGGCCACCGAGCTTGGGCGCCATATCGGTCATCGCCTTGGAACGGATGTCCGATTCACGGATCGGGGTCAGGCCGACGATGGTCTTCTTCAGGCTGGTGGTCTTGGCGGTGACGAACTGGGCATAGAGCCAGGCGGCGGCCGTCTTGTTGGCGTCGTGGTTGGCGAAGAAGGTCCAGCTGCCCACGTCCTGGTAGCCGTTCTGCATGCCTTCCTTCCAGTACGGGCCGTTCGGGCCGGGCGCCATGCGCCACTTCGGCGTGCCGTCGGCATTAACCACCGGCAGGCCCGGCTTGGTCATGTCGGCGGTGAAGGCGGTGTACCAGAAGATCTGCTGCGCGATCTGGCCCTGGGCCGGCACCGGGCCGGCTTCGCCGAAGGTCATGCCGGTGGCTTCCTTGGGCGCGTACTTCTTCATCCAGTCCACGTACTTGGTCAGCGCGTAGACGGCGGCGGGCGAGTTGGTGGCGCCGCCACGGGCCACCGAGGCGCCCACCGGCGTGCACTTGTCGGCGGCGACGCGGATGCCCCACTCGTCGACCGGCATGCCGTTCGGGATGCCCTTGTCCGCCGTGCCGGCCATCGACAGCCAGGCATCGGTGAAGCGCCAGCCCAGCGACGGGTCCTTCTTGCCGTAGTCCATATGGCCGTAGATCGGCTTGCCATCGATGGTCTTGACGTCTTCGCTGAAGAAGGCCGCGATGTCCTCGTAGGCGCTCCAGTTCAGCGGCACGCCGAGGTCGTAGCCGTACTTGGCCTTGAACTTGTCCTGCAGGTCCTTGCGCGCGAACAAGTCGGCACGGAACCAGTACAGGTTGGCGAACTGCTGGTCGGGCAGTTGGTAGAGCTTGCCGTCGGGCGCGGTCGTGAAGCTGGTGCCGATGAAGTCCTTCAGGTCCAGGCCGGGGTTGGTGTATTCCTTGCCCGCACCGGCCATGTAGTCGGTGAGGTTCATGATCTTGCCGTAGCGGTAGTGGGTACCGATCAGGTCGGAGTCGGAGATCCAGCCGTCGTAGATGCTCTTGCCGGACTGCATCGAGGTCTGCAGCTTCTCGACCACATCGCCTTCCTGGATCAGGTCATGCTTGACCGTGATGCCGGTGATCTCGCTGAAGGCCTTGGCCAGGGTCTTGGCCTCGTACTCGTGGGTGGTGATGGTCTCGGACACCACCGAGATCTCCTTGACGCCCTTGGCCTGCAGCTTCTTGGCCGCTTCGATGAACCACTTCATCTCGGCCATCTGCTGGTCCTTGCTCAGCGTACTGGGCTGGAACTCGGCGTCGATCCACTTCTTGGCCTCGGGCTCGCCGGCCCAGGCGCCGGACGCCCCAACGGCCAGCGCGGCGGCGACGGCCAGCGCTGAAAACTTCTTGTGCTGCATCATCATTACTCTTGTCTCCTCTGATGAATCCCCCGAACAGCGTGATGCGGCCCCGGGGGAGGAGGGGGCCGAATCCATCAAACCCGTCTAGCTCGGGCGCTTGCAGGCGCCCGATCCTTCGCACAGCGTCGGGCAAGCCGCAGGGCTTGCCCTCGGTCCGCGCTCAGCCCTTGCGCATGATCAGGGCCAGCACCGCCATCGAGATCACGAAGCTGATCCAGATGCTGGGATCGCTCTCCAGCGCCCACCACTCGGCCATGCGGCCGGACAGGCCGACAAAGGCCAGGTTGATATAGGCGGCCGTCAGCAGGCCAATGAAGAGCCGGTCACCGCGCGTGGTCTTCATCGGCAGAAAGCCCTTGCGCATCACGGTGGGCGACTTGAGCTCCCACACCGTCATGCCGGCCAGCATCAGCACGATGCAGACGAAGAACACCGCCACCGGCGTGGTCCAGTACATCCATTCAAACATCAGCGGCTCCTCAAACGCGGCCCATCGCGAAACCCTTCGCGATGTAGTGGCGGACAAACCAGATCACGATGGCGCCCGGCACGATGGTCAGCACGCCGGCGGCGGCCAAGGTGGCCCAGTCCATGCCGGAGGCGCTGACGGTGCGGGTCATGGTCGCGACGATGGGCTTGGCGTTGACGCTGGTCAGGGTACGGGCCAGCAGCAGTTCCACCCACGAGAACATGAAGCAGAAGAAGGCCGCGACGCCGACGCCGGCCTTGATCAGCGGCAGGAAGATGGTCACGAAGAAGCGCGGGAAGCTGTAGCCGTCGATATAGGCGGTCTCATCGATCTCGCGCGGGATGCCGCTCATGAAGCCCTCCAGGATCCACACCGCCAGCGGCACATTGAACAGCAGATGGGCCAGCGCCACCGCGATGTGCGTGTCCATCATGCCCATCGTCGTGTAGAGCTGGAAGAAGGGCAAGAGAAACACCGCCGGCGGTGTCATCCGGTTGGTCAGCAGCCAGAAAAACACATGCTTGTCGCCCAGGAACGAGTAGCGGCTGAAGGCGTAGGCGGCCGGCAGCGCCACGCTGATCGAGATCACCGTGTTGATGCCCACATAGATCAGGCTGTTGATATAGCCCGAGTACCAGGAGGGATCGGTGAAGATCGTGACGTAGTTGGCCCAGGTGAAGTTGTCCGGGAAGAAGCTGAAGCTCGAGAGGATTTCCTCGTTGGTCTTGAAGCTCATATTGACCATCCAGTAGATGGGCAGCAGAGCGAACAGCAGGTAGGCGATCAGGAAGAGGGATCTCTTCTTAAAGCGGCGCTCATCCATGGGCGGCCTCCGTTTTTTCAGCTTGGCCGAGCGCCTGCATCCAGTTGTAGAGAATGAAGCACAGCAGCAGGATGATCAGGAAATAGATCAGCGAGAAGGCGGCGGCCGGGCCGAGGTCGAACTGGCCGACCGCCTTGGTCGTCAGGTACTGGCTCAGGAAGGTGGTCGCATTGCCGGGCCCGCCGCCGGTCAGCACAAAGGGCTCGGTGTAGATCATGAAGCTGTCCATGAAGCGCAACAGCACCGCGATCATCAGCACGCCGCGCATCTTGGGCAGCTGGATGTAGCGGAACACCGCGAACTTGCTAGCGCCGTCGATGCGCGCGGCCTGGTAGTAGGCATCAGGGATCGAGCGCAGGCCGGCGAAGGCCAGCAGGGCCACCAGCGGCGTCCAGTGCCAGACATCCATCAGCAGCACGGTCAGCCAGGCATCGGTGGCGTTGCCGGTGTAGTTGTAGTCGATGCCCAGCCATTGCAGCGCGGCGCCCATCAGGCCGATGTCGGCACGGCCATAGATCTGCCAGATGGTGCCGACCACGTTCCACGGGATCAGCAGCGACAGCGCCACCATCACCAGCACGGCCGAGGACTTCCAGCCCTGGGCCGGCATGGACAACGCCAGCGCAATGCCCAGCGGGATCTCGACCGCCAGCACCGCCAGCGAGAAGCCGAGCTGGCGCCACAGCGCGGCATGCAGCTCCTCGTCGCGCATCATCGCGGCGAACCACTCGGTGCCGACAAAGACGCGGCGCTCGGGCGAGATGATGTCCTGCACCGAGTAGTTGACGACGGTCATCAGCGGCAGGATGGCCGAGAAGGCCACGCACAGAAACACCGGCAGGACCAGGAACCAGGCTTTTTGATTGATGGGCTTCATTGATGAGCCTCTTGCTTGGGGTGGTGACCGTTGAGCAACTGCTCATCGCGGCCGTAGAAGCAGGTGTGCGTTCCCAGCACCTGCAGCCAGACCGCGTCGCCGGCGGTGGGCGGGCGGTCCTGCGCATTCAGGCGCAGCTTGATGTCAACCTCACCGACGCGGGCGCTGATCAGCCAGTAGGTGCCGATGTCCTGCACCTTGGCCACCGTCGCGCGCAGCGCGCCGGCCGCCCCCTCGCCGACCAGCTCCACATACTCGGGCCGCACGCCCAGCGTGAACTCGCCGGCGCGCTCCAGCTGCTGGTACAGCACGCCGAAGTCCAGGGCCAGGTCTTGCCCGGCGATCTGCAGCACGCCGGCCTTGAAACGGCCCGGCAGAAAGTTCATGCCCGGCGAGCCGATGAAGTTGCCGACAAACATATGCTGGGGCTTCTCGAACAGCGCATCGGCGCTGCCGACCTGGACCGCGCGGCCGCGCGTCATCACGACGATCTGGTCGGCAAAGGTCAGCGCCTCGACCTGGTCGTGGGTCACATAGATCAGGGTCAGCTTCAGCTCGTGATGGATCTGCTTGAGCTTGCGCCGCAGCTGCCATTTCAAATGCGGGTCAATCACGGTCAGCGGTTCGTCGAACAGCACCGCCGACACGTCCTCGCGCACCAGGCCGCGGCCCAGCGAGATCTTCTGCTTGGCATCCGCCGTCAGGCCGGCGGCGCGCTGGTTCAGCTGGCCGCTCATCTCCAGCATCTCGGCGATCTTGCCGACTCGGGCCTTGATCTTCTCGGGCGCGACGCCGCGGTTCTTCAGCGGGAAGGCCAGGTTTTCGGCCACCGTCATCGTGTCGTAGATCACCGGGAACTGGAACACCTGGGCGATATTGCGCGCCTGCGGTGACAGCCGGGTGACATCGCGGCCGTCGAAGGTCACCGTGCCATGCGAGGGCTGGACCAGGCCGGAGATGATGTTGAGCATGGTGGTCTTGCCGCAGCCCGAGGGCCCCAGCAAGGCATAGGCGCCGCCATCATCGAAACTCATCTTCAGCGGCAGCAGCGCGTAGTCGCTGTCCTGCTGAGGGTTGGGTTTGTAGGCGTGGGCTAGGTCGAGGTCGATGCGTGCCATCAGTGGCCAGCCTTTCTGTCGGGAGCCAGCATCAGCGCGCCGTCGGCACCGAAGACATAGGCCTGCGCGGCCTGCAGGTACAGCGTGATCGGCGCACCCAGGTCGAAGTAATGCACGCCGGTCAGCTGGGCCACCAGGGAGCCGAGCTCGCTGTGCACATGGACAAAGGTGTCGGAGCCCGAGATCTCGGCCAGCTCGACGCTGCCCTGGATCGCGATATCGCCCGGACGGGTCTGCACGCGCAGCGCGCTGGCGCGCACGCCCACCGTCACCGGACCTGAAATCGGCATCTCGGCCGCCAGCTCCAGGGCCAGGCCCGGCATCAAGTCAATGCGGCCGCCCTGGCCGGTGGCCGGCAGCAGATTCATCGGCGGATCGCTGAAGGCACGGGCCACGCGCAGCGAGGCCGGGCGGTGGAAGACCTCGGCCGTCGGCCCGTACTGCAGCAGCTCGCCGGCATCCATCACGGCCGTGTAGCCGCCCAGCAGCAAGGCCTCGGCCGGCTCGGTGGTGGCGTAGACCACGGTGGAGCCGCCGACGGCGAAGAGCTGGCTCAGTTCCTCGCGCAGCTCTTCGCGCAGCTTGTAGTCCAGATTGACCAGAGGCTCGTCGAGCAGCATCAGCGGGGCGTTCTTGGCCAGCGCGCGGGCCAGCGCCACACGCTGCTGCTGGCCGCCGCTGAGCTGGGCCGGCAGCTTGTCCAGATGCATCTCGATGTGCAGGCGCTCGGCCAGTTGGTCGACCTGCTTGGCAATCGCGGCGCGGTCCATTCCACCACGCAGTTTCAGCGGCGAGGCGATGTTGTCGCGCACCGTCATCGACGGGTAGTTGATGAACTGTTGATAGACCATAGCGACATTGCGCTCGCGCACCGCGACGCCGGTCACGTCGACGCCGTCGGCCATCACCCGGCCGACGGTGGGCCGGTCCAGGCCCGCCATCAATCGCATCAAGGTGGTCTTGCCGGCCTGGGTCGCGCCCAGCAGCACGGTGACCGCGCCGGTTTGCAGCTTCAGGTCCAGCGGGTAGAGGTGCGTCGCCGCACCGACCCGGTGGCTGATGCCCTGCATATCGAGTTGCATCGTTCAGTCTTTCCCAACGGTATTGGTCTCGAACCAGGCGGCCACGGCGGCGCGCTGGGCTTCGGTGTAATGCAGGCCCAGCTTGGAACGGCGCCACAGCACGTCGTCGGCGCTGCGGGCCCATTCCTCGCGCTGCAGATAACGCAGCTCGATGTCGAACAGTCCCGGCGCCACCTCTTGCCCCAGCTCGGCCAGGCTGGCAGCGCCGCCCAGCACGCGCGAAATCCGCGCGCCATAGGCCCGGCTCAGGCGGCGCGCCAGCGCCGGCGGCAGATAGGCATGGCGCTTGAGCACCGCCGCCACCAGGCGCTCAAAGTCGGTGTCGGGACGCTGCGCCGCGCCGATCCAGGACGACAGATCGCCGCCCGGCAGATGGGCGTGCTCGGTCCAGGGCTTGCGCCCGGATGCCGGACCTTGACCGAGCATGCCGCCGACCATATCGGCCGCATCCTCGGCCAGCTTGCGGAAGGTCGTGATCTTGCCGCCCCAGACGGAGAGCAGCGGCGCGCCCTGGGTGTTGGTCTCCAGCAGGTAGTCGCGTGTGACGGCCGAGGGATCGCCCGAGGCGTCGTCGAGCAGCGGGCGCACGCCGGCATAGCTCCAGACCACATCCTCGCGGGTGACGGGCTTGGCGAAGTAGCGGCTGGCCTGCTCGCACAGATAGGCGATCTCGTTCTCGTCGATCCTGGCCTTGCGTGTTTCGGGTGTAGCGCCTGCCAAGGCATCCGGAGGCAGCTCGACATCGGTGGTGCCGATCAGCGTGTAGTCGCCCTCGTAGGGGATCGCGAAGATGATGCGCTTGTCGGGATTCTGGAAGATGTAGGCGTGGTCGTGCTCGAAGCAGCGCTTGACGATGATGTGGCTGCCCTTGACCAGGCGCAGGCTCTTGGTCGCCAGTGCCTCACCGCGCGCCGGCCGCGCAATGCCGCGCAGAAAGCTCTCGGCCCAGGGGCCGGCGGCGTTGACCAGGGCGCGGGTGCGCACGGTGCGCTCGCCGGTGGGCGTGGCAATCGTCGCGGTCCAGCCCTCCGCGTCGCGCTGCACGGCCGTGACCATGCTGCGCGTTAGCAACTCGGCGCCCTTCTCGCGCGCATCGAGCGCATTCAGCAGCACCAGGCGGGCGTCGTCGACCCAGCCGTCGGAATAGACAAAGCCACGGGTATAGCTCGGCTTCAGCGGCTTGCCGACCGGCGAGGTCCGCAGGTTCACCCCGGTGGAGCCCGGCAGCACCTCGCGACGCGCCAGGTGGTCGTAGAGGAACAGGCCGATGCGTATCATCCAGGCCGGCCGCATCGCCGCGTCATGCGGCATCACGAAGCGCAGCGGCCACATGATGTGGGGGGCGCTCTTCAGCAGCACCTCGCGCTCCTGCAGCGCCTTGCGCACCAGCGAGAACTCGTAGTACTCCAGATAGCGCAGGCCGCCGTGTATCAGCTTGGTCGACGAGGACGAGGTGTGGGCCGCGAAGTCGTCGCGCTCGGCCAGCAGCACCCGCCAGCCACGCCCGGCCAGGTCGCGGGCAATGCCGGCACCATTGATGCCGCCGCCGACGACGAGCACGTCGTAGCGGTCCGGCGCGGCCTGCGGCATGGCACTCGGGGCGGTCGATGGATTGGCGGTCAAAGCGAGTCTCCTGGCGAACAAAAGCGGGTTCAATGAGTTCGCTATTCTGTTCTTCTTTTTTCTTTTTAGCTCGTTTTGGTGCGTTTCATCTGAGGGAAAACCCCTGTGACGGTTCGTTTTAGTTCGCTTTAGGCTCGCCCACACCCCAAAAAAGTGCGTCGACGCGCTCGCCATCCCATGATTCCGAATCCCCGCCAGAACGATTTGCTGCAGGAAGTGCGCGCACGCGGCTCGGTCAGCGTCGAGGCCCTGGCCGAGAAATTCGGCGTGACCTTGCAGACCGTGCGCCGCGATGTGCAGCGCATGGCCGAGGCCGGCCTGGTGGCGCGCTTCCACGGCGGCGTGCGCGTGCCCGCCTCGACCACCGAGAACATCGCCTACCGCCAGCGCCAGGCCTTGCAGGCCGATGGCAAGGCGCGCATCGCGCGCGCGATCGCGGCGCGCATCCCGGCCGGCTGCTCGCTGATCCTGAACCTGGGCACCACCACCGAGGCGGTGGCGCGCGAGCTGCTGCACCACAAGGGCCTGCGGGTGATCACGAACAATCTGAATGTCGCCACCATCCTCAGCGACAACCCCGACTGCGAGCTGGTGATGGTGGGCGGCACGGTGCGCCAGCGCGACCGCGGCGTGGTCGGCGAGGCGGCGGTGGACTTCATCCGCCAGTTCAAGGTCGACATCGGCCTGATCGGCATCTCGGGCATCGAGAGCGACGGCTCGCTGCGCGACTTCGACTACCGCGAGGTGATGGTGGCGCGGACCATCATCGAGCATTCGCGCGAGGTCTGGCTGGCCGCCGACCACAGCAAGTTCAACCGCCCGGCGATGGCCGAGGTGGCGCGGCTGCCGCAGATCGATTTACTCTTTACCGACGAGTCGCCGCCCGAGCCCTACCCCACGTTGCTGGCCGATGCCGGCGTCGAACTGGTGCTGGCCGACTGAACGACGGGACAACCAAGCCATGACCTATCTGCTCGCCCTGGACCAGGGCACCTCCAGCTCCCGCTCCATCGTCTTTGACGCCGAGGGCCATATCGTCGCGATGGCGCAGCGCGAGTTCCGCCAGATCTATCCTCAGCCCGGCTGGGTCGAGCACGACGCGCTAGAGATCTGGCACAGCCAGCTGGCCACCGCCCGCGAGGTGCTGGCCAAGGCGGGCCTGAAAGCCGTCGACATCAAGGCTCTGGGCATCACCAATCAGCGCGAGACCACCGTGGTCTGGAACCGCAAGACCGGGCAGCCGATCTATCACGCCATCGTCTGGCAGGACCGCCGCGCCGAGCCGACCTGCGCCGCGCTGCGCGAACAAGGCCTGACCCCCTTGGTGCAGCGCAAGACAGGCCTGGTGATCGATGCCTACTTCTCCGGCACCAAGCTGAAGTGGATTCTCGACAACGTGGCCGGCGCACGCGAACAGGCCGAGCGCGGCGAGCTGGCCTTCGGCACGATAGACAGCTGGCTGGTCTGGCAGCTGACCGACGGCCGCGTCCATGCGACCGATGTCAGCAATGCGGCCCGCACCATGCTGTTCAATGTGCACAAGAACGAGTGGGACGATGAGCTGCTGGCCCTGCTCGACATCCCGCGCGCGGTGCTGCCCGAGGTCCATCCCTCGGCCTTCGAGTTCGGCCGCGTCAGCGCCGCCCATCTGGGCGCCGAGATCATGATTGGCGGCATCGCCGGCGACCAGCAGAGCGCACTGTTCGGCCAGGCCTGCTTCAAGGCCGGCATGGCCAAGAACACCTATGGCACCGGCTGCTTCATGCTGATGCACACCGGCGCGCAGTTCCAGACCTCGGGCAACGGCCTGATCACCACCAGCGCCGCGCAGGCGAGCACGACACCGGAGTTCGCGCTGGAGGGCAGCGTCTTCATCGGCGGCGCGGTCGTGCAATGGCTGCGCGACGGCTTGCAGGCGATCAAGGGCAGCGGCGAGGTGCAGGGCCTGGCCGAGAGCGTGCCGGATGCCGGAGGCGTGATGTTCGTGCCGGCCTTCACCGGCCTGGGTGCGCCCTACTGGAACGCCGAGGCGCGCGGCGCCATCGTCGGCCTGACACGCGGCTCTACCGTCGCCCATATCGCCCGCGCGGCGCTGGAGAGCATCGCCTTCCAGAGCGCGGCCCTGCTGCTGGCGATGAGCCGCGACGCGGTGGCCGCCGGCGGCGCGCCGGTTTCGGAGCTGCGCGTCGATGGTGGTGCCTGCGTCAACAATCTGCTGATGCAGTTCCAGGCCGATCTGCTGGGCATCCCGGTGGTGCGGCCCAAGGTCATCGAGACCACGGCGCTGGGCGCGGCCTATCTGGCCGGCCTGTCCTCGGGCCTGTACAGCAATCTCGATGCGCTGAGCGGCAACTGGCAGGCCGAGCGGGTGTTCCGCCCGACGATGCCGCGCGAGCGAGCGGCCGAGCTGATGGCGAACTGGGAACGGGCGGTGCGGCAGGCTTGTGCAAGCTGAGGCGCTGCCCCAGCCTCAGGTATTCCACGCCGACACGGTCAGCAGCACCTTGCCCGAGATGCCGGGCTTGTTGCTGCCGGCCGGCAGTTCCACCTCGATGCGAATGCCGCCGCCCTTGACCGCCTCATAGGTCAGGGCCTGGGTCGCCACACCGATGCGCTGGCTCTCCCAGCTGTGCAGGATGCGCCAGTCGCCGCCCGCGCTGATCGGCGGCTCCAGCGAGATCAGCAGGCTGTCGCGAAACAGGTGGCTGCCCTCGAAATGCTGGTCGGGCCAGAAGCGCTTGTTGACCTGGTAATCGGGCACGCGCACGCCGACGTCCATCGCATAGGCCAGCGTGCGGTCATGGCTGCTGATCTTGGCGCGGTTGGCCAGGAAGACGCTGGACAGATAGACCATATTGCCACCGCTGGCCTGTTGCTGGCTCAGCTGCTGGTGGGTGCGGCAGGCGGGCGAGTCCTCCTCGGTGGTGCGGCGGCTCAGGAACCAGCGCTTGCCGCGCGGCCGCGCCATCAGCTCGAACTGGTAGAGCGCCTGCACATCGGCTTCGGCCTCGATCTTCTGCGGCAGCCGCACTTCGTCGACCTGCATCCAGATGTCGACCCGCACATCGCCGAACAGAAAGCGCGACAGGTTCTGGTAGGCCTCCTCGCTGTTGACGATGCCGTAGTAGCCCGAGTGGGCGCGGTAGCAATAGGCGGTGGCGCAGGTCTTGGTGACATTGAGCTGCTTGTCGACACCCCAGACCGAGGCATTCTCGACTTTGACCAGGCCGTCGCTGCCATTGCCGGCAAAGGCGCGCGAGATACCCATGCCGGCCTCGTAATCATTGCGGTTGGTGCCCACCATGCAGAAGATGCGCTCGATCGGAAACGCCTCCTGCGGCAGGAAGTCGACCCGCTGGTGCTTTTTGTAGACCGCCTGCATATTCAGGTAGCCGGCCATGCGCTCGTGGTTGAAGTTGTTGATGTCGTTGAAGGACAACCAGCCGGGCACCTTCAGGCCGGCCAGCTGGATGCCGTTATGCGGGGTCGCATAGGTGAAGATCTTGTCGACCGCATGGCGTGCCTCGTCGCTGCCCAGCGCCGGGTTCTGGATGAAGCCGCGCACCACCAGGCCACCCATCGAGTGCGCGACCAGATAGCAGCGGAAGTCCTTGGCCGCGATGCCCTCCTGCGCCACCACCAGCTCGCGCACCCGCAGGATCAGCTCGGACAGGCCGCGCGAGTAGTCCTCGATATCGCGCGGCTTGCCGTCGCCGAACAGGCTGGAGCCGCTGTCGTAGTAGCGGTAGATGATGACCGAACGGGCCGGCAGGCCGGTGTGGCCGGCGCGCGGCTGCCAGTCGGGATCGGTGATGCCCAGGCCGTTCTCGTAGACATCGCCATAGCCGAACTCGGCCGCCAGCCGCAGCAGCGGCGACTCGAAGACAAACTTCTTCGGCGGGTCGCGTTTGTCGGTGCTGGCGCGGTAGACGGTAGAGCCGAGATTGAAGCCGCAGAAGGGATCGGCCGCCGTCTCGTCGCGCTCGCCCTCGGTCATCGCATAGCCGCGGACATAGATGATGGGGAAGAAGGGGGCTTCTTGCATGGCGCTTGTCTCCGCAGGTCTTGGGGCCTGCCCGGTTTATAGCCCGCGCGGCTCAGCCCGACCATCCCCTCGTCAGAAGCCGAAACTGGCACCAGCGCCAGCCAAGGTCGCCACCCCGATCACCGCAAAGATCAGCGCCGCGATGCCATGCACCAGGCGCACCGGGATGCGGCCGGCGATGCGATCACCCAGCAGCACGGCCGGCACATTGGCGATCATCATGCCCAGCGTCGTGCCGGCCACCACGGCCACAAAGGCCTGGAACTGCGCGGCCAGCGCGACGGTGGCGATCTGGGTCTTGTCGCCCATCTCGGCCAGGAAGAAGGCCACGATGGTGGTGCCCAGCACGCCGAGTTTCAGGCCCTTGCCGCCCTCCTCCTCTTCATCGATCTTGTCGGGGATCAGGGTCCAGATGGCCATCGCCAGAAAGCCCAGGCCCAGGCCCCAGCGCAGCGTCTGCAGGCTCAGCTGGGTGGTGATCCAGGCGCCCAGCGCACCGGCGCCGGCATGGTTGACCGCCGTGGCGATCAGGATGCCCAGGCAGATCGGCAGCGGCTTGCGAAAGCGCGCGGCCAGCAAAAAGGCCAAGAGCTGGGTCTTGTCCCCGATTTCGGCGAGGGCCACGATGCCGGTCGAGACGAGAAAGGCTTCCATTGCGAGAACACTCCACGGCCTGCAAGTGCAGCATTGACCATGCCGCCTCCGGCCGTTACCGAGGGTGCATGGTCAAAGGTCTTGCCAGGTGTGGGCACTGCCCGCGCCATGGTTCTCACGAACCAAGTGTGTTGACGCGGGCCTGCAGCGGGACGGTGGCTACAGCGGCTACTCCCCAATGACAGCGCCTATTCTAGCCGCTGTCATTGGGGGCCTCAGCGCCCGGCCGGTCGCCGCAGTGACGGATTGCCCAGATCGAGCTGCTCGAACGGGATCACCCAGGCGCCCGGGTCGAGCTGGCGCAGGTCGGCGCCGGCCTCCTTCAGATCGCTGACGACCACGGTGCGCAGGCTGTCGGCGCGCCAGTAGCGCGCCGCGAACTCGCGCAGCGGCTCGGCCCGCAGCGCTGCCAGTTGCTGCGGGAGCTGGGCCAGCGAGGCCAGCTCGCGGCCTTGCTGCAGATGCTCGGACACCAGGCCGGCCAGACCGGCGGTGGTCTCGAGCTGGCGCGCATAGGCGCCGATCAGGCTGGCGCGGCGCGCCGCCAGCTCGGTCTCGCCGACCGGCTCTCGGCCCAGGCGCAGCAATTCGGCGGCCATCAGCCGGGCCACCTCGGCGGCCCGGCCGTGCTGGGTCTGGGTATAGGCGCTCAGCGTGCCGGCGCCGGGCAGACTCTCGACCTGGCTGACCGCGCCGTAGCTGAGGCCGCGCTTGATGCGCACCTCATGACTCAGCCGCGCCGAGTAGCCCTGGCCCAGCACCGCATTGGCCAGCATGCCGATGCGCTGGCCGGCTTCATCCTCGCTGCCGGGATAGGGCGCCAGCAGCTGCACCGCGCTCTGGCCGGCCCCGCTCAGATCCAGCAGCACGGTCCGCACCGGCAGCGGCTGCGCGCGCAGCGGCTGCAGCGCCGGACCGGCCGGGCGCAGGCTGCGCCAATCGCCGAAGTGCGACTCGGCCAGCGCGCGCGCCTGGCCCCAATCGAGGTCGCCGGCCAGTATCAGTGTGGTGGATTCCGGCCGCAGCTGCTGGCGCTGAAAGGCCAGCAAATCCTCGCGACGCAGCCGCGCCAGGCTGGCCGGCGTCGCGATCTGGCCGGCCGGGCTGTCGCCCCAGAACAGGCGCTGGCCCAGCAGCTGGGCCAGCAGGGCCGGATCGGACAGGCTGAGCCGGAAGCTGGCAATCAGCTCGGCGCGGGCCCGTTCGATCTCGGCCGGCGGCAGCGTGGCCCGCTGCAAGAGATCGGCCAGCAGGGCCAGGCCCTCGTCCAGCTGCGGCGTCGCCAGGGTCAGGCCCAGGCTCCCCGAGGCGCTGCCGTCACCAATCTCGAGGCTGGCGCCCAGGCTTTCGGCGGCGAAGGCGATGTCGGCCGCATCGACCGCCTGGCCCTCGCGTCGCGCGCCCTTGCTGAGCATCAGCAGGCCCAGCTGCGACAGCCCGGCCTTGCCCGGCGGATCCAGCAGGCTGCCGGCCTGGCCCAGCAGCAGCTCGACCGTCACCAGCGGCATGCCGCGCCGCTGCGCCAGCACCAGGCGCAGGCCGTTGCCCAGGCGCAGCTGCTGCAGCCGGGGCTGGGGCAAGGGCCGCGCCGGGCCCGGTGCGGGCATCTGGTCGAAGCGCTGTGCGCCGGCCAGCAGCGGCACCGCCAGTGCGCCACCCAGCAAGGTTCGGCGCCTCATGACCGTTCTCCATACAGCACCGAGACCTTGGCGCCCTGCAAGACATGGCGGCGCAGCGCTCGCTGCACATCGGCGACGCCGACCGCCTGCAGCTGCGCCAGCTCGCGCTCGGCCAGGCTCGCGTCGCCGCGCAGCAGCAAGGCATAGCCCAGGGCCAGCGCGCGGCCCTCAGGCGTCTCGCGCTCGACCAGCAGCTTGTTGAGCAGCTGCGCCTTGGCCTTGGCCAACTCCGCGGCCAGCACCGGCTCATGGGCAAGGCGCTCGACCTCGGCCACCAGCTGCTTCAGCAACAGCTCGCCGCTCAAGGCGCCGGTCGAGACCGCATAGGCGGCCAGCAGGCCGGCATCGGCATTCAGCAGCGCATCGAAGCCCACGCTTTGTGCGACCCGCTGCCGGTACACCAGGGCCTCGCTCAGCCGCGCCGAATCCCCCTGGGCCAGCAGGGCCTGGGCCACTTGCAGCGCCGGGGCCAGCTCGCTGGCTGCCTTGGGACCCTGCCAGATCACCAGGGCCGCCGGCAGCGGCGCACGGGCCGGCAGATGATGGAACTCGTCGCGCGCTCGGCGCGGCTCGGCGCTGGCCGCCTGGGGCACCGGGCTCAGCGGTGCGCGGATGCTGCCGAAGTAATGGTCGACCCAGCGATCCAGCCGGCTTGCCTCGAACTCGCCGGCGACGATCAGCAGCGCGTTGTCCGGCCGGTAGTAGGCGCTGTGGAACTCGCGCACATCGCGCAGCGTCGCGGCGTCGAGCTCGGCGATATTGCCGATCACCGGGCGCTTGTAGGGATGCTGCTGGTAGCCGTAGCTGGAGATCGCGTTGAACAGCAGGCCATAGGGATCGGCCAGCACGCGCTGGCGAAACTCCTCCTTGACGACCTCGCGCTCGCTGTCGAAATTGGCCTGGTCCAGGTTCAGGTTGGCCATGCGCTCGGCCTCGGCCCAGAGCACCGGTTCCAGATGGTTGGACGGCACCGTGCAGTGGTAGACCGTCATGTCCTCGGCGGTGAAGGCATTGTTGCTGCCACCCACGTCCTCGGTCATGCGGTCGAACTGCTCGTTGGCCATATGCCGCGTGCTCTTGAACATCAGGTGCTCGAAGAGATGGGCCAGGCCGGAGCGCCCCGCCGGATCGTGCTTGCTGCCGACCCGGTACCAGAGCTGCACGCTGACGCTGCTGCTGGCCACCGGCAAGGCCAGCACGGTCAGTCCATTGGCCAGCTGCCGGCTCGTGAAGGCCAGCGGCGGCAGCTGCAGACCGGCAGAGCGGGCGAGGCCGGCAAGACCTGTCCCCGCCGCCGCGATCAGCAGGCTGCGTCGGGGGACACCGTGGCGCAAAGTCATGGCGCGCAGCATAAGGGCAATGCTGACAGCGACTGTCAGCAGCGGCGGCGCAAGATGTCGCCACCCATCCACAGCAAGGAGCAAGCCCCATGAATTTCGCCTACACCCTCGTCTATGTCGCCGACGTCGCCGCCTCGCTGGACTTCTACGAGCGCGCCTTCGGCCTGCAGCGCCGCTTTCTGCACGAGTCCGGCGCCTATGGCGAACTCGAGACCGGCGCCACCGCGCTGGCCTTTGTCGACCATGCAACCGCGCGCGACAGCGTCGGCGGCGACTATGTCGCGGCCGACGCCAGCCCGCGCCCGCTGGGCATGGAGATCGGCTTCACCACCGGCGACGTGACCGCCGCCTACGAGCGCGCTGTGGCCGCCGGCGCCACCGGCCTGGCCGCACCGACGGTCAAGCCCTGGGGCCAGACCGTCGCCTATGTGCGCTGCCCGGACGGCTCGCTGGTGGAGCTGTGCACGCCGATGGGCTGATACTCCCTCAGGCCTTGCGGCGGCGCACCGACACGCCGACGGCCACCAGGCCCAGGGCCATCAGGCCATAGGTGGCCGGCTCGGGCACCGGCGCGGCGGTCAGCACAAAGGACAGGTTGTCGGCATAGCCGTCGTTGTCACCGCCGCCCAGGCGCTCCATGCTCAGCCAGAACTGCAAGGTGGCGGTCTGGGCCGGCAGCAAGCCGCTGGCCTCGCGGTAGAACAGGCCGGTCTTGTTGCCGCGATCGGCGGCATAGACGGGGCCGATTTCGGTGCTGCCCAGCATCTGGCCGGACAGGTCCAGAAAAGACACGAAGAGCTTGGCGTTGTCGCCCTGGGCCTGCCAGCCGCCCAGCCAGCCGCTGAGCTTGAAGCTGTCGCCGGCGCCGGAGAGCTGCTCCAGGTCCAGCGACTGCCAGGCCACCGCGCGCGCGCCCAGCCCGGTGAACATCTGCGCGCCACGGTCGACCGGACCCGGCTCGCTGGGCTTGACCCAGTTGTTGCCATAGCTGACCGACTGGACGAAGTCGAAGTCATCGAAGCCGTTCCAGCCGCTGGTGCCCTGTTCGGCACCGCCATTTACGATCAGGTTCTGATCGTAGACGGCGGCCTGGCTGAGACCGGCGACGAGGCCCAGCAGGGTGCTGGCGATAAGGTTTTTGATTTTCATGATGGGAAGAGTAGGAGTGAGGGAATGGGGAATCAGGGGCGGTATTGGTCGAGCAGGGCCGGGCCACCCAGGGCCGGGTCGCTGATCGAGGCCTCGCCGGTCTCGAGATGGCCGGCCAGGCGGCGGCTGAAGCCGGCCAGCTCGCGCACCTTGACCGAGAGGTCGTACCAGTGGCGGCTCTCGGCCAGTGGCAGGCGCAGCTCCAGCGAGGCGCCGGCGGCCACCTTGTGCAGCTGCGCCGGCTCGTCGCTGTACTTCAGCGCGCGCAGCTCGAAGCTGGCCGCCACCGGGCCGCGGTTGTGCAGGCGCAGCAGCAGCTCGCCATAGACACGGTCGCTGCGGACCTCGATCTCGGGCCGGGGCTTGTTGGCCACGGCAGTCAGCGAGCCGGTGAAGTGGCGATGGAAGCCGTTCGGGCCCAGCACCCAGAGGTCATAGCTGCCGGTAGCCGGGGTCCAGCGGCCTTCCAGCTGCTTGCCGGCCTCGACCGTGTAGCGGCGTGGCAGCGCGCCCAGCGCCAGACGGTCGTAGACATGGAAGACCGCGCCGGCCTCGCCCTCGTTCTCGAAGCGCAGCAGCAGGCTGGCGCCGTCCTGACGGGCCTGCACCTGCAGCTCGTAAGGCAGGGCGCGGGCCGGGCGCACGCCCTCTTCCTGCAGCGGCGCCACCAGGCTTGACGGGGTCGCCGGGGTCTTGGTCTGGGTCAGTGCGCGGGCGCGCGCGCGCAGCGCAGCGGTCTCGGGCAGCAGGTGGATGAAGGGCTGGTCCTCCGGATTGCGGAAGTCGAAGCAGCTCTGCAGATCGCCGCTGACCGCGCGGCGCCAGGGGCTGATCAGCGGCTCCTGCACGCCAAAGCGCGCCTCGATGAAGCGGATCACCGAGCTGTGGTCCGAGACCTGGGAGTTGACCCAGCCGCCCTTGCTCCAGGGCGAGATCACATACATCGGCACGCGCGGGCCCAGGCCGTAGGGGCGGTGGTGATAGAGCGCGTTCGAGCCGTTCAGGTGATGGTGGTACTCGCCCACGGTGTCCACCGTCGAGGCGCCGGCCAGGCGGGCGCGGCTCGGGTCGGCGTCATAGAGCTCGTAGGACGGTGCGGCCGGCGGCGGCATATGGTCGAAGAAGCCGTCGTTCTCGTCGAAGTTGATCAGGAACACGGTCTTGCTCCAGACCTCCGGATTGGCCGTCAGCGCGTCCAGCACGCGGGCCGTGTAGTCCGCGCCCGAGGCGGGGCTGGAGGGGCCGGGATGCTCCGAGCCTTCGGCGGTGGCAACGATCCAGCTGACCTGGGGCAGCTTGTCGGCCAGCACGTCGGCCTTGAGCTTGTCGAGGTCGCGCGTGCTGACGCCGCGCTCGCGCAGCACCTGGGAGTAGCCGGGGCGCTGATACCAGGCGTTGCGGAAGGGGCGGAAGCCGGCCAGCGGGTTGTCGGTGAAGTTGTCCGCCATGTTCTGGTAGACCTGCCAGCTGATGCCCGCATCCTGCAGGCGCTCGACATAGGTGATCCAGGTGTAGTCGGTGGCGGGATTGGTGTTGAAGCTGTCGCGGCTGTTGTCGGTCGACGGGCCGCCGGCCACGGCCAGCGGGTCGTTATGGCCGGTCCACAGGAACAGGCGATTGGTGTTGGTGCCGGTCTGGGTGGCGCAGTGGTAGTGGTCGCACAGCGTGAAGGCCTCGGCCAGCGCGAATTGGAAGGGCAGGTCCGCACGGGCATAGTGGCCCATCGAATGGTTCTGCTTGGCCTTGGGCCAGTTGTTCATGCGGCCCAGGTCCCAGGCGGCCTGCGAGTCGGGCCAGCTGTGCGGCGTACCGGCCACGCGCATCACCGAGAAGTCCTGCTCGGTGTTCAGGTGGAAGGGCGCGATCGCGGTGCGGCCACCGCCCCACTCCGGGCGGCCCGGCACCGGCGCGCCGCTGCCGATGGGCTGGACGAACACGCTCTTGCGCGTGAAGGTGCCCGGGCGGTCCAGCACCGGCACCGGGAAGGGGTCGCTGAAACCGCGCACGCCGGCCAGCGTGCCGAAGTAGTGGTCGAAGCTGCGGTTCTCCTGGGTCAGGATGACGATGTGCTCGACATCGTTGAGCGTGCCGCTGCGGTGGTTGGCGGGGATGGCCAGCGCACGCTGGATGGCGGGCGGGAAACTGGCCAGGGCGGCCGAGGCACCGGCGCCGGCGGCGAGGCTGCGCAGAAAGCTGCGGCGATCTTGCTGGGACTTCATGATGGGAAGGCTCCTGTGGGACGGCGGTCCCGTTCTGGTTGTCGAACGGGACGCAATCTAGGAGCTCTTTATGAAGCTCAACAAAATCTCAATAGGCCGAACGGACCCGTTCGGCCGGCCGCTGTGCGGCTAGTGGCCGGGCTCTGCGGTCGGCGCCGCTTCGGCCACCACGCGCGCATAGCGCTGGAAGCTCCAGTAGGCCCAGGCCCAGTCCATCAGCACGACCAGGCGGTTGCGGAAGCCGATCAGGAAGTAGATGTGGACAAACAGCCAGAACAGCCAGGCGAAGTAACCGCTGAACTGGAAGCGCCCGACGTCGGCCACCGCCGCCTTGCGGCCTATCGTGGCCAGCGCGCCGTAGTCCTGATAACGGAACGGGGCCAGGTCTTGCCGGCCGGCGATGGCCGCCATGATCTGGCGGGCCGCATGGCGGCCCATCTGCTTGGCGCCCGGGCTGACGCCGGGCACCGGCTTGGTGCTGCCGTCCTTCTCATGGCTTTGCGCGGCGGCCAGGTCGCCGACGACAAAGATCTCGCGGTGGCCGGGGATGTTGAGCGCGCCATCGACGATGACGCGGCCGGCGCGGTCCAGCGGCACGTCCAGGGTCTTTCCCAGCGGTGAGGCCGCCACGCCGGCGGCCCAGACCACGGTGCGCGCCGCGATGCGCCGCCGCTCGCCACCCTGCTCGACCTCGATGCCCGCAGCGTCGATGCCGACCACGCGGGCGCCGGTCTGCACCTGCACGCCCAGGCCCTCCAACTGGGCCTGGGCCTTGGCCGAGAGCTCGGGCCTGAAGGCCTGCAGCACCCGCTCCGAGCCCTCGACCAGCAGCACCTGGGCGCTGGCCGGATCGATGCGGCGGAACTCGTTCTTCAGCGTGTGGCGGGCGATCTCGGCCAGCGTGCCGGCCATCTCGACCCCGGTCGGGCCGGCGCCGATCACGATGAAGTTCAGCCAGGGCCGGCGCTGCGCCTCGTCCTGCAAGGTCTCGGCCTGCTCGAAGGCCAGCAGCACCTTGGCGCGCAGCTTGAAGGCATCGGCCAGGGTCTTCAGCCCTGGTGCGTGTGCGGCCCACTCATCGCGGCCGAAATAGCTGTGGGTGGCGCCGCTGGCGACGATCAGATGGTCATAGCGCAGGCGCTGGCCATCGGCCAGGTCCACCAATCGCGCCGCCTTGTCAACACCTGACACCTCGGCCATCAGCACGGTGACATTGCGCTGGCGCCGCAGCATATGGCGGATCGGCGCGGCAATCGAGGGCGCCGACAGACCGGCGGTGGCCACCTGGTAGAGCAGGGGCTGGAAGAGATGGTGGTTGCTGCGATCGATCAGCGTGATGTCGACCGGCGCATGGGCCAGCGTGCGCGCGGCCTCCAGGCCGCCGAAGCCACAACCGATGATCAGAACCCGAGGCCTTTGCATTCATGCTCCCGCAGTGTTTCGGGGCATTGTGGATCAGGCGCCGAGCAGCTTCTCCATATAGACGCTGAAGGGGTCGGCACGGTAGCCGCCAAAAGGGCCGCAGCGCCGATAGCCCATGCGCTCGTAGAGCCGTATCGCCGGACGCTGGCGCACGCCGGTCTCCAGCCGCAGCAGGGGCCGGCCGGCGCACACGGCCTCCACCTCCAGCGCCGCGATCAGCGCGCCGCCCAGGCCTTGGCCGCGCGCCTCGGGGCGCACCATCATGCGCTTGAGCTCGGCGCAGTCCTCGCGCAGCACGATGGCCCCGCAGCCCTGAACCCGTGCCTGTGCATCGCGCACCACCAGAAAGCGCACCTCGGGCGCCAGCAAGGCCTCGATATCAAGCAAATGGTTGCTGGCGGCCGGGTAGAGCTGGCTCTGGAAGGTGTCCAGCGCATGGATCAGCGCCAGCACCTCGGGCTGATCGGGGCGCTCGCGCGCCAGGCTGGGTTCGAGAGCAAGGGCAGAACTGTTCACGGTGTACGGCTCGGGTGAACACGGGGAGGACAACATGGGCACGATGCCGGCAGCGGCCGGTGGTCAAAAAAGCGGTTGGGATGGGCTGCTGTACGCAAGCGGCGTGCCAGCGCGCCGAATTCCAGGTCCGCTTCCGGCCAGCCAGGCCGGCGCGGCGGACCTAGGCTGCAGACCTTCTCAACCCTTGAACCGCTGCACCATGACGACCCACTACCGCATCACCGGCCTGTCGCCCGAGCCCTTCCGCCCGCTGTTCGGCCTGAGCGACGCCGAACTCGCCGAGCGTCATATCGTGCGCCGCCGCGCCGAGGCCGGCCAGACCCTGCCCGACCGCATCGAGCTGCGCCCGGCCCGGCCCGGCGAAAGCTGCCTGCTGCTGAACCATGTGCATCTGGACATCGACAGCCCCTACCGTGCCAGCCACGCGATCTTTGTGCGCGAGGGTGCCGAGGCCGCCTTCGAGGCGGTGGACAAGCTGCCCGATATGCTGCGCTACAGCCTGCTGTCGCTGCGCGCTTTCGACGCGCAGGGGCTGATCGTCGATGCCGGCGTCGTCGAGGGCCGCATGGCCGAGAGCCTGATCGGCCACCTGCTGGGTCAGCCCCGCACAGCCTTCATCCATGCCCATTACGCCGGCCATGGCTGCTATGTGGCGCGCATCGAGCGCGCCTGATCGTCAGGCGCTGTGAAATCGCTGGACGATGCCCGTCCAGCGGCCCTGCTCCAGCCGGTGTTCGCTGAAGTGGCCGCGGGCCGCGATCACGCGGCGCCAGAAGGCCTGGGCGGGCCGATTGGCCGGCATCTGCCCGACCTCCCAGTCCCCCGGCAGCGCCTCGAAGACATGGGCGGCCAGCGCCGCACCGACCCCAGCGCGGCGGTACTTCTTCAGCACGAAGAACTGGTCCATCCACCAGCCCTCGGGCCCGATCTTGACGCGCCGGTCCACCGTCGCGAAGCCGGCGTAGCGGCCGGCCACCGTCGCGATGAAGGCGTGGCAGGTGGGCGAGCGCCAGAAGCTCTCCAGGTCGTAGCCGAATTCGCCGTTGGCATCGAGATCCTGGTCCCAGATATCGGACAGCTCGTACTGGTAGAGCTCCAGCATGCGGGCCAGCGCCGGGCGGTCACGCGTCTCGCAGCGGCGCAGCGCGAGCTCGGCCATCAGACATAGGGCCGCTCGCGCAGCCATTTGGTGGCGATGTACTTGACGCCGGCCAGCACCGGCACGCCGGCGTGCAGCGTGACCGGGTCCTCGACGCCGCGCGCATCGACATCGGCAAAGTACAGCGCCGCGCCGCGCGAGGGCCGCACCTCGAAGCCCAGCTGCGGAAAGCGGGTGCCGCCGCCGGCCTCGACCTCGCCCAGGTAGAGGATGCAGGTGCCGACCCGCTGGCCGCCCTGCTGCAGATGACGCTGGCTGCCGGCATAGGTCGGGTTGAAGAAATCATGGTGGGCGCGGTACTCGCCGCCCGGCCCGTAGCGCAGCACCTGCAGGCCCTCGCCGTGATCCACCGGCCAGCGCAGCAGCGCGGCCAGCCGCGCCTCGATGGTGGCGACCAGCGGCGTCTCGCCGCGCTGGAACCAGGCCCCGGCGCTGGTGCGGTGCTCGTGCGCCCGCGCCTCGCCGAGCTGCTCGTCGACCACGGTGGAGCGCGCCAGCCGGGTCTCGGCCAGCGCAATCATCGCCGCGCACTCGGCCTCGCTGAGCAGGTTCTCGAACAGCGCGATCTGCGGCGCATCCAGCACCGCCGCAACACGCACGCTGTGGCCGGCGCAATCGATGCGGTTGGCCTGCAGCTCGGGCGCGGGCCGCTTGCGCAAGGCCTGACCCTGCGCCGCCGTCAGCGCCGGCGTGCCGGCGATGAGCTCGTCCAGCGCCCGCTCGGCCACGGCCTGGGCAAAACCGCCCTGCACCAGCAGCGGCAGCATGGTGTCGCGACTGCAGCCGCGTGCGACGTTCTCGCGCAGCCAGGCTTGCCAGTCAGGGGTCAGCTGTTGAATCGACATGGGCGGATGTTACTGACAGCACGGCGTCAGCAGTGTGAAGCGAGCATCGGAAGCCGCCACAATGGAGGGATGCGCCGTGCCGACCGCCTGTTCCAGATCGTCCAGCTCATTCGTGGGCGCCGCCTTTCCACCGCCGAGTTCCTGGCCCAGCGCCTGGAGGTGTCGGTGCGCACCGTCTACCGCGATGTGGCCGCGCTGCAGCAGCAAGGCGTGCCGATCGAGGGCGAGGCCGGGGTCGGCTACCGGATGCGGGCCGGCTTCGACCTGCCGCCGCTGATGTTCACCAAGGACGAGGCCCAGGCCCTGGTGGCCGTGGTGCGGCTGGCGCGGCCGGCGCTGGACGCCGGCCTGATCACGCCGGCCGAAAGCGCGCTATCCAAGATCCTGGCCGTGCTGTCGCCGGCGGCGCGGGCGGCGGCCGAGAGCCTGGCGGTCTATGCACCGCTGAGCGGCATGGACGAAGGCCTGAGCCAGCGCCTGATGCGACTGCGTGAAGCCACCGAGAGCCGGCACAAGCTGCGTCTGCAGTATCTGGACCTCGGCGGCGCCAGTACCGAGCGGGTGGTGCGTCCGCTGGCCTGCTTCTTCTGGGGGCCGGTCTGGACCGTCGCGGCCTGGTGCGAAAAGCGCAGCGACTTCCGCAGCTTCCGGGTCGACCGGATACAAGACCTGACCCTGCTGGACGAACGCTTCCGAGACGAACCGGGCAAGACCCTGGCCGACCTGGAGCGGGCGCAGGCCGGGAGCTGAGCGCAGCCTGGCGGGGTGGTCGAGTCCGTCACCGCTGCTTCGTCAGGCTGTCATCAAGGCTGCGCACACTGCAGGCCCACCGCGCGAGTCTGTTTGAGCACATGCATGCAAGTTGACGTAAGGCCCATGGTTGACGCCTGGACCGAATGGATAGCCACCAATCTGCTGCGCGGCTGCAGCGTCGACTCGATGCTGCAGGGCATGGTGGATGCGGGCCTGCCCGCCGATCCGGCGCTGGCCGCCATCGAGCGGGTCGCCCAAGACCCGATCTTCGCGGTGGCCGCGCGCGGCCAGCGCCAGCATCGCAAGCTGCTGTCGGTGGTCGGCAATATGCAGTCGGTCTGGGCCTCGGACCCCGGCTATGCGGAGATCCCGCGGGTCGGCCGGATGGACACGGCCGACTTCCTCGCCCGCCATGTGCACGCCTTCCGGCCCGTCGTGCTGACCGAGCCTGCGCGCGACTGGCCGGCGCTGCAGAACTGGCGCTGGGAGCGGCTCGCCGCCCGCTTCGGCGAGCACATGATCGAGGTCCAGGACGGCCGCAACGACGACCCTCGCTTCGAGGAGAACAGCGTCGCGCACAAGCGCCCGATGCGCTTCGGCGAGTTTCTTGCCTATGTCGAACAGACAGCCTGGGACAACAACGCCTACATCACGGCCAACAACGGCTTGCTGCGCCAGGCCGCTTTTACCGGGCTGCTGGACGATGTCGGCGAACTCCCGCCCTTGGCGGACCGGGCCCGGCTCGCCGCCGCCGCCCATCTCTGGATAGGGCCGGCCGGCACCAAGACACCGCTGCACCACGACACCTGCATGCTGTTCCACACCCAGATCATCGGCAGCAAGCGCTGGCGTCTGGTGTCGCCGCTGGAATGGGCGCGCATGTACAACCACAGCCATGTGTTCAGCCCGGTCGACCTGGACGCGCCGGACCACGGCCGCTATCCGGATGTCGCCGCCGCGCGCGTGCTGGATGTGGTGGTGCGCCCCGGTGAAACCCTGTTCCTGCCACTGGGTTGGTGGCACCAGGTCAGCGCGCTGGAACCCAGCGTCTCGATCAGCTATACGGGGCTGACGATACCGAATAGCTTCGAGTATGCCGATCCGGCTTGCGCATGACGCAGGCCGTCTGTCCTCCATGCCTGATCCGGATTTCCTGATCGAGGACCGCGCGCCGGGCCGGCCCCTGGTCATCAGCTTCGGGTTTGCGCAATGGGAGCGCCCTCCCGCCTTCGACTATCAAGGTCGGCTCAAGAAGGTCGAATGGATTCTTGGCGACAGCTTCCAGAAGATCCATCTGCGCGACACGCGGCTCGCCTGGTACCTGAAGGGGATCCAGGGGCTCGGGCCGGATCTGCCGAGCACGCTGGACAGTCTGCGGGGGCTGATCGATGAGCTCCGCCCCGCACGCACCGTCATGCTCGGTCAGTCGATGGGTGGGTATGGCGCCATCCTCTATGGCCAGGCCCTGGGCGTCGAGCGCGTTGTCGCCTTTGGCCCTCTGTCGACCATGGATCTGGCCTCGGCACTGCGCCTCGGCGACCGCCGCTGGATGTCGGTCATGCAAGCCTTGCAAGACCAGGGCATCCCCGGCGCCTCGACCGATCTGCTCGGTCTGTTGGCGGACAGGGGCGCGGGGCATCCGAAGCTGCGACTTCACTACGGCTGCCTGCCCGATGCGCCGGAACATGGCCCCGAGAACCTCGACCTGTTTCACGCGCGCCGGTTCCAGGCACTCGCAGGCACCTCCGTTCGGCTACATCCCGGAGCGGCACATGCGGTGAGCGAGCATCTGAGGGCGCGGTGCGAACTCGATACCGTCTTGCTGGAGGAGCTGTTCGATGTTGCGGCCGATCTCGTGCATTCGCGCCGGCAGCCGCAGCTGACCGACGACTGGATCCAATGGATCGCCGAGAACCGCATCAGGAACGCGGACATGGCCGGCATGATCCAGGCAATGGCGGCCAACGGCATCGCTGGCATCACGGCACGCTCGGCGATTGCCACCGTGCTCCGCGATCCCATATACCGATGGGCGGCCCGGACCTTCTCCAGCATCGACGTCTCCCGAGCCTAGCCTGCGGTCCCGGGCCGAGCGACGCTCAGCCGCCGCATCAGGTAGGCTCCCGCCATGCTCAAACCCCTGCTGATCGCCGCCGCACTGCTGACCTGCAGCGCCGCCCATGCCGCCGACGCTCCGCTGCCCACGGTGGCCAGCGTCGACCTCGCGCGCTACGCCGGCGCCTGGTACGAGATCGCGCTGCTGCCCAATCGCTTCCAGCGCCAATGCGTGGCCGACACCCAGGCCCGCTACCGTCCCGACGGCGAGCGCGTCGAGGTGATCAACCGCTGCCGCACGGCCAGCGGCGAGATCGAGGACGTCAAGGGCCATGCCAAGGTGGTGGACGGCAGTGGCAATGCCAGGCTGCGCGTCACCTTCTTCTGGCCGTTCTACGGCGACTACTGGGTGCTGGATCTGGACGAGAACTATCGCCAGGTGCTGGTCGGCACACCCAACCGCAAGTACGCCTGGGTGCTGTCGCGCGAGCCGCAGATGGACGAGGCTCAGTTGCAGCGCCTGCTCGACAAGGCGGCCTCGCTGGGCTTTGACAAGAGCGCCTTCCAGCGCACGCCGCAGACCCGGCCGCTGGAGCGCTGAGCTCAGTCTCTTGCTTTCGCTGCTCAGGCCTGCTGGGTGCGCGCGAAACCCAGGCGCAGCCGCCCGGCCGGCGCCTCGATCCAGCGATAGAAAGGCAGCGCGGCCAGATTGCTCAGCGCCCAGGCGGCCGCCATCGCGGCGACGCCGGCCCAGGGGTGCTCGGGGTCCTTGTGCTCGAACAGCGCATTGACCAGCAGGCAGATCGGGAAGTGCACCAGGAACAGCGCATAGGAATGCGTGCCCAGATGGGCGACCACCGCCGCCGCCCGGCCGCGCAGCAGCCGCAGGCCGTGCTGGTGGCGCTGCTGCAGCCAGGCCAGCAGCAGCGCGGTGGCCAGCGCCAGCGCCAGGCGCTCGCGGAACTCGTAGACCAGGGCCCCGCCGGCCAGCGCGGTCATCAGAGCGAGACCCAGCCTGCGATGGCGGCTCAAGCCCAGCCAGTGCACCAGCGCGCCCAGACCATAGGCACCGAAGAAATACGGTGCCCAGATGTCCTGGCCGGCGTCCAGATTGAAGACCCACAGCGAGGCCGCGCTCAGCAGCAAGACCAGGGCCGGGCCTAGCCAGCGCGCTGCCGCGCTGCCGCGCGCCAGCCACAGCAGGACCAGCAGCAGCGCGTACAGCTGCAGATCGATGGCCACATACCAGGCCCCCACCGTCAGCGCCTCATGGCCCAGCACATCGTGCAAAAGCAGTGCATGGGCCAGCAGCTGCGGCGCGCTGACCGCGCCCGGCACCAGCTCGGGCAACAGCGGCGCGACCAGGGCCGAGCAGGCCAGCGTCAGCAGCACGGCCGCCATAAACGGCAGCGCCAGGCGCAGGTAGCGGCGCCACAGCAGGCTCAGCGGCGCACCTTCCAAGGGTCGGCCGGCCGGAGCCAGGCCGCGCGCCGTCAGAAAGCCGCCGACCACCAGAAACACCTGCACCGCCATGCGACCGTAGTCATACAGCCAGGCGATCAGGGCCGGCCACAGCGACTGCACGGTCTCGGCGACCGGGCCGTAGGCGGCCAGGTGATGCAGCACGATCAGCTGCGCGGCCACTGCCTTCAAGGCATCGAGATGCAGCAGGCGGGAGGAAACGGCGGAAATGGGGACACTCATAAAAAACGCCCGCCCCGGTATCGGGCGGGCGCTGACTTGTTCTTGGGGGGCTCAGTCGCGGGGCGCGGGCGGCGCGCAAGCCCCGGATTGTAAGGCGGAGCCCAGCAACAGGCCTTCGTGGACGGCCACACGCTCCAGCGCCGTCTCGAAGCTGGCGCGCGCCTGGCCCGCGACCTGCTGCAGATAGGCGTGCAACTCGGCATCGGCCGGGCTGCGCTGGCGGCAGTCGGCGCTGTAGGCCTCGAACTGAGCCAGCCGGATCAGGATCTCGGCCAGATGCTGCGGGCATTCGCAGGCAATCGTCGAGGACAGCCCCGCAACATCGCCGAGCACCGCATCGTCGAAGCGCCGTGGCGGCACCGTGTCGTTCGGCAGGTCCAGCGGCAGATCCAGTGTCAGAACGGGCAGGCGCAAGGGCTCGGCCAGGGTGCTGGCATGGGTGCGGGCCACGGCCTGCAGCTCGTCCATGTCCAGCGCGGCGAGCGCCCCGATGGCATGGCCCAGCGTGGTCAGCTGTTTCAGCAGGGCCAGGCGCCGCACATCGGCGGCGCTGTAGAGCCGGTGGCCGGCCGCGCTGGTGGCCGCAGCGCTGACCCGGTAGCGCCGCTCCCAGATGCGCAGCGTCGCCACCGGCATGCGCAGCATGCGGGCCACGGCCGCGCTGCGGTAGTGGCGCTGCGCGGCGGCTCCTGCATCGGACTCGGACATGAACACCCCAGTGACTCGGTATTGAATCGGATTATCAGACGCCCGGCGCCGCCCATTGCGCAGGGCACGACTCGGTGTCGGCGATCTGCCTATGCTCGCCCCCATGAACACCGCCCCGCCCTCAACGCTGACCGTCTACTTCGACGGCGCCTGCCCGGTCTGCAGCCGCGAAATCGCGCTGTACCAGCGCGAGCGGGGTGCGGAGCAGCTGTGCTGGGTCGATGTCGCGCATTGCCCGCCGGCCCAACTGGGCCTGGGGCTCAGCCGCGAGGCCGCGCTGGCCCGTCTGCATGTACGCGATGCCCAGGGCCGGCTTGTCAGCGGGGCGCGCGGCTTTCTGGCACTGTGGCGGGTGCTGCCGCGCTGGGCCTGGCTGGCCCGGCTGCTGGACCGGGGCCCGCTGCCCGCGCTGCTGGAAGGCCTGTACCGCGCCTTCTTGCTGGCCCGCCGGCTGTGGAGGCGTCAACCCTGAACCCCTGCCCGCGTTGAACTCGCAGATGCACCGAGCCCGCCGGCCCTCGGTCCACATCTTCCCCCCAGGCCTGTGTCCATCGTGAACGAGGAGACAAGACCATGTCCAAAACCCAATCCGTCCCGCAGCAACGCCGTGTTTTCCTGATCGGCCTGGCCGGCGGCGGCCTGATGCTGGGCGCCGGGGTGCATCTGCAGGCACGCGCCCAGGCCAAGCTGGTGGACGAGAAGGACGCCCAGGCGGCCGCACTCGGCTATGTGGCCGACGCCACCAAGACCGACACGAAGAAGTACCCGAAGTACGCTGCCGGCCAGAATTGCGCCAACTGCGCGCTCTACCAGGGCAAGGCCACTGATGCCGCCGGCGGCTGCCCGCTGTTCGCCGGCAAGCAGGTGGCCGGCAAGGGCTGGTGCAGCGCCTGGGCCAAGAAGGGCTGAGCGACCGATGCAGAGACAGGGCGGGGCCAGCGCTGCTTTCAAGGGCAACAAGCAATACCTGCCCAGCAAGCCCTGCCAGGCCTGCGGCCGGGCCATGAGCTGGCGCAAGCGCTGGGCCAAGGTCTGGGAGGAGCTGCGCTACTGCTCCGACGCCTGCCGCAGCGCCAGGACGGGCCGCCATGGCTGAGGGCCTGCGCGATCTGGTGCTGGTGCTGGGCGATCAGCTCGATCTGCAGGCCGCCGCCTTCGATGACTTCGATCCGTCCCACGACGCGGTCTGGATGGCCGAGGTGGCCGAGGAGTCCACCCATGTCTGGTCGGGCAAGCCGCGCATCGCGCTGTTCCTGGCCGCGATGCGGCATTTCGCCGCCGCGCTGCGCGCCGCCGGAAAACCGCTGCACTACCGGCGGCTCGACGATGCGGGCAATCTCGGCACGCTGGCGGCCGAGCTGAGCGCCAGCATTGCCGAGCTGCGGCCGCAGCGCCTGTTGCTGACCGCGCCAGGGGATTGGCGGGTGCTGCAGGCGCTGAAGGCGGTCGCCAGCGAGGCCGGGCTGCCGCTGGTGCTGCGCGAGGACCGGCATTTCTACGCGACGGTGCGCGAGTTCGCGGCCCACGCCAAGGGCCGCAAGCAGCTGCGACTGGAGTACTACTACCGCGAGCTGCGCAGCCGGCACGGCGTGCTGATGCAGGCCGATGGCCAGCCGGCGGGCGGGCAGTGGAATTTCGATGCCGAGAACCGCGAGGCCTTCGGCGCCAACGGCCCCGGCTTGCGAGCGCCGCGCGCCGAGTTCGCGCCCGATGCGATCACCCGGGAGGTCATCGCGCTGGTCAACAGCCGCTTTGCCGATCACCCGGGCTCGCTGGCGCAGTTCGCCTGGCCGGTGACGCGCGCCGACGCGCTGTTGGCGCTGCAGGACTTCATCAGCGAGCGCCTGCCGCTGTTCGGCCGCTACCAGGACGCACTCTGGCCCGACGAGCCCTGGCTCTACCACTCGCAGCTGGCCGCCGCGCTGAACCTGAAGCTGCTGAACCCGCGCGAGGTGGTCGCTGCGGCCGAGGCGGCCTGGCGCGATGGCCAGGCGCCGCTGGCCAGCGTCGAGGGTTTCATCCGCCAGATCCTCGGCTGGCGCGAATATGTGCGCGGCATCTACTGGACCCAGATGCCCGGCTATCTGGAGCGCAATGCGCTGGACGCCCGCCAGCCCCTGCCCGCCTGCTACTGGAGCGGCGACACCGAGATGGCCTGCCTGCGCGACGCGCTGAAGCAGACCTTGGAACACGGCTATGCCCACCACATCCAGCGTCTGATGGTGACCGGCCTCTACGCGCTGCTGCTGGGCGTGGAGCCGAAGCAGCTGCATGCCTGGTATCTGGCGGTCTATGTCGATGCGGTCGAGTGGGTCGAGCTGCCCAACACCCTGGGCATGAGCCAGTTCGCCGATGGCGGCCTGATGGCCAGCAAGCCCTATATCGCCAGCGGCAAATACCTGCAGCGCATGGGCCCCTACTGCCGCGGCTGCCGCTACGACCCGGCCGAGCGCGTGGGCGAGCTCGCCTGCCCTTACACCAGCCTGTACTGGGACTTTCTGCTGCGCCACGAGGGCTGGCTGGCGGAGCAGCCGCGCATGCAGATGCAGCTCAGGAATCTGGCGCGGCTGGACGATGCGCAGCGGCAGGCCATCCGCGCGCAAGCCGAGGCCTTGCGAGCCGCCGCGGCATGAGCAAGCCCGGCTTCCCGCCCACGCTGGCGGCCGCCCGGGCACGGGTGGCCGCGATCGACCCGCACGAGTATGCGCGCAGCCGCAATGCGCTGGACGGTGCGGTGACGCGGCTCTCGCCCTATCTGAGCCATGGCCTGCTGGACCTGCCTGCGGTGATGGCCGCACTGTCCGAACGGCACGGGCCGCTGGGCCCGCAGCACAAGCTGGTTTACGAGTTCGGCTGGCGCGAGTATTTCCACCATGTCTGGCAGCGCCGCGGCGACGCGATCTTCCGCTCCCTGCATGCCGGCCCGCTGCCCGACCGCACCTATGCCCGCGAGCTGCCGGCCGACATCCGCGAGGCGCGCTGCGGCGTGCCGATGATCGACCGGGCGGTGCGCCTGCTCTATGCCGAAGGCTATCTGCACAACCATCTGCGCCTGTGGCTGGCCAGTTACATCGTCCATCTGCGCAAGGTCCACTGGCGCAGCGGTGCCGACTGGATGTATGGCCATCTGCTGGACGGTGACCTGGCCAGCAACCACCTGAGCTGGCAATGGGTGGCCGGCACCGGTAGCCACAAGCCCTATCTCTTCAATGCCGGCAATGTCGTGCGCCATGCGCCGCCGGACTGGCACAGCCCGGGCACGGTGATCGACACCAGCTACGAGGCCCTCGATGCGATCGCGCGCAGCGCAGAGCCTGTCGGCGCCGAAGGGCGGCAGGCGCTGGGTGTCGACGAGCCGGCCTTGCACGAGCGGCCGCCCGCCGCCTGGAGCGTGCCCGATGCCCAGGCGGTGGCGGGGCGCGATGTCTGGCTGGTCCACGCCTGGGCCCTGGCCGACCC
Organism: Burkholderiales bacterium C2; assembly: GCA_005503085.1. Lineage (GTDB taxonomy): Bacteria > Pseudomonadota > Gammaproteobacteria > Burkholderiales > Burkholderiaceae_C > Roseateles_E. Next base: position 93,946 of record SCOI01000013.1, on the reverse strand, counting down.
GCCTCCCGATCTGCCGGACGGCACCGTCAGCGTGGCCGTCTTCGAGGCCGGCCATCTGCATGCGCGCTGGCCCTGGAGCGCGGCACGCTGGACCTTTGTCGGCCAGCGCATGAGCGAGCTGGCCGCACTGCGCTGGTGGGGTGATGCGGCCACGCTGGCGGCGGCGCTGGCGGGCGCCCGCTCGGTGCAGATGGTGGCCAACCCGCATCTCTCGCCCGCCCTGCACGGCCTGGCCCACTGCCGGCCGAGGCCGCAGCTGTTCGCCCCGGTGGCGCGGCACTGCGATTCGTTCTCGCAGTGGTGGAAGCGGGCCAGCGCGGCGCTTTGACCCTCAACGCCCGCTCTTGAAGATCCGCCCCAGCCAGCCCAGGTACCAGTCCAGAAAGCGCTGGAAGGCGCTCTTGGGCGGGGCCGGTGGCTCGGCCGGCGCCACCCCATAGCGCTCGGCCAGCGCCGCATTGAAGGCCGCGAAGAAGTCGCCGGCCATCTTCTGCGCGGCCATATCGACCAGGCGCGAACCGATCTGCGCGATCTTGCCGCCGACGCTGGCCACCACCGTGTAGTGCAGCAGGGTCTGGGCCGGGCCCAGCGTCTCCAGCCGCACCTGGGCTGTGCCCTTGCCATGCCCGGCCGCGCCGCCCGAGCCCTCGAAGGCGAGCTGGTAGCTGGTCGGCGGCTGCAGGTCGGAGAGTTTCAACTTGCCCTTGAACTTCGCCTTGACCGGACCGATCGCGACCGCGAGCAGGACCTCGTATTCGTTCTCTCCAGTGGGCGTCAGCGCTTCGCAGCCGGTGATCGATGTCTTCAGCATCTCGGTATCGTTGAGCGCGGCCCAGGCCTGGGCCTGGGCGACGGGGAGTGTTTCTTGTCCGGTCAGTTGCATAGCGTGTTCACCAGGTCTTCAAGACTGGCGAGATTGTGGGCGGGAAGATGGGCACTGACCTCGGGGAGCAATGCCTTGATGCCGGCGGCCTTCGGTTCGAAACCCTCGAAGCGCAGCAGCGGATTCAACCAGATCAGGCGCCGGCAGGACAGGCGCAGGCGGCGCGCCTCGAAGGCCAAGGCCTCCGCACTATCGCCCTGCTCCAGGCCATCGGTGATCAGCAGGACGGTGGTGTCGCTGCTGAGCGTGCGACGCGCCCAGGCGCGGTTGAACTGGTGCAGGCAGGCGCTGATGCGGGTGCCACCCGACCAGTCGGCCACCGCGCGTGCGACGGCGGCCACCGCGATATCGGGATCGCGCTGCTGCATCAATCGCGTGATCGGGGTCAGTCGCGTGCCGAAGACAAAGCTCGTCACCCTGGGCGCATGACGGCGCTCGGCCGGATTCGCCAGACCGTGGGCCAGGTGCAAGAGCATGCGCGAGTAGCGGCTCATCGAGCCGGAGATGTCGGCCAGGATCAGCAGCGGCGCGACCTTGACGCGCGGCCGGCGCCAGCGCGGCGGCGCCAGCTCCTCGCGGGTCTGCGCGCGCAGCGTGGCACGCCAGTCGAAGCGGCCCTGGGCCGAAGGCCGGGAGCGGCGCGTGGGCCGCGTCTCGACGAAGGGCCTCAGCCGCACCAGCAGGCGCTTGGCGGCGGCCCACTCCTCGGCCGTCATCGTCTCGAAATCGCGCTGGCGCAGCAGTTCCTGATCGCTCCAGCTCAGCCGGGCATCGATCTCGATCTCTTCCTCGGTTTCTCGCGGCGGCTTTTCGCCCTGCTGCCCCTGCGGGAACAACGCATCGGCCAGGCGCCGGTTCTCCGGCGGTGGCGGGGTGCCGGGTTTCGCCTGGGCGCGCGGCAACATCATCGCCATCACCCGGCCCAGCAGATCGGGGTCGCGCCAGAACAGATAGAAAGCCTGCTCGAACAGCGGCCGGTGCGCCGCGCGATCGATCAGGCAGGCAGCCAGCGTGGCCTTGAAATCGGCACGCGATTCGAGCCCAGCCACCTGCAGCGCCTGCAGGCACAGCTGCACCCGGTCCGTGCCCACGGCCATGCCGGACTGGCGCAGCACGCGGGCGAAGTGCATCACATTGGCCGCCAGGTGCGCCGGCAGATCGGGCGACTCAGCCATGGTGCGTGGCCACCCTCACCTGCTCCAGCAGCCGCGCCGCCTCCGAGCCCTGCACCTTGGCGATGTCGTCCTGGTATTTCAAGAGCACACCCAGCGTGTTGCTGACCGTCTCCGGGTCAAGCACCAGCGCATTGAGTTCCAGCAGCGCGCGCGACCATTCGATAGTCTCGGCCACACCGGGCAGTTTGTACAGGTCCAGCGTGCGCAGGCCCTGGATGAAGGCGACGATCTGGCGCGACAGCGCCTCGCCGGCACCGGGCACCTTGAGCCGCAGGATCTGCAGCTCGCGCTGTGCATCGGGAAAATCGACCCAGTGGTAGAGGCAGCGGCGCTTGACCGCATCGTGAATCTCGCGGGTGCGGTTGCTGGTCAGCACCACGATGGGCGGCTCGGCGGCCTTGATCACACCCAGCTCGGGAATGCTGAGCTGGAAGTCGCTCAGCACCTCCAGCAAAAAGGCCTCGAAGGGCTCGTCCGCACGGTCGAGTTCGTCGATCAGCAGCACCCCCGGCTGTTCCAGGGCCTGCAGCAGTGGCCGCGCGATCAGGAAGCGGCGCGCGAACAACTCGTCGCCGCTCAGTCCGCCGCTCTTGATCTCCAGCATCTGCCGCGCATGGTTCCACTCATAGGCCGCGCTGGCCAGATCCAGGCCCTCGTAGCACTGCAGTCGTATCAGCGGCCGGCCTAACATTGCGGCCAGGGCCTTGGCGATCTCGGTCTTGCCGGTGCCCGGTTCGCCCTCCAGGAACAGCGGGCGCTGCAGGCGCAGGGCCAGGAAGACGGCGGTGGCCAGTTCGCGCTGGGCGACATAGCCTTGCGTCAGCAGAGCTTGAACGGTTGTATCGATGGAGCTTGGCGTCATGGGTGGTCTTGCAAACATGGGGCGGGCTGCGGGCCTGGGGTACGCGGCTTGGCTCCTGTCCCCCGCCCTCGCTTCGCTCGGTCTCCTCCTTGACCTCGCCAAGCCGCGCACCCCAGACCCTTGCTGAGTGGCGCTGGGTTTTGCGCTCAGGCGCCGGCCACGGCCCTTCCTGCAAGCACCGGGATCAGCGCGGCCCGGTAGGCCGCCGAGCCATGCAGATCGTTGTTCAGGCCCTCCTCGCTGATGCTGACCGTCATCGTCGCCGCCTGGCTCCAACTGGCGCTCAGCGCCTGCTCCAGCGCCGTGGCGCGGAACACGCAAGACCCGGCACCGGTCACGGCCACACGCACGCCGCCCGCCGTCTTCGCGACGAACACGCCGACGATGGAGAAGCGCGAGGCCGGCTGCTTGAACTTCTGCCAGCCGGCCTTCTCCGGGACGGGGAAGCTCACCGAGCTGATGATCTCGCCCTCGGCCAGCGCGGTCTCGTACAGGCCCTTGAAGAAATCATCGGCCGCAATCGAGCGCCGGTCGGTGTGGATGGTGGCGTTCAAGGCCAGCACCGCCGCCGGATAGCAGGCGGCCGGGTCGTTATTGGCCAGGCTGCCGCCGATCGTGCCGCGGTTGCGCACCTGGCGGTCGCCGATGCGGCCGGCCAGATCGGCCAGCGCCGGAATGGCTGCGGCCAGCTCCTTGGACGCGGCCACCGCCGCGTGTGTGCTCATCGCGCCGATCGTGACCTTGCCGGCCTCGACCTTGATGCCCTTCAGATCGGCCAGGCCGGACAGATCGATCAAGGCCTCGGGCGCGGCCAGGCCCTGCTTGATCGCGGCCAGCAGGGATTGGCCGCCGGCCAGGATCTTGGCCTCGCTATTGGCCCGCACGGCCTGGGCCGCGTCGGCGACGCTGGTGGCTTGTTGGTAGGCGAATGTCATGCTGTGCTCCCCGGTTCAACGGTTGGCCTGGATGGCTTGCCAGACGGTGTGCGGCGTCGCCGGCATCGGCAGATCCTTGATGCCCAGCGCATCGCAGATCGCATTGATCACCGCCGGCGGCGAGCCGATCGCGCCCGCCTCGCCGCAGCCCTTGACGCCCAGCGGGTTGTGCGTGCAGGGCGTGCCCTTGGACGTGCGGATACTGAAGCTGGGCAGGTCGTCGGCGCGCGGCATCGCATAGTCCATGTAGCTGCCGGTCAAGAGCTGGCCGCTCTCCTTGTCATAGATGCCATGCTCCAGCAGCGCCTGGCCTATGCCCTGCGCGATGCCGCCCTGCACCTGGCCTTCGACAATCATCGGGTTGACGATATTGCCGAAGTCATCGACCGCGCTGAAACGGTCCACCCGCACGACGCCGGTGGCCGGATCGACCTCGACCTCGCAGACATAGGACCCGGCCGGATAGGTGAAATTGGTCGGGTCGTAGAAGGCGTTCTCATTCAGGCCGGGCTCCAGCTTGTCGAGCGGGTAGTTGTGCGGCACATAGGCGGTCAGCGAGACGGAGGCGAAGGGCACGCTCTTGTCGGTGCCGGCCACCTTGAAGACACCGTTCTCGAACTCGATGTCGGTGTCGGCCGCTTCCAGCAGATGGGCGGCGATCTTCTTGCCCTTGGCAATCACCTTGTCGACCGCCTTGATGATGGCCGTGCCGCCGACCGAGAGGGACCGGCTGCCGTAGGTGCCCATGCCGAACAGCACCTTGGCGGTGTCGCCGTGCTCGATGCTCACATCATCGATCGGAATCCCGAGCCGGTCCGCGACCACCTGGGCAAACGTCGTCTCATGGCCCTGGCCATGCGAATGGCTGCCGGTGAAGATGGTCACCTTGCCGGTCGGGTGCACCCGCACCTCGCCGGCCTCGAACAGGCCGGCCCGTGCGCCCAGAGCGCCGGCGATGTTCGAGGGCGCCAGGCCGCAGGCCTCGATATAGGTCGAGTAGCCGATGCCGCGCTTCAGGCCCTTGGCCTCGGACACCGCCTTGCGCGCGGCGAAGCCGGCCACATCGGCCAGCTCGACGACTTCCTTGAGCGTCGCGTCGTAGTCGCCGGTGTCGTAGGTCAGGCCCACCGGCGTCGCGTAGGGGAAGCTGTGGATGAAGTTGCGGCGGCGGATCTCGGCCGGGTTCAGGCCCAGTTCCTTGGCCGCCGTCTCGACCAGACGCTCGACCACATAGGTGGCCTCCGGCCGGCCGGCGCCGCGGTAGGCATCGACCGGCGCGGTATTGCTGAACACGCCGGTGACCTCGGCATAGATCTTGGGCGTCGTGTACTGGCCGGCCAGGAGCGTGGCGTAGAGGATGGTCGGCACACTGGACGCGAAGGTCGACAGATAGGCACCCAGGTTCGCGGTCGTGTGGACCCGCATCGCCAGGAACTTGCCGCCAGCGTCCAGCGCAAGCTCGGCCACGGTCGCATGGTCGCGGCCATGGGCATCGCTCAGAAAGGCCTCGGAGCGGTCCGCCGTCCACTTGATCGGCCGGCCGACCTGCTTGCTGGCCCAGGTCAGCGCGGTCTCCTCGTTGTAGAGAAAGATCTTGGAGCCGAAGCCGCCGCCGACATCGGGCGCGACGACGCGCAGCTTGTGCTCGGGAATGCCCAGCACGAAGGCGCACATCAGCAGCCGCGCCACATGGGGGTTCTGGCTGGTCGTGTAGAGCGTGTAGCTGTCGTCGCTCGCGTTGTAGGCCGCGTTGGCCGCGCGCGGCTCGATGGCATTGGGGATCAGCCGATTGTTGCGGAACTCCAGACGCGTCACATGGGCGGCGCCGACAAAGGCCGCATCGGTGCCGGCCTTGTCACCGCAGCCCCAGGTGTAGCAGACGTTGTCGGGCGCTTCCTCATGCACCTGGCCCGCATGGCCCTTGGCGGCGGCGGTGTCGACCGCCGGCACCAGCTCCTCGTAATCGATCGCTATCAGCTGGGCGGCGGCCTTGGCCTCGGCATAGCTCTCGGCCACCACCAGGGCCACCGGATCGCCGACATAGCGGACCTTGCCGTCGGCCAGGATCGGGTGCTTGGGCTCCTTCATCGGGCTGCCGTCCAGGCTGTTGATCAGCCAGCCGCAGGGCAGGCCGCCGATCGCGCGGAAGTGCTCGCCGGTGTAGATGCCCAGCACGCCCTCGGCCGCCGCCGCGCTGGCCGTGTCCACGCTCTTGATGCGCGCATGGGCATAGGGCGAGCGCAGGAAGTAGGCGTAGGTCTGGCGCGGCAGCACGATGTCGTCGGTGTACTGCCCTCGCCCGGTCAGAAAGCGCGCGTCCTCGCGGCGCTTGACGCTCTGGCCGATGAAACCTTCTTTGGGTGCATTCATGGTCGTGTGCTCCTTAGACCTTCATGTTCTGAGCGCCCATCTGGACGGCCCGCACGATGTTCTGGTAGCCGGTACAGCGGCAGATATTGCCCTCCAGCCCCTCGCGGATCTCGGTCTCTGAGCTGCAGCGGTGGTGCTGCACCAGGTCGACCGCGCTCATCACCATGCCGGGCGTGCAGAAGCCGCATTGCAGGCCGTGGCACTCCTTGAACGCCGCCTGCATCGGGTGCATCTCCCCGCCGGCCGGTGACAGGCCCTCGATGGTGGTGATCTCGGCGCCGACCGCCTGCACGGCCAGCATCGAACAGCTCTTCACCGCGCGCCCGTCCAGGTGCACGGTGCAGGCCCCGCACTGGCTGGTGTCGCAGCCCACATGGGTGCCGGTCAGCGCGAGGTCCTCGCGCAGGAATTGCACCAGCAGGCGGTCCGGCGCGATCTCGCGCGTGACCGGCTTGCCGTTGACCTTGAGCGTGATCTTGTGGCTCATTGGCTTGTCTCCTTGTTGTCGTCAGCGATCCATCAGCGACCATCGTCGCGGCAGCCCGCCGCGGGCGCTATCTACCGTTTACCCGCATGTATGCCCATACATGGGGCGCCCCAGCCCGGGCTTGCTGCCCCGGCTTGGCACAGCTGTGCCAGCTTGGTGCCCACTTGCACCAGAGCTGCGGGTCAACCCGGATTCACCGCGGCTCAGGCAAGGCCGGCCGCTATCGGGTATGTTCGACGCCTGTATCGCCCGAGCGCCGGGCTAGAGTCTCAAAGAACGCTTATGGACAATGTTGATCTGAATGTGCTGCGCCAGGTATCGACCTGGATGAGCGAGGGCCGGCGCGTCGTGCTGGGCACGATCACCCGCACCTGGGGCTCGGCGCCCCGGCCGGTGGGCTCGGTGGTGGCGGTGCGCGACGACGGCCTGATCGCCGGCTCGGTCTCGGGCGGCTGCATCGAGGACGATCTGATCGCCAAGGTGCGCGAGGGCGCGCTGACCCTGAGCAGACCCGATCTGATCCGCTACGGCGTCGGCGCCGAAGAGGCCACCCGCTTCGGCCTGCCCTGCGGCGGCACGCTGGAGCTGGTACTGGAGCCGCTGAGCGCGGCCTCGCAGATCCCGGCCCTGCTGGCCCGTCTGGCGGCCGGCGAACGGGTACAGCGCGAGCTGGACCTGGCCAGCGGCGCGGTGCGCCTGCTGGCCCCGCAGGCCCATGCCGATGTGGTGCGCCTGAGCGAGACGCAGCTGGTCACCCATCACGGCCCGCAATGGCGCTTGCTGATCATCGGCGCCGGCCAGCTGACCCAGTACCTGGCCAGCATGGCGCTGGCGCTGGACTACCAGGTGCTGGTCTGCGACCCGCGCGACGAGTACCAGCCCGACATCCCTGGCGCCACCCTGACGCGCGAAATGCCCGACGACGTCGTGCAGCGCTTTGCCCCCGACGGCCACAGCGCCATCGTCGCGCTGACCCACGACCCCAAGCTCGACGACCTGGCCCTGATGGAAGCGTTGGGCAGCCCGGCCTTCTATGTGGGCGCGATCGGCTCACGGGTCAACCAGGCCAAGCGAAAGGCCCGCCTGGCCGAGCATTTCGGCATGAGCGAGGCCCAGCTGGCGCGACTGCACGGCCCGGTCGGCCTGAACATCGGCGCCCGCACGCCGCCGGAGATCGCGCTGTCCATCCTGGCCCATATGACGGCCGAGCGTTATGGCGTGAGCCTGGCGAGCTCGCAGCAGGGCTCGGGCAGCGAGGCCGGCTGCGTGGTCTAGGCTTTAGCTGCCGCTTACTTCTTGCGCCCCCGCTCCGCCACCGGCGGCGCCAAGGCGCCCGGATCGGCGGGCTTGCTGATCGGCGGGTCCTTCTTCGGTTTCTTGGCTTCCTTGTTGCCGCGCTGGCCCTTGGACATGGCTGATCTCTCCTGCAATGACGGAATTCCGCCGGTGAGCCAGCTTGCATGAAGCCGATCGCATCGTCCGTGCGCTGGCGCACCCCGCCGCTCCCACGTCGTCACAAGCTGGCGCTACGATGCCGACCATCGATCACGCCCGACCCCACCCCATGATCCAGCTGCACTACCACCCGAGCAATGCCAGCTTCGCGCCCCACATCGTCCTGAACGAACTGGCCGTGCCTTTCGAGCTGAAGCTGGTCGACCGCGCCGCCGGCGCCCACAAGTCGGCCGACTATCTGAAGCTCAACCCCAACGGGCTGATTCCGGTGCTGGTCGATGGCGAGCTGGTGCTGTATGAGACCGCCGCCATCCTTTTGCACCTGGCCGACACTCATCCCGAGGCCGGCCTCGTGCCGCCGCTGGCCACGGCCGAGCGGGCCCAGTTCTACAAATGGCTGATCTGGCTGACCAATACCTTCCAGCCGCTGCTCCTGGCCTACTTCTACCCCGAACGCTGGGTGGCCGAGGGCAATGCGGAGGGCGTGGCCCAGGTCAAGGCCCAGGGCGAGGCGCGCATCGCGCCGCTGCTGGACCAGCTGGAAGCCCAACTGGCCAGCCATGACGGCCCCTGGCTGCTGGGCCAACGCTACAGCGTGGCCGACGCGCTGGCCTTCATGCTGTGCCGCTGGACCCGCGGCTTCGCCCGGCCGGCGCGCAGCCTGCCGCTGCTGGGCGTCTATCTGCAGCGCATGCTGGAGCGCCCGGCGGTGCAGCAGGCCATCGCCACCGAGCAGCTGCCCCAGCCCTGGATCTGAAGCCATGACCGAACTGATACTGATACGCCATGGCGAAACCGACTGGAATCGCCGCCAGTGCTTCCAGGGCCATCTCGATGTGCCGCTCAACGAGCGCGGCCTGGCCCAGGCCGAACGCCTGGGCGCGCGGCTGGCGGCCGAGCGCATCGACGCGCTGGTGGTCAGCGATCTGATGCGCACCCGCCAGACCGCCGCGCCGCTGGCCGGCCAGACCAAGCTGGTGCCCAGCTACACGCCGACCTTGCGCGAGCAGGCCTTCGGCATCCTCGAAGGCCTGAGCTTCGAGGACATCCGCGTCCAGCATCCGGCCGAGTTCGCGCTCTGGGCCAAGCACGAACCCGACTACGCGCTGCCCGGCGGCGCCGAGAGCCGCACGCTGTTCCACCGCCGCGTGATCGGCGCGCTGCAGCAGCTGGCCACCCAGCACAGCGGCCAGCGCCTGGCCGTCGTGACCCATGGCGGCGTGCTGGACATGGTCTGGCGCACGGCCAAGGGCCTGAGCCTGCATGGTGCGCGCGAATGCGCAATTCCGAACACCGGCATCAACCGCGTGCAGCTCAAGGACGGCGGCGGCTTCGAGATCCTCGGCTGGGCCGATGACGAGCATGTGCGGGATCTGGCGGGCTAGCTAGAACCTCGACCTGATCTTGCGCACGCTCCAGCTGTGATCCTTCTCGTTGAGCGTCGCGCAGATGATGGTCTCGCCGTCCGTGCGGATATTGACCAGGCCATAGACCAAGCCGGCCACCACCAGGGTGCTGCCCAGCGTGCGCATGGTCTTGCTGGGGTTCAGGTCACCGGCCTTGGTGACGGCGGCCTCGATGCGGATCTTGGCCAGCTCGGCCTGTTCGTGCGCGTGATCGGGCGTGATCAGGCGCAGCGGCTTGCCCAGCTGCACGCTGCGGGCGATCTCGGTTGAGTAGACCAGCGGCGTGACGATCCGGTCCTGCTCGACCTGCAGGTGACCGGTGGTGGCGCTGGCCGCGACGATGGCCGGGCGCGGGTGGTCGTGGCCCTCGCTGTCGCCCGATGAGATCACCGTGACGGCCGGCCGCAGCGCGGCCAGGAACTCGTAGCTCACATCGTCGCTGCCATGGTGGCAGGCCTTGGCCACATCGCACTGGAACTCGATGCGCCGGCCCGCGTAGTCGTCCAGCAGCGCGCGCTGGCTGGCGGTGTTGAGATCGCCGGTCAAGAGGATGCGGGCGCGGCCATGGTCCAGGCGCAGCAGCACGCTATTGCCGTTGGTGTTCTGGCTGGGCGCCGAGGCATAGCTGTGCAAGGCGGGTTTGCCGGCCAGGGTCTGCTCCCAGGGCCCCAGCACCTTGATCGCGACGCCGCCGCCGGCGCCATCGAAACCGGGCAGGAAGCCGTCCTTCTGGCTCAGGCGGCGCACCGGCGTGATGCGGCCGGCGGCGGTGCGGGCCTTGCACACATGGGCCATGAAGCCGGCCCACTCGCCCTGCAGTCGCGGCTCGGCGCCGGGCTTCAGTGCGGCCAGCACCTCGTTGCGGCTGCCCATCAGTTGGGTCAGCCAGCGCTTGTCGGCCGAGCTCGGGCCTAGCCAGCGCTGGCCGTTGGCCGGGTTGGTCCACCAGGCCACACCGGCGTGATAGAAGGCCTCGACCTGCAGCTTCTTAGCATCAAGCTCGGCGGTCTGCGCCACATCGAGCAGATCGGCCAGGCCGCCGTAATGGTCGGCATCGCAGTGCGAGGCGATCATCGCGTCGAGCTTGATGGTGTCGCGGCCATAGTCCTTGGCGAATTTCCAGTCGACGAAGTCGGCCGCGTTCTTGCCGCTGGGCTGTTTGCTGCGCGCATAGCCGCCGTCGATCATCAGATGCCGGTCGTCGGGCGTGCGTATCAGGATGCCATCGCCCTGACCCACATCGATGATGCAGACCTCCAGCAGCGACTTTCCGCCCAGCGCCGCGTTGTCGACCCAGCCGGTCTTGCCGCGCGCACGCACCTTGGAGCGGCTCGGTCCCGCCTCCAGCAACTGGGCCCGGTCACCCCAGAGCAACTCCAGCCGGACCTGGCTGCCGCTGGCCGCCTGGTAGAGCCGGGCGGTGTCGCTGCCGATGTACTTCGTGACGCTGTCGTTCATCGCGGGCTCCTGCTGCATGCGGGCCGAGCCGATTGTGAACGCATCGCCGTGGCGACGCCTACTCGCTGACCGGCAAGGCCTTCAGATAGTCGTGCAGCTGGCGCGCCACCGCCTCGCGGTCGGCCAGGCCCTCAGGCAGCGGCGGCATGGCCGTGCCCGGTCTCACCGCGCTGGGATTGAGCAGCCAGCGCTGCCAGGTGGCGGCATCGATCTGCTTGGCACGGGCCGCCAGATTGATGGGCATCTTGTCACCGCCAAAGCCGTTGACCTGGTGGCAGTTCAGACAGAACTTCTGCGCCAGGCCGGCCTGGACCTCGAAGCCCGGCGCCAGCCCGGGCGGCAGCAGGGCCGTCTTGCTGCTGGTGCGCAGCGCGATCTGGGCGACCTGATAGGGCCAACCGCTGGCGCCCTCCGCCTGCAACTCGGGCGCGGCGATATTGTCCCAGACCAGGTAGTAGGGCCCGAGGGGCACGCGCTTCTGGTTCTGCTCCAGATTGTCGACCACGAACTCGCTGCCGTCCTGGCGAGCCAGCACCAGCCAGGCACGATGCTTGGCGAAGCGCTCGACCGGAATGCGCGAGACATAGCCGTCCAGCGCGCGGAACTCGATCTCCTTGCCGGGCGTCTTCTGCCAGTCGGGCCCCAGATGGGCGCTCAGCACCTGGGCGATCGGATAGCCCAGATAGCTCAGGCGCACCTGCTTGCCACCGACGCTCAGATGCGGCTCGATCACCGTGACCGGCTGCGGCGGCGCAGCCAGACTGGCCTGCAGCACGGCCGGTGTCGGCAGGGCCTGGGCCCACAGCGCCGGGGCGGCGAGCAGGGCGAGAACGAGCGGGAGATGGCGGCAGCGCATGGGCATGGCTCACAAACATGGCGATGCCCGCAGCCTAGCAAAATGGCGACGGCGGGTGAACCCAGCGTAGCGGTTCACAATCGCCTCATGCACAACAAGGAGCTGTATCGATGGCCATTCCCTGGCTGCTGGCACTGAAAGTGATTCCCTGGGCCGATGTGATCGAGGCCACGCCGGCCCTGGTCAAGGGCGCGCGCAAACTGTTCAAGCGCAGCCAGGACGAGGCCGCCGAGATCGCCGAGCTGCCCAGCACGCCGCCCCAGTCCTTGCCCGAGGCGCTGGAGCGCCTGCAGAAGATGGAGACCGAGCTGGGCGGCTTGAGCCGGCAGCAGGCCGAGAGCGCGGCCCTGCTGCAGTCGCTGGCCGAGCAGAATGCGCGCCTGGTCGAGGCGGTGGAGATGCTGCGCCTGCGCAGCCGGCTGCTGCTCTCTGGCTTCGCGGGGCTGGCAGCGCTGGCTGCGGCGCTGCTGGCCTGGGCCTTGTTGCGCTAGCTCGGGCCAGGGCCGGGGGTCAGGCCTTGCGCGGCTTGCGCATCGAGACCAGGGCCTCGACCCGCTTGAGCAGCTCGCGGTCGTTCCAGGGCTTCTTGAACAGACCGTAGATCCCCTGCACGTCGTGCACCCGGGTGTGCAGCTCGTCGTGGCCGGTGATCGCGATGATGGGCAGATCCTCGGTCTCCAGACTGCCCTGCACATCGGCGATCAGCTCAAAGCCGTCCTTGTTGGGCATTTCCAGGTCGGTGACCATCACATTGAAATGCTGCTGGGCCAGTTGCTCCAGCGCGTCGACGCCGTCCTTGGCCAGGGTGACGCGGTAGCCGGCGCTCTCGAACAGCTTGCCCAGCTTGGCGCGCGCCACCGCCGAGTCGTCGACCAGCAGCAGCGAGGCCGGCTGGCCCTGCTCGGCCAAGGTCATCGGCTGGGTCGGCGGCAGCATCGTGCTTGGGGCCGCCCGGGTGTTGTCCAGATCGTCGCCACGGCGGCGGCTGATGACCAGCACCACAATGGCCAGCGGCACCGCGATCAACAGCGGCAGCAGATAGGGACCGAGCAATTCCGGGACTTCAAAAGGCATGACGGGGTTCTCCTGAGCTCGGCCAGCCCTCCACGGCCCGCTGAGGCCGCTCATTCTCCCACTGTCGGATCCGATTCAAGCAATAGAAAAGGCGACACAAGGTCGCCTTTGTCGTGATGCTGACGCAATCAGCCGGGCCTGCGGCGACCCAGCCTGTGCATCCGCTCGGGCTTATTGCGCGCTGCGCGGCTGGCCGGCGAGCGTCTGAGGCAGCGGACGGATCTGCGGGCCGTAGGCATAGTCGGCATGCTCGCTGTTCAGCAAGGCCAGCTCACCGCTGGCGCGCGCTTGCTGCAGCTCGGCCAGCACCTCGGCGCGGCTCTTGGTCGACACGGTCGAGATCTGCGGGGCATAGGACTCGCTGTTGAGGCGATCCAGCGCGCCGCTCTGGCGAGCGGAGTGCAGCTCCGCCAGCACGGCGGCGCGGGTCTGCGGCGCCGCGGCGCTCACGCTCACATCGCTGTCGCGACCCAGTTCGTTGAAGGCCCCGCCCCGGGCCATCGCGGCACCGGTGGTCGACAGCAGGGCAAGGGCGATGACGGCGGTCAGCTTGTTCATGATCGATAGTTCCTTTTCAGCTTGCGGATGGATTGGGTTTGAGGCTCTGGAGCCAGCGATGCTTGTTGTCGGTATCGCCGTGTCCATGGACCGAACTTTGAACCTCGGGCCGCTGAAGAAAAACCGGCGGCGCCGCAACTGAGCATTCAGGATTTCACAAGAATGCCGATGCGACGCCCATGAAAAAGCCGGCCCGCAGGCCGGCTTTCGTCATAAAAGGGTCAGGTCTTGCCGCGAGCGATCAGGACTTGGCGCCGACCACGCGGTAGGCGGCCGCACCCAGCAGCGCGCCGACGATGGGGGCCAGCCAGAACAGCCACAGCTGCTGCACCGCCCAGCCGCCGACATAGATCGCCACGCCGGTGCTGCGCGCCGGGTTGACCGAGGTGTTGGTGACCGGGATGCTGATCAGGTGGATCAGCGTCAGGGCCAGGCCGATCGCGATCGGCGCAAAGCCGGCCGGCGCGCGGCCGTCGGTGGCGCCCAGGATGATGATCAGGAAGAAGGCCGTCAGCACCACCTCGGTGATCAGCGCCGCCTGCATCGAGTAGCCGCCGGGCGAATGCTCGCCGAAGCCGTTCGACGCGAAACCGGCCGACACATCAAAGCCGGCCTTGCCGCTGGCGATCAGATAGAGCACGCCGCCGGCCGCCAGACCGCCCAGCACCTGGGCAATGATGTAGGGCAGCAGCTGCGAGGCCGGGAAGCGGCCGCCGGCCCACAGGCCCACCGAGACGGCCGGGTTGAAATGCCCGCCCGAGATATGGCCCACCGCATAAGCCATCGTCAGCACCGTCAGGCCGAAGGCCAGCGACACACCGACAAAGCCGATACCCAGGCCCGGAAACGCAGCCGCCAGCACCGCGCTGCCGCAGCCACCCAGCACCAACCAGAACGTGCCCAGGAATTCGGCACCATATTGCTTTGTTGTCATCGTTTCTTCCTCCACCAAAGGGTTCAACACGCCGGCCAGTCCAAGTTGCCGCCGGCGGCTGCGCCGCATCATGATGCAAGCGTCGTGACAAGGCAATCTCGGAATGTCCCCTGGGCAGGGGCCAGGTCTTGCGCCGCCCTAAGCGCTCAGCCCAGCTCTTGCTGGCGCTCGATGACGCGCGAGACGATGCCGTAGTCGATCGCTTCGGCGGCGCTCATCCAGTGGTCGCGTTCCATATCGGTCTGCACGCGCTCGAGCTTCTGGCCGGTCTGCTTGGCGATGACCTGGGCGATGCGTTCGCGGGTGCGCAGGATCTCGCGCGCCTGGATCGCGATGTCCGAGGCCTGGCCGCCGGCGCCGCCGGCCGGCTGGTGGATCATGAAGCGGGTGTTGGGCAGGCAGACGCGGCGCTCCTTGGGCGGCGCCAGGAAGATATGGGCGCCGGCGCTGGCCACCCAGCCGGTGCCCACCGTGGTGACCGGGGCACGCACGAAATTGATCATGTCGTGGATCGCGTCGCCCGATTCCACATGACCGCCCGGCGAGGAGATCAGCAAGGTGATCGGCGCATCGGACTCGGCCGCCAGCGCCAGCAGGCGGCGGCAAGTCGCATGGGCAACCGTGTCGCTGATCTCGCCGAACAGCAGCACGAAGCGCGACTTGAAGGACAGTTGCTCCTCCAGGCGGTCGGGGCGATCGCCGGCGCTGGGCGTGGATTCGGCGGCAAGGGTGTGGGCGTGATTCATGGCGAAAGTCTCCGGAACATGGATGTCTGGTGGTGATTGTGGCGCATGCGTCGGCAACGCCAGATCGGGTTCAGCTGGCCGGCTTGATCGCCGTGGCCTGCGACCACACGACCTGCCACTGACCCTGGGCATTGCGCTCGTAAGTGTCGATATGCCAGCAACGAAACGGCGCGCTGCCCTCGAAGGCCAGCGTGGCCTGGTAGCGTATCGCCGCGCTGTCCTGGCCGCTGACGCGCACCGCCATCTCGGCATCCGGCTCCCAGCGCAGATAGCGCAGCGTGCCCTGCGCTATCTTGCCCAGGTATTGATCGCGGCTGAAGGCCACGCCACCCGGTGTGATCAGCTGGAAGTCGTCGGCATGGAGCGAGCCTGCGGTCGCCATGTCGGCGGCCACCAGCGCGCGCAGGCGGCTGCGTTCGAGGCTGCGAATCTGCTCGGCCAGCACGATGCTCGCGCTGCTGTTCTGCTGTGCTTCACTCATCGCCCCAGATCCTTGCCGACCCACACGCTGCCGTCGCCGTCATCGCGCAGCTGCTCGAAGCCGGCCGCCAGGTACAACTTCAGCGGTCCGAAATGGTTGTCGGCGGCGCTGGACGGATCGGTACGCGGATTGGCTTCGACGCGCGCCATGCCCTGCTGCCGCAAGCCATCACAGGCAGCGTCCAGCAGAGCTTTCGCAATGCCCTGGCCACGCTGACTGGGGGCCACCAGAAAGCACACGATCGTGCCGGTGCGGGCCAGCTCCTCGGGCGGGGACTGCAACGGCGGTTCGTCGTCCAGCGCATGCAGCAGCGGGCGTGGCGCCGCATTGCACCAGCCGACCACGCGGCCCTCGCGATAGGCCAGATAGCCCTGCATCCGCCCGGTCGCTATGCGCCGCGCAGCGCAATCGCGGTTCTCGCCGGCCGTCCGTGCCTTCCAGTTGACGACCCGGTGGTCCTCGTAAAAGCACTGGCAGTAGCAAAAAGCCCAGCGCGGGTTGTCGCTAAAGGCCTCGCCATCGAAAAAAGCCATGAAGTCGGCCTGGCGGTCAGGGGAGAGCGGATGGATCTCGATCATTGAAGACTCCCTTCTGATTTCGGTAGCGCGCTCAGCGCTCGCCCGCTGCACCGCAAGCGGCACAGCTGCATCGCCGGGTTCTGTTCCGCCATCAAGACTCATATCTGCACATGCGCCGTCGACCCGCCATCGACATACCAGTTCGCACCCGCGACAAAGCTGGCCGCCGGGCTCGAGACAAAGGCCACGACGCGGGCGATTTCCTCGGGCGTGGCCAGGCGTTGCAACGGGTTGCGCTGCACGACCTTGGCGAATTGATCCGGCTCCTCGCACCGCACCCGGTCCCAGAAACCATCGACCACCAGGGTATCGCCGGGCGACACGGTGTTGACGCGCACGCCGGGCAGCAACCGGGCCGACAGCGACTTCATGTAGTGAGCCAGCGCCGCCTTGGCCGCGCCATAGGCCGCCGAGTTGGGCGCTGCCAGCGAGCCGGCCTTGGAGCCGATATAGGTGATGGCCGCATGCGGCGAGCGCTGCAGCCAGGGCACGGCGGCCTCGGTGGCCTCCACCGTGGCGCGGATATCGCTGCGGATCGCCTGCTCCCAGTCGCCACTGAGCGCGCTGACATTAGGCACAAAGATGTCGAAGCCGCCCAGCGAGCCCAGCCAGTCGCGCAGCGCTGGCGTGTCGGTGACATCGAGCGCGCGGGCGCTGACCCGACCGGGCAGGCACTCCAGCGCTCGCAGCGCGGCCTCGATGCGGCCCGGATCACGCGCGCAAAACATCACCTCGCAGCCCTCGGCGGCCAAGGTGCGCACGATGGCCGCGCCTATGCCCGAGGAGCCGCCGGTGACCACGGCCCGCAGGCCTTTGAGTTGCAGATCCATCGTTGTTGAACCCGATCATGCGGCGGTGCCGCGCCTCATCAATACCCCGCCCTGCCCCGATTCGCCATCGGCTTGGAACGGCGAATCAACGGCACATCGTCGGTCTCATCGTCAGCCAGCGCCTCGGGCGGCTGCGGCCAGTCGCGCTGCGCGGGCCGCATCTGCTCAAAGGCCCGTGCCATTTGCAGCACGCCCAGATCGTCGAAGCGCTGGCCGATGATCTGCAGGCCGATAGGCAGGCCGGACTTGGTGTAGCCGCAGTTGATGGAAGCGGCCGGCTGCTCGCTCATGTTGTAGGGCAGCGTGAAGGCGATGTGCTCGAAGGGGTGCTGCGGGTCGTTGATCGGGCTGGCCCATTCGGCCGGGAAGGCCGGCACCGGGCTGACCGGCGACAGCACATAGTCATAGGGTTGGCAGGCCGCGACCGCCGCCTCGCGGAAGGCCGCCATCTGGCTGTAGCCGTGGAACAGCTCGGCCGCGCTCAAGCTCCCGCCGGTGGACACCCAGTCGCGGATATAGGGCAGGACCAGCACCTGGCGCTCCGGCGGCAGGGCCGAGATGTCCAGCCAGGAGCGCATGCGCCAGAACTTGTCGAGACCATCGATCATCGCGCGCGTGCTGAAAGCGGGCAGCGGCTGGACCAGCGCGCCAGCGGCCTCGAAGAGGCGCGCGGCGGCCTCGACGGCGGCGCGGGTCTCGGGCTCGACATCCAGGCCCCAGCCGGCGTCCAGCATCAGGCCGATGCGCAAGCCTTTGACATCGCGGTCCAGCTTCATCCAGGCGATGTCCTGGGCGGGCAGGCTCATCGTGTCGCGCCAATCGGGGCGGGACAGCGAAGCCATCATCAGCGCGGCATCGGTCACCGTGCGCGTCATCGGGCCGGCAACGCGGCCGGCGAACGGCGGCTTGATCGGGATGCGGCCGAGGCTGGGCTTCAGGGTGAAGATGCCGCACCAGGAGGCCGGCAGGCGCAGCGAGCCGCCGATATCGGTGCCCAGATGCAGCGGGCCATAGCCGGCCGCCGCCGCAGCGGCCGCGCCGGCGCTGGAGCCGCCGGGGTTGCGATCCAGGTTCCAGGGATTGCGGGTCAGCGGATGAAAACTCGACAGCCCGGAGCTGAGCATGCCGTAGTCCGGCATCGTGGTCTTGGCCAGCAACACAGCGCCGGCCTCGCGCATCCGGGCCGCCGGCGGCGCATCCTCGGTGGCCGGGCTCAGCACCGTGGCGGCCGTGCCCAGCGGCATCGGCGTGCCGCGCGTCGCGATGTTTTCCTTCAAGGTCAGCGGCACACCGTCCAGCGCCAGCGCCTCGCCCTTCAACCAGCGCGCCTCGGACGCACGGGCCTGGGCCAGTGCGGCCTCCGGGTCCGGCGCATAGAGCGCGCAGAGCTGCGGCTCCCAGCACCCGATATGGGCCAGCACCGCTTGCGTGACCTCGACCGGCGAGAAGGCGCGGCGGCGGTAGCCGTCCAGCAGCTCGACGGCGCTGAGCGAGAACAGCGGCGCGCTCATTCCCAGCTCAAAGCCGAGATGTCGTTGACAAAGACCGGCATATCCGTCCACAAGCCCTTGAGCTGACGCTTGGCCACCGTCAGCCAGACCGGCTGGTACAGATAGGCGTTGACCGCGTCCTGCGCCAGCAGACGCTGCGCCTCGCCCAGCAGCTTGGCGCGCTCGGCCTCGCGCGGCGTGTTGTTGATGCGCTCCAGCAACTTGGCAAACGCCGGATTCTCATAGCCCCAGTAATAGCCGGGCTTGGCGTAGTTGTTCAGATCGAAGGGTTCGACATGGCTGATCAGGCTCAGGTCGTACTGCTTGTTGGTGTAGACGCCCGACAACCACTGCGCCCACTCGACGTTCTCGATCTTCGCGACGATGCCCACCTTGGCCAGTTGCGCCGCGACCACCTCGCCACCCTGGCGCGCATAGGGCGTCGGCGGCAGCTTCAGGCTCAGCTCCAGCGGCGTTGCCACGCCCGCCTCCTTCAGCAGCGCGCGGGCCTTGTTGGGGTCGAAGGGGTTGAGGGCGGTCGTGTCCAGATAGCCCAGCGCGCCGGGCACGTAATGGCTGCCGATGGGCACGCCGAAGCCATCGGCCGCCGCCTCGATGATGGACTTGCGGTCCAGCGCGGCGGCGATCGCGCGGCGCACCCGCACATCGTCCAGCGGTTTTTTCTTGTTGTTGATCGCCAGGATGGTCTTGGCCCGCGAACCGGCCTTGATGACCTGGAAACGCTTGTCGCTGCTGAACTGGCCCAGGCTGCGCGCCGCGGCCACACGCGGGAAGGCATCGACATCGCCCGACAGCAGGGCCGCCACCTGGGCCGCCGGGTCGCTGATGAAGCGGAAGCTGACGCGGCGTATCTTCAGCTGCGGCGCGGCGCGGTAGCCGTCCCAGCGGGTCAGCGTGACGGCCGAGCCCTTGGCCCAGTTCTCCAGCTTGTAGGGCCCGGTGCCGACCGGCCGGGTGGCATTGCTCTCGGCGCTCTTGGGCTCGACGATGATGGCCGTGGCCTGGCCGATCAGGAACAGGAAATCGGGCTCTATGGTCTTCAGGCCGATCACCACGGTGTGGGGATCGGGCGTCGCGATGAAGTCCATCGCGGCGAACAGGCGCTTGTCCTTGTTGACGCTTTTCTCGGCGGCCGCACGCTCGAAGCTGAACTTCACCGCCGCCGCATCGAAGGGCTCGCCGTTCTGGAACTTGACGCCCTTGCGCAGCTTGAAGGTATAGGTCTTCAGGTCCGGCGAGACCTCCCAGCTCTCGGCCAGCAGCGGGCTGACCTTGCCGTCCGGGCCGATCTTGCTCAGGGTCTCGAAGATGTTGTACTGGACGATCTCGGCAATCGCCGAGGCCGCGCCGGCGGTCGGGTCCAGGCCCGGCGGCTCCAGCGTCATCGCCAGCACCAGGCTGTCCTTCCTGGCCTGCGCCTGGACGCCCGCACTCAGCAGCCCCAGCGCGGCCAGACTCGTGGCCAGTATCAATTGCTTCATCAACATCTGGAATCCTCCGCTGCAATCCGGGTTTGCAAAATCTTCTCGGCATGATGGCATGCCGCGCGCTGCCCCGCCCCCAGCTCGCGCAGCAGCGGCGCCTCGGCCGCGCAGCGCGGGCTCGCATGCGGGCAGCGCGGCGCGAAGTCGCAGCCGGTGCCAGGTCTTGCCATCGGCTGCGACTGTATCGGCATTACGGCAGGCCTGCCGCGCCGCCGCTGGCCCGTCGGCCGCGCACGCGGCACCGCGTCCAGCAAGGCCTGGGTGTAGGGATGGGCGGCCAGGCGGAACAGCGCCTCGGGGCTGCCCTGCTCCACCACCCGGCCCTGGTAGAGCACGATGAGCTGGTCGCAGACATGGTCGACCACGGCCAGATCATGGCTGATCAGCAGGTAGGAGAGCCCATAGCGCTCGCGCAAGTCCTGCAGCAGGTTCAGCACCTGGGCCTGCACCGAGACATCGAGCGCGCTGACCGGCTCGTCGGCGACGATCAGCTGCGGCCGCGTCACCAGCGCGCGCGCGATCGCGATGCGCTGACGCTGGCCGCCGGAGAATTCGTGCGGATACTTGTCCAGATCGGCCTCGCGCAGGCCCACGGCCACCAGGCTGTCGAGCACCCGCTCGCGCTGCTCGGCCGGCCCTGCGGAGGTCAGCGACACCAGGGGTTCGGCGACGATGCGGCCGACCTTGCGGCGCGGGTCCAGCGAGCCATAAGGGTCCTGGAACACCATCTGGAAGTCGCGCCGCGCCGCCCTCAGCGCGGCCGGCGGCAGCGCGTGCAGGTCCTGCCCCTTCAGCAAGACCCGACCCTGGTCCGGCGTCTCCAGCGCCATCACCGCCCGCGCCAGGGTGCTCTTGCCCGAGCCCGACTCGCCGACCACGCCCAGCGACTGGCCGGCCCGCAGCTCGAGATCAACACCGCGCAGCGCCTGCAAACTCGGCGCCGGCGCAAACAGGCGCTCGCGCGGCAGCCGGTAGTGGCGATGAAGGTTCTCGACCTTCAGCAGCGCATCATCGGCCACGCAACGCCTCCTCCAGATGCAGGCAGCTGACCTCATGCCCCGGCTGCGGCATCGCCAGCGCCGGCGGGCGCGTGTCAGCGCACTCGGCCGTCGCCAGCCGGCAGCGCGCACTGAAGGGGCAGCCAGCGGGCAGGTCCGCCAGCTCGGGCACGCTGCCGGCAATCGTCTGCAGCCGCGCGCCGCGCGCCATGCCCAGCCGTGGCCGGGCGGCAAACAGGCCTTGGGTGTAGGGATGGCCGATGCGCTCGAACACGGCTGCGGTCGGCCCGCGCTCAACCACGCTGCCGCCGTACATCACCAGCATCTGCCCCACGTTCTCGGCGATCACGCCGAGGTCGTGCGAGATCAGGATCAGGCCCATGCCGCGCTCCTCGACCAGCTCGGCCAGCAGGTCCAGGATCTGGCCCTGTATCGTTACGTCCAGCGCAGTGGTCGGCTCATCGGCGATCAGCAGATCGGGCTCGCAGGCCAGCGCCATCGCGATGCTCACCCGCTGGCGCTGGCCACCGGACAGCTCGTGCGGATAGGCCAGGGCACGCCGCTTCGCATCGGGCAGGCCGACCCGCTCCAGCAGGCGCACCGCCTCGTCCAGCGCCCGCGCCGCCCCCCAGCCCCGGTGCAGGCGCAGCGGCTCGGCCACCTGGGCGCCGACACGGTGCAGCGGGTTCAGCGCCGTCATCGGTTCCTGGAACACCATGGCCATGCGGTTGCCGCGCAGTGCGCTGCGCTCGCGGTCACTCAGCGCCAGCAAGTCCTGACCCTGGAAGCGGATCGCGCCGCTGACCTGGGCGCTGTCGGGCAGCAAGCCCATCAGCGCCAGCGCGGTCAGCGACTTGCCGCAGCCCGATTCGCCGATCAGGCCCAGCGTCTCGCCGCGCGCCAGCTCGAAGCTCAGGCCGCGCACCGCCTCGGCCGGTCCGCGCCGGGTCTGCAGCTGCACGCGCAGGTCCTTGACTTCCAGCATCAGCGCGCCCTCGCCAGCTTGGGGTCGAGAAGGTCGCGCAGCCCGTCACCCAAGAGGTTGAGCCCCAGCACGGCCGCCATGATGGCCAGGCCGGGAAAGACCGCCAGCAGCGGCGCCTGGAACATCAGCGTCTGGGCCTCGGCGAGCATGCGGCCCCAGCTGGGCTCGGGCGGCTGGGTGCCCAGGCCCAGATAGGACAGCGCGGCCTCGGCCAGTATCGCCAGCGCGAACTGGATGGTCGCCTGCACGATCAGCACCGAGGCGATGTTCGGCAGCACATGCTCGACGCTGATGCGCCAGGCGCCCTTGCCGCAGGCACGCGCGGCCAGCACATAGTCGCGCGCCCATTGCGCCTTGGCGCTGGCGCGGCTGATGCGGGCGAAGGTCGGGATGTTGTGGAGGCCGATCGCGATGATGGCGTTGACGATGCCGGGGCCGAACACCGCCGTCATCATGATGGCCAGCAGGATGGCCGGGAAGGCGAAGCTGAAGTCCGAGAAGCGCATCACCGCCTCCTCGACCCAGCCGCGCCGCGCCGCCGCCCACAGGCCCAGCAGGGTGCCGATACCAAGACCGATGCCCACCGCGATCACGCCGACCAGGATGGAGTTGCGCGCGCCCAGCAGCAGCAGGCTGGCGATGTCGCGGCCCAGCGCGTCGGTGCCCAGCCAGTGGGCTGCGCTGGGCGCCTGCAGCTTGGCCGGGATGTCGATCTCGTAGGGCGGCCAGGGGGTCCAGAGCAGGGACAGCAGGGCCGCCAGCAGCAGCAGCGCGGTCAGCGCGGCGCCAAGAACAAAGCTGGGGTGTTGCAGCGCGCGCCTCATAGATCCGCCGCCTTGATGCGCGGGTCTATCCAGGCATAGAGCACATCGACGACGAAGTTGACGACGATCACCATGACCGCCAGCAGCAGCACCGCATTGCGCACCACGATCAGATCGCGGTTGGCGATGGCCTGGAAGATCAGCCGGCCCAGGCCCGGCAGATAGAACACGTTCTCGACCACGATGGTGCCGGCCAGCAGATTGGCGAACTGCAAGCCCATCACGGTCAGCACCGGAATCATCGCGTTGCGCAGCGCATGGCCCCACAGCGCGCCGCGCCGGCTCAGGCCCTTGGCACGGGCGCTGCGGACGAAATCCTCGCGCAAGACCTCCAGCATCGCCGAGCGGGTGATGCGGGCCAGGATGGCCGCCTGCACCACGGCCAGCGAGACGGCCGGCAGCAGCAGGGCCTGCAGCGCCGGCCAGATGCCGCCACCATCGTCCTCGCGCCAGCCCGGGAAGCCACCGGCCGGCAGCCATTGCAGATGCACCGCGAACAGCAGGATCAGCAGGATCGCGAACCAGAAATTCGGCACCGCGATGCCCAGCTGGCTCAGGCCCATGATGCCGACATCGCCGGCCTGGTTGTGGCGCGAGGCCGCATAGACGCCGGCCGACAGCGCGATCACCGTGGTCAGCGCCATCGCGATCAGCGCCAGCGGCACGGTCAACGCCAGGCGCTCGGCAATCAGCTCGGCCACCGGCGCGCTGTAGGCGTAAGACAAGCCCATATCGCCGCGCAGCAGCAGCCCCGCCAGCCAGGCCCCATAGCGGGTCCAGGCGCTGTCGTTGAGGCCCAGTTTTTCGGCCAGTGCGGCCACCGCCTCGGGCGCGGCGTCCGGCCCCATCAAGAGCTGGGCCGCATTGCCGGGCAGCACCTCCAGCACGCCGAACACCAGCAAGGAGGCCGCCAGCAGCGTGGCGATCAGCGTGGCAAAGCGCTTGAGCAGGAACAGGCTCATGCGGCCGGGCGCCGACGCCCGATCACGGCAGGCGGCACCGTCGCGTCGTGGGGCGCGCCGCCATCCAGCTCGCGCCGCAGGCACAGAATCGTCTCGTGGATATGGGCGCGGCCCAGGCGCTCGGCGGCGTCGCCATCGCCCGAGGCAATCGCCGCGACGATGCGCTCATGCTCCGCGATGGCGGGGCCGGCGCGCTCATGGCTGATCAGCACGGCCGGCGCAAACACCTGCGAGGTCTTGCGCACCAGGGCCAGCTGGGCGTTGAGGAACTCGTTGTCGGCCAGCGCGATGATGGCCGAGTGGAAGTCCACATTGAAGCGGGTGTAGTCGGCCGGCGACCAGGGCTCCAAGGTGCGGCGCTGGGCCGCGATCATCGGGTCGAGCAGCGCATGCGCGCGCTCGGCACCGCGCTCGGCGGCCTGGCGCGCGGCCAGGCCGTCCAGCATCTCGCGCATCGTGTAGGCATCCAGCAGCCGGCGCCGGTCCGCCCGCGCGACGCTGACGCCGCGCACCCCGTCGGCTTCCACCAGGCCCTCGCTCTGCAGCATGCGCAAGGCTTCGCGCAGCGGCGTGCGGCTGACCTTCAGGTCTTCCGACAGCTGCACCTGGCGCAGCAGCTCGCCGGGCGGGTAGAAGCCGGTATAGATGCGCTGGCGCAGCACCCGCGCGACCTCGTCGACCAGACGCACGCGGCTCTGCCATTCAAACGCTTCCGGGGCTTCCCCACCACTCACAAGATTCATCGACCGCACCGCTGGCTCTGCCTACAACAGCCGCCATTCTGACGCTAGTCGGCCGGCGCCTCGGTCACGCGATGGACTTTGGATACAAAGTACAGACAGGGGTTTGCCCCAGGCTGGCCAGAAAACCAATGACCATGATGGATGAGCAACCGGCGTGCCGGCATCAAGCAGACCTGTCACCTGCCCCATGTTTGTCGGTTGACTTTACAAATTCCGCCACTCGGCGCCAGGCCAAGTTCCAAACAGATTACAAAACAATGACTTAGGTAAATGGCATCAAGTTTGCTTTTCTTGCTTCACCAGCCAGCCCAAAGCCAGCCAAGGAGAACAGCCATGAAGTCCCAGGTCCTTTCCAAAGCCTTGTCCAGCCCCTCGTCACTGCTTGCGGCCCTTGGCCTGGCCCTCGCGGCGACCAGCATGCCTGCTCAGGCCACCCTGACTTTGACACCCAGCTCGGTCGGCATGATCGGCGCCAATCTTGGCAACTCGAACTGCGAACCCGACTGCGTCTATTCACAGTTCGGTCTTGGCGCACCGGACGGCTCCTTGAGCCTGCTCTACAAATCGGATGTCTCGGGCGGATCAGGCCTGGGTTCAGACTCCGGAACCTTTGCAGGCAGCTACAAGACGACATTCTCGAATCCGGCCAACGACCCGGCCGATGCCTTGATCGAGTACCTCAGCGGCGCCAGCATCGCCTGCCCCGACTGCTATATGGCCATCAAGGATGGCAATCATGCCCCGTCCTACTACTTCTACGACCTGAGCGCCTGGGACGGTACCGAGAGCATCTTCCTCGACGGTTTCTGGCCCAATGGTGGAGCCATCTCGCATGTATCGATCTGGGGTCGCGAGGGTGACGATGGCGGCGGCGGTGGCAGCGGCGGCGGCGGTGGTTCCACCGTGCCGGAGCCGGGCAGCCTGGCCTTGGCAGGATTGGCTCTGCTGGGCGCGGCAGCCGGTCGTCGTCGCAAAGTCGTCGCCTGAAGTCTCAGCTTCTTCGATCAAGAAACCCGCCGGCAGGCGGGTTTCTTTGCTTTCAGAGGCTGACCTGGATGCTGATGCTGCGGGTGTTGCCGGCGGCATCCTTGGCGGTAGCACTGATGCTGTGGGCGCCGGCCTTGAGCTTGCGGGTATTCCAGCTGTAGCTGAGGGTGCCACCGTTGGCCGTGGCGACCACCTTGCCATCGATCCACAAGGTCTGCGTGATGCCGGCCGCACCAGAATCATCGGAGGCCTGCACCGTGATGCCGACCGTGCCCGACACCTTGGCGCCGTTGGCAGGGTTGCTGATGGCCACCACCGGGGGCGTGCTGTCGACCACGGTCACGGCCGGTGCGTTCGACACCATGACGGTCAGCGCCGCCGAGGCAGCGCTGTTGCCGGCCGCATCGAAGGCCTGAGCGCTCAGGCTTGCCGAACCGTTGGCCACCTTGCTGGAATCCCAGCTGAAGGCATAGGGCGCGCTGGTGTCGCTGGCCACCAGGCTGCCGTTGGCGCGCAGCTCGACCCGCACGACGCCGACGTTGTCGCTGGCATTGACATCCACCGCCACCAGGCCGCTGACCGTGCTGCCGCCCTGCGGGCCGCCGATCGCCACCGTCGGTGCCTGGGTGTCAGGCGCCTGCGCCGCCACGCTGGCCTGGACCGCCGCCGCTGCATTGACCCGACCATGGCCGTAGAGCTTGTCGCGGCCGGCCGTGCCCAGATCCAGCGCGGTCGAGTAGAGCAGGCTTTCGATCTGGTCGCTGGCCAGCGAGGGCTTGGCCGCCATCATCAGCCCGACCACGCCGGCCACCACCGGGCTGGACAGCGAGGTGCCCCACCAGGCCTGATAGCCACCGCCGCGGGTGGTGGTCCAGATGTCCTGGCCGGGCGCGGCCAGGGTCACATAGCTGCCGTAGCTGGACCAGCTGCTGCGCTGGTCATTCGCGTCGGTAGCCGAGACCGTGATCATGCTGGTGCTCGCCCCGGTGGTTTCCTCGATGCCGGTATTGCCGGCCGACACCACCACCAGGCCTCCCTTGCTCTTCAGGTACTGGGCGGCGCTGCGCACCGAGGAACTGCCAGTCACGCCGCCATAGCTGATATTGGCCACGCGCGCTCCGTTGTCGGCGGCCCAGATCAGACCCTGAGCCACCGTACTCCAGTAGGCATAGGCATTGGCATCGGCGATGCGCACCGGCATCAGCCGGGCCAGGCCGGCCACGGCCGCAACGCCGGTGCCATTGTTCAGCGTGGCCACCGCAGCGCCAGCGACGGCCGTGCCGTGGCCATTGACATCGGCGGTGTTCGAGTTGCCGTCGATGACGTTCCAGCCCGGCACCAGGCGCGCGGCCAGGTCCGGATGGGCGGCGTCGATACCGGAGTCCAGCACGGCAATCGTGATGCCCGCTCCCTGCGTGATATCCCAGGCCTGATGTGCACCGATCTTGCCGAGATGCCACTGGCTGCCGGCATAGGGATCGTTGACGGCCAATGCCGGCGCGACGCGCTGGTCCAGTTCGGCAAAGCGCAGCTGCGGATGCTTGCTAAGCAGGGCCTGCACGGCCTTCTCCGAGGCATTGCCGGGCAGATCGATGACATAGAGATCGCTGCGCCCCAGGCGCCGCGCCTTGCCGCCATGCAGGCCGCTGATCTTGCCGAGTTCGCCCTCGGCCAGCCCGGCCCGTGCGCCGACGATCAAACGGCCGGGCGCGTGCTGCGGCACGCCGGCGGCCGGCGGCTGTTCCTTGAGCACCTGCTGTGGGTCCAGACCGGCCAGGGTCGCCTCGGTCGAGAGCCCGGTGCGTGCCACGCGCAGCACATGACGGCCATTGAGCGTGACCAGCAGGCAGTGGCGCGCCTCGCAATAGCTCAGCGCCGGCTCCGCCATGACCGCGCTCCACTGCGAGCGATCGGGCTGGGCACAGACCGAGTTGCCGGACATCTGCAAGCCCTGCAGTTCCTGTCCATAGCTCTGGGCGCCGAACACGCCGTCGCGCCGGATCCAGACCAGCTCGTCGAAGCGCTGCCGGTCCATGCGTTGACGCAGCTTGGCGCGGAGTTCGGGCGAGAGATCCTGGAAGCGATCCACCACGGTGGCGACATCGCCATCGAAAGTCTGCTGGGAGGCGGGGTCCCAGGAACAAGTCCCGCTGCTGGCCAGACTGGCGGCCAATGCAATTGCTGTAAGCGCCATGGTGGCTGCTCCGTACAGAACGAGAGACCTGCGCGGACTCCGTGGCCCGCATCATCGCTCTCGCAAACTCCCTGTTACTGCCGGCCCGGGGTGATCAATCCAGGCCGGCGCCCAGCTTAGGGACGGGGCAACACCGGCGTCTGTAAGCCATTGTTGCTTCGCGCCATGCAGTTGACGACTTCGTGCATTAGTCCCCAAAGCACCGGCACTGGCAAGCGGCGCCCCCGCAATCCGGGGGCGCCGCTCAGAGAAAGAAATCGATGCGGTGGCTTGCCAGGTTCTCGTGATCGGCACGCCGACTACCGACGCACCACCAGCCGATATCGCGCAAGCTGCGGGCATCCAGGTCATCGAGCCGCTCGGGCTCGCTCGGCCGGGCGGCGGTGTCGAAAAGCAGCGACCACAGCCCCCGTCCCCAGCGATGCCAACGGTCGGCGAAGGATGCGGGGACGGAGCGGGCGAGCGAGTCGGCGCAAGCGCCGGTGGCAGAGTGAAGCATGGCGGATCTCCTATCGAGTGAGCTCAGGATAGGTCGCCGCCTTGGGCAATGGAATTGATTGTTTTTCTCTGGTATGGTCGAAATAACTAACCAGCAGAGGGCCTGCCATGGCGCGCCTGCCGCTCAACACCCTGCCGACCTTTCGCGTCATCGCCCAGACCCAGAATCTGCGTGCGGCGGCCGAGACCCTGCACCTGACGCACAGCGCGCTGAGCCACCAGCTGCGCGCGCTGGAGGCGCAGCTGGGCCATGCGCTGTTCGAGCGGCGCGGCCGCCGCCTGCTGCTCAACAACGCCGGCGAGGCCTTGCTGGCCAGCGTCAACAAGGCTCTGGCCGAGCTGGACCGGGGCGTCAGTGCGGCGGCTGCGGCGGCTGGGCTGGAGGCGCAGAGCCTGCGGCTGTCGGTGCTGCCCTCGTTCGCGCAGCGCTGGCTGCTGCCGCGCATGCAGCGCTGGCGCGCCCGCCATCCGAACCTGGCACTGGAAATCAGCGCGACAGCCCAGCTCAGCGATCTGGGGCGCGAGGGTTTTCATGCCGGCATCCGCCAGGGCCGCGGCCCCTGGCCGGGGCTAGAGGCCGAGGAGCTGATAGGCACCGAGGTGCCGATGGTCGTGGTCGGCTCACCAGCAGCGGCCAAGCGCCTGGGCCTGGGCCGGCGGCGCAGCGCGGCGGACGCCGGCGCGCTCGGCGAAGAGCCGCTGCTGGGCCATGCCGAGCCCTGGGAGCAATGGTTCGCGGCCGCCGGCGTGCAGCGCACGGTCACGCCGGTGGCGCTGTTCAACGATGCCGGCCTGATGCTGCAGGCGGCCGAGCAGGACCTGGGGCTGGCGATCTCGCGCGAGATCCTGGCGATGGATGCGCTGCGCGAAGGCAAGCTGGTGCGGCTCTCGCCGCTGGCCATCCACTATGTGCATGCCAAGCCCTACCACCTGACCTATCCGCCGGCCCTCAAGACCTGGCCCCCGCTGCTGGCGCTGCGGGACTGGCTGCAGGAGGAGCTGCATCGGGGAAGCACAGCCGGAAGCTGATGTCGCCGGCGGCCGGCTGGACCACCGTCGCGCTGCCGCCGTGCAAGGTCATGATGGAGCGCACGATGGCCAGGCCCAGGCCGCTGGAGCGGGCCGAGTCGGCGCGTGCCGGATCGGCGCGGTAGAAGCGCTCGAACAGCCGCTCCAGCAGCTCGGCCGGCAGCGGCTCGCCGCTGTTGTCGACGCTGAGCTCCCAGGCACCGGGCCGCCGCCGTGCGCTCAGCCGGACCTCGCTGCCGGGCTTGGCATGCTGCACGGCATTGGCCAGCAGGTTCGCCAGCGCGCGGCGCAGCAGCATGGTGTCGGCCTGCAGCGGCTCGCTGCCGACGACGCTCGTGAGCAGGCGCAGCCCGCGCTCCTCGGCAAGGTCCTGGAAGTAGTCGGCCTGGCGCGCCAGCTCCGCGGCCGGGTCCAGCGCCTGGCGCTGCAGCGCCACCGCGCTGTGCTCGGCGCGGGCCAGGAACAGCATGCTGTCTATCATGCGGTTCAGCCGCTCCAGCTCCTCGATGTTCGAGCCCAGCAGGGCCTGGTAGTCCTCGGCGCTGCGCGGGCGCGCCAGCATCACCTGGCTCTGGCCCAGCAGGTTGCCGACCGGCGTGCGCAGCTCATGGGCCAAGTCAGCGGCGAACTGGTTGACCTGGGCAAAGCCCTGCTCCAGGCGCAGCAGCATCGCGTTGAAGGCGGCGATCAGGCCGCGCATCTCGGCCGGGGCCGCCCGCTCGGACAGCCGGGTCGAGAGCCGCTGGGCGGTGATGCGGCCGGCTTCGCGGGCCAGGCGGCGCAGCGGGGCCAGGCCTTGCCACATCAGCCCCAGCGCCAGCGCGCCGCCCGCGACCGCGAAGAACAGCACGCTGAACCAGATGCGGCGCCGGTAGTCGGCCAGCAGCTCGGTGCGCTCATTGCAGATGCGCGCCACCGTGATGCGCACATTGCGGCCCGAACCCAGCGGCGACAGCGCTCCCACCGCGGCGGCCGGCACGCCGGCAACCGTGGTCCAGTAGCGGATATCGCCGAGGCCGGCGGCCCGTCCCAGCGGCACCGGGTCCGGCGTCGGCAGGGGCTCGTGGCCCGGATGCACGTCCAGCAGCAGGCGGCCCGCCTCGTCGTGCACCAGCACATAGACATTGCTGTCGGCACTCATCGTGTCGCGCAGGTACTGCGGCTGGTCCAGCAGCAGCCGGGGCGCGGCCGTGTGGGCCAGCAGCTGGCGCAGATGGCGCAGCTGGCCCAGCAGCTGCAGATCATCGCGACGCTCCAGCTGCTGGGCGAAGGATTGGTAGAGATAGACGCCCAGCGAGCCACAACTCAAGGCCACCAGCGCCGCGAACAGCAGACCCAGGCGCCAGCTCAGCGGCAGGCGGCTCATGGGCGCAGCTCGCAGACATAGCCCATGCCGCGCACCGCATGGATCAGCCGGCCCGGCACCGGGTCGTTGATGCGCAGGCGCAGGCGCCGCACCGCGACATCGACGACATTGGTGTCGCTGTCGAAATTCATGTCCCAGACCAGCGACGCGATCTGGCTGCGCGACAGCACCTCGCCCTGGCGCCGCATCAGCAGATGCAGCAGCGCGAACTCGCGCGCGCTCAGATGCACGCGCTCGCCGGCCCGGGTCACGACGCGCGCCGGCACGTTCAGCAGCAGATCGTCGACGGCCAGCAGCTCCTCCTCGCGCAGCGGCCCGCGCCGCAGCAGCGTGCGGATGCGGGCCAGCAGCTCGGCGAAGGCAAAGGGCTTGACCAGATAGTCGTCGGCGCCCTGCTCCAGGCCCTGGACCCGGTCTTCCAGCGCGTCGCGCGCGGTCAGGAAGATCACCGGCGTGGCCCGCGTGTCGCGGCCCTCGCGCAGCCGGCGCAGCACGCGCCAGCCGTCCATGCCCGGCAGCATCACATCGAGCACGATCAGGTCGTAGCCCTGCTGCTGGGCCAGGTGCAGACCGGTGATGCCGTCGCTCGCGACATCGACCACAAAGCCCGACTCGCCCAGGCCCTTCTTCAGATAGTCGCCCGTCTTGGGCTCGTCTTCGACCACCAGGATGCGCAAGACCTTCTCCTGTTTGCAAGGCCGCCAGCATGCCTGAAGCGCCGGAGCGGCGGATGACAGCTTTGTCATCGCGCCGTCAGCGCCCGGCCAGCGACGCTTTTCTACAGTGAGGTCTCCACTTCATGCAAAGGATCACCCGATGAACAAGCTCACCCTGATCTCCCTGTGCAGCGCCGCCCTGCTGCTCGCCGGCCCCGCGCTGGCCGCGCGCGATGCTGGCGAGAAGAGCCGCGAGCAGGTCAAGGCCGAGCTGGCCGAGGCCCGGCTCAATGGCACGCTGCCGGTCGGCGAGGACGGCCTGACGCCACGCCAGCGCCACCCCCAGCTCTACCCCGCCAAGACCACGCTGGCCGCCAAGCAGGACGCGAACAGCGCCGCGCGCTGAGCACTCAGCCATCATGCCGGCGCTCGTGCGCGGCCAGCAGGGCCAGCGCGCGCTCGGCGGTCGCCACCAGCTCGTCCAGCGCCGGCCCATGATCACCGGTCCGCTGCGCCGTCTGGCCGACGGCCAGGATGGCGCGGAAGCGATGCTGGATGCTCTCGATCTCGCTGGGCGAGGGCCAGCGCACCAGGGCCGCTTCCAGCAGCTGCAGCGCGCGCTGCAGATCGGGCCGGATCGCGCGGCCGTCGGCCGGAGTCGGCGGCGGACTTGCCGCGGCCTCGGGCCGGGCCAGCGCGATGCGCAGCAGCTGGCGCGCCACCAGCAGCTCGAAGGTGTTGGTGTAGTGCCAGAAGCGGGTCGACAGACCCAGTGACTCGATCTCATCGAGCAGCTCCTGCACCTGGCGCTCCCAGTCGCAGTGCTGCTCCAGCAGCATGTCCACCCCCTGCGGCTCGATGCCGCCCAGCCGGGCCAGGCCCCAGCACAGCAGCGCGTTGGACAGCGCGAAGGCGCGCCGGTCGGCGTGGTCGCGGCCGGCCGCATCCTGCAGCCCCTGTCCGTTCAGCGGCGCCAGCTTGTCCACATAGCCGGCGGCGAAGAACTGCGCCGCCTCGGCCAGCAGCGCGATGTTCCAGTCCTGCGCCTGGTCGGGCGCGGGCGCGGCGCGGCGCATCTGCACGCTGCCGCGCAGGCAGCGCCGTTCCGAGGCCGCGCTGGCGGCGCCGCCGATGCCGCCGGGCTCGGGCCAGAGCAGCTGCGGGTCGTCGATGGCTTCCAGCCGCTCCAGGATGTCGCGGCCCATGATCTGGGCGCGCTCCTCGCCGAGCCGGGCCAGCGAGTTGACCATCAGCTCGATATGGCGCAGCTGCACCCGCGAGTAGGCGGTGCGGGCGCCCAGCTGCAGCCACTTGACCGCGTCGTCATGCGCGCCCAGCTCGCGGTAAGCCTCGCCAAAGGCGGCGCGCACCCGCGAGCTGTGCAGCCAGGCCCGGCGCAGCGGATCGGCGCGCAGGCGCAGCTCCAGCGCCTTGAGCTGGCTCAGCAGCGCCGAGCAGCGCTTGTCGCCGGCCACCGCGACCACCTGCAGGATGCGTTCGGACAGCTCCATATGGCTCATGCAGTCCTCGGCGCCGCGCAGCCGCGAGGTGCCGTTGAAGTCGCCATAGCCGCTGCCGGCCAGGCCCTCCAGCCGCCAGGCCGGGTCGCCATAGCATTGGTAGGCGCCCCAGGTGTTGCTGCCGCCGCCGGGCTGGTAGATGGCCGCCCGGGCGTCGCGCACCGCGCTGCCGAAGTCGGCGCCGTCACGCAGCAAGGCGGTGTAGAGCGTCTGGGCGAAGCGCAGGCCGTCGGCATCGTTGACCTGCCAGCCAGCCGCGACCACCGCCTTGGCGCCCATCTTGATGAACTGCAGCGCCAGGCTGGAGGCCAGCAGCGGATAGTTGCGCTGGCCCAGCACCTCGGCCTCGGTGCCGTCGCGGCCCGAATAGCAGCAGTTGATGAACACGAACTCCGGCACCGGGTCCATCTGCTCGACATCGGCGGCCGCCAGCACCTGCTGGTGGCTCAGCAGCATGCCGGTCTTGCGCAAGGCCTGGCCGGCGCCGATGTCCGACACCCATTGGTCGACCACGCCATGGCCGGCCAGATGGACGATGCGGTAGGGCCGCTCCAGCAAGGCGGTGCGCACCCGCTCGAAGGACACCGTCTCGCCGACCAGCTTGTGCACATGCCAGGGCCGGGCATCGCCGCCCAGCCACTCGGCCACGCCCTCGGCCTCGTCCCGGGCGCCGGCCAGCGGCATGAAGTCCAGCGGCTCGCCGCGCGCATCGCGCCAGCCGGCCGTGCAGGGCGCGCCCACCACCAGGGCCTGCCAGCCGACCAGGCCGGGCGGCGGCAGGCTGCGGAAGTCGTCGGTGACGCGCTGGCGCACCATGCCGGCCTGCACCGCCAGCGGCCGCGCCGGATCGCCCTGCAGGCCGTCGTCGGGCGGGGTCAGCAGCTCCCAGGGGTAGGTGGCGGTCTTGTCGTCCAGCACCAGCACGGTGTTGTCGAAGTTGTTGAGCCGGCCCTTCAGGTTCTGCGGCAGCAGCAGCTGGTACAGCACCCGGCCCATCGCCGCTTCTTCCTCGGGGTCGCTGCGGCCGACCGCACCTTCGTCGCTGACGCGGGCGATGTAGTCGCTCAGGCTGGCCACATCGGAATAGACCCGGGTCGACTCGACCCGGGCCCGCTCGGCGATCAGCTCGAACTTCAGGCCACCGCCGACATCCTGGCGCACCGCCAGGCGCTGCCAGACGCCCTCGTTGTCGCCCGGCCTGAAGCCACGCAGGCCGCCGTCGCGGGTCTCCAGCAGCTGAGCCACCCAGAAGGCGCGCTCGCGCCATTCCTCGCGGTTGAGCAGGCGCTTGAGCTCGTAGGCCGCCTCCAGCGCGGCCTGCTCCTCGATCTCGATGATCTCGAGCTCGGCGATCTCGATCTGGCGGCCCAGCGCCTGCTCGTTCTGCACGATCTGGGCGGCGCGCCAGATGCCGTTGAGCACGCCGGCCAGGCTGTCGCGGATGCTGACCGCCTGCACATGGGTGCCGATCAGCAGGGACGACAGCCGCAGCACCACCTTGCCCTGGGCCGGCACCCAGGGGTCGCGCGTCAGATGCTCGAAGGCATAGCGCAGCACGGCCCGGGTCACCGTGTCGGCCAGGCTGCCCGGCGTCAGCTCGCCGACCCCGCCCAGGCCGACGACCAGGGCGCCCGGATAGGCGCTGGGGCAGCCCTGCTCGCTGGGCGGGCGCAGATACATCGCGGTGCGGTCGGCGCCGACGAAGAGTCGCGTGTCGATCAGGCGCTGCAGCTGGCCGCCGAGCTTCTCGTCCACCCGCTTGCTGCCGCCGGCCAGGCGGTCGTGCTGGTAGTGGCCGACGATCAGCGGGAAGCGCGCGTAGTCGAGGCTGCCATGCACGACCCGCAGCTCCAGGCGCGGCGTCAGCGCGGCGGCCGGCAGGCGCTGCGTCATGCCCAGCACATAGGCCAGCGGGTCCTCGGGCAGGCTGGGCAGGGCCAGCGGATCGGCCGTCACAAAGGCCGGCTCGGCGCCGGCGCGCGCCTGCGGCGGCTGGCGCGACAGCGCGCTGCTGCGCCCGCTCAGCAACAGCTCGAAGAAGGCCTTGAACGAGGCCGTGTGGTCGGCCAGATCGCCATGGCTGGCCCGCACATACCAGCAGCGCTCGGCGCTCAGGCAGGAGTCCCAGCCCACCGTGCCATCGCCCTGCGGCGAGGTCTGCAGCGCCAGGCGCTGGCCCGCCCCGCCCTGGCCCAGCAGGGTCAGCCGGCTCGGCGTCTGGCCATGGCCGGCAACGTAGAACACGCCCTCGGTGCGCTCGTTCCTCAAGCGCTCGAACGAGCGCTGCAGCGCGCCGCGCACCGCCCGCGCCCGCGCCAGCAGGGCCGGCTCGGGCAGCGGCAGCCCGGCATCGAACTGCTGCAGCGCCTGCCAGGCGGCCGGCTGCAGCAGATCGCCGAACTGCGGGTCGGGCGCCAGCGGCAGCATCTGCAGCAGGCCCTCGAAACCCGCGCCCCAGCGCGCCAGATCGGCCGCAGTGACCGCACGCGACAGGCCGGCCACCAGCTTTGAGAGGCCGTGCTGGCGCAGCAGCAGCAGCAGCGGCGCATAGGAGCCGGCATTGGGCGTGCCCAGCATCAGCAGCCGGCCGCCGCGCCGGCACAGGCGCTGCCAGCGCGCATCGTCGTCCGCCAGCATGCCCTGCTCGTCGACACGGTGGAACAGCGCCGCCCGGGCCACCAGGCCGCCCATCGAATGGGCCAGCAGATGCAGCGGCAGCTGCTGGGCCTGGGCATGCTGGAGCAGCGCGTCGAGCCGCGCGCCCAGGCGCTCGGCGCTGCGCGGGATCGGCTCGCGCCAGTCATAGGCGAAGGCCTGCACATTGAAGTCCTTGGCGGCCGCCACCAGCAGGCGCTCATAGGCCAGCGGCGTCAGCCCGGTGGGCTCCAGCCGGCGCGGGCCGGCCATGTCCAGCGCCGCCAGCGCGCCGTTGACCATCGCGGCGGTCGACAGCCAGACCGCTGCGCCGCCGACCTCGCCGAGCTCGCTGCCCATGATGCCCGGCAAGACCAGCAGGATGGGCTTGCCGCGCTGCGCCGGGTCGCTCAGCGACTCCTGCCACTGCGCGGCGCTGCGGCGTGCCAGCGGGTCGGGCTTGAGCGCCTGGAACAGGCCGCGGGTGATGGCTTCGTCCTCCTGCAGCGCGCGAAAGCCCTCGTCATGCCCGTCCAGCGCCAGGAACAGCGGCTGGCGCGACAGCGCGGCGCTCTTGAAATAGCTCAGGTGCGTGACCGTCTTGTCGGCCAGGCGCAGGCTCTTGGCATCGGCGCGGGTGAAACCACCGAACATCGAATGGGTGTGGACGACGAAATCATGGTCGTGCAGGCCGTAGAACACATCGCCGACCAGGCTCAGGATGCCGCCCCAGCCCAGGCCCTGGGTGTCGCCGGCGATCACCCGCAGCCGCCCGGGCAGCGCGGGCAGGCCCGGCGCATTCAGCGCCAGGGTCAGGGCCGAGCCGGGCATCATGGCCTCCAGCCCCGGGATGCTGCGCGCATCGGCGCGCGCTGCCACCAGCGCGCGCACAAAGCCGTTGAGCCGCTCATACACAGGCACGCCATTGGTGCCGAAGGCCAGGCCGACGCTGCGCAGCAGCAGTGACAGGAAGAGGTCGGTGCGGCGGTCCGCCAGCAGGGTGCCGCGCGAGGGGCTGGCCACCCGCACGAACACGCCCAGCTCCAGCGCCGGCGCGGGGTTCTGCAGCAGGCGTTCCAGCTCGGGACGGTCCGGATGCTCGGGCGCATAGGCCTGCTCGAAGGCGGCGCGGAATCTGGCCTTCTCACCCCGACTCAGGCCCAGCGCCAGCAGATCGCCGACCATGCCACCACGCGAATGCGAGACCAGGTGCAGGCGCTGGCCGGCGCGCAGCGGCGCCAGCGCACGCAGCAGCTCCACCGCATTGCGCAGCGGGCTGACGGTCAGCGTGCGGTGTTCCCAGGCATAGAGCTCGCAGCGCTGCGCCAGCGCCTGGAAGTCGGCCTCGCCCACCGTCTCGCCCTCCCAGAGGCCGGAGAAGCTGCCCGCCGTGCTGGAGGCCGTGCCGTGCAGGAACAGCACGGCATCGCGCGCGCCGGCCGCCTGGCCAACCTCGGCCGGCTGCCAGCGGCCGGCGCGCCAGTGCAGCAGCGCGCCGTTGCGCTCGGGGCCGACGCCGTCGAGCTGGGCGGTCTCGAAAGCGCGGCAGAGCTTGGCCGCCACCAGCCGGGCGGCGCCGCTGTCACTGCTGCCGAACCAGCGGTCCAGCCCGTCGGCGAACAGGGCGCCGAACTGGTACACCCGGTCCAGGGTGCTGGGCTCGGTCAGGCGGGCCAGCGCATAGCTCTGCACCCGGCTCGTGCCCGGTGCGCCGCGGGTCAGGGCCGCAGCGCCGACCAGATCGAAGGGCAGCAGCACCCGGCCGGGCCGGGCGGCCGAGCGCGTCGCGGCCACGCCCCGCTCGTCCAGGCCGGCCAGAAAGGCCTGCGGATCGGTGTGCAGTACCGAGCCGTCGGCCCACTCGACGCTCAGAACATCGGCGGCGGCAAAGTCCTCGGCCGAGAAATCGCTGGCGCCCTGCGCCGCGCTGCGGCTCGCGCGCGTGATGCTGGCCAGCTCACGCACATGCTCGCGGCTCCAGTAGTCGAACGGCGTCTGGTTGTCGCTGCGGGCAGGCGTATCGCTCATGGCGCGGCTCCTCGGGAAGCAAGCCGACCATACTGAGGCAAAGCCCCGGCGCTGACCAGGGCCGCGCGTCCCCTGAACTCAGGAAGCGTTGCGCGCGCCCTTCATCCCGTCAGATCAGGCCAGGCTCTTGCGCAAGAGCTCGGCCACCAGGCCGTTGATGCCCTCGGGGTGGGCGGCGGCGCGCTCGCTCAAGGTCTTGGTCAGCTCGGAAGGCAGCTTGCAGGCAAAGGGCACCAGGCCGGCCGCGGCATCGAGGCGGCGGCGCTCCTTGCGGTCGGGCAGCTGGGCGGCGCCCTGGCCGAAACGTCCGGGCACGGCGGCGCCGCGCATCTGGCCGTCCAGCTTCATCGCCGCGTGGCGTTCGAGGTCGGTCTTCTTCATGCTCATGGTCAGGCCCGCTTACTGCTATGGATAGGAAACAGCCGCGATTGTCCGTCATGCCCCGATGCAACGCCCTGCCGCACAATCGCCCCACCCTCTGCTTTGCCCGGAACCCACCATGGATGTGCCCACGCTAGACAAGAACCCCAGCTCCAAGATCCACCTGATCGGCGGCGAGAAAGGCGGCGTCGGCAAGTCGCTGCTGGCGCGGGTGCTGGCCCAGTACTTCATCGACCAGCAGCTGCCCTTCATCGGCTTCGACACCGACCGCTCGCATGGCGCCCTGCTGCGCTTTTATGGCGACTATGCCTCGCCGGTGCTGGTTGACCGCTACGAGATGCTGGACCATATCGTCGAGCGCGCCGTCGAGCAGCCGGGCACGCGGGTGCTGGTGGACCTGGCGGCGCAGACGCATGAGCCGCTGGTCACCTGGATGGACGACTCGGGCGTGCTGGACATGGCCGATATCTCGGGCTTTTCGCTGAACTACTGGCATGTGATGGACGCCGGACGCGACTCGGTCGACCTGCTGGCGCGGCTGCTGGATCGTTTCGGCCAGCGCCTGCGCTATGTGCTGGTGCGCAACCAGCTGCGCGGCCATGATTTCTCCCAGTTGGAGAAATCGGGCCAGCTGGAGCGCGCGCTGGGCCTGGGCGCCACGGTGATCGACATCAAGCATCTGCAGGATGCTGTGGTGCAGAAGATCGACGCGCGCAACGCCAGCTTCTGGGCCGCCAAGAACGGTGGCGCCGACGGCCCCGGCCTGGGCCTGATGGAGCGCCAGCGCCTGAAGCTGTGGCTGCACCACGCCTATGCGGAGCTGGCCAAGGCACGGCCCTAGGCCAGCCTCAGCCCGGCAGCCTGCGGCCGGCGTCGCTGGACAGCGCATCGGCACAGTGCTGGGGCCGCAGCAGGCCACGGCTGGCATCCTCGACCGCCTGCGCCCTGATCACCGGCGGGCCCGACTGCACGCCGCCGAAGATGGTGGCGAAGGCCACATCGGCCGCATCCCGCCCGGTGCCAAAGCGCAGCAGTCCCATCGGAATGGCCGTGCCCGAGGGATCGAAGATGTACCAGCGGTCGCCCAGATAGACCTCGACATAGGCATGGAAGTCCGGCGGACCGAGCGCCGGATCGGCGCCGTAGTCGGTGCCGGTGGTGAAGCGGGCCGGGATGTTGAGCGCGCGGCATAGCGCGATCATCAGATGGGCGAAGTCGCGGCAGATGCCGACCCGCTCGATCAAGGTGTCCACCGCCGAGGTGTTGGAGTTGGAGGTGTTGGACGCGAAGGTCACATGGCGCTGCACCCAGTCGCGTATCGCCAGCACGCGGTTGTAGCCCTGCCAGAGCCCGCCGAACTCGTCATTGGCCAGCTTCAAGAGCCGGTCCGACTGGCAGTAGCGGCTCGGGTAGACATAGCCCATCACCTCGGGCGGCAGGCTGCGCACCGGCACCTCGGCGATCTGCGCCGGCGCGCTGCGATGGTGCACGATGTCGACGGTGGCCGCGTAAGAGAGGCTCAGCGGCCCCGGCTCGGCGCGCAGGCGCAGATAGCGGTTGCCGGTCAGCGGGTCGGTGTGGATCTGCGACTCGATGGCCTGGCTCAGCCGCAAGTTCTCGGCGCTGATGCGCTGGTGGGCGGTGTGGGCGGCGTGGATATTGAAAACGAAATCGGCGCCCTGCTGGCCTATCGTGTAGTTCAGGTCGATTTGCAACTCGATGCGGATCATGGCGTGGCCACTCCTGGATACCCGGCCTTGCTGGCCAGCCCGGCGGCTGGAACGGGAAATGCTTGCTCGACGCCTGCAGCCTAGCGCGTTTTGCCGCTATGCCTCAAAAGGAGTTCCCATGCTGGATCGCACGGACACCTTGTTCTCGCACGTCAAACCCGCCGACACCGGCTATGTCAGCGGCGGCCTGCGCGATTTCTTCCTCTATCGCGACCTCGGCATCGCCGAGGCCACCCACGGCCGGGTGATCGCCCATCTGGTCAAGGCCAATATGGCCCCCGAAAAAGGCACGGGCTGGCACCGCCACGAGGCGGACTTCCAGATCGTCATCATGCTCAAGGGCTGGGCCCGCTTCATGTACGAGGACCGGGAAACCCTGGTCGAGGCCGGCGACTGCGTGCATCAGCGCCCAGGCATCCGCCACTATCTGTTCGACTACTCCCCGGACATGGAGTACCTGGAAATCGTCTCGCCGGCGGACTTCAAGTCCATCGACGTGGACCCAGTCTGCCCGATTCCGGACCCGACGCCCTGGAAGTGAGCATGCGGCCCCAGCGGGGTGCGTCGTCGATTCAGAACTCCGCATCCAGCTCGTCGATCTCGTCGGGTTCGACCCGCGCCGCCTTGACCCATTCCTGCATCGCCGGCAGCGCCATGATCAGCTGGCAGTAGGCGGCGCAGGCGGGGTCGAGCTTGACGTCGTAAGTGAGAAAGCGCGTCACGACCGGCGCGAACATCGCATCGGCGATGCAGGGCTTGGCGCCGAAGAGATAGGGGCCGCCGTAGCGCTGCAAGCATTCGTTCCAGATCATCACGACGCGGTCGATATCGCTTTGCGCGCGCGACCAGAGCTTGAAGTTGGGGAAATAGGCCTT
The DNA here is from genome assembly GCA_005503085.1 of Burkholderiales bacterium C2. Lineage (GTDB taxonomy): Bacteria > Pseudomonadota > Gammaproteobacteria > Burkholderiales > Burkholderiaceae_C > Roseateles_E. Next base: position 53,453 of record SCOI01000013.1, on the reverse strand, counting down.
GATGTTCATCGGCAGCGACGACCGCAGCGCGCTGAAGCCCGAGTGCATCTCGCCACAGATTGCGCGGCAGTGCGCGCGCGCCGCGATATCGGCGGGCAGCAGGCCGGCCTTGGGCTTGATCTCGTTGAGGTACTCGCCGATGGCCAGCGTGTCCCAGACCTTGACGCCCTCATGCTCCAGGGTCGGCACCCGCATCGACGCCGACAGCAGCAGCATCTCGGCCTTCATGTCCGGATCGTCGGGCGGGATCACGCGCTCGGTGAACTCCAACTTGGCCAGCTTGGCCATCAGCCAGCCGCGCAGAGCCCAGGCGCCGTAGTTCTTGCTGCTGATCGTCAACACCGCTTTGCTCATTGCCGTCCCCTGCCGCTGTGCATTCGGCGACGCAAGCCCTGTGCCAAGACGCGAGGCCTTGGCCCGCTACTTGCTCAAGCTCAAGCAGACTCCGAGAGGCGAGCACCATGCTGTATCAGGCGTATCAACTGCAGTCTGACCTGACGTCGCCGCTGCGCCTGATGGCGCAGCAGCTGGCGGCATCGCTGTGGTTCCAGAGAACCGAGAAATCGGCGCTGCGCAGCATCGCCGCCGCCAGCGACGTGATCTCGCGGATGCGCCTGACCCACACGCGCCCGCCTTATGCGATCGCCGATGTCGACGAGTTGCCCATCCTGAAGCTGCCCTTCGGCACCCTGCTGCATTTCCGCAAGACCGGCCCGGCGCCCGAGACCCGGCCGCGCGTGCTGCTGGTGGCGCCGCTGTCGGGCCACTTCGCCACGCTGCTGCGCGAGACCGCCCGCACCCTGCTGCAGGACCATGATGTCTTCATCACCGACTGGCACAACGCCCGCGATGTCGCGCTGCGCCACGGCGCCTTCAGCCTGGACGACTACATCGACTACATGATGCAGTTCATCGCCGCCATCGGCCCCGACACCCATGTGATCGCAGTCTGCCAGCCCTGCGTGGCCGCGCTGGCCGCCACCGCGCTGATGGCCGAGGACATGCATCCCGCCCAGCCGCGCAGCCTGACCCTGATGGCAGGGCCGGTGGACTGCCGTGTCAATCCCACCGAGGTCAACCGCCTGGCGATCAGCAAACCGATCGAGTGGTTCGCGCAGAACCTGCTCAGCCATGTGCCGCTGCCGCACGCCGGCTTCGGCCGCCGCGTCTACCCCGGTTTTCTGCAGCTGACCGCTTTCATGAGCATGAACCCGGAGCGCCACAAGGCCTCGTTCCGCCAGATGTACGAGCATCTGCTGGAGGGCCGGCGCGAGGAGGCCAAGGTGATACAGGACTTCTACGAGGAGTATCTGGCCGTCAACGACCTGCCGGCCGAGTTCTATTTGGAGACCGTCGAGAAGGTGTTCCAGACCTACGACCTGGCCAGGGGCGAGCTGATGTACCGGGGCCGACCGGTGCGGCCGGCCGCGATCCGGCGCACCGCGCTGATGACGGTCGAGGGCGAGCGCGACGATATCTGCGCGGTCGGCCAGACCGTCGCTGCGCAAGACCTCTGCCCGAATGTGCGCCCCTATCTGAAGACCCACCACATCCAGACCGGCGTCGGCCACTACGGCGTGTTCAGCGGCCGCAAATGGATGCAGCAGATCTATCCCCGAGTGCGCGAGCACATCCACGCGAGCGCGGGCTGATTGGGAATGGGGGGCGTAGAGCGCATCGGGTGAGGGACTTCGCTCCTGTCCCCCGGACCGGGCTGCGCCCGATCCTCCTCCTTGACCTCGCTGCGCCCCTCACCCGACGCACTCTGCAACTGGCGCTGTGTTCTTCGCCGAGGAAGACCGGTGCCAGCAGATCGGGGCGGCGGGGTGTTCTGTGGCGCGAGGTCAAGGAGGAGGCCGAAGGCTGGGGGACAGGAGCGCAACAGAGCACCCAGTCGGCCTGATCCCGGCCCGCAGATGGACAGTCACCAAGCCTCGCGCTTATCCTGCGCATCCTGATCTGTTCACCGCTGCAAGCCGGGACGGCTGTGATCGGTGCATCGTTTTCCTGGGGAGGAAACCATGGCCATCGTTCGCTACCTCGTCGACGACGTCGACGCCGCGCTGCCCTTTTATGCCGCGCTCGGCTTCACCGAGACCGAGCGCTGGGGGCCGCCTTTCGTGATGCTGGCGCGCGAGCAACTGACGCTTTGGCTCAGTGGTCCGGGAACCTCGGCATCGCGCCCCCTGGCCGACGGCTCACAGCCCAGGCCGGGCGGCTGGAACCGTTTGGTGATCGAGGTTGAGGACCTGGTCGCCACGATGCAGGCCCTGCGCGCCACCGGTGCGCGCTTTCGCAGCGAGCCGATACAAGGGCCTGGCGGCCAGCAGGTACTGGCCGAAGACCCATCGGGGAACCCGGTCGAACTCTTTGAAGCGCGGGGCGATTGAGTGACCGTGATGCATCTGACCAAGGAGGCGCGAGCACAGCTGCCGCAGCCCCACATGAACACCTCCGTCATCGTTGCCCTGGATCTGGACAGCAGAGAAGAGGTGCTGCATCTCGTGCAGACGCTGGGCCCAGACGCCATGGCCTACAAGGTCGGCCTGCAGTTGCTGACGGCCGAGGGGTCGTCGCTGGTGCGTGAGCTTGTGGCTCAGGGCAAGCAGGTCTTCCTCGACCTCAAGCTGCATGAGATCCCCAGCTCCGTCGCCGCCGGGGTCAGCGCCGCCGGCAGGCTCGGAGCCACGATGGTGACCGTGCATGCGTCTGCGGGTTCGGCCGTGCTGCGGGCCGCCGTGGAAGCCGCCAAGCCCTTTGCAGCGTTGAAGGTGCTGGCCCTGACCGTGATCACCAGCCTGGGTGATGAAGACCTGCCGGAGATCGGGCTGGCGCCGTCCGTCAAGGAGCAGGTGATGCGATTGGCACACCTGGCAGCAAACGCCGGATGCCATGGCCTCGTCGCCTCCGCACAGGAGGCGGCTTACCTGCGCGACGCGCTGCCGGCAGAGCTGCTCATCGTCACGCCGGGTATCCAATTCCAAGACTCGGGCCGCACGGAGCAAACGCGCGTCGCGACCCCGGACATTGCGGCCCGGCTCGGGGCCAGCCATGTGGTGATGGGTCGAGCCATCGTCAAGGCCGACGCTCCTGGCCTGGCGTTCTCGCGGGCCGCGATGGCATTCGAGGCCGGCCGCCGAGAGCGAGTGCTCGCTTGAACAGGGTCTGCTGCGCAAGCCCACTTGGCTCCCTTGTCTCGCGGTATCGATACCGCTTGCCGTCCCGCCCTCACACCAGCGGCCGCTGCGGCGGCCGGCCGTCGCCGTAGAGATCGGCGATGCGGGCCAGCGACTTCACATCGCGCAGATAAAGGCGGCCGCCCTTGATCTGGTGCAGGCCGCGGCGCTCGAGCCGGCGCAGCGTGCGGTTGGTGTGGACCAGGGACAGGCCCAGGCCGTCGGCCACATGCTGCTGGGTCAGCGGGAAGGGCACGCCGTCGGCGCCACCATCGCTCTGCAGCGCGGCGGCGCGCTTGAACAGCAGGATCAGCAGGCTGGCGATGCGCTCCTCGGCGCTGCGCCGACCGACCGACAGCAAGGTGTCGTCCACCATCGACTCCTCGTGCGCGGTCAGCCAGGTGATGTTGAAGCCCATCGACGGGCTGCGCCGGTGCAGCTCCCACAGCGAGTCGCGCTGGAACACGCAGAACACCGCGTCGGTCAAGGTCACGACGCCATGGGCGGCGGCATCGCTCATCTTCTGCTGCACGCCGATGAAGTCGCCGGCGAGCAGGAAGTTCAGGATCTGGCGGCGGCCGTCGCTGAGCGTCTTGAAGCGGTAGGCCCAGCCGCTCAGCAGGGTGTAGAGCGGCGCGTCGGTCTGGCCCTCGTCGATCAGGGTCTCGTCGGGGCCCAGACGCTGCTCGCGCCGCTTCAGCGACTGCACGAGTTCCAGCTCCTCGTCGTTATGGCTCAGGAACAGCGGCAGTGGCCGCAAGGGACATTGGCTGCAGGGCAGGTCGCTCATTCTTGCTGATCCCTCTCTTGGGGGTGTCCACGGCAGGGGCGGTGCAACACATCTTTTGACACAGGCCCGGCTTGCGCGTGACCCTACATTGCGTTGCGCTGGCCGGATTCTGCTGCATCGGCAGACCGTACATCCCAGCATCCACCATTCGCCACCCCGAGGGCCGCCCGATGATCCGACTTGTTCCCGCTTCCGCACCGGCCCAGACCGGCGCCCAGCCAGCCACCGCCCAGCCGCCGCCGGCCGCGCTGGATGTCTCGATCGAGGATTGGGATGTGCTGTTCCGCGCGGTGCAGTCCCGTCTGACCCAGCTGGCCGGCCGGGCCGCCGATGCGCCGCCCGCCGAGTCCTTCGAGGACGCGATGCTGGACTGCATCCAGGCCCTGGATCAGCTGCGGCGGTCGATGGTGGAGGAGTTTGCCCAGGCCCGCAGCGGCAGTTCGGCGCGCACCGGCTGAGGCCGGCCGGGGCTGCTTGTCACGGCCCGGTCATTCCCTGCGGCGAGCATGGGCCCAGCCCGGCCGATCCGCAGCGACGATGACGACAACGCTTGACCTGATCTACCTCAACGCCGGCGGCGGCCACCGCGCCGCCGCCCAGGCCCTGGAGGCCATGATCCGGCAGCAAGGCCGCGCCTGGCAGGTGCGCTGCGTCAATCTGGTCGATATGCTGGACCCGCAGCAGCGCTTCCAGCGCCTCACCGGCATCGCCCCCGAGGACCTCTACAACCTGCGGCTGGCCCGAGGCTGGACCCTGGGCCTGGCGCAGGAGCTGTGGCTGCTGCAGGCGCTGATACGGCTGGGCCACGGAGCCATCGTCAAGCGCCTGCGCCGGCACTGGCAAGACGCACCGCCCGACCTGGTCGTCTCGCTGATGCCCAACTTCAACCGCGCGCTGGCCGAGGGCCTGGCCGAGGTGATGCCGGGCGCGCCCTTTGTCACCGTGCTGACCGATATGGCCGATCTGCCGCCGCATTTCTGGATCGAGCCCGGCGGCCGCGGCCATCTGGTCTGCGGCACGGCCAAGGCCGTGGCCCAGGCCCGCGCCGCCGGCTACCCGGACGCGCAGATCCACCGCAGCTCGGGCATGCTGATACGGCCCGACTTCTACCGCCCGCTGGCGCTGGACCGCCGCGCCGAGCGCCGCAGCCTCGGGCTCGACCCGGACCGGCCCACCGGCGTGGTGCTGTTCGGCGGCCACGGCTCGATGGCGATGGCCGCCATCGAGCGCCAGCTCCCGGATGTGCAGCTGATCCTGCTGTGCGGCCACAACAAGGCCCTGGCCGCGCAGTTGCGCGGCCAGACCGGCGCGGCCCCGCGCGCGGTCTTGGAGTTCACGCCCGAGGTGCGGCGCTATCTGCAGCTGGCCGACTTCTTCATCGGCAAGCCCGGCCCCGGCTGCCTCAGCGAGGCGGCCCAGCAAGGCCTGCCCATCGTCACCTTCAGCAATGCCTGGACCCTGCCGCAGGAGCGCTACAACGCCGAGTGGGTGCAGGAGCAGGGCCTGGGCGTGGTCAGCCGCTCGGCGCGCCAGATCCGGCCGGCGGTGCTGGAGTTGCTGGAGCGGCTCGACGAGTTCAAGGCCAATCTGCGCCTGATCGACAACCGCGCCGTGTTCGAGCTGCCCGAGATCCTGGCCGACGTTCTGCAAAGCCGCGCCCAGGCCTGGCAGACCGCACCGGCACCGCTGCTGGCGGTCTGAAGCAAGCGCCGATCACAGCACCGCGTAGCGGCCTGGCTTGTGGTTGACCGCGATGAAGAGATTCATCACGACGGCGGCCAGCACCGAATAGGCGACGCGCGAGGGCTCGACCACGGTCAGCGCCAGCAGCACGATGGCGCAGTCGATGCCCATCTGCACCTTGCCGGCCCGCCAGCCCCTGGCCTGCTGCAGATAGAGCGAGACGATGGTGGCACCGCCCAGGCTGGCGCGGTGCCGGGCCAGGAACAGACAGCCCGAGCCCAGCAGCAGCCCGCCCAGCACGGCCGCATAAGCCGGGTGCAGGCGCTCGATCGCGAACAGCTGGGGCGACCACTCGGTCAGCGCCGACAACAGGCTGATCGCGACAAAGGTCTTCAGCGTGAATTCCCGCCCCATGCGCACCCAGGCGAACCAGTAGAAGGGGATGTTGATCGCGAAGAACAGCTTGCCCAGGCCGATGCCGGTGGCGTAATGCAGCACAAAGGCCGCGCCGGCCGTGCCGCCGGTCAGCAGCCCGACCTGGGCAAACAGGATCAGCGCCAGCGAGACGAAGAGCACGCCGGTGAAGATGGCCTGCGCGTCCTCGAACAGGGTGTGGGTACGGATGCTCGGATCGGCGTCGATAGCAGCGGCGGGTTGGTCCATGCATGAGTTTTGCATGAAGCGTGCCATGCCCGCGCCCGAGTGCCGCCTGCTTTTCAGCGACGCTCCGGACCCAGCAACTGCTCCAGATCGATCAGCGCCGCCATCGCCCGGTAGCCGGCATCGCCGGGGTGCAGATGGTCACCGGAGTCGAAGCGGGCCAGCAAGCGGCTGGGCTGGGCCGGGTCGCGCAGCAAGGCATCGAAATCGACCACCGCATCGAAGGCCCCGCTCTCGCGTATCCAGCGGTTGACCTCGCCGCGCACCTGGTCCTTGGCGGGGCTGTAGTGGCCCTCCAGCGGGGTGCCCTGCAGCGCCCGCTCGAAGGGCGGGATCGTGGCGCCGACGATGCGCACCTGGTGGGCATGGGCCAGCGCGATCAGCTGGCGAAAGCCCTGGATCAAGGCCGCCGCATCGACCGCCTCCTCCTGCGGCGCGAACGGACCGCCGGGCCAGCCGATGTCGTTGGTGCCCAGCAGCACCAGCAGCGCGCGCACGCCGGGCTGGCCGAACACATCCCGGGCGGCCCGCGTCAGACCGGCGCGGCCCATGCCGTCGCGCAGCAGACGGCCGCCGGAGATGCCGGCGTTCAGCACCGCCACCTCGCGGCCGGCCAGGCGCTCGGCCAGCGCGTCGGGCCAGCGCCGGTCGGCACCCGGGGTCGCGCCATTGCCGTCGGTGATCGAATCGCCCAGCGTGACGACGGTCGTCGGTGGCCGGGGCGTCGCCACCAGCACCGCGCTGACAAAGACCCGCGGCCCCAGCAAAGCGGCCGAGGCCGGCCATTGCGGCGCGGCACCGAGCTCGCCGGCGGCGAGATAGGCGGTCTCGCGCGCATCGAAATGAAAGCCCGCCGGCCGGGTCGGCCGCGGCAGATAGAGCGAGACGGCCACACGGCTCAGCGCCGGCAGCGCCAGATCGACCGGATCGCTGACCAGGCGCGCGCCGGGCGGCAGCGTCACCGCGCTGGCGCCGCCGAAGCGCAGCGGCCGATCCGAGCCCGGCTCGATGGCCGAGCCGCCGGCATGCCGGGCCACATGGGCGGCGCCGATGTGTAGCGGCACCGGGCTGTCTTCATTGCTGATGATGACCCGCAGCCCCGCCCCGCCGACGCTCAGGCGCAGCACCTGGCGCAGCGTCTGCTGCCGGAACTGGGCGGGCAGGCCGGTCGGCAGCACGAAGTCGCTGCCCCACAGCGGCTGCGGGCTGGCCATCCAGCTGGGGCTCCAGTACGGGCTGGCCGTCGGCGCAGGCGGCGGGGCGGCCGACGGGCTGGCCGAGGCTGCGGCGGCAATGCCGGCCAGGATCCAGGCGGCCGCGCCTTGCTTGAGGCCTTGAAACACAGAGCGCATGGTGATGGTTTCCGTTGAAGTGGTGTCGGGCCTCACTGTCATTCATGCCATATTTCTTGGGTAGACGGCAAAATTGCATCAACAGAATTCCATATGGGCATACATGAATGGACACCTTGCGCGCGCTCTCGGCCTTTGTGCACAGCGTCGAGCTCGGCAGCCTGTCGGGCGCGGCCCGGGCGCTGGGCACCAGCCAGCCCAGCATCAGCAAGCTGCTGGCCGCGCTGGAGCGCTCGCTGGGCGTGCGGCTGCTGCGACGCTCCGCCACCGGCCTGAGCCTGACCGATGAGGGCCAGCGCTTCCACGAGCAGGCGCGGCGCCTGCTGGAGGACTATGGCGATGCGGTGGCCCAGCTGCGCGAGCAGACCCAGCAGCCGCGCGGCCTGCTGCGGCTGAGCGCGCCGGTGGCGCTGGGCGAGCGCCATCTGAACGGCTGGATGATCGAATTCCTGCGGATCTACCCCGATATCGAGCTCGATCTGCTGCTGGACGACCGCTTCGTCGACCCGCGCGAGGCGCGCATCGATGTCTCGCTGCGCCTGGGCGGCGCGCTGCCGCCCGATCTGGTGGCACGACCGGCCGGGCGCTGGCAGCGGCTGCTGGTGGCTTCGCCCGCCTACCTCGCGGCCCGGGGCGAGCCGCAAGAACCGCAGCAGCTACTGAGCCACGACTATCTGCGCTACGCTGCCGGCGACGCCGACGGTCTGTTGCTGCAAGGGCCCGAAGGCGCGATCAGCCTGCCGCTGCGCAGCCGCTACCGCGTCAACAGCGCCGTCGCATTGCTGGACAGCGTGCTGCAGGGAGCCGGCCTCTCGCTGCAGCCAAGCTGGGCGGTGGCCGAGCTGCTGCGCGAGCGGCGCCTGCAACGGGTGCTGCCGCAGCACACCGGGCCGCAGCAGATCGCCCACCTGCTCTATGCGGCGCGCCGTCACCAACCGCTGCGGGTGCGGGTGCTGGTCGAGTTTCTGGCCGCCCGGCTGGCGCTGTTGCCGGGTGCCGAGCCGGACTGAATCGCCCTCAGGCCGCGCCGCCCTGGCGCAGCCGCCGGTGCACGCCGCGCGCATGGGGCACCCAGCCGTGGGTGGCCCAGCGCCGCCACATCAAGAGGCCGCGTATCCATTCGTCGGCCGCATAGGCGATCCAGAGGCCCACCAGGCCCAGACCCATCACCTGGCCCAGCAGCCAGCTGCCGCCGGCCAGCACGATGAGCATCGAGCCGGCACCCACCATCACCGGGTAGCGCGCATCGCCGGCCGCGCGCAGCGCGTTGATGACGACCAGATTGAAGGTGCGGCCCGGCTCCAGGATCACGGTGAGCCACATCAGCGTGGTGCCGGCCGCGATGATGGCCGGGTCGGCGGTGAACAGGCGCAGCAGCCAGGGCGCGGCCAGCGCTGCCGCGGTGGCCACCGCGACGCTGACCACCAGGCCGCGCGCCAGCGCCCGTCGCACCAGGCGATGGGCCGCGTGCAGCTGGCCGGCGCCTATCATGTGGCCGACCACGATCTCGGCCGCGAAGCCGGTGGCCAGGCCGAACAGCAGCACGAAGTACATCAGCTGCGAGGCATAGGAGTGGGTGGCCAGCGCCGTCGCGCCCAGCTGGCCGGCCACCGCGACGCTGACCATGAAGGCCAGCCGGTAGGCGATGTTCTCGGCCGCGCCGGGCAGGCCGATATGCAGCACCGCCGCCAGCTCGCGGCGCGGCAGCCGCCACCAGTCGCCCCAGGCCGGATGGATGTCCAGCCGCGCGCGCCACAGCCACAGATGCAGGCCCAGCGCCAGCGCACGGCTCAGGACCAGGGCCAGCGCAAAGCCCGGCAGGCCCAGCCAGCCCATCAGCGGGATCGCCAGCGCCAGCTGCGCCAGCTGCATGGTCACCAGCACGGCCAGTGTGTCGCGGGTGCGCAGATGGGCGCGCATCACGCTGGCCATCGACGCATTCCAGGCATCGAGCAGCAGGGCCGGTGCCAGCGCCATCAGGAAAGGCAGGGCCAGCGGCAGCACTTCGGCCGGCGCATTCATCAGGCGCAGCAGCGGGCCGGCGCCGACCAGGGCCGCGCCACCGGCGATGCCGCCGATCCAGCTGCTGGCGCCCAGGGCCGCACGCGACAGGGCCTGGGCCTGGTCGCGCCGCCCGCCGCCCAGGCTTTGCGTGACCACCACGCTGACGCCGGCGCCGATGATGCGAAACAGGATGAAGAGCGTGGCCGAGACATGGTTGGCCAGAGCGAAGGCGGCACCGGCGGCGTCCGACACGCGCGCGGCCAGCAAGGTGCCGACCATGCCCACAGCAATGCCCAGCAGCAATTCGATGAACAGGGGCCAGGCCAGCGAGAACAGGCGGGGACGAGCGAGCGGGGCGTGAGCAGACATTGGAGAGGGGAGCGGGCAGCTGCGCATGCTAGCCGCTGGCGGCGGTTACCGGCAGGTTTCAGGGTCTGCCGCCGGGCATCTGCCTACTTGGCGCTGGCCTTCCACTGCTGCGCGGCCTTCAGCATCGCGTCGACATGGCCGTCGGGGCTGAGGCTGGAGAACACCGCGCCAATGCGACCTTCGGGCGTGATCAGGTAGGAGATGCGGTCGGCCGTGCCCGGCAGCAGGCGCAGCGCGGCGTCATAGTCCTTCATCACCTTGCCGCCCGCGTCGGCCGCCACCGCGAACTTGCTGCGGCAAGCCTCGACCGAGAACTTCTTCAGCGTCTCGATATCGTCGGTGGAGATGCCGATCACGGTGGCTCCCAGCGCCTTGAAGCGATCACTGGCCTCGGCGAACTGATGCGCCTCTATCGTGCAGCCGCTAGTGAAGGCCTTGGGGTAGAAGTACAGCACCACCGGCCCCTTCTTCAGCTCGGCGGCCAGGCTGAAGCGAAAGGGCTGGCCGCCGACCGCCGCCTCGGCCGTGAAATCGGGCGCCGGCGCGCCGGGCTTGAGCGCCGCCTGGGCGGCGGGCAGGCCCGCCAGCAGAGCGGCGCAGAGGAGCAGGCGGCGGATCATCATGGAGGGCCTTCACAGCGATGACATCAATGCCCTGATGATCGCCGAAATCGGAGCCGGCGCTAGAGTCGTGGCCATGAGCACGCCCCGCCTGCTGACGCCACAGCCTCTGACCGCCGCCGCCTTCGCCCCGTTCGGCGAGGTGATCGCCACCGACGCGGCCACCCGGCACTTTCCCATCAACGGCGGCACCACCGAGCGCTATCACGACCTCGCGCAGCTGCAGCCCGGTCCCGAGGGCCGGCTGATCCTCAGCATCTTTCGCGGCCAGCCGCGCGCCCTGCCCCTGACGCTGACCCTGATGGAGCGCCACCCGCTGGGTTCGCAGGCCTTTGTGCCGCTGTCCGGCCGGCCCTACCTGGTCGTCGTGGCAAGACCCGGCACCGCGCCAGGGGCCGAGGACTTGCACTGCTTTGCGGCCCGCGCCGATCAAGGCATCAACTACGCGCCGGGCGTCTGGCATCACCCCTTGCTGGCGCTGCAGGCGACTAGCGACTTCCTGGTGATTGACCGGGCCGGGCCGGGCGGGAATTGCGATGAATGCGAGCTGACAACGACGGTATTGATCAAGGCTCTCTGACCTGATTCTTGCGCTAGCATGCGCAGCACAAAAAAAGGGGATCTGGGCATGGGCCCAAGATCAATCCATCAGGGAGAGTCATGAAAACCAAGCACAAGAAATCCGTCGGGCGGTTGACTGCGCCGCCCCGTCTATGCCTGCTGGTCGCGACGGCAGCAACTGCCGTGCTGCTGACCGCTTGCAGCATCGGGTCAGACATTGGCGAAGAAGTTGGCGAAGTCCTTGGCTGCATCTTCTCGAACTGCAAGGACTCGGCCGATATGCGGCTGGAGGACATCAGTCCGCGCCACCGCATCAGCCAGAGCGGCAACACCGTCACGATCCTGGCGCAGCTGAGCCAGAGTGCCAATGTGCTGACCGTTGTACGCCCCAGCGGCGGTGATCGCCTCAGCGCCAGTTTTGGTGGCCGGTCAATCGAGCTGCGCGACCTCAGCGACGGCATGCGCGAACGCTATGGCGCCAGCTTCACCCACACGGGCGAACAGCCCAGCGTCAGCGTGCTGTTCCATCGCGGCGCCGACAGTCATGTCAGCACAGCCGCCCCGCCCCGGCCTTTCGTGATGCTGGAGCCCATAGGCCCGGTCACTCAGACCCGCAATGGCACCGGCGTCACCATCGTCCTGGGCCTGCCAGCAAGCGTCCTGCCAGGCAATCTGCTCAGCGGCCGCTGCGAGCGCGTCGATGGCAGTCGGTTCGAGGCCGAGACCCAGTTGCCGATCAAACTGATCTCGGCTGTAGCAGATCGCCAGACTTACCAGGTCGACCCTGCGGTGCTGGACATCAAGCTCAATGAACGCAGCATCGCGGCCAACAACGGCGTCGTCACGACCCCCTTCGTCAGGCGCTGCGAGCTGACGGTCACCTGGGCCCACGAAATCCGGGGCCAGGCGGCCACGACGCTGAACCATCACGGCCGGATCACTGGCGCCTACGAGGTCACGCAGCGGCTGAACTACGAGGCCCAACTCTAAAAGCAAGGAGCCGTCAGCAGCCCCTCCTCGACCCAGCGCCGCAGCAGGCCGCCGGCCTCGCTGGCGATGTCGGTCTCGGGAAAGCGTTCGCTCAAGCCCTCGCACAGCGCGGCGAAGCTTTGGCCCTGAGCCAGGGCATCCAGCGCGGCGGCCTCCAGCGAGCCAAGGCTGCGGAAGTGCGGGCTGCTGCCGCGCCGCCAGATCAGCACATCAAGCGCTTGCGCCAGCGGCTCGGCCGCTGGCGGCGCCTCGTCCTGATCCAGCGCTTGCCAGATCGCCAGCGTGTTGTGGGAGAGGCACAGGCGGCGGTAGCTGGGCGGCAGGCCGAAGCCGATCGTGGCCCAGGCCTCGGTCGGCAGCGCCGCCAGGTCGGCGGGGGTCAGGGCTTGCGCGTCGGCGGCATCGAAGGCCTCGCGCAAGGCCCAGTCCAGCGCGGCCAGCTCGGCGATGTCGAGGTCCTGCGGGTGACGCTCGGCCAGCCAGGCCGGGAAGGCGGCGCCGAACCAGCGCAGGCTGGGGTGGCTCGACGGGTGGGCGATCAGGTAGGCGCGCGCCTCGCGCTCGAAGGCCTCATCGCCCAGATAGGTGGCGGTATGGCCATAGCTGTCCAGCAGGGTTTCGACCAGACGGGCGCGGTAGGCCAGGTGGTAGATCGCCAGCCGACGCTCAATGCCGATGCCGCCGGGCCTGACTGCGGCGGCGAACTGCTGCGGCTGGTCCAGCAGCAGGGCCTGAAACTCGGCCTGCAGGGTTTCGAGCGTCATGCCGCGAACTCCTCGACAGCAGCTTCCGATGCGATGGCACGCGCGGTCTCGAGCTCGGCCAGCAGCTCCGGCAGCGGTGGGATGCGGTCGTCGCGCTCAATCATCGTGGCCACCGGCCCGAAGCGGCGCAGTGCCGCCCGGTACAGCGCCCAGACCGGCGAGGCGACCGGGTGGTCATGGGTGTCGACCAGGTGGTCGCCGTAGTCGCTATGGCCTGCCAGATGGAATTGCTGCACGCGATCGCGCGGCAGTGCGTCCAGATAGTCCAGTGCATCGAAGCCGTGGTTGACCGCGCTGACATGGATATTGTTCAGATCGACCAGCAAGAGGCAATCGCTGCGCCGGCACAACTCGGCCAGGAACTGCGCCTCGCTCATCGCCGAGTCCTGATACTCGATATAGCTGGAGACGTTCTCCAGCACCAGACGCCGGCCCAGCACGTCCTGCACCCGGGCCACATTGCGCGCGACCACGGCCAGCGCCTCCTCGGTATACGGCAGGGGCAGCAGATCATGCATCTGGCGGCCGTGCACTCCGGTCCAGCACAGATGGTCGGAGACCCACAGCGGCTGCACCCGCTCGGTCAGCGCGCGCAGCTGGCGCAGATAGGCGGGATCAGGACCGGCCACCGCGCCGATCGACAGCGACACGCCGTGCATGGCCATCGGATACCTTGCGCGGATCGCCTCCAGCATCTGCATCGGCTTGCCGCCGGGCACCATATAGTTCTCCGAGATGATCTCCAGCCAGTCGACCGGCTGGAGTTCGGCGAGAAAAGCGCTGTAGTGGGCGCTGCGCAGGCCCAGGCCGAAGCCCGGGCCGGGCCGCGTGATGGAGGACATCGGCGGCCTTTCGCTTACTTCTTGGCCATGAGATCGGCGATCACGCCGCCCTTGTCCAGGCAGGCCTTGGCCTCCATGCCCTTGAAGCCATGGCCCTTGCAGCCGTTCTGGCCCTTGCAGGCGTTCTCGCTGGTCTTGCAGTCGGAATTGCCCTTGCACTCGTGCACGCCGTAGCAGTGCACCTTGTCGCTGGCGGCCACGGCCAAGCCGGTGCTGCCGGCGGGCGCCGGAGCGGCAAAGGCGTTCATCGCAAACAGTGCGGCGGCGGCGGCGAGGGCAGATCCTTGGGTCTTGGTCAGCATGATGAATCTCCGTTCGATCCCGGGGGGGACCAGTAAAGCAAGTCAGATCGCTTGCGCTGGCTCTGTCGCAAACGCCGAGCCCGGCCTTACACCACCGACCCACGATTTTTCCGCTCGAGCCCCTCGGCGGAAGAAGAGAGCAAGAAGATCAACCATCAAAAATTGGTACCATAAAATAAGACCTTACGGAAATCATCGAGGCCAATAATCCACACAAGCCCACCAGGCATTCGTGGATATGAACCATATTTTCTAGTGGTTTTCATGGGGTGGATTGCGATTTGGTACAGAAAAAGGTCTACTAACATTGCGGCAAGTGGTCCAGACATACAGGCGCCGCGCCATCCAGGAGACCGAACACCATGAAGCGCTTCCCCCTCACCCAGATCGCGACCGCCGTGTCGCTGGCCCTGCTGCCCGGCCTGGCGCTGGCCCAGCAGTCCGCGCCCCAGAAGGACGACGAGCAGAAAAAGGCCGCGCAGCTGGAGCAGGTCGTCGTGACCGGCATCCGCGCCTCGCTGCAGCGCTCGATCGATGCCAAGAAACAGGCGGACGCCAATGTCGAGGTGATCAGCGCCGAGGATGTGGGCAAGATGCCCGACAAGAACGTCGGCGACGCGCTGAGCCGCGTGCCCGGCGTCAACGTCCAGGCCGGCAACGCCCTGGCGATGGACGAGGCCGAGCGCGTGGCCATCCGCAGCGTGCCGCCCAGCCTGAACCTCTTCACCGTCAACGGCCATGCCATCAGCTCGGGCGACTGGCACATCACCGACCAGGCCTCCTCGACCCGCAGCGTCAGCTTCGCCCTGCTGCCCTCGCAGCTGATCGGCCAGGTGACGGTCTTCAAGAACGGCCAGGCCGACGCCATCGAGGGCGGCATCTCCGGCAGCGTCGACATGCAGCTGCGCAAGCCGCTGGACTTCCGCAAGCCCCTGGTGGGCGAGGCCTCGCTGGGCGTGGTCCACTCCGACCGCGCCGGCAAGACCGATCCGCAGCTCAGCGGCCTGGTCTCCTGGCAGAACGAGGCGCGCAGCCTGGGCGTGCTGGTGCAGGCCTTCTCCGAGAAGCGCCACATCCAGCGCGACGCCGCCGAGACCTTCTCGCGCGGCTTCTTCAACCAGGCGGGTGCCACGGCCTCCGGCGATCCGACCCTGGTCAACGTCCGCTTCCCCGGCAACTTCAACGCCGCAAGCTTCCAGGGCGTGCGCGAGCGCAAGGGCGCCTACTTCGGCCTGCAGCTGCGCCCCACCAGCAGCACCGACCTGCACCTGAGCGCCTTCAGCGCCCGGCTGGACGCCGAGAACTTCAACAAGGCGCCCTATGTGACCGTGACCGGCATGATCGGCACGCTGGGCACCGGCGCCTATCGCGTCAGCGATGCCAAGGTGGTCGACGGCGTGCTCACCGAGGCCACGCTGACCCGCCCCGCCGGATCGACCACCCAGACCCAGGGCCTGATGGTGGACCAGCTGCTGCGCGACGGTGCCTACTCCACCAGCAAGTTCCTGGACCTGGAGGGCGAACACCGCTTCTCCGACAGCTTCAAGATCAAGGGCCGCATCGGCACCACGCGCGGCGACGGCGTCACCGAGGCCCAGCCCTACATCAAGCTGGGCCTGATCAACCCCCACCAGTTCAAGTACAAGATCTATCCCGACCGCGCGCCCGACTACGCCTTCTACGACGCGGCCGGCAAGCAGATCGATCTGTCGGACATCAAGAACTACCAGGTGGTGCAGGAGCGCACCAACGCGCCCAAGTCGCTGGACAAGGAAGACTACCTGCACCTGGACGGCGAGCACCGCCTCGACTGGGGCCCGCTGAGCCTGCTGAAGTTCGGCCTGCGCGCCACCCAGCACCAGCGCGATTTCTCGCAGAACCTGATCTACTGGAAGGCCGAGCGCGACGGCGGCTACAGCCAGGTGGGCCTGAGCTCGGGCAACTCCCTGCCCTTCATCAATGGCGTGGCGCCCACCCTGCCCACGCCGGCCGGCAGCTTCCCCGGCAACCAGGGCGAGGGCCTGGGCGGCAACTACCCGACCGCCTACCCCTTCTTCTCCGCCGAGCAGATCCGCGCCTTCGCGGCCCAGTACCTGTACCAGGATCCGGCCAACATCAACTGGACCGGCGCCTACACCATCAAGGAATCCAACCAGGCCTTCTACCTGATGGCCGAGTTCGAGCACGAGCGATGGAGCGGCAACCTGGGCGTGCGCGGCGTCAACACCAAGGTCACCTCGATCAGCTACCAGCGCCTGGGCAACTTCGGCTGCGAGACCACCACGCCGCGCTGCCGCGCCGATGGCGCGTTCACCACGAATGCCCAAGTCAACGGCGTGTTCCTACCCCAGGCGGTCGAGACCACGCATCGCGTCTTCCTGCCCAGCCTGAATGCGCGCTACCAGTTCAGCCGCGACCTGATCGGCCGCTTCAGCATCAACCGCACCATGGGCCGCCCCAACTACGGCGAGCTGGCCGGCGCCGTCAGCCTCACCAACGAGGACATCAGCAAGGGTCCGCTGACCGCCACCGCGACCGGCAACCCAGCGCTCAAGCCGACCGTGTCCAACAACATCGACGTCTCGCTGGGCTGGTACTTCGCGCCGCGCGCCTATGTGTCCGGCGGGCTGTTCCAGCAGCGCATGAAGGACTACGCGGGCCGCGGCCGCGCCAACCTGCCGCTGTTCAACCCGCTGACCAACAAGGTCGAGTCCTTCGACACCTCGACCCGCGTCGGCGTGGATGCGCGCGTCAAGGGCCTCGAGCTGGCCGGCGAGCTGCCGGTCGGCGCGGGCTTCGGCATCGGCGCCAACTACACCTATGTGGACGCCGAGGACGACAGCTTCCAGCCGGCCCAGCCGATGGTGGGCAGCTCCAAGCACACCTATAACCTGGTGGGCTTCTACGAGACCCAGGGCTACTCGCTGCGCATGGCCTGGAACCATCGCTCGCCCTTCCAGTGGGTGCAGGTGGCATCGAGCCCGTTCAACGTGCAGCGCTGGGCCGACTCGGTCGGCTCGCTGTCGGCCTCGCTGAACGTCAAGCTCAGCGACACCCTCAGCCTGAGCCTGGACGCCAACAACCTGAACAATCCGCGCCGCAAGTATTACCACGACGGGCTGGAGCAGCTGCCCCAGGGCTACTTCCTCGCCGGCCGCCAGTACTACCTGAACCTGCGCATGAAATTCTGACGTCCGACATCAGTCGCAACCAAAGCGTCGGAATCCTGGCGGGGCCTCGTGCCCCGCCCCTTTTCTCCTACGATGTCCGGAACCGGCCGCTCACGTCACGGCTTTCTCTCCCCTCATCAAGACCCTCCATGGACCGCGCTCAGAAACGCCAGCAGATCAAGCAGCAATTGCTTGCCATGATCAAAAGCAATGCCAACGGCGGCCGCCTTCCGCCTGAGCGCGAGCTCAGCGAGCGCTTCGCGGTCGCGCGTGAGACCCTCCGACGCATCCTGCGCGAGCTGGAGCAGGACGGCGTGCTGGAGCGCAAGCAGGGCGCCGGCACCTTTGTATCCGGCCAACCGGTGCTCAAACAGCCGCAGTTGCGCTCCTTCTCCGAGGAGATGCGCGAACGCGGCCTGACCCCGTCCAGTGAGATCCTGTCATGCCGGCGTGTGGCGGCCGGGGCCAAGCTGGCGAGCCGGCTCAAGCTGATTCCAGGCTCGTCGGTCATGGAACTCAGGCGCCTGCGCATGGCCAACGACGAGCCGATGGCGCTGGAGACCACGTATCTGGTGCCAAGCCAGCTGCAAACGCTGGAGCCGGCCGAGCTGACCCGGCACTCGCTCTACGAGCTGCTGGCGCAGCGCTTCGACATCCATGTCCGCTCGGCCATGCAGCAGGTGCAGGCCACCGTGCTCTCCGAGGAAGAGGCCGATCTGCTCGAAGTGCCGGCCTTTTCGCCCTCGCTGCTGGTGGAACGCCTGACGCTGGGAGACAGCGGCGAGATCATCGAGTTCGCCAAGAGCCTCTATCGCGCCGACCGCTACCGCTTCGAGCTGCAAGTGCGCCGCCCCCCGACGGCCGCCGACCCGGAGCCTGCCGCCTGACCCGGCACCCGGCCACCAGCGTTCCTGTATCAGCCAAGAAGTCCCATGCTCAAGACAGAAACCCCCAACAGCGACCATTCCGATCTCGACCTCTATGACAACGCCCGGCTGCTGCAGGTGCTGGCGGACGACCAGTTGCAGGCCGTCGCCGCACTGCGCGCCGCGCTGCCGGCGCTGCAGCAGGCGGTCGAGGCCGCGCTGCCGCGCATCCAGGCCGGCGGGCGGCTGATCTATGCCGGCGCCGGCACCTCGGGGCGGCTGGGCGTGCTGGACAGCGTCGAGCTGGGGCCGACCTTCTCGTGGCCACGCGAACGCGCGCTGGCCCTGATCGCCGGCGGCGAGTCGGCGATGTTTGTCGCGGTCGAGGGCGCCGAGGACGACGAGACCCAGGGCGAGCGCGATCTGCAGGGCCTGACGCTGGGCCCGAACGATGTGCTGCTGGCGCTGGCCGCCTCGGGCGGCACGCCCTATGTGCTGGGCGCTCTGCGGGCCGCGCGCGCGGCCGGCGCGCTGAGCCTGGGCTTTGCCAACAACGCAGGTGCGCCGGTGCTGGCGGCGGCGGACATCGCCATCCTGCTGGACACCGGGCCCGAGGTGATCTCGGGCAGCACACGGCTGAAGGCCGGCAGCGCGCAGAAGATGGCGCTCAACACCTTCTCCAGCGCGCTGATGGTCAGGCTGAACAAGGTCTACGGCAATCTGATGGTGGATCTGCGCGCCAGCAATATCAAGCTGCTCAAGCGTGCGGTGGCGCTGACGATGCAGGCCAGCGGGGTCGACGAGAAGGCAGCCCGGGCGGTGCTGGAACAGTGCGATTTCCATGTCAAGGTGGCCGTGGTGGCGCTGCGCCGCGGCTGCAGCGTCGACGAGGCCCGCGCGGCACTGGCGCGCCACCAGGACAGCGTGCGCCAGGCCCTGGCGGGCTGAGCTCGGCATTGAGTCGAGAATGGCGACGCCTCCAGCTCCCCACGCCCCCGCCCCGCGCATGAACAGCCACCCGCAAGACCCGACCCTTCGCAGCCCCTGGACCTGGATCCCGACGCTGTACTTCGGCCAAGGCCTGCCCTATGTCGTCGTGATGACCCTGTCGGTCATCATGTACAAGAACCTCGAGGTCTCCAACACCGAGATCGCGCTCTACACCAGCTGGCTCTACCTGCCCTGGGTGATCAAGCCGCTGTGGTCGCCGCTGATCGAGCTGTTCGGCACCAAGCGGCTGTGGATCGTCGCGCTGCAGTTCGCGGTGGGCGCCTCGCTGGCCCTGGTGGCCTTGACGATACCGGCCGAGCGCTTCTTCCAGCTGACCCTGGCGATGTTCTGGCTGATGGCCTTCTCCTCGGCCTCGCACGACATTGCCGCCGACGGCTTCTACATGCTGGCGCTCAAGCAACACCAGCAGGCCGCCTTCGTCGGCGTGCGCTCGACCTTCTACCGCATCGCCAATATCGGCGGCCAGGGCGGCCTGGTCTATCTGGCCGGCGAGCTGCAGGAGCGCACCGGCAGCATGCAGACCGCCTGGAGTCTGGTGTTCGGCGTTCTGTGCGGCCTATTCCTGCTGATGGGGGCCTATCACGCGCTGAT
Source organism: Burkholderiales bacterium C2 (assembly GCA_005503085.1). Lineage (GTDB taxonomy): Bacteria > Pseudomonadota > Gammaproteobacteria > Burkholderiales > Burkholderiaceae_C > Roseateles_E. The sequence goes on along the minus strand of SCOI01000013.1, from coordinate 33,702 downwards.
GCTGCCGCGCCCGGCCAGCGACCAGCGTGCCGCGCCCCAGCATGACTGGGTTGGCGAGTTCTTCCGCGTCTTTGCCGAGTTCTTCCGCAAGCCCGGCATCTGGGTGATCCTGGCCTTTTTGCTGTTCTACCGCTTCCCCGAGGCCCAGCTGCTGAAGCTGGCCACGCCCTTTCTGCTCGACAAGCCCGAGCTCGGCGGCCTGGGCCTGAGCAACAAAGAGGTCGGCATCGCCTACGGCACGGTCGGCCTGACGGCGCTGACGCTGGGCGGCCTGGCCGGTGGCTGGGTGATCTCGAAGATCGGACTGAAGCGCGCGCTGTGGCCGCTGATCCTGAGCATGCATGTGCCCAATATCGCCTTCCTGGCGCTGGCGCTGGCGCAGCCGGGCAATCTCTGGCTGATCAGCACGGCCTTGGCGGTCGAGCAGTTCGGCTACGGCCTGGGCTTCACCGCCTACCTGATGTACATGATCCTGGTGGCCGACGGTCCGCACAAGACGGCTCATTACGCGATCTGCACCGGCTTCATGGCCCTGGGCATGATGCTGCCGGGCATGTGGAGCGGCTGGCTGCAGGACCAGATCGGCTATCTGAGCTTCTTCATCTGGGTGCTGGTCGCGACGATTCCCTCGTTCGCGGTCGCGGCGCTGGTGAAGATTCCGGCGGACTTCGGCAGGAAGGTCGACGAATGAGCGCCGGCCGGCTGCTGTCCCTGGATGCGTTCCGGGGCTTCACGATCGCCGCGATGCTGCTGGTCAACAATCCCGGCGACTGGGGCCATCTCTACGGCCCGCTGGCCCATGCCAGCTGGCATGGCTGGACCTTCACCGACTGGATCTTCCCCTTCTTCGTCTTCATCAGCGGCATTGCGATGACGATCAGCCTGGGCCGCCGCGCGCAGCAGGGCGCCGACAAGCCGGCGCTGCTGGCCCAGACCGCGCGCCGTGCAGCCGTCATCATCGGCATCGGCCTGCTGCTGAACCTGATTCCCAGCTTCAATCTCGCCGAGCTGCGCATCCCCGGCGTGCTTCAGCGCCTGGGCCTGTGCACCCTGCTGGCCGCGCCCATCGTGCTGTGGTGCGGCTGGCGCGGCCAGCTGGCCTGGGCCCTGGGCCTGCTGGCGGCCTACAGCCTGGTGATGCTGCTGCTGCCGGTGCCCGGGCCTGACGGCGTCTGGCGCGCCGGCTCGCTGCAGCCGGGCGAGGATGTCGGCGCCTGGCTGGACCGGCTGCTGATCGGAGAAAACCACCTGTGGCGCCAGAGCCGGACCTGGGACCCCGAGGGCCTGCTGTCCACCGTGCCGGCCGTGGCCAGCCAGCTCTTCGGCGTGCTGGCCGGCCATCTGCTGGCGGCCCGGCGCGAACCGGGCGAGAAGGCGATGTGGTTGATGGTGACGGGGCTTGCCGGGCTGTGGCTGGGCCAGCTGCTCGATGCCTGGCTGATGCCGATCAACAAAAGCCTGTGGACCCCGTCTTATGTGTTCGCGATGGCCGGCTGGGGTCATCTGATGTTCGGCCTGTGCTACTGGCTGCTCGATGCCATGCCGCTGCCGCTGCTGCGCGCACGCATCGCCCGGCTGGCCCATCCACTGATCGTCTTCGGCATGAACGCGCTGTTCCTGTTCGCGCTCTCGGGCCTGCTCGCCAAGCTGCTGGGCTTTTTCCAGTGGCAGGGCCGCTCGCTGAAGGCGCTGATCTATGCGCCGATCCAGGCCCTCGGGCTGGCGCCGGTCAATGCCTCCTTGCTGTTTGCGCTGCTGTTCCTGAGTCTGATGTACGGCATCGCCTGGCTGATGTGGCGCCAGCAATGGTTTGTGAAAGTCTGAACATGCTCACTCGTCGTACCGTCCTCGCCAGCGCCGCCGCGCTGGCCGCCTGCTCCTCGAACCCGCCCCTGCCGGCCGGGCCGCGGCTGCGCGCCGCGCCCGAGCTGCTGGTCCAGGCGCCGGCCGCGCCGCGCGAGTTCCGCGCCGCCTGGGTCGCCACCGTGGCCAATATCGACTGGCCCAGCAAGCCGGGCCTGAGCGCCGCCCAGCAGCAAGCCGAGATGCACGCGATGCTGGACCGCGCTGCCGCGCTGAAGCTCAATGCCGTGATCCTGCAGATCCGCACCAGCGCCGATGCGCTGTACGAGTCGGCGCTGGAGCCCTGGAGCGAATACCTGACGGGTGTACAAGGCCGCTCGCCGGGTTACGACCCGCTGGCGCTGTGGATTGACCAGGCCCACCAGCGCGGCCTGGAGCTGCATGCCTGGTTCAACCCCTTCCGCGCGCGCCAGAGCGGCGCGAAGTCGGCCCACGCGGCCAGCCACCTGAGTCAGACCCAGCCGCAGTGGGTCAAGCGCTACGGCGAGCAGCTCTGGATCGACCCGGGCGAGCCGGCCGCCGCCGAGCACACGCTGGCGGTGTTCCGGGATGTGTTGCAGCGCTACGAGGTCGACGGCATCCATATCGACGACTATTTCTATCCCTATCCCATCAGCAACGACGGGCAGGAACTGGACTTCCCGGACGAGCCGTCCTGGCAGCGCTATCTCCAGAGCGGCGGCGGCCTGGCCCGGCATGACTGGCGGCGCAAGAACGTCGACGACCTGATAGCGCGCCTGCACGGCATGATCCGCGCGACCAAGCCCTGGGTGCGTTTCGGCATCAGCCCCTTCGGTCTTGGCAAGCCGGCGCTGCGCCCCGAGGGCATTGCCGGCTTCAGCCAGTACGACAAGCTCTATGCCGATGTCGAGCGCTGGCTGGAGCGCGGCTGGCTGGACTATCTGGTGCCTCAGCTCTATTGGCCGATGGCGCAGAAGGCGCAGGCTTTCGTACCACTGCTGGACTACTGGCATGGCCAGAACCCGCACAAGCGCCATGTCTGGCCCGGCCTTTTCACCAGCAAGATCACTGACAAAGCCGACAGCTGGCCGGTGGCCGAGATCCTCGGCCAGATCGAGCAGGTGCGCACACGCTATCCCGGCAGCGGCCATGCCCACTTCAGCATGATCGCGCTGCAGCAGAACCGCCGCGGCCTGGCCGACGCGCTGGCCGCCGGCCCCTATGCACAGGAGGCGCTGCCGCCGGCCTGCCCCTGGCTGGAGGCCGATGCGCCGAGCGCGCCGCTGCTCAGCCTGGTGGGGCTGGACGAGCAGACGCTGCGCCTGGCGGTCCAGCCCGGGCCGGCCAAGCCGGTGCTGCGCCATGCGCTGTGGCTGCGCTACCGGGATCAGGGCTGGCGGTTCAGCGTCCTCAGTGGCAGCGAGCTGAGCCTGCCGCGCGCAGGCCTGCAGGGCCTGGTGATCTCCGCCATAGACCGGGTCGGCAACGAGAGCCCGCGGCTGGCGCTGGCGCTGGACTGAGCGCCCTCAGGCGCTCAGGCGAAGGTATCGACCAGCCCGCCTATCGTGCCGCCGCGCGCGGTATGAAACCACAGCAGCGGCCCCAACTCGACGCTGATGCGCAGCTGCTCGTCGGCATACAGCGTCGTGCTGCCCCGGCTGTAGGCCGGTGTGCTGGAACTCTTGATCGGCTGCGGCGCGCCCCCCAGCGGCTGATAGTCATGCGCCAGCGCGTCCTTGGCCTGCTGGCGATGTTGCTGCAAGGGGTCGACGGCGAAGGCCGAGGTCTGGATCGGGTAACGGTAGATATCGCCGGCGCGGAGCAAAAAAACACCTCAACAGTCCTGTCGCTGCTGTCACAGGGCGACGCATGGACAGAGGACTTAAATCAACGGGCGCCGAATTGTGCCAGCGTGTCGCGCCGCAGCGCCTCCAGCCGGCCGGCCGCGATCAGCGTGTCCAGCGCCTGCTGCAGCGCCGCCACCAGGGCCGGCTCGCTGTTCTTGCTGATCAGCAGCCACAGCGGCGCGCTGAGCGCCTGGATCTGCAGCACCGGCTCGAAATCCTCCGGCCGCAGGCCCGCCTCATGGACCCGGTAGGCAAAGCTGACATCCGGGTGGGCGAAGAAGTCGATGCGCTGCAGCTGGGCCTTGCGCAGGTTCAGCGCATTGGTGCGCACCGGATCGATCACGCTATTGTCCGGCGGCTGGCCCACCCCCTGGGCGCGCAGCCATTCCTGGAAGTTGGACTGGTCCTGCACGCCGAAGCGCAGGCCGCGCCCCTTCAGCTCGGCCAGCGAGCGCACCGGCGGCGCGCCCGCCGTGCGCAGCCGGTACAGCCATAGCTGGTAGGGCGAGACCTCGCGCAGCCAGCGGTAGGCCTCGGCACGCTCGGGCGTGCGCGCGACGCTGAGCACCAGCACATTCGGCTCGGTCTGGGCCTGGGCCAGGGCCCGCTTCAGCGGCAGGAACTGCAGCGGCTGGGCGTTCAGGGCGTGGCTGCGGCCGGCGCGCTGCACCACCTCCTGCACAAAAGCATGGACATAGCCGGCCGGCGCGCCGCCCGGCAACTCGTACTGCAGCGGCGGAAAACTGTCGGCCAGCAGCTTCAGCACGGTCGGCTCGGCCGCGGCGGACAGGCCGGGCAGGATCACACACACCAGCCACAGCACAGGGCACGCGCGACGCAACAGCATTCTGGAGTCCCTCCCCTTGAGCGCTTGAACCGCAGCCCCGGGACATCGGGCGTCGGACCGCTGTGATGATAGTGGCTGCGGCGCGCTCAGCCGGCCTTGCGCAAGGTCAGATTGATGCGTTGTTCTCCCCACAGCGGATGGCGGCCCGGCTTCAGCGCCGCAACGCCGTGATAGCGCAGCCGCGCCGGCCCGCCCCAGACCACCACATCGCAATCGCGCAGCGCCAGCCGCAGGCAAGGATAGTCACGCCGCAGGCCGCCAAACAGGAACACCGCCGGCAGGCCCAGCGAGATCGAGACGATGGGCTGGCCCAGATCGCGCTCGTCCCTGTCCTGGTGCAGCGACAGCGCGGTGCCGGGCTGGTAGCGGTTGACCAGGCAGGCGTCTGGCACGAAGCCGGCAAAGCCGGCCGCAGCCGCCGCCTCGCCGGCCAGCCGGGCCAGCCGCTCATCCAGCGCCGGCCAGGGCCGGCCGCTGTCGGGGTCCAGCGCGGCATAGCGGTAGCCGCGCTCATCGCTGACCCAGCCCAGCGGCCCGCAATTGCTCATCGCCACCGCCATGCGCCGCCCGCCGGGCGTCAGCCAGCGGCGTGGCGGCGCGGCCGCATACACCTGTTCGACCATCTCCCGCAGCTCGGCGGCCTGCGCCAGCGCAAAGCCGGGCAGCAGACAGGCGCCCGGGGCCAGGTCTTGCCGCTGGCCGGGTTCGGGCGCGAACAGCTCGGCGTTCATGTCGCGTCGTGGAAGATCAGGCCCAGGGTGTGGCGCCGGCCGGCACGCAGCCGGCTGACGCCGTGCCGCATCGCGACCCGGTAGACCCCGCGCGTGCCGCTGACCGGCCGCTGGTTGACGGCGAACAGCACCGCATCGCCGCGCTTTTGCAGCGGCACCACCTCGGGGCGCGACTGCAGGCGCGGGCGCTGCTCGGTCAGCACGAACTCGCCGCCCTCGAAATCCTCGCCCGGCTGCGACAGCAGCACCGCGATCTGCAGCGGGAAGACCTGCTCGCCATACAGATCCTGGTGCAGGCAGTTGTAGTCGCCCTCGCGATAGCGCAGCAGCAGCGGTGTCGGCCGGCACTGACCGGCCGCATGGCAGCGCGCGATGAACTCGGCATGGCTAGCCGGGAACCGGGTCTCCAGCCCCAGGGCCTGCTGCCAGCGGTTCGCGATCGTCGCCAGCTTCGGATAGACCGTGGCGCGCAGCGCGGCCACCGGTTCCGGCAGCGGATAGGCGAAATACTGGTACTCGCCCTGGCCATAGCCATGGTGCTGCATCACGACCTTGCTGCGAAACAGCTCGGGCCGCTCATACAGCGCGATCAGCTCGGCGCAGCGCTCGGCGCTGAGGAAACCCGGCAGCAGCGCATTGCCGCGCTCGTCCAGCGCCTGCTCGGCGGCGGCCCAGTCGATCGCAGGCCTCATGGCTTGGCCTCGCGGGCCAGCAGCTCACGCTTGCGCGCTACGCCCCAGCGATAGCCGCCCGGGCTGCCGTCCTGGCGCAGCACGCGGTGGCAGGGGATGGCCACGGCCAGGGTGTTGGCCGCGCAGGCCGAGGCCACCGCACGCACCGCACGCGGCGCACCGATGCGCTGGGCGATCTCGCTATAGCTGGCACTGCCGCCCGGCGGGATCTCGCGCAGCGCCTGCCAGACGCGCTGCTGGAAGGCCGTGCCGCGCACATCCAGCGGCAGGTCCAGGCCCAGGCCGGGCGCCTCGACAAAGCCGACCACCCGGGCCACCAGTTGCTCGAAGCCGGCATCACCGCCGATCAGGCGGGCCTTGGGAAAGCGGTCCTGCAGCTCGCGCAGCAAGGCCTCGGCATCGTCGCCCAGGCTGATCGCGCACAGGCCGCGCTCGCTCTGCGCCACCAGGATCGCGCCCAGCGCACACTGGCCCAGCGCAAAGCGGATCTCGGCCGCCGCACCGCCGTCGCGGTAGCGCCGCGGCGCCATGCCCAGCAGCGCGTCGGCCTGGGCATAGAAGCGGCTGCTGGCGCCATAGCCGGCGCCGTAGAGCGCGTCGGTCACGCTGCCATACTCCTGCAGCAGCTCGCGCAGCCGCCTGGCCTTGTGGGCATCGGCATAGGCCTTGGGCGTCAGGCCCGTCTGGGCCTTGAACAGGCGGTGCAGATGGTGCGGGCTCAGACCGGCACGCTCGGCCAGCGCGTCCAGGCTGGGCGGGTTCGGCGCCTGCTCGATGAAGCGGCACAGCTCGGCCACCAGCGCGGCCTGGCGCTGGGCCAGCGGCGGCTGATCGGGCTTGCAGCGCCGGCAGGGGCGAAAACCGGCGGCCTCGGCCTCGGCCGCCGTGGCATGAAAGGCGATGTTCTCGGGCCGCGCCGGCCGCGCCGCGCAGGAGGGCTTGCAATAGACGCCGGTGGTCCGGACCGAGTAGAAGAACTGCCCGTCCGCCGCCGCGTCGCGCGCGCGCAGCGCGGCCCAGCGCGGGTCGTCCAGCGCGGCCAGGGCCCGGGTTTCGGTCTTGCTGCTCATATTCATCATCGATCTCCGTTGCATGATGACCGAAATCTAGGCGGGCTCGCCCGGGCCGGCATCCCGCTGCTTGCTTTTGAATTCGATACAGTCGGCCCATGCAAGCCGCCCCCATCCCCGCCAACGACGCCGAGCGCCTGCAGGCGCTGCGCGAGCTGCTGATCCTGGACACGCCGCCGGAGCAGCGCTTCGACCGCATCGCCCAGTTCGCGCGCGAGGAGTTCGAGGTCGCCACCGTGCTGATCAGCCTGGTCGACGAGAACCGCCAGTGGTTCAAGGCCAAGACCGGCCTGGAGGCCAGCGAAACCCCTCGCAGCACCTCCTTCTGCGGCCACGCCATCCTGCAGCCCGACATCCTGATGATCGAGGACGCGCTGCTGGACCCGCGCTTCGTCGACAACCCGCTGGTGACCGGCCCGCCGCATGTGCGCTTTTATGCCGGGGCGCCGCTGGAGCTGCAGCCCGGTCTGCGGGTCGGCACCCTGTGCCTGCTGGACCCGCGGCCGCGCCGGCTCGACCGCACCGAGCTGGCCATCCTCGGTTCGCTGCGCGACCTGGTGCTGGCCGAGTTGCGCGGCCACGGCATGGACGGGGCCTGAGCATGCCGGCACGCCGCAAGACCCTGCTGCTGGTCGATCCCCATTCGCTGTTCCGCCGCACCGTGGCCCTGGTGGCCCGCGAGCTCGATGTCGCCGATGTGCATGAGGCCAGCAGCCACGAGGCGGCGCAGCGTCTGCTCGAATCACAGACCTTCGACGCGCTGCTGATGGACATCGGCGACGGCCTGGGCGCGCTGAGCCTGCTGCAAAGCCTGCGCGACGGCGCGCTGCGCAGCCCGGCCGACCTGCCGGTGGCGCTGACGGCAGAGAGCGTCGACGCCAGCCTGCTGGCGCTGTTCAAGCCGCTGCAGGTGCAGCGCATCATGCTCAAGCCCTTCAAGGTCAAGACCGCGCTGGAGGTGGTGGGCGCACTGACCGGAGCGCCGGCACATTGATTCAAGTTATGCCCGCTGCGCGCATTGACATTGGCGAGCCGGCGGCCGCGCCCCTAAGCTGAGCCGCCCACACCTCGTCCGACGCATGCCTGTTGTTCCGCTAGACACTCCCCGCGACGCCCGGCTCGGCCTGGGTCTGGACGCCGGCGGCACCCAGACCCGCTGGGCGCTGTCCGATGCAGCCGGGCGCTGCCTGGCCGAAGGCCATGTGGCCGGCCTCAGCGGCCTGCAACTGGCCAGCGTCGAGGGCCGGGTGGCGCTGGCGCAGACCGCCCACCAGCTGGCCTTCGCGACCCTGGCCCACGGCCGGCCCAGCGGCCTGTACGCCGGCATCACCGGCCTGGGCGAGGCCGACGGCCCGGCCGCCGCCCAGCTGAAGGACATCCTGTCCCAGGCCCTGGGGCTGAAGCCGGCCGCGATGGTCTGCGGCAGCGATATGGACATCGCCTACCGCAGCGCCTTCGAGCCCGGCCAGGGCTATCTGCTCTATGCCGGCACCGGCGCGATCGCCGCCTTCATCGACGCGCAGGGCCGCATGCAGCGGGCCGGCGGCCGCGGCGCGCTGCTGGGCGACGAGGGCAGCGGCTTCTGGATCGCCCGCGAGGCGCTGGCCGGGGTCTGGCGGCGCGAGGACGAGGCGCCCGGCAGCTGGCAGGAGTCGGCACTGGCGCGCGCGCTGTTCGAGGCCATCGGAGGCAGCGACTGGGCCCTGACCCGCCAGTTCATCTACGGCGGCGAGCGCGGCACGATAGGCCGGCTGGCGCTGGCCGTGGCCGCCGCCGCCGAGACCGATGCGGATGCGCGCGCGCTGCTGCGGCGCGCCGGCGGCGAGCTGGCCCGGCTGGCGCTGGCCCTGCTGCGCCGCTACGGGACGCGCCCCGTGGTGGCCGCCGGCCGCGCGCTGCAGCTCCATCCCCTGATCATCGAAGGGCTGCGCGCGGCGCTGCCCGAAGCCATTGCGCTGCGCGTGCAAGATCTGCAACCTCACCTCACCGCCGCCCGGCTGGCGGCCCGTCTATGAAAAACACCCTGCTCGTTCTCGCCAGCGCCCTGCTGCTCGGCGCCTGCGCCACCGGCCCCCAGGGCCTGCACATCGACACCAGCCACACCTCGCAGAACCAGGACAGCCGCGCCCTCTTCCTGGTGCTGCACTACACGGTGCTGGACTACGAGAAGTCGCTGCGGGTGCTGACCACCGGCGGCCAGGTCAGCAGCCACTATCTGGTGCGCGACGAGCCGCCGACCATCTACCGCCTGGTCGACGAGAACCGCCGCGCCTGGCATGCCGGCCCGAGCTTCTGGGCCGGCCACAGCAATCTGAACTCCAGCTCGATCGGCATCGAGATCGTCAACCCCGGCTACAAGGACACGCCCGAGGGCCGCGTCTACGCGCCGTTCTCGCAGCCGCAGATCGACGCGGTCATCAAGCTCAGCCAGGACATCGTCGCGCGCCACGGCATCAAGCCGGAGCGCGTGATCGGCCATGCCGATATCGCACCGGGCCGCAAGCAGGACCCGGGCCCGATGTTCCCGTGGAAGCAGCTGCACCAGGCCGGCCTGATCGCCTGGCCCGACGCCGCCCAGGTGGCGGCCAAGATCAGCGGCTATGCCGCGCTGCTGCCCGACACCGCCTGGGCCCAGGACAAGCTGGCCCGCATCGGCTACAACGTGCCGCGCCATGGCGAGCTCGATGAGCTGACCAAGCAGACCCTGGTCACCTTCCAGATGAAGTACCGCCCGGCGCTCTACGACGGCGTGCTCGACGCCGAGACCGCCGCGCTGCTGGACACCGCGACCACACCCGGCGGCATGCGCATGGCCACGAGCCCGCTCGAAGGACCGCCCAAGCCTTATACCTCGCGTTGGTGAGCACGGACCCATAACACCCAGGCATGCAACACCGCCAACAATGAATTGTTGTGCGGCGGCGCCGCTGACCATGATTCACGCGCCAGCAATTTTTCGCGTGTAGCGGAGGCGCAGCCGCCCTCTTGGCCCGGATGCTGGTCACAGAACCATCCGTCCGAACCGGGGAGCCCTTGCATGACCTTCAAACCCACCCAGATTGCCCAAGCCGTCGCCCTGAGCCTGCTGCTGGGCAGTCCGCTGATCGCAGCCGCGCAAACGCCGGACAGCGCGGAAACCACCGAGCAGCGCAAGGCCCGCGAGGCCGCCGAGGAGAAGCTCAAGGCCCAGCAACTCGGCACCGTGACCATCACCGGCATCCGCGCGTCGGTAGAGCAGGCAATCAACATCAAGCGCATGGCGTCCAGCAATGTCGAGGTGATCACCGCCGTCGACGTGGGCAAGATGCCCGACAAAAATCTGGCCGACTCGTTGCAGCGCCTGGTCGGGGTCGCGGTGCGCAGCGACTATGACGAGGCCGAGAAGGTCTCGATGCGCGGCACCAATGCCGATATGAGCCTGATCCTGTTCAATGGCCACACGGTCAGCGGCGGCGACTGGTATGTGGCCGACCAGTTGTCCAGCTCGCGCAGCACCTCGCTGAGCCTGATGCCCTCGTCGGTGCTGAACCAGGCCACCGTCTACAAGACCTCGCAGGCCAATATCGTCGACGGCGGCCTGGCCGGCACCATCGATGTGACGACGCGCAAGCCGCTGGACGAGAAGTCCCGCTTCGGCGGTGTCGCCAGCGCCGGCGCGGTCTATGCCGACCTGCCCGGCAAGACCAGCCCCCAGCTCAACGCCAGCTTCAACTGGAAGAACGAGGCCAACAACTTCGGCGTGATCGGACAGGTCTTCAAGGAGAAGCGCCACATCCGCCGCGATACCGCCTCGCGCTTCGCCTACGGCACCAGCAGCGGCTGGGGCGAGATCAACACCGCGACGATGAAGGGCATCACCGATGCATCGCTGGCCGGCACCGGCTACAAGGCGGCGGACCTGAACGGCGTGCGCCTGCCGGGCTCGATGTCCAGCGAGTTCGTCGAGGGCGTGCGCGACCGCAGCGGCGGCATGCTGGCGCTGCAGGCCCGCCCGACCCAGAACCTGGATATCGGGCTGACGGGCTTCTACTCGTCGATGAAGGCCAACAACTTCGGCCGCCTGAACTCGGGAGCGATGTACAGCATGCTGCTGGGCAAGGCCGACTCGGTCGGCGCTACCGGCGCTGCGGCCGCCAACACCAATTCCAATGGCCAGCAGGTGTTCGCGCAGATCCGTAACCCGGTGATCGTCGAGCAGACGACGATGTACGGCCACAAGCTGCGCGTGCTGAAGAGCGCCGACATCGTCTTTGCCGATGGCACCAGCCCGCAGTACATCGGCAATTCCGAGGCCTTCTACCGCGACGGCGCGACGGCCAGCAGCGGCTTCCTCGATCTGGACGCCAAGTGGCAGCTCAGCAAGGACCTGGTGGTCAAGGGCCTGTTCAGCACCACCCGGGGTGTCGGCGAGACCCAGCTCGACCAGGGCCTGACCTATGCGCGCTACGGCACTGGCGTGTCCTATGCGTTGGGCAAGGTCGACGAGGCGCCGTTCGTCCAGTACCACGGCGCCGGCGCCAATCTGCCGGTGCTCAATGCCGATGGCAGTGGCTACAAGCTGGTCGGCCGTGCCGCCTCCAGCACCAAGACGGTGGACAGCGAGCAGAGCTTGGCGATCGACGCCGAGTACACCCAGGACAGCGGCATGTTCACCAGCCTGGCCTTCGGCGCCCGCCATGCCGAGCACAAGCGCGACCTGCGCCGCTGGGCCCCGACCTTCCGCAGCGCCGCGCTGGCCGGCCCCGACCCCTCGCTGGCGGTCGGCTATCCCGGCAATTTCGGCCAGGAGCTGGGCGGCGGCAACTGGGACCGCAGCGGCTTCTACTTCCCGAAGGACGTGCTGACCGGCTTCATGGCCTCGCAGTTCAAGGCCACGACGCCCGAGTTCGAGCGCCGCGTCGCCTCCGAGATCGAGATGCGCGAGAAGCAGAGTGCGCTCTATCTGATGCAGAACCTGGAGGGCCCGAACAACCGCTGGTCCGGCAATGTCGGCCTGCGCCTGGTGCGCACCACCGTGGACGCGCAGATCGTCACGCCGCTGCCGGCCGGCACCTGCGCCAAGATCGAACCCGGCAAGCCGGCCACGCCCTGCGCGGCCTTCCCCGGCGCGATCAACACGGCCGGCGACGGCAGCACCTTCTTCGACGGCGCGGCCTTCAATCCGACCCAGGGCACGGTCTATTACAAGGTGCCCAGCCACAAGCAGTTCGACCATCTGCTGCCCAGCATGAATCTGCGCTATGAACTGAGCCCCCGCCTGATCGGCCGGCTGGGACTGAGCCGCACGATAGGCCGGCAGAACTACAACGTCTATGGCTCCGGTTTCAGCGGCCAGAGCTGCGGGCCCGCCGGCTGCACCGTCACCGGCCCGAACCCGAACCTGGCGCCGCTGACGGCCAACAACACCGATGTCTCGCTGGCCTGGTACTTCGCCAAGCGCTCGATCCTGGCTGTCAATCTGTTCAGCTCGCGCATGCAGGGTTACCCGAAAACCGGCTCGGTGCGCCAGGACAGCACGGTGGACCTGGTCGACCCGGTAGACAACCGCGTCAAGACCTATTTCATCAACACCGCCTCGCAGCAGAAGGCACGTATCCACGGCATAGAGATCAGCTACGAGCAGCCGATCGGCGCCGGCTTCGGCTTCAGCGCCAATGCCAGCAGCGCCAGCACCAAGGTACAGGACGGCCGGCCCATGGTCGGCGCCTCCAAGTACGCGGCCAATCTGGGCGGCTACTTCGAGAACGATGTGTTCAGTGCCCGTCTGGTCTACAACTACCGCAGCGAGTACGTGTCCAGCTCGACCGCGCCCTCGCCCACTGCCAACAGCCAGGGCCAGAGCGTGATCAACGGCGTCGCGATGCCGACCGCCCCGACCATGGCCGCGCCGGTCTCCAATCTCGCGTTCTCGATGAATTACAACATCAGCGATGCGCTGCAACTTTCGTTCAACGCCACCAATCTGCTGAACCCGGTGCGTGCCACCTACCGCTACAGCGAGGCCGAACAGCAGAAGGTGGATGCCAGCGGCCGCCAGTACTACCTCGAGGCGCGCTACAAGTTCTGAGGCAGGGTCAGGCTCGAAGCGCCAGGCAGGTCACCGACCTGCCTTTTTCATGGCCGTGCGGGCTGCGCCCGGCAGCGGATAACCAAAAGTTATATTCTGTCCAGCCCTATTCAGTTGCGAGCGTCGGCACGCTCTCCGACCATTGCTCCCGCGCCATGAAGCCCTCCCCGTCCCTCGCCCGCCTCTTGAATCGCTGCTGTCAGCACGGACGGGCCTGACCATGCGGCTGCGCCATATCGAAGTCTTCCACGCGGTGATGCAGGCCGGCACGATCAGCGGCGCCGCCCAGCTGCTGCATATCTCGCAACCGGCCGTCACCAAGGTGCTGCAGCACTGCGAGCTACAGCTGGGCATGGCCTTGTTCGACCGGGTGCGCGGCAAGCTCTATCCGACCCCCGAGGCCGAGCGCCTGTTCGTCGAGATCGACAAGCTCAACCGCGATCTGGTGGCGATCCGCCGGCTGGCCGCCAATCTGCGCAGCGGCGAGTCCGAGCAGGTGCGCCTGGTCGCGACGCCGACCCTGGGCGCCTCGGTGATCCCGGCGGCGATGACGCATTGGTGCCGTGCCTACCCGGCCGGCCATTGCACGCTGGCCACCAACCACACGCGCGAAATCGTCTCGGCCCTGCTGCTGGGCGAGGCCGATCTGGCGCTGTCGCTGCAGGACCCGCGCCACCCCGGCATCAAGACCGAGGTACTGGCCAGCGGCCCGATGATCGCGCTGTGCCCGGTCGGCTCGCCCGAGGCGGCCGAGGACGGCCCGCTGCCGCTGGAGCAGATCGGCACCGAGCTGGTGGCGCTGCCGGCCGAGGACCCGCTGGGCAATGTGGTGATGAATGCCTGCGAGGCCCTGGGCCTGCAGCCGGTCAGCCGGCTGACGGTGCAGACCTACCAGCTGGCGCGCTCCCTGGTCGAGGCCGGGGTCGGCATGAGCATCGTCGACCCCTTCACCGCCGCCAGCGCCGACCGCAGCCGCGTGCGCCTGCGCCCGCTGGCCCCGGCTATTCCCGTGCAGCTCTATCTGCTGACCGCCGCCAACGCGCCGCTGGCGCAGAGCGCTCGCCGCCTCGTCAAGTACCTGGGCGAGGCCGCCAAACAGAATCTGGAAAGCCTGTGACGATGATCCCCTGCGAAGAGGTGCCGCAGCACCCCGACTTCCGCGCACTGCTGAGCATTCCCGGCATCGAGGTGGACCTGCGCTACGCCACGCGCGACAACTTCGTCGGCCGCAATGTCTATGGCGGGCTGGACTGCAGCTATCTGCGCCGCGAGGCCGCCGATGCGCTGGAGCGCGCCGCCGCCTGGCTGGCCGCCCACCGGCCCGGCTACCGGCTCCGGGTGCTGGACGCGCTGCGGCCGCAGCGGGTGCAGGAAGTGCTGTGGGCCGAGCTGCAGGGCACGCCGCTGACCCTGTATCTGGCCAACCCCGAGCGCGGCTCCATCCACAGCTTCGGCATGGCGGTCGATGCGACCCTGCTGGACCCGCAGGGCCAGGAGGTCGATATGGGCTCGGGCTTCGACGAGATGGCGCTGACCTCGCACCCCGACCACGAGGCCGAGCATCTGGCGCGCGGCCTGCTCAGCGCCGCCCAGCTGACCGAGCGCGGCTGGCTGCGCGCGGCGATGCGCGAGGCCGGCTTCCAGGGCATTGCCACCGAGTGGTGGCATTTCGACTTCGGCGACCGGGTCGCGGTGCGCCGCGACCTGCCCCGCGTCCTCTAAGGCAAGACATGACCCTCGCTCGCCGCCAGTTCGGTCAAGCATTGATGGTTGCGGCCGGCGGCGGCCTGGCCGCCGCCCCGGCACTGGCCCAGACCCGCCGCCCGGCCATCTACGCCAAGCGCCTGCAGCCCGGCGACACCGTGGCCCTGGTGAGCCCGGCCAACGCCACCTACGAGCGTGAGCCCATCGCCATTGCCACCGAGGCCTTGCAAGCCCTGGGCTTCAAGGTCAGGCACGGCGCCCATCTGCGCGGCCGCTACGGCCAGTTCGGTGGCAGCGACGCGCAGCGCGCCGAGGACATCAACACCCTGTTCGCCGACCCGCAGGTGGCCGGCATTCTCGCGATGACCGGCGGCTCGGGCTGCAACCGCATCGTCGACCGGCTGGACTACGCGCTGATAGCGCGCCAGCCCAAGTTCTTCGGCGGCTTCTCGGACCTGACCAGCCTGGTCAATGCGATCCATCAGCGAACGGGCCTGGTGACCTTTCATGCGCCGGTCGCGGGGTCGGAATGGAATGCCTTCAGCGTCGCGCACTTCCGCGCGCTGGTGATGGACGCCGAGGCCCCGCTGCTGAAGAACCCGACGGGCGAGCGCGGCGACCATCTGGTGCAGACCCAGGACCGCATCACGACCTTGCGCGGCGGCCGCGCGCGCGGCCCTCTGGTCGGTGGCAATCTGGCGGTGCTGGCCTCGCTGGTCGGCACGCCCTACTTCCCCGACTGCCGCGGCGCCATCCTCTTCCTCGAAGAGATCAACGAATACATCTACCGGGTCGACCGCATGCTGTCGACCCTGCGCCTGGCCGGCGTGCTCGAGCAACTGGCCGGCGTCGTGATCGGCAAGTTCACCAAATGCGAGCCCGGCGACGGCTTCGGCACGCTGACCCTGGACGAGGTCTTCGACGACTACTTGTTGCCGCTGAAGGTGCCGGTCTATCGCGGCGCAATGATCGGCCACATCAAGCGCAAGTTCACGATACCGGTCGGCGCCGATGCCGAGATCGATGCCGACACCGGCACCTTGCAGATCCTGAGGCCGGTGGTCAGCTGAAACCGCTCAGACCGCGCGCCGGCGTGCGCGCCAGCCCAGGCCCGCCAGGCCGGCCAGCATCAGGCCCCAGATGCCGGGCTCGGGCACGGCCGAGACGCTGGCCGTGAAGCTGAAGTCGTCGATGGCCAGACCGTGGTCGGAGGCCGGGTCGTTGATGTCGACCCAGCGCAGCCACAGCGTCTGGCCCGTCTGCCATTGCAGACCGGTCACGGTGGCACCCAGGCCAGTGATGCGGTTGGCGGCCAGATTGCCATTGCCCGTGGTGCCGCCCGACAGCGTGGGGCTGTGGAAATCGGCGCCGGCCAGGCCGGTCCAGCTCAGCGTGTGAGCCGGGCTGCCGGCCGCGCCCAGCGCGTACTGCACCGTCAGGCTGTGCGCGGTATTGGCATTGGTGGACACATGCCACTGCTCGCCGGTGTAGCCGAAGGAGAAGCCGTCCAGCGTCGCGCTGCCGCCGTTCACAAAGGCCACCGCGATCGCGCCGAAGGCCTCGCCAACACCCGGCTCCACCGGGCTGTAGCGGTGCGAGGAGCCGCCCTGCATACCCAGCGCGCGCTCGCTGACGCCGTTGCGGCCGTAGCTGATATGGGCGCGGTCCGAGCCACTGCTGGTCGAGACGCGCAGGCGCTCGGGGCTGTACTCCAGCGCCGCGCCGGCCTGCAGATGCCAGCCGGCCAGGCTGGCGTCATTGCTCCACAGCGTGTCGCTGCCGTTGACGTTGGCGAGGCTGTTGAAGTCCTGGCTGTAGGCCAGGCTGCCGTTGTTCAGGGAAATGGCGGCCTGGGCGGGGGCCAGCAGGGCCAGTCCAAGAATGGCGGCGGTGGCCAGGGGGATGGGGCGCATGGGATCTCCTGTGGGTTTTGTGAGCGCCAGAAGTTAGCCAGCCGCGATGACGGCTTGGTCGCGGCCCCCGGTCCGAACGGCAGGGGTTCGCGCAATGACGCAGAATCGGCCCAGAGCTTCAGGTACAGGTCCATGTCCGAGAGCAGTCCCTCATCGCCCGAGGCCCGCACTCGCTGGCTGCAAGTCCAGCGCGAGGCCTATCTGGCCGAGCCCTGCGCCGCTGAGGTGCTGATCGAGCCGGCGCGCGCGCTGCTGGACCAGGTGATGCGGGAGGGGCCCAGCGACTTCGCGGTCGATCTGGCCCAGCACCTGGCCGAGATGCTGGGCGAGCTGTGGCGCTCGGAACAGATCGAGGCGGTGCTCGATCCGGTGCTGCCCTGGCTGCTCGCCGGCCAGGGCTCGCTGAGCAGCCGCATCGCGGCGCTGTCGCTGCGCTGCCGCATGCATCTGCGCTTCGGTCGCCTGAGCGAGGCCCTGGCCCTGCTGGAGCCGCTGACCGCGCTCAGCGAGGCCAGCCCGCAGCCGGCCGACCAGGCGCACCGCGCCCGTGTGCTGGGCCAGGCCCTGTCGGCCCAGCGCGAATGGCGGCGCGCGATTGACTGCATGCGCGAGGCGCTGCGGCTGGCGGCCAGCGGCGGTGATCGCGGTCGCTGGGTGGACCTGCTGGTGTCGATCTCGGTGGCGCACCGCGCTTTAGGCGAGCCCGAGGCCCAGCTGGCGGCGCTGCGCGAGGGCGCGCAGATGGCGATGGCGCAGCGGCGCTGGATCGCGGCGGTCAACAGCTGGTCCGGCGTGGCCGAGGAAAGCCTGGCCCGCGAGGACGAGGCGGCCGGCGAGGCCGCGCTGCTGGAGGGCCGGCGCTGCCTGGCGCTGGCCGGCCCCGGGGCCGAACGCATCGTCAAGGAGCTGCTGGCGGCCGAGGCCTTGCTGGCGGCCCGGCGCGGCGAGTTCGCGCGCGCGGTCGAGCTGATGCAGCAGGTGGTGGCGCAGAGCCGGCAATGGTCGATGCGGCGCCAGGTGGCGCGGCGCATCCGCCAGACCGTGTCCTGGCTGCTGCAGGACGGCCGGGCCGAGGCGGCCTGCGCGGCGCTGGAACAGGCCCATGCGCTGGAGCTGGAGGAGGTCAGCGAGGCCGGCCGCCAGGACGCCGCCGCCCAGCTGCAGCGCGCCGAGCTGGCCCATGCGCGCAGCCAGCAGGCCCATAGCGAGACCCATGCGCTGGAACTGCAGGCCAAGAACGGCGCGCTGGAGCAGGCGCTGGCGCTGCAGCGCGAGCTGCAGGCCGAGCTGCTGGAGGCCGGCAAGCTGGCCAGCCTGGGCCAGCTGCTGGCCGGCATGGCCCATGAGCTGAACACCCCGCTGGGCACCGCGCTGACCGCGCTGAGCACGGCAGCTGACCTGAGCCGCGCGCTGGGCAGCTGCGTGGCCGGCGGGGCCGTCTCGCGCAGCCGTTTCCTCAGCGATCTGCACAGCTGCGAGCAGGGCGCCGAGTTGGCGCGCCGCAATATCGAGCAGGCCCTGGCCCTGGTGCAGGCCTACCAGGCGGCCGGTCAGGCCCCCGATCTGCCGCGCCGCCTGCGCCTGGACACCCTGGTGCGCTCGGCCTGGGAGCGGGCGCTGAGCCCCGGCACCCGGCTGTGCCTGGAGCTGGATGCGGCGCTGGAGCTGCACACCCATGCCGAGGCCCTGGGCGAGGTGCTGGTGCAGCTGTTCCAGAACGTCGAGCGCCATGCCTATGCGCCCGGTGCACCGGGCCATGTGCGGGTGCAGGCCGGCGTGCGCGAGGGGCAGGCGCGGCTGCTGGTGCAGGACCAGGGCGCCGGCATCGCGCCGGAGCTGCTGCCGCGCGTCTTCGATCCCTATGTGTCCAGCCAGTTCGGCCGCGGGCGCAGCGGCCTGGGCCTGTTCATTGCGCAGGCGGCCGTGATGCAGCGCCTGCGCGGCCGCATCCGCGTCGAGAGCCGGCCGCGCCAGGGTTGCCGCTTCGAGATCGAGTGGCCGGTGCCGGCCTGAGCTGCAGGCAGAATCACTCGACATGAGCCCTGCAGACGCCCTCTCCGACTGGCTGGCGCAGCAGCGCCCGCGCTATCTGGCCCAGCCCACGCTGGCGGCCGAGCTGGTGGAGCCGGCGATGCAGTATTTCGCGGCGCTGCCGCCCGAGCCGGCCAGCGCTGCGGGGGTCGATCTGGCGCTGCTGCTGGTGGAGCTGCTGACCGAGACCATGCGCTATCCGGAGCTGGACGCCTTGGTCGCCCGCGCCCTGCCCTGGGCCGAGGCCTTGGGCGACCGGGCTGCACAGAGCACGCTGCAGGTGGCGCTGGGCCGCAGCCATGTGCGCGGCGGCCGCTTCGAGCCGGGCCTGCAGGCGCTGGAGCGCGGCATGGGCCTGGCGCGCGCCGAAGGTCGCCCCGCCCTGCTAGCCCAGGCCCTGATGCAGCTGGGCTTTGCGCTGCAGCGCCTGCAGCAGTTCGAGCGCTCGATCGCGGTGCGGCGCGAGGCGATCGCGCTGTGCCGCGCCAGCGGCGATGCCGGCCCCTGGGCGCAGATGTTCGTCGGCATCGCGCAGTGCGAGCGCGCGCTGGGCCGGCCGGCGGCCGCGCTGGCCGCGCTGGACGAGGGCGTGGCCGTCAATGCCGCGCAGCAGCGCTGGGGCGCGGCGGCCAATGCCTTGTCCGGCGTGATCGAGGAGAAGGTCGCGCTGAGCCAGCTGGAGGCGGCCGCCGCCGATCTGGCACGCGGCTTCGACTATGTGGCCCGGGGCGGCGACAAGGTCTCGATGGCGCGCACCGAGATGCGCTGCGCCGAGGGCGTCTGGCTGGCGGCCAGCGGCCGGACCGAGGCGGCGGTGCAGGCCTTGCAGGAGGTGCTGGCGCATTACGAACAGCGCCGCGCGCTGCCGCAGATCTCGCGCCGGCTCAAGCAGTTGGCGCCGCTGCTGGCCCGGCTGGGGCGGGTCGACGAGGCCCTGGCCGCGCAGGCGCGCGCCTACGAGCTGCAGCTTGACGATGTGCGCGAGGCCGCCCGGCAAGACCTGACCCTGCATCACCAGCGCCTGCAGCTGGAGCATGCCCAGGCCGAGCGACTCAGCGCCGAGCAGCATGCGGCCGCCCAGGCCGAAGGCATGCGGCGCCTGCAGGCGCTGCAGCAGCGCCTGGTCGAGGCCGGCAAGCTGGCCAGCCTGGGTGCCCTGGTGGCCGGCGTGGCCCACGAGCTGAACACCCCGCTGGGCTCGGCGCTGACGGCCGCCAGCACCGCCGCCGAGCAGCTGCAGCAGCTGGCCGACGACAGCGCGGCCGGCCGGCTGACGCGCAGCCAGTTCGAGCGCCTGCTGCAGCAATGCCAGCAGTCCTGCGCGCTGGTGACGCGCAGCCTGGAGCGCACCATCGCGCTGCTGTCCAGCTACGACAAGCTCAAGATCGAGGCCGAGCCGCGCCAGCAGGTGCAGCTGGCCGCGCTGCTGCGATCGGTCTGGCAGCGCGGCTGCGCCGAGGGTGAGGAGCAGCCGCTGCAGCAACAGCTGCTGCTCGACTTCGATGCCCGGCAGCGCGCGATGGTCGCACCCGAGGCCCTGAGCGAAGTGCTGGCCCAGCTCTTCGACAACGCCCGTCAGCATGCCTATGGCGGCGGCCCCGGCCAGGTGCGGGTCGAGATCGATATGGCCGAGGCTGTGCTGCTGCGCCTGCGGGTGCGCGATGCCGGTGCCGGCATCGCGCCCGAGCTGCTGCTGCGCATCTTCGACCCCTATGTCTCCAGCCAGTTCGGCCGCGGCCGCAGCGGCCTAGGCCTGTTCATCGCCTATGTGACCTGCAGCCAGCGCCTCGGGGCACGGCTGAGCGTGGACAGCGAACCGGGCCGGGGCAGCTGCTTCGAGATCGAGTGGGCGCCCGCCTGAGCCGCTGCGCTCAGCGGCCCGCCAGCCACTCGATCAGCGCATCCAGCACCGGCCGCCCCTTGGCTGCGGCCTGCTCGTCGTTCAGCAAGGCCACCACCACCCACAGCCGGCCCCGCGCATCGGGCAGATAGCCGGCCAGCGCCATCGCATTGCGCAAGGTGCCGGTCTTCAGGCGTGCCCGGCCCTCGGCCGGGCCGCCCTTGAAGCGCCGCGTCAAGGTGCCGTCGACGCCGGCCACCGGCAGGCTCACCAGCAGCTCGGGGCCATGGCGGCCGCGCTGGGCCGCTTGCAGCAGGGCCGCCAGCTGGGCCGGCGTGATGCGCTCGCTGCGCGACAGGCCGGAGCCGTTGTCCAGCACCAGGCCCTGGTCGGCAATGCCCTGCTCGGCAAACCAGGCCCGCACCACGCGCTCGGCCGCCGCCGCCGTGGGCTCGCCGGGCGCCGCTGCGGCCGCGCCCAGTCGCAGATAGGTCAGCCGGGTCAGCGCATTGTCGGAGCGCTTCATCATAGTAAACAGGTCCTCGATCAGCGGCCGACCCTGGTGACTGGCCAGCACGACAGCGCCGGCCGGCGTCGCGGCCTCGCGGTCCGGGCCCTCGATCACGCCGCCCAGCTCGCGCCAGAGCTGGCGCAGGGACTGCGCCGCCAGCCATTGGCGGTCGACCAGATTGAGCTCGGGCGAGGCGCGGCAGTGCTTCGGAAAGCCGCCTTGCAGCATCACGACCACGCCGCCCGCGTCGCGGCCGAGCTCGGGCACCCGCCAGTCGCGCGCCCAGTCGGCGCAGGGCCGCTCATTGAGCGTCAGCCGGCTGGTGTCGAGCTTCATGCCGGGCCAGGCCGGGAACAGCCGGGCCTGCACCCGCTCGCCGTCGGACTGCAGTAGGTAGCGCAGCAACTGGCCGTTCAGGTTCAGCGCGTCGGGGATCACGTTGTAGGGGAACTCGGGCGCCTCATCGAAGGGCGCGGCACCCAGGTCCGCACGCGCCGGAAGGAAGAGCTGGCGGTCCACCACCAGGCCGCCCTGGATCTCGCGCACGCCCTGCTCGCGCAGCTGGCGCAGCATCAGCCACAGCGCGCCCCAGTCGAGCGCGCTGTCGGCGCCACCGCGCAGATACAGCGGGCCGGGCAGCACATCGCCCTGCGGCGCGGCCTCGGCCAGCAGCTCGCTGCGGCCGCGGCTGTGCGAGCCCAGCCGATCCAGCGCGACGATGGCCGTCACCAGCTTCATCGCCGAGCCGGGCTGCATCGCGCGATCCGCCTGCAGGCGCAGGCCCTGATCCGGCGCGTCGAGCGCAAAGGCCACGACGCCCAGCGCGCTCTCGGGCATGCCGGCCGCGTCCAGCGCCGTCCTGACCTCGGCGGGCAGCGAGGGCGCAGCGGGCTGCAGGCTGGCGCAGCCGGCCAGGCTCAGCGTGGCCAGCAACAGGCTCACCGAATGAGCCAGTCGGGACAAGGAACTCGAAGACATGACGGTATCGATAGGGCCGGGATGGCTTGCGACTGTAGCGCCTGGCTGCCGCCCAAGCCGGGCCCGCATTCCAACAGGTTATATGCACGCGACAAGCATTCATCGGGGCCAGCGCAACAAACAGGTGGCAGCCCTATGGTGGCAAACCCGGGGTGTGCTTGATCATGAATGCAGTCAGCCATTCATCCATCGTTCGGGGGCGCTCCAGCGGCGCCGCACAAGTCAAACAAGGAGTAACCGTGAAACTGAAGAAACTCGCGCGCAGTCTTGCGCTGATCGGTATCGGCGCCCAATTCGTTGGCATGGCTTGGGCGCAAGGGGCGCCCGAAGTCCAGAAGGTGGAGCGCGTCGAGATCACAGGCTCCAGCATCAAGCGCATCGCCAGCGAGGGCGCGCTGCCGGTTCAGGTCATCAGCAAGGAAGACATCCAGCGCGCCGGCATCTCCAGCGCCGAGCAGCTGATGGAGTCGCTGGCGATCAGTGGCACCGGTCTGGACAATATGACCTCCCAGGTCGGCATCATGTCGACCGCCGAACGCGGCAACAACGGCGCCGCCAGCGCCAATCTGCGCGGTCTGGGCGCCGGCAGCACCCTGGTGCTGCTGAACGGCCGGCGCACCTCGGTGCACGGCCTGAAGGGCGGCGCGGTGGATCTGAACTCGATCCCGATGGCGGCGGTCGAGCGCGTTGAAATCCTGACCGACGGCGCCTCCGCGATCTACGGCACCGATGCGATCGGCGGCGTCATCAACTTCATCCTGCGCCGCAACTACAGCGGTGCCGAAGTCCGGCTGTTCACCGACCTGCCCACCGAGGGCGGCGGCAGCATCACCACGGTGTCCCTGCTGGGCGGCAAGGGCGATCTGCAGAAGGACCGCTACAACATCCTGGTCAACCTGTCCTTCGACGACCAGGACAAGCTGATGCCGGGCCAGCGCAACTTCGTCAACGGCTATCAGCCGGCACGCGGCATCGCGCCCGAGACCGTCGGCACGCCCTTCGCATCCCAGGTGGTCGGCACCGGCAGCGCGCTGCAGAACTTCACGCTGGCCGGCAGCGGTGCCAACAACAAGAACACCGCCAACCTGCTGAGCCTGCAGGGCAACTGCGATAGCGGACCGGGCATGATGCAGTACCGCGCCGATCTGTGGACCAGCAATGTCGGCCGTACCCATGGCTGCACCTACGACTACAACGGCGCGGCGGTGCTGATCCAACCGGTGCAGCGGCAGAATCTGGTGTCGCGCGCGATGTTTGCGATCAATGACGAGACCACGGCGATTCTGGAATTCGTCAACTCGCGCACCACCTCGCGCAAGTCCTTCGAGCCGGTGCAGATCAACAACTCCACGCTGGCCTTCCGCAATTCGAATGGTGGCAAGGGCGCCTACTACCCGGTGAGCGGCCCCTACTACCAGGATCTGACCGGCCTGGTGCCGGGCTTCGACAAGACCAAGGGCATTGCCTATGCCTGGCGTTGCGTGGAGTGCGGTGACCGCATCATCGAGACCGAATCCGAGGCCAGTCGCCTGCTGATCGGCTTGGAGGGCAGCCTGAAAGGCTGGGACTACAAGCTGGGTGTCTCCACCGCCGAGAGCGAAGCCAAGTCCCAGTTGGCCGGCGGCTATATGTTCTTTGACAAACTCGCCGCAGCCATGGCGTCCGGCAAGCTCAATCCCTGGCTGAAGCCCGGCCAGACCCAGACGCCCGAGGCCATGGCCCTGCTGGCCGGCGCATCGGCCACCGGCACCACCTTGTACGGCGGCAAGTCCAAGCTGAGCCAGGTCGACGGCACCATCACCGGCGATCTGTTCACGCTGCCGGCCGGCCCGGTGGGCGCGGCCTTCGGTTTTGACCTGCGCCGCGAAACCTACAACTTCAACGGCAGTGCCGACCTGATCTCGAATGTGTTCCTGGCGCCGGGCGATGGCTCGATCAAGCCAGGCAAGCGCGACATCAAGGCCTTGTTTGCAGAGCTCGCGATCCCAATTTTCAAGAACCTGGAAGCGACCATCGCGGTCCGTCACGACGAGTACAGCGACTTCGGCGGCACCACCAACCCGAAGTTTGCGCTGCGCTATCAGCCCCTGAAGTCGCTGATGTTCCGCAGCTCCTACACCGAAGGTTTCCGCGCGCCCAGCTTCAACCAGCTGAACAGCCCGACCCTGGAATCCCAGACCACCAGCGACCGGGTCGACCCAGTGATGTGCCCGGCCAACCCGGGCAACCCGCTGTACTGCACACCCAAGCGTTATGCAGTGTTTGCGGGCGGCAATCCCGATCTGCAGCCCGAGACCGCCAAGATGGCGACCTTCGGCGTGGTCTTCGAGCCCACCGACTGGATCACCGCCAGCGCCGACTTCTGGAAGGTCGAACGCGTCGGCCGCATCCTGGCCTTGACCGACACCCAGGTGCTGGACAACCCAAGCCAGTTCCCCGGCAGCTTTGGGCGCGCGCCCGATGGCAGCCTCGTGGCCATCCGTGCAGGCCTGATCAATGCCGCCGGCGACATCGCCCAGGGCGTCGATCTGGCCCTGACCTTGCGCGGCGCGCTGGCCGGCGGCCGTGTAACCGGGCGCATAGGCGGCACCTATATGGACAGCTACAAGACGCGCACGCTGGCGAGCCAGCCCTATGTGGACATGGTCGGCAAGTTCAGCAGCCGCGATCTGTATATGCGCTGGAAGCACAACGCCAGCCTCAGCTACACCCGCGGTCCCTGGAGCGGCACGGTGTCGCAGACCTACTCCGATGGCTATGAGGACGACGTCTCGGGTCGCACCATGCCCTCGACCTTCAACCCCAAGGTCAAGGCCTACCTGCGCCACAACCTCTCGACCAGCTACGAAGGCTTCAAGAACACGACGATCACGCTGGGTATCAAGAATCTGTTCAACCGCGATCCCTCGTTCTCGGCCCACCATCCCGATAATGTCGCGGGCGCGGGCTGGGATGCGCGCGTCGGCGACCCGCGTGGCCGTGCACTGACGGCCGCGATCAGCCACAAGTTCTTCTGATCACGGGCCCGGCAGCGGCCGGGCATCGGGCGAGAAGCCCTCACGGCGCAAGCGGTGAGGGCTTTTTTGCCCTCAGTTCGCCAAGCTGATCGTCGAGCCCACCACGCCCTCGGCATTGAGGATCTCGAGCTGGTCGCCCTGGCGGCGCACGGTGAAGCAGCCTTCCTTGCCCTCGCGCATCTTGCGCCAGATCGTGCAGTAGCCCTTGTCGTCGAGGCGCCAGGTGCCGCTGTCATTGCCGCCCGGATAGAAGAGCTGCATGGTGCCGTCGGCGCGCATCTCCCACTGGGTGACCACGCCGCTGGCCTTGATGGTCGAGCGGTGCTTCTTGCCGACCAGGGTTTGCTGGATCTCCTGCGGCGTCAGCAGCCCGTCCTGGGCCCAGCAGACCGGCGCAAATAGCGGGGCGAACAGCGCTGCGGCCAGTCCGAGCGCGCGTGTGGGATGGTGGGGCAGCATGGCGATCTCCCGGACATCAATGGGACAAGGCTGCCATTCTTGCGGCCGGGCGATCGCCCGCCATCCCCAGAACAGCGTAGCGCGCGGCCCGCTCAGAGCAGGGTCAGACAGCCCGCCGCGACATCCATCTCGACCTGCAAGCCCAGCGGCAAGGCGATATGCGGGCGGCAATGGCCCGAGGGCCAGCCGGCCAGCATCGGTTTGCCCAGCGGGCTCAGCAGATCGGCCAGCACCGCGTCGGGCGATTCGGCATCGCTGAAGCTGCCGATCAGGAAGCCGGCCGCCGCGTCGAGCACACCCGACTGGCGCAGCTGCACCAGCAGACGGTCGACCCGGTACGGCGCCTCGCCGACATCTTCGATGAACAGGATCGCGCCCTCGGCGCGCGGCGCCCAGGGCGTGCCGAGCAGGGCCGCGAAGACCGCCAGATTGCCGCCGATCAGGCGGCCCGCCGCACGCTCACCCTGGTTCAGGCTGTGGGCCGGCAGGGCCGGTGCGATCTGCTCGCCGGCGCTCAAACCCCGATGCAGCAGGCTGAACAAGGCATGGGCGTCGGTGCTCGCGTCGGCGTCGAGCAGGTTGGAGGCCGGCATCGGCGCATGCAGACCCAGCAGCCCCAGGCCGTCGCGCAGCGCGTGCAGCGCGGTGATGTCGCTGAAGCCGATCAGCAGCTTGGGGTGACGGCGCAGCAGGTCGGTGTCGATGTGTTCCAGCAGCCGCGCGCAGCCATAGCCACCGCGCAGCGCCAGCACCGCGTCGACCTCGGGGTCGGCGAAGGCGGCGTGCAGATCGGCCAGGCGCTGCGCGTCGCTGGCGGCCAGGTAGTCCAGATGCATAGGGCCGGCGCAGCCGGGGAACAGCTTGGCCTTGAAGCCATGGGCGGCCAGCAAGGCCGGCACCCGCTCCAGGCTGCCCGGCGCGGGCGGACCGGCCGGCGCGATCAGGCCCAGCGTCGCGCCGAAAGGCAGCGCGGGGATCAGCCGCGCGCTCATGCCGGCAGCCGCAGGCCGTCCAGCGCGATCGGGCTGGGCCGGCCGGAGATCAGCTCGGCCAGGATCTGGGCCGAGCCGAAGGAAAAGGTGAAGCCCAAAGCGCCATGGCCGACATTGAGCCAGAGATTGCGCACCGGGCAGGCGCCCAGGATGGGCGCGCCGCTGGGCGTGGCCGGGCGCAGACCGGCCCAGGTGCTGGCGGCCTCGTAGTCGGCCGCCTGCGGGAACATTGCCCGCACCGCGCGCTGCAAAGAGGCGATGCGCTGCGGATCGATACGGGCATCGTTGCCGACCAGGTCCACCATGGCCGCCACGCGCAGCTGCTCACCGATGCGGGCGTACAGCACCTTGCGCTCGAAATCGGTCACGCTGACCTCGGGCGGGCGATGCTGGCCGCGTATGGGCGCGGTCAGGCTGTAGCCCTTCAGCGGATAGATCGGCAGATTCAGGCCGGCGCTCTTGCCCAGGCCGCGGCTGTGCAGGCCGGCGGCCAGCACAAAGGCATCGGCCGGCAGCTCGCCGGCATCGGTCTGCAGCGCCACCGCCCGGCCCTGCGAGAGCACAAAGCCCTGGGCCTGCGCCCGCACGACACCTTGGAACTGGCCATGCCGAGCCAGGCGCTCGGCCAGCTGCAGGCACAGCCGGTGGCAGTCGGCCACGGCCTCGCCCTCGGTGAAGATGCCACCGGCCAGCTGGGCATCGCCGTCGGCCAGCGCCGGCTCCAGCGCCACACATTCCTCGTGGCTCAGTGCCCGCTCGGCCGCGTCGCAATGGGCGCGCGCGCGCGCGGCCACACGTGCGAACTCATCGGGCTTGCGGTAGACCACCAGCTTTCCGGGCGCACGCAGCGCGATGTCGTCGGCGTCGAGCCGGGCGCTGCGATGCAGCTCGGCGAACGCGGCCTGGCTCAGCGCGCCGAGCTCCAGCAGTCGCGCCGTCGTGCGGCGGTTCACCGGGCCGCGGCAGGCGCGCAGGAACTGCAGCATCCAGGCCCATTGATGCCAGCGCAGCTCGGGCTTGAAGCGCAGCGGCCCGTCGGCATCGAGCAGCCAGCGCAGCGCCTTCAGCGGCACGCCCTCATCGGCCAGCGGCGAGACATAGCGGTAGCTGAGCTGGCCACCGTTGGCGCGGCTGGCCCCTGAGGCCAGCGCGGCTTCGCGCTCCAGCAGTGTGACCTTATGGCCGCGCTCGGCCAGGGCCCAGGCGGTCGTCAAGCCGACCACCCCGCCCCCGATCACCACAATATATTGACTCATCCCGACTCTTGGACACTGATCTGCCGGCAGAGTAAGGACAAGCCGGGCTCAGGACCAATGAAAGCGCGAGCGCCGCCTATAACCTGGCCGCATGTGGCCTCAGCCGAGCACCGCGGCCATCGCCACGGCCGTGGCCTCGACATTCTTGCTGTTGAGCCCGGCCACGCACATGCGGCCCGAACGCACCAGATAGACGGCGAACTCGTTCTTCAGCCGGTCCACCTGCTCGGCCGACAGGCCGGTGTAGCTGAACATGCCGCGCTGGGTCAGGAAGTAGTCGAAATTGCGGCCCGGCTGCTTGGCGCTGAGCACCTCGAACAGGCTGTTGCGCATCGCCATGATGCGCTGGCGCATCTCGGCCACCTCGCCCTCCCACAGCGCCCGCAGCGTCGCATCGCTGAGCACGCGGGCCACGATCTGGCCGCCGTGCAGCGGCGGGTTCGAATAGTTGCGACGTATCATGAATTTCAGCTGGCCCAGCACGTTGACGGCCTGGGCCGCGTCGGGGCAGACCACGCTCAGCGCGCCGCAGCGCTCGCCATACAAGCTCATGCTCTTGGAGAAGCTGTTGGCGACGAAGAAGGACAGGCCGGCGTCGGCCATCGCGCGGATCGCGAAGGCGTCTTCCTCGATGCCCTCGCCATAGCCCTGGTAGGCCAGGTCCAGGAAGGGCAGCAGCTCGCGCTCGGCCAGCACCGGGATCAGCTCGTCCCACTGGAAGGGGGTCAGGTCCACGCCGGTCGGGTTGTGGCAGCAGGCGTGCAGCAGCACGACACTGTGTTTGGGCAGGGCGCGGATGGCTTCGAGCATTTCGGCGAAGCGCACGCCGCCGGTCTTGGCGTCGTAATAGGGATAGGTCTTGACCGCTATGCCGGAGCCTTCGAACACCGCGCGGTGGTTGTCCCAGGTCGGATCGGAGACATAGATGGCGCTGTCGGGGAAGTAGCGCTTGATGAAATCGGCGCCGACCTTCAGGCCGCCGCTGGAGCCCACGCTCTGGATCGTCACCGTGCGTGCGCGCACCGGATGGTGCTCGCCGAACAGCAGGGCCTGCACCGCGCTGCGGAAATTGGCCGCGCCCTCCATCGGCAGATAGGGCCGGGCCCCGGCCTCGGCCACCACGGCCAGCTCGGCGCGGCGCACCGAGTCCAGCATCGGGATGCGGCCGTCGTCATCGAAATAGATGCCGATCGACAGATTGATCTTGCCCGCGCGCTCGTCCTTCTGGAAGGCTTCGTTGAGGCTCAGGATGGGGTCGCCTGCGTAGGCGTCGACGTGCTTGAACATGGTGTGCAACTCCAATCGGGACAGCCGGCATTATGGGCCGGCGCGCAGGCCGTAGCGCTCCAGGATGCGGCGCCAGGCGCCGTCCTCGCGCATCGCCAGGAAGGCGCGCTCCAGTTCGGCCTGGCGGGCCAGCCAGGGCGAGGCCCGCGCCAGCACCACATGGGACGGCTCGCCGGCCAGCAGCCAGGGCTGCTTGATCAGGCCCAGCCCGGTTTCGCGCAGCAGCAGATCGCCCTCGCGCTCCGGCGCCACCGCAATGTCGAGCCGGCCGCGCGCCACCATCTCCAGCGCCGCCCGGTAGTCATTGACCTCCTGGCGCTGCAAGCGGGTATCGGCATCGAAGGCGCGGCCGTAGCGCTTGCCGCGATGCACGGCAATGCTGCGGCCGCCCAGATCGTCCAGGCTGCGCACCGGCGCGGCATCGGGCCGGGTGTAGAAGGCCTTGTCCTCGCTGGGCAGCACGACGCGGGTGTAGCTGAGAAAGAGCTCGCGCTCCGGCGTGCGCAGCGGGCCCAGCATCAGATCGGCCTCGCCCTGCTCCATCAGCTTGAAGGCCCGAGCGGACGGCACCTCGGCATAGCTGACACGCCAGCCCAGGCGGCGCGCCGCCTCGTTCATCAGATCGTAGTAAAGCCCGGTCGCCCCACTCTCGGCAAAGATGCGGAACGGCGGATCGGCGCTGCCCACCACACGCAGCAGCACCGGCTGGGCCTGCAAGGCCGGCAGCAAGAACAGCGCACTCAACAGCAGACAACAGTGACGGCGGACTCGCATCGTGGCGGGTGGATCTCCCTGAAGATCCAGCATACAGGCCGAAGTCTGCTTTGCCGGCGCGCGCCACTGACAACTCTTACAGGGTCACCCGCGAATCGGTGGGGCCAGCCAGCGCAGCCAGCGACCGTGCGGATGCGAACAGGCCAGCGCCGCCTGGCACAGGACCCCGGCGGCCCATTGCAGGGTCCACAAGGTGTCGCCCGCCCCGCAAGCCGCCGGCAGCGCCAGCGCCGGCGGGCGCAGCGCGGCGGCCTCGGCGCTGAGCCAGATCAAGCCGCGCTCGCGCAACAGGCGCTCGACCTGGGCGCGATGCCGGGCCAGCGCCCGAGGCTCGAGATAGGCCAGCACCCAGCTGTTGAACAACACCGGCTGCACGCCGCTCGGCAGGCCGTCCAGCCAGGGCTCGATCTCGGCCAGGCAGTCCTCGGCCCGGCGCAGCGGATGGGCGGCCGCCCGGGCCAGTGCCAGCGCCTGATCGAGCCGGCGCGCGCGCTCGCGGTCATGCGGCCACAGGCAGGCGCGCAGCCAGCGCACTGCGGCCTCGTCCTGCACCTCGATGGGCGCCGGGTCCAGGCCCAACCGGCTGTGCAGCCGCCAGGGCTCGGGCGCCGGTGGCGCGGCGTCACCAAGCCAGTCGCAGCCGATGGTCGGCCGCTCGGCGGCCGCCGGCGCACCGAGCGCAAAGCCGCCGTAGTCATAGCGGTAGGCGTCGACGCCCAGATTCAGCCCGGCGCTGCAGCCGAAGTCCAGCAGGGCCAGGTCTTGCCGGCCGCTCAGCGCGCTGATGTGCTGCAGCGCCGGCCACAGCACCGCGCAGCGGCCGATCTCGTTGGTCTGGGTGCTGCGCGAGCGCAGCTGCGCGATCAGCGCCGACCGCTGCCGGCGCACGAAGTCCAGCAGCAAGTCCGGCAGCTCGGCATCGGGCAGGCGGGTGCCGCCGACGCTGGGGTAGTAGGCGGCCAGCCCATGGTCCGCGCCAGAGAGAATCCGTTCGTGCAGCGCCGCCAGCAGCAGATTGGGCCGGCGCTGCGTGGCCGGCGCCTCGGCCATCAGGGCCAGCAGCTCGGGCGAATCGGCCACCGCCGTACAGATCGCCACATAGAGCGGGTCCTGCGGGCATTCGACCTCGGCGAAATGGCGGTATTGAGCCGCCCATTGATCCAGTGTCGGGATGTCTTCATTCATGACGCAAGCCTAAGGCCGGGCCGCCGCGATGAATGTCGGGTACCCGACAATGCGGCCATGTCAGACGATCTGCCGGCCCTGCTGCGTGCCAACTTCTCGGCGCTGACGCTGAGCGCCCTCCAGTGCTCAAGACTGAACAGCCTGGCCACGGAGCGCAGGCTGGCGCGCGGCCGCAGCCTGTTCGTCCAGGGCCAGTCGACCGCCGCCTTCTATGGCCTGGCCGAGGGCGAGATCGAGACCCGCTTCACCGCGGCCGACGGCACGATCTCGGTGCTGGAACATGTGCAGCCGCCCCAGCTCTTCGGCCTCGCCGCCTTCGCCACCGGCCGGCCCTCGGCCTACGAGGCGCTGGCGCGCCGGCCCAGCCGGCTGTGGGTGTTCGGCCCGCAGGCCTACCAGTTCCTGATGGATGAGGTGCCGGGTTTTGCCCGCGCCCTGCTCAGCGAGTTCGCCCAGCGCTATGCCGGCACCCTGGGCCTGCTGGAAGCCTCGCGCCACCGCAGTGCTGCCGAGCGCTTCGGCCTGGCCCTGGCCCAGCTGGCGCGCGAACGCGCCGACGGCCCGCCCGATGCTGAAGGCTGGCAGGCCATCGCTGCCACCCAGGCCGATCTGGCCGCACTGGCCAGTCTGTCGCGCCAGACCGTCAACACGCTGCTGCGCGAGGCGGTGGTCCAGGGGCGGCTGCGCAGCGGCTACCGGCGCCTGTGGCTCAGATCTTGAGCGCTGCCTCGATGTCCTCGCGCAGCTTCTCGGGCGCGTCATTGGGCGCATAGCGCTTAATCACCTGGCCGTCGCGGCCGACCAGGAACTTGGTGAAGTTCCATTTGATCGCTTCGGTGCCGAGGATGCCGGGCTTCTCGCCCTTCAGCCATTTCCACAGCGGATGGGCCTCGGCGCCATTGACCTTGATCTTGGCCATCATCGGGAAGCTGACGCCGTAGTTCAGCTCGCAGAAGGAGGCGATTTCCTCGTTGCTGCCGGGATCCTGGCCGCCGAACTCGTTGCTGGGAAAGCCGACCACGACCAGGCCGCGTGCCGCATAGTCTTCCCAGAGCCGCTCCAGCCCGGCGAACTGCGGCGTGAAGCCGCAGGCGCTGGCGGTGTTGACGATCAGCAGCACCTTGCCGCGCTGGCTGGCCAAGTCGGCCGGTTCGCCCTTGATGGACAGGGCCTGGAAGTCGTAGACGGTCTGGCTCATGGCAGCGCTCCTCTGATTGGGAAGCGATGCTAGCTCAATGGCCCCCGTTGCGCTCAAGCGCCGCCAGCACGGCGGCCGCGACGATGCAGGCACCGCCGATGGCGGTCTTCAGGTCCAGGCTGCCGCCGCCCAGCCAGAGCGCCGAGATGGCCGCCGCCGGCACCTCGACCAGCATCACGATGGCCGTCACATTGGCCGGCAGACGCCCGGCGCCGTACTGCAGCGCCAGATTCGAGAAGAAGAACAGCACGGCCATGCCGGTCAGCGGCAGCAGCCAGATCCAGCCCGGCAGGCTGGGCCAGGGCACCAGGCCTTGGACCCCCATCAGCAACGCCGCCGAACCGGCCACCAGCACGCCACCGCTGAACATGGCCAACGCCCGGGCATGGGCGCCCCGGTGTGATTCGCGCTTGAGCATCACATTGTTCAGCGCGAAGGTGAAGCCACCCAGCACGCCCAGCCAGTCGGCCAGGCCCGAAGGCAGCGGGAAACCGCCCTGCTCCGGCGCCAGCACCACGGCCGCCCCGCCCAGCGCCAGCGCCATGCGCAGCAGGGCCAGCCCACTCAGCCGTTCGCCCAGGATCAGCCGCGCCAGCAGCACGGCCCACAGCGGCATCAGATAGAACAGCAGCACCACCCGCACCACGTCGCCCAGCGCCACGCCCCAGTTGAAGGCGGTATTGGTGGCGCCGGCGGCCAGCATGATCAGCCACAGCGAGGGGGTGCCGAGGAACTCGCGCCAGGCACGGCCGGCGCTCAGGCTGATGACGCCCAGCGAGATCAGATAGAGCGTCACCGTGGCCCACAAGGGGTGCAGGCCGGCGGCCTGGAACTGCCGGAACGGCCACCAGGACAGCCCCCAGATCAGGGCATTGAAGATCAGCGCGAGGTAGGCCAAGACAAGAGAAGCGACTAGGGGTAGGCAAGCCCGGTTGGCTGGCCGCAACATCCTGGCCCAAAGCACGGGGAAAACTCTGCAAATTGCTGGCTAGACGGTGCGCCGCCGGCCAACAATGCCCAGGGTTTATAGCATGGCGAAATGCCGGCCCTAGGCCTTCCAATCGGCGGGCGCACGCGGGTCGCCCCGGCGCGCCGGCACCAACACTATCTATGGGAGAACAGCTCTTGGATCATCTGGCCTGCTTCACGCCGGGGGACTTGCGGTCGAACCCGGCGCCCACCCTGGACGGCTATCGCTGGCGTTTGCTGGCGCAGGGGGACTCCTGGTTCTCGAACGCCGCCGCCAAGCTGGATGCCCATGCCAATCTGCTGCAGGAACTGGTCTTCAAGCAGCCGGCGGCGGCCGTCAACTGCGCCGGCCAGGGCGAGGGCCTGGCCCATCTGGTCGACCTGCAGGCCCAGCCCGATTTCGTGCGGCTGCTGACCGGCGCCGACGCGCCGGCCTGGGACGGCGTGCTGCTGTCGGTGGGCGGCAATGACCTGATCGCCGCCGCCCGCGTGCTGGCCCACCCCGAGACC
>SCOI01000012.1 GCA_005503085.1 Burkholderiales bacterium C2 | reverse complement strand
CGCGACTTCGAACGCAGGCGGTGATCTAGAGTGCGCGATCACGCGCGGTGGGCGACAGCAATGGGCACCTTGCTGTCGCTCGCCGTGTCTGAGCCGATGACAGCAACGGGTCGGCTGCGTGAGTTCAACGCAGTGAACAGCGGTCATTGACCGGGTGGCGCCGGTGCCGTCTCCACGCCCGTGCCGGCAACGTCCGCAGCACCTGACATTGCGGTCGCACGGGCCAGCCCTGGCAGCCGCCCCGATGGTCGGCTTGAGGGCGCTGACCGTGAATTCACAGGCCGACCGCGAACGGCCGCAGCCGCTGCACAGCGGTAGTCGATCAAGTGCATCGAATCGCCGATGCCACACCAGCTCTCCGATCACCGTTCGATCTCAGGCCCAGGCCGGTCTCTCGCAGCAACCCGCTCAACATCGCGCGTTTGCGAATGCGGCGGCACCTCACGCTCCCGTTCTCGGCCGTGCTCCTTCGCGAAGGCCGACTCCCGAACGAAGCGGGTGATGCGCTCCGCCAGCTCTCGATCACTGGGCTGATCCGATGTCTTGAGCGCAGCCACGATGTGAGCCCAGGCCTGCAGCGCGCCGACTCGGCTGCGCTGGTAGGCCTCGCCCGACTTCATCGGCTCAGGGGCGTTGTGCAGGCGGCCCTCCTCCCGGGCCTTGCGTTGCCAAAGGTGCTCGTAGCGGCGCCCCTCCCCACGGGTGGCCTGGTGTGTGGCCTCAGCCTCGATCCCATAAACGCGCAGCCGCTCGGCGAAGGTCTCGCGCCAGCGATGCAGATCGGCCTTACGCGGATTCAGGCGCCTGCCACCCATGGACTCGGCCCGCACGCTCAGATGCACGTGCGGGTTCTCCTGGTGCTCGTGCAGCACCATCACATAGAAGTGGTCCTTCAGCTCGATCTGGGCAAACTCCCGTGCGGCCATCAGGACGATCTGCGCATTGGTGCCGCGTGGCATCGACAACATCAGATTGAAGGCTTCACGCCGGGGGCTGGTCTCCTCGATCAGCGAGCCGCCCAGGCGCCATTGCTCGGCCAGGTCGTGGAGCGCCTCTTTGTCCTGCTGGACCACACCCCGCTCGTCCTCGAAGGCCAGCTGTCCGTTCTTGCTGATGTAGCGGAAGTGGGCCGCGATGGCGCCCATGCCTCGACCACCACCGGTGACCTTGACCATGACCTGCGGTGCCCGCCGGGTCACGGTGGCCTCGATGCGCCGACGGATCAAGGCGGCCTGGCGGCGCAACAAGATATTCAAGCGCGGCTGCGGCGCCATCTTGACGATGCGGTTGCCGGGATAGAACAAGCGCTCGCCCCATTGCACCAGCACACTGTCGATCACCGAAGATGAGATCGGGGGCGCCATGTCGTTCACCCTCCATCGGGCTCGCGAGCCTGTCGACGCCATGATGCCGGCACTGCCGCAATCTGGGGAGCGGCCGAGGCCAGATGCTGACCCACTTCTGCGGTCAGCCCTGCGACCAGAACATCGAGGCCAGCCAACTCCGGGGACGAGGATCGTTCCAAAGCACGCCCCAGGGCCTTCAGACCGCTGCTCAAGGCCGCCAGCTTGGCGTTGGATCGCACCAGCGCCGACACGAGCTCCCTCGGACTGGCATCCAGAGGATCCTCCTCTGACTGCGCATCCAGGAGCCAAGCAACATACATCCCCTGCGACAGTTCGGCCGCACGCGCTGCGCGGGCCAGCATGGCGGCCCGGTCGGCCGGCATCCGCAATGTCACCTTGGCGAATGGGGCGTCTCTGTGCAGCGGAACCGACGCGGCCTGCGCCGTGTCCATCGCACCGGCAGGTGAAGCGCCAACAGCCTGCGCCTCCAGCCACTCGCCAAGGACGGTTCTGGCTAGCGCAGCCGCGCTCATGCGGCGCGAGCGCGCGATGGCAGCCAGTGCCGGGCCATGCCGACGAAAGTCGATGGTCAGCCGCTCGCGACAGCTGTTGCTGCGCGATGCATGGACTCTCGGCCGACGGGCGAAGGTGACGTTTCCCATGACACAAGTTTGCGTCGGGTTCGGCGCTTGGCGCGTGCTGATTTTTGCTAAAAATCAGCGCTGGCAAGCATGGCCAGTTGGCTGCATATCAGGCGGGCGAACATCCACCGAGACGGGACAACGCCGGCTGCATGTGCATGACCAGCAACACAACGCGCCCCCAGCCATTCGAAAAGGGCCGCGCTCAACAAAGCGGCCACAGGCATCTGCATGGACTGCGCAATCGCATTCAGAAAGGTCCATGCCTGCGCAGATCAATGCTCACTCGCTCGCAATCAGCCTTCAAGCGCGGCACGTCGTAAGCAGCGTGGAGGTCCATGTCACTTTGGCCATGGTCGCCAACATGAACGCGAAATCAGTGCGTGGGCAAAGCGATGAGCTTTCGCTCAAATTCAGCGACTCCGGGCGCAGCCGCAGCAAAATTTCTAGGCCTGAAAAACCGTCGCTTCCTACGCAGTGCAATCGGTCCAAAACTGGCACCAGACTGGCACCAGCAAAAGTCAGCCAGAAAATGTTAGCGGTCACTATCGCCAAAATCCCTGTAAAACTGGTAGGCCGTGCAGGACTTGAACCTGCGACCAAAGGATTATGAGTCCTCTGCTCTAACCAACTGAGCTAACGGCCCCCTGAGGGAATACCGGCCTTGCACCGGAAGCCGCGCATTGTATAGGCGCGGTCGCGACCTCTGCCCGATGCGCTGCGCGGCCTGTTCGTCTACTTCTGCGACAGCGCGTTCGTCACCATCCGCGAGGTGATGTCGACGATCTGGATCATGCGGTCGTAGGCCATGCGGGTCGGGCCGATCACGCCTAGGGTGCCGACCACCTGGCCGTCGACCTCGTAGGGGGCGGAAACGATGGACAGTTCCTCGAAGGGCACGACCTGACTCTCTCCACCGATATAGATGCGCACGCCCTCGGCGCGGCTGGAAACATCGAGCAGGCGCATCAGCTGGGTCTTCTGCTCGAACACATCGAAAAGGCGGCGCAGGCTGCCCATATCGTTGCTGAAGTCCTGCATCGTCAGCAGATTGCGCTCGCCGGAGATCACGACGCGCTCTTCCTCGTGCTCCAGCGCCTCGGTGCCGACCTGCACGGCCGCGCTCATCAGCCGGCCGATCTCGCCGCGCAGTGCATCGACCTCGCTCTTGATGCGCTCGCGCACCGCCTCCAGGCTCAGGCCGGCATAGTGGGCATTGAGCCGGTTGCTGGCCTCGGCGAGCTCGGGCTGGGTCAGGTCTTGCGCGGTGAAGATCACGCGGTTCTGCACATCGCCGTCGGGCGAGACCATGATGACCAGCACCCGGCGTTCGCCCAGGCGCAGGAACTCGATGTGATGGAAAACGCTGGGCTTGCGCGGCGCGGTGACGACGCCGACAAAGCTGGACAGATTCGACAGCAGCTGGGCCGCGCTGGCGATCACGCGCTGCGGCTGGTCGGGCTGCAGCTGCGAGCTTTCGATGGGCCGCAGGTCGGCGCCGACGATGGAGGCGGGCTGGGCCGTCAGCATGGTGTCGACGAACAGCCGGTAGCCGCGCGCGGTCGGGATACGGCCGGCGCTGGTGTGCGGGCTGGCGATCAGGCCCAGCTCCTCCAGGTCGGCCATCACATTGCGTATCGTCGCCGGGCTCAGTTCCAGACCGGAGGCCTTGGACAGCGTGCGCGAACCCACGGGCTGGCCGTCCGCGATATAGCGTTCGACCAGGGTTTTCAGCAGTGATTTGGAGCGCTCGTCGAGCATGGTTTTCATTGTACGGACTACCGCGCCCGAGTCAGCGGGTGTTCACATCGCTGTGGTGTAATTCTGCGCATGGCCAAGCGTTTTCAACATGTCGCGATCGTGGGCAAGCATCAGGCCCGGGGTATACGCCCGGTACTCGAGGAAATTGCCGACTTCGTGACCGGCCTGGGGCTGGATGTCTCGCTGGAGCGCGACACCGCGCTGAACACCGGCATTACCGACTTCGAAGCCCTGTCCAACGAGGAGATGGGCGCGCGCTGCGACCTGGCCATCGTGGTCGGCGGTGACGGCACGATGCTGGGCTTTGCCCGCGAGATGGCCCGCTACGGCACGCCGCTGGTGGGCATCAACCAGGGCCGGCTGGGCTTCATCACCGACATCTCGGTGGAAAAATTCCGCGAGGCGCTGGCGCCAATACTGGCCGGCGACTTCGAGATGGAGCAGCGCGCGATGCTGGAAGGCGCGGTCTGGCGCGATGGCGAGGTGATCTTCTCGGGCCTGGCGCTCAACGATGTGGTGGTCAGCCGGGGCGCGACGGCCAGCATGGTGGAGATCAAGGTCGACGTGGGCGACGAGTTCGTTGCCAATATGCGGGCCGACGGCGTGATCGTCGCCTCGCCCACCGGCTCGACCGCCTACTCGCTCTCATCGGGCGGGCCCATCCTGCACCCCAGCATCGCCGGCTGGGTCTTGGTGCCGATTGCCTCGCATGCCTTGTCCAACCGCCCCATCGTGCTGCCCGATACCGGCGAGGTCAGGCTGGAGATCGTGGCCGGCCGCGATGCCAGCGTCAATTTCGATATGCAAAGCCTGGCCAGCCTGCTGCACGGCGACCGCATCACGGTGCGGCGCTCGGCCCACAAGGTCTGCTTTCTGCATCCGCAGGGCTGGAGTTATTACGCGACCTTGCGCCGCAAGCTGCGCTGGTACGAGGGAGTGTCCTGATGCTGCGCCGACTGAGCCTGCGCGATTTCGTCATCGTGCCGGAGCTGGAGCTCGACTTCGCCGGCGGCTTCGCCGTGCTCACCGGCGAAACGGGCGCCGGCAAGTCCATCCTGGTCGATGCCTTGCAGCTGGCGCTGGGCAGCCGTGGTGACGCCGGCGTCGTGCGCGAAGGCGCGGCGCGGGCCGAGATCAGCGCCGAATTCGACTGCCCGGCCCGTCTGAACAGCTGGCTGGACGAGGCCGGCTTCGACAAGGGCGACAGCCTGCTGCTGCGCCGCGTCATCGATGCCCAGGGCAAGAGCCGCGCCTGGATCAATGGCAGCGCGGCCACCGTGGCCCAGCTGCGCGAGACAGCCGACAGCCTGCTCGACATCCATGGCCAGCATGCCTGGCAAGGCCTGACCCGCCCGGCCTCGGTGCGCGCGCTGCTGGACGCTTTCGCCGGCCTCGACAGCGCGCCGCTGGGCCAGGCCTATGCGCAATGGAAGCTGCTCAGCGAACGGCTGGAGGCCGCGCAGACCCGCTCAGGCGAGCTGGGCCGCGAGCGCGAACGCCTGGCCTGGCAGATCGACGAGCTGGCCAAGCTCTCGCCCGGCGCCGACGAGTGGGACGAGCTCAATAGCGAGCACCAGCGTCTCTCGCATGCCGCCGCGCTGATGGAGGGCGCGCGAGCCGCGCTGGAGGCCATCGAAGGCGGCTCCGGCGAGGCCGAACAGAGTGCCGAGAGCCTGACCGAGCAGGCGCTGGACAAGCTGCAGCAGGTGCTGGACTACGACAGCACGCGCCTGGCACCGGCGGTCGAGGCGCTGCAGGGCGCGCAGGCCCAGCTGCGCGATGCGGCACACACCCTGTCCACCTATCTGCACGGCGCTGATCTGGAGCCCGAGCGGCTGCAGGAACTGGACGAGCGCCTGTCGGCCTGGATGAGCCTGGCGCGGCGCTACCGCCGCCCACCGGCAGAGCTGCCGGCCCTGCTCTCGCAATGGCGGGCCGAGCTGGCGGCGCTGGACGAGGCCAGCGATCTGGCCGCGCTGGAGAAAAGTCTGACTGCGGCCCGCAGTGCCTTCGAGCGCGAGGCCAGGCGCGTCAGCCAGGAACGCGGCAAGGCCGCGCCCCAGCTGGCCGCCGCCGTGACGCAGGCGATGCAGCAGCTGGGCATGGCCGGCGGCGCCTTCGAGGTGGCCTTGCTGGCGCAAGACCAGCCGCAGAGCTTCGGCCTTGAATCGGTGGAATTCATGGTGGCCGGCCATGCCGGCAGCACACCGCGGCCGTTGGCCAAGGTGGCCTCGGGCGGCGAGCTCTCCCGCATCGCGCTGGCGATCGCGGTGACGACCAGCCAGCTTGAGCAGGACGGCGCGGGCACGCTGATCTTCGACGAGATCGACGCCGGCGTCGGCGGCGCGGTGGCCGAGACCGTGGGCCGGCTGATGAAGCAG
Source organism: Burkholderiales bacterium C2 (assembly GCA_005503085.1). GTDB lineage: Bacteria > Pseudomonadota > Gammaproteobacteria > Burkholderiales > Burkholderiaceae_C > Roseateles_E. Next base: position 204,182 of record SCOI01000012.1, on the reverse strand, counting down.
CTGGGCCGCGAGCGCCAGGTGCTGGCCGTCACCCACCTGCCCCAGGTGGCCGCCTGCGCCGACCATCACTATCTGGTCTCCAAGGCCTTGCGCGCCGGCACCACCGCCAGCGAGGTGCAGGCGATTGCCGGCGAGACCCGGGTGCAGGAGATCGCCCGCATGCTGGGCGGCGAGCGCCTGTCCTCGGCCAGCCTGGCCCATGCGCAGGAGATGCTGGCGTTGTCGGCGGCGGGCGCGCCGCGCGGCCAGCAAGATATCAAGAACAGGACGACGAAATCATGAGTGGCGCAGTTCCGCAAAGCGATGTGGTGCTGGTCACCGGCATGGCCGGTGGCGGCAAGTCGGTGGCCATGCATGCGCTGGAGGACGCGGGCTTCTTCTGCGTCGACAACCTGCCGCCCGAGCTGCTGACCCCTTTCCTGGCGGTCGAGAAGCAGCGCGGTGAGCGCCGCGTCGCGATCGCCGTCGATGTGCGCAGCGAGGGCTCGCTGCCGCATCTGCTGCCGCTGATCAAGCAGCTGCGCGGCGAAGGCGTCGCGGTGCGCTCGATCTTTCTGGACGCCAATGACGAGACCCTGGTGCGGCGCTTCTCCGAGACCCGCCGCCCTCACCCGCTGCGCAGCGGGCAGCGCGACGCGGGCAGCGATGGCGGGGATGCGCACCGCGCCCTGCTCGACGCGATCTCGCTGGAGCGCGAGCTGCTGGCCGCGCTGCGGGTCGAGTCCACCGTGATCGACACCAGCCTCTTGCGCGCGGCCCAGCTGCGCGCCTGGGTGCGCGATCTGGTCTCGGTCAAGGGCGAGTCACTGACCCTGGTGTTCGAGTCCTTCGCCTTCAAGCACGGCGTGCCCAGCGATGCAGACTTCGTCTTCGATGTGCGGGTGCTGCCCAACCCCTATTACGACCGCGAGCTGCGTCCGCTGACCGGCCGCGATGCGCCGGTGGCCGACTATCTGCAGGCCCAGCCCGAGGTCAATCTGATGCTGGGCCAGATCAGCGGCTTTCTGCGCCAGTGGCTGCCCAATTTCGCCGCCGACCAGCGCAGCTATCTGACCGTTGCGATCGGCTGCACCGGTGGCCAGCACCGCTCGGTCTATCTGGTCGAGACCCTGGCCCGGCAGTTCGCCAGCCACGGCCATGTGCTGAAGCGCCACCGCGAGCTGGACGCCAAGTAGTCGCTCAGACGGCCCGCGATTCCTCGTCGCGGGCCGACATCAGCACCAGGGCGACGACGGTGACGACCGGGAACAGCAGCACCATGCCCACCATCCAGCCCAGCAGCGGCCGGCCGTCGCGCTTGAGCGCCAGCGCCATATAGGTCCAGTGCGCGATCAGGCTGGCCGCCAGGCCCAGGGCCAGCAAGGTCATCTTGGCGCCGTTGACATCGTCTTCGGAGGCGCCGGCCGAGATCAGGAACCAGAGGCAGCAAGCCGCCACCAGCAGGGCGATCAGGGCGGATTCGACAGCGCTTTTGACAAGAGGCTTCATGACCGGGCAGCGTAGAGCGGAGCGCGAAGCATAAGCCCAATTTCGCCCCGCCCCAACGCCTCGGCAAGCTCAGAAGCGATAACTGGCCTTGACGCCGACAAAGCGTCCGCGCGGGTCGCCCTGGCTGTAGTCATAGCTGCCGGTCGAGGCATCCCAGGGCAGCTTGCCATTGGCCAGGTTCTGCAAGGTCAGCGTCGCGAGCAGTTGGGGGCTGAACTGCCAGTCGATGTTCAGATCCACGCTGTCGATGCTGCCGACCCGCTCGGCATGGGCCGGCGTCGGACGGTAGGTCTGGGCATAGCCGCCGACATGGTTCCAGCTCAGCGTCGTCGTCCATGCGCCCCAGGCCCAGACGGCGGTGCTGCTGCTGCGCCATTTCGGCAGGGAGCCGAACTCATTGCTGCCCGCGCCATTGACCGCGGCCTCGCTCGAGGACGGCGGCAGCGCGAACTTCAGCAGCCGGCTCAGCTGGGCCTTGAGCTTGAGCTCGCCCAGACCGCCCAGCGCGAAGCGGCGGCTGGCCTCGATATCGAAGCCCGCGACCTCGCGCTCGCCCTGGTTCTTCCATTGCCGGGTCAGGCTGACGATGCGGCCCTGCTCGTCGCGCTGAATGCGGCCGGGCAGGCGCTGCTCGTTCTGGACGATGAAGTCGGCCGTTTCGGTGTCGATCAGGTCCTGCTGGCGGATGTTGAAGTAGTCCAGGCTGAGACTAGTGCGCGCATCCGGCGCCAGCACGATGCCGAGGTTGTAGTTGCGCGAACGCTCGGGCTTCAGATCGGGATTGGCTGCGGTCAGATTGGTCACGCCGCGAGCCACGGTCGGCGAAACCGGGTCGCGCGGGTCGACCACCGATGCATAGCTGACGCCGCTGCTTTGCGTGATCTCGGGCAGCGAGGGGGCACGGAAGCCGCGCGACACATTGGCCCGCAGCAGCAGGCTATCCAGCGGCTGGAAGCGCAGGCTGGCCTTGGGCGAGAAGGCATTGCCGAAATCGCTGTAGCGGTCGGCGCGGGCAGCCACATTCAGGCTCAGGGTCTTCAGCAGCGGCACATTCAGCTCGGCAAAGGCCGCGCTGACCGAACGGCTGCCATTGATGATGTTGATCGCCGGGCGCAGCTCGGTGCCGGACAACACGGCGTCCGAGGTACGCGAGTTCATGCGCTCATGGCGCAGTTGCAGGCCGGCGGCAAAGCCCAGCGGGCCGGCCGGCAAGCGGGCCAGCTCGGTCGAGGCGGTCGCATCGATGCTGTAGAGCTCGGCCTCGGCCGGCCGCAGGGTCGACAGGCGCAGCGCCGCGCGCTGGGCCGCGCTGTTCCTGCCCTGGTCGGCGAAGTTGTAGCTGCCGCTCTTGAGCGCGCGCTCGAACTCGTAGCGGTTGACGAAGTTCTGCACCGTCTCGTCCAGATGGCTGCTGGACTGCAGCAGCGACAAGTCCCAGTCCCAGCCGGCGCTGGCGCCACGCGCGCCGGCCAGCGCGCGCTGGAACTTCACCGCGTCCTGCTTGGTTCGCGTGCCCAGGTCGAACAGCGTGGCGTTCAGCAGCGCCGAGCCGCTGGCCGGGTAGTTGGGATGGTTCTTGGGCAGGCTCACAGGGATCGTGTCCAGCGACTGGTTGGCGGAGTTCCATGCCCGCAGGCTGCTCGACACCGACAGCGGCGGGCCGAAGATCAGCTCGGCGCGCGAGCTGCCCAGCAGCAGCTCGGCATAGGCCTCGACATCGTCGCTCAGCCGCCAGGTCGCCCGCGCCGTGCCGTGATAGCGCTCCACACCCGGGATCAGCGTCTTGTACTGGGCCGGGTTGTAGGCCAGCACGGTGCCGGTCTTGCCGGGCGAAATCGCGCCTTGGTCGACCAGCTGCAGCGGGCCTTGCAGGCCGCCGAGCTTGTTGGTTGGATCGCTGCCCAGATAGTTGGTCGCGACCCAGGCCAGGGTGCCGCCGGGCTCCTTGCGGAAGTCGTTGTCGCGCAGCCAGGCCACATCGACCTGGTCCAGGCGGTCACGCTTCAGGGCATCGAAGCTCAGCGTGATGTTGAAGCGGTCGCGGTCCAGATCGCCGAAGCCATGACGCAGCTCGAAGCTGCGTTCACGCTGACCCGTGCCCTCGGTCGACGCGCCCAGGCCGGCGCGCAGCTCGGTGCCCTGGTAATCGTCGTACAGCAGGATATTGACCACGCCACCGATCGCGTCCGAGCCATAGATCGACGAAGCCCCGTCCTTGAGCAGCTCAATGCGGCGCACGGCGGCCAGCGGCAGGCTGTTCAGATCGGTGAACACCTCCCGCATATTTTGCGCGGTCGCGTAGGGCGCGACGCGGCGGCCGTTGACCAGCACCAGGGTGTTCTGCTGGCCCAGGCCGCGCAGCGACAGCCCGGCCGTGCCGGCCGAGAAGCTGCCGGTGAACTGCTCGTTGAAGCTGTTGCCGCTGTTGGCGGCGATATTGCGCAGGACCTCAGGCAGGCTGGTCTTGCCGCTGGCCTGGATGTCAGCGGCCGTCAGAACCTGGACCGGATTGGCGCCCTCGCGCCGGGTGCTCAGGATATTGGAGCCGGTAACGGTGACACGGTCCAAGCGGGCAGCCGCCGCATCGGTGGCTTCGTTGGCGGAGATGGTGGGAGGCAGGAAAGCGGCGGCCAATGCGGCGGCCAGCACTGAGGGTTTCAGCATGGGAGAAAAATCCTTGATCGGGATGAACGCCCGGGTAGGGGCGTGACGAGCCGGGCCGTGGCGGGTAGCTACGGCGAGCTTGGGGGACGCAAGAGTTCTAGGGCGAGACCAGGACGGGCTCGCCCAGCAAGCCGTTCAACAAGTGATCAGCGAGCGATCAGCGAGTGAATGGCTTGGAGCCCCGACAGGGGCTAGGGAAAAGGCAGAACATGGTGGATAGGTTCTCAACTGCACGCTCTTGTCGGCGCCAGCGAAATTTACGGACTAACCCTGATGCCACCAAGCGACAAAAACCTGCTTGCTTATGCGAGCAGATCAGTTCAAGCCAGCAGCCGCTTCAGCGGCGCCGGCAGCGCGTAGTCGGCAAGCTTCTCGCGCGCCACCCAACAGCCCTCGCCAAGAGCGGCCGCGCTGTCGAGCACGGCGCGGCGCGGATGCAGCACCCAGTCGAAATGCGTCAGCGCATGCTCGACCCTGGGCATCACCTCCAGCTCGGCACCGACCAGCCGGGCCTGGCTCAGCATCGCCTGCTCGTCGTCGAACATCGGCAGCGTCCACAGACCGGCCCAGACGCCGGTGTCGGGGCGCTGCTGAAGCAAGACCTGACCCTCATGCTCCAGCCACAGCCACCAGTTCTCGCGCCGGCCGCGCTTGAGCTTTCTGGTCTTGACCGGGTAGCGCGTCGGCTCGCCCTCGGCGCGGCCACGGCACAGCTCGCTGACCGGGCATAGCAGGCACTGCGGCGCGCGCGCGGCGCACAGGCTGGCGCCCAGATCCATCAGGCCCTGGGTATAGGCGCCGATATCGGCGGCCGCTGTAGGCAGCAGATCCGTCGCATGCCGCCACAGCAGCTTCTCCTGCGCGCTGCTGGCCATATCACCGTCGAAGGCCAGCAGCCGGCTCAGCACCCGCTTGACATTGCCGTCCAGGATCGCGACCCGCTCGCCGAAGCAGAAGGCCGCGATCGCCGCAGCGGTCGAGCGGCCTATGCCGGGCAGCTCCTGCAGCTGCGCCGCGCTGGGCGGGAACAGGCCGCCATGCTGCTGAGCCACGGCCACCGCGCAGCGATGCAGATTGCGTGCGCGGCTGTAATAGCCCAGGCCGGCCCACATCGCCAGCACCTCGTCCAGACTGGCCCCCGCCAGATCGACGACGCTGGGAAAGCGTTCGAGAAAGCGCTGGTAATAGCCCAGCACCGTGCTTACCTGGGTCTGCTGCAGCATGATCTCTGACAGCCAGACGCGGTAGGGGTCGCGGGTGTTCTGCCAGGGCAAGGCATGGCGGCCGTGCTGGCGCTGCCAGGCCACCAGCACAGCGGCGAAGTCGGCGGGCAGGACTATTTCTTTTGACATGAGGGGCAGAAAAAGGTCGAACGCTGTCCCTGGACGATGCGGCGTATCGGCGTGCGGCAGACCCGGCAGGGCTCGCCCTCGCGACCATAGACCTGGGCCTGCATCTGGAAGCTGCCGGCCACGCCGTGGGCGTCCTTGAAGTCGCGCAGGGTTGTTCCCCCCGCCTCCAGTGCGGCACCCAACACCTGGCGCACGGCGGCCGCGAGGCGTGCGCAGCGCGGGCCGCTGAGGCGGCCGGCCTGGGCGCGCGGGTCGATGCCGGCCAGGAACAAGGCCTCGCAGGCGTAGATATTGCCGGCGCCGACGACGATGTCGCCGGCCAGCAGGGCCTGCTTGACCGCGACACGGCGGCCCGACAGGCCCACTTTCAGATGCGGGCCGTCGAAGCGCGGGTCGAAGGGCTCCAGCCCGAGGCCGGCCAGCAGCTTGGCCGCCGGCCCCTGCTCCAGCGATTCGGACCAGACCACGGCGCCAAAGCGCCGCGGGTCATTCAGCCGCAGCAGGCCCTGGCTGGTGCGCAGATCGAAATGGTCGTGCGGCCCCGGTTCGGCCGGCCGGGTCTGGAAGGCCAGCGAGCCCGACATGCCCAGGTGCAGCAGCAGGCCGCCGCCCCGAGAACCTGCGCCTTCGCCGCCGCCATGCAAGGGCAGCCACAGGTATTTGCCGCGCCGTGTCACCGCGCCGACCTCGCGGCCCAGCAGCGCCTGCTCGGCCACGCCCAGCGGCCAGCGCAGCGGCTTGCCCAGGCGCACCCCTTGCACGCGCGCGCCGGCGATCGCATCGGCAAAGCTGCGGCGGGTGACTTCGACTTCGGGCAGTTCGGGCATGGCGCGGATGATAAGTGGCCGCCGGCATGGCCCTGGTCCGGGGGCGCACTTCTAGAATCAACAACAATCCAGCAATGTGGCGCTTGCATAGTGGGCGCAACACGAACGCTGTTCTCAGGAGCTGTCATGCCCAAGTTCTTCCCTCGCCCGACCGGCCCGGCCCGGCTGCTGGCGGCCTCCGGCCTTGTTGTGCTGGCCTTGCTGAGCCCGCTGGCCCAGGCCAGCACGGCGGCCAGTGCGCCCACGCCCAGCAACTCCGATCTGGACGCGCCGCTGTTCTACCAGCTGCTGGTCGGCGAGATGGAGCTGCGCTCGGGCCAGCCCGGCGTGGCCTTCCAGGTGCTGCTCGATGCGGCGCGCCGCACCAGCGACGGCGAGCTCTACCGCCGCGTCGTCAATATCGCGCTGCAGGCCCGCGCCGGCGACCAGGCCCTGATCGCGGCCCGCGCCTGGCGCGAGGCCATCCCCGACTCGGTCGAGGCGCATCAGATGGTGATACAGCTGCTGGTGGCGCTGAACAAGCCGGAGGAAGTGGTGGCGCCGCTGCGCAGCATGCTGGCGATCACGCCCGAGCCGCAGCGCAATGTGGTGCTGGCCTCGATCCCGCGCCTGTTCCAGCGCGCGCCCGAGCCCAAGCGGGTCTATGCCGCGCTGGCCCCGGTGCTGGAGGCCGCGTCCGCACAGCCGGCCACCCGCATGATGGCATTGCTGGTGCAGGGCCGTCTGGCGCTGAGCGCCGAGCAGGCGGACAAGGCCCTGAGCCTGACCCAGACCGCCGCCAAGGACTTCCCCGAGGCCGATGAGCCGCTGCTGCTGGCGCTGGATCTGCTGCCCAGCAGGTCCGAGGCCGAGAGCCTGATCGCCGCCCGCCTGCAGGCCAAGCCCGATCACTACGATCTGCGCCTGGCCTACGGCCGCGCGCTGGCACGCGCCCAGCGCGCCGCCGACGCGGCCCGCGAGTTCCGCATCGTCACCCAGGCCAGGCCGGACGACAGCCAGCCCTGGTATGTGCTGGGTGCGCTGGAGCTGGACCTGCGTCACCCCGAGGCGGCCGAGAAGGCCTTGCAGGCCTTTCTGGAGCGGCTTGACGACAAGGACGGCAACAAGGACTCCCGCCAGCAGGCCTGGCTGCTGCTGGCCCAGGCGGCCGAGATGCGTGGCGACCTGAAGGCAGCCGAATCCTGGCTGGCCCGCATCGACAACCCGCAGCGCGCGCTGGAGGTCACTTATCGCCGCGCCTCGCTGCTGGCGCGCCAGGGCCAGCTGGCCAAGGGCCGCGCGCTGCTGCAGGCCCTGCCGACCGAGCGCGACGAGGATGCACGCGCCACGCTGATGGCCGAGTCCCAGCTGCTGCGCGATGCGCGCCAATGGGAGGCCGCTCACCAGGTGCTGGCCCAGGCCAATACCCGCTTCCCGGCCGATGCCGACCTGATCTACGAGCAGGCCATGATGTCCGAGAAGCTCGGACGCATGGACGAGATGGAGCAACTGCTGCGCCGCGTGATGGAGATCAAGCCCGAGCACTACCACGCCTACAACGCGCTGGGCTACTCGCTGGCCGAGCGCAACGAGCGCCTGCCCGAGGCCAAGACCCTGATCGCCAAGGCACTGGAGTACGCGCCCAGCGAACCCTTCATCGTCGACAGCCTGGGCTGGGTCGAATACCGCATGGGCAATCACGCGGAGGCGCTGCGCCTGCTGCGCCAGGCCTATCAGTCGCGGCCCGATGCCGAGATCGCCGCCCATCTGGGCGAGGTGCTGTGGGTCAGCGGCCAGCAGGAAGAGGCCCGCAAGGTCTGGGGCGAAGGCGCCAAGCGCGACCCCAAGAACGAGGCCCTGCGCGAGACCCGCCAGCGCCTGAAGGCCGGCCGATGAGCCGACGCTGGGCCGGCCTGGCACTGGCGGTCTTGCTCAGTGCCTGCGCCGGGCTGAAGCCCCCGCCTGTTCACATCCCCACCGAGGGCGATCTGAGCCTCAGCGGCCGGCTCTCGGTGCTGGTCGAAGGTGGCCAGGGCGGCAATGCCGCCTTCGAGCTGAGGGGCTCGCCGAGCGCCGGGCAGCTGGAGCTCAGCACGCCGCTGGGCAGCCTGCTGGCGCGCGCGCTGTGGTCACGCAGCGAGGTGCGGCTGCAGACGCCCAAGGAAGAGCGCCGCTTCGATGATCTGGACTCGCTGAGCCGCGAACTGCTGGGCGAGGCGATCCCGGTGGCCGCGCTGTTCGATTGGCTGCGCGGCCGGCCCTGGCCCGGCGCAGCCAGCGAAACCCTGGCCGGCGGCGGCTTCTCGCAGCTCGGCTGGCAGGTCGATCTGTCCCGGTTCGATACCGGCCTGGTGCTGGCCCAGCGCCAGGCCGCGCCTGCCGTCACCCTGCGCGCCCGCCTGGAGCGCTGATTCCTTTTTGTACCTATGCCTCTCGCTCTCTACGATGTGCCGGCCCCAGCCAAGCTGAACCTGTTCCTGCATGTGGTCGGCAAGCGGCCCGACGGCTACCACCTGCTGCAGTCGATCTTTGCGCTGATCGACTGGGCCGACACCTTGCACTTCGAACGCCGCAGCGACGGCCAGCTGGCCCGCCACGATGGCGACAATGCGGCGGCCGCCCTGCCCGCCGACGATCTCTGCCTGCGCGCCGCGCGCCTGCTGCAGACCGAGAGCGGCTGCGGCCTCGGGGCCGACATCCATCTGGAGAAACGCCTGCCGGCCGGCGCCGGCATGGGCGGCGGCTCCTCGGATGCCGCCTCCACCCTGCTGGCGCTGAACCGGCTCTGGGGTCTGAACTGGCCGCGCTCGCGTCTGCTGGCGCTGGGCCTGAAGCTGGGCGCCGATGTGCCCTTCTTCATCGGCGGGCGCAATGCCTTTGTCGAGGGCATCGGTGAGATCCTGCACCCGATCACCCTGCCGCCGCTGGGCTTTGCCGTGCTCAAACCGCCGACCGGCATCTCGACACAGCAAATATTTTCGAGCCCCCTCTTGGCAAGATCGAAATCCGTGGCTATAGTAGCGGGCTTTCCTGCACACAACAGCAGCGAAGACAAAAACGAAACATCGAGTGCAACAGCAAGTAGTTCGCAGAGTGTTTTGTCAGCGTCGCAAGCGGCTGATGTGGTGAGATTGGATGCGCAAGGTGTGGCGCTGCTGGCGAATGGTTTTGGTCGAAACGACCTGCAAAAACCGGCCGAGGCAAGCTGCCCCGAAGTGGTCCAGGCTCTGCAACTGCTAGAAGAACGATTCGGCAATAGCCGGATGACGGGCTCGGGCAGCGCGGTATTCGCGAGAGTGGATACGGCAGCGGGCGGGAAAGATGGCGTGTCTGATCTGCCCACCGGATGGGTTGCTAAGATGTGCCGCAGTTTGGACGTTCACCCGCTGTGCGGATGGGCCGAAGACTGAGCAAGGTTATAGGGTGCTGCAGCTCTGCAGTGTCCTGTGTAGGGGCGTCGCCAAGTTGGTTAAGGCATCGGATTTTGATTCCGACATGCGCAGGTTCGAATCCTTCCGCCCCTGCCAAATTTCTTTAGTTGTTCACCTCCGGGACCCGCTGGGCTGGCCACGGGGCCATTGATTCAAAGGATGGCCCGCTCGTGCTGCTCAATACCGTCCTCTTCACCGGTAACGCCAATCCGGTTCTCTCCCAGGAAATTGCCACCCATCTGGGCCTAGAGCTCGGACGCGCTGTGGTCGGTCGCTTTTCCGATGGCGAAGTCACCGTCGAGATCCAGCAGAACGTGCGTGCTCGCGACGTGTTCGTGATCCAGCCGACCTGCGCGCCGACCAACGAGAACCTGATGGAACTGCTGATCATGGTCGATGCCCTGAAGCGCGCCAGCGCTCGCCGCATCACGGCCGTGATCCCCTACTACGGCTACGCCCGCCAGGATCGCCGCCCCCGCAGCACCCGTGTGCCGATCTCGGCCAAGGTGGTGGCCGATCTGCTGGAGACCGTCGGCGTCGAGCGCCTGCTGACGATGGACCTGCATGCCGACCAGATCCAGGGCTTCTTCGACATCCCGGTCGACAATATCTACGCCAGCCCGGTGCTGCTGTCGGACCTGAAGGCCCGCAACTACTCGAACCTGGTCGTGGTCAGCCCCGATGTCGGCGGCGTGGTGCGCGCCCGCGCGCTGGCAAAGCAGCTGGGTTGCGACCTGGCCATCATCGACAAGCGCCGCCCGGCCGCCAATGTCTCCGAAGTGATGCATGTGATCGGCGAGATCGACGGCCGCAACTGCGTGATCATGGACGACATGATCGACACCGCCGGCACCCTGGTGAAAGCCGCCGAGGTACTGAAGGACCGCGGCGCCAAGAGCGTCTTCGCTTATTGCACCCACCCCATCCTGTCGGGCCCGGCGATCGAGCGCATCTCGGGCTCGCAGCTCGACGAGGTCGTGATCAGCAACACCATTCCGCTGTCCGACGCCGCCAAGGCCTGCGGCAAGATCCGCCAGCTGTCGGTGGCATTCCTGTTCGCCGAGACGATTCGCCGCATCTCGGACGGCGAGTCGGTCACCTCGCTGTTCAGCGAGCAGAACAACAATTTCTGATCGCCTGCCCTCGGGCAAGCATCAAAGCCGCAGCCGCTACAGGCTGCATCACCGAGCAGCCTGGTCGCGGGCGCTCATCCATATTGGAGTACGTTATGAAATTCGTCGCTTTTGAGCGCACATTGCAGGGGACCGGAGCGAGCCGCCGCCTGCGCATTGCAGGCAAGGTGCCTGGCATCGTCTTCGGTGCCGGCGAGCCCGCAATGATCGAGCTGGACCACAACGCGCTGTTCCACGCCATGAAGAAGGAAGCCTTCCACAGCACCATCCTCGAGATGGAACTGAACGGCGCCGTCTCGCAAGTGCTGCTGCGTGACTACCAGATGCACCCGTACAAGCCGCAAGTGCTGCACGCTGACTTCCAGCGCGTGGACGGCAGCACCAAGATCACCAAGAAGATCCCGCTGCACTTCATCGGCGAAGAGAACTCGGTGGCTGTGAAGACCGACAAGTGCACGGTCAACCACATCATCACCGAGCTGGCCATCACCTGCCTGGCCCAGCAACTGCCCGAGTTCATCGAGGTGGACCTGAGCGGCCTGACCCTGGGTCACTCGCTGCACATCAATGACCTGAAGCTGCCCGCCGGCGTCAAGGTCGTCGTGCATGGCAAGCCGAACCCCGCCGTGGCCACCGCCGTGGCACCGGTCGCCGAAGAGGTGATCGTGGCTGCTGCCGCCCCGGCCGACGACGGCAAGGGCAAGAAGAAGGGCAAGAAGTAAGCCCTGCGCTGCTTTTTGTTGACCAAGGGCCCTGCGGGGCCCTTTTTCTTTTTCCGGGCCAGATCGCACAGGACGGCTGGGCTACTGCCATGCTGATGTCAGTAGGCATGACCTTAGGGAGTGGGCGGATTAGGGGCTAGACCCTACAGTCGCGCCTGGTCCGCCGACGGTCCGCCCTCAGGCGGGCGGGCGTGTCGCAGGAGGGTATCCATGACTGATAGCGTGAACGAAAAGAAGGGCCGGAATCCGGCCACGGCCATCCCGGCAACAATGAGCCTGCTTGGCGCGATAGTCGCGGCCCTGGCCAGCGGCTGCGGCCAGAGCACGGCGGAGCAGCAGCATGCCGGCGGCCCGCCGGCGGTGTCGGTGGCGCCGGCCGTGCAGCGCGAGGTGCAGGAGTTCGACGAATTCACCGCGCGGCTGGAAGCACCCGACACCGTGGAGATCCGCTCGCGCGTGGCCGGTACGCTGGACAAGGTGCATTTCCGCGAGGGCCAGCTGGTCAAAAAGGGTGAGCCCTTGTTCAGCATAGACCCGCGGCCCTTCGCCGCCGAGGTCGCTCGCGCCGAGGCCCAGCTGGCGGCCACCCGCACCCAGACCGAGCTGAGCGCCAGCGAGCTGGCGCGCGCGCAAAAACTGGTCGCGATCCAGGGGGTCAGCCAGCAGGAGATTGATCAGCTGCGCGCCGCCACCCGCAATGCCGAGGCCAATACCAAGGCTGCCGAGGCCGCCCTGGTGCAGGCCAGGCTGAATCTCGAATTCACCCGCATCACCGCGCCGGTCGCCGGCCGCAGCTCCCGCGCCAACGTGACGCCTGGCAATCTGGTCGGCGTCGGCGACCCGGTGCTGACCACCGTGGTCTCCAGCGACAAGATCCACGCCTATTTCGACGCCAGCGAGGCCACCTACCTGAAGTACGTGCGCGCGGCCCGCAACGGCAGCATGCCTTCGCAGCGAAGCAGCGAAGGCAACAAGGTGCTGATGGGCCTGTCCAACGAGACCGGCTTCCCGCACGAGGGGCGGATGGACTTCGTCGACAACCGCCTGAACCCCGCCACCGCGTCCATCCGTGGCCGTGCGGTGTTCGACAACAAGGCCGGCCTGTTCACGCCGGGCCTGCTGGCCCGCATCAAGCTGGTTGGCTCGGGCAGCTACCAGGCCACCCTGGTGGCCGAGCGCGCGATCAGCACCGACCAGACCCGCAAGGTCGTGCTGGTGGTCGGCGCCAACAACATCGTCCAACCGCGCGAGGTCAAGCCCGGCGTGCTGATTGACGGCATGCGGGTGGTCGAGGGCGTCAAGCCCGGTGAGCTGGTCATCGTCGACGGCCTGCTGCGCGCCTTCCCCGGCGCCCCGGTGACGCCGCAGCAGCTGAAGGTGGACGACAAGGGCATGCCGATTCCCGCAGCCGCGCCGGCACCGGCCGCTGCTGCCTCCAAGTAAGACCGAGCGCGAGGCAAGCCCCATGGACATCTCACGCTTTTTCATCGACCGGCCGCGTTTCGCGACCGTGCTGTCGATCTTCATCTTCCTGGTCGGTCTGCTGGCGATCTTCCAGCTGCCGATCTCCGAGTATCCCGAGGTCGCGCCGCCGCAAATCGTCGTGCGCGCCCAGTTCCCCGGCGCCAATCCGCGCGTGATCTCCGAGACCGTGGCGACACCGCTGGAGGAGCAGATCAACGGTCTGGAGAACCTGCTGTACTTCGACAGCCAGGCCACCGGCGACGGCGGCATGACACTGACCGTCACCTTCAAGATCGGCACCAACCCGGAGGCCGCCGAGACTGCGGTGCAGAACCGGGTCAACCGCGCGCTGCCGCGCCTGCCCGAGATCGTGCGCCAGATCGGCGTGACCACCGAGAAGCAGTCGCCCAATCTGACCATGGTGGTGCACATGGTCAGCACCGACAACAGCCGCGACGCCCTGTACCTGCGCAACTACGCGCAGCTCAATGTGCGCGACGAGCTCTTGCGCGTGCCAGGCATGGGCTCGGTGCTGATGTTCGGCTCCGGCGACTATGCGATGCGGGTCTGGCTGGACCCGCAGAAGCTGGCCGGCCGCGGCATGACGGCCGGCGATGTGGTGGCCGCGATCCGCGAGCAGAACGCCCAGGTGGCGGCCGGCGTCGTCGGCGCCTCGCCGGCCCCCAAGGGCACCGAGTTCCAGCTCTCGGTCAATACCCAGGGCCGCCTGGCCAGCGAGGAGGAGTTCGCCAACATCATCGTGCGTGCCGAGCCCGCCACCGGCGCGCTGGTACGCGTCAAGGATGTCGGCCGCGTCGAGATGAGCGCCAGCACCTACTCGATAGGCAGCCTGCTGAACAACAAGGAGGCCGCCGCGATCGGCATCTTCCAGGCCCCCGGCTCCAACGCGCTGGCCATCTCCAGCGATGTGCGCGCCACGATGGAGCGGCTCAAGCCCAGCTTCCCGGCCGGCGTCAGCTACTCCATCGTCTACGACCCGACGCGCTTCGTCGAGACCTCGATCAGCAAGGTCGTGCAGACCCTGATCGAGGCCGTGCTGCTGGTCGTGCTGGTGGTCATCATCTTCTTGCAGACCTGGCGCGCCTCCATCATCCCGCTGCTGGCGGTGCCGGTGTCCATCGTCGGCACCTTCGCGGTGCTGCTGGCCCTGGGCTTCTCGATCAACACGCTGACCCTGTTCGGCCTGGTGCTGGCGATCGGCATCGTCGTCGACGATGCCATCGTCGTGGTCGAGAACGTCGAGCGCAATCTGGAGGACGGGCTGACGCCGCATGAGGCCACGGTCAAGGCCATGCGCGAGGTCAGCGGCCCCATCATCGCGATCGCCCTGGTGCTGTGTGCGGTCTTCGTGCCGCTGACCTTTGTGCCCGGCCTGTCGGGTCAGTTCTACAAGCAGTTCGCCGCGACCATCGCGATCTCGACGGTGATCTCGGCCTTCAACTCGCTGACCCTGTCGCCGGCGCTGGCGGCCCTGCTGCTGCGTCCGCATGACGCGCCCAAGGACGGCGTGATGAAGCTGATGGACAAGCTGTTCGGACGCTTCTTCCACTGGTTCAACTGTTTCTTCCAGCGCCGCAGCGAGTCCTATGGCCGCGGCGTCAGCGGCATCCTGAAGCGCAAGTCGGCCGCGCTGCTGGTCTATGCGCTGCTGCTGGGTGCCACAGCCCTGCTGTTCAGCCGCATCCCCAGCGGCTTCGTGCCGGCGCCCGACAAGCAGTACCTGATCGGCGTGGCCCAGCTGCCGGCCGGCGCCTCGCTGGAGCGCACCGAGGAGGTGATACGCCGCATGAGCGATATCGCGCTGAAGGTGCCCGGCATCGTCGACTCGGTGGCGTTCCCCGGCCTGTCCTTTGCCGGCTTCTCGGCCGCGCCGAACGAGGGCATCGTGTTCTTCGGTCTGGCCGATTTCGACAAGCGCAAGAGCCCCGATCTGTCCAAGGACGCGATCCTCGGCCAGGTCAATGGCGCGATCCAGCAGATCCAGGGCGCGCGCATGTTCGTCGTGCCGCCGCCAGCGGTCGAGGGCCTGGGCAACGCGGGTGGCTTCAAGGTCCAGGTGCAGGACCGCGGCGGCCAGGGCGAGCAGGCCCTGTTCGGTGCGGTCTGGGGTGTGCTGGGCCAGGCCTATGGCAATCCCAAGTCCAGCATCAGCACGCCGTTCTCGATGTATGACATCAACGTGCCCCAGCTGTTTGCCGATGTCGACCGCGGCAAGGCCAAGCAGATGGGCGTGGGCCTGCAGGACATCTACGATACCCTGCAGATCAACCTCGGCTCGCTCTATGTCAACGACTTCAGCCGCTTCGGCAAGACCTATCAGGTGGTCGTGCAGGCCGATGCACCCTTCCGCGCCCAGGCCGACGATATCGTCGCGCTGAAGACCCGCAACGCCCGCGGCGAGATGGTGCCGCTGGGCGCGCTGATGGAGGTATCGCCGACCTTCGGCCCGACCCGGGTGACGCGCTACAACGGCTTCCCCAGCGCCGACATAAACGGCTCGCCCAACCCCGGCTTCTCCAGCGGCCAGGCCGAGGCCGAGATCGAGCAGTTGCTGAAGACCCTGCCGCGCGGCATGAGCTATGAGTGGACCGAGCTGAGCCATCAGGACCGGCTGACCCGCGATGTCACCTTGCCGGGGCTGGGCATCAAGCTGCCGACCCTGGCGGCCGTGCTGCTGCTGTCGGTGATCCTGGTGGTGCTGGTGCTGGCCGCGCAATACGAGAGCTGGAGCCTGCCGCTGGCCATCATCCTGATCGTGCCCATGGGCATCTTCTCGGCGCTGTTCGGCATCTGGCTGTCGCACTTCCCGCCCTTCGGGCAGGCCGGCGATCTGAACCTGTTCACCCAGGTGGCCCTGGTCGTGCTGGTGGGCCTGGCCTGCAAAAACGCCATCCTGATCGTCGAGTTCGCCAAAGAGCTGGAAGAGCAGGGCAAGACCATGCTGCAGGCCGTCACCGAGGCCTGCCGGCTGCGCCTGCGGCCCATCCTGATGACCTCGATCGCCTTCTGCGCCGGCGTGATCCCGCTGATCCTGGGCTCCGGCGCCGGCAGCGAGATGCGCCGCGCGATGGGCATCGCGGTGTTCTCCGGCATGGTGGGCGTCACGCTGTTCGGCATCTTCCTGACCCCGGTGTTCTATGCGCTGCTGCGCAAGAGCACCGAGAAGAAGCGCGCCCATGCGGCCGAGCTGCGTCGCGAGATCGACGCCGCCGCCCACCCCTTCCATCCCGGCATCGACGATGCCGAGACCACGCCCCGCAAGGAGGGTGCATGATGCGCCTCGCTCTAAGTCTTCTGTGCCTGGCGGCCCTGTCCGCCTGCTCCAGCGCCCCCGAGCTGAAGCGCTATGAGCCCGCGCTGGCGGCCGAGTTCGCGAACAAGCCCGCCGAGGCCGTGGCCGGCGAGCCGGTGGCCCAGTTCTGGCGCGGCTTCAATGACGCCCAGCTGGACCAGCTGATCGCCCAGTCCCTGCAGGCGAATACCGATCTGCGCATCGCCGCTGCCAATCTCCAGGAGGCCCGCGCGCTGGGCCGTTTTGCCGATGCCCAGCAGCTGCCCACTGTGGG
Source organism: Burkholderiales bacterium C2 (assembly GCA_005503085.1). Taxonomy (GTDB): domain Bacteria; phylum Pseudomonadota; class Gammaproteobacteria; order Burkholderiales; family Burkholderiaceae_C; genus Roseateles_E. The sequence goes on along the minus strand of SCOI01000012.1, from coordinate 187,535 downwards.
CCTGGCTGCCGGCGCGGCGCGGGTGCGCGCGCAAAACGATCAGGGCCAGGCGCAGACGCGGCGCGCCTACTCGGCCGGCTTCGATGTCGCCTGGGAGGCCGATCTGTTCGGCCGCCTCAGCGGCGAGCAGCGTGCGGCCGCGGCCGGCGTGCTGGCCGGCGAGGCCGGGCTGCGTGCGGCCCAGCTGAGCCTGGCCGCCGAAGTGGCGCGCAACTACTTCGAGCTGCGCGGCCTGCAGGAGCAGCTGCGCGTGGCGCGCGCCTCGCTGGAAACCCAGGAGGCCGCGCTGAAGCTGGTCTTGGCCCGCCAGGACGCAGGACGCGGCACGGCGCTGGACAGCGAGCGCGCCCGCGCGCTGCTGCAGTCCACCGCGGCCAGCGTGCCGGCGCTGGAAACCGCCCTGCTGCGCAGCCGCTACCGGCTCGCCGTGCTGAGCGGCCAGCCGCCCACCGCGCTGGATCAGGAGTTGAGCGAGGTGAAGCCGCTGCCGGGCCTGAAGACGGTGGCGCTGGGCGGCATAGGCGCGCCGCAGGACCTGCTGCGCCGCCGCCCCGATGTGCAGGCCGCCGAAGCTCAGGCCGCAGCCGCTGCGGCCCGCGCCGGCGTGGCCCGCAGCGATCTGTTCCCGCGCATCACGCTGGGCGGCACGCTGGGCCAGAACGCCTCGCGGCTGGGCGATCTGGGCGACGGCGCCTCCTACGCCTACAACCTCGGTGCCCAGCTGGTCTGGAACCTGCTGGACTTCGGCCGCATCAAGGCCCAGATCGCCGCCGCCGATGCGCGCAGCGAGGTGGCGCTGCTGAGCTATGAGCGCACCGTGCTGGGTGCGCTGGAGGAGACCGAGGGTGCGCTGGCCGGCTACAGCCGCAGCCAGCAGCAGGCGCAGCACCTGTTCGAAGCGGCCCGCGCCGCCGAGCGCGCGGCGCTGATCGCGCGCGAGCGTTTCGGTGTCGGCGTCAGCGACTTCCTCGCGGTGCTCGATGCCGAGCGCGAGCTGCTGTCGGCGCGCGACCGGCTGGCGCAGTCGCAGACGGCGGCCGCCACCTCGCTGGTGGGCGTCTACAAGGCGCTGGCCGGCGGCTGGGGCGGCTGAGCGCCGCCGGGCTCGGGTCATGGGCAGGGATAATCCCGCCCATGATTCGACTCTTTGTTGGCCTCGGCAACCCAGGCCCCGAATACGAGGACACCCGCCATAACGCCGGCTTCTGGTGGGTCAATGACCTGGCCCGCAAGCTCGGCGGCACGCTGGCGGTGGACCGCAACTATCACGGCCTGGTGGCGCGCATCAATAACGCGCCGGGCGCGGCCGGGCCGATCTGGCTGCTGGAGCCGATGACCTATATGAACCTCAGCGGCAAATCGGTGGCCGCGCTGGCGCGTTTCTTCAAGATCGCGCCCGAGGAGATCCTGGCCATCCATGACGAGCTCGATATCGAGCCCGGCCAGATGAAGTTCAAGCAGGGCGGCGGCAACGGCGGCCACAACGGGCTCAAGGACATGCAGGCCTGCCTGGGCTCGGCCAATTTCTGGCGGCTGCGGCTGGGCATCGGCCATCCGGGCGTCAAGACCGAGGTGGCCGGCTATGTCTTGCGCAAGCCGCCGCTGGCCGAGCGCCAGGCCATCGAGGACTGCATCGCCAAGTCGCTGGAATCCGTCGATCTGATGTTGAAAGGCGAGCTGGAGCGGGCCATGATGAAGATACATGCCAAGCCGCCCAGGCCCAAGCCACCCAAGCCCCCAGCCCTCGATCCATCATGACCCGCTCGCCGCTCGCCTGCTGCGCCATCGCCCTGATGGCGCTGGGCAGCGGCTTGCAGGCGCAGACCGAAACCCGCAGCACCGGCGTCTATCGCTGTGGGCCCGAGGGCCGCGATCTGCGCGACTCGCCCTGCCCCGACGGCAAGCCCGGAACCCGCCAGGCCGTCGCCTACGAGCAGCCGGCCTCGGCCGCGCAGCGCGAGGCCCTGCAGCGCCAGCGCAGCGATGCCAAGCGCGCCCGCGAACTGGAACGTGAGCGCCAGCGTTTCGAGGCCAGCGCACCCCGGGGCGGGCCCATCGGCATCGACGGTCTGGCACGGCCCGAGCCGGTGCTGGGCAGCAAGCCCGATCGCGACAAGCCGCTGCAGACCCAGAAGCCCAAGACCAAGAAACCCAAGCCGCCCAAGAGCAGCGCCGCCTCGGCACCACGCTAGCCGCTAGAATCCACGGCGTTGGTGCTCGTGCAGCCGTCATGGCTGCGCAGTTAAACGGGAATCAGAAGGGCGAGCCTCGCCGAGGCAAATCTAACCTGAGCTGTCCCCGCAACGGTAAGTGGACGAAGTCGCCTGGCGCGGCTTCCGGTTCTGTACTCGCTCCACTGGCGCCTGAGGCGCTGGGAAGGACTCAGAGCTTGCATCCACCAGCCCGGATACCGGCCAACAAGTGATGTCCCGGCCTCGGCCGGGCCGTCGTTCCACAGGACCCGCGGGGAAGCTGGCGTCCTGGATGTACTGTTGTTGGTCCATAAATGAATACTTCTGTTCGGCGTCCCGCACGCACGACGAGCGCACTGCTGCGCATGACTCCCTTTGCCCTGGCGCTGCTGGCGGCCTTGCCCGAGGCCCAGGCCCAGGCCCAGGCCCAGTCCGCTGGCCGCAAGGGTCTCGACCCGGTTTTCGTGACCGCCACCCGCAGCCCGCAGGCGCTGAGCCAGGTGCTGGCCGATGCCACCGTGATCACCCGCGCCGACATCGAGCGCCAGGCCTTTGGCGGCCTGGCCGATCTGCTGCGCAACCAGGCCTGTTTCGAGATGGTGCGCAACGGCAATCCCGGCGCCAACACCAGCCTGTTCGTGCGCGGCGCCGAGACCCGCCACACCAAGGTCTTGATCGATGGGGTGCCCTACGACTCTCAGCGCACCGACGGCGCATCCTGGCAGTCGCTGCCCCTGGCGCAGATCGAGCGCATCGAGATCGTGCGTGGCGCCGCCAGCGCGATCTATGGTTCTGATGCCATCGGTGGCGTGGTGCAGATCTTCACCCGCAAGGGCGAGGGCGCACCGCTGCTGGAGCTGGGTGTGGGCGGCGGCAACAACGGCCTGGCCAAGCTGGACGCCAGCATCAGCGGCCTGAACGGCATTGTTGACTACGCGCTCTCCGTCGCCAGCGAGCGCAGCGATGGCTTCAACACCCGACCGGTGATCGGCGATCCGGGCTACAGCCCCGATATCGACGGCTACCGCAGCCGCAGCGTCAGCCTGCGCCTGGGCGCGCAGCTGAACAAGGCCCACCGCGTCGACCTGATCGGCATGGACAGCCATATCAACAGCCAGTACGACGCCACGGCCAAGCCCAAGGTCGATGACCGCAATATCAACGCCGCCCGCGCGCTGCGCGCCGTCTGGACCGCGCAGTGGAGCCCGGCGCTGGACACCAGCTTCAGTGTCGGCGAATCCACCGACAACTACGAAACCAAGCCCAGCGTCTATCAAACCGAAACCCGCACCCGCGCCATCGCGCTCAGCGCCGGCCTCAAGCTGGGAGGCGGCCAGCTCAATGGCTCGCTGGAGCGCCGCGAGGACAAGCTGCTGAACACCAGCGTGGCCGGCGGCAAGGCCGACCGCCACCAGGATGCCGTGGGCCTGGGCTATCTCTGGTCGGACGGCCCGCTGTCGCTGCAAGCCCATGCGCGCCATGACCGCGACAGCGAGTTCGGCAGCGCCAACACCGGCACGCTCGCTGCCGGCTACCAGCTGAGCCCGCAATGGCGCCTGCTGAGCTCCTACGGCACGGCCTTCAAAGCACCCTCGCTCTATCAGCGCTTCAGTCAGTACGGCAAACCTGATCTGCAGCCCGAGAAGGGCAAGAATGCCGAGATCGGCCTGCACTTCACACAAGGCGTCCATGGCGCCAGCCTGACGGCCTACCGCAACCTGATCGATGACCTGATCGTGTTCGGCGCGCCCGGCCCCTGCCGGGACGGGTTCGGCTGCTATGAAAACGTCGGCCAGGCCCGCCTGCAAGGCCTGAGCCTGAAGGGCAACACCAGCCTGGGTGCGGTGCGCCTGTCCGGATCGCTGGATCTGCAGTCGCCCAAGGATGTCACCGAGCTCGCCGGCCACAAGAATTACGGCAAGGTGCTGGCCCGCCGCGCCAAGACCCATGGCAGCTTGCGCGCCGAGACCGATGTGGCCGGCTGGGCCCTGGGTGCTCAGATCCTGGCCAGCGGCAAGCGCACCGACAACCTGAACACAGGCTTCAAGCTGGGCGGCTATGCCACGCTGGACCTGGATGCGCAGTACAGCCTGAATCAGCAGCTGCGCCTGCAGCTCAAGCTGGACAACGCCTTCGATCGCAAGTACGAGACCGCGCGCGGCTATGCCAGTTCGCCGTTCCAGTTCTTCGTCGGCCTGCGCTACAGCCCGACGCTCTGAGCCATGAGCGCCGCCCAGCACCACCTGATCGTCGGCGGCCAGCGCAGCGGCAAGTCGCGCCATGCCGAAAGGCTGGCGCAGGCCTGGCTGGCCGCTGCACCCGGCCACCAGGTCACGGTGCTGGCCACGGCGCTGGCTTTTGACGCGGAAATGAGCGCGCGCATCGCGCGCCATCAACAAGACCGACCGGCGGGCTTCGACACCCTCGAGGCACCGCTGGCCATGGCTCAGGGACTCTCAAGCATCGCCGCCCCCGGGCGGCTGATCCTGGTCGACTGCCTGACCCTGTGGCTGACCAACTGGCTGATGCCTATGGACGACCAGCCCGATCTGACCGGCTGGGAGGCGGAGCGCCAGCGCCTGCTGGACCTGCTGCCGGCGCTGCCCTCGCCGGTACTGTTTGTCTCCAACGAGGTGGGCTGGGGTGTGTCGCCGATGTCGAGCGCGGCGCGCTTTTATGTCGACGAGCTGGGCCGACTGAACCAGGCCGTGGCCCGGCGCTGTCAAGACCTGACCCTGATGGTGGCCGGCCAGGCCTGGACCCGAGCGGTGGAGAAGGAAGAAAAGCTATGAAACGTCTGTTGGCAAGCCTGCTGATGATGGCGCTGGCGGGGCTGGCCCAGGCCGCAGTCACCGTCAAGGACGACCGCGGCCACACCGTCACGCTGCCCGAGGTGCCCAGGCGCATCGTCAGCCTGCTGCCCTCGTTGACCGAGACGGTCTGCGAGCTGGGCGACTGTGCCCGCCTGGTCGGCACCGACCGCTTCTCCAACCACCCGGCCACCGCCCGCGCCCTGCCCAAGCTGGGCGGGCTGGACGACACCAGCATCGAGGCCCTGGTGGCGCTGAAGCCCGATGTCGTGCTCTTGGGCATGTCCTCGCGCCTGATGGACCGGCTGGAGGCGCTGGGCATCAAGGTCATCGCGCTGGAGCCCAAGACCCTGGGCGATGTGCAGCGGGTGCTGGGCAAGCTGGCCCAGTTGCTGGGCAAACCGGACGAGGCGCGCCGCATCTGGAACCGCATCGACGGCGCCATCACCCACAGCGCGGCCAGCCTGCCGCCGGCCGCGCGCGGCCTGCGCATCTATTACGAGGTCGATGCCGCGCCCTATGCCGCCGGCACCGCCTCCTTCATGGGCGAGATCCTGAGCCGGCTGCACGGCCGCAACATCGTGCCGGCCGAGCTGGGGCCTTTCCCGAAACTGAATCCCGAGTTCGTCGTGCGCGCCGACCCGCAGGTCATCATGGTGGGCCAGCGCAGTGCGTCGGGCCTGCCACAGCGTCCCGGCTGGGGCGCGATCCAGGCGGTCAGGAACAAGAAGATCTGCGTCTGGGTGCCGGCCGAATCGGATGTGCTGGTGCGCCCCGGCCCGCGCATGGACGAGGCCGCCGCGCTGATGGCCCGCTGCCTGCGCGAGGCCGCCGCCGGCCCGGTGGCCCTGCCCACCGTGCCCTTCAATGCGCCGCCAGGGGGGATGCGCTGATGAGCGCTCGCCATGGCCTGTGGCTCTTGATGCTGCTGCTCGGCAGCGCCGCGCTGCTGGCGCTGGGCCTGGCCATAGGCAGCACCGGCTGGAGTCCCTGGGTCGACAAGGACCCGGTGATGCAGCAAATCCTCTGGGACATCCGCGCGCCCCGCTCCTTGGGCGCCTGGCTGGCCGGCGCGCTGCTGGCGCTGGCCGGCGCGGTGGCGCAAGGCCTGTTCCGCAATCCGCTGGCCGACCCTTATCTGCTGGGCTGCTCGGCCGGCGCCTCGCTGGGCGTGGCCGTGCTGCTCTTCATGGTCGGCTTCTCGCCGGCCGCCACCGCGCTGGCGCTGCGGGTGGGCATGACGGGCGCGGCCTTTGTCGGCGCGGTGGGCGCGGTGCTGCTGACCCTGCTGCTGGCGCGCGGCGTCGAGCAGACGCTGAGGCTGCTGCTGGCCGGCGTCGTCGTCGGCGTGGTGCTGGGCTCGGGCTCGGCCCTCTTGACCCTGATGAACCCCGACATCATGCGGGCCATGCAGGCCTTTATGCTGGGCAGCACCGGCTTTGTCGGCTGGAACGCGGTGCTGATCATGGCCGCGACCCTGCTGGCCTGCCTGCTGGTCGCCCTGGGCTGCAGCCGCAGCCTGGACGCGCTGAGCCTGGGCGAGGCCACCGCCCATTCGCTGGGCGTGCGCCTGGCCCTGGTGCGGGTGCTGCTGATCGCGGTGCTGGCGCTGGCCACGGCGGCGGCCGTCGCGCAGTGCGGGCTGATCGCCTTTGTCGGCCTGGTCGCCCCCCATCTGGTGCGCAGCTGGGGGCCGGTCACGCATCGCAGCCTCTTGCTGCTGAGCCCGCTGGCCGGCGGCATGCTGCTGCTGGCGGCCGATATCGGCGCGCGCTGGGTGATCGCGCCGCAGGAGCTGCCGGTGGGCATCATCACCGCGCTGCTGGGCGGCAGCTATCTGCTGTACCTGATGCACCGGCGTTCCTCAGGCTTGGGGAGGCGGTCATGAGCGCTGCGCCCCTGCTGAGCCTGGACCTGAGCTCGCTGAAGCTCGGCGGCAGCAGCATCTTGCAGTCGCTGCAGTTCGCGCCGCAGGCGCGCGCCTGGACCGCCGTGGTCGGCCCCAACGGCGCCGGCAAGTCGACCATGCTGCGCGCGCTGACCGGCCTGCTGCCCTTCGACGGCGCGCTGCAGCTGCAAGGCCAGCCCTGGCACAGCTGGCCGGCACGCGAACGCGCCCGCCAGGTCGCCTGGCTGGGCCAGAACGAGGCCAGCGCCGACGAGCTCAGCGCGCTGGACGTCGTGATGCTGGGCCGATTGCCGCACCAGCCCTGGCTGGCACCGGCCAGCAGCGCCGACCACGCGGCCGTCGAGCAGGCGATGCGCATGACCCAGAGCTGGGACTGGCGCGAGCGCCCGCTGGGCCAGCTCTCCGGCGGCGAGCGCCAGCGTGTGCTGCTGGCGCGTGCGCTCGCCGTGCGGGCGCAGGCCTTGCTGATGGACGAGCCGCTGGCCCATCTGGACCCGCCGCACCAGAGCGACTGGGTGCAGATCGTGCGCGGGCTCGTCGCCGAGGGTGTGACCGTGGTCTCGGTGCTGCATGAACTCAATATCGCCTTGCAGGCCGACAGCGTCGTTGTGATGGACGCCGGCCGCATCGTCCACCAGGGCCCGCCCGAGGCCGCCGCCACCCACGCCGCGCTGCAGCAGGTGTTCCACCAGCGCCTGCTGATACTGCAGGTGCAGGACCGCTGGCTGGCCTTGAACGCATGAAAAGAACGATGAACACCTGCCCCGCCCTGATGATCAGTGCCCCGTCCTCCGGCTCGGGCAAGACCAGCGTCACCGCCGCGATCGCGCGCCATGCCCGCAATGCCGGCAAGCGAGTGCGCGTGTTCAAGACCGGCCCGGACTATCTGGACCCCATGGTGCTGGAGCGCGCCAGCGGCCACCCGGTCTATCAGCTGGACCTCTTCATGGGCGGGCTCGCTCACTGCCAGGGCCTGCTGGCCCAGGCCGCGGCGGAGTCCGACCTGATCCTGGTCGAGGGCGTGATGGGCCTGTTCGACGGCGCGCCCAGCAGCGCCGACCTGGCCGCGGCCTTCGGCCTGCCGGTGCTGGCGGTGATCGACGCCTCGGCGATGGCCCAGACCTTTGCGGCGCTGGCGGTCGGGCTGCAGACCTTCCGCCGCGATATCCGCCTGTGCGGCGTGGTCGCGAACCGGGTCGGCAGCCCGGCCCATGCCGGCATGGTGGCCGAAGGCCTGCCCGAGGACCTGCCCCTGGTCGCGGCGCTGCAGCGCAGGCAAGACCTGGCCCTGCCCGAGCGGCATCTGGGCCTGGTGCAGGCGCTGGAGCTGCCGGGGCTGGACGCGCAGCTGGACGACTGGGCGCGAGCCTGGGGCGAAGCCTCGAAGGGCTTCGCGTTCCAGCCGGTACGCTTCGATGTCGAGCCCGAGCCGGCCCTGCCGCCGCTACTGAAGGGCCGGCGCATCGCGGTGGCCCAGGATGCCGCCTTCTCCTTCATCTACCCCGCCAATCTCGACTGCCTGCGCGCGCTGGGCGCCGAGGTCCTGAGCTTCGCGCCCATCGAGGGTCAGGCCTTGCCGCCCTGCGACGCGCTGTGGCTGCCCGGCGGCTATCCCGAGCTGCATGCACCGGCATTGCGCGCCCATGAGAGTTTCTTCGCCGATCTGGCCGCTCATCTTGCGGCCGGCAAACCGCTGCTGGCCGAGTGCGGCGGCATGCTGGCGCTGGCCGAGTGCCTGACGGACGCCGAGGGCGTGGACCATGCGATGGCCGGCCTGATGCCTGGCCGCGCCCGGATGCAACCACGCCTGGCCGCGCTGGGCATGCAGAAGATCGAGTGGCCCGAGGGTGAGCTGCGCGGCCACACCTTCCATTACTCCACCCTCAACACGCCGCTGGTGCCGATCGCGCACGCCAGTAACCCGAATGCGGGCAAGGCCGCCGAGGCGCTCTACGCGCAAGGCAGCCTGCGCGCCAGCTACTTGCACCACTACTTCCCCTCCAACCCCGAGGCCATCGCCGCCTTCTTCCTTGCCCACCACTCCTCATGATGCTCGAACAAGGTTTTGCCCAGATCGCCCAGGCCCTGCTGTGGCCGGTTCTCGTGCTCGTCGGCCTCGGCTTCGTCTACGCGCTGTGGGTGGCCGGGGCCACGCTGATGGAGGCTGCGCAGCGCTGGCGCTCGCCGAACTACCGGACCCTGCACGCCCATGCCGACAAGCCGCTGGAAGAGATCGAGCTGCAGGTGGTGCGCCAGCTGGAGCCGCTGCGCCTGCTGGGCCGCGTCAGCCCGCTCCTGGGCCTGATCGCGACGATGGTGCCGCTGGGCCCGGCGCTGCAGAGCGTGGCCGCCGGCCAGGGCCAGCAGGCGCTGGCGGTGTTCAGCGGTGCCTTCGCCGGCGTCGTGCTGGCGCTGGCGGCAGCGGCCGTCGGCCTGGTCGCGTACTCGGTGCGCCGTCGCTGGCTGATGAGTGAGCTGGTCGCCATCCGCACTTCGAGAGGCATGGCATGAAACACCTCTCCATCCTCGGCGAGGAAGACGATGACCCGATGCTGTCGGCCGTCAATCTGGTCGATGTGTTCCTGGTGCTGGTCGTTGCGCTGCTGACCGCGGTCGCGCTGCAGCAGCAGAAGGAAGCGAACGAGAACGTCACCATCATCAAGAAGCCCGGCGAGCCGGATATGGAGATCGTCGTGCGCGAGAACGGACGCGAGATCCGCTACAAGGGCAATGGCGGCAGCAGCGAGGGCCAGGGCGTGCGCGCCGGCGTGGCCTACAAGCTCAAGGACGGCAACATCATCTATGTGCCCGAGGGCGACAAGCCGTGATCCGAGCCTGCCTGGTCTTGATGCTGCTATCCCTGCTGCTGGCGCCCGCTTGGGGCCTCGGCGCCAAGCCGGGCCTGCTGCTGTGGATCACGCTGGACGTGACGCCCGCCGCGCGCAGCGCCCTGATCGAGCGGGAAGCGGCGGCCGCCGGCTTCACCGTCAAGGCGCTGGACTACCCGCTGCGCAGCACGGTGCTGGACGCCGCACAGGCGCGCGAACTGGCGCAGGCGCTGAGCCAGGCCCAGCTGGTCTGGATCGATGCGCCCCATGCCAGTGTCGAGGCCAAGCTGCACGCCATGCTGGGCGCGGCACTGAAGCAGCAGGCCGCAGCCACCCCGGTCTGGATCACGGCCGGCGAGCCTGCGGCCGGCGAGCGCTCGCTGCGCGCCTATCTGCAGGCCGGCGGCGTCGCCAACACCCGTCACGCCTTCGCCCTGCTCAAGGCCCAGCTGGCCGGCCAGCCCGCCCCCGATCTGCCGGCGCCGACCCTGCTGCCGCAGCGCGGCCTCTATCTGCCGGGCGCGCCTGGCCTGTTCGCGAGCGCCACCGACCTGGCACGCTGGGCCGATGCCCAGGGCGACAAGCGCCCCGCCGTCGCGCTGCTGCTGCACCGCTACCATTTCGTGCAGGGCGCCACCGCCTGGGTCGACGACTGGCTGCGCCGCTTCGACCGCCAGGGCCTGCTGGCCTATGCAGTCTTCAGTTCCCACCTGGCCGGTGACTCGCTGGCCCCGTTGATGGAACTGCCGGGCGGCAAGCTGCACGCCTCGGTGATCGTCAACCACGCGCTGCTGCCCCAGGCCGGCGGCCTACAGCCGCTGTTCGAGCGCTGGGGCGCGCCGCTGCTGCAGACCCTGCCCTACCGCGCCGGCGGCACGGCCGATTGGGAGGCCAGCGAGACCGGCCTCTCCATGAGCGATCTGCCCTTCTACTTCGCCCAGCCCGAGGGGGCCGGCGCGATCGACCCGCTGATGGTGGTCGCCCATGCGAACAAGGGCAGGGAACCGCAGCTGATCGCGCGCCAGGCCGAGGCCGTGATCGCCAAGGCCAAGCGCCTGATCGCGCTGCAGACCAAGCCTGCATCGGACAAGCGCCTGGTCGCCTTCGTCTACAACTACCCGCCGGGCGGCGACCATTTCGGCGCCAGTTTCCTGAACGTGCCGCGCAGCCTGGAGCGCGTCTCCATGGGCCTGCGCGAGGCCGGCTACGGCGTGCAGCCGCTGCCCGAGGCCGAGTGGATCACGCAGCTCAAACCCTTGATCGCGGCCTACTATCCCAGCGCCGATCTGCAAGCCCTGCTGGCCCGCGACCAGGCCGCCGCGCTGCCGCTGGCCGACTACGAGGCCTGGTTCAAGACCTTGCCGGCGGCGCTGCAGCAGCGCATCAGCGGACAGTGGGGCGAGCCGGCCCGCAGCCGCTATATCGTCAGCCATGAAGGCCGGCCGGTCTTCGTGATCCCGCGTCTGCAGCGCGGGGGCTTGAGCGTGCTGCCGCAGCCGCCGCGCGAGGAGACGCTGAGAAGGGGCCAGGACCCCTTCATGCACAAGAACAAGACCCCGATCTCGCACCACTACCTGGCCACTTATCTGTGGGCCCGCCAGGCCGATGCGCTGATCCATTTCGGCACCCACGGCACGCAGGAATGGGCGCCCGGCAAGCTGCGCGCGCTGGACATCCATGACGAGGCCCTGCTGCCGCTGGGCGATGTGCCGGTGATCTACCCCTATATCGTCGACAACCTCGGCGAGGGCCTGACGGCCAAGCGCCGCGGCCGCGCGCTGATGGTCAGCCACCGCACGCCCAGCTTCGCGCCGGCCGGCTTCAATGCCCGCATGGCCCATATGCACGAGCTGATGCACGAGTGGGAAACGGTGGACGCCGGGCCTACGCGGCAGGCGCTGGAGCGCCAGATGGTCAGCGCCTTCGTCGAACACCAGCTGCACCGCGACCTGGGCTGGAGCGCCCAGCAGATTGCCGCCGATTTCAGCGGCTTCCTGGAGCTGCTGCATCCCTGGCTGGACCGGCTGGCGCAAAGCTCCCAGCCCAAGGGCCTGGCGGTGTTCGGTCAGCTGCCGGACGAGAACGCCCGCCGCACGACGATTCTGCAGATGCTGCGCCAGCCGCTGATCGAGGCGCTGGGCGAGGACATCGACGAAGCCTTTCTGATCAATCACGAGGGCGTGGCGACATCGCGCCCGGCGCGCTGGCTCCATGTCGCGTTGAAGGACGCGCAGGCCGCCAGCATTCTTGATTTGAGACCGCCGGAACCCGAGGGCTATGTCCCGAACCGCGCCGCGCGCAAACCCATCGACACGCCGGCCTTGCTGCAGCTCGCCGAGCGTGCCCAGGAGCTGGAGCGCCGCCTGGCCACCGAGGGCGAGATGCCCGGCCTGCTGGCCGCGCTGCGGGGTCGCTTCCTGCCTGCGGCCTATGGCGGCGATCCGCTGCGCAATCCCGACAGCCTGCCCACCGGCCGCAACCTGACCGGCCTGGACCCGAGCCGGCTGCCGACCAAGCAAGCCTACGAGGTGGCACGGCGCCTGTTCGAGAGCTGGTATGCCGAGCAGCTCAAGACCGGCAAGCCGCCGCAGCGGCTGGCGCTGAGTCTCTGGGCCGGCGAGACCCTGCGCCACCAGGGCCTGATGGAATCGCAGGCCTTGGCCGCTCTGGGCGTGCAGCCGATCTGGGACGACAGCGGCCGGCCCACCGGCGTCAGGCTGCTGCCGCTGGCCGAACTGAAGGGCAGACCACGGGTCGACGTGCTCTTGAGCATCACCGGCTCCTACCGCGACCAGTTCCCGGCGCTGATGCATCTGCTGGACCAGGCCGTCGCGGCCGCTGCCGCCGCCGAGCCCGGCAATATCGTCGCGCGCAACACCGCCAGCGTGGCCGCCGAGCTGCGCCGCCAGGGCCTGAGCAAGACCGAGGCCCAGGCCCTGGCCCAGGCGCGGGTGTTCGGCAACAACACCGGCGATTACGGCACCGGCATCTCGGAAGCGGCCCAGGACAATGGTCTGAAGGCCGACGACGCAAGGCTGGGCCAGCTCTTTCTGCAGCGCATGAGCCAGCCCTATGTCAACGGCGAGCCGCTGCGCCTGAGCCGGCCGGCCGTCGCAGCCCAGGCCCTGGGTGCACACCTGAAGCAGACCGATGCGGCCCTGATGTCGCGCAGCTCGCATCTGTACGCGATGCTCAGCTCGGACGACCCTTTTCAGTACCTCGGCGGCCTGTCCGCCGCCGCCAAGGCGGCCGGTCGCAAGCAAGGCTTGAGCCTGCATGTCAGCCAGCTGCAGGACGCCAACGAGCTGCATACCGAGAGTGCGGCCAGCAGCCTGGCGATGGAAATGCAGTCGCGCTATCTGCATCCCGGCTGGCTGAAGGCTCAGCAGGCCGAGGGCTGGGCCGGCACCTTGCAGGTGCTCAAGGCCGTGCAATACACCTTTGGCTGGCAGGCCATCGCACCGGGCACCGTGCGGCCCGACCATTGGCAAAGCCTGTACGACACCCTGGTGCGCGACAAGCAGCAGCTCGGCCTGCCCGAGTGGCTGAAGCAGAACAAGCAGGCTTATGCGCAGGCGCTGGAACGGATGATCCAGGCCCAGCGCCTGGGCTACTGGAAGCCCGATGCCGCGACCCGCGAGCAGCTGGCCGCCAGCTACCAGAGCCTGAGCCGCGAGGCCCCTCTGCACCAGGAGCTGGCGGCGGTGCGACAGTGGGCTGCCGACCAGCTGCACACGCCGGTTCTGCAGGCAGCAGCCCAGGTCGCCGCGCCGCCCGCTGCGCCGGCCGCAGCGGCAGCGCCGCCCCCCAGCACGCGCGGCCTGCTGCTGGAACAACAACAGCCGCAGCAAGACCTGGCCCCGCCCCAGCTGCAGAACCAGCTCTCGCAGGCGCTGGCCTGGATCGCGATGGCCCTGCTGATGAGTCTGGGCGCGGTCTGGCAGGCGCGCCGTCGCCCTACGGTCTTCTCGAGCAGCATCTGATGATGAATAGAACAGCAATCGCCCTTGTCTCGATGCTGGCCCCGGTGGCCTATGCCCAGCAAGCGACCCAGCAGCTCGACAGCGTCCAGGTCCACGGCCGCGCCGCGCTGGGCGCCGCCGACAGCGCTTCCGAGGGCGAGGTCAAGGCCGAGCGCCTGGCGCAGCGCCCGCTGCTGCGGCCGGCCGAGCTGCTGGAGGCCATGCCCGGCATGATCGTCACCCAGCACAGCGGCGACGGCAAGGCTAACCAGTACTTCCTGCGCGGCTTCAATCTGGACCATGGCAGCGACTTCGCGACCACGGTAATGGGCATGCCGGCCAATATGGCCAGCCATGCCCATGGCCAGGGCTATATGGATCTGAACTTTCTGATCCCCGAGCTGGTGTCCAGCCTGCAGTACCGCAAGGGCAGCTACGCGGCCGAGGACGGCGACTTCGTCACCACCGGCTCAGCCCGCATCGCCTACACACGCCAGATCGATGCGCCTTTCGTCGAGCTCACCGCCGGCCCGGACGACTATCGCCGCGGCCTGGTGGCCGGCAGCACCAAGCTGGGCGACAGCGGCTGGCAGCTGCTGGGTGCGCTGGAGAGCAGCCGCTACGACGGCCCCTGGGAACAGCCCGAGGCGCTGCGGCGCGGCAACGGCGTGCTGCGCCTCTCTAAGGGTGATGCCGACAACGGCATCGCGATCAGCGCACTGAGCTATAGCGCACGCTGGCACGCCAGCGAGCATGTGCCCGAGCGCGCGATCCGTAGCGGCGAGGTCGGTCGCTATGGCACTTTGCTGAGGAACGATGGCGGCATCACGCACCGCCACAGCCTCTCGGTCGAATGGGCGCGCAGCGAGCAAGCCCAGGACTGGCGCGCCAGCGCCTATGTGATAGACAACGCCTTGAACCTGTTCTCCGGCGCCTCGGGCTACATCAAGGGCCCCGACGGCGACCAGCACGAGCAGGCCGATCACCGCCGCATCTACGGCGGCCAGCTGCGCCACGGCTTCGCGATCCCCTCACTCGGCACCGACGCCAGCTGGGGCCTGCAATGGCGCCAGGACCGCATCTCCGAGCTGGGGCTTTACGACACGGTGGACCGCCAGCGCACGCACACGGTACGCGCCGACCAGGTCGAGCAAAACGCCGTCGGCCTGTTCGCCGAGGCGCGCACCCAGATCAACAGCTGGCTGCGCGGCAGCGCCGGCCTGCGCTGGGACCGGCTCTCGACCGAGAACCGCGCCATCGCCGGCGAGTTCAATCTCGACAACGGCGGCAGGGCCAGCAAGAAGCGCTGGAGCCCGAAGCTGGGCCTGGTGGCCCGCGTCGCGGCCGATACCGAGCTCTATGCCCAATGGGGCCGCGGTTTCCGCTCCAACGATGTACGCGGCGCCACCAGCGCGCTCAACCCCAACGACGGCAGCCCGCAGGACCTGCTGCCGCTGCTGGCGCGCACGCAAAGCCATGAGCTGGGCTTGCGCGTGCGCCCCGCCAAGGGCTGGAACAGCAGCCTGGTGCTGTGGCAGGCCAGGCTGGATTCGGAGCTGGTCTTTGTCGGCGACGAGGGTGTGACCGAGGCGCGCGGGGCCTCCAGGCGCAGCGGCCTGGAATGGTCCAATGATTTCGCGCCGACGAGCTGGCTGCTGATCGACGCCGATATGGCCTGGTCGCGGGCCCGTTTCGTGCACGCCGAGAACGGCGGCCGCCATGTGCCCAATGCGATCCCGGTGAATGCCTCGCTGTCGGCGACGGTGGTCCCGGCCGGCCCCTGGTTCGGCGGCCTGAAACTGCGCTATCTGGGCTCTTACGCGCTCGAGGAAACCGGCACCGAGAAATCGGCCACCAACTGGACCGCCAATCTGAAGCTGGGCTACCGCCTCAGCACCAGGACCCAGATCAGCCTCGATGTGCTGAACCTGTTCGACCGCCGCGCCAACGACATCGAATACTGGGGCGGCGCCTGCACCAGGGCCGAAGGCCCCGGCTGCGGCGGTGGCGAGGGCATCGATGGCCGACTGGTGCATCCGATGGAAGCGCGTACGCTGAGAGTCTCGCTGCGCAGCAGCTTCTGAGCACAGCCATGGACGCCCAGCACCGCTTCGACGAGGCCCAGCGCGACGCCATCTATCGCGTGATCGCGCTGCGCCGCGACACCCGGCATTTCAAGCCGGGCCAGCTGCTGCCGGAAGATCAGCTGCAGCGCCTGCTGCAGGCCATGCACCAGGCGCCCTCGGTCGGGCTGATGCAGCCCTGGCGGGTGCTGCGCATCCGCGATGCGGCGCTGCGCGCGCAGATCATCACCGTGGTCGAGGCCGAGCGCCAGGCCACGGCCGCGGCGCTGGGCGAGCGCAGCGACGAGTTTCTGAGACTCAAGGTCGAGGGCTTGCGCGAATGCGCCGAGCTGCTGGCCATCGTGCTGCCGCCGGATGACGGCACCGTCTTCGGCCGGCGCAGCATGCCACGCGAGATGGCGCTGTGCTCGGTCGGCGGCGCGGTGCAGAACCTCTGGCTGGCCGCCCGTGCCGAGAACCTGGGCCTGGGCTGGGTCTCGATGTTCGAGCCGCGCCAGTTGGCCGCGCTGCTGCGTCTGCCCGAGGGTGCGCAGCCGCTGGGCCTGCTGTGCCTGGGACCGGTCGACAGCTTCTACGAGGCACCGATGCTGGAGCTCGAGGGCTGGCGCCGGCGCCGGCCGCTGGACGAGTTGTTGATGAACGATTTTTGGAGTGCCCAAGATGGAAATTGAGAAGCCCCCGGTCGACCGCGAACGCATCATTCCCACGGCCGAGCGCCGCGGCCTGATCCTGGTCCACACCGGCCCCGGCAAGGGCAAGAGCACGGCCGCCTTCGGCCTGGCGCTGCGCGCCCATGGCCGCGGCAAGACGGTCAAGATCTACCAGTTCATGAAGGTGCCCAGCGCCCGCTTCGGCGAGCACCGGGTGTTCGAACAATTGGGCGTGCCCATCATCGGCCTGGGCGACGGCTTCTCGTGGAAGAGCAAGGACCTGGACCACAGCGCCGAGCTGGCCCGTCATGGCTGGGCTCAAGCCGAGGCGACGATACGCGCCGGCGATACCTTTCTGGTCGTGCTCGACGAGATCATGTATCCGCTGCGCTATGGCTGGGTCGCGCTGGAACCGGTGCTGCAGTGCTTGCGCGAGCGACCGGCCCATGTGCATGTGGTGCTGACCGGGCGCGGCGCGCCGCAGGAGCTGATAGACCTGGCCGACACGGTCACCGAGATGGCCATGGTCAAGCACCACTTCAAGGCCGGCGTGCCGGCCCAGCGCGGCATCGAGGATTGATGACCGCGCTGCTGCTGCCGCTGGCCATGGGGGTCGCCTTGCTGGTGGACCGCCTGCTGGGCGAGCCACCGGCCTGGGCACATCCCGTGGTGGGCATCGGCCGCTATCTCAATGCCTTCAGCGCACGCTTGGCCGCGATGCCACCGGCCCGGGCCTTCACCGGCGGCGCGCTGGTCTGGCTGCTGGGCGCGCTGCTCGTCGCGGCGCTGGCGCTGGGGCTGGAGATCGCGCTGATGCAGGGGCTGCAGCCCTGGACCTCCTGGCCGGCCCTGCTGGGTGGCGCGCTGGTGCTGGGCCTGCTGCTGAAGCCGCTGCTGGCCTGGGCCATGCTGGTCGACGAGGTGCTGGCGGTGGAGCGCGCGCTGGGCGAGTCGCTGCAGGCCGGGCGGGCCCAGCTGGCGCGCCTGGTCAGCCGCGACACCGCCGCGCTCGATGCGGCCGAGGTGCGCGAGGCCGCCATCGAGACCCTGGCCGAGAACCTCAACGACTCGGTCGTCGCGCCGCTGTTCTGGTTCGTGATCGCCGGCCTGCCCGGCGCTGCGGTCTACCGCTTTGCCAACACCGCCGATGCGATGTGGGGCTATCGCGATCATCGCGAATGGTCGGGCAAG
The DNA here is from genome assembly GCA_005503085.1 of Burkholderiales bacterium C2. Classification (GTDB taxonomy): domain Bacteria; phylum Pseudomonadota; class Gammaproteobacteria; order Burkholderiales; family Burkholderiaceae_C; genus Roseateles_E. The sequence continues at coordinate 169,909 of SCOI01000012.1, read as the reverse complement.
TGGGCCGCGCGGGCCGACGATGTGCTGAGCTGGATACCGGCCCGCCTCACCGCCTGGGCCATCACCGGGATCAACCCGATGCTGCAGATGCGCTTGCTCACCGAGGCACGGCGCACGCCCTCGCCCAATAGCGGCTGGCCGATGGCGGCGATGGCGCTGCGCTTGAATCTGCGCCTGGCCAAGCCGGGCGTCTACAGCCTCAACGACGCTGGCGCCGCGCCGCAGGGCACCGATCTGCGGCGCGCCGCCGGCCTGGCCCGGCGCGCGATGCTGGGCTGTGCGCTGCTGCTTGCCTTCGCGGCCCTGAGCCTGAGGTTGCCGACATGACCCACGGTGGCAGTGACAGCGGCCCGACCCTGCTGCACGACTTCTCGACCAATGCGAACCCGCTGCCGGTACCGGCTTCGCTGAGCACGGCCTTGCAAGCGGCCGACCGGTGCCGCTACCCGGACCCGCACTACCTGGCGCTGCGCGAGCAGCTGGGGCTCGCCCATGGCGTACCGCCCGGGCGCATCCTGCCGGCCTCCGGCGGCGCCGAGGCGATACGCCGGCTGAGCCTGGCCGCGCTGCTGCAGGGGCTGCGCGAGGTCTGGGTGCCCTCGCCCGGCTTCGGCGACTATGCGGCGGCGGCCCAGGCACTGGGCCTGCGCGTGCGCTGCTATGCGAATGTCACGCAGCTGCTGCAAGAGCTCGGCAGCGAGACCATGGTCTGGATCTGCGAGCCCTGCAACCCGACCGGCGAGAGCCTGGCCAGCGCGCAGATCGCGGCCGTCGCCGCGCGCGCGGCGCTGACCGTGCTGGACCGCGCCTATGAACCGCTGCGCCTGGCCGGCATGGCGCCGGCGCTGCCATCGAACTGCTGGGCCTTGCACTGTCCCAACAAGGCCCTGGGCCACACCGGCGTGCGCGCCGCCTACCTGATTGCGCCCGACGAAGGCGCCCTGACGCAAAGCATGAGGCAGCTGGCGGCCAGCTGGGTGCTGTCGGCCGAGGGCCAGGTCTTGCTGATGCAGCTGCACCGGCCCGAGATCCAGGCCTGGCTGGCCGAATCGCGCGCCCAGCTGCGGCGCTGGAGCGTGCAGCAGCGCGAGATGCTGGCGCGCTTGAGCTGGCAGCAGCGCGAGAGCTGCACGCCCTTCTGGCTGGCCCGGCCGGCCGCGCCGCTGGACCACGAGGCCCTGCGCGCCCATGGCATCAAGCTGCGCGACGCCAGCTCCTTCGGCCTGCCGGGCTGGGTGCGCGTCGCGACCCTGCCGCCACAATCGCAGCTGGCATTGAAGAAAGTGATCACGCAATGACGGCCAAGGCTGTGATGGTTCTGGGCACGACCAGTGGCGCCGGCAAGAGCTGGCTGGCCACCGCGCTGTGCCGCTGGTATGCCCGCCAGGGGCTCAAGGTGGCGCCCTACAAGGCGCAGAACATGAGCAATAACGCCCGTGTGGTCCCCGGCTTGAATGGGGCCATGGGCGAGATCGGCAGCGCCCAGTACTTCCAGGCCCTGGCCGCGCGCCGCACGCCCGAGGTGCGGATGAACCCGGTGCTGCTGAAGCCCGAGGCCGATACCCGCAGCCAGGTGGTGCTGATGGGCGAGGTCAGCGCCGAGCTGGGCGCGATGCCCTGGCGCGGCCGCAGCGAGAAGATCTGGCCCACCGCACGAGCAGCGCTGCACGAGTTGCTGGCCGAGAACGATGTGCTCGTGATCGAGGGCGCCGGCTCGCCGGCCGAGATCAATCTGCATGCCAGCGACTATGTGAATATGCGCACCGCGCTGGAGGCCAAGGCCGCCTGCCTGCTGGTCACCGACATCGACCGCGGCGGCGCCTTTGCCCATCTCTACGGCACCCACCAGCTGCTGCCCGCACACGAGCGCGCGCTGATCAAGGGCTTTGTGCTGAACCGCTTCCGCGGCGACGCTACTCTGCTGGCGCCGGGGCCCGAGCAGCTGCAGGCGCTGACCGGCGTGCCCACCGTCGCGGTGCTGCCGATGTGGCGCGGCCATGGCCTGCCCGAGGAGGACGGCGTGTATGACGACCGCCCATCGGGGTCGGGTCTGAACATCGCCGTCGTCGCCTATCCGCGCCTGTCCAACCTCGACGAGTTCCAGCCGCTGCGCAGCCTGCCCGGCGTGCGCCTGGTCTGGGCCCGCACGCCGGCCGAGCTGGACGGCGCCGACTGGATCATCCTGCCGGGCTCCAAAGCCGTGGCCGCCGATCTGGCCTGGCTGCGCGCCCAAAAGCTCGATGAAGTGGTCGCCCGCCATGCTGCCGCGAACAAGCCAGTGCTGGGCATCTGCGGCGGCCTGCAGATGCTGGGCGAAGCCTTGCTGGATCCGCACGGCCTGGACGGCAATGGACCGGGACTGGGCCTGCTGCCCTTGGTGACGCAGTTCGAGCGCGAGAAGCTGCTGCGCCCGGCCGAGCTGCGCTTCGAGGCAGAGCTCGACGGGGCTTGGCAGACCCTGAGCGGCATCCAGGCCCAGGGCTACGAGATCCACCACGGCCGCACGGCCCAGCATCCCTCGCTGCCGACGGCGCGCGTGGCGGTGCGCAGCGACACCGGCGAAGCGATCGGCTGGCAGCAGGGATCGGTGCTGGGCTGCTATGCCCACGGCATGTTCGAACAGCCGGCCGTGATGGCCGCGCTGTTCGGTCTGGGCCTGCCAACGCTGGACAGCGTGTTCGACGGGCTGGCCGACTACATCGACACGCATTTCGAGCCGGGCCGGCTGATGGCGCTGATCCGATGAGCGGCCCGATCCCACAGCGCATCGCCTGCCTGTCCACCGAGGCCGTGGAGGTGCTGTACCGCCTCGGCGCCCAGGCCCATGTGGCCGGCATCTCCGGCTATACCGTGCACCCGCCCGAGGCGCGCGCCGAGAAGCCCAAGATCAGCGGCTTTTCCAGCATGAAGGTCGAACGTCTGCTGGCGGTGCAGCCGGATCTGGTGATCGGTTTCTCGGACCTGCAGCGCCCGCTGCTCGATGAATGCGAGCGCGCCGGACTGGCCACGCTGTGGTTCGACCAGCGCAGCATTGCCGGCATCCATGCCATGGTGCTGCGCCTGGGCGAGCTGGTTGGCCGCCCTCAGCAGGCGCTGGCGCTGAACCGCCAGTTGCAGTCCTGCCAGGACGAGATCGCCGCCGTTGCGGCCGCCCTGCCCTGCCGACCGCGCGTGTATTTTGAGGAATGGGACGAGCCCATGATCTGCGGCATCGGCTGGGTCAGCGAGCTGATCGCGCTGGCCGGCGGCGAGGATGTGTTCGCCGAACGCTCGCGCGCCGGTTTCGCGCGGCAACGCATCGTCGATGCCGACACGGTGCTGGCCGCCGCGCCCCAGCTGATCCTGGGCTCCTGGTGCGGCAAGCGCTTCGTGCCCGACAAGGTGCTGGCCCGCCCTGGCTTTGCCGCGCTGAATGCCCGGCTCGCCGAAATCAAGTCCGCCGACATCCTAGCCCCAGGACCGGCCGCCATCGAACGCGGCGCCCGCCAACTGCAGGCCGCCATCCAGACCACCGCCGAGGCCCTCGCATGCAAGACCTGATCCCCACCATCGCCCCGCTGCACGACGCCGCCCTCGCCGCCGCCCTGCAGCGCCGCATCGACACCAAGACCAAGCCGCTGGGCGCCCTGGGCCGGCTGGAGACGCTGATGCTGCGCCTCGGCCTGATCCTGGGCAGCGAGACGCCGCAACTGCGCGAGCCGCAGCTGATGGTGTTCGCCGGCGACCACGGCCTGGCGGCGCGCGGCGTGTCGGCCTATCCCAGCGATGTCAGCTGGCAGATGGTCGAGAACTTCCTGGCCGGCGGCGCGGCGGTCAGCGTGCTGGCGCGCCAGCATGGTCTGGCTCTGAGCGTGGTGGATGCCGGCGTGGCCCACGACTTCGCACCGCGCGCGGGTCTGATCATCGCCAAGATCGCGCCCGGCACGGCCGATGCGCTGCAGGGGCCGGCAATGAGCGCCGACCAGTGCGCCACCGCGATTGCCGCCGGCAAGAACCTCTTGCACAAGCAGCCGGGCAATGTGCTGCTGCTGGGCGAGATGGGCATAGGCAACAGCTCGGCGGCGGCCCTGCTGCTGGCGCGGCTGCAAGGCCTGCCGATTGCCGACTGCACCGGCCGGGGGACAGGTCTTGACGATGCGCAGCTGCAGCACAAGACCGACATCCTGCGCCAGGTGCTGCAGCGCCATGGCGAGGCGGCCACGCCGCTGGCGGCGCTGGCGGCCTTCGGCGGTTTCGAGATCGCGATGATGGTGGGCGCGGTGCTGCAGGCGGCGCTGGAGCGGCGCGTGATCGTCGTCGACGGCTTCATCTGCGGCGCGGCGGTGCTGGTAGCGGCCAAGCTGCAGCCGGCCGTGCTGGAACGCTGTGTGTTCGCCCATGCCTCGCAGGAGGCCGGCCATGGGCTGATGCTGCAGGCGCTGGGGGCCGAGCCGCTCGTCGACCTGGGCTTGCGCCTGGGCGAGGGCTCGGGCGCGGCGCTGGCCTGGCCGCTGCTGGAATCCGCCTGCCGCATCCTGGCCGAGATGGCCAGCTTCGAATCGGCCGGGGTCAGCGAGAAAAAACACTGAAGCCGGTGATTGTTCTGTCTTTTTAGCTGGACAGCCGGCTGGCGACAAAACTAATAATGGTCCGACCTGAGATGGAGGGTCGCCATGACGGATTTGGTGTTCGCGGACGAATCACCACCGCTGCAGCCGACGGGCCGGGCCAGCAAGACGCTGGAGCCCTGGATCGTGATGATCGTCGACGACGACCCGGCCGTCCACGAGGTCACCCAGCTGGTGATGGCCGACTTCGAGTTTGCCGGCCGGCGCCTGCAGTTCCTCGATGCCTATAGCGGCGTCGAGGCGCGCGAGCTGCTGGCGCATCGCCAGGACATCGCACTGATACTGCTGGACGTCGTGATGGAGAGCGAGCATGCCGGGCTGGATCTGGCCCGCCATATCCGCGAGGTGCAGCAGAACCACCATGTGCGCATCGTGCTGCGCACCGGCCAGCCGGGCCAGGCGCCCGAAGAGCATGTCATCAAGACTTATGACATCAATGATTACAAGGAAAAGACCGAGCTGACCAAGCGCAAGCTGATCACGGTCTTCTACTCGGCGCTGCGCAGCTATCGCGACATCATGATCATCGAGGCCTCGCGCCAGGCGCTGCGCCGCTCCATCGATGCGATCACCAAGGTCTATGACTCGCAGAACCTGCGCCGCTTCGCCTCGGCGGTGCTGGAGCAGGTCTCGCATCTGCTGGGCCTGGACGCCCAGGGCTTCAGCGCCAGCCGGGTGTCGGCCTATGCGGCCTCGCATGTCGAGGGCAGGCTCAAGGTGCTGGCGGCCACCGCCGAGTATTCACGCCTGCTGGTCGAGGAGGAACTGGACGCCCTGCCCACCGAGGTGCGTGACGCGCTGAACCGGGCGCTGAGTTCGCAGCAAAGCCATTTCGACGACTATCACTTCGTCGGCTACTACCGCAGCAGCACCGGCAACGAGAGCCTGCTCTATATGGTGTTTTCCGAGCCGGTCGACGAGACGGCTCGCGAGCTGCTGGAAATCTTCTGCGCCAATGTCGCGATCACCTACGAGACCCTGCTGCTGCGCGAGGAGATCCAGGAAACCCAGCGCTCCACCGTCTTCATTCTCGGCGAAGCGGTCGAGAAGCGCTCCAAGGAAACCGGCTCGCATGTGCGCCGTGTCGCCGAGCTGTCGGCGCTGCTGGGCGATGCGGTGGGCCTGGCGGCTTCGGATGTGGAGTTTCTGCGCCAGGCCGCGCCGCTGCACGATGTCGGCAAGATCGGCATCCCGGACCGGGTGCTGAACAAGCCGGGCAAGCTCGACGAGGAGGAATGGGAGGTCATGAAGACCCATGCCCGCATCGGCTACGAGCTGCTCAGCAAGAGCGACAAGCGCATCCTGCAGCTGGGCGCGACCATCGCCCACGAGCACCATGAGCGCTGGGACGGCCAGGGCTATCCGCGCGGCCTGGCCGGCGAGCAGATCCATATCGTCGGCCGCATCGTCGCGCTGGCCGATGTGATGGACGCGCTGGTCAGCACCCGCTGCTACAAGCAGCGCTGGCCTTTCGAGCAGGCCATCGACTATCTGCGCGCCGAGTCCGGCCGCCAGTTCGACCCCAAGCTGGTGAGCCTGCTGCTGGAGCGCCTGCCCGAGCTGCGCAGCATCTACGAGCGCTACCCCGATGCCTGAGACGCCACGCTTCAGCGAAGCCGAGAAGCGCCGACTGGCCGAGGCCGCGCTGCGCTCGATCACCTTGTCGACCTCGCGCGTGCAGGGCGAGGCCTTCTTCCGGGTGCTGGTCAAGGATCTGGCCGCCGCGCTGGATGTGGCCTATGTGATCGCCGGCCGGCTGATCCCGTTCGAGGATGGCGAGGGTGTGCAGACCCTGGCGGTCTGGGGTGGTGCCGACTGGCTGCCGAATATGAGCTACTCGCTGAAGGGCACGCCCTGCAGCAATGTCGCCGACCAGAGCATGTGCTTCTACCCCTGCGGTGTGCAGCAGGCCTATCCGGACGACCATCTGCTCGGCGAGATGGGGGCCCAAAGCTATGTGGGCATGCCCATGGTGGGCACCACGGGCGCCAGCCTGGGCATTCTGGTGGCGCTGGACAAACGCGAGATCGATGCCGACAAGCATCTGCTGGCCCTGTCCCTGCTGTCGATCTTTGCGGCCCGCGGCGCCGCCGAGCTGCAGCACCAGGACCGCGAAGCCGAGCTGGAGGGCCTGGTGCTGGCGCGCACCGAGGAGCTGCGCCATGCCACGGCCACGCTGGTGGAGCGCGAGAAGCTGGCCGCGCTGGGCGGCCTGGTGGCCGGGGTCGCGCACGAGGTCAATACGCCGATCGGCATCGCGGTGACGGCGGCCTCGGGCATGGAGGAGTTCGCGCGCGAGATGCTGGCCATGCTGGCGGGCGACAAGGTCAGCCGCAGCGAGCTGCAGGGCCTGGCACGGCGCATCGAGAGCGCGGCGGGCCTGGTGTGCAGCAATCTGGCCCGGGCCGCCACGCTGGTGGGCAATTTCAAGACCCTGGCGGTGGACCAGAGCAGCGAGCTGGCCCTGCCAATGGACCTGGTCGACTATCTGCGCGCCATCATCCGCACCCATCAGCCCGTGCTGCGCAAGGCCGAGGTCGAGGTGCTGCTGGACGCGCCGGAGCGGCTGCCGGTGCGCATGGCGGGCGGCATACTGTCGCAAATCATCTCCAACCTGCTGCTCAATGCGATCACCCATGCCTTCGAGGGCCGGTCCGAGCGCCGCATCGCGATACGGCTGCGCGAGGCGGGCAAGGACGATGTCGAGCTGCGCCTGCGCGACAACGGCAACGGCGTGCCCGACGAGATACGGCCACGCCTGTTCGAGCCCTTCTTCAGCACCAAGCGCGGCGACGGCGGCTCGGGCCTGGGCCTGCACATCGTGCAGACCCTCAGCCAGCGCCTGGGCGGCTCGGTGCAGCTGGATACGGAACCCGGCGCGGGCCTGGGCTTTGTGATCAGGCTGCCGCGCAACAGCGTCTGAGCGCGGCCTCAGGCGTCCTTGGCCGGCACATTGCCCAGAATCATCGCCCGGCCGGCGAAGATGCCGCCGACCGCCTCCAGCTCGAAGCGCTCGGTATCACGCCGGCGCACCTCGCTCATCACCTCGTCGGCCTCGTCCGGCGTTGCGCCGGTGGCCAGCGCCGCCTCGCGGCCCAAGGCCATGGCCGACTCGAAGGTCTCGCGGATCTGGTAGTCGACATCGGCCTTCAGCAGCTCGTGCGCATGCTCGCGGTCATAGGCCCGCACCAGCAGCTTGGCCTGGGCGCAGCTCATGCGCGCCTGCTCGACGATGCGGCTGACCGCCGCCTTGTCGTTGATGCAGACCAGGATCACGCGCGCATGGTGGGCGCCGGCCGCATGCAGCACGTCGGCGCGGTCGCCGTCGCCGTAATAAACCTTGAAGCCGAACTCGGCGGCGTCGCGTATCACCTCGGTGTCGTTGTCGATGATGGTGATCTGTGCACCGCGCGCCAGCACCGCCTGGCTGGCCACCTGGCCGAAACGGCCGAAGCCGATGATCAGCACGCTGGCGGCCAGGTTCTCGGGCCGCTCTATGCCCTCCATCGAGGGTTTGATCTTGGGCGTCAGGCGGCGCAGCGCCAGCACGGTCAGCGGGGTCAGCGCCATCGACAGTACGACGATGGCCGTCATGTTCGCATTGACCTCGGCATCGATGACGCCGGCCGCCAGCGCCGCCGCATAGAGCACGAAGGCGAACTCGCCGCCCTGGGCCATCAGCACCGCGCGGTCGATCGCATCGGCGTGCGAGGCCCGCGCCAGGCGCGCCACCGCATAGATGCACAAGGTCTTGACCACCATCATCGCCAGCACGCCGGCGATGATCAGCTGCCAGTTCTGAGCCACCGCCGCCAGGTCCAGCGCCATGCCGACTCCGATGAAGAACAGTCCCAGCAGCAGTCCGCGGAAGGGCTCGATATCGGCCTCCAGCTGATGGCGAAAGCTCGACTCCGACAACAGCACCCCGGCCAGGAAGGCGCCCAGCGCCATCGACAAGCCGCCGAGCTGCATCAGCAGGGCCGCGCCCAGCACCACCAGCAGGGCCGCGGCCGTCATCACCTCGCGCGCCTTGGCGCGCGCCAGCACCCGGAACAGCGGGTTCAGCAGCCACAGGCCGACGGCCACCAGGGCCGCCAGCGCCCCCAGGCCCAGCAGCACCGCGCCCCAGCGCGAGCCGGCCGCCGCCGGCGCAGCGGCCGAGGTCGGCGCGATAAAGGCCACCAGGGCCAACAGGGGCACGATCAGCAGGTCCTCGAACAGCAGGATGGCGACGATCTTCTGCCCGCGCGGCGCGGCGCTGTCACCGCGCTCGCCGAGCAGCTGCATCACGATGGCGGTCGAGGTCAGCACAAAGCCCATCGCGCTGACGAAGGACACGTCCAGCGGGAAACCAAAGGCCAGGCCGACCCCGGTCAGCAAGGCGCCGCAGACCACCACCTGCAGGCTGCCCAGGCCGAAGATGGCGCGGCGCAAGGCCCACAGATGCGAGGGTCGCATCTCCAGGCCGATGACGAACAGAAACATCACGACGCCCAGCTCGGCGATGTGCAGAATCGTCTGCGCATCGCTGAACAGGCCCAGGCCGAAGGGCCCGATGACCAGGCCGGCCGCCAGATAGCCCAGCACCGAGCCCAGACCCAATCGCTTGAACAGCGGCACCGCCACCACCGCCGCACCCAGCAGTGTCACGACCTTGATCAGGTCCCCTGCACTTCCCTCTGCCGCCATCTCTTCCCTTTCGAACGTCAAGCCGATCACGCCGGATCAGCCTGCGCATTCTCCCTGCAGCCGCGATGGCGGGATATCAGTGCTTCGTCAGGCGCAGGCTCAGCAGCAAGGTCTGGATCTCGTCAAGCCGGCTCGCCTCGCTGGTCTGAGCCAGCAGGGTCAGCCGGATCGGACCCATCGGCGTCACGCGCAGCTCCGGCAGGTGCAGGCCGATGAAATAGCGCGTCGAGTCCGGCTGCCGCCAGCGCACCAGCCGTGCCGGCCGGCCATCCACCAGCACCGGCTTCTCCTCGTAGCCGCTGACGCCGTCGCGGTTCAGCAGGGGATCGCTGTACAGGCCGAGGTCGTAGTCGATCAGCAAACCATCGCCATGCAGCCGGCCCGCTTTCGAGTCGATGCCGCCAGCCTGCTGCACCACGGTCGCCGGCAGCTGCAGCGAGAAACCGCCCAGATCGCGGCGCGGCAGCGGCTCAGCGGCGGCCAGGATGACGCCCCACAGCAGCGACAGCCAGCTCAGCCAGCGGGCCAGCCACATCAGGCCTGGCCTGGATCGCTGCGGCGCCCGCGTGCCACGCCGACCAGCAGCACACCGCCCAGCAGCAGCATGGCCCAGCTGGCGGGCTCGGGCACCGGCGCGGTAGCCAGCACGGCGATCGGCTGGATCGTGATGAACTTGCCCTGCGCATCGCTTTGCACCAGGGCGCTGCCCAGGATGGTGGTGATCTGGGCGGCGGTCAGCGCGAAGCTGGCCGACAGCGTCGGGTTCATCAGATTGCTGCCATTGTTCGGCAGCACATGACCCAGCCCCAGGTTGTGGGCCAGTTCATGAGCGAGCAGATTGCCGCCGAGGCTCGCATGGGCCGCCCAGCTGGAGTCGAGCGCCATCAGGTTGCCGGGCGTGTCCGCGCAGCCAACGATATTGCTGCCCGGATCGCCGCACCAGCGCACCTTGTCGACAAAGAACATATTGACGACGGGCGCATCAAGGTTGACCGCCAGCCCGGCCATCTTGTTCCAATCGGCAAAGCTGTCGATCGAGGTCAGGCTGGCATCGATGACGCTTGTCTGGCTGTTGAAACGAATGTCTATCCTGTCGGCAGCGGCAAAACCTGCCTGCGAGAAGATCGCATCCAGCTTGGCCTCGTTGGTCGTCACAAAGCCGTCGGCGGCCCAGCTGGCGGCCTGCGCTACAGCGAGCGCGGCGGCGGCGGCCAGGCGGAGGCTTGATTTGAGAATGGGCGGCTTCATAGGGTTCTCCGGCATCAGGATGCAGATGGACAGGGCTTGATCACGGCCGCACCTTATCCAAGAGCCCGACCGGCATCAATCCCGAGAAACGAAGCCGCTGCGGCTCGCCAGGTGCTCCGACGATAATCGGCCGGCCCCCCGCTCTCGCCCGCGCATGCGCCTCGTCCTCCACGAACTCCGTCTGTTCTTCATTGCCCTGCAATTCTTCACCCGAGTGCCGATTCCGCGCTGGGTGGGTTTTGAGCCGCTGTGGCTGCAGCATTGCGCGCGCCATTTCCCGCTGGTGGGCCTCTTGGTCGGGACCTTCAGCGCGCTGGTGCTGTGGGCCGCGCTATGGCTGTGGCCGGCCGGCGTGGCAGTAGGCCTGGCGATGGCAGCCGGCGTCTGGCTGACCGGCGGCTTCCATGAGGACGGCTGGGCCGATACCTGCGACGGCCTGGGGGGCGCGGTCAGCCGTGACAAGGCCTTGCTGATCATGAAGGACTCGCGCATCGGCAGCTATGGCGCGCTGGGGCTGATCCTGATGCTGGGGCTGAAGGCGGCCGTGCTGCTTGCTCTCGTGGAGCAGGACTGGCTGCTGGCGATGACGGCCCTGGTCTGGGCCCACTGTGCCTCGCGGGCCGCGCCGGTCTGGCTGATACGCGCCCTGCCCTATGCCGGCGATGCGGATCATGCCAAGGCCAAGCCGCTGGCCACCCAGGCCAGCATCGTGACGCTGCTGACCGCCTTGCTCTGGGTGCTGCTGCTGAGCCTGGGGATCGCCTGGCAGCAGCCGCAGTGGCTGTCGCAGCTGGGCCTGGCCGTGCTGGCGGCCGCCGTCGCGACCCGGGCCATGCAGGCCTGGCTGAACCGGCGCCTGGGCGGCTATACCGGCGACAACCTGGGCGCCACGCAACAGGTGGTGGAACTGGCCGCGCTGCTGGCCTGGCTGGCCCATGTCTGAAGACCAGCAGGTCTGGGCCTGGCGCCATCCGAGGCCAGAAGGGGCCGCCGGACGCTGCATCGGCGCCGGCACCGATCTGCCGGTGCATTGGCGCCGCGCCAAGCGCCTGGCCCGCCGCATCCAGGCCACGGCCCGGCGCGAGCGCCTGCCGCATTGCATCCACAGCTCGCCGCTGCGGCGCTGCCGCGAGGTCGGCGCCTGGCTGCGGCGCTGGGGCTGGACCCATCGGGTCGATGCGGCCCTGCTGGAACTGGACTTCGGCCGCTGGGAGGGCAAGACCTGGCACGCCATCGGCCAGGCCGAAGTCGATGCCTGGTGTGCGGACTTCGGTGCTTATGCGCCGGGCGGCGGCGAGGCGCTGAATGCGCTGCTGGCCAGGGCCGGTGCGTGGTCGGTGCAGAAACCGGCGCTGGTGGTCAGCCACGGCGGCTGGATGCTGGCCAGACGCTGGGTGTCGGAGGGCAGGCCGCCGCCGGCATCGGCCGCCGACTGGCCGGCTGCACCGCGCTACGGCGAGCTCTGGCGGCTTGTCTGATCAGGCGGCCTGGGCCGTCAGCCGCAGATACTTCTGCATCAGGGTTTCGCGGCTTTCGATATGGGCCGGGTTGACCGGGATGCAGGCCACCGGGCACAGCGCCACGCACTGCGGCTCCTCATGATGGCCGACGCATTCGGTGCATTTGTCAGAGGCGATCTGGTAGAACTCCTCGCCCATCGAGATCGCCTGGTTGGGGCACTCGGGCTCGCAGACATCGCAGTTGATGCATTCGTCCGTGATCATCAGCGCCATAAAACTACCACTCAGCCTTTCTTGATGCGCTCTTCCAAACGCGAACGCACCGAGGGTGACACGAATTTGGAAACATCACCGCCCAAGGTGGCAATCTCGCGCACAAAGGTGCTGGAGATGAACTGGTAATGGTCCGAGGGGGTCAGGAAGACGGTCTCGACATCGGGCATCAGCTGGCGGTTCATGCCGGCCATCTGGAATTCGTACTCGAAGTCGCTGACGGCGCGCAGGCCACGCACCACCACCTTGCCGCCGTTCTCGATGACGAAGTCGCGCAGCAGGCCGCGGAAGGGGATCACCTCGATATTCGGGTACTTGGACGACAGCTCCTGGGCCATCGCCAGGCGCTCCTCGATCGTGAACATCGTGCGCTTGTGATGGCCGGCCGCCACCGCGATGATCAGCCGCTCGAACAAGCGGCTGGCACGGCGGATCAGATCCTCATGACCCAGCGTCATCGGATCGAAGGTGCCGGGATAGACGGCGGTGAGAACAGTCACAGAGGTCAAACGGCGCTCCTGGTTAGACGCCCGGATTATCCCCGCGCCGCAGCAACTGGTAGTGAACAGCCCCGGCACGGCCCGATTTCCAGACTTCGAGCCCCAGTTCGGGTGGCGCCGCGATCAGATCCGGCGCTTCCAGATAGATGAGGCCACCGTCCACCAGCAGCGGCGTGGCGGCACGCAAGGCGGCCTCGAAAAAGTCCTGGCCGAATGGCGGGTCGAGCAACACGAGCTCGAAACGGGCCGGCGCCGAGCGTGTCATCCAGCCCAGGGCATCGGTGCATTCGACACGCAGTTGCTCGGCCTTCAGCCGCAGGGCGCTGGCCTTCAGACTGCGCACCAGCTCGGCGTCACGCTCAAGCAGTAACACCTCGTCGGCACCGCGCGATGCCGCCTCGAAGCCAAGGGCGCCGCTGCCGGCAAAGGCATCGAGCACCCGCCAGCCAACGAGGTCCTGGCCCAGCCAGTTGAACAGGGTTTCGCGTACGCGGTCGGAGGTCGGGCGCAAGCCCGGTTTGGTGGCCACTGGAAGCTTCGAGCGCTTCCACTGGCCGCCAATGATGCGAACCTCACTCATTGACGAACAGGAATCCCACGCGCCGCCATCAAGGCCTTGGCCTCGCCGACCGTGTGCTGTCCATAGTGAAAGATGCTGGCGGCCAGCACCGCATCGGCGCCGCCTTGCTGCACGCCATCGGCCAGATCGTCCAGCGAGCCGACACCGCCGGAGGCGATCACCGGCACATTGATCGCATCGCTGACGGCGCGGGTCAGCGCCAGGTCGAAGCCGCTCTTGGTGCCATCGCGGTCCATGCTGGTCAAGAGGATCTCGCCGGCGCCATGCTCGGCCATCTGCCTGGCCCAGCTCACGACATCCAGGCCGGTGTTCTTGCGGCCGCCGTGGCTGTAGACATCCCAGCCCTGGCCATCCTCACGACGCTTGGCATCAATCGCGACGACGATGCACTGGGCGCCGTACTTGTCGGACGCATCGCGGATGACTTGCGGATTGGCGATCGCGGCCGAGTTGAAGCTGACCTTGTCGGCCCCGGCGTTCAGCAGGCGCCGCACATCGGCCACCTCGCGCACGCCGCCACCCACCGTCAGCGGGATGAAGACCTGGCTGGCGACGGCCTCGATGATGTGCAGGATCAGGTCGCGGCCATCGCTGGTCGCGGTGATGTCCAGAAAGGTCAGCTCATCGGCACCCTGCTCGTTGTAGCGGGCGGCGATCTCGACCGGATCACCGGCGTCGCGCAGTTCCAGGAAGTTGATGCCCTTGACGACGCGACCGCCGGTCACATCCAGGCAGGGGATGATGCGCTTGGCCAGCATCGCCCGCTCAGCCCCGGCTCAGCTCGTCGGCGCGCACCTGGGCGGCGGCCAGGTCGAGCGCGCCGGTGTAGATGGCGCGGCCGCAGATCACGCCCTCGACGCCCTCGTCCTCGACCGCACACAGCGCCTCGATATCGGCCATATTCGACAGGCCGCCGGAGGCGATCACCGGGATGGTCAGCGCCCGCGCCAGCTTGACGGTGGCCTCGATATTGATGCCGGTCAGCATGCCGTCGCGACCGATATCGGTGTAGATCACACCCTCGATACCGTAGTCCTGGAACTTCTTGGCCAGATCAATCACCTCGTGGCCGGTCAGCTTGCTCCAGCCGTCGGTCGCGACCTTGCCGTCCTTGGCATCGAGGCCGACGATGATGTGGCCGCCAAACGCAGTGGCCGCGTCCTGCAGAAAGCCGGGGTTCTTGACCGCGGCCGTGCCGATGATGATGTAGCTCAGGCCGTCATCGAGGTAGCGCTCGATGGTGTCGAGGTCGCGGATGCCGCCACCCAGCTGCACCGGAATCTCGCTGCCGACCTCGCGCAGGATGGCCTTGATGGCCGGTTCATTGACCGGTTTGCCGGCAAAGGCCCCGTTGAGGTCCACCAGATGCAGGCGGCGCGCGCCGGCGTCCACCCATCTTCGGGCCATCGCGGCGGGGTCCTCGCCAAAGGTGGTGGAGACATTCATGTCGCCTTGTTCAAGGCGAACACACTTGCCGTCTTTCAGGTCAATCGCAGGGATCAGCAGCATGGCCGAGGCAGGGGTGGTGAGAAATGGGAGAAGAGGGACGAGACCAAGTGCAGGGGAAGAAGACGTGGATGTCCTCAAGGCTTCCAAAGCAGGAAGTTGCGATACAGGGCAAGCCCGAGCGCGGCACTTTTCTCAGGGTGGAATTGGGTAGCAAAAATATTATCCCGGGCCACCGCACAGGTAAAGCGCAGGCCGTACTCGGTTTCCCCCGCGCTGTGGTGCGCATCTAACGGCTGCGCATAAAAACTGTGCACGAAATAAAACCAGGATTCGTCGGGCACACCGGCCCAGATCGGGTGGGGTCGGCTCTGGCGCACACGGTTCCAGCCCATCTGCGGCACCTTGTAGCGGCTGCCATCGGGCTGGATCTGGCCTTCGAGCCTGAAACGCCTGACCTGACCCGGGATCAGACCCAGGCCCGGCGTGTCCTGTTCCTCGCTGTGGTCCAGGAGCATCTGCATGCCGACGCAGACGCCCATCAGCGGCTTGTTCGCGGCGGCGTCGAGCACGGCCTCCTTCAGACCGGAGTCGGCCAGTTCGCGCATGCAGTCACGCATCGCGCCCTGGCCCGGCAGCACGACCCGCTCGGCGGCATAGACCTCCTCGGGCTTGGCGGTGATCACCACGTCCAGGCCCGAGTCCTGCGCCACATGCAGCACGGCCTGCGACACCGAGCGCAGATTGCCCATGCCGTAATCGACAACCGCAACGGTACGGCTCATCTCAGAGGCTTCCCTTGGTCGAGGGGATCACGCCCGCGCTGCGCGGATCCAGGGTCATCGCCATGCGCAGCGCGCGGCCGAAGGCCTTGAACATGGTCTCGGCCTGGTGGTGGGCGTTATGGCCCTTCAGGTTGTCGACATGCAGGCTGACCAGCGCGTGGTTGACAAAGCCCTGGAAGAACTCGAAGGTCAGCTGGGTGTCGAAAGCACCGATGCTGCCGGCGGTGAATTTGCAGTCCATCTGCAGGCCCGGGCGGCCGGAGAAATCGACCACCACGCGCGACAGCGCCTCGTCCAGCGGCACATAGCTGTGGCCGTAGCGGGTGATGCCCTTCTTGTCGCCGATGGCCTGGGCCACGGCCAGCCCCAAGGTGATGCCCACATCCTCGACCGTGTGGTGGCCATCGATGTGCAGGTCGCCCTTGGCCTCGATGTCCAGATCGATCAGGCCGTGGCGGGCGATCTGGTCCAGCATGTGGTCGAAGAAACCGATGCCGGTGTTGAGCTTGGCCTCGCCCGTGCCGTCCAGATTGACGCGCACCCTGATCTGGGTTTCCTTGGTGTTGCGGCTGACTTCGGCAATGCGTGGGGCGCTCATGACAGACTCTCTTTCAGTGCGGCCAGCATCGCCGCGTTTTCCTCGGGCGTGCCCACCGTGATGCGCAGGCAGTTGGCCAGCAGCGGGTGCATGGCCGAGACATTCTTGATCAGCACGCCTCTGGCCTTCATCGCGTCGAAGCTGCGTGCCGCGTCGGCCACCCTGGCCAGAATCATATTGCCCTGGCTCGGAAAAGGCCGGATACCGGGCATTTGCGCCAGCTCGGCCAGCAGGCGGTCGCGTTCGGCGCGCAGGATCTCGGCCTGGGCAGCGTAGACCTCGGCATGCTCCAGCGCGAACAGCCCGGCCTCGGCGTTCAGCACGCCGATATTGAAGGGCGGGCGGACCTTGTCGATTTCCTGGATCAGCGCCTGCTGCCCGATCAGGTAGCCGATGCGCACGCCGGCCAGGCCGAACTTGCTCATCGTGCGCATCACCAGCACATGCGGATACCTGGCCAACAGGCCCATCGCATCGCGCTCGGCAAAGGGCTGGTAGGCCTCGTCCATCACGACCAGGCCAGGGGCCGCCTCGACGATGCGCTCGATAACGCCGGCATCCCACAGATTGGCGGTCGGGTTGTTCGGATAGGCCAGATAGATCAGGGCCGGCTGCTGCTCCGCGATCGCGGCCAGCATCGCTGCCTCGTCGAGCTCGAAATCGGCGGTCAGCGGCACGCCGACAAAGCCCAGGCCCTGGTAGCGCGCCGAGATCTCGTACATCACGAAACTGGGCAGCGGCGACAGGATCTTCGCGCCGGGGCGGCTGATCGCCATGGCCAGCATCGTGATGATCTCGTCCGAGCCATTGCCTAGCGTGATGGCGCAGCCCGCCGGCATGCCGGCATGCGCGGCCAGTGCGGCGGCCAGCACGCCGGTGCGCGCCGCCGGGTAGCGGTTGATCGCGACCCGGCCCAGGCGCTCGCCCAGCTCGCGCTGCAGCGCCTCGGGCAGCCGGAACGGGTTCTCCATCGTGTCCAGCTTGATCAGGCCGGCGGCGCTTTGCACCGGATAGGCCTGGGTGGCGCGCACATCGTCACGGATGCGAGCCAGGCTTTGTTGCGTCAGTCGGTCCATGCGCTGGGCTCGCTCTGCAAGGGGTTGAGGATTCGCACGCTATCGAGCTGCTGCTCATGCGGCAGTTCCAGGCTCAGGAGCAGCTCGCAGCCCTGGGCCTTGGCGGCCGCGACGATCAGCGCGTCGGCATAGGCCAGGCCGAAGCGGCTCTCGATCGACCAGGCGCTCTCGACCGTCGCATGGTCGATGGCCCAGGGATTCCAGCGCTGGTAGCGCCGCACCTCGGCGCGGGCATCGCCATTGGGCATGGGCGGCTGGATGCGGGTCGTGACCAGGCGGTAGAAGTCGTTGAGCACCTGGGTCGAGACCCGGCCGGCGCGCTGCTGCCACAGCAGCATCAGCCAGGCCAAGGCCTTGACCCTGGCCTCCGGATCGGCGCCGTCTTCGCTGAGTATCAGCACCGAGGTATCCACAAAGACCGGCTTCATGCCTCAGCGCTCCGCGCCGGATAGGCCGCGCCGTTCGAAACCCAGGAGCGCTCGCGGTGCAGCCAATCCTGCAGCGCGCGCTGATAGGCGTCGTCATGCCGCATCTTCTCGGCCAGCATCTCGCCGACCAGGCGGGACACGCTGGTATTGCGCCGCGCGGCCTCCAGCCGGGCCCATTCGGCGACGCTGTCCTCCATGCTGACGGTCACGTTCTTCATGGCTCGAAATTTAACACGAAGTTCGTGTTACACGAAGTTCGTGTTCATTTCATCTCAGCTTTTCAAGCGCATCTCCGCCGCCCGTGCATGCCCTTGCAGGCCTTCGCCATAAGCCAGTTCGGCAGCAATCGGCCCCAGCTTCTGGGCCCCGGCCTCGCTGACCTCGATCAGGCTCGAACGCTTCTGGAAGTCATACACCCCCAGCGGCGAGGAGAAGCGCGCGGTGCCCGAGGTCGGCAGCACATGGTTGGGGCCGGCGCAGTAGTCGCCCAGCGATTCGCTGGTATAGGCGCCCAGGAAGATCGCGCCGGCATGGCGCAGCAGCGGCTCCCAGCGGTGCGGATCGGCGCTGGATACCTCCAGATGCTCGGGCGCGATGCGATTGCTGATCTCGCAGGCCTCGTCCATCGAGCGGGTCTGTATCAGCGCGCCCCGCCCTTCGAGCGACGCGCGGATCACGTCCTGGCGCGGCATCGTCGGCAACAGGCGCTCGATCGCCTCGCGGACCTTCTCGATATAACCAGCATCGGGACAGAGCAGGATGCTCTGCGCCAGCTCGTCGTGCTCGGCCTGGCTGAACAGATCCATCGCAACCCAGTCCGGCGGCGTCGTGCCGTCGGCCAGCACCAGGATCTCGCTGGGGCCGGCAATCATGTCGATGCCGACCTGGCCGAACACATGCTTCTTCGCACTGGCCACATAGGCATTGCCGGGGCCGGTGATCTTGTCGACGCGCGGCACCGTCGCCGTGCCATAGGCCAGCGCCGCGACGGCCTGGGCGCCGCCGACCGTGAAGGCGCGGTGCACGCCCGCCACATAGGCGGCGGCCAGCACCAGTGGGTTCTTCTCCCCCTTGGGAGTCGGCACCACCATGATGATTTCGGGCACACCGGCCACCTGGGCAGGGATGGCATTCATCAGCACGCTGCTCGGGTAGGCGGCCTTGCCACCGGGCACATAGATGCCGACACGGTCCAGCGGGGTCACTTTTTGCCCCAGCAGGCTGCCGTCCTCGTCGCGATAGCTCCAGCTCAGGCCGCAGGCCTGCTTCTGGCGCTCGTGATAGCTGCGCACCCGCTCGGCAGCGGCCTGCAGCGCGCCGCGCTGGGCCGGGCTGATGGCCTCGAAGGCAGCCTTCAGTTCCTCGCGCGTCAGTTCCAGCGCGGCCACCGTGACGGCCTGCAGGCCGTCAAAGCGGGCCGTGTACGCCAGCACGGCCGCATCGCCGCGGGCACGCACATCGGCCAGGATCTCGGCCACGCGGGTTTCGATGGCCGAATCGGTCTCGGCCGACCAGTGCAGCACACGCTGGAACTCGGCTTCGAAGTCGGGGCTGGCGGTATTCAGTTGGCGGAGCTTCAAGGACATCATGCGGCTCACTTCGGGATGGCAGAGGCGAAGGCGTCGATCAGACGGCGCAGCGGTTCGCGCTTGAGCTTCAGCGCGGCCTGGTTGACAACCAGGCGGGCCGAGATGTCCATGATGAACTCGACCTCGCTCAAGTGGTTGGCGCGCAGGGTGTTGCCGGTGGAGACCATATCGACGATGGCGTCGGCCAGGCCCGTCAGCGGCGCCAGCTCCATCGAGCCGTAAAGCTTGATCAGATCGACGTGGACGCCTTTCTCGGCGAAATGCTGGCGCGCGATCTCGGTGTACTTGGTGGCCACGCGAATGCGCGAGCCCTGCCGGACGGCGCCCGCGTAGTCAAAACCCTGGCGCACCGCCACGCTGACGCGGCATTTGGCGATGTTCAGGTCCAAGGGCTGGTAGAGGCCCGCGCCGCCATGCTCGATCAGGATGTCCTTGCCGGCCACGCCCAGATCGGCACCGCCATGCTGGACATAGGTGGGCACGTCGGAGGCACGCACCATCACGATGCGAACCTCGGGATTGCTGGTCTCAAGAATCAGCTTGCGCGAGGTCTCGGGGTCTTCCAGCACCTCGATGCCGGCGGCGCGCAGCAGCGGCAGGGTGTCGTCGAAGATGCGGCCTTTGGAGAGAGCCAGGGTGATCATGGTGCGTCTGTCGTCCTTGTGAATCGGGTTCAGCGGGACGGCAGCGGGTTCACCTAGCGGCGCCTCGCCGCCACCCGCTTGCAGAAAAGCGGATGGCGCTCAGGAATGATGGTGCTCGGCCGGGGAAGCAGCATGCTCGGCCGGCGTCAGTGTTTTCATGGAGAGCGCGTGGATCTGCTCGCGCATGCGGTCACCCAGGGCCTGGTACACGCGCTGATGGCGGCGCACACGGGACAGGCCTTCGAACTCGGTGGAGACGATGGTGGCGAAGAAATGCCGGCCGTCGCCCTCGACCTGCAGCGCTTGGCAGGGCAGGCCGTTGGCGATGAATTGCTGAACTTCTTGGGGAGTGGGATCGGCCATGGTGAGCAGGATTCTACTAAGAGCGGATCTTGTAGCCGCGACGCAGCAGTTCCAGCGCCAGGGCCGCGAGCGCCAAGAAGCTCACGCCGACCAGGCCCAGACTGATCCAGGGCGACACATCGCTGACGCCGAAGAAGCCGCGCCGGAAGCCGTCGATCATGTAGAAGAAAGGGTTCAGATGGCTGACGCCCTGCCAGAACGGCGGCAGCGATTTGATCGAATAGAACACGCCGGACAGAAAGGTCATCGGCATGATGATGAAGTTCTGGAACGCAGCGATCTGGTCGAACTTCTCCGCCCACAGCCCCGCGATCAGGCCCAAGCTCCCCATGATGGCGGCGCCCAGCACGGCGAAGGTGACGATCCACAAGGGATTGGCCAGGCCCGGCGGCGCAAACCAGAAGGTCACGACGATCACGCCCAGCCCGACCACCAGGCCGCGCACGATGGACGCGCCGACATAGGCAACGAACCAGGCCCAGTGCGACAGCGGCGTCACCAGCAGGAAGACCAGATTGCCGGTAATCTTGCTCTGTATCAAGGACGAGGAGCTGTTGGCAAAGCTGTTCTGCAGCACGCTCATCATCACCAGGCCCGGGATCAGGAAGCTGGTGTAGCCGACCGAGTCATAGACCTTCACATGATCCTCCAGCACATGGCCGAAGATCAGCAGATAGAGCACGGCGGTCAGCACCGGCGCGGCGACGGTCTGGAAACTGACCTTCCAGAAGCGCAGCACTTCCTTGTAGAACAGCGTCCGAGCGCCTTGCAAACGGATGGCGCTCATTGATGGGCTCCTTGCATGATTTCCAGAAACACGTCTTCCAGATCGGCGCGGCCGATCTCCAGGTCTTCGACCGGGCAGCCCGCCGCGCGCAGGGTCGACAAAATGGTCTCGACCTCAGCCGCGTCATGGGCCTTGATCTGCACGATACGGCCGGTGACGCGCGACTGATCGAGCAGCGCGGCCGGCAGCGCCGCATCGGTCTTGAAGCGCAGCATCGTCGATGCCTTGCCCTTGAGCAGCTCGGAGGTGCTGTCCAGCGCGACGATGCGGCCCTGCTTGAGCATCGCGATGCGCTGGCACAGGGCCTCGGCTTCCTCCAGATAGTGCGTGGTCAGCAGCACCGTGTGGCCCTCACGATTCAGGCGCGCGATGAAGGCCCACAGCGTCTGGCGCAGCTCGACGTCGACGCCGGCGGTGGGCTCGTCCAGCACGATGACCGGCGGGCGGTGCACCAGGGCCTGGGCCACCAGCACGCGGCGCTTCATGCCGCCGCTGAGCTGGCGCATATTCGCATGGGCCTTGTCGGCCAGGCCGAGGTTCTCCAGCAACTCGTCGATCCAGGCCTCGTTGCCCTTCACACCGAAATAGCCGCTCTGGATCTTCAGCGACTCCCGGACGCTAAAGAAGGGATCGAACACCAGCTCCTGCGGCACGATGCCCAGGGCCTTGCGCGCCGCCGCATAGTCGCTGACCACGTCGTGGCCATGCACCTTGACCGCGCCGCCGCTGGCCTGCGACAGCCCGGCCAGGATGCTGATCAGGCTGGTCTTGCCGGCACCGTTGGGGCCCAGCAGGCCGAAGAACTCGCCGGGCTGGATGTCGAAGGACACGCCATCAAGAGCCCGGACCTGCCCTCCCCGGTATGTTTTGCTGACGTTCTGGAAACTGATGGCGGGCTGGTCGGCCGGCAGGGGCTGGATAGGCATGGGCGCGCATTGTAGGGAGCGCCCACCAATCCCGCTCGGCAAAGGGTTTGCCCGGGGCAAGGCTGCGCAAAGCGCACAAGCCTTGATGCCAGAATCGGCGCCATGGTCACCAAGAAACCGCGCCGTACCGCGGAACGCATCCTCGAAGTCACGCTGGACTTGTTCAACCGCTTCGGCGAGCCCAATGTCTCGACCACGCTGATCTCGGCCGAGCTCAGTATCAGCCCCGGCAATCTCTACTACCACTACCCGGCCAAGGACGAGCTGATCAACTCGCTGTTCGGCAACTATGAGCGCGAGCTCGGCGAGCTGCTGGGCGCGGCCGACAATGTGCGCCATGTCGAGGACGCCTGGCTGTTCTTCCATATGCTGATCGAGCTGATCTGGAAGCACCGCTTTCTTTATCGTGACCTGAACGATCTGCTGAGCAAGAATCGCAAGCTGGAGACGCATTTCCAGAGCGTGCTGGAGCGCAAGGCGCGGGCCATGCGCGCGGTGCTGGCGGGGCTGCAGTTCGGCGGCGCGCTGAAGATGGAGGCCCGCGAGGCCCCGCCGGTGGCCAACTCGATGGTGGTGCTGATGAGTTACTGGCTGAGCTACGAATATGTGCGCAACCCGCGCAACGCGCTGGAACCGGCCCAGGCCGGTGCGGCGCTGATGCGCGGCGCCTTCCATGTGCTGAGCCTGTTGCTGCCCTATCTGGAGAGCAACTCGCGCGAGCATCTGTTTGCCCTGGCGGGCAAGTATCAAGAGATGGATAGCTAGGAGCTGATGATGGCCAAGTGGACCGCCTTCCCCTATGACAACACCGCCTACCAGTACGACGCGGCGGCGCTGAAGAAGCACTGGGCCCGCCTGCATGCCGGCGATGCCGAGCCCTGGCCCAAGGAGGCGGCCGTGGTCCAGGCCTGGATCCATTTCCATGCCGGCGAATTCCAGAAGGCCTATGAAGCCGGGCTGGCCGCAGGCGCCGCCGGCACTACGGTCGCCAACAAGGCCCAGGCCATCTACGCCAACTACCTGGAGAAGAAGGAACAGACCAAGCTGGAGATGTTCCTGGAGGTGGCGGGCCGGGCCGAGGCCCAGCAGGCCGACGAGCCCAAGAATCCCAACGCCTGGTACTGGCAGGCCTACGCGCTGGGTCGCTATGGCCAGGGCATCAGCGTCACCAAGGCCCTGGCCCAGGGCCTGGGCGGCAAGGTCAAGGGCGCGCTGGAGACCACCATCAAGCTCGCGCCCAAGCATGCCGATGCCCATATCGCCTTGGGCGCCTTCCATGCCGAGGTGATCGACAAGGTCGGCAAGCTGCTGGGCAAGACCCAGGGCGCCGATGCTGCGACCGGCCTGGCGATGTTCGCCCAGGCCGTCAAGCTCAATCCCAGCAGCGCGATCGCGATGATCGAGCGGGCCAACGGCCTGGTGATGCTGGAGGGCGACAAGCGCATGAAGGAGGCCGAGACGCTGTATGCCGACGCGGCGGCCTGCGAGCCGCTGGATGCGATGGAGTGTCTGGACGTGGAGCTGGCGCGGGAAGAGCTGGACGAGTGAAAACTCCGGGCTTTCCCGCCCCGCAAGCAGGGTGAGGCCGGCGCGAAAGCCTGACGCTAAGCTCCGCTCCGTCACCAACACCCCAATGCAAAATGAAGAACACCCTGCTCGCCCTGCTGCTGGCCCCGCTGGCCGTCACCGCATCCTGGGCCTCCTCCAGCCCAGAGATCCAGGCCTTGCGCGCCGACTGCGCCAGCAGCTACAGCGCCAAGCTCGGCACCCCGGCCGCCGACGAGCACCACTTCGTCTACGCCAAGGGCCAGTACAAGGGCGAGCACCGTGCCGGCCAGAGCCTGGCCTGCACCGAGTCGCAGTACGCCGCTTATCTGGACAAGGCCGACCCGGGCCGCGTGATGGCGGCCTACCCCAGCGCCGCCGGCCGCCCCAAGGCCAAGTAAGCCTCAGTCGCAGTCGCCCCAAGGCAGCATCAGCGCAAGCAGCAAGAGCTTGTTGAACTCGGGCGCAAAGCGCTCGACGATGGCCTCGGGGTCGGGGCACAGGGTGCTGTCGGTGATCAGGCCGAACTGCACCTGGCCGGCATAGGTCAGGATGCTGACCCCCATGCCGACATCGCCGGACTGCGGCACCCAGAACATCACCCGCGTCACCGTCGAGCCGCAAAAGCTCAGAGCCTGGGCCGGCCCCGGCACATTGGTGACGACGGCCGTGGTCTTCTTCGCGAAGATGTTCAGCATCGCGTGCTGGACCGGCTTGATCAGCAGCCCGGCGACCGACAGCAGGCCGAAGGCCAGCACCGGCTGGAAGCTGCCCTTGAGCTCCTGCATCCGCGCCTTCACCGCGTAGAGCCTTTCGACCGGATTGGCGATGCCGATCGGCAGCACCAGCGGCACCAGACCGAAGCGGTTGCCCAGCTGATAAGCCTTCTCCAGCGGCCGCAGATTGACCGGCACCATGGTGCGGATCTCCTTGCCCGCCGGGTCTTCGCCGCGCTCGGCCAGATAGCTGCCGATTGCACCGGCCACGCAGGACAGCAGCACATCATTGATCGAGGCATTCATCGCCTTGCCGACCGCCTTGACCGCGTCCAGCGGCAGGCCATCGGCCCAGGACACCCGCTTGGCACCGCCGGGCTTGCCCTTGAGCCGGGTCGGTGAATCGTCCGGCATCAGCGCAAAGGCCGCGATATCGCTGACGGCCTGATAACCGATGCGCGCCATCTCCATCGAGCTGTCGACCGGGTGCGGCGGGTCTATCCAGGCATCGACGCCCTTGGCCGCGCCGGCGCCGGCCATGCGGATCGCCTTGATGCTCATATCGCTGAGCGGGCGCAGCAAGGTGTCGGTCAGCCAGTCCTGGTCGTCGCGCGGCTGCTGCTGTCGCTTGGGCGGCGCCTTGCCGCCATCGGTGATCGACAGCATCACCGCGATCAGCGCAATGCCGTCGGCAATGCAGTGGTGTATGCGCGCCAGCAACACGCTCTGCCCATCTTCGAAATCCTCGATCAGCTGGAACTGCCACAGCGGCCGGGCGGCGTCCAGAGGCGTGGCCGCCAGCTCGCCGACCCGGGCCTGCAGCGCGGCCTCGGCACTCTGGCCGCGCAGCGGCAAGAGGATCTCGGCCTGCACATGGTTGGCGATGTCGAAGTCCTCATCCTCCACCCACTGCGCCCCCAGCGCGTCCTCGACCACCTTCTGGCGAAAGCGCGTGTACTGCAGCAGCCTGGCCTCGACCCGCTCGCGCAGCGCCGCCAGCGTGATGCCGGGCCGGATGTACCAGACGCCGACAATCATCATCAGATTGGCGTCGGTATCCATGCGCAGCCAGGCGGTATCCACCCGCGACATGCGTTCATGCAGCTGTGCCAAGTCCGTCTCCTTGATGTTCTAGAGTTCTGTGCCCAGACAATGCTGGTTAACATCGCCAGCGTCCATCCCGATCAACACCAAGCAGGAGACATTCAAGATGAGCCTGAAAGACCAGTTCGAAGCCGCCGTGGCCGGATCCAAGAGCCTGCCCGAGCGCCCCGACAACATGACCCTGCTGAAGCTCTACGCGCTCTACAAGCAGGGCAGCAGCGGCGATGTCGAAGGCTCCCGCCCCGGCTTCACCGATATGGTCGGCCGCGCCAAGTGGGATGCCTGGAACGAGCTGAAGGGTACGGCCAGCGAAGAGGCCATGCAGCAGTACATCGATTTGATCGAATCGCTGAAATAAGGCCCCGACCCGGGACCTCGATTGCCAAGCGACCGCTCAGGTCGCTTTTTTCTTTTTGGCTGCCGTCTTTGCCGCAGCGCCGGCGGCCAGCAGGCCGTCCAGCTCCTTCTGGATCTCGCCCTCGATGGTGGACTTGAAGGCCCCCAGCAGCAGGCCCAGCTTGGCATGCAGATCGAAATGGTCGGCCGCGACGATCAGCTCGCCCTTGACGCCCGAGCGTGTGAAGGTGACCGTGTCGCTGGTCTTGCCCTCCAGCACCGCGCACTCCATATCGAACTTGGCCTCGACCTGCTCGGCCCAGGCCCAGGCGATCTCGCGGGCCTTCTTGAGGCCCAGCTCATGATCGCGGTGGATGCGGATATCGGCCATCGGGGTCTCCTAGGGATTCATCAATAGTTGTTGGCGCCGCTGCGCCTTCGGCAAGTCTGCCAGACGCCGAACCTCGGCATGGAAAGCCTGCCAGTCGCGGCCCTGCCTTTCGAACAGCGCCTCGAAGGCCGGACTCAGCTGGTTGTAAGTGGCCAGCAGGGCCAGACTGGGGTTGTTGGCGCGCGCATACCAGGCCTCGTAGCCGGGCAGCGGCGCGGCGCGCATCTGCCGCAGCAGCTCGGCCTTGGCGGCGCGCTTGGCCGGCTCGTCGAGCGGGCCGGCATACAGGGCTTCCAGCTTGCGCCGCCAGGCCATCGCTTCGGTCTGAAAGCGCCGGCGCCGCTCGTCGCCCTGCAGATACTGCTCGCGGGCCGCCGCCCGCTCGGGGCCGGCCAGCCAGGCCAGCGCGCCCAGGCGCTCCACCGTGGTGGCAAACGACTCGTTGAACTCGGTATCGTCGGCCGCATAAGCCACCTGATGCGCCAGCTCGTGAAAGATCATGCGCGCCAGCTCGCCCTCGGGATAGGCGATGAAGGTGTTCAGCAGCGGATCGCCGCCGAACAGCCGGCTCCAGCCCAGCGTCGAATAGGCCGGCACGCCATAGACCAGCACCTCCAGCCCTTCGTCGGCGCGCAGCCGCTGCGCATAGGCCTCGGCCTCGGCCCGGTCAAAAAATCCGCGATAGCCGGCGCAGCCCATCCCCGGGTAGCACCAGGTCTTCAGGCGCAGGCTCAGCTCCGGCGTCGCGACCACATTCCAGACCGCCGCGCCGCGCCGCAGATCGGCGTAGCGGCGGTAGCTGGCGTTATCGGGCAGGCCCAGTTCGCGGCTGGCGAAATCGCGAATGCGCTGGCTTAACTCCAGACGCTCGCGCAGCGAAGCGTCGAGCGCCGGATCCGCCACCAGCTCCGGTACTGGCCTGGCGGCCCCGACCAGGCGCAGATGCCCGCCGACCGCCTGACCCAGATACCCGATCTGCGCGCAGCCGCTCAGCAGCGCTGCGGCCATCAAGCCCAGGCAGGCCGCCGCCCTCACCGCGCCGCTTCCACCTCGACCAGGCAGTCGTAAAAACTCGGCGCCCGGCCCAGATCGGTCAGGCGCTGGTGCGTGACTTCGTTGACATTGCTGCCGCGCAGACCCAGCTTGCGCCACCAGACGCCCAGGCCGTTGACGACACCGGGGCGTGCCCGAGTGCTGATGCGGACGATGCAGTGGTAGCTGCCGCGTTCATTGAACACCCGCACCTCGGCGCCGTCGGCCAGGCCGCGCGCGGCCGCATCGTCGGCATGGATCTCCAGCAGCGGCTCGCCCTCGATATCGCGCAGGCTCTTGACGTTGACGAAGCTGCTGTTGAGGAAATTGCGCGCCGGCGGCGAGATCATCGCCAGCGGGAAGTGCGCGGCCAGCTCGGGCGTCGAGGCCGCGCTCTCGTAATTGGGCAGGTAGTCGGCGCCGCCGGCCTGGGCGCGGCCGCTGGGGGTCAGGAACTGACCCTGCGCAAACGGCGCCTCGGCCAGCGGCAGCGATTGCCAGCCCTGCTCACGCAAGGCCTCGAAGTCGATCGCATCGGTGAAGGCCTGGCGGGCCAGGTCCTCGTCGCTGTCCAGGAAGCAGGCCTCGGTATAGCCCATCGCCACCGCCAGCTCGCGGAAGATCTGCGTGTTCGGCTTGGCCTCGCCCAGCGGCGCGACGGCCGGCTCATTGATCAGCACATCGGTGTGGCCGTAACTGGTGTGCACGTCCAGATGCTCGAGCTGGGTCGTGGCCGGCAAGACATAGTCGGCCAGATCGGCCGTGTCGGTCATGAAGTGCTCCAGCACCACGGTGAACAGATCGGCGCGCTGAAAACCCGCCACCACCTTGGGCGACTCGGGCGCCACCGCGACCGGATTGCTGTTGTAGACGATCAGGGCCTGGATCTTCGGGCCGAACTCGTCGGAGCCCTCGCGCAGCAGATCGTCGCCGATGGTGCTCATATTGATCAGCCGCGCCGGCGCGCTGCCGCGCAGCTCGGGGCATTCGAGCGCCGGGTTCTTAAAGGGTGCGAACCAGCCCGAGCTCGACAGCAGCAGGCCGCCGGCGCGGTGCCGCCAGGCCCCGGTCAGGCAGGGCAGCAAGGCGATCAGCCGCACCGCATTGCCGCCGCCGCGCACCCGCTGCATGCCGTAGTTCAGCCGGATCGCGGCGGGCGCCTCGACCATATTCCGTTGCCCGTAGTCGCGTGCCAGGCCGCGCACCTCGTCGGCGCCGATGCCGCAGACCTCGGCCGTGCGCTCGGGCGGCCAGGCCAGGGCCTTGGCGCGCAACTCGTCCCAGCCCTCGACATGGGCGCTCAGATAGTCATGGTCCAGCCAGTCATGGGCGATCAGCTCATGCATCAGCCCCAGCGCCAGCGCACCGTCGGTGCCGGGCAGCAAGGCGATGTGCTGGTGGCATTTGTCGGCCGTCTCGGTCTTGCGCGGGTCGATGCAGATCAGCTTCGCGCCCTCGCGCTTGGCCTTCATCGCATAGGTCCAGAAATGCAGATTCGATGCGATCGAGTTGCTGCCCCAGATCAGGATCAGGCGGCTCTCGGCGAAATAGGGCAAGTGCATGCCCAGCTTGTGGCCATAGGTCGCGCTCAGCGCGGCCGCGCCGGCCGAGGCGCAGATGGTGCGGTCCAGGCAGGAGGCGCCCAGCTTGTTGAAGAAGCGCCCCGCCATCGCCTCGCCCTGCAGCAGGCCCATGGTGCCGGCATAGCTGTAGGGGAGCACGGCCTGCGGGGGCAGGGCCTTGAGCCGCGCGGCAATGTCGGTCAAGGCCTGAGCCCAATCGACCGGCTCGAAGCGCGGCGCCTCATGCTTGGCGCTGACCCGCTTCAGCGGCCGCAGCACCCGCTCGGCGTGGTAGGTGCGCTCCGGATAGCGCGAGACCTTGGTGCACAGCGCACCATGGGTGCTCGGATGGTCGGGCTGGCCCTGCACCTTGATGACGCGGCCGGCCTCGACCGTGATGCGCAGCGCGCAGGTGTCCGGGCAGTCGTGAGGGCAGGCACCTTTCACGGTAGTCGTATCTGATGGTGACAAGGCAGCGGCAATCGAGTTCATCCGCGAACTATTGCACAGAGCCGATAGCCCCATGGGCGCTACCCTTGAGCCCTGCCATTTTTGACCCCTTCATCCCCCTCAGGAGAGCCGATTTGCAACGACGTCACTGCCTCACCGGCCTGGCCGCACTGACCCTGCCGGCCTGGCTGCAAGCCCAGGAGCGCCGCCGCATCGTGCTCGGCCAGTCGGCCCCGCTGACCGGCCCCGCCGCCCAGCTGGGCCTGCAGATGCAGGCCGGCGCCAAGCTTCATTTCGACGCCGTCAATGCGGCCGGCGGCATCAACGGCCTGCCCATCGAGCTGCGCACGTTGGACGACGGCTACGAGCCCGAGCGTTGCAAGGCCAATACCGAGAAATTCATCGCCGAGGACGTGTTCGCGCTGTTCGGCTATGTCGGCACGCCGACCTCGCTGGCGGCGCTGCCGCTGGTCAATCAGCACAAGATCCCCTTCTTCGCACCCTTCACCGGTGCCGAGGCGCTGCGCGAGCCGGCCAGCCGCTGGGTTTTCCATGTGCGCGCCTCCTACTTCGACGAGACCGCACTGATCGTCAAGCAGCTGACCCAGCTGAGCCTGAACAAGATCGCCGTGTTCCACCAGAACGACGCCTATGGCCGGGCCGGCCTGGAGGGCGTGCAGCGGGCGATGCAGTCCCGCTCGCTGAAGCCGCAGGCCATCGGCACGGTGGAGCGCAACAGCGTCGACGTGGCCGCCGCCGTCAAGGCCCTGGTGCCGGGCGCGCCCGAGGCCATCGTGATGATCAGCGCCTACAAGAGCTGCGCCGCCTTCATCCGCGAGGCCCGCAAGGCCGGCTATGGCGGCGTGTTCTACAACGTCTCCTTCGTCGGCACCCAGTCGCTGTCCGACGAGCTGGGCAAGCAGGCGCTGGGCGTGGTCGTCAGCCAGGTCATGCCCTACCCCTTCGGTTCCGCCATCGGCATCGTCGAGGAATACCAGGAAGCGGTGCAACGCGCCGGGGGCGATCTGCGCCCCAACTACACCGGCATGGAGGGCTTTCTGGCCGCCAAGGTCTTCAGCGAAGGCCTGCGCCGCATGGGGCGGCCCAGCCGTGAGGGCCTGGTGGCCGCGCTGGAGGGCATGCAGAACTACAACGCCGGCGGCTTCACCGTGAAGTTCGGTCCCGGCAAGCATGTGGGGTCCAGCTTTGTCGAGCTGTCGATGCTGACCGGGGACGGCAAGGTCAGGCGCTGAGCCCCCCCGCTGCAGACGGCGCCACCCCCGGGTAAACTGACCCGACATCGGCGCCGGCCTGCCGCCGCGCGCCTCCCATCCTACGGAGTGCCGCCATGAAGTTGATCGACTCAATCCTGGCCGATGCGCCAAGCATCGCGACCCTGCGACGAGATATTCACGCCCACCCAGAGCTCTGTTTTCAGGAAGAACGCACCGCCGATGTGATCGCGCGTGCGCTGACCGAATGGGGTATTCCCGTGCATCGTGGCCTGGGCAAGACCGGCGTGGTCGGCATCGTCAAGAACGGCACGAGCGACCGCGCGGTGGGCCTGCGCGCCGACATCGACGCGCTGCCGATGACCGAGCACAACCAGTTCGCCCACGCCAGCAAGCACCCCGGCAAGATGCACGCCTGCGGCCATGACGGCCACACCGCGATGCTGCTGGCCGCCGCCAAGCACCTGGCCAAGCACCGCAATTTCGACGGCACCGTCTATCTGGTCTTCCAGCCCGCCGAAGAGGGCGGCGGCGGCGCCCGCGAGATGATCAAGGACGGCCTGTTCGACAAGTTCCCGATGGAGGCCATGTTCGGCGCGCACAACTGGCCCGGCATGGCGGCCGGCCAGTTCGCCGTCAGGAGCGGCCCGGTGTTCGCGTCCAGCAATGAATTCAAGATCGTGATACGCGGCAAGGGCTCGCACGCGGCGCTGCCGCACAACGGCATCGACCCGGTGCCGGTGGCCTGCCAGATGGTGCAGGCCTTCCAGACCATCATCACCCGCAACAAGCGGCCGATCGACGCCGGCGTGATCTCGGTGACGATGATCCACACCGGCGAGGCCACCAATGTCGTGCCCGACAGCTGCGAGATCCAGGGCACGGTGCGCACCTTCACGCTGGAGGTACTGGACCTGATCGAGCGCCGCATGAAGGCCATCGCCGAAGCCACCTGCCAGGCCTTCGAGGCCACTTGCGAATTCAGCTTCCACCGCAACTACCCGCCGACGATCAACCATGCAAAGGAAACCGACTTCGTGCGCGCGGTGCTGGGCGATGTGGTCGGCCCGCAGAACGTGCAGGAGTTCGAGCCGACCATGGGCGCCGAGGACTTCAGCTTCTTCCTGCTCGAAAAACCAGGCTGCTATTTCCTGATCGGCAATGGCGACGGCACGCACCGCGAGGGCGGCCATGGCCTGGGCCCCTGCATGCTGCACAACCCCAGCTATGACTTCAACGACGAGCTGATACCGCTGGGCGGTTCGATGTGGGTGCGCATGGCCGAAACCTGGTTGAACTCGCCCAAGCCCTGATGTCCGCTCCCCTCTTCTTTTCTCAGAGCTACGCCGAGGCGCGCAGCAAGTTCCTGGCCGCCGTCGAGGCCGCCGGGCTGGACAATGAGCCGCACTGGCATCCGCTGCTGGGTCGCGACGGTGAGCGCCTGGCCATGGATGTGGTGCGCCAGGGCCCGCGCGATGCGAAGCGGCTGCTGATCATCAGCAGCGCCTGCCACGGCGTCGAGGGCTTTTGCGGCTCGGGTGTGCAGACCGGCCTGCTGTCCGATCCGCGCTGGCATGAAGCCGTCAAGACCAGCGGCGTGGCCGTGCTTTATATCCACGCGCTGAACCCGCATGGCTTCTCCTGGTGGCGCCGCGTCACGCAGGAGGGGGTGGACCTGAACCGCAACTTCCACGACTTCCACCAGCCGCTGCCGCACAACGCCGGCTACGACGAGATCGCCGCTGCGCTGATCCCGGCGCACTGGCCGCCGACGCCGGCCGACGAGGCGGTACTGTCCGACTATGCCGCCCGGCACGGCGAGCGCGGTCTGCAGACCGCGATCACCAGCGGCCAGTACGCCCATGAGCTGGGCCTGTTCTACGGCGGCCATGCGCCGACCTGGAGCAATGTCACCCTGCGCCATGTGCTCGAAGAACTGGGCCAGGCTGCCGAGTCTATCGCCTGGATCGATCTGCACACCGGCCTGGGCCCCAGCGGCCATGGCGAGCGCATCTTTGCCTGCAAGAACGATGCGGCCGCGCTGGCGCGCGCACGCGCTTGGTGGGGCCCCGAGGTGACCTCGATCTATGACGGCAGCTCCAGCTCGGCCCCGCTGGTGGGCCTGATGTGGACCGCCGTCGCCGATGCCTGCCCCGATGCCGCCTACACCGGCATCGCGCTGGAATACGGCACCCTGCCGCTGGATCAGATGATCGGTGCGCTGCGCGCCGACCACTGGCTGGAAGCCCATCCCGAGGCGCCGGCCGAGCAGGCCGCCCAGATCAAGCGCCAGATCCGCAATGCCTTCTATATCGATACCGATGAGTGGAAACAACAGATCCTGGACCAGGCCCAGCAAGCCGCCCGCCAGGCGATCCGGGGCCTGAGCGCATGACGACCGCCGCTCAGATCGAAGCCGACACCCGCGTCTGGCTGGAGAAGGCCGTGATCGGCCTGAATCTCTGCCCCTTCGCCAAGAGCGTGCACGTCAATAATCGGCTGCGCTATGTGGTCAGCAGCGCGACCACGCCGGAGGAACTGCTGAAGGAGCTGGCCAAGGAGCTGCTGCTGCTGCGCCGCAGCGATCCCGACGAGATCGAGACCACGCTGGTGATACACCCGCAGGTGCTGCAGGACTTCCTCGACTTCAACGACTTCATCGGCGCCGCCGATGCCCTGGTCGAAGACCTGGAGCTGGACGGCGAGCTGCAGATCGCCAGCTTCCATCCCCAGTACCAGTTCGATGGCACCGCGCCGGACGACATCAGCAACTACAGCAACCGCGCGCCCTACCCCACCCTGCACATCCTGCGCGAAAGCAGCATTGAGCGTGCCGTCGAAACCATGACCGACACCGACGCGATCTACGAAGCCAATATGGCGACCTTGGAAAAGCTCGGTCTGGACGGCTGGAAGGCGCTCGGGCTGAAGCCCTGATCATGATGTCCTGATTTGACCGCAGGCGGTCCGGACCCGGCGCGACGCGGTGGGATCCCGGCGGCAAGATCGACGCACTCAAACCCATCGGAGTGCCCGTCATGAAAACCGCCCTGCTGCTGATAGACATCCAGGAATCCTTTCGCCACCGCCCCTACTGGAGCGGGGTCGATCTGCCCGACTTCCTGGCCGCCAACGCCCGCCTGATAGAAGGCGCGCAGGCCCTGGGCCTGCCCATCGTCCGCATCCTGCACAGCGACGGCCCGGAGCACGCCGACAACGCCTTCGCGCTGGCCTCGGGCCTGGTCAAGCCGCTGGAAGAACTGCCGCGCTACGAGGCGGCCGCCGAGTTCATCAAGCACCGGCACAGCGCCCTGGTCGGCACCGGCCTGGCGGTCTGGCTGCACCAGCAAGGCATCCAGCGTCTGATCGTCAGCGGCATCCGCAGCGAGCAATGCTGCGAGACCACCACCCGCCATGCCAGCGACGAGGGCTGGCTGGTCGACTATGTGAGCGAGGCGACGCTGACCTTCGCGATGACACACGCCAGCGGCACCACGCTCAGCGCGGCCGAGCTGAAGCTGCGCACCGAGACCGTGCTGCAGGACCGCTTCGCCCAGGTCTGCACGGCCGAGCAAGCGCTGCAGCGGGCTCGACAGGCGCTCGGGCGTTAAGCTGGCGGCCATGTCCGCAATTGATGTCTTGATGCTGGTGCAGCCGCGCGCGCTGCTGCTGGACCTGGCCGGGCCGGCCGAGGCCTTCCGGCTGGCCAACCAGGCCCTGGCCGGGCGCGGCCGGCCGCCGGCCTTTCGGCTGCGCTTCATCGCGGCGCAGCCGCAATGCCTCAGCTCGGTAGGCCTCGCGGTCGCCGGGCTGGAGCCGCTGCCGGCGGCGCCGGCCAGCGACAGCTGGCTGGTGCTCGTCGGCTGCCGCAATGAGCTGCCCGGCGAGCCGGCGCCCGACAGCGCCGCGCTGGCGGCCGGGCTCGCCGGCCTGCGCTGGCTCGCGCAGCAGGGTCAGGTCTTGCTGGCCGGCGGTGGACGACTGCTGACGGTCTGCTCCGGCGCGCTGCTGGCGGCCGAAGCCGGCCTGCTGGCCGGGCGGCGCTGCACCACGCATCACGAGCTGCTGGACGCGCTGCGCCAGGCCGAGCCACGAGCCCAGGTGGTGGACAACCGCGTCTTCGTGCTCGACGGCCCGCTGGCCAGCAGCGCCGGTATCACCGCCGGCATCGATCTGGCCCTGCACCTGATCGCCCAGCACTGCGGCGCGGCGCTGGCCGCTACCGTGGCGCAGACCATGGTGGTCTATCTGCGCCGCAGCCCGGCCGACCCCGAGCTGTCGCCGCTGCTGGCGCACCGCCACCATCTGCACCCGGCCCTGCATCGCGTGCAGGACGCGATCTGCGCCGACCCGACCGAGGACTGGAGCCTGACCCGCATGGCCGAGACCGCCCATGTGACGCCGCGCCACCTGAGCCGGCTGTTCGCAGCCCATGCCGGCGTGACGCCGCTGCACTATCTGCAGGCGATCCGGCTCGAACGTGCCCGTCAGGCGCAAGCCGGCGGCCTCGCCGCCAGCCAGGCGGCGCTGCAGGCCGGTTTCAGCTCGGACCAGCAGCTGCGCCGTGCCCGCCGCGCCGCCGCCCGCTGTTGAGCGGCCGGCGAAAGCCCTGAACCCGACAAGGCGCTTGACGCGGCCGCTGGTCGCAGCCTAATATGACGATCATCATATTTACCAACAAAGCCCAGTGACCGCCAGCACGCCCAGCCGCAAGGAACTGACCCACGAGCGCATCCTTGAGACGGCGGCGCGCGAGATCCGGCGCGTCGGCTATGGCGGCATCGGCGTGGCCGATCTGATGAAGCAGGCCGGCCTAACCCATGGCGGTTTTTATGCCCACTTCTCCTCCCGTGACGCGATGCTGGCCGAGGCCATGGATTGGGCGGGCCGAGACAGTGAGCGCAGGCTCACTTCGCGACTGGCCAAGGCCGAGCAGCAAGGCCGCGACCCCTTCGTCGCCCTGGTCGAGGGCTATCTGTCGCCCGCCCATCTGGCCGGCCCTGAGGCGGGCTGCCCGGTGGCGGCGCTAGCGTCGGAGATGCCGCGCCAGTCGGCCGAGGTGCTGGAGGCCGGGCGCAGCCGGGTCCAGGCCCTGATGACGCGGGTGCAGCAGGTGCTGCCCTCGGCCGATGCCAACGAGGCCCGTGTCATCGTCAGCAGCCTGGTCGGTGCGCTGCAACTGGCCCGCGCGCTGGGCGACAACGCCGATGGCCATGCACTGCTGGCCGCCAACCGCGACGCCTTGCTGGCCCGCCGCGGGCAGAAGACCCGGTCCGCCCTCTCCCCTTAGAACCAGAGCAAGCCCCGGCATCAGAGACTTGCCTTCGCTCGATTTTATGACGATCGTCATATTCCCCTTCAACCTCCTTGCCTGAAAGACCCACCATGAAGCTCGAAAACTCCGTTGTCCTGATCACCGGCGCCAATCGTGGCCTCGGCCTGGCCTTTGCCCGCGAAGCGCTGGCCCGCGGCGCGCGCAAGGTCTATGCAGCCGCCCGCAACCCGGACAGCATCACGCTGCCCGGAGTCGTGCCGATCCGGCTCGATGTCAGCAATGCCGAGAACATCGCGGCGGTCGCGGCGCAATGCAGCGATGTCAGCATCCTGATCAACAACGCCGGCATCGCCACGCTGGGCGGCTTCCTGGCGCCCGATGCGATCGAGGCCGCACAGCGCCAGATGGACACCAACTACTTCGGCCCGCTGCGCATGGCGCGCGCCTTCGCGCCGGTGCTGGCCGCCAACGGCGGCGGCGCCTTGCTGAACGTGCTGTCGATCGCCAGCTGGATCAACGGCCCCCTGCTGGCCACCTATGGCGCGACCAAGTCGGCCGCCTGGGCGCTGACCAATGGCCTGCGCCAGGAGCTCAGCGGCCAGGGCACGCTGGTGACGGGCCTGCACATGGGCTTTGTCGACACCGACCTGACCCAGGGCCTCGATGTGCCCAAGACCACGCCCGAGGCCGTCGTCAGCCAGGCCTTCGATGGCCTGGCAGCCGGCGCCACCGAGGTGCTGGCCGACGAGCTGACGCGTCAGGTCAAGCAAGGCCTGGCGGCCGGCGTCTATCTGCAAGCGCTGTCGCACTGAGCGGCCCCAAGCCATGAGCAGCCTCGCCGCCACCGCCACTCCGCCCGCTGACGCCGGCGGCACCCGCTCACCCTGGCCGGTGTTCTGGGTTGCCAGCGTCGCCGTCTTCCTGGTCTCGCTGGACAGCACCCTGCTGTTTGCCGCCTTTGGCAGCCTGCGGGCCGCCTTTCCGGCGGCGACGGCGGCCGATATGTCCTGGGTGCTGAATGCCTACACAGTGGTCTATGCGGCGATGCTGATCCCGTCCGGCGGCCTGGCCGATGCGCACGGCCGCAAGCGCGTCTTCATGATCGGCGTCGTGCTGTTTCTGGCAGCTTCGGCGGCCTGCGGTCTGGCCGGCAGCGTCGGCTGGCTGATCGCGGCGCGGGTGTTGCAGGCCATCGGCGCGGCGCTGCTGACGCCCGCCTCGCTGTCCCTGGTGCTGGCGGCGTTTCCGGCCTCGCGGCGCGCGGTGGCGGTGAGCCTGTGGGGGGCGGTCGGCGCGCTGGCGGCGGCGGTCGGGCCCAGCCTGGGTTCGCTGGTGGTCGACAGCATCGGTTGGCCTTGGGCCTTCTATCTGAACCTGCCGCTGGGCGCGCTGTCGCTGTGGTTCGGCGCCCGGCTGCTCGGCGAGGTGCGCCGGCCCGAGGCGCGGCGGCCGCTGGATCTGGTGGGCATGAGCCTGCTCATCGTCGGCGTTGGCGCGATTACGCTGGCCATCGTGCAGTCGGAGTCGCCGAACTGGCGGCGCGACGAGCTGCTGATGGCCGGGGCGCTGGGCCTGGTCGCGCTGATCGGCTTCGTGCTGTGGGCCCGCCATGCGCCGGCGCCGCTGCTGGACCTGGCGCTGTTCCGCAGCCGCACCTACCGCTATGTGAACCTGGCGACGCTGGCCTTCGGCACCGCGTTCGCGATGATGTTCTTCACCTTCTTCTTCTACATGGCGCAGATCTGGCACTACAGCCTGCCGCAGGCCGGCCTGGCCGTGACCCCGGGCCCGCTGCTGGTGATGCCCTCGGCCATCCTGACCGGCCGGCTCGCGGCCCGGCATGGGCACCGACCCTTCCTGGTTGGCGGTGCGCTGATCTATGCCTGCAGCGGCCTGTGGTTTTTGCTGGTGCCGGACGTCGAGCCGGCCTATCTGACGCAGTGGCTGCCGGGTCTGCTGCTCAGCGGGATCGGCGTGGGCATGGTGCTGCCCTCGCTGTCGGGCGCGGCGGTGATGGGCCTGCCGGCCCAGCACTATGCGGTCGGCAGCGCCGTCAACCAGGCCACCCGCCAGATCGGCGCGGTGCTGGGTGTCGCACTGACCGTGCTGCTGCTCGGTCACGCGCAGCTGCAGCGCGCCGATTTCGACGCCGTCTACGCCCTGCATGTGGGCCTGGCCCTGCTGACCGGCCTGCTGTGCCTGGCGGTCAATACCAAGCCGGCTGCAGTGGCCGGCTCTGGCGCCTAGATCCGTCCCAGCAGCAACAGCACGATCACGATCACAACGACCAGGCCCAGGCCGCCACTGGGGCCATAACCCCAGCTGCGGCTGTGCGGCCAGGAGGGCAGCGCGCCGATCAGGAACAGGATGAGGACGATGAGCAGGATGGTGCTGAGTGCCATGAAGGTCTCCTTATGAAGACCTCGACAGTAGGGCCGCCCCGGCCGACCGACGGTAGTCCGGATACGCCATCGGGCGTAGTCGGGTAGCGGGTCGCGGCCGGGTTGGCGTCCTACACAGGCTGGAAACACCCTTGTCTGCCTCTTACGGCCGAGCCGGCGGCAGGCCACACGACGGATCCAAAGAAGGCGAAACTGGGGCATGGTCAGCCCATGGCAACCCAAGCTCGGCGCTGAACCTCATCGCCTCAAGGAGAACCCCATGTTCGGACTGACGACGCTCGGCTTCATCCACACCCTGATCAGCCTGGTGGCGCTGGCCGCCGCCCTGGTCGCCCTGCTGCGCGACAGGGCCATCCTGCCGGACCGGCCGGTCGGCAAGCTCTATATCTGGGCCACGGTGCTGACCTGCCTGACCGGCTTCGGCATCTTCGAGCACGGCGGCTTCGGCAAGCCCCATGTGCTGGGCATCGTGACCCTGCTGGTGCTGGGCCTGGCCACCGTGGCCGGCCACAGCCGGCTGCTGGGCCACGCCGCGCCCTATGTCGAGACGGTCAGCTACTCGCTGACGGTGTTCTTCCACATGATCCCCGGCGTCACCGAAACCTTCACCCGCCTGCCCAGCGGCGCACCGCTGTTCAGCAGCCCGGAGGACCCGAAGCTCGAGAAGGTGGTCGGTGTGATCTTCCTGCTGTTCCTGATCGGCGCCACGCTGCAGGTGCGCCGGCTGCGTGCGGCGCGCCGCTCGGCCAGCCGGCCGATCAGCGCCTGAACGATCGAAGCCGGGCCGCCGGGCGCGAGCGCTCAGGTCCCAGCTTGGGGGACCGACGACCCGGCACGCTTGAGCGCCGCCAGCGCCAACGCATGCGCTTGCACCAATTCCGGTGCCACATCGAAATGCCAGAGATAGCGCGTCGTGAAGAGCTCGCTGCTGTGCCGGTCCAGGCTCAGCAGCTCGCGGGCGCGCTGGGCCACGGCCGCCGGGGCCGAGAGGGCGTCGCCGTCACCATCCAGCGCTTCGTCCAGCATCACGATCAGACGGCTCAGTGGTTCGAGCCAACGCATCTCATCGGCATAGGCCATCACCTGCAGGAAGTCGCCGGACGATTGCCGGCCGTGCTGTTTCTCGTACTGGCGCCGCTCCAACTCAACCAGCACGCGATGCAGGTCGAGGAGCGCGATGCGCAGGGCTTGGCAGGGATCTTTTTGCATGGCTGGTGTCGGGAGGGTTTGCTCCATTTTCATATCCATCCATACTGGGCCTGTCGCGAAGCATGGATTTCCAAGGAGTTCGCATCATGAGTGGACGCAGACAGCAGGACTTTCCGCCCGGCCTGCAGGGCGGGCTCGAACACGACAACGAAGACCATCGTCTCGGCGAGACGGGGCAGACCGGCCCGGAGGCGCCGGGCGATGTCAATCGCAGCCATCCGGAGCTGGGCAATACCGGGGCGGATGGGCCGGTCGACAAGCCCGCCGCGCCGAAAAGCTAGCGGCAAGGCCCCGGCCCCCTGTTGCGGCGGCCGGGAGGGCTCTATTTGATGTCGAGGATCTTCATCGCCTTGGCCAGCGTGTCGACCGACTCCTGGTGCTTGCCGGCCTTGTGCAAGGCTTCGCCGTCGGCGCGCAGCTTCTTCACATCACTGATCTGCTCGGCCGTGAGCTTGGGGCTCTTGGCCATGGCCTCGTCGATCTTCTTCATGTCGGCGGGACAGTGGAAGGCAAACGCCGCGCTCGACACCATCAAGGCCGCTGCAGCGAGGTAGGAAGGTAGCGTCATGCTGATCTCCAGTCGTTTGGGTGAGCGATGGGACAAGGGGCCAAGCCCACGACGAGTCTAGCTGGCGCCGGCCACTGTTTCGGCAGATTCATGCCCGCTGTCGACTCGCGTTGAAAACTGAACCGCACACCCTCTGAAATCAACCGGACCGAAACAAGGGGAGTGACCAGCCATGTCGCCGATCTGCGGCATCGAGCGACCTTCAGCGCGCTTGCCGTCGCGCACCGCGCAACGTGCTCGCCGAGATCCAGGAAATCGGCAGCTTGTTCAGCGTTGCCTCAGTAGACCCTCCGCTCCACGTTCTCAGCAACGTAATTTCTCACCTCTTCAGAGAAGTTGCTCTGCTTGAGCTTCTCTACCGCCTCGCGACGCGCATTGCCGACTCCCTCTGACTCTATGGATCGGCGAAAAATGGCGCTTACTCGCTCTAGTTCACTAATGGGAACGTCACGCAGATAAAGGTCCCGTATCGTGCGGCGGGTGGTTTCGAAGTACTCCGCAATGACTGCATAGCGGCGCCAGATCAGCCAGAAACCGGAGAGTGCCGTCATCACCCCGAAGATGATCATCAGCGATTGCATGAGTCTCGGGTCCATTTGCACACGCAGCGCCGAGAGGATTCTTTCGTCGAAGAGCAATGCCAATAGTCCGCATGCGACGTAGAGGATTCCTATCGTGAGCGCGGGGCCGAAGTAACGCAGCTTGTTGTGAATCGAAGGTTGCTCAAGCAATGCCTCGTAGCGCGCACGCGCACGTTCCCGACTCACGTCGGTTTCCTGCTGGATCGATTCCTGGCGAGGAGAGCCATGCCGCTCGCTGTTTGCTTGGCTTGCCCTGGACAGCCGCTCTTGCAACTCCTGCACCTCGCGGCCACGCCTCGCGTCCAGTTCTCGAAGTTGCCTTTCGAGGCTGGCCGTCGCCTGCTGGAGGGCAGCGAGCTGCGCATCGGCCGGCGCGGCGATTGGGGCCGTGGCGGGTGCAAGGACGGCGGTCGGCAAAGCGGCTGCAGTCGTAGCCGGGCCGGCCTGGTGCAGATCAGCGGAACTCCGGGTCGGCGATAGCATCACACCATCGAGCGATGCGATCTCGGTTTCGATTCGACTGAGGACGTCACGAGCCGTGAGGTCAAACCATCTGACGTTGGTTCGGCCACCGCTGCGCAGCACGCGGAGCAACTCATCGTCGACGCTGCCATTGACCAAGAACATGCCGATGCTCTTGGGATTGTCCCTTGTCACCTGATCGAGCTTGTCGATAAAGCGGCGCGCCGCATCGTAATGAGCGCCCTGCGTATCGGCGTGTTTTGCTTCCAGAAGGATCACGCGACCGTCTGCGCGCCGGGCGACCAGGTCAAAGTGCAGGTTCCCGAAGAGCGACTCCGTGCTGGTTTCGAAGCCCCTCTTGTCAAGCAAGCTGGCAGTCTCCTCGAGGGCCTGCTCTTGCGGGATGCGTTGTGCGACGGACAGCCACGCAGCTTGGATCGCAGCCTCGGTCAGTGGCAAGGCAAAACCGTCCGTCTGCCTGAACAGAAGGTTGCAGAGGGACATGACACGGCGCATATTTCCGCCGGTTGCCGTCGCGATCGCACGGCATTGCTGCTCTCCGAAGTGGACCGGCCGTGCGCCGAGGAAGCGTTCGACGATTTCCGCGACGTCGTTCGCCTTGAGCTTCACCAAGTCGATCGGCGAGTGCTGGGGGAACCGGTCGAGGTAGTCCGCCGTTGTTTTCCAGGCGTCCCAGTGCCCCGCCACCAGCGCAAGGGCACCTGCATCACCTAGGTGCTCGAGCAGTCGCTTTAGCCAAGTGACGTTGCTCCAGGATCTCTGTGCAATGTCATGCCGTGCGAAGTGCTCCAACTCGTCAACGAGCAGCACAAAGGGCCGGCCGACCGCTCGGTGCATAGCGGCGATGGCGCCAATGAGCGATGACACACGGTCGGCCGAGTCGATCTCCGTCGGCACGCCGAGCAACTCGGCGTCTCGAGCACTGAGTGCGACTCCGCTGATCCATTGTCGCGCCGTGCGTTCGGTCTCTGACGCCACCAGGCGGGCCAGGACGCGTCGCACAGTTTCGTCATAGTCTTTGCAGACCACGTCCAACTGCTTCTGGAACTCCCGACCCACCTCATCAACACTGAGCTGGTTGCTCCGGATGAGGTCGCGGATCCGCGTTGGATCCGCTTGTAGCAACGCTACAGCGGAGTCCGTCAGCGCCGTCCTACCGGCAACGACCGCCCCGGCGCGGCCGTACAGGCGCAGCGCGATCTCGCCCAGAGGAAGTTCGTCGAGCCGCTGTCCCACCTTCGACTTGAACCATGACAGGGGATCCGTTTCGATACAGGTTGCGCGAAGGATGGTGGGCGGACTCGTAGTGCCACAGGTCTGGCACAGGTAGGCTGCCACGTCATTTAGCAGGAACGTCTTGCCCGTTCCATAGTCGCCACGAACCGCGCACAGTGCCGCGCCGGTCTGCGCGCCCTGAGGCACTTGATGAAGGCCGCTGACGAACTTGTCTACAAGTTCCCGACCCGCCCTTACTCCAGGCGTGAGGACGGTGGCCGGGCCGGCCTCGCGACTGTCCATCAGTCTCGTGACCGGGTAGTCCGGGAACGGGTTGAGCTTGCTCTTGTTCATTGACGCACCACGACCTCGTATGCCTGCGCCAGCTTGATCTTCATGGACCGCAGCTTGTCGAGAGGTATCGCCTGCACATCGAACGCATCGTCATTGTCCGCTGCGATTTCCTGCAGTCGCTTCAGGAGCGCAGATTGGAGGATGCTTGCAAACATGCGCAGACTGATGGGACCGGTGTTTGCTGAGCCGCTGATGACGCGCACCGCTACGGCGGTTCGAATGTCTTCCTCGTCAAAGGGAAAGAATGGCTCAGCGCTCAGACCGTTGCCCGGCTTTGA
Source organism: Burkholderiales bacterium C2 (assembly GCA_005503085.1). GTDB lineage: Bacteria > Pseudomonadota > Gammaproteobacteria > Burkholderiales > Burkholderiaceae_C > Roseateles_E. The sequence goes on along the minus strand of SCOI01000012.1, from coordinate 127,177 downwards.
GCGGAAGAACTGGTAACGCGAGTTGACGAACGCCACCGCGTCGTCGGGCGAAAGGGGCGGAATGTCGAACTTGTGGACCGGGTGCAGTGCTTTGTCGATCTGCTCGGGCATCTTCGGGTCCCAACTCGTGAACACGATGAAGACGACGGTGTGATTCAGCAGGTTGTCGTACATCGCTGCGACGTTGGCGTAGGCGTCCGCCCGCAGATCATCAACCAGAATGCATACGTATTCGGGCGGCTGCCCGATGATCTTCGCCTCCAAAGCCTTGAGTTTCGCGCCCTGCTCGTCTACGGTCTCCTGGGTAGAGTTCAGCAGCAGTTCTTCAACCACCCACGCCGATCCGCCCTGCGGTGCGCGCAGTTGCATCATCTGGATCATCCGGGAGGCTAGCGTCGTCTTTCCGGCGCCCCGGTCGCCAGCGATAGAAACGAGGTAGGAGGCCGTCCCACGATCAGGCGGGTTGGCCGTGTACCCCGCCACCTCGAGCGCGACTTCCAACTTCTTGCAAGCATCCTGAAACGACGACAGGCTCTCACAGTAGAGATCGTTCAGCTTCGGGTTCCTATGCAGCATCAGCGGTCGGACCTGCAGATTGGCCGTCAGCGGCACCGGTAGCCCGGGCACGGGTCTGGCTGGCCCGAACGGGTTGTCAGCAAGGCCGAAGGCTTCCTTGTATCCAGCTGCCATTGCGCTACTTCACCATTTCCAGTCCCAGGTCTTTGAGCACCTGTTCCACGGGTGCGACCACCGTCGTGGTCCCACTTGAACCGAAAATCATGCCGACGAGCTTGCCATCCGTGGTTAGCACCGGCCCTCCCAGTTCCCCACCGGAGACGATGGACGTCACGGTCGCGTTCTTGACGGTAATCTTTTTACCTTCAACATTGACGTTCACCGGGTTCCCGGTGCTTATCACCGTGCCCTCGTGCCGCTTGCCATCGAAGCCGTAGGCGACGACCGAGTCGCCGGCAGCGAGCTTCGAAGCCAGGCCATTGATGACGCCCAACTCCGGAATCTCCTTCTTCCATTTCGTGCCTGCCTTGAGCTTGACGAGCGCAACCGTCTCCGTCACCTTGTCGCGCTCACCAATCACATCAGCCGCGATTCCGCCATCGCGCACTGCTGGCTGGACGACCCTCGCGTCAGACGCGGTTCCAAGTGCGGTCGCCGCGCTGACCGCGTATCGGGTGCCGTCGGCAGCCTTTGCGAAACAGCAGATCATTCCAACGGCCTTGTTGTCGATCAAGGATCCGACGCTTGTTCCAGGCTGAAGCGGCCTGGCGCGGCTGATCGCAGGATTTTTTTGCAGGCTAGTTGACTTGATCTTGGCGAGCAACTCCCGGGCCGGGCCCTGATCGCGCCCCTCGCCCTTGAGCCATGCCAGGTGCAGCGTGAGCTCTTCCTCCGCCGCGTCGTACTTCTTCTGCTCGAAAAACACCAGTGCAGCCAACTTGTGCACGTAGGGAAAGCTCACGACTTCGCGCTTGAGCAAACTCTCCAGTGGCTTGTCTGCAGCTGCGAGGATGGCCGACGCGTCAGCGTCCGCCAGGGTGGCCTTGCGTTGACGGTACTGTTCGTATGCGGCGAGAGCGACGTTGAAGAGGTAGAACTCCTCGTCGTCCACCGCCCGGTACAATGGGGCGTCACGATGGTTGCTCTTGTCGCTTGCGGTAAGGTGGCGGAAAACGTTGCATGCGAGCTTCCGCGACGCCTCTGGCAGGTCCTTTGCGTACGGGATGTTCCACCGATGTGTGCCCTTGGCGCCAAGGCCCGACTGTCTGGATTCCGCGAACACGGTGTAGGCAGTTCCTTGATGCGTGACGCTGCCCGAGATCTCGCTGGGTGACTCCAGATGCCGCCGCAAGGCCTTGAAGATCGAGCCGAACTCCACCCCGTATGCCTTGAGTTCGACGGATTCAAAAAAAGAAACGTCGAAAAGGACGGGCAGTTCCATCGGCGGGACGGACCCGGGTGCCGAGGCCGGGACTGCCGCCTGGTTGACTACTTGGCCGGCGCTGTAGAGATCGGCAAGCTGGACTAGGTCGGCGCGGACCATTCTCGAGAACTGCTCGCCAGCAGGAACGGACGGTGTGCCTGCCTCTAGAAAGTCAAAAGGGGTCAGCACCAGCGACTTGTTGAACCACATTCGGTAAGCCTGCCAAGCGAGGACAACCGCCAGCAGCAGCAGCAACCCTGAGAGCACCGCCCTGGTCGCGAACGGAATGATTACCTCGCTCATCCGCCTCCCACTCGATCGGCCGGCACTGGAAGCAGCCATCGCCAACCCTCCACTTCGACAATGAGCCCCTCTGCCTGGGTAGCGAATCAGTATAAGGAGCCGACCCCGGTTCTAAAAGGCCAGCAATCCCTCAAGTCACGGCGCCTTTCGTTCGATGGCGACTGCCGCGCAGCCTGGGTGGGCGACCGCAACACCCTTGACACCGGTCGCTGAACCAGTCAGCCGGCCAGGTGCGTCGGCGCCTGCTTCATACCAGAGAGCGTGAATTCGGTGGCTGATGGCCGAAGACGGCAACCGCTGCGAAGCGGTCTTTCTGGAGATCGCCGTGGTCCATAAGTTGCGCCACGCGAATCCACTGGCCTGCAGCCCTTTCTGCGCGGCTGTCGGATCGACATCGACCGAGCTACGGCTTCACCAGCGCGTTGATGACACCCAGGAACCCGGCAGTGGCCGCCAACATGGCTTGCAGTTGAGCCGCGTTCCGAAGTTTGTCGCCCAGGGCCGCGGTCGCATCCATGACATCCTTGATGACGTTCGGCTTGACCTCCGGGAAGGTGCCGCCCAGGTACGCATCTCGCACCTCGGCCGCTTTGTGCTTGACGCTATCGATGTCCATGTCCAGCTGAGAACGTGTCACCCCGATGTCGATACGGTCCTGGGGCGTGAGAAACGGGTTGCTCAGCAGTCCGCCGAGGTAGCTGTTCTCTGACTGCATCAGCTCGATTGCGCTCTTCAAAAGCTCCAGCAGTCTAAGTGGTGACGGATCCATGTTGCCTCCTGGGAGATGGTGGAGTTACGGCGCGGCTGCGGACGCTGCGGCAGGCGGCTCGGCCAGCTTCGCCTTGGCGTCCTTCAGGCTTTTCTGCGCGATGTCGTAGTACGACTGCAGTTCCTTGATCCGTTCCTCCTTGGACACACCGTCCAGCAACTTGCCCAGCGCCTTCTTGGTCTCGTCCGTCGCGGCGGTGGTAGAGGGCAGCGGCTTGAGCAGCGCGGCGGTCTCGACCTGCAGTTGTTCAACCGTGTGGCGCGCTGCCTTGTTCTCTGCCAGCGTGGACATCAGCGTGGTGATGCGGGAATGGACTTCGAGCGCACCAGGATCGCCAACGGCCTTCATCAAAGCCAGCTCGTCCTTGGCGAACTGCGCGCTGGCTTCAAGATTGCGGCGTCGCTCGGCGGCCAGGCCGGCAAGGTAGTTGACGGAGCGTGCATGCTCAGTCGTGAAGGTCTGTGCGGCCTCCTGGTACTCGGTCAACACCGAGATGGTCAGCTTGGTCTGTCTCGTCGCTTCGGGCGGCGCAGCGCAACCCGACAGCAGAGCAGCGGCGGCGATGGGAATGAGGAATCGATTCACTTGAGCACCCCTACAGCGATCAGGCCGGTGAAGAGGTTGTTCAACCCCTTCTGGAAGTCGTCCTTGGAGATACCGAACTCAGCCCATGTCTTGAGCTGCTGAACATTGCTCGACAGCACTGCATTCCAGGTCTGCACGTTGACCTCAGCTGCATCCATGCGGCCTGATTGCGACAGCGCCACCTCCTGTGCTTCCAACCTGTACCTGAGCGGCTGGTAGGTCACCGCTGTGTTGAGGTAGCCGGCAACACCCAGGTAGAGCTGGTTGCGCATCTCCGGAGGCACCTCCACAACCATCGGCGTCTTTCCCTTGCACTTCGGGCATTCAACGCTTGCTTTGCCGAGCAGCGCAGACTGCAACGTGAGCGTGTCGATCATGAGCTGAGAGGTTCTCGCGTCCGCGGCGATGTCGTACTTGAAGCCCTGTACGAACGAGTCAGCCTTGATGTGCGCATCGAGCTGGGCCACCATCGCGTCGAACCTGGCCTGCTCCAACTTCACACCCTGTTCCATCAGGGCGATCGCACGCTTGACGCGCTGCCCCTCCAACTTCGTCAATTGCTCCTGCAACGCCAGTGACTCCATCCCCACCTTCTCAGCGGCGCCAATCCTGGTGTTGTTCTTGTCAGAGAAATTGGCAAACAGGATCAGCGCTGTTGCCACCTTCCCTCCTCCCGTCGGAGGCTCCTTACCGGGCTCGGCATCCTTGATGGCCTTGAAGAACGCCGTCAGCGATTCACGCTTGAGATCGAGCAGCGCATCCTTGGCAAAATCGTTCGACGGTGCCGCGAGTTCCGCAATAGTCTTCAGTTCATCGACTGCCTTTTCTAGCGCGGCGATCGATTCCTTCGTGCTCTTCAGCGCAGAGGACTGCTCGCCGCCCGCATCTGCCTGCGCCTTCTTAACGTTTTCCTTGGCGACCTGAGCTTCCGCGCGCTTGGCATCCAGCGAGACCTGCATGGCCTCGACCTTGGCCAGCTGCTTAAAAAGAGGGTTCTTTGGCGTGGCTGCAAGCACGGCATCACGCGCCTGGATGATCAGCTTCTGGTCGATGGGCTTGCTGTCGTCGATCGGGCCTGCGGCGGCGATCTTTGCGATGATTTCAGGCCAAAGAAGCGCGACCCTGAGATCATCGGATGCATCCGCCTTGGCCCTGCAGGCGTTGTCGACATTCTTTGCATCGACGCCCAGGTCCACCGTCAGCAATGGGCTCTTGGCAACGCGCTCCTTCCAGAGCGTCTTGGCCTTGTCGCCTTCGGCCTTGGCCCAGAGGGCACACACCGGCAGCTTCTCACCCGTGATGCGTAGCGCGATCGCACTGAGGTCTTGCCATGCGACTTCGGCGTCGGCAATCGCCCGTTGGGCTCGCTGAAACCTCAACGCGAAGCGCGCAGGGACTTTGGCGTCGATCGCCCGGATTTCCATCGTCGGGCGCTTGGCTGCGAAGGCTTGTGCAACATCCTTGCTACCCACCAGTTCGTTAGGATTCCAGAAAGAGCAATACGGATCGCTGATCGTTGGCGCTCTGAAGCAATAGTTCTGAAAGCCCGCCGCACCGGCATGATTCTGCAGGCTCGACATCTGCTTCATGAGGGGCGTGCTGTAGCCCACCGCCAGATAGGCTTGCAGCAACGTCTGCAGGTTGGCTTGATAGACATCGACGTCTGCCAGCCGCCTGTCATGGATGGCCATGTAGTTGGCGCGTGCGACTTCCACCGCCTTCGTCGGCTCGACCTTGCTCCACGAGTCCGCGACATCTTTGCCTAGTGCCGCGCGGGCTTCGCTCTTGAACAGCAAGTCGTCGCGCACGACCGCGCAGCCTTGAAGGGTGGCGGCAGCCAACAGTAACACCAGCCCTGATCCGAAACGTTGTGTCCGTTGCACGCCCGTTCTCCCGTGAGGTTGGTACTACGGGGGGCGGAAACGTCCAGGCGCGTCAGACCCTCACAGCGACATGCCGCTAGTCTGTTTCCCTCCCCTCGCCGGAATGGGACCTGTGGCTTTCGTCGTCACAAGGGCCTGCAATCGGCTGGGCGCGAATCTACGCGGACAGCGCCAATGTGCATCCACAGTCTTGATGATTCGTCGTTCAGCCGTCTGGTTGGGAGATCCTGATCAACGCCACGCCACGCCAACCGAGGCATCCTGGCGAAAGCGGATGGACCTTTCCGAGCAGTGCTCCACCGGCGCCGGCGAACGGATCAATGGCAGAGAGCGTCCACCGTCAAGGGCGCGGCCGCGGCGCCGGCGACCCGCTGCAGAGCCTACTCGGCGCCAAGCTCAAAGCAATGGAGCCCCCTGGCCCTACGAGACCATGGTCTTCCACATTTTGGCCGCGCAACGCGATTCAGTTCAGAACTGAGTGAGAAAAATTCAGAACTCATTGAAAGTCCACACCCGCCCCTCTTGAAAGCCCTCGGCACAACCCTATAATCCGTCTGCTAGCACTCACCAAGATAGAGTGCTAACGATCCGAAACGGCTTCGCCATGACGGGTCTTCGCACGTGAATGGGTGCTCGATTCACAGTGCACCCATTGATCTAGCACCACTCTCAAGGAGATGAAATGAAACTGCGTCCTCTGCACGATCGTGTGATCGTCAAGCGTCTGGAACAAGAAACCAAGACCGCCTCTGGCATCGTCATCCCCGACAACGCCGCAGAGAAGCCCGATCAGGGCGAAGTCCTGGCCGTGGGCCCGGGCAAACGCAATGAGAAGGGCGACTTCATCGCCCTGAACGTGGCCGTCGGCGACCGCGTGCTGTTCGGCAAGTACAGCGGCCAGACCGTCAAGGTCGACGGCGACGAACTGCTGGTGATGCGCGAAGAAGATCTGTTTGCTGTTGTCGCCAAGTAAGTCGGCGCACCCCAAGATCTGACACCTTAAAGAATTCGGAGAAATACACATGGCAGCAAAAGACGTAATCTTTGGCGGCGAAGCTCGTGCTCGCATGGTTGAAGGCGTGAACATCCTGGCCAACGCGGTCAAGGTGACTCTGGGCCCCAAGGGCCGCAATGTGGTGCTCGAGCGCTCCTTCGGCGCCCCCACCGTGACCAAGGACGGTGTGTCCGTGGCCAAGGAAATCGAGCTGAAGGACAAGCTGCAGAACATGGGCGCCCAGATGGTCAAGGAAGTCGCTTCCAAGACCTCGGACAACGCCGGTGACGGCACCACCACCGCCACCGTGCTGGCCCAGGCCATCGTGCGCGAAGGCATGAAGTACGTGGCCGCCGGCATGAACCCGATGGACCTGAAGCGCGGTATCGACAAGGCCGTCACGGCCCTGGTCGCCCAGCTGAAGGCCGCCTCGAAGGCCACCACCACCTCCAAGGAAATCGCTCAGGTTGGCACGATCTCGGCCAATAGCGATGTGGAAGTGGGCCGCATCATCGCCGAGGCGATGGACAAGGTCGGCAAGGAAGGCGTCATCACCGTCGAAGACGGCAAGAGCCTGGACAGCGAACTGGACGTCGTCGAAGGCATGCAGTTCGACCGCGGCTACCTGTCGCCCTACTTCATCAACAACCCCGAGAAGCAAGCCGCGCTGCTGGACAACCCCTTCGTCCTGCTGTTCGACAAGAAGATCTCGAACATCCGCGACCTGCTGCCCACGCTGGAGCAAGTGGCCAAAGCCGGCCGTCCGCTGCTGATCATCGCTGAAGAAGTCGAAGGCGAAGCGCTGGCGACCCTGGTGGTCAACACCATCCGCGGCATCCTGAAGGTCGTGGCCGTCAAGGCTCCGGGCTTCGGCGACCGTCGCAAGGCCATGCTGGAAGACATCGCCATCCTGACCGGCGGCAAGGTCATCGCCGAAGAAGTCGGCCTGACGCTGGAGAAGGTCACGCTGGCCGATCTGGGCCAGGCCAAGCGCGTCGAAGTGGGCAAGGAAAACACCACCATCATCGACGGTGCTGGCGCCGCTGCCGACATCGAGGCTCGTGTGAAGCAAGTGCGCATCCAGATCGAGGAAGCCACCAGCGACTACGACCGTGAGAAGCTGCAAGAGCGCGTGGCCAAGCTGGCCGGCGGTGTTGCCGTGATCAAGGTTGGCGCCGCCACCGAAGTCGAAATGAAGGAAAAGAAGGCCCGCGTCGAAGATGCGCTGCACGCAACCCGTGCCGCCGTTGAAGAAGGCATCGTGGCCGGTGGTGGCGTGGCCCTGCTGCGCGCCAAGCAAGCCGCTGGCGAGATCAAGGGCGACAACGCCGATCAAGACGCCGGCATCAAGCTGGTGCTGAAGGCCATCGAAGCCCCGCTGCGCGAGATCGTCTACAACGCCGGTGGCGAAGCCTCCGTCGTCGTGAACGCCGTGCTGGCCGGCAAGGGCAACTACGGCTTCAACGCCGCCAACGACACCTATGGCGACATGATCGAAATGGGCATCCTGGACCCGACCAAGGTGACGCGTACTGCCCTGCAGAACGCCGCATCGGTCGCTTCGCTGATGCTGACCACCGAAGCCATGGTGGCCGAGTCCCCGAAGGACGACGCTCCGGCCGGCGGCATGCCTGGTGGCATGGGCGGCATGGGCGGCATGGGCATGGACATGTAAGACCGCGCCGGGTGCCTGCGGCACCCGTGCAACAAGTCTGACCGTCTCGAAAGGGGCCGCGAATGCGGCCCCTTTTTTCGTCCAGGCCCAGCCGCATAATCCGGGCAAGAATCGGTCCGCCCTCTCCATGCCCGCACCCACCCTTGCCGCCCTCGTCCAAGACGCCCAAGCCCAGCTGGGCCTGCTCAGCCGCCATCTGCTGGACCGGATACCGGACGAGCTCGGCGGCCGCCCGCAACAGCATCTGCTGCTGGACGCCTGGCAGCGCCAGCGTCTGCGCTTCGCCGAGCGTTTCGAGCAAGCCCTGACCCCCTTGCTGGAGGCCGCCGCCCGGGGCGAAGACCCGCTGCACCGCAAGCCGGTCAGCCTTGACACGCTGAGTCTGGTGGACGAGCAGCAGGCGCTGCAGGACGTGGCCGTGGCCCATGTGATTCAGGCGGTCGAAGACCACTGCCGCGCCGAGCTGCACCAGCTCGGCAATTTCTTTGCCGCGCTGCGCGGCACGGCCCGCCCGCGCAAAAACGACAACCCGCTGCGGCCCGCGCTGTTTGCCCAGGGCCTGCTGCAGGCCTTGCAGCCCGTGCAGCTTGACCCCGAGGGACAGTACGCGCTGATGCGCGCAGCCGCCCAGCCGCTGGCCCAGGGCCTGAGCCGGCTGTACGGCCAGTTGTGCGCCGAGCTGCGAGCCGCCGAGCTGACCCCCTTGATCGCCGGCAGCACGGCGATGCAGCAAAGCGACCAGCAGCGCCTGCGCCACGCCGGCAGCATTTTTCAGGAGACCGTCGAGCCCACCACGCTGGACAGCCTGGCGCGCCGTGTCGACGCCTACAACTCGCGGCCGCAGCGCCTCGGACCCGCCGTGGCCAGCGGCGCAGGCGGCAAGGACATGCTGTCGCGCCTGTACGACCAGATCCTGGCCGACCCGGAGCTGCTGCCGCCGGTCAAGGCCTTGCTGGCGCGCCTGCAGGTCGCGGTGGCCCGCCTGGCGATGAGCGACATCAGCCTCCTGCGCCGCCAGGACCATCCGACCTGGCAGCTGCTGAACCGGGTCGCCGCCCATGGCGCTGCCTTCGAGCGCGCCGACGATGCCGGGCTGCAGCACTTCCTGCAGTTCATGGATCAGCACATCGGCTCGCTGCTGAGCCAGCCCCAGCCCAGCGCCGCGCAATTCCTGCAGCTGCTCGGCGAGGTCGACGCGCATATCGGTGCGCAGGCCCGTCGGCGCAGCGAAAGCAGCGCCAGCGCGCTGGCCCTGCTGGAGCGCGAGCAGCAGCGCCAGCCCTGGCTGGCCCTGCTGCGCGAGCAGGTCCAGGCCCAGCTCGACGATGCACCGGACGCCCAGACCACGCCGCTGCTGCGCCAGTTCCTGCACAAGGTCTGGGCCCGCGTCATCGTCCAGGCCATGGTCGAGCATGGGCAGGACGCCTCGCAGGCCCATGCCCAGATCGCGCTGGTCGATCAGTTGCTGGACAGTCTGCGCCTGCCGGTCGACGAGGCCCAGCGCCTGCGTCGCCGCGCCGAGCTGCCGGCGCTGATCCAGAAGCTGCAGGCCGGCTGCGACAGCGTGGCGCTGCCGGCCCCGCAGCGCCAGAGCCTGTTCGACGAGCTGATGCGCCTGCATGGCCGGCTGTTGCTGGGCCAGCAGGTGGCCGCGCCGCAGCCCGACCAAGGCCCCAAGCCCGACGCCGATCCCGAGGCGCGGCTGCGCCAGCTGCTCAGCGAGCGCGAATCGCAGATGCCCTCGCGCTGGGCCCATGAGGCGGTCGACCGCGGCCGCCTGCCCACCGTGCCGGTGACCTTGTACGACCAGCAGCTGGGCGCCGATCCCAAGCTGGCCTTGCAGACCTGGATCGAGGCCCTGCGCATCGGCGCCTGGTACCACATGTTCGTGCAGAGCCAGTGGCTGACCGCCCAGCTCGCCTGGGTCAGCGACAGCCGCCAGTTCTTCCTCTTCGTCGGGCAGGACGCCGAGGACCGCCACTCGCTGACCCGCGGCGCGCTGGAGCAGCTGCTGGCCCATGGCCTGATCGCGGTGCTCGAAGAGGACGATCTGGTGCAGCGCGCCGTTGCCACGCTGATGCAAGACCTGAGCGACGAGGCCTGATGAGAAGACCCGCCCTGACCCTGGCCCTGCTGCTGATCTGCGGCGGCAGCAGCTGGGCGCAAGACCCGACCCCGGCAAGCCCCTCGACCACGGCCGTCCGCCCCAAGCTGGGCCTGGTGCTGTCGGGCGGCGGCGCCCGCGGCCTGGCCCATGTGGGCGTGCTCAAGGTGTTGGAGCGCGAGCGCATCCCGGTCGATCTGATCACCGGCACCTCGATGGGCGCCATCATCGGTGGGCTCTATGCCAGCGGCATGAGCGCCGCCGACCTGGAGCGCGAACTGCTGCCGCTGGCCTGGGACCGGGTGTTCGCCAGCCGGGTCGAGCGCCAGAACCTGTCGCAGCGCCGCAAGGAAGAGGACTTCGAGTTCTCCGCCGTGCTGGAGCTGGGCATGCGCGACGGCGAGTTCCGCGCGCCGCAGGGCACGCTGTCCAGCCGCGGCCTGGAGATCCTGCTGCGCCGCTACACCCAGCCGGTGCGCAATATCGAGCAGTTCGATGCGCTGCCGACCCCGTTCCGCGCCATCTCCACCGATATGGAAAGCGGCAGCCAGGTGGTGTCGGACCAGGGCGATCTGGCCCTGGCGATGCGCTCCAGCATGAGCGTGCCGGGCGTGTTCGCGCCGGTCGAGAGCAAGGGCCGCATCCTCGGCGATGGCGGTCTGGTCAACAACCTGCCGGTCGATGTGGCGCGCCGCCAGGGCGCCGAGCGCCTGATCGCGGTCAATGTCGGCACGCCGCTGGCCGCGCGCGAGGCCCTGTCCTCGCTGGTCGGCGTGACCGCGCAGATGATCAATATCCTGACCGAGCAGAACGTGCAGCGCAGCATCGCCAGCCTGTGGGCCGAGGATGTGCTGATCACGCCCGAGCTGGGCAAGCTGGGTTCGGGCGACTTCGACCGCGCCCGCGACCTGATACAGCAGGGCGAACGCGCCGCCGAAGCGATGCTGGCCCAGCTGCGGCCGCTGGCGGTCAGCCCCGAGACCTATGCGCAATGGCGGCTGGCCCGCACGCCCGCGAGCACACCCCATGCGCGGCTCGCTGCCATCGAGTTCGAGGGCAGCGAGCGCAGCCATCCCGAGCGCTTTGCCGCCCAGCTGGCCAGCCAGCCCGGCCAGGCCTTCGACGCCGCGCGGGCCGAGCGCGATGCGCAGCTGCTCGCCTCCTCGGGCGACTACGAGCGGGTCGATTTCCATATCGCGGCCCGCCCCGAGGGCGATGCACTGGTGTTCGCGATGGAGGACAAATCCTGGGGCCCCAACTACTTCCGCATCGGTCTGGACCTCAGCACCGACTTCTCCGGCGAGAGCGCCTTCAATATCCGCATCAGCCACAACCGCCACTGGCTGACGCCCCAGGGTACCGAGTGGCGCAACCAGCTGACCCTGGGCCAGACGCCGCGCCTCTACAGCGAGCTCTATCACCCGCTGATCGCCAAGCTGGGCACCTCGAACGACTGGTTCGTCTCCGGCTGGGGTGAGCTGGAGCGGCGCTCGATCACACTCTACGACGCGGACAGCGGCCAGGGCCGCGCCCGCCTGGGCCGGCGCAGCGCCACCTTGGGACTGGACATCGGCCAGCCCTGGGGCCGGCTCGGCGAGCTGCGCCTGGGCCTGATGCAGCAGAACTGGCGCATCAGCCCCGACCTGTTGACGATCGATGTGCCCGACGGCATCCTGAACCAGACCTGGCGCGAACGCGGCCTGCGTGTGAAGGCGGTGGTCGACCAGTTGGACTTCGCCAACTTCCCGCAGAACGGCTACCGCCTGCTGGCCGAGCTGGCCGGTGGCCGCCAGTCGGGGCCGGATGTCAGGCGCGCCCACTTCCAGCGCCTGGAGCTGCAGGCCACCGGCGTCAAGAGCTGGGGCGCCCACACGCTGAACCTGCACACCCGCCTCTTCGACGCCAAGCAGCGCGAGGACTCGACCCAGGGGCCTTATGCGCTGGGCGGTTTCCAGCAGCTCTCCGGCTATCAGCCCGATCAGTTGGTCGGCCAGAGTCTGGTGTTCGGCCGCGCTACCTACTACATGCGTTTGCGCGAGACCCCGCTGCTGACCCGGGGCTTCTTCGTCGGCGGTTCGCTGGAGCTCGGCAATGCCTGGGGCAGCCGCCACGAAGCCTCGCTGCGCGATCTGCGCAAGGCCATGAGCGTCTTCGTCGGCGCCGACACCGGCCTGGGCCCGCTCTACCTGGCCCTGGGCCATGCGCCGCGCGGCAGCACGGCCGTCTACCTCTTCATCGGCAGACCCTGAGGATGGCCTCGGCCAGCAGCGCCGGCCGCTCGTGGACGATCCAGTGGCCGGCCCCGGCCACCCGCTGCAAGTCCAGCTGCGGCACGAACTGCGCTAGCCCGTCCAGCATGCCGGGCGGCAGCGCGCGGTCCTCCTCGCCCCAGATCACCAGGGTCGGCAGCCTGACGGTGACGAACTCGGGCGCAAAGCTCAGCGCCATCGCGCCGGGGTCCTCGGGCGTCGGCGGGCGCATCGGCGAGGCGCGGTAGTAGTTCAGCGGCCCGCTCAGGCCCTGGTCCCAGACCTCGCGGTAGCGCTGGCGCAACTCATCGCTGACCCAGGCCGCGCCGCCCATCTCGGTAAAAAACGGCCACATCCGCGCGTAGTCGTCCGCGGCCAGCAGCGCCTCGGCATCGGGCCGGCACAGCCAGTTCATATAGGCGCTGGCCTCGCGCTGCGCCGGATTGAGCTGCAGCTCGCGCAGAAAGGTGCCCGGATGCGGCGAGTTGATGATGACCAGCTGGCGCATCAGCGCCGGCGCCTGCACCGCCAGATTCCAGGCCACCGCCCCGCCCCAGTCATGCGCGACCAGGGCCGCCAGCGGGCCGTCGCCGGTGGCCGCGATCAAGGCCTTGATATCGGCCATCAGGTGCTTGGCCCGGTAGGCCTCGACCTCGGCCGGGCTGCTGGAGCGCTCGTAGCCGCGCAGATTCGGCGCGATGCAGCGAAAGCGCGGCGCGAGCATCTGCATCAGCTCGTCCCAGACAAAGGCCGCCTCCGGAAAGCCATGCAGGAACACCAGCCGCGGTGCGTCGATGGGCCCGCAGGCCCGGCACGACAGGGTGATGCCGTGCGGCAGCGGCAGCTCGAAGGTCTCGATCATGGGCATCTCCCGAAGCCGGCCAGTATCGGCCGGGCCGGCCGGAACGCCCTGTCAATCGGGCGACAGCGCCGCTTCGGGGTTTTCGCTGATCTTGGGTGCGGCCTGCACCCATTCGTAGAGGATGCGGGCGACATCGGCCACGCCCTGCTTCTTCAGCGCCGAGAACAACGTCACCGCCACATCCGATTCCTCGGTGGCCAGCTCGCCCAGAAAGGCCTGGCAGGCGGCCAGTGCGGCGTTGGCTTCCTTGCGGTTGAGCTTGTCGGACTTGGTCAGGAGCACCAGCAGCTTGACCTCGCCGTTGCCGACGCGCGGCGCAACAAACTCCAGCAGCTGCTTGTCCAGGTCGGTCAGGCCCAGGCGCGAATCCACCATCAACACGACGCCCGACAGACTGCGCCGCACCTCCAGATAGTCGGCCATCACCTTCTGCCAGCGCAGCTTGGCCGAGCGGGCCACCGCCGCATAGCCATAGCCGGGCAGATCGGCGAACCAGGCATTGGCCGCATCCTTGGGACCGAGCTCGAACAGATTGATGTGCTGTGTGCGCCCAGGCGTCTTGGACGCGAAAGCCAGCCGTTTCTGCTGGGCCAGCGTATTGATCGCGGTCGACTTGCCGGCATTGGAGCGGCCGACGAAGGCGATCTCCGGCAGCTCATTGGGCGGCAGGTGCACCAGCTCACTGGCGGTGGTCAGAAAACGGGCGGTGTGGGTCCAGCCCAACACCATCTTGTCAGTGAGCAAACCCGCCTCGGCGGCGTCGGTTTGCGGTGGGTTCGGGGTGGTGTTGGTCATGAAGATACCGGGCTTGTTGGATTGCCATTGTAAAATCCCGCAGTTGCGCTTACCGAACCTCGATAAAACTCATGAAGACTGCCGCTATCCTGTTGTCTGGTTTGACGTTTGCTGCCGCAGCCTTTGCGAGCGGTGCCCCGGTGCAAGCCAAGCCTGATCTGGCCAAGGGTCAGGCCATCGCCACCCAGGTCTGTGCCGCCTGCCACACGGCCGACGGTTCGCGCGGCAGCCCCGCCAACCCGATCCTGCAGGGCCAGCACCCGGACTACCTCTCCAAGCAGCTACTGGAGTTCAAGGAAGGCAAGCGCAATAACGCCATCATGAAGGGCTTCGCCGCCACCTTGAGCGACGCCGACATGAAGAATGTCGCCGCCTTCTACGCCAGCAAGCAGGCCAAGCCCGGCTTCGCGAAGAACAAGGAGCTGGTGAGCCTGGGCGAGAAGATCTATCGCGGCGGCATCGCCGACCGCCAGATCCCCGCCTGCGCCGGCTGTCACAGCCCCAACGGCGCCGGCATTCCGGCCCAGTACCCGCGCCTCTCGGGCCAGCACAGCGACTACACCGAGCTGCAGCTGACCAACTTCCGCGTCAACACCCGCGCCAACAGCGCCCAGATGACGGCCATCGCGGCCAAGATGAACGACCGCGAGATCAAGGCCGTGTCCGACTACATCGCCGGCCTGCGCTGAACGCCCGGCGCCGCATCAGTTACCCCGCTTCCCGAAAGCAAAGGCCGGCGCCCAGCTCCGGCCTTTTTTCATGGCGAGTCCCGTAGCCGGGGTCAGCCGCCACAATGCCAGCCATGTCCGAGTCCACGCCCACCGCCCCCACGCCGAGTTCCCGCCTGGGTCGCGATCTCTTCGATCTGCTGTCCTCGATGCGTTTCGCGATCGCGCTGCTGACGGTGATCTGCATCGCCTCGGTGATAGGCACGGTGGTCAAGCAGCGCGAGCCGCTGACCAACTATGTCAACCAGTTCGGGCCCTTCTGGTCCGAGGTGTTTGCCAAGCTGGACATCTACACGGTCTACAGCGCCTGGTGGTTTCTGCTGATCCTGGCCTTTCTGGTGCTGTCGACCAGCCTGTGCATCGCCCGCAACACGCCCAAGATCATTGCCGACCTGCGCAGCTACAAGGAGCACATCCGCGAGCAGTCGCTGCAGGCCTTCCCGCACAAGGCCATCGGCAGCCTGCCGGTGCCGGCCGAGCAGGCCTATGCCCAGGTCTCGGCCCTGCTGGACGCCGAGGGCTGGAAGGCCCGCGCCCAGATCCGCGACAAGGGCACGATGGTGGCGGCGCGCAAGGGCGCGGCCAACAAGATCGGCTACCTCGCCGCGCACAGCGCCATCGTGCTGATCTGCCTGGGCGGCTTGTTCGACGGCGACCTGATCGTGCGGGCCATGATGTGGGCCCAGGGCAAGACCATCTACCAGGGTGGCGGCCTGATCATGAATGTCGAGCCGCAGCACCGCCTGGCCAGCAGCAACCCGAGCTTTCGCGGCAATCTGATGGTGCCCGAGGGCGGCCGCGCCACCACAGCCATCCTGTCCATGCCCAATGGCGTGGTGCTGCAGGACCTGCCCTTCGACGTGGAGCTGAAGAAGTTCATCGTCGAGTACTACGCCACCGGCATGCCCAAGCTGTTCGCCAGCGAGATCACGATACGCGACCACGAGACCGGTGCCAGCCACGAGGCCCTGGTCAAGGTCAACGAGCCGGCCTACCACCGCGGCGTGGCCATCTACCAGAGCAGCTTCGACGACGGGGGCTCGCACCTGACCCTGCGCGCCCAGCCGCTGAGCGGCGCGGCCGCCCCCTTCGAGATCGAAGGCACGGTGGGCAGCAGCACCTCGCTGAGCAATGGCGACGACAAGCTGGGGCTGGAGTTCAGCGGCCTGCGCGTCATCAATGTCGAGAACATGAGCGCGCCCAGCCAGGGCGGCACCGATGTGCGCAAGGTCGATCTGGTCAGCTCGGTCCAGGCCCATCTGGGCAGCGGCGCCAAGGTCAAGACCGAGAAGGCGCTGCAGAACGTCGGCCCCTCGTTCAGCTACAAGCTGCGCGACGCCGCCGGCCAGGCCCGCGAGTACAACAACTACATGCTGCCGGTCGATCTGGACGGCCACAAGGTCTACCTGGCGGGCGTGCGCGACACGCCGGCCGAGGCCTTCCGCTATCTGCGCATCCCGGTCGACGAGCAGGGCGAGATGGCCGGCTGGCTGGCGCTGCGTCGCGGCCTGGCCGATGCGGGCCTGCGCGAGCGCGCCGCCCGCCGCTATGCCGAGGGCGCGACGCCCAATGACAAACCGCAGATGACCCCGCAGCTGGAGGCCACCGCGCGGCGCGCGCTGGCGCTGTTTGCCGGCGCCGAGGGCATCAAGCCGGGCGCCGCAGCCGGCCCGGCGGTCGGCGGCCTGCCGGCGCTGTCGGCCTTCATCGACAGCGAGGTGCCCGAGGCCGAGCGCGGCCGCGTCTCCGAGGTGCTGCTGCGCATCCTCAACGGCAGCCTGTTCGAGCTCTACAAGATCGTCCGCAGCCAGGCCGGCCAGCCCACGCCCGAGGCCGGCGACAACACCCAGGCCTTCATGACGCAGGCGGTGCTGGCGCTGTCCGACAGCATGTTCTACCCGGCCCCGGTGCTGCTGCAGCTGGCCGACTTCAAGCAGGTGCAGGCCAGCGTGTTCCAGGTGGCGCGCGCGCCGGGCCAGAAGCTGGTCTATCTCGGCGCTATCCTGCTGATCATCGGTGTGTTTGCGATGCTCTACATCAAGGAACGCCGGCTTTGGATCTGGCTGGAGCCGGTTCAGAATGGCACGACACGGGTGCGCATGGCGCTGTCCTGCACGCGCAACTCGCCCGATACCGATAGCGAATTTGAGGCCCTGAGACAGGCCTTGTTGAAGGAGCAAGCATGAATACTGCCAGCGCATCACTGCCCCTGGGACGACGCGGCCTGATCGCCAGGCGCGACTGGCAGGACTGGGTCTTCGCCCTGCTGGTGCTGGCCGGCGGGGCCTTCGCCTTCCTGCGCTACGGCGCCTCGATGGATGGCTACGAGAAAGGCATCCTGGCCTTCGCGATCCCCTCGCTGATCGCGCTGGGCTGGTTCTGGAAGCCCTTGCGCCTGCTGTGCGTGCTGGTCGGCGCGGCCGCCCTGCTGGCGATCAGCCTCTACAACCGCACGCCCGACAGCTTCGGCGCCGACCTGGCCGCCGCCGAGCAGGTCTTCCTGCTGAAGTACATGCTGTCCAGCCAGAGCGCGATCCTGTGGATGAGCCTGCTGTTCTTCATGGCCACGCTGTTCTACTGGGGCGGTTTCTTCACGAAGAGCGGCCAGACCAGCGCCGCCGAGGCCATAGGCACCCGGTTGACCTGGGGCGCCGTCTTCATGGCCCTGGTCGGCACCATGGTGCGCTGGTTCGAGAGCCACCAGATCGCCCCGGACATCGGCCACATCCCGGTCAGCAATCTCTACGAAGTCTTCGTGCTGTTCTGCTGGATGACGGCGCTGTTCTATCTCTACTACGAGGCCCGCTTCAAGACCCGTGCGCTGGGCGCCTATGTGCTGCTGGTGATCAGCGCGGCGGTCAGCTTCCTGCTCTGGTACACGGTCAGCCGCGAGGCGCACGAGATCCAGCCGCTGGTGCCGGCGCTGCAGAGCTGGTGGATGAAGATCCATGTGCCGGCCAATTTCGTCGGCTACGGCACCTTCGCGCTGGCCGCGATGGTGGCCCTGGCCTATCTGCTGAAGACCGCGACCCAGCGCGCGCTGATCATCGGCCTGATCGGCGTGCCGGCCGCGCTGATCGCGCTGATACTGGCGGTACGCTTCGGCGCGGCGCTGCCGGCCGAGACCGTCAGCGGCCTGGACGGCTGGGCCCGCAAGATGGGCGGCGTGCTGGCCTTCTTCGTGGTCTGCGTGCTGCTGCGCGACAAGCTGACCGCCCGCCTGCCCTCGCTGACCCTGCTCGACGACCTGATGTACAAGGCCATCGCGCTGGGCTTTGCCTTCTTCACGATCGCCACCATCCTGGGCGCCTTCTGGGCCGCCGAGGCCTGGGGCGGCTACTGGAGCTGGGACCCGAAGGAGACCTGGGCCCTGATCGTCTGGCTCAACTACGCGGCCTGGCTGCATATGCGGCTGATGAAGGGCCTGCGTGGCGTGGTTGCCTCCTGGTGGGCGCTGGTGGGCCTGGTCGTCACGACCTTCGCTTTCCTGGGCGTCAATATGTTCCTGTCGGGCCTGCACTCCTACGGCGAGCTCTGAGCCAGGGTCATGAAGTCGTGGCTGCTGTCGGCGCTGTGGATCAGCGGGGCGGCTGCGGCCCAGCCTGCGGCGCTGCGCATCGCCACCGGCGAGCTGCCGCCCTACGCGACCACCGGCCGGCCCGATCAGGGTGTGGCGCTGCAGATCGTCCGGCGCGCCTTCGAGCTGGGGGGACATCGGGTCAGCTATCACTTCCTGCCCTGGTCGCGTGCGCAACAGGAGACCAAGGCCGGCCTGTGGGACGCCTCGGCTTACTGGGGCGCTTCGGATCAACGCCGGCGCGACTTTCTGCTCAGCGACACGGTGCTGGTGGAGCAATGGGTGATGGTGCATCGCCGCGAGCTCGACTTCGACTGGCAGCAGCTTGAGGACCTGAAGCCCTGGCGCATCGGCGTGATACGCGACTACACCTACACGCCCGCCTTCTGGAAGCTGGTGAACCAGGGCGAGCTGCGGGCCGATGCCACGCCGGACGACCTGACCGGCCTGCGCAAGCTGTTGCTGGACCGCATCGATGTGCTGCCCATCGAGCTCAATGTGGCCTGCGACCTGCTGTCCAAGCACTTCAGCCCCGCCCAGGCCGCCCAGCTGGCCGCCCATCCGCGACGCCTGACCGACAGCTTCACCACCCATTTGCTGCTGCCCCCTCAGGCGGCGCGCAGCCCCGCCCTGCTGAGCGACTTCAACCGCGGCCTGGCCCTGCTGCGCAGCTCCGGCGAATACGCCCGCATCCTGGCCAGCGTCCAATGCCCGCGCAACTGGATACAGGCGCCTCGCAGCGCTGCTCAGATACCCGAGTCGCGCCCCTGATTTAGCGTTATCGCGTAAGGTTCGCCAGCGCTCGCCCGACAGTGAGCCACAGCCCCAGGAGAGATGCATGCCCCGAGTCCGCCCTATTCCGTTCGATCAGCCGATCGCGTCCGAGATCACGCCCCAGCATATTTACGAGGCGCGGCGCGACTGGCTGCGCCTGATGGCCGGCGGCGCGGCCGGCGCTGCGCTGGCCGGCTGGGCCGGGCGTGAGGCATTGGCACAGAGCGCCGCCAAGCTGCCCGGCGCCAAGAGCGCCCTCCCCGGCGCGCTGACGATGGAGAAGCCGACCAGCTTCAAGGACGCCAGCACGTACAACAACTTCTATGAGTTCGGCACCGACAAGGCCGATCCGGCGCGCAGTGCCGGCACGCTGAAGACCCGGCCCTGGACCGTCGCGGTCGAGGGCGAGGTCGGCAAGCCCGGCCTCTTCGACCTCGACGCGCTGCTCAAGCTCAGCACCATGGAGGAGCGTATCTACCGGCTGCGCTGCGTCGAGGGCTGGTCCATGGTGATCCCCTGGGTCGGCTATTCGCTGGCCGAGCTGATCAAGAAAGTGGAGCCCACCTCCAAGGCCAAATACCTCGAGTTCATCACCCTGGCCGACAAGGCCCAGATGCCGGGCCTGCGCTCGGGCGTGCTGGACTGGCCCTATACCGAGGGCCTGCGCATCGACGAGGCCATGCATCCGCTGGCGATGCTGGCCTTCGGCATGTATGGCGAGGTCTTGCCGAACCAGAACGGCGCGC
Source organism: Burkholderiales bacterium C2 (assembly GCA_005503085.1). Classification (GTDB taxonomy): domain Bacteria; phylum Pseudomonadota; class Gammaproteobacteria; order Burkholderiales; family Burkholderiaceae_C; genus Roseateles_E. The sequence continues at coordinate 107,194 of SCOI01000012.1, read as the reverse complement.
CGGTGCGCCTGGTCGTGCCCTGGAAATACGGCTTCAAGTCCGCCAAGTCCATCGTCAAGATCCGCTTCGTCGAGAAGCAGCCGGTGTCCAGCTGGACCCGCGCGGCGGCCCAGGAATACGGCTTTTTCTCGAATGTGAACCCCAAGGTCGACCACCCGCGCTGGAGCCAGGCCACCGAACGCCGCATCGGCGAGGACGGCCTGTTCGCGAAGAAGCGCCCGACGCTGATGTTCAACGGCTACGAGGCCCAGGTCGGCCAACTCTATGCGGGCATGGATCTGAAGAAGTTCTACTGACGTGGTGCGACGTTCCTGGTGGCTGCACCCTGCAGCCAAGCCCCTGCTGTTGCTGCTGTGCCTGCTTCCCTTCGCCGACCTGCTGTGGGGCGCCATCGCCAACACCCTGGGCGCGAACCCAGCCGAGGCGCTGATACGCGGCCTGGGCGACTGGGCGCTGCGCTTCATCTGCATCACACTGGCGATCACGCCGCTGCGGGTGATCAGCAACCAGCCGGCGCTGGCGCGCTTTCGGCGCATGCTGGGCCTGTTCGCCTTCTTCTATGCCAGCCTGCATCTGCTGGCCTATGGCTGGCTGGACCAGGGCCTGGATCTGGGCGAGATCGCCCGCGACATCGCCAAGAGGCCCTTCATACTGCTGGGTTTCACGACCTGGTTGCTGATGCTGCCGCTGGCGCTGACCTCGTTCAACCGCGCGATCAAGGCGCTGGGCGCCAAGCGCTGGCAGCTGCTGCACAAGGCCATCTATTTGCTGAGCCTGGTGGCGGTCGCACACTTTCTGTGGCTGCGCGCCGGCAAGAACAATTTCACCGAACCGCTGATCTATCTGGCCGTGCTGGCCCTGCTGCTGGGCTGGCGAGCCTGGCGGCGTTGGCGCAGCTGAGATAATCGCTGGCTGGCCGCCCTGGCCACAAATCCGCCTGCATGTCTCTATGAGCACCTCCCCTGTCGTCCTGATCACCGGCGGCGCCCGCCGTCTCGGGCGCGCGATGGCCCTGGAACTGGCCGGCGCCGGCTATGGCGTGGCCGTGCACTACCGCAGCTCGGCCGAGGAGGCCATGGCCCTGGTGGGCGAGCTGCGCGGACGCGGCGTTCGGGCTCAGGCCTTTGCCGCCGACCTGGCCGTCGAAACTGAGTGCGAGGCCTTGCTGCCGGCCGTCGTCGCCCACTTCGGCCGGCTCGATGCCGTCGTCAACAACGCCTCGCTGTTCGAGTATGACGACGTCGAGAGCTTCGGCTATGCCCGCATGGACGCGCACTGGCGCGCCAATACCGCGCCGGCCATCGTGCTGGCACGCGCGCTGCATCGCCAGGCCGCCGCCCAGCAAAGCCAGGCCTGCGTCGTCAATGTGCTGGACCAGAAGCTCTGGAACCCCAACCCTGACTACCTCTCCTACACCCTGTCCAAGGCCGCGCTGGAGGCCTGCAACACCTTGCTGGCCCAGGCGCTGGCGCCGCGGCTGCGGGTCTGCGGCATCGCGCCCGGCGTGACGCTGGCCTCGGGGCCGATGAACGAGGCCGAGTTCAGCGCCGCCCACCGGCTGACGCCGCTGCACTACTCCTCCACCCCCACCGACATCGCGCGCAGCGTGCGCTTTCTGCTGGAATCGCCGGCCATCACCGGCACCACCTTGCTGGTCGATGGCGGCCAGCATCTGGCGGCCCAGGCCCGCGACGTGATGTTCCTGACCCCCAAGACCGAACAAGGCCTTTGATATGCACAGCCCCCTTGCCCACCCGGCCCTGCTCGACTGCCGCCGCCTGTTCCTGCGCGACTACGAGGTCTGGATCAATATCGGCGTGCACGACTTCGAGAAGAAGGGCGAGCAGCGCGTGCTGATCAATGTCGACCTCTACATCCCGCTGGCCCAGTCGACACCGACCGCCGACGAGCTGCACGAGGTGGTCGACTATGACTTCATGCGCCGCACCATCGCCGAGCGCGTCGGCCGCGGCCATATCCATCTGCAGGAAACGCTGTGCGACGACATCCTGGCCCTGATGCTGGCGCATCCGCGCGTCAAGGCGGCCCGCGTCTCCACCGAGAAGCCCGATGTCTACCCCGACTGCGATGCGGTCGGCGTCGAGGTCTTCGGCCTCAAGCAATCGTAAGGAACAAGCCATGAGCGACACCCTGTTCGCCCCCGCCGAGGAACTGGTCACCGACACCACGGCGGCCGACAAGAAAGCGGCGCTGGAGATCAACAAGCTCTCCAAGCGCCTGCACCGCCAGGTCGGCCAGGCCATCACCGACTTCAATATGATCGAAGACGGCGACAAGGTCATGGTCTGCGTGTCCGGCGGCAAGGACAGCTATTCGCTGCTGGACATCCTGATCAATCTGAAGCAGCGCGCGCCGATCAAGTTCGACATCGTCGCGGTCAACCTCGACCAGAAGCAGCCGGGCTTCCCGGAAGAGATCCTGCCGGCCTATCTGAAGAGCCGCGGCGTCGATTTCCACATCGAGGAGCAGGACACCTACTCCATCGTCAAGCGCCTGATCCCCGAGGGCAAGACCACCTGCAGCCTGTGCTCGCGGCTGCGACGCGGCATCCTCTACCGCGTCGCCGAGGAAATCGGCGCCACCAAGATCGCGCTGGGCCACCACCGCGACGACATCGTCACGACCCTGTTCCTGAACATGTTCTTCGGCAGCCGCATGAAGGGCATGCCGCCCAAGCTGGTCAGCGATGACGGCAGGAATGTCGTGATACGCCCGCTGGCCTATGTGCGCGAGCCCGATCTGGTGCGCTGGGCCGAGCACCGCGAGTTCCCCATCATTCCCTGCAATCTCTGCGGCAGCCAGGAGAACCTGCAGCGCGTGCAGGTCAAGGCCATGCTCAATGACTGGGACCGCCGCTTCCCGGGCCGGGTCGAGAACATGTTCACCGCGATGAGCAATATCGTCCCCTCACACATGATGGACCGCAAGCTCTTCCCCTTCGAAACCATCAAGGCCAGCGGCACGCCGGAGCCCGACGGCGATATCGCCTTCGACGAGGACGAGGCCTGCGGCAGCCCGGCCACGCCGGCCTCGGTGATCAAGCTTCACCGCGACGAAGACTGAGCTTTACACGCGGCTAACAAGAGCGGTTCAGAATAGGCGCTTACCAAGGAGGCAAGAATCATCATGCAAAGACGTCACCTCTTGTTGAGCGCTGTTGCGTTGGCGGCTCTGAGCGCCTGCAGCGGCCCCTACACGATACGCTCCGAGGTCAGCAGCTTCGGCACCTGGCCGGCCGGCCGAGCGCCCGGCAGCTATGCCTTCGAGCGCCTGCCCTCGCAGCAGCAGGAAGGCTCGCGCCAGACCGAGCTTGAGGATGCCGCCCGCGTGGCGCTGGAGAAGGCCGGCTTCAAGCCCGCCGCCGATGCCAAGAGCGCCGATGTGCTGGTGGCACTGGGCGTGCGCGTCAGCGCGCAGGAGCGCGCGCCCTGGGACGACCCGCTGTGGTGGCGCTGGCACGGCAATATCAATGCCTGGCGCTATGGTCGCATGGGTCGCTCCTACTACTACCCGCTGCACTATCCGGTGGACCGCCGCTATGACCGCGAGGTGGCCCTGCTGCTGCGCGACCGCGGCAGCAGCGAGCCGCTGTACGAGGCCCGCGCCAGCAATGACGGCCTGACCCAGGGCGATGCCGACCTGATCAGCGCGATGTTCGAGGCCGCGCTGAGCGACTTCCCGAACACCCGCCCCGAGCCCCACGCGATCGCGGTGCAAAGAATCCGGTAACAAGCGTCGTCGATAATCGCTGCTTCTGAAACGGAAGACGCGCTGATCGCTATGACGTTGAACCTGGTCATCATGGCCGCGGGCAAGGGCACCCGCATGAAGTCCACCCTGCCCAAGGTCCTGCACAAGCTGGCGGGTCGCTCGCTGCTGCGGCATGTGCTGGACACGACGGCCGAGCTGGGCGCCGCCCAGCGCCTGGTGATCACCGGCCATGGCGCCGAGCAGGTCGAGGCGGCGGTGGCCGGCCCCGCCGGATCTGGTATAGCCTTTGTGCGCCAGATGCCCCAGCTCGGCACCGGCCATGCGATCCAGCAGGTCGTGCCGCATCTGCCCGACAGCGGCAGCACCCTGATACTCAACGGCGACACGCCGCTGATCAGCGCCGCGACGACGCGCCAGCTGGTCGAGGCCTGCGGCGGCGAGAAGCTGGTGCTGCTGACCATCGAATACAGCGACCCGACGGGCTATGGCCGTATCGTGCGCGAGGGTCAACTCGTCAAAGCCATCGTCGAGCACAAGGACGCCACGCCCGAGCAACGCCAGATCCGCGAGTGCTACACCGGCATGATGGCCGCGCCGACGGCGGCGCTGAAGCGCTGGGTCGCGGCCTTGAAAAACGACAACGTCCAGGGCGAGTACTACCTGACCGACATCGTCGCGATGGCCGTGGCCGAGGGCGTGCCGGTGGTCAGCGTCAAGACCGGCAGCGAGACCGAGGTGCTGGGCGTCAACAGCCCCTTGCAGCTGGCCGATCTGGAGCGCCGCTTCCAGCATCTGCAGGCCGGCGCGCTGCTGGAGGCCGGTGTGCGCCTGGCCGACCCGGCGCGTTTCGATCTGCGCGGCTCGCTGAGCTGCGGCCAGGATGTCGAGATCGATGTCAACTGCGTCTTCGAGGGTCAGGTCGTGCTGGGCGACGGTGTGCGCATCGGCGCCAACTGCGTGATCCGCAATGCCCGCATTGCGGCCGGCGCGCGCATCCATGAATTCACCCATATCGATGGCGAGGCCCAGGGCGTCACGGTCGGCGAAGGCGCGCTGATCGGCCCGTTCGCGCGGTTGCGGCCTGGCGCCGAGCTGGGCGCCGAGGTCCATATCGGCAACTTTGTCGAGGTCAAGAATTCGACCCTGGCCAAGGGCGCCAAGGCCAACCACCTGGCCTATCTGGGCGATGCCACGGTGGGTGAGCGGGTCAACTATGGCGCCGGCTCCATCACCGCCAATTACGACGGCGCCAACAAGCACCGCACCGTGATCGGTGCCGATGTGCATGTGGGCAGCAACTGCGTGCTGGTGGCCCCGGTCGAGATCGGCGCCGGCGCGACGATTGGCGGCGGCTCCACGATCACCAAGCCGGTGGCGGCCGGCGAGCTCGCTGTGGCGCGCGGCAAACAGGCTGGCATCGCCGGCTGGACCCGCCCGAGCAAAAAGCGCTGAGCCGTGACAAATGCACGAGAATCCGGGGCCATGGCCGCCAATAACCCTCAACAACCATGAACAAGGGACAGCTGCGGGACAGCCCGATGCCTAGCATTGGTGGCAATTTCTTCTTCAAGGCCTGCAGTCATGGCGATCCTTATCAAGCAGCGAGCTGGCGAATCCGTGCAGCCTGAGCACGACTCCGCCTGGCAAGGCCTGGATGAGTGCCGGGCCGAGGTCGATGAGGAGGCGGCCGAGCGCAGCGCGGCGCTGGAGCAGCTGGCGCTGGAGCATGCCCGCTGCGACGACGCCGCCAGCGCCTGCTGGTATCTGTGCCGCAGCCTCGGCGCGGCGCGCCAGCTGGAGCCCGGCGGCGAGCCGGGCCTGGAACTGCTGTTCGAGCTGCTGGGCGCGCTGGCCGACCTGCCGGCGCTGGCCACCGTCGCGACGCCGGAAGCGGTGGCCGGCGAGGCCGATGGCCTGGGCGTGTTCGAGCTGTGCCAGCAGCTGCAGGCCGCCCGCGAGCAGACCCAGGAAGCCTGGCGCGAGCGCTCCGATCCGGACCGCCCCGCCTCACTGCTTCACTGAAGCGTCCTCAAAAGCCCCGCACCGGCAGCTGCTGCCCGCGCTGCAGCCAGTTGCGCGGCGAATAGGCGCTGGCCGCATCGGTCACATGCAAGGTGTAAGCATGGCGTGAGTGCGCCGAGCGGTTCGGCGCGCTGTAGTGCGGCAGCAGGCCATGGAAGATCACCAGCGCGCCGGCCTCGACCTCCAGCGGCTCGGCCAGCGCATCGACCGAGGGCCAGGGCGTTTCGTCCAGCGTCTCCATCCAGGCTCGTCGGCCCTCGCGCACAAAGCGCTCGCGCAACACGCCACGAGGCCCGCGATGCCCCCCCGGCTCGGCCCACAGGCAGCCGTTGTCGCGCGTCGCATCCTCCAGCGCGAACCAGAAGGTCGTCACGGTGATCGGATCGCTGTCGAAGAAGCTGGCGTCCTGGTGCCAGCGCACCTCGCCGCCTATGCCCGGCTGCTTGAAGATATACATGGACTGCCAGACCTGCGGCCGGCTCAGGCCCACATCGCGGGCCACGGCCGCCAGCTCGGGCCCGCTGGAGAACTCGCGGAACACAGGGTCCAGGTCATGCATCGCATGGCCGATCTTGTTGATCGACAAGGCCTTGGCCTGGCGCAGCCGGCCCTGGGCGTCGAAGGCCTCCTCCTCGAAGAAGCAGCGCATCTTGTCGTCGGAGTCGAGGAAGTAGTCGTCGACGTTGCGCTCCTGCTCCTGGGTCGTGAAGATGGCACGCTGCTCGCCGGGGTCGAAGGCCTCGACCAGGGCCTCGGCGCGCGCGCGCAGCGCGGCGATCTGGGCTGCGTTCTTGAAATGGGGCAGTATCAGGAAGCCCTGTTCGTCAAAGCTGGATTTCTGTTCTTGGCTCAGCATGCATCACTCCTGGTGGCCTGCAGTTTAGGGCCAGCCCCCATTGCGAGGGGCTGGGCACGGCGGCAAGCTGAGCGGCCTGGAGATCGCCATGAAACTGCTGAAGACACTCGCTGTGCTGATTCTCGGGCTGGTCGCGGTGCTGCTGCTGGGTGGCCTGCTGCTGTCGTCCAAGTTCACCGTGACGCGCACGGCGCAGATCCAGGCCGCGCCGGACAAGGTCTATGCGCTGGTGGCCAACCCGCGCCACTGGAAGCAATGGTCGGTCTGGAACCAGCGTGACCCGGCGATGCAGATCGAGTACAGCGGCCCCGAATCGGGCAGCGGCGCCGTCTGGGCCTGGAAGAGCAAGAGCGAGGGCGACGGCCGCATGACCTTCACCACCGCCGAGCCCGGCCAGCGCCTGGGCTACGAGCTGTTCTTCCCCGACTTCGGCACTACCTCGCAGGGCGAGCTGCGCCTGGAGCCCAGCGGCTCGGGCACGAAGATCAGCTGGGTGATGAACGGCGATATGGGCAGCAACCCGCTGTTCCGCTGGCTGGCCCTGTTCGGCGACCGCATGGTCGGCCCCGACTTCGAGGCCGGCCTGGCCAATCTGAAGGCGCTGGCCGAGCAACCCTGACCTGCCTCATATTGCAGCAGGCCAAGCAATCCCCTTAGGAATCAATCACTTGGCGTCGCTGTGGGCAGTTTGCCCACGAACTTGTCCACAGCGGGCGGGGACAGTTCAGCGCAGCTGGCTTCGCACATGGGCAGCCACCGCCGCCAGCGTCGCCGTCAGGCATTGCCGCAGCGGCTCGAAGCCGGCATTGCGCTCGCGACTGAGCTCGTCCATATAGAGCGGGCGGCGGATCTCGATCTGCAGGCTGTGGCGGCACTCGGCCGGCCGGCCGATGCGGCCGATCAGGGCCACGCCCTTGTAGGGATCGTTGCGCGCGACGCTATAGCCATGGCCGCGCAGGCTGGCCTCGATCACGTCCAGCAGGGCCGGCTCGCAGGTCGTGCCGTCGCGGTCGCCCAGCACGAAATCGGCCAGCGCATCGCTGCGCGTCAGGCCCAGGCGCTCGAAGGCATTGTTGGGCATCGAGTGCAGGTTCAGATGCCAGACCGCGCCGAAGCGGGCATGGGCGCGCTCGACCGCCGCGTCGAGCGCCGCGTGATAGGGCTTCCAGCAGTTGGCGATGCGGGCCTGCACCTCGGTTACCGAGAGCTTGCGCGCGTAGATCGGCTGGTCCTTGGCCACCTGGCGCCAGATCAGGCCATAGCCCAGCCGGGTCTTCTCGCCGGGCGCCAGCGGCTCGGGCCAGGGCTCGGCCAGCAGCGCCGGATCGAGGTCGGCGAGCTCACGGTTCGGGTCGATATAGCTGCGCGGGAAGCGCGCCGCCAACAGCGTCGCGCCCTGGGCCGGCGCGGCTTGCCAGAGCGCGTCCACATGGGTGTCCTCGCCGCGCCGCAATGTCAGCGGCGGCAGGCAGCTGTCGAAGTCGTCCGGGTACTCGATGCCGCTGTGCGGCGAGTCGCAGATCAAGGGAATCTCAGGGGGCAGGTCTTGCCCCCCGGGCAGCTGCAGGCGGAACGCGGTGTCGGGCGTGAAGCGCATCGTGGTCAGTCCAGGCGGATCTTGGCCTTGGTGACGATACGCTGATATTTGTCCAGCGCGGCGCGGATCTGCAGGGCGAACTGCTCGGGGCTGTTGGCCATCGCGATGCCGGAGATCGACGCGGCCTTCTCCTTGAACTCCGGCGTCTGCATCGCCTTGTGGGCCGCCTCGTGCAGCCTCTTCAGCACCGCCGGCGGCGTGCCGGCCGGTGCCACCAGGCCGAACCAGCCGCCCTCGGCCATCTCGGCAAAGCCCAGCTCCTTGTAGGTCGGCACCTCGGGCAGCACGGCCGCCCGCTGCGGCGCCAGCACGGCCAGTGCGCGCAGCCTGCCGGCCTTGATATGGGGCAGGGTCGAGGGCAGGTTGTCGGTCATCGCATTGACGACACCGGCCAGCGCATCGGTCGAGGCCTGGCCCGCGCCCTTGTAGGGGATGTGCAGCAACTCGATGCCGGCCAGGTCCATGAACTGCTCGATGTTCACATGGCCCAGCGAGCCATTGCCCGGCGAGGCGAAGCTGTACTTGCCCGGCGCGGCCTTGGCCAGCGCAATGAATTCCTTCATGGTCTTGGCCGGCACGCTGGGGTGGACGACGAAGACGCTGGGCACGGCCAGCACATTGCTGATCGGCGCGAAGTCCTTCACCGCGTCATAGGGCAGCTTGGTGTAGACGGCCGGGTTGGCGCCATGGGTGCTTTGCGTCGCCATGCCGATGGTGTAGCCGTCCGGCGCGGCCTTGGCCACCGCATCGGTGCCCAGGGTGCCGCCGCCGCCGCCGCGGTTCTCGACCACCACGGTCTTGCCCAGGAAAGGCCCCATCTTCTCGGCCAGCAGGCGCGCCACCATATCGGTGGAGCCGCCCGCCGCGAAGGGCACGATCAGCTTGACCGGCTTGTCCGGATACTCGGCCAGGGCCGATAGCGGCAAGGCAAGCAGCAAGGCGGCGGTCAGCAGAGGACGGCGGTGAAGGCGCATGGCGAGGGGCTCAGGTGTTGAACAGGATGGCGCGATTCTGTGACCTGCGCTCGGCGCATGAGTCGACAAGTTCTCACGCAGCCATGCGCCGCACTCATAGCAAAATCGGCCCATGCGCATCCGATCCCCCTCTTTGCATGAGCTGCATGCCTTTGCCGCGACCGCCCGGCTGGGCAGTTTCTCGAAGGCGGCCGAGCTGCTGTGCGTGACCCAGGGGGCAGTCAGCCGCGCCGTCGCCCGGCTTGAAGAGCATCTGGGCCAAAGCCTGCTGCTGCGTCAGCCGCGCGGCAATGAGCTGACGCCGGTGGGCCGCAGCTATCTGGAGCTGATCGAGCCGGCACTGCAGACGCTGGAGTCGGCGGCGGTGGCGCAGCGCACGGCCGAGGGGCCGACGCGGCTGCGCATCTCGGTGGCCCCCACGCTGGCGACCAAATGGCTGATCCCGCGCCTGCCCGACTGGCAGGCCCTGCATCCACAGATCGCCTTGAGCCTGGCGCCCTACCGGCGCGACGAGGACTTCGGCGACCCCGAGGTCGACGCCTGGCTGCGCCCCGGCGAGGACCTGTGGCCAGCCAGCATCACGGCCGACTACATCGTCGGCCGCGACATCGTGCCGATCTGCCGCCCGCAGGAGCTGCGCGGCCGCCAGGCGCTGCGCGAGCCGGCCGATCTGCTGAGCCGCCCCCTGCTCTATCACAGCAACTATCCGGACAACTGGCGGCAATGGCTGGAGGCCGTCGGCGTGCACGACGCGCAGCTCAAGCCCAGCGCCGATTTCGAGCAGGTGGCGATGCTGGTGCAGGCCGTCGTCTCCGGCCTGGGTGTGGCCGTGGTGCAGCGCTGCCTGATCGCCGACGAGCTGGCCGCCGGCCGCATCGTCATCCCGTTTGATCAGCCGGTGCAGATTAGCCGCGGCTATATGCTGTGCACCCGCCGCGCCAGCCAGACGCAGCGGACGCTGCGCAGCCTGCGCCAATGGCTGCTGGCGCAAGCGGGCTAATCGAGGCTAATCGAGGCCGAACAAGGCTGCGCCATTGCCCCAGGCGATCTTGCGCGCGGCCTCAATCGGCAGCTCGCCCAGCCATTGGCGGGCCTCGCTCATCAGCGCCTCGTAATACTGCCAGCGCTGGTTGACCCAGGTGTCCGAGCCGATCAGGAAGCGCTCGGGCTGCTCGCTCAGCAGGGCCTGCCAGTCCGCGCTGAGGCGGCCGTTCTCGGTCAGGCCGGGGCGGTAGGACAGCTCGCCCAGCAGGCTCGGGTAACGCGTCAGCAGCTCGCGCACCCGCGTGATCGGCACGCCGCCGATGCCGGTATGGGCCCAGATCAGCCGCGCCTTCGGTGCGTGGGCCATCAGCTTGGCTATCGCAGCATCGTCGACATGGGCCAGCACCACCAGCCCCCGCTCGGCCGCCAGCTGCATCAGCTGGCGCGCCACCGGGCCATCGGCATTGGCGCTGTCGTAGAGATGGAACTCGCCCAGGCCGCGATAGGGGCCGGCCGGCGTGCCGCGCTTGAGCTCGTCCAGCACCATCTGGTAGATCGTCGGGTCGGCGAACCAGCCGCTGTAGTCGGCGCGGTTGCGGTACAGGCGCACAAAGGGCACGACCCGCAGGCCGGCCGCGCGCGTCGCCTCGCCAGCCCCGGCCAGGCTCAGCGTGCCGGCGTTGGGCCGGCTGTTCGCGACGATGGCGCGCACGCCGCTGCGCTGCATCCGGCCCAGCACATCGGGCAGCGGATGCGGCCCCTGGGCCTCGTCGTTGTAGTGCAGATGGGCGTCGAACAGCGGGCCTTCGTAGGGCGCGGCCTGCGCGGCGCAGGCCCCAAATGCCAGCAGAGCCAGCAGGGTCAGCACCCAGGCGCAGTAGCGCATGGCGCTCAAGACAGGCTCACGATGCACCGAGGCTGCGCTCGTGGCCGGCGATCAGCCGGCTGATGCGCGAGACCGACAGGCCCAGTTCGCCGGCCAGCACCGTCATCGACAGACCACCCTCGGTATGGGCGCGGTACAGGGCCTGCTCGCGCGAGGCGCTGTCACGCCGCCACTGGGCAAAGGCCTTGGGCGCCGCAGCCCTGCGCGCCGACCTGGCTACCCGGCCGGCACCCGCGCCGGCCCGGGCCAGCATGCGCTGGGCAAAGGCCTCGTCGCCCAGAAAGATCTGGTGGCGCAGATGGACCCAGATGTCCAGCCCGGGCTCGGCCGCCAGCAGCTTGGCGTAGCGCTCGGCGGCCCGCTTGCGGTCGGCCGCACCCCGGGCCTCGCGGCCCAGCACATGGCTGAACAGGCCTTGCACATCGAGCCAGTCCGGCGCCGGCTGCTGGCCCAGGTGCGCGCCCAGGCTGTGCCAGGGCCAGTCGGCCCCGCGCCGCACCAGCCCCTGGCGCTCGGCGCTCAGATCGACATAGCGGCAGGCATCGAGCAGCAGCCGCTCCCGGTCCACCAGCACCGCCTTGAAGCGGCCCTGGAACAAGGGGCCGGTGCCGCCGTGGCGGCGGTTGAAGCTCTGCGTGTAGACGCCGTTGAGATGACGCATCAGGCGCGAGAGATTGGCCTGGCGGGTGTAGATCAGCAGCTGGTAGGCATCGCCCGCGAAGCTGTAGGCCAGCACCTGGGCGTCGAAGCGCTGGGCCGCCTGGGCCATCACCGCCAGCAAGGTGGCGCGGTCGGCGTCGTCGCGAAAGATCGCCGCGCCCTGCTCGCCATGCGAGCTCAGCAGGTAGACGGCGCCGGCGAATTCGATGCGTGGGGGTCTGGCCATGAAGCAACTTAGGCCATCGAACCCCAAAAGGCAAGGCCTGACCCCGCCGGCCAGGCCCGCCGCCGGCCGGCGCGTCCGTTGTTTGAGGTACAAACTCGGCCTGACCACCACGACCGAACCCACTTATGGCCTCCAGTCTGCTTGCCCTGCTCGATGACATCACCACGGTGCTCGACGATGTGGCCGTGCTCAGCAAGCTCGCTGCCAAGAAGACCAGCGGCGTGCTGGGCGACGATCTGGCGCTGAATGCCCAGCAGGTGACAGGTGTTGCCGCCGAGCGCGAGTTGCCGGTGGTCTGGGCCGTCGCCAAGGGCAGCTTCATCAACAAGCTGATCCTGGTGCCGGCGGCGCTGGCCATCAGCGCCTGGGCGCCCTGGGCCGTGACACCGCTGCTGATGCTGGGCGGCGCCTTTCTGTGCTTCGAGGGGGTCGAGAAACTGGCCCATAAATTCCTGCACAGCGCCGAGGATGCCGCTCACGAGCAGGCGCTCAGCGAGGCCGTCAAGAACCCGACCATCGATCTGGTAGCGCTGGAACGCGACAAGATCAAGGGGGCCGTGCGCACCGACTTCATCCTGTCGGCCGAGATCATCGCGATCACGCTGGGCACGGTCGCGGCCAGCGACTTCACGACCCGGGTGCTGGTGCTCAGCACCATCGCCGTGCTGATGACGGTGGGCGTCTACGGCCTGGTGGCCGGCATCGTCAAGCTCGATGACGCCGGGCTCTATCTGAGCCGTCAGGCCGGTACCTTGCAGCAGCGCCTGGGCGCGCTGATCCTGGCGGCCGCGCCCTGGCTGATGAAGGCCTTGTCGGTGGCCGGCACGGCGGCGATGTTCCTGGTCGGCGGCGGCATCCTGACCCATGGCATCCCGGGCGCCCATGAGCTGATCCATCATGCGGTGCAGGGCATCAGCGGCAATGGTTTCGTCCAGGGCCTGCTGGGTCTGCTGGCCGATGCCGTGGTCGGCATCGTGGCCGGCCTGCTCGCGCTGGGCCTGGTCAGCGGCGTTCAGAAGATCTGGCGCGGGGTCAAGTCTTGAGTTCGCTGCCGCCCGGCACATCGCGCTGGTAGGGCGGCAGCTCGGCGCCGCAGTCGCGGCAAAAGCGCGCCTCGGGCAGATGGCCCTCGCTGAGGCAGTCATGGCAGCTGCGCGTCGTCGTCGGCCGGCCGTGGCGCTGGGCCGTCATCTCGGCGGTGACGATGCCGGTCGGCACGGCCAGCACGCCCCAGCCCAGCAGCATCATCAGCGAGGCGATCGCGCGACCCAGATCGGTCTTGGGCGTGATGTCGCCGAAGCCCACCGTCGTGATGGTGGAGATGGCCCAGTAGAGGCTGGTCGGAATGCTGGTGAAGCCGTTGCCCGGGCCCTCGACCACATACATCACCGTGCCCAGAATCAGCACCACCATCAACACCACCGACAGGAACACCAGGATCTTGCGCGCACTGGCGCGCAGCGCATGGGCCAGCATCGCGTACTCGGCCACATAGGCGCCCAGCTTGAAGATGCGGAACACCCGCAGCAGGCGCAGTACCCGCACATCGACCAGGAAGTACAGCTCCGGCGCAAACAGCGCCAGATAGGTAGGCAGCACGGCCAGCAGATCGACGATGCCGTAGAAGCTGCGCGCATAGCGCCAGGGATGGCGCACGCAGGCCAGGCGCAGCAGATACTCGATCGTGAACAGCGCGGTGAAGACGAACTCCAGCACACGGAACAACCCGCCCCAGCGCGCCTTGATCGGGGCGACGCTCTCCAGCATCACCACCGCGATGCTGGCCAGCACCAGCGCGATCAGCACCATGTCGAAGGCCCGGCCGGCGCGCGTGTCGGCCTCGAAGATGATGGTGTAGACCTTCAGGCGCCAGCCGGACAGCGGCCGGCCCAGGCGGTCCGCCTGTATTTGCTGAAGCGGGGGGCGCAGGCTGTTGTTATCGGTTCGCATAGCTGTTGGAATGTAGCGGCAAGCGCTGAGGTCTAATACCGGTCCGCGTTTTTGCAGATTCACGAGGATGGCCGCATGAAAATCCACAATGTCGAGATCCAGAAGTTCAAAGCCGCCTCCAACACCATCAACGGCCTGATGGTGTTCAAGGTCGATGCCCTGGTCACGCCCAAGACCCCGGTCGAGGGGATAGAGCCCAGCACCCTGATCAGCATGACCGAGGCCAATGCCCGGGTGCTGATGGCCTTGCTGAAGGCCCAGCTGGCCGAATTCGACGGTAAGAAGGCCAAGAGCCGGTTCTGAACCGGACCGGCGACAATCGCGCGATGGAATACCCCCAATACAACCCCCAGTCCGACAACCTCCCGCTCTCCGACGAGGAGTTGTCGACGCTGGATGACATGCTGGCCCGGCTGCCCAGCGACGGCGCGATGAATATCGAGGCGCTGGACGGCTATCTGTCCGGCCTGCTCCTGAGCCCGCAGCCGTTGGCCGAGCTGCCCGGCTCGGACTGGTTGCCCCTGGTCTGGGGCGGCGACGGCGAGGAAGGCCAGCCCGACACCTGGCCCTTCGTCAGCGGCAAGCAGAAGAAGCGCGTGATGCTGCTGGTGCTGCGCCATCTGCGCGCCATCGCCCATCAATGGGAGCTGGCCGCCACCCGGCCCGAGGCCTGGGAGCCGATCTTCAGCATCGCCGAAGTGGATGAGCAGGATCTGACCGATGCCGGCGACTGGTCGCTGGGCTTTCTCAGCGCGGTGGACCTGGCGCCTGGCGCCTGGAAGCCGCTGTTCGAGAACGCCGAAACCGCCGCGCTGCTGGAGCCCATCACGCTGCTGGGCAGCGAGGAGTCGCAGCTCAGCGAGCTCGACGCCGCCCGCCTGGCCGACCCGCTGCAGCGCGACGCGCTGAGCCGCGCGGTGCCGGACAACATCCTGCACCTGCTGGCCTCGCGACAGGCCTCCTGAGCCCTGCTCAGGGCTGGGCGCGGCCCAGCTGCTGCAGCCAGAAGGCCTCGTACTTGCGGTGCCAGCCGACGGTCTTGACCGCGCCGCCCATCGCGTGCTCGCCATCGGGGTCGAGGAAGAGATCGACCAGGGGCTGCTTGCCGGCCTCCATCAGCGCGCGGTAGACATTGACCGTATCCTGGTACAGCACGTTCGGGTCCAGCATGCCGTGCACCAGCAGCAGCGGCTTCTTCAGGCCCTTGGCCAGCGGCAGCAGCGAATACTTGCGCAGCACCGGCTTCTTGCGGTCCACCGGGCCGATGGTGCGGCCGCTGTACCAGCTGTTGTAGTTCTCCCATTCGGTCGGGCCGGCGCCGGCAATGCCGGCGGCGAACAGATCGGGCTTCGTATACATCGTGTACTGGGTCTGGAAGCCGCCAAAGCTCCAGCCGTTCAGGCCCACGCGCGCCGGATCGACGCCCAGGTTCGCGGCCATGTAGCGGTGCAGATCCTCCAGATCCTCGCTCTGCGGCTGGCCCGGCTGCTCCCAGTTGGCACCGGCGAAGCGGCGGCCGTAGTTGGAATGGCCGCGCGGGTCCACCGTCACCATCACATAGCCGTGGCGCACCGCCATATACATCGCGAACAGATAGCCGGTCGGCTGGAAGCTGTCGGTCTCGACAGAATGACGGTCGTTCAGCGGGCCGCCGTAGGTGTAGACCACGGCCGGGCGGCGGTCGCTGGCCTGCCAGCCGGCAGGCTTGAACACATAGGCCGGAATATTGTCGCCATGGCGGTTCCTGAAGCTGAAGCGCTCGGGCCGCAGCCGGTCCACCTCGGCCCAGGCCAGGTCATGGCTCTGGGTCAGCACGCGCGCCGGCTGGC
This sequence comes from Burkholderiales bacterium C2, assembly GCA_005503085.1. GTDB lineage: Bacteria > Pseudomonadota > Gammaproteobacteria > Burkholderiales > Burkholderiaceae_C > Roseateles_E. The sequence goes on along the minus strand of SCOI01000012.1, from coordinate 91,478 downwards.
CGGGCGCTGAGGAGATCAGCTTCAGCTCGGGGCGCTGGGCCCAGTGGCCGGCATTGGCGGCCAGCCAGCGGCCGTCCTCCGAGACCACCGCATTGCGGTGGTAGTCGGGAGCGGCGCCCAGCGCCTGCATCGCGCCGTCGGCCAGCTCGACCTTGTAGAGATTCATCGCGGCCGCATCGTCGCGGTTGGCCGCGACAAACATCGCGCGGCTGTCCGGCGTGAAGCCCAGTAGCTGATGCGCCTCGAACTCGCCCTTGAGCAGGGGCTTGAGCTGGCGCGCTGCGATGTCCCAGGCCCAGGGCTGGCGGAAGTCGTTGTCGGACAGCAGCGCGATCAGCCGCTTGCCATCCGGCGTGAAGCGCGGCGCGAACACATTGACCAGCTCATGGTGCACATCGCCGCGCCGCTCGATCACGACCTCCGGCTTGGCCATTTCGTCGGCCCGGCCCAGGTAGACGCGCAGCAGCTCCTTCTCGCGCTCCCAGGTCGCGAAGGCGTAGTGGCTGCCGTCGCGGGCCCAGGCCACCGGGCTGATCTCGAACCAGCCGTCGCCGCCGGCCTGGGTGAAGACCGGCGCCGGCTGGCGGGCCGGCGCACCGTCAAGACCCGGCACCCGGCGGATATACAGGGCCAGCGGCTGCTGCATGCGCTTGTCGTCCGAGACCTCGCGGTCGACCTTCTTGGCCGTCGCGAAGCGCTCGCCGTAATTCATGATCTCGACCTGGCGGCCGGGCTTGGGCACCGGGCCGCTGGCGCCAGCGGGCGGCACCAGCGGCGCGCGCGCCAGCAGCGACATCCAGCGGCCGTCCTCGCTGAGCACGGTGGACTCGATGCGGTATTTCTTCGCCGCCTCGTCCTCGTCAGCATGGATCAGCTCGCGGTTGATCACCTGCACCGCCATGCCGGCGAAGCGCGCGCGCAAGACCCGGCTCTCGTCCATATAGACAAAGCCCTGGTCGTCGGGCGTGTAGGCCACGATGCGCAGCTGGCGCTGCGTGCCCAGCAAGGGCGTGAGGCGGTTGCCATCGGCCTGCCAGCGGAACAGACCGCCGCGGTACTGGAAGATCAGCTCATCGCGCTGGCGCGCCCAGACGATCTGGCTGACGCCGGGATAGAGGTCGGTCGGCTTGAGCTTGTCCTTGGCCAGCTTCTTCCTCAGCTCGTCGCGCCATTCCCAGAGCTCCTTGTCCTTCTCAGGCAGCGAGGCCGCGGCACTGGCCGCTGCGGCGGCCGAGGCAGCGGCGCTGGCCGGCTTGCCGGCACGCCGCGCGGCCAGGGCCTCGGCAGCGCGTTTCTCGGCCTCGGCCTCGGCCTTGTCGGCGGCCTTCTGCGCGTCCTCGCGCTTTTTCTTCTCGGCGAATTCCAGCTTCAGGGCCGCGATCTCGGCCAGCTCCCACTGCGCCAGATCGACCGTCTCGCCGCGCAGATAGGCGGCCTGCGCCTCCTCGCGGGCCTGGCGCTCGGCCTGCTCACGCTCGCGCTGCAGGCGCTTCTTCTCGAAACGCTCCAGATCCTCCGGCGCGTCATGGGCCTGCATCAGGGCCGGCGATGTCAGGCGCAGCGTCTTGCCGCTGCGCGTGTCATGCACATAAAGATCGCTGCCGGGCTCGCCATGCGGGTTCCACAGATAGGCCAGATAGCGGCCGCTGCGGCTGAAGGCCAGCTCACGGGCCGGCTCGCCCCGGTAGGGCTTGTCGCGAAACAGCGACTCCAAGGTCAGCGGCGAGGGGTTCTGGGCCAGCACCGGCTGCGGGCCGGCGCCAAGGGACAGGGCGGCCAGCAGGGCGGCGGCCACAGAGAAGGATTTCCAAGGTGCCAAATCGATAACTCCCGAGCAGCCCGTGCTTCGGGCGGGGGGATTCTAGGGTTGCCCGGCCCGGCTGCCGCCGCAAGGCATAGCCAAATCGCACGCGGCCGCAGGTCTCTCAGTTAATATCCGCCCTACCCGTCTTGGGTCCATCCGCCCGCCCCATGCTCGTCAAGATCTTTGCCAGCCTCGGCCTCGCGATCTGCCTCGTGCTGGCCCTGCATATGTGCTTGAGCCGGCGCCATCAGCTGCGCATGGAAGCCTGGTGGGCGACGGGCTGGCGCTGGATCTCCAAACGAGCCATCAGCCCTTTCGATGCCCGCGAGCGCCGCCGCGCCGCGCACGAAGCCGCGATGGAAGCCATCAACCGCGCCAAGCGCAGCGCTCCCGACACCGACCGGGGCCAGTGGGACGGCAACGTCTACCGCCCCAAGCAGTTCGACAAGCCGCGCAAGCCGCATTAGCGCTTCAGGCGGCTTGCCCCCGCAGCAAGACCGGCGCCAGCGCCCGTCCCGAATGCGAACCCGAGGCCACCACCTGCTCCGGCGTGCCGGCCACGACGATGCTGCCGCCGGCCGTACCGCCCTCGGGGCCCAGGTCGATCACCCAGTCGGCCTCGGCGATCACATCAAGATCGTGCTCGATCACGACCACCGAATGCCCGCCCGCCACCAGGCGGTGCAGCACGCGTATCAGCTTCTCGACATCGGCCATATGCAGGCCCACGGTCGGCTCGTCCAGCACATACAGCGTGTGCGGCGCCTTCTGGCCGCGGCGCGTGACGTCGTCGCGCACCTTGACCAGTTCGGACACCAGCTTGATGCGCTGCGCCTCGCCGCCCGACAGCGTCGGTGAGGGCTGGCCCAGGGTCAGATAGCCCAGGCCCACATCCTTCAAGAGTTGCAGCGGGTGCGCGATATTGGGCATGGCCGCGAAGAACTCGACCGCCTCGTCGACCTCCATCGCCAGAACATCGCCGATGCTCTTGCCGCGCCAGCTGACGCCCAGGGTCTCGGGATTGAAACGCTGGCCATGGCACTGGTCGCACAGCACCTTCACGTCCGGCAGAAAGCTCATCTCTATGGTGCGCATGCCCTGGCCCTCGCAGCCGGGGCAGCGGCCCTCACCGGTGTTGAAGGAAAAACGCGCCGGCGCATAGCCGCGCGCCTTGGCTTCCAGCGTCTCGGCAAAGAGCTTGCGGATTGCGTCCCAGAAACCGATATAGGTGGCCGGGCAGGAACGCGGCGTCTTGCCGATCGGTGTCTGATCGACCTCCAGCACCCGGTCCACCTGCTCGTGACCTTCGATGCCGGCGCAACCGATCCAGGGGTTGGGCGCGCGGCGCAGCGGCACAGCCTGGGCCATATTGGCCAGCAGCACATCGCGCGCCAAGGTGCTCTTGCCCGAGCCTGAGACGCCGGTGATCGCGACCAGGCGGTGCAGCGGCACATCGATGCTGACCTGTTGCAGATTGTGCAGGGTCGCGCCCAGCACACGCAGCTTAGGTGCGCCGTCAATCATCTCGCGCCGCGCCTGCAGCGGGTGCAGCAAGGGGTTGGCGAGGAAGCGGCCGGTGACCGAGTCCGGCTGCAGCGCCAGATCGGCCGCCGTGCCCTCGGCGACGACCCGGCCACCGCGCTTGCCGGCACCGGGACCGATGTCGATGATGTGATCGGCCCGGCGTATCGTGTCCTCGTCATGCTCGACGACCACCAGGGTGTTGCCCTTGTCGCCCAAGGTACCCAATGCCTTCAAGAGGATCTGGTTGTCGCGCGGGTGCAGGCCTATGGTCGGCTCGTCGAGGATGTAGCAGACGCCCTGCAGATTACTGCCCAGCTGGGCGGCCAGGCGGATGCGCTGGGCCTCGCCACCGCTCAGGGTCGGCGCGGCGCGGTCCAGGGTCAGATAGCCCAGGCCCACCTCTTCGAGGAACTCCAGCCGGCCCTTGATCTCGACCACCACGTCGCGGGCAATGTCGGCGTCGCGGCCGGTCAATTCCAGCGCATCGACCCAGGCTCGGGCGTCCTTGACGCTCCAGCCGGCCACCGTGCTGATGGCCTGGTCCTCGAAGGTCACGGCGCGGGCCGACGGGTTCAGGCGGGAACCGCAGCAATCGGGGCAAGGCTGGTCCACCAGGCCCTCGACTTCGGCCTCCTCGGACGGGAAACTCTGCTCGCGGCCCTTGTTGTCCTTGTCCTGAACCGAATCGTCCAAGGCCTTGCGCTGCTCGCGGGTCAGGGCAAGACCGGTCCCCACGCAACTGGTGCACCAGCCATGCTTGCTGTTGTAGCTGAACATGCGCGGGTCCAACTCGCCATAGCTGGTGCCGCAAGTCGGGCAGGCGCGCTTGGTCGAGAACACCTTGACGCTGCCGATCCGGGCCGTGCTCTGGCCGTCGGCAATCGCCGCGTGCAGGCCGTCCAGCGGGCTCAAGAGGTGCAGCACGCCCTTGCCCAGGTCCAGGGCCTTGGCCAGCAGCTCGCGCAGCTGGGCCTCGTTATCGGGACGAATCACCAGATCGCCGACCGGCAGCTCCAAGGTGTGTTCCTTGAAGCGGTCCAGCCGCGGCCAGGGCGCGGTCGGCAGGAATTCGCCGTCGACGCGCAGATGGGTGTGGCCGCGCGCCTTGGCCCATTTGGCGAGGTCGGTATAGAGGCCCTTGCGATTGACAACCAGCGGCGCCAGCAAGCCCACATGCTGGCCCTTGTGGTCGCGCAAGAGCTGGGCGGCGATCGACTCGACACTTTGCGGCTTGACCGGCGTGCCGTCGTGGATGCAGTGCTGCACGCCCAGCTTCACATAGAGCAGGCGCAGGAAATGCCAGACCTCGGTGGTGGTGGCCACCGTGCTCTTGCGGCCGCCGCGCGAGAGGCGCTGCTCGATGGCCACGGTGGGCGGAATGCCCCAGACCGCATCGACCTCGGGCCGGCCGGCCGGCTGCACGATCGATCGCGCATAGGCGTTCAGCGATTCCAGATAGCGGCGCTGGCCCTCGTTGAACAGGATGTCGAAGGCCAGGGTCGACTTGCCCGAGCCGGACACGCCGGTGATCACATTGAACTTGCCGCGCGGGATGGACACGTCCACCGACTTCAGGTTGTGCTCGCGCGCATTGACGATGCGGATTGATTCGTCCTGCGACTTGCGGCGCGCCCGCACCAGGGTCTGCAGCGGCACGCCCTCCTCCACCGCCAGCGCCGGCCGGTCCATATGGGCGGCGTACTCGCGCAGCGCCAGCGCGGTGTGCGAGCTCGGGTGCTCCTTGACCTCCTCGGGCGTGCCCTGGCAGACCAGTTCGCCGCCCTGCTCACCGCCCTCGGGGCCAAGATCGATCAGCCAGTCGGCCGCGCGAATCACATCAAGGTTGTGCTCGATCAGTATCAGCGAATGGCCGGCGCCCAGCAGCTTGCGCATCGCGCGCATCAGCTTGGCGATGTCGTCGAAATGCAGGCCGGTGGTCGGCTCGTCGAACAGGAAGAGCGTGCCCTTCTTCGCGACGGCCTGGCGCGTCTTGCTGGCCGTGCTGGCGGCCTCGGCCAGGAAGCCGGCCAGCTTCAGGCGCTGGGCCTCGCCGCCCGACAAGGTCGGCACCGGCTGGCCGAGCTTGATGTACTCCAGGCCCACATCGACGATGGGCTGCAGCTTGGCGACCACCTCGCGGTCGTCCTTGAACAGGCTGACCGCCTCGCTGACGGTCAGGTCCAGCACATCGGCCACGCTCAGCTCGCGCGGGCCGCGCAAGAGCTTCACATCCAGCATCTCGCCGCGGTAGCGGCGGCCATCGCAGTCCGGGCAGCGCAGATAGACGTCGGACAGGAACTGCATCTCCACATGCTCGAAGCCCGAGCCGCCACAGGTCGGGCAGCGGCCATCGCCGGCATTGAAGCTGAACATGCCGGCCGTGTAGCTGCGCTCGCGCGCCATCGGCGCATCGGCGAACAGCTTGCGCAGCTCGTCAAAGGCGCCGACATAGGAAGCCGGATTCGAGCGCGCGGTCTTGCCGATCGGCGACTGGTCGACGAAGACTGCGCCGGACAGCCAGTCGGCACCCAGCAGCCGGTCGTGCGTGCCGGGCGTTTCGGTGGCCTGGCCGAAATGGCGGGCCAGCGCCGGGTACAGCACGTCCTGCATCAGGGTGCTCTTGCCCGAGCCCGAGACGCCGGTGACCACCACCATGCGCTGCAGCGGGAACTCGACCGTGACATTGCGCAGATTGTGTTCGCGCGCGCCTTCGAGGATCAGCCGCGGCGTGCTGGCCTCGACCAGGCGCTTGAGCCCCATGCCCACATGCTTGCGGCCGCCCAGATAGGCGCCGGTCAAGGTGTCGGCGGCACGGATAGCTTCCGGCGTGCCGTCGAAGACGATCTCACCGCCCTTCTCGCCGGGGCCGGGGCCCATATCGATCAGGCGGTCGGCCGCCAGCATCACGGCCGGGTCATGCTCGACCACCACCAGCGTGTTGCCGGCATCGCGCAGCCGGTGCATGGCCTGCACGATGCGGTTCATATCGCGCGGGTGCAGGCCGATGCTGGGTTCGTCCAGCACGAACAAGGTGTTGACCAGCGAGGTGCCCAGGGCCGTCGTCAGGTTGATGCGCTGCACCTCGCCGCCGCTCAGGGTGCGACTCTGGCGGTCCAGCGTCAGGTAGCCGATGCCGACATCGACCAGGTATTTGAGCCGGTTGCGGATCTCGTCGAGCAATAACTTCAACGCATCGTCCAGCAGGGTGCTGGGCAGTTGCAGCTCGTCCATGAAGGCGCGCAACCGGTGGATCGGCAGCTGCATCAGGTCATGCAGGTTCAGGCCCGGCAAGGCTTCGAGCTGGGCACGGTTCCAGGCCACGCCCATAGGCATGATGCGCTGCTCGGCCGGCAGCACCGCATCGGCCAGGGCCTTGGAGCCGACACGCCACAGCAGTGCCTCGGTCTTCAGCCGCGCGCCGCCGCAGGTGCCGCAGGGCGTGTAGCTGCGGTACTTGGACAAGAGCACGCGGATGTGCATCTTGTAGGCCTTGCTCTCCAGGTACTCGAAGAAGCGCTTGACCCCGTACCACTGCTTGTTCCAGTTGCCGCTCCAGTTCGGCGAGCCCTCGACGACCCAGTCGCGCTGGGCAGCGCTGAGCTGCATCCAGGCGGTGTCGCGCGGGATGCCGGCCTCGCCGGCGTACTTCATCAGGTCGGCCTGGCAGCTCTCCCAGGCCGGCGTCTGCATCGGCTTGATCGCGCCGCCGCGCAGCGTCTTCTTCTCGTCCGGGATCACCAGGCCCATATCGACGCCGATCACGCGGCCGAAGCCTCGGCAGGTCTCGCAGGCGCCCATCGCCGAGTTGAAGGAGAACAGCGGCGGCTGCGGGTCCTGGTAGCGCAGATCGCTGTCGGGGCAGTGCAGGCCGGTCGAATAGCGCCACAGCTCGGGCTCGGCCTCGCCCTCGGCCGGCATCGCATAGATGTTCATGCGGCCGCTGCCGCGCTTGAGGCTCAGCTCGATGGCCTCCATCGCGCGCTGCTTGTCGGCACCCTGGATGCGGAAGCGGTCGGCCACCACATCCAGCACCTTGCGCGGCCCGGTCGGCGTGCCGACCTCCCGTTCGGCCTGCACGCGGGTGAAACCGCTGGCCGACAGCCACTGCTCGATCTGCTCGGCCGTGGTGTTTCCGGGCAACTCGACCGGGAAGGTCAGTATCAGTCTGGGATCAGTTGCCGAGGTCCGCGCCAGCAGTTCGGCGTAAATCGTCTGCGCCGTGTCGTGCCGCACGCCCTGCGCGGTCTGCTTATCGAACAACTCGGCAGCGCGGGCATAGAGCAGCTTCAGATGGTCGTTCAGCTCGGTCATCGTGCCGACCGTCGAGCGCGAGGTGCGCACCGGGTTGGTCTGGTCGATCGCAATCGCCGGCGGCACGCCGTCGACCTTGTCCACCGCCGGCCGGTCCATGCGGTCCAGGAACTGGCGGGCATAGGCGCTGAAGGTCTCGACATAGCGGCGCTGGCCCTCGGCATAGAGGGTGTCGAACACCAGGCTGGACTTGCCCGAGCCGCTGGGGCCGGTGACCACCGTCAGCTCCGCCGTGCGAATGTCCAGATCCAGATTCTTCAGATTGTGTTGACGCGCGCCGCGTATGCGGATCAGACCTTCGGACATTGCTTGGCAGCCTTGGCAGGGAGGAGACCGGACATTCTAGGGAGCGAGCGGCACAATCCTGTCAGCAGGGCCGATGTCAAGGCCCGCAGTGCAGGGACCCTGGGCGTTGCGCTGGGGCGCTTCACAGGCAACAATTGACCCCACGCCCGGCCCTCCACCCAAAAACAAGGGAAAACCCTTGAATTGAACGAGACGCCGGGGGCCTGGTGGCGATAGGCTTGGGAGCCGCATCGCCAGCGGGATGCACCGCAGGTGCCGGGAGTTCAGCGACGGGATGGATGGGAAGCTTCGAGGCTTATCAATCAATGCAAACAACAACCCTCATCAATATCCACAGGCCGGGTCTGATGGCGCCGCTGCTGGCGCAGTCGGGCCATGAGTCGGGACCGCTGAGCCCGGGCGCGCAGAGCGACGCCTCACGGCCGCAGCCGGCCACCGCGCTGCCCACCGTGCTGCTGGTGGAGGACAACCACATCAACCAGGTCGTCGCGCTCGAGTTCCTGGCCTTGATGGGGGTGCAGAGCCGGCTCGCGAAGAACGGCCTGGAAGCCGTGTCGCTGTGCCTGGAGTCGCCGCCAGATCTGGTGCTGATGGACATCCAGATGCCCGGCATGGACGGCCTCGAATGCGCCCGCCGCCTGCGCGAGCTGCAGCGCGAAGGCCAGCTGCCCGCCTTCCCCATCCTGGCCCTGACCGCCCACGCGCTGGAAGCCGATGTGCTGGCCAGCATGGACGCCGGCATGGACGAGCACCTGACCAAGCCGCTGGACTTCGTCGCGCTGCGCACGCGGCTGCATCGGTGGTTGAAGTTGCCGGGCTTGAATTGAGCGTGTGACGGGGGCCGTGAGGCTGCGGGCTGCGCTGGGGACGGGGCTGTCGGTTCAGGCTGGTCAGAGACATCGGTCGAGTGGAAGCCGACGTCGGCGGCCGCACAGAGTTGCCAGTTGACGGGCTGGCGATTGGCGACAAGTGTTCAACGCAAACCGGCCGCTCAGCGAACGCTTGACCAACGCAGCACGCTTAAACACGCACGCGGAAACTTGATCACCGTCAGTGATCATGGTGCGCTGGTTATTCCGCCATGTCGCCGACATTGCGTAAGCCGATCGGCGTTGGAAAGCGGTTAGTTCGCTGATACCGCAATGCGCCTTGCCTTGCAACCAAAATCGCGCGCCCTCAACCAGCCTATTGGGAACAAGCTCGACAGGCAAATAGCCCTGGACCAGGCGCCCTATGGCACGTCCATCGGGGCAATGGCCGCTCCAGCGGGGTAGCGGCGCCAGAAGTCCAGGTTGAATATCTGCCACGCAGGGATGGCCCATGACGATCCCAGATCGTTGCCCGCGATGTGCATACCCACGAGGGTCATGCTGCCGTCGCTGTGCCGCGCGACGATGGGCGACCCGCTATCGCCGCCAGAGGGGATCTTGCTGCCGTTGGTCTTCAGCACGATGAGTCCAACCTGCAGCACGGCGCAGCTGACCGCGCGGCCGTTGCGTGAAAGCGTGTATTTGATTGAGACAATGGTGGAGTCGGTGGGCATCACGCTCAAGCTCAGCGGGATGGCGCCCCGTGAATCGCCCCGGGGTTTCAGAGAGGCCTGTTAGTTTGGGCCGAGCGGACACTGCTTGGGGACGGCACGGCCGCCACTGGGCACCGAACCTGTTGAGGCTGAAAGTCTTCGATGGGACGAGTTCGGCCGGTCTTGCCGGCCCGGCCCGGACGTTGATTATGCGAGACCGCCCAGCCGATGTGCGAATGGTCGCTGTCCACCGCTTCTTTGCCGTTCAAGGCGTCACCTGCCGCAGTACCTAAGGTCGACTTGGTGACGACCACCGTGCGTACGCGCACCGATGGCGACCGGCGCCTTACGCTGCAACCCCGTCCCTCACACCCCACCCAAAAACCGCTCCACCAGCGCAAACTGCTCCGGCACATTGAGCGCCGGCGCATGGCCGCAGCCGGCGATCGTCGCGACCACGGCGCGCGGGCCGCGGCTGCGCATCGCTTCGGCGGTCTCGGCCAGCAGCAGGTCGGAGTCTTCGCCGCGCAGGCACAGCACCGGCAGGTCCAGGCTGTCCCAGGCGTCCCAGAGCTGGTAGTCCTGCGGGTGGTGGATGAACTGCTGGACCATGGCCGGGTCGTAGTGCGGGGTGACACGGCCGTCGGGCAGGCGCCGTACCGAGGTCTCGGTCAGATGGCGCCACTGTGCGTCGCTCAAGGCACCGTAGGGCTTGTAGACCTGGCGGAAATACTGCTCCAGCTCGCCCACCGTGTCGAAGGCCGCCGGATTGCCGGCATAGCTGAGGATGCGTGCGATCGCCGCCTCGGCCAGCTGCGGGCCGTTGTCGTTGAGCACCAGGCGACGGATGCGGCCGCGCAAGGGGCCGGCCGCAGCCAGGGTGCCGATCGCGCCGCCCATCGAGGTGCCGACCCAGTGGAAGGCGCCCAGGCCCAGCTGGTCGACCAGGTCCACGGCCAGCTTCACATAGAAGTCCAGGCAGTACTCGCTGGCCGGGGCCGGGCTCCATTGCGACAGGCCGCGGCCCAGCGTATCGGGACAGATCACGCGGTAGCGGCCGCTCAGATGGCGGGCCAGCTCGTCCATATCGCGGCCGGTGCGTGCCAGCCCATGCCAGGCGATCACGACCTCGGCATTGCCGGCACCCCATTCGGTGTAATGGATCTCGCGGCCGGCGCAGCGCAGGTAGTGGGAACTGAAGGATGCACTCATGGCGAGTTCTCCTGGGCCCGGGCGCGCAGCCGCCCGACGATGCCGCTGGGGAAGTGATAGACCGCCAGCACGAACAGCAGGCCCAGCCAGAGCAGCCAGCGATCCGGTGCGATCAGCTGCGACAGCAGCGGCACGCCCTCGACCGCCCCGGCGCCCAGCTTCATCAAGTCCTGCAGATAGTTCTGCGCCAGCACGAAGAGCACGCTGCCTATCACCGCACCGTAGATCGTGCCCATGCCGCCGATCACGACGATCAGGAGGATGTCCAGCATGATCTCGAAGGACAGCGAGGTGTCGGGCCCGTTGTAGCGCAGCCAGAGCGCCAGCAGCGCGCCGGCCAGGGTCGCGAACAGCGCGGCCAGCACGTTGGACCAGGTGCGATAGACCACGGTGCGGTAGCCGATGGCCTCGGCGCGGAAGTCGTTCTCGCGGATCGCCTGCAGCACGCGGCCGAACGGCGAGTTGACGATGCGCAGCATCAGCAGCACCAGGGCCATGGTGGCGAAGAACAGCAGGTAGTAGGAGGCGAAGCGGCCGTCGATGGCCGCGCCGAGAAACGGCTGCTCCAGATACTCGGTGCCAGGCTGCAGGGCCTCGGGCACCTTGAAGCTGAGCCCGTCCTCGCCGCCGGTGAAGTCCGACAGCTGCGAGGCCAGGGTCAGAAAGGCCGAGGCCACGGCCAAGGTGATCATCGCGAAGAAGATCGCCTTGACCCGCAGGCTGAACAGGCCGATCAGCAGGGACAGCAAGAGCGAGACCGCCAGCGCACCGGCAAGACCTGCCCCCACCGCGGCCCAGCCGGGGCCCATCCGCGAGCTGGCGATCGCGATGCCGTAGGCGCCGATGCCGAAGAACATCGTGTGGGCAAAGCTGACGATGCCGGTATAGCCCAGCAGCAGGTCGTAGCTGGCCACCAGCACGATGAAGATCAGGATCTTGGCGGCGACGTTCAGCGCCCGGGTCGACGGGAAGATGAAGGGCGTCAGCGCCAGGCCCAGCACCGTGGCGATCAGCAGCAGCGACAGCAGCCTGCTGCGCGGCAGGTCGTGGGAAAGAAGGGCTTTGATCATCATCGATTCGTGACCGGATAAAGGCCCTGGGGCCGCCAAAGCAGGATGGCCACCATCAGCCCGATATTCGAGAACAGCGCCACCTTGGGCGCCAGAAAGCCGGTGTAGTTGGCCATCAGCCCCACCAGCAGCGCGCCGACGAAGCAGCCCAGGGTCGAGCCCAGGCCGCCGATGATGATGACGATGAAGATCAGGGTGTTGACCTGGGCGCCGATCTGCGGCGTCACGCTCTGCTGGTACAGGCCCCACATCACGCCGCCCAGGCCGGCCAGCGCCGAGCCGCCGACGAAGACGCCGACAAAGAGCCGGCGGATCCGGTAGCCCAGGCTTTCGACCATCTCGCGGTCCTGCACGCCCGCGCGTATCAGCAGGCCGAGCTTGGTGCGGTTCAGCAGCCACAGCAGGCCGGCGAACACGGCCAGCCCCAGCAGCACGGCCAGCACGCGGAACTTCTCGACCGCCACATCGCCGAACAGCAGCGCGCCGCGCAGGCCCTCGGGCAGCGGTAGCGCGATCATCTGCGCGCCCCAGATCATCTTGATCAACTCCTCGCCGATGATCATGCCGCCCATCGTGATCAGGATCTGCTTCAGATGCATGCCGTAGACCGGCCGCACCAGCACCCGCTCGAAGGCCAGGCCGACCGCCGCGGCCACCGCCATGCCCACCGCGCAAGCCGCAGCCACCGCGATCAGATTGCTCAGCAGCGAGGGGCTGGCGGTGAACCCACTCATGGCCCCCAGCATCGTGGTCGCCATGAAGGCGCCCAGCGCGATGAAGACGCCATGGCCGAAGTTCAAGACGTCCATCAGCCCGAACACCAGGGTCAGGCCCGAGGCGATGATGAAGATGATCAAGCCCATCGCCAGGCCGGCCAGGGTCAGCGTGGCCCAGGTGCTGGGGCTGCCGATCAGCGGCAGCGCGACCAGGGCCAGGCCTAGCAGCAACAGCAGCGGCATGAGGTTTTTGCGTTCGGCGCTGATGATCATTGGTGCGCTCCCAGCGACAGGCCCAGGAGACGCTGCTGCAGTGCCTCGTCGCCGGCCAGCTCGGCCATCGCGCCGCTGTGCACGACACGGCCGTCGTCCATCACCGCGACCCGGTCGCCCAAGGCCTTGGCCACCATGAAGTTCTGCTCGACCAGCAGCACCGTGCTGCTGCCACTGCGTTTCAACTCGCGCAAGGCTTCGATCATGTTCAGGATGATGGCGGGCGCCAGGCCCTTGGAGGGTTCGTCGATCAGCAGCAGGCGGCGCGGCTCTATCATCGCGCGGGCGATGGCCAGCATCTGCTTCTGGCCGCCGCTGAGCTTGCCGGCGGGATGCAGCCAGAAGGTCTTCAGCGCCGGAAAGAGGCCGAACAGCCAGTCCAGGCGCTGCGTGTCCAGCTCGTCGATGGAGCGGGCCCGGCGCGCGGCCAGCAGCAGGTTCTCGCGCACCGTCAGGTCGCCGAAGATGCCCATGTTCTCGGGCACATAGGCGATGTCGCGCTGCGCGATCTCGGGCGTGGTCGCGGCGGTGATGGGCCGGCCGTCAAACAAGACCTGACCCTGGCTGGCCTTCCACAGGCCCATGATGGTTCGCAGCGTCGTGGTCTTGCCGGCGCCGTTGCGACCCAGAAGCATCGTGACCTGGCCCTCGGGCACGGCCAGGTCGACGCCGTGCAGGATGTGATAGGCGCCGATATGGGTATGCACCCCCTGAAGGCTCAGCAAGGGCTTGCTCATGCCGCCACCCCGAGATAGGCGTTCTGCACCACGGGCGAGGCGATCACGGCGGCCGGCTCGCCATCGGCCACCAGCTGGCCGTTGTGCAGCACGATGATGCGGTCGGCCAGCTCGCGCACCACGTCCATCTTGTGCTCGACCAGCAGGATGGTGTGGCGCCCTTCCGCCTTCAGCGCGCGTATCAGGTCCAGGATCACCGGCACCTCGTCGACGCTCATGCCGGCGGTCGGCTCGTCGAACATATAGACCTTGGGCTGCAGCGCGATCAGCAGCGCCACCTCCAGCTTGCGCTGGTCGCCATGCGGCAGGCTGGCCGCCGGGGCCTCGGCCCGGGCGCCCAGGCGCACCCGCTCGACGATGGCCTGCGCCTCGTCCAGCAGCTCGCGGTGGCTCAGCCAGACGCTCAGAAAGTTCAGCCCCATGCCGCGCCGCGCCTGCACCGCCAGCCGCACGTTCTCCAGCACCGACAGATTCGGAAACAGCTGGGTCAGCTGAAAAGCCCGCCCGAGGCCACGGCGCGTGCGCTGCGGCGCCGACAGCGGGGTCAGGTCATGCCCGTCGAGCGACACCGAGCCCTCGCTGGCCCGCAGCTGGCCCGAGATCAGATTGAAATAGGTGGTCTTGCCGGCCCCGTTGGGCCCGACGATGGCCGTCAGCGTGCCGGGTCGGAAGGCGCAGGACACATGGTCGACCGCCACATGGCCGCCGAAGCGAATCGTCAGGTCACGGGTTTCAAGCATCGACGACTCAACGCTTGTTGCGAACAGGTACCTGCATTTCCTCGGGCTTGATCTCGCGGATCAACTCCGGCACGCCCCAGGGGAAGGCCGGATCCACCTTGATCTTGAAGTGATACATGGACTGCATGGCCTGATGGTCTTCCGCGCGGAAAGTCATCTTCCCCTTCGGCGTCTCGAAGCTCATGCCCTCCATGGTCTTGATCAGCTTGTTGGTGTTGGTGTCGCCAGCGGTCTTCTTCAGCGCCTCGACCACCGCGATCGCCGCGCTCATGCCGCCGGCGGTGAAGAAGTCCGGCGGGCTCTTGAACTGCTTGTAGTGGTTGGCCACCAGCCACTCATTGGCCGGGTTCTTCGGGATGCCGAAGTAGTAATAGGTCGCGCCTTCCATGCCGGGGAAGGCCTTGTAATTGACCATCGCCGGCATGATGTTGCCGCCGGTCGCGATCTCGATGCCATGGCGCTTCAGGTCCAGATCGGCGATCTTGAAGGGGTTGCCGGCGCCAGCCCAGATGATGAAGATCACCTTGCGACCGGGCTGGTCCTTGAGCTTGTCGATCAGGCGCTGGGCGCCGGCGGTGAAGTCGGTGGTCGTCGTTGGCAGGTACTCTTCGTGAACGATCTTGGCCTTCTTGACCGCGTCCTTGAAGGCCTTCACGCCGTCACGGCCAAAGGCATAGTCCTGGGCCAGGGTCGCGATCGTCACGCCCGGCTTGTCCAGCGCGACGGCATTCGAGATCGCGTCCTGGCTGGAGTTGCGGCCGGTGCGGAAGATGTATTTGTTCCACTTGTCGCCGGTGATCGAGTCGGCCACGGCCGGCTCCACCAGCAGGATCTTCTTGTACTCCTCGGCCACCGGCAGCAGGGCCAGGGCCACGCCGGACGAGGTCGGGCCCACGGCCAGATCGGCCTTGTCGTCGCCATAGGCCGCGGCCAGCAGGTTCTTGCCCACATCGGGCTTGCCCTGGTCGTCCTTCTCGATCACCACCAGCTTGCGCCCCGCCACCACCATCGAGCCGCCGGTCGCATAGTCCAGGCCCATCATGAAGCCGGTCTGGGTCTGCTTGCCATAGGCTTCCAGCGGCCCGGTCTTGCTGTAGATATGGGCGATGCGGATGTCCTTGCCCGCCTGGGCCAGCGCGGGCGCCGGCGCATACCAGAGGGAGGCCGCCAGGGCTGCGATCAGGGCGGTGAGGACAAGGCGCTTGCTGGGAAGGGATGGGGTGGTCATCGGGTCGTCTCCTTGTTGTGGCTCGCTGAGCTTGCCCCATCAAGATGCACATCCCATGCCCGAACGCACCAAACTGGTGTAAACCCCGAGAAACCACCGGCCAAGCGCCCCGATGGGCGGCGCTCGGCCGGGCAGCCGCATCGAACGCGCGTCCGGAAAGCAGGCGCTGCCTGAAATTCAGACAGTCAATCGGCGGCCTGTGTCTAGATCTTGAACACCGCCACCGTCGCGCTCAGCTGCTGGGCCTGCTGCTTCAGCGACTCGGCCGCCGCCGCGGTCTGCTCGACCAGGGCGGCGTTCTGCTGGGTCATGTCGTCGAGCTGGGCCACCGCTTGGTTGATCTGTGCAATGCCCTCGGACTGGCCGCTGCTGGCCTGGCTGATCTCGCTGACCGTGGTCGTGACGCGCTGCACCGCGCCGAGGATGTCGCCCATGGTGTCGCCGGCGCGGCTGACCTGCTGGCTGCCGGCCGAGACCCGCTCGGTCGAATCGGTGATCAAGGCCTTGATCTCCTTGGCCGCCTGGGCCGAGCGCTGCGCCAGGCTGCGCACCTCGGCCGCGACCACCGCGAAGCCCCGCCCCTGCTCGCCGGCCCGGGCCGCCTCGACGGCAGCGTTCAGCGCCAGGATATTGGTCTGGAAGGCCACGCCGTCGATCACGCTGATGATGTCGGTGATCTTGCGGCTGGCGTCCGAGATGCCGTCCATCGTGCGCACCACCTCCTGCATCGCCGCCGCGCCGGCACGGGCCTGCCCGGCGGCCGTGTCGGCCAGGGCATTGGTCTGGTCGGCCGCCTGGGCCGAGTGGCGCACCTGCTGGGTCAGCTCCTGCATCGAGGCCGCCGTCTGCTGCAGATTCGAGGCGGCCTGCTCGGTGCGCGAGGACAGATCCTGGCTGCCCAGCGCCACCTCGCTGGAGGCATGGCCGATCGACTCGGTGGCTTCGCGGATGGCCCGCACCAGCTCGGTCAGGCGCGTTTGCATCGCCACCACCTCGCGCAGCACCAGGCCCAGCTCATCGGGCCGGCCGGGCTGGATGTCGGCGCGCAGATCGCCACCGGCCACCGCATGCATCAGCGCCTGCATGCTGGCCAGGCGCTTGCGCAGGCCGCGCACGAACAGCTCCACCCCGCCCAGCGCCAGGCCGCCGGCCAGCAGCACCAGCACCAGCGTGAACACCGCGTCCTGGCGCGCCACCGCCTTGACATCGTCGACATAGACGCCCGAGCCGATCACCCAGCCCCAGGGCGCGAAACCCAGCACATAGCTGCGCTTGGGCTCGGGGTCCTTGGCGCCGGGCTTGGGCCACAGATAGTCGACATAGCCGGCGCCGCTGGCCTTGACCACCTCGACAAACTCGATGAACAGGCGCTTGCCGTTCGGGTCCTTGTTCTGGCTCAGGTCCTGGCCATCGAGCTTGGTGTTGATCGGGTGCATCACCATGCGCGGGCTCATATCGTTGATCCACAGGTACTCGTTGCCCGAGTAGCGGATCTTGCCGATGGCCGCCGCTGCGGCGGCTTTGGCCTCGGCCTCGGGCATCGCGCCGGACCTGGCCTTCTCATAGTGCTCGCGGGCGATCTTCTCGCCCAGCTTGACCTGATCCACCGTGGTCAGCATCTTCACGCCCAGCAGGCTGCTGGAGGCCCGGTAGGTCAGCAGCAGCACCAGGGCCACAAAGCCCAGCACCACCACCAGCACCGCCAGGCGCAAACGGGTGGCCAACATCAGATTGCCCATGACTGTCTCCTTCTTATCGTCGCGATCACCGCGCGGCCACTATGCGGGCAAGCGTCGGCGCCGCGCAAGGGCGAGAAGCGCACAAACAACTGATCTCAGGTCAAGCCGCCCCGGGCTGGCGGCTTTTTGTCACGCCGCGCCGAGATCGGGCCAGCGCGTCAGGCGCTCGTAAAGAGAGGCCCGCGAGATCTGCAGCAGCCGGGCGGCCGCCATGCGATTGCCCTCGGTCAGCGCCAGGGCCTCGGCAATGGCCTCGCGCTCCAGCGCCTCGATGCGCTCGGGCAGCGGTCGGATGTGGTGCGGTGCCTGCGCAGCGGCCGGCGGCGCCTCGGCCGGCGCAGGCAGGCAGGCCAGCGCGGCCGGATCGAAGCTGTGCACGCCCAGCTGGATCTCGTCGCTCATCAGGCTGGCCTGCTCCAGCACATTGCGCAGCTGGCGGATATTGCCGGGCCAGGGCTGCCGGGCCAGCCAGTCCAGCGCCTCGGGGCTGAGCTGGCGTTGCGGCATGCCGCTGCGCCGCGCGATGTCCTCGCCCAGCGTCTCGGCCAGGGCCTCGATGTCCTCCAGGCGCTCGCGCAGCGGCGGCAGCTTCAGCGGCAGCACATTGAGCCGGTAGAAGAGGTCGGCGCGGAACTCGCCGGCCGCCACCATCGCGGCCAGGTCGCGGCTGGTGGCGGCGATCACCCGCACATCGACGCGCCGCACCGTGTTGCTGCCCAGCGCCTCGAACTCCTGCTCCTGCAGCACCCGCAAGAGCTTGCTCTGCAGCGCCAGCGGCATGTCGCCGATCTCGTCGAGAAAGAGCGTGCCGCCATCGGCCAGCGCGAACTTGCCGTCGCGGCCCTTGCGGTCGGCGCCGGTATAGGCGCCCGGCGCGACGCCGAAGAACTCGGCCTCCAGCAAGGTGTCCGGCACGGCCGCGATATTGATGCTGACCAGCGGCCCGCCGGCACGCCGCGAGGCCGCATGGATGCCGTGCGCCAGCAACTCCTTGCCGGTGCCGGTCTCGCCCAGCAGCAGCACCGGCGCATCGGTCTGCGCAACACGGCGGGCCTGGCGCTTGAGCTCCAGCGCGGCCGGGCCGGCGCCGATGAAGCTGGCGATGGTGTGCTTGGGGCGGCGGTTCCTGACCTGCTCGGCCGCCAGCCGGCGGTGCGCCTCGTCGAGCTCCTGCTGCAGCCGGCCGAACTTGGCGATCAGCGGCTGCATCGTGGTCTCCGGGTGATCGAGCAGGACCACGCCCAGCGCACCGATCACCTCGCCAGCGTCACTGCGCAGCGGCAGGCGGCTGACCAGAAAGGTGCCGGCCTTGTTGCTCAGCAGGTCCACCAGAATGGGCTGGCCGCTGTCGATCACCTGGGCCATCAAGGTGTTGGGCACCACCTCCTCGACGCGGCGGCCGACGAAGTCGGACTCGTGCTCGAAACCCAGGCCAGGCAGGAAGCGCTTGTAGCCCTCGCTGATCCAGACGATGCGGTGCTCGCGGTCCAGCACCATCATGCCCTGGGCGCTGGACTCGAGCAGCTCGAACATCGTGCGCGCCGCCAGGCGCAGCACGCCGGGCGCATCGAGCGGGAGTTGGGAGCTGTTGATCACGAATGTCTGCGCAGCGGGAAACGGCGGCCGGCCGGCCACAGCCTGCGCAATGTAGCAGCGCGCCAAGGCCGTCGGCGCGGCTGCGGGTCTACCCCGATGCGGGCTCCGCACAGGGCTGTAATTATGTAATCACCAACTCGCCACAACCCATGAACAGCCCCGACCTCCCCCTGCGCGGCAGCTCGATGCACGATGCGGTGGCGGCGCGCCTGCGGGCGATGATCTTCGAGCGCGAGCTGGCACCCGGCGCGCTGGTCGACGAGAAGGCGCTGGCCGAGCAGTGGGCGATCAGCCGCACGCCGCTGCGCGAGGCGCTGAAGGTGCTGGTGGCCGAAGGTCTGCTGGAGCTGCTGCCGCGCCAGGGCTGCCGCGTCATCGAGATGCACGACGCCGACGCCAACGATCTGTTCCCGGTGATGGCGATGCTGGAGGGGCGCTGCGCCTTCGAAGCCGCACGCAAGGCCACGCCGGCCCAGCTGCTGCAGCTGCAGCAGCTGCACGAGCAGCTGGAGCTGGCCGCGGCGGCCGGCGACATCGACAGCTATTACCGCGTCAACCATGTCTTTCACAGCCTGCTGCAGACCTTGGCGGCGAACCGCTGGCTGGAGCGCGCCACCGGCGATCTGCGCAAGTTCCTGCGCCTGCTGCGCGGTCGCCAGCTGAAGTCGCCGGGTCGGCTGCAGGCCTCGCTGGACGAGCACCGCCGCCTGCTGGCCGCGCTGCTGGCCGGCGACGCGGCCGGCGCCGAGGCCGAGATGCAAGCGCATCTGCTGGCCCAGCTGGGCGCCCTGCAAGCGATGAACCACAGTGCCGAGGTGAACCATGCTGGATGAGCTCAGACAAGCATCGGCGCTGCGGGGGCTGCGACGCCAGCAGCGCCAGGTGCTGATCGATGCGCGCCGCCTGCTGTCCGAGCGCGGCGAAGCCAACAGCCTGGGCCAGGCGCGTGAGCTGCTCGACAAGATCGCCAAGCTGCCTCCCGAGGGGCTGGACGAGCTGTTCGAGCGGCTGAGCCTGGACTTCAACCCCGATCCGCAGGCCGTGCTGCTGGCCGCCCAGGCCTATGCCGCCGAACCCAATGCCGCCCATCTGCTGGCGCTGAGCCGGGTCAGCGAGCCGCCGCGCCAGGAGCTGTTCCGCCGCCTGAACCGCGCGCCCGGCGCCACCGGCGTGCTGGTGCGGCTGCGCCGCAATCTGCTCGGCGGCCTGGCCAGGCATCCGGAATGGCGCAGTGTCGAGTCCGATCTGCTGCATCTGTTCGGCTCCTGGTTCAACCCGGGCTTTCTGCAGATGCGCCAGGTCGACTGGAACTCGCCGGCCCAGCTGCTCGAGCAGATCATCCGCCACGAGGCGGTGCATGAGATCGACGGCTGGGACGATCTGCGCCGCCGCCTGCAGCCGGACCGCCGCTTGTTCGCCTTCTTCCATCCGCAGCTGCCGGACGAGCCGCTGATCTTTGTCGAGGTGGCGCTGCTGCCGGAGATGCCGGCCGCGATCGCGCCGCTGATCGACAAGAAGGCCGAAACCATGGCGCCGGACAAGTTCAAGGTCGCGGTGTTCTATTCGATCAGCAATTGCGAGCCCGGGCTCAAGGGCGTGTCGCTGGGTAATTTCCTGATCAAGCGGGTGGCCGAGCATCTGCAGCGCGAGCACCCGAAGCTGAAGACCTTCTGCACGCTGTCGCCGATTCCCGGCTTTTCCGCCTGGCTGCAGCGCAGCAGCGATTTCAGCGCGCTGAAGCAGCTGAAGAAGCCGCAGCTCGAGCGTGCCCGCGAGGCCCGCGAACTGCTGCTGCAGGCCAGCGGCGGCGAACTCGCCAAGCTGAGCCAGGCCGAGACGCTGGCCAAGCTGGACAGCGCCGCCCAGCAGGCGCTGCAGCGTCTGGCTGCGGTCTATCTGGTCGGCCAGACCACCGGCGCGCAGGGCGATCCGGTGGCGCGCTTCCATCTGGACAACGGTGCTCGCCTGGAGCGGCTCAACCCGATGGGCAATCGCGCCGCCAAGGGGCTGAAGCAAAGCTGCGGCATGATGGTCAACTATCTGTACGACCTCGGCAAGATCGAGGGCTATCACGAGGCCTTCACCCAGGGCGAGATCGCCTACTCGCGCGGCGTCGCCGCGCTGCTTTGATCCCTATCCACAAGCCGCCCCACGCGGCAATCACAGGAGACAGACCGATGAAGCCCACCATGACACGCCGCTGCTTGCTGGCCGCCGCCGCACTGCTGGCCGCCACCGGCGCCCAGGCCCAGAGCTGGCCCAGCAAGCCCGTCACCTGGGTCGTGCCCTTCCCGGCCGGCGGCGGCACCGATGCCTTCGCGCGGCCGCTGACCGCCGTGCTGTCCAAGCAGACCGGCAAGCAGTTCATCATCGACAACAAGGGCGGCGCCGGCGGCACTGTCGGCGCCGGCATCGCCTCCAAGGCCGCGCCCGATGGCTACACCTTCTTCATGGGTGCGGTGCATCATGCGATCGCGCCGGCCATGTATCCCAAGCTCGAGTACAAGCTGGAGGAGGACTTCGTGCCGGTGGCGCTGATCTCCAGCGTGCCCCAGGTCATCGTCGTCAACCCGGCCAAGGTGCCGGCCACCGATCTGAAGGGCCTGCTGGAATTCATCCGCAAGAATCCTGGCAAGCTGAACTACGGCTCGGCCGGCAACGGCACCTCCCACCATCTGGCCGGCGAACTGTTCAAGCTGCAGACCAAGACCTTCATCACCCACATCCCCTACCGCGGCGCCGGCCCGGCGCTGCAGGACCTGATCGCCGGCCAGGTCGACATGATGTTCGACGGCCTCGGTTCCTCCGCCACCCATATCAAGAGCGGCCGCATCAAGGCCCTGGCCGTGGCCGCCAACAAGCGTGCCCCGGGCTTCCCCGATGTGCCGACCAGTGTCGAGGGCGGCGTGCCGACCTACCAGGTCGCGACCTGGTATGGTCTGTGGGCGCCCAAGGGCACGCCCAAGGACGTGATCAGCGCGATGCAGGGCGAGCTGCGCAAGGCCTTTGCCGACGAGGCCATCAAGTCGGCCTGGAATGGGCTCGGTACCGAGGTGCCCAGCATGTACGGCGATGCCTTCGGCAACTTCGTCAGCAGCGAGGTCAAGCGCTGGGCCGAGGTCGTGAAAAGCTCTGGAGCAAAACTGGATTGACTTGCGGGACAGACCGCCCGAGCGGAGCGAGTAGCTCTGTCCCCAACTGACTAGATTCGATTTCTGATGAATGCCAATGTCTTCGCCGCGCTGCGCGCGGCCTTCCCGGCCGATCTGGATGCCGTGGCGATCGAATGCGCCGACGGCCACGGCCTGAGCTACAGCTGGCGCGATGTCGAGCGCGCCAGCGCGATGATGGCCAATCTGCTGGCCTCGCTGGACCTGCCGCCGGGCAGCCGGGTCGCGGTGCAGACGGAGAAGAGCGTCGAAGCGCTGATGCTGTATCTGGCGGTCTTGCGCGCCGGCTATGTCTTCCTGCCGCTCAACACCGCCTACCAGGCCGCCGAGATCGAGTACTTCATCGCCAATGCCGAGCCGGCGGTGGTGGTCTGTGCCGGCAAGAACTTCGGCTGGGTGTCCAAGATCGCCTTCCAGGCCGGCACCCAGAACGTCTTCACGCTCAATGAGGACCGCACGGGCACCCTCTTGGACCGCGCCACCGCGATGAGCGATCAGCACCAGCCGGCCATCAAACGCGCCGACGAGCTGGCCGCCATCCTCTACACCAGCGGCACGACCGGCCGCTCCAAGGGGGCGATGCTGAGCCACGGCAATCTGCTCAGCAATGCGCAGACGCTGAAGGACTACTGGGGCTGGCGTACTCGGGAAGAAGGGGGCGATGTGCTGATCCACGCGCTGCCTATCTTCCATGTGCACGGCCTCTTCGTCGCCTCGCATGGCGCGCTGCTCAATGGCAGCAAGATGATCTGGTTCAGCAAGTTCGAGCCCAGGGCGGTGATCGCGCGCTTTGCCGAGGCCACGGTCTTCATGGGCGTGCCGACGCTGTATGTGCGCATGCTGGGCGAGGCCGCGCTGACCAAGGCGGCCTGCAAGACCATGCGGCTCTTCATCGCCGGCTCGGCGCCGCTGCTGCTGGAGACCTTCCAGGACTGGCAGGCCCGCACCGGCCACACCATCCTGGAGCGCTACGGCATGAGCGAGACGGTGATGCTGACGTCCAACCCCTACCGCGCCGAGGATGGGGATCGCCTGGGCGGCACGGTCGGCTTCGCGCTGCCCGGCGTCGGCGTGCGCGTGCGTGACGATCAGGGCCGCGACTGCGGGCCCGAGGAGATCGGCAATATCGAGGTCAGCGGCCCCAATGTCTTCTCGGGCTACTGGCGCATGCCCGAAAAAACCAAGGAAGAGTTCACGGCCGATGGCTGGTTCAAGACTGGCGATGTCGGCAAGCGCGACGCACGCGGCTATTTCACCATCGTCGGCCGCAGCAAGGACCTGATCATCTCGGGCGGCTACAACGTCTACCCGGCCGAGATCGAGGGCTATATCAACGAGATGGACGGCGTCGCCGAATCGGCGGTGATCGGTCTGCCCCACCCGGACTTCGGCGAGGGCGCGGTGGCCGTGGTCGTGGCCAAGCCCGGGGCGGCACTGGACGGCGAGGCCATCATCGCGGCGCTGAAAGGCAAGATCGCCAACTTCAAGATCCCGAAAAAGGTCTTCGTCGTGGCCGAGTTGCCGCGCAACACCATGGGCAAGGTGCTGAAGAACCAGCTGCGCGAGCAGCACAAGACGCTGTTCGCCTGATGGATGCGACGCCATCACCCGCCGCCGCCCTCAACGAGACCTGCCCGCGCTGCGGCGGGCCCTTCCACTGCGGCGTCGGCGAGGCGGTGTGCGAGTGCTTCGACCTGCGCCTCTCGCCGGAGCTGATGAGCGAGCTGCGCGAGAACTACCAGCGCTGCCTCTGCATCGCCTGCCTGAAGGCCTTGCAGGGCGGCGCGCCGGTGCTGCATCCCTCCTGAGGGTGTGGCGCCAAAGCGCCAGACCGTCTTGCCGGAATTCCTAGGGTTTACGAGAATGCCGCACGCCTCCCGCAAGGGGGGCGTTTTTTTGCACAAGCAGTCCAAAACAATCCCTCGGAGGAACCCTCTCATGAAGAACATCATCGCCCTGGCCCTGGCGGCCACCCTGTCGACCGCTGCCCAAGCCGAAGGCTTTTACATTGGCGCTGATGTGGGTCAGACCCGCATCAGCGAACAAGGCGCAAAGTTCAAGGACACCGGCCTCAATCTGTACGGTGGCTACCAGTTCAGCGAGAACATCGCTGCCGAAGCTGGCTATCGCACCCTGGGCAAGGACACGGTCTCCGTCTTCAATGTGCCCGTGACTGTCAAGGGCTCTGCCTTGCAGCTGTCGGCAGTGCTGTCGGCACCGCTGGGTACGGACTTCAGCGTGTTCGGCCGCATCGGCGTGAACCGTATCGAGGTCAAGGCCTCGGCCCAAGGCCAGCGTGACAAGGACAGCGAGACCAAGGCCCTGTTTGGCTTCGGCGCCCGCTATGCCGTGAGCAAGCAAGTCGGCCTGCGCGCCGAGTTCCAGAAGCCCGCCAGCGATGTCAAGGTCTTCTCGGCCGGTATCGACTTCCGCTTCTGATTGTTGGCTTCCTGCCCGGCGCTGTCCGGGCAAGACCTGACACCAGGCCCGCAGCTGTAACAGGCTGCGGGCCTTTTGCCATGCTTGGCACAATGGACGCACGATGAGTCCACCTCAGAACACCGCAGCGCAAGACGGTGCAGCGCTCCAGCCAGCGCCGAGCCGCTGGCTCGATTCGCGGGCCGGCCAGCGCCTGCTGGCGGCCGGGCCTTTTGTCGCGCTGGGCCTGGTGCTGCTGATGCTGTGGGGCGTGGTGGCCTGGTTCTCCATCGTCTACCCGCAGCGGCTGATGGACGAGTACAAGCGCGAGCTGGCCAGCCAGACCGCCGCCGCGTCCGCCCAGACCGAGGCGGTGTTGCGCGATGCCGAGGGCAATCTGCGCACCCTCGATCTGTGGCTGCTGACCCGCAGCCGCGGCGACCCGCTCAACGATGCCTCGCTGATCCAGCTGGCCGAGACCCTGCGCGGCACCTCGCGCGAGCTGGTCGATGTGATGCTGGCCAGCGCCGATGGCCGCCTCTTCCGCCTGCCGGCCCAGCCCGGCCAGCCCTTCGCGACCCTGCCCGAGGCCGACTTCATCACCCTGCTGGCCTCGCCCGAGGCCGAGGGCAGCCTGCTCGGCGCACCGCTGCAGCTGCGCGCCGGCGGCCCGATCTATCTGCCGCTGGCGATGCGCATGAGCGCGCCGGTCGGCGAGCTGCAAAGCCTGGTGGCCATGATAGACACCCGGCGCCTGGCCGAGCTGCTGCGTCCCTACTCGCGTGGTGACGAGAGCGCCGTGGCCCTGCTGCGCAGCGACGGCCTGGGCCTGCTGCGCGTGCCCGAGCTGGCCGGCTTTGTCGGGCGCGATCTGTTTGCCGAAGAGCGCAGGCGCCGCCAGGCGCTGGCGGGCGCCAGCGGCAGCTTCGTCAGCAGCGGCGCCGCCACCGACGGCCTGGCCCGGTTGGTCAGCTTCGAGACCCTGGACGACTTCGGTGTCAAGGTGCTGCTGGCCCAGGGCCTCAGCGCGACCCTGGGCAACCATGCCGAGCAGCGCAATCTGCTGCTGACGCTGAGTGCGGTCATCTCGGTCGCGGCCCTGCTGATCACGCTGATGCTGGCCCGCATGCAGCGCGCCGCACGCGAGCGCGATGCCGCGCTGCTGGCCACCAGCAATGCCTCGCCGCTGGGCCTGTTCCGCTGCGACGCCCAGGGCCGCATCGTCTACGCCAACGACACCTATCTGCGCCTGCATGGCTTCGGCGCCGAACGGCAGGAGTGGGGCTGGCTGGAGATGGTGCCCGAGGCCGAGCGGGCCCAGGTGCGTGAGCGCTGGCGCGAGCGCATCGGCCAGGGCGAGGCCATCAATGCAATGCGCTCGCTGCTGCGGCCCGACGGCCAGCAGCGCCTGTTCTCGGTGCGTACCGCGCCGCTGCGTGTCAACGGCCGGGTGGTCGGCGCGGCCGGCACGGTCGACGATGTCACCGAGCGGGTCGCGCAGCGCCAGGCCGAGCTGACCCTGGGCGCGATCTTCGACCGCACGCCCGACTATGTCTGCCAGTTCGACACCGAAGGCCGGCTGCTGTATCTGAACCCGGCCGGCCGGCGGCGCCTGGGCCTGGCACCGGATGCCGCGCTGGACGGGCTGGACTATCGGCGTTTCATGCGCAGCAGCGAGCCGCGCGGCTTTCTCGACACGGTGCCGGCCGAGGCCTTGCAACAAGGCCATTGGCAGGGCCGCAGCGCGGTGCTGGACCTGCAGGGCCGGGAAGTGCCGGTGGCCAGCACGGTGCTGGTGCATCGCAACGAGCGCCAGCAGATAGCGACCGTCTCGCTGCTGCTGCGCGACATCTCGAACCAGGTGCAGGCCCAGCACGAGCGCGAGCGCAGCGAGGCCATGCTGAAGGCGGTGGCCGAGGCAGCGACGACGATGATTGCCGTGCTGGACTGCGAGCAGCGCCTGCTGTTCTTCAACCGCGCCTTCGCCCAGCGCTTCCAGATCGAGCGCGAGTCCTGGCTGGGCCGGCCCATGCGCGAGCTGCTCGGCGAGGCCGACTATGCGCTGAGCCAGCCGCTAATCGAGGCCGCGCTGGCCGGCCGCGTTGCCTATCTGGAACAGAGCTATACCGACCGACCGAGGCCGCTAGTGATCGAGCTGCACTATGCGCCGCTGCAGCTGGAGAGCGGCGAGATCGAGGGCGTGATCAGCATTGCCCGCGACATCACCGAGGTCCGCACCGAGGAGGCGCGGCTGCGCGACGCCTCGCAGACCGACCCGCTGACCCAGTTGCTCAACCGCAGCGGCTTCGCGCTGCGCGCCGATGAGCAGCTGGCCCACGCGCGCCAGCACAACAGCCTGCTGACCCTGCTCTATCTGGACCTGGACCGTTTCAAGCCGGTCAATGACCAGCATGGCCATCCGGTCGGCGATGCCTTGCTGAAGGCGGTGGCCGGCCGGCTGCGCCATGCGCTGCGACCGCAGGATCTGGTGGCGCGGCTGGGCGGCGACGAGTTCGCGGTGCTGCTGCCGGCCCTGCCCTCGGCGGCGGATGCGGAAGCGGTGGCGGCCAAGCTGCTGCGGGCGATTGCCCAGCCCTTCAGCATCGAGGCGCTGGAGCTCAGCATCGGCGTCAGCATCGGCTACTGTGTGGCCGCCGGCGGTTCGGCCGATCTGGACAGCATGGTGGCCGAGGCCGATGCCCGGCTCTACGAGGCCAAGCGGGCAGGCCGCGGCTGCTATCGCGGCGGCCCCGCTACAACAGCGCCGCCACCCGCTTGACTCTTTGCAGCGCCAGCTGCAGCACCCGCGCGTCGCTGCTGGCGCGATGGCGGCGCAGGTTCTGCTCGGCGCGCACCTGCAGCATGGTCTCGTGCCAGCGCGCCGCCTCGGCCTCGCTGAGCAGCATGCGCAAGTCCTGCAGCTTGAAGCCCGGCACCTGGCCGGTGCTCTCGAACAGCCGCGCCAGCCAGGGATAGTCGTGGCCCCAGCCGTCGCAGTAGACGGTCTGGCCGTGCAGGCGCAGATTGATCTGATGCGCCACCCAGTCGGCCGGCTTGCCGCGGCTGTGCAGCAGATCGCGGCTGATGCCGTGCAAGGCCTCGGCCTGCTCGTCCCAGTGCTGCCAGTCGGGCAGGGGCTGGATCAGGCTGCAGAACAGGCCGCCCTCGGGCTCGACGAAACCGACCTCGATCGGATAGCTGCCGCGGCCGAATCCGGAGGCTTCAACATCGAGAACGGTGGGCGGCAGCATGGTGGGGGTGGAGGACCTCGGCCCGAGCATGCTATGCCCGGCCGCAAGAATCAAGCCTTGTTTCCCGGGGGGGCTGGCCTCGGCCTCAAGAGGCCAGCAGCTGGCCCATGCGCAAGCGCTGGCCGCTACCTACCCGCAGCGCCAGGCCCGGCGGCAGGAAGACGATGATGGTCGAACCATGCTGAAACCAGCCCATCTCCTGGCCCTTGGCATAGCTCGCATCGCAGGGCAGCTCATGCGGGCCGGCATAGCCGGTGTGCAGCAGCAGGTCCAGCGCATGCAGACGCAGGCTGGACACCAGGATGGCCGCCACCGGCACCAGCGCGATCGGCCGGCCATCGGCCAGGCGGGCATGCAGCGCGGCGCGCTCGTTGCGACAGAACAGGCGCTCGATGCGCTTGAGCGCAATCGGATTGACGTTCCAGGTGTCGCCGGCGATATGGGTCACATGCTCGATGCGCAGATCGGCCGGCGCATGGAAGCGGTGGTACATCGCCGATGTCAGCCGCAAGGTGACGAAGCTGCCATCGCGATAGGGCGCGGCACGCGCGGCATCGCCGAACAGATCCTCGATGCGGTACGGAAAGCCTTTGGCCTGGTAGAGCCGGCCGGCCTCGACCCGGCCGCAGGCGCCGACGATGGCGTCACAGGGGCTCACCAGCGCGCCGGGCTCGGGAGCTAGCGGCCGTGCACCGGGCTTGAGCTCGCGGATGAAGCAGTCGTGCAGGCTGCGAAAGCGGCTGTGCTTGGCGTCGCTGAGGTCCAGCTCGGTGAAGAGCCGCCAGACGGCAATAGCCAGCCGCGCCAGCAGCGGGCTCTCAATGCGACTGAAGCGGCCCATCCAGCGGCTCACCGCGATGCGGGGGATCCGGTTGGTCAGCAGGAAGTTCAGGTCCTCCTGCAGCAGCAGGCGGTCGCGCCAGCGGGTGGCGGCGGCTTGGATGGCTTTCATCAAGGAGTCAAGAGCCTGGGTTACAGATGCAGTCTGCCCGTCCTCTGTGACATCTCGATGGTGAGCCGCGATGATTGAAACCCTGCCCGTTTTTCAGCTGACCCTGGTGGCCGCCGCCGCGCTGGCCTTGGTGGCGGCGCTGCCGCGCGCGCGCCAGCGCCTGCAGCTCTCGCGTGCCAAGCACCGCTCGCTGGCCGGCCATTCGCGCATGGCCAAGCGGGTCGCCGGCCTGCTGCCCGGCTATGCCTATGACGAGGCACGCTTCTTCGGCGCCGACGCGGCCCCCGTCGAGGTGCAGGCGAAGCGCCGCGCCGGCTTCGCCGCGCTGGCCGCCGAGCTGAATGCTCGACATGCCCGGAGCATCGCGCTGACGGCCCAGGCCCGCGAGGCGATCTCCGACCTGCAGTTCACCGGCGCCTACCGCGTGCCTTTCCAGTTCAGTCCTTATCTGCGCGAGCACCTGAAGCTGGGCAGCTTCATGCAGGCCAGCGCGGGCAACCGCCTCATCGATCTGGACGGCCAGCGCTATTGGGACCTGAGCGGCAGCTACGGCGTCAATCTGTTCGGCCACGAGTTCTACAAGCGCAGCATCGCCGAGGGCAGCGCGCGGGTGGCCGAACTGGGGCCGCTGCTGGGCGCCTACCACCCGGTGGTGGCCGAGAACGTCGCGCGGCTGCGCGAGATCTCGGGCCTGGATGAGGTGAGCTTTCATATGTCGGGCACCGAGGCGGTGATGCAGGCGGTGCGCCTGGCCCGCTATCACACGCGGCGCAGCCATCTGGTGCGCTTTTGCGGCGCCTATCACGGCTGGTGGGAGGACGTGCAGCCAGGCCCCGGCAACCCGCAGCCGCCGCGCGACACCTACACGCTGAAGGACATGGACGAGAAAAGCCTGCAGGTGCTGCGCACGCGGCGCGACATCGCCTGCGTGCTGGTCAACCCGCTGCAGGCCCTGCACCCGAATCGCGGCGCGCCGGGCGACTCGACCCTGGTAGACAGCTCGCGCAGCGCCGGCTTCGACCGCGCCGCCTACACCGCCTGGCTGCAGCAGCTGCGCCAGGTCTGCAGCGAGCGCGGCATCGTGCTGATCTTCGACGAGGTGTTTGTCGGCTTCCGGCTTGCGCGTGGCGGCGCGCAGGAGTACTTCGGCGTCAAGGCCGATATGGTCACCTACGGCAAGAGCCTGGGCGGCGGCCTGCCGGTGGGCGT
Source organism: Burkholderiales bacterium C2 (assembly GCA_005503085.1). Classification (GTDB taxonomy): domain Bacteria; phylum Pseudomonadota; class Gammaproteobacteria; order Burkholderiales; family Burkholderiaceae_C; genus Roseateles_E. Next base: position 61,700 of record SCOI01000012.1, on the reverse strand, counting down.
GGTCTGCGGCAAGGCCGCGCTGATGAAGCGCTGGCGCGAGGAGCGGCCGGCCGACATCTGCTTCGCGCGCGGCACCTTCAACGCCCACCCCTATGTGATGGGGGCGATGTCAGTCTTTCTCGATCATCTGGAGCGGCCCGAGGTGCAGGCCCTCTACCGCGATCTGGATGCGCAGCAGGACGCGCGCGCCGCGCGCTTCAACCGCCTGATGAGCGAGGCCGGGCTGCCGCTGCGCGCCGCCCATCTGTCCTCGATCTGGACCCTGACCTTCGAGCTGCCCTCGCGCTACAACTGGATGCTGCAGTTCTATCTGCGCGAGCAGGGGCTGTGGCTGTCCTGGGTCGGCAGCGGCCGGCTGATCTTCAGCCTGGACTACAGCGAGACCGATTTCGACGAGGTCTGCCGCCGCTGCCTGGCCGCCGCCCGCCGCATGCAGCAGGACGGCTGGTGGTGGCAGGGCGAGGGGCTCAGCAACAAGACCATCAAACGCCAGATCCTGAAGGAGATGCTGGCAGAGCGGTTCTGATGGCAGGGCAGCTCAGGCGGGATGCCGGGCGCATCGGGTGAGGGACTCCGCTCCTGTCCCCCGGACCGGGCTGCGCCCGGCCCTCCTCCTTGACCTCGCTTCGCCCCTCACCCGATACGCCCGGCAAGCGGCGGTGTGCGTTGCGAAGAGAAGATTCAGCCGCGCTCGGCGGCATGCCCCATCGGATCGATCAGCTCGCCGCGCAGCAGGTATAGCGGCGCCTTGCGGTAGAGCATGATGTCGTGGAAGGGGTCGGTCAGGATCTTGCTCATCCACACCAGGCCGGTCTGCACATCCTTGATGATGAACAGATGCAGGGTTCGGAACAGCAGGCCGGCCACACCCAGCCACAACCACATCATCCCGACCTGGCGCACAAACTCCAGCGGCGCCTCGGCCGGCTCGAAGGCACCCAGCAGGGTCGGGTCGATATACAGCAGCAGCGGCGAGGCGGCCCACAGCGCCATCAGCACCACCTTGCGCTGCAGGTTGTAGCCGACCTTGATCTCTTCCTTGTGCTCGTGGGTGGCCTTGTTTACATGGTCATAGCCCTTGGGCTCGAAGAAGAAATGACCGGCCTGGCGGCTGGTCATCGAGACCAGCCAGCCGATCAGCGCGGCCACGGCCGGGTCCTTGAACAGCATCAGATAGGCCAGCACAAAGCTCAGCGCGCTGAGCAGATGCAGCGACTGGTTGATGCGGCTGTGGTGGTAATAGCGGTGGTCATCCCAGCGCTGGATCTCGAGTGCCTTCAGAAAGTCTTTCACCGTCGCTCCTGTTGAACCCACGCGCCAAGCGCAGGCGTGGCGGGATGGTGACGGTGGTTTGTGAAATGTGGGTGACGGTCTGTCTGGGCCGGCATCGCCTGCGCCGAGCAATGAACGGCACAAACGATCAACAGCAGTCCGCATCGCCGGTTCATGAGCTGGCCCGGCCACCCCCTCTTAGGTGGGAGCTGCAGTCAAAAGTTGTCCGCCTAAACTGTGGCTTCCCAGCGGTAGAACTCAGCCCGAGCGCTGGCCGCCACATCAACCACGCCATGCTTCAGGGAGGAAGTCATTCACATGATCGCGACGACGACACCGACCATCGAGGGCACCAGGATCACAAAGTACTGTGGCATCGTCACAGGCGAGATGATCCTTGGGGCGAGCTTTCTGAAGGACTTTGCTGCGGGGTTCAGAGATACCTTCGGTGGGCGTGCAAGTTCCTATGAAAAGGAAATAGGCCAGGCCAGAGTTCTCGCACTACGGCAAATGCAAGGACGGGCGGGCGAGATCGGCGCGAATGCGGTTGTCGGCGTCAAACTGGACTACGAGGCGCTGGGAACGAGCAACGGCATGCTGATGGTGACGGCGAGCGGCACAGCCGTCTTTGTAGAGTAACGAGGGTCAGCACGAGGCTGCACTGCACTTCAATGTCCGGAGATCTCTTCCTATTGCTGTCTCTCGGCGCTCTTGCCGCTTTCATTGTTTGGGAGTGCTTGGAGCGAAGCAGGACCGCGAGGAAGCCGTTTCATCGCTCTGTGGCAACCGGTGGGTTTCGTCCCGGGGCGACCAGCCAGGAAACTGCGTTGTATGTCGCTGCCGTAGCATCGGCCACCTTTGGCTTTGCTCTGATATTCGATCCGCCTCACCCTCCGTTTGACGGTACTCGCGCCCTTCTGAGCTCACTTCTATATCAGGGGTTTGGCCCTTGGGGCATGCCCATGTTTTGCTGGGCGTTGGCATTGATCGCTTTCCTCGCTGCGTGGTCCATGCGCCGCAAGCGCTTGGAGGCGAAGTACCCAAGCTAGGCCTTTCGCTCCGAGCCCTCCTCAGTTCATCGAACCCGCCGTCCCTATCCAGGAGACCTCGCATGCAGCACCCGATCCCCGTCGATACCGTGGTCGAATTCCTGCACCGCTTCGAGGAGCTCGCGATGAAGGAGGACTTCGGCCTGATCCGCGAGATGATTCACGAACGGGCATTCTTCCGCTTCAATGAAGGCGATTTCATCGGCCGCACGGCGATCCAGGCCGTGTTCGAGAAGACCTGGCGCGGCACACCCGGCGTCAAGAAGGCACGCTTCTATCTGTCGGATATCGTCGTTCTGAGTACCGATCAGTCGAGCGCAACGGCCACCTATACCTACAACTGGGAAGGCTCGCAGGACGGTCGCGATTTCCGCATCCAGGGCCGGGGCAGCCGTGTCTTGCTGAAGGAAGGCGACGGCCAGCTTCGTATCATTCACGAGCACCTGAGCCGCTTCCCGAAGCCGCAGTGATCGATCCCCACCGCGCCATCAAACCGAACAGCCACCACCCACCATGCCCCTGCTCTTCTCTTACGGCACGCTGCAGCAAGACAACGTCCAGCTGTCGACCTTCGGCCGGCGGCTGGCCGGGCGGCCGGATGATCTGGTCGAGTTCGAGATGGCGATGCTGCGCATCGAGGATCCGGAGGTCATCGCGACCAGCGGCAAGACCCACCACCCCATCGTCAAGTTCAACGGCGATGCCGCCAGCCGAGTGCCGGGCACGGTGTTCGAGATCAGCGAGGCCGAGCTGGCCAGCGCCGACCGCTACGAGGTCGCGGCCTACAAGCGGGTGCTGGCCAAGCTCTCCTCGGGCCGGCAGGCCTGGGTCTATGTCGATGCACGCTTCGCGCCGCCGGACTGAATGAACGGCCACATCGCCCTGCGCCCCGCCACGCCGGCCGACGCCGCCGAGATCGCTCGGCTCTATCTGTGCTCGCGCCGGCACTTCCTGCCCTATGCGCCGCTGGCGCACAGCGACGCGGATGTGCACACCTGGATCCACGAGCATTTGCTGCCCTCGGCCCAGGTCACGGTGGCGCAGGAGGGTGGCGAACTGCTTGGCTTTATCGCAAGCACCGAGGGCGATGCCTGCCGGTGGGTCGACCAGCTCTATCTGCGCCCCGCCTCGGTCGGCCTGGGCATAGGCTCGGCCCTGCTGCGGCCACTGATCGCCGGCCAGAGGCGGGATCTGCGGCTCTACACCTTCCAGCAAAACCTCGGCGCGCGGCGCTTTTACGAGCGCTTCGGCTTCGTGGCCATCGCGTTCACGGATGGCAGCGGCAACGAGGAGCGCTGCCCGGATGTGCTGTACGAACGGCCGGCGGCAGCGATGCCGCGCTGAACCGTCATCTCGCCGTCATCGAAGCGCCGCAATCGCAGCCGATGATCCGCAGCATGAGGCTGCCCGCGCACACCGATATCGAGGTCGACGAGGCCCCGCCGCTGCAGCGTTTTCTGCGCGTGGCCATCGTCACCGAAACCTACCCGCCCGAGGTCAACGGCGTGGCGCGCACCATCGCCTGCCTGGTCGAGGGGCTGCGGGCGCGCAATCATGCGGTGCAGCTGGTGCGGCCGCGCCAGTTGAAGGGCGAGCAGTCGGATGGCGACGACGAGCGCTTCCACGAGGTGCTGATGCGCGGCCTGCCGATCCCGCGCTACCCGCATCTGCGCATGGGCGTGGCCTCGAAGAAAAGCCTGGTCAATCTGTGGACGCTGCGCCGCCCCGACATCGTCCACATCGCCACCGAAGGCCCGATGGGCTGGTCGGCGCTGCAGGCCGCCAGCTATCTGAAGCTGCCGATCTGCTCGGACTTCCGCACCAATTTCCACGCCTACAGCAAGCACTACGGCGTCGGCTGGCTGCACAAGCCCATCATGGTCTATCTGCGCAAATTCCATAACAAGACGCAGTGCACCATGGTGCCCGATGCCGGCCTGCGCCAGCAGCTCGACGAGCTGGGCTTCAAGGGCGTCAGCGTGGTGGCGCGCGGCGTCGACACCGCGCTGTTCAACCCGCTGCGGCGCAGCGCCGCGCTGCGCGAGAGCTGGGGCGCCGGTGCCGACGATCCGGTGGTCCTGCATGTGGGCCGGCTCGCGGCCGAGAAGAACCTGGCCACGCTGGCCGAGGCCTTCGAGGCCTTCCGCCAGATGCAGCCGCGCGCGCGCCTGGTGCTGGTCGGCGACGGGCCGGCGCGCAAGCAACTGCAGGAGCGCCTGCCCGAGGCCATCTTCGCCGGCATGCGCCACGGCGAGGACCTGGCCGCCCACTACGCCAGCGCCGACGCCTTCATCTTCCCCAGCATCACCGAAACCTTCGGCAACGTCACGCCCGAGGCCATGGCCAGCGGCCTGGCGGTGCTGGCCTATGACTACGCGGCCGCCTCCCAGCTGATCAAGCCCGGCCACAACGGCCTGCTGGCGCCCTTCGGCAACGGCCCCGAGTTCCTGAACCAGGCCGCCGAGCTGGCGCGCGGGCCCGCGGCCCTGCGGGCGATGGGCCAGGCCGCCCGCCTGACCGCCGAAGCCCAGAGCTGGGCCGGCATCGTCGCCAATGTCGAGAACATCTACGCGGCGGTGATCGACGGCCGGGCCCTGCCCGCCGCTTCAGCGCGCGTCGACATCGCGGCCGCTCAACCCGGTTGCTGAAGCCCGATCGAGGCCCGGCGCCAGCGCATCAGCGCCAGCATCACCAGCGCGATCAGGCTGCCGAACACCGTCATCAGCGGCAGCAGCGGCGCGTCCAGCGCCAGCGCGCCGGCATACAGGGCCAGCATGCCCAGGATGCTCAGGTTCTCGTTGAAGCCCTGCACGGCGATCGAGCGCCCGGCCGTCAGCAGCTGGTAGCCGCGATGCTGCAGCAGCGCGTTCATCGGCACCACCAGCAGGCCGCCGACCGCGCCGACCAGGGCCAGCAGCGGCAGGGCCAGCGCAAAGGCATCGACCCAGGCCAGCCCCGCCATCAGCAGGCCCAGCAGCACGCCCAGCGGCAGCACCCGCAGCGCCCGCGTCAGCGGCACCCAGCGCCCGGCAGCGGCAGCGCCGACCACCACGCCGACCGCCACCACCGCCTGCAGATAGGCGCTGCGATCCAGCCCCAGCTGCAAGACCTGCTGGGCCCAGCGCAGCACCGCGAACTGCAGCGTCGCGCCGACACCCCAGAACAGGGTCGTCACCGCCAGCGACACGCCGCCCTCGGCATCGCGCCACAGCGCCCGGTTGGCGCGCACGAAATCACGCAGCAGCGCGACGGGCCGCAGGCTGGCGCTGCGGGCATAGCGGGCGCCGCTGTCGGGCACACCCAGCTGCGCCACGGCGGCCAAGCCGTAGAGCAGCAGCAGCAAGGCAAGCGAGGCGCTCAGCGAAGACTCAAGCCCCGGCAGCGACACCAGCGAGGCCAGCATCGCGCGCAGCCCCTCGCTGACCAGCGCCCCGCCCAGCACCGTGCCCAGCAGCGCCGCGCCGACGATGGACACCTCCAGCCAACTGTTCGCGGCCACCAGCTGGCGTGGTGCCACCAGCTCGGTCACCAGCCCGTACTTGGCCGGCGCATAGCAGGCCGCGCCCAGGCCGACCACCGCATAGGCCGCCACCGGATGCAGGCCGGCCAGCAGCGCAACCAGGCCCAGCATCTTGACCCCGTTCATCCAGGCCATCAGCCGCGCCTTCGGCAGCGCATCGGCCAGCGGCCCGACCCAGGGCGCCAGCAGCACATAGGAAATCGTGAACGAGAACTTCAGCAGCGGCGCCCACCAGGCGGGCAGGCCCTGCTCGTACAGCAGCGCGATCGTGACGATCAGCAGCGCGTTGTCGGCCAGCGCCGAGGCGAACTGCGCGGCGATCAGCAGATGAAAACCCGGCGGCATGCGCATGGCCGCCATTGGCGCCGACGCAGATGCCAGGGCGATGACGCCGGCGTGACGCTTTGACGACGGCCGCAGCACCGGGCCTGTCACTATGATGCGCCGACCATTCAGCCCCGCGACTGACGATGAACACGCCCACCGCAAGCTTCGCCACCCCGGCCGACGACCACGGCCTGATCTGCGGCTATCTGTTCCAGGCCGGCCAGCCGGCCCGGCCAGTGGACACGCAGGCGGCCCAGCAATGGCTGCATCGCGGCGCGAGTACCAGCGACGCCGACTTCATCTGGCTGCATTTCAACCTGACCCATACCAGCGCCCATGGCTGGCTGCGCGCCCACACCAGCCTGCCGCACGATTTCCACCAGTCGCTGCGCGAGGGCTCACGCTCGACCCGCATCACGCGGCTGGGCGAGCGGCTGATGGCGGTGATCAACGATGTGACCTTCGACTTCTCCTTCGACCCCGAGAACGTCGCGACCCTGTGGCTGAGTCTGGAGCCGGGCCTGGTGGTCAGCGCCCGGGTGCAGCCGCTGCGCTCGGTGGACCGGCTGCGCCGCGCGGTCGGCGCCGGCGACGCGATCGTCAGCCCGGTGGCCCTGCTGGAGCATCTGCTCAGCGACCAGGCCGACGAGCTGCAGCACATCGTGCGCAGCGCCAGCGACAAGGTCGACGATATCGAGGACGCGATGCTGGCACGGCGCAACAAGCTGCAGGGCGGCGACGAGCTGGCGCGGCTACGCCGCCTCTCGGTGCGGCTGCAGCGTCTGCTGGCGCCCGAGCCGGGCGCGCTGCTGCGCCTGCTGGCCAACCCGCCGGCCTGGCTCAATGCCGAGGAGCGCGACCGGCTGCGCCGCGTCAACGACGAGTTCGCGGTGGCGCTGCGCGACATCGTCTCGCTGCACGAGCGGGTCAAGCTGCTGCAGGACGAGTCGGCCTCCCAGGTGGCCGAGCAGAACAACCGCAGCCTGTTCACGCTGACCATGGTCACCGTGCTGGCCCTGCCCATCAATCTGTTCGCCGGCCTGATGGGCATGAATGTCGGCGGCATCCCGCTGGCCGATCATGCGCACGGCTTCTGGCTGATGCTGCTGCTGATCGCCTCCTTCACCGCGCTGGCGGCCTGGCTGGCGCTGCGCCGGTTGACGAATCGCCAGCGCTGATTCACCCATGGACCCGACCCGCGAGATCTTCGAGCTCGGCGACTGGCGTGTCGATGCCGCCGGCAACCGCCTGCAGCGCGGCGCCGAGGTCCGGCCGTTGCGCCACAAGGCCATGGCTCTGCTGGTGTTGCTGGCCAGCCGGCCCGGCGAGACCGTGGGCCGCGAGGAGATCATCGACACGATCTGGCAGGGCAACCGTTTTGTCGCCCCCAAGGCCATCAACACCGCCGTCTGGACCATACGCCAGGCCCTGGGCGACGACCCCGACGCGCCACGCTATCTGGAGACCATCGCGAAGAAGGGCTACCGGCTGATCGCGCCGGTACGTGCGCTGGCGCCGCTGCCGCAGGTCATGGCACCGCCGATCCCAGCGCCCGCGCCGACGACAGCACTGCCCGCGCCGCGCTGGCCGTTGCTGGCCGGCCTGCTGGTGCTGGCCGGCCTCCTCGCCGTCTGGTGGCTGCGGCCGGGCGACATGGCGCCCGCGGCCCTGCCCGAAGCCCGGCCGCTGACGCACCAGCCCGGCCATGAATACCTGGGCCAGCTCTCGCCCGACGGCCGGCTGCTGGCCTTCGCCTGGTGGCAGGGCCAGGGCGGGGGCCGGCTGTATCTGCGCCCGGCCGCCGAGTTGGACGCCGCGCCGCAGGCACTCAGCCCGGCGGGCCTGGATGTGCAGGGCCTTAGTTGGTCGCCGGACGGCAGCGCGATCGCCTATATCGCCGCGAGCGCCGACGGGCAGTGCCAGCTCCGGGTCTACCGCCTGAGCGAGCGGACGCAGGCGCTGGCGCGCTGCAGCGCGCTGTTCACGCCCAGCGTCGCCTGGTCGCCCGACGGCCGCAGCATCGCCTTCAGCGCCGAGGCCGACGGAGTCGGCGGCCTGTTCCTGGTGGCCCCTGATGGCAGCGGCCTGCGGCGCCTGAGCAGCGCCCCGCCGGCCGCGATGCCCGACCACCAGCCGAGCTGGTCGCCCGATGGCCGGCGTCTGGTGTTTGCCCGCCAGGACCCGGCCGACGGCAGCCGCGATTTCTACGAGGCCGGGCTGGACGGCCGGGTGCAGCGCCTGAGCCAGCTGCGCCTGTACCCGCTGCATGGCCTGACCCATGCCGAGAACGGCCGCGACCTGATCTTCTCGACCACCCGGCAGGACAGCCGGGTGCTGATGCGCTGGCAGCGCGAGACCGGGCAGGCCCTGCCGCTGGGCCTGGAGGGCAGCGCGCCGCTGCGCAGCGCCGGCGGCCCGCTGGTCTATGCGCTGATGCGCTCGCACATCGGCATCGCACGGCTGGACTGGGGCGCCGGCGCACAGCCGCAGCGCCTGCCCGGCGCGGTGGTCAACGACCGCGCCCCGACCGCCGATCCGGCAGGCGGCGGCCTGTTCTTTGTCTCGGCGCGCTCAGGCCGGCCCGAGCTGTGGCGCTCCGAGCCCCGAGGCGATCAGGCCCGGGCGCTGACCCAGCTTGACCTTCAGCCTGCCGCGCCAGCCGCCTCGCCCGATGGCCGGCAGCTGGCCTTTCTCGGCAATTGCGGGCCTGGCAAGCGATATGGCCTGTGCCTGCTCGATCTGGCGAGCGGGCAGCTTAGGCCGCTGGCGGCCGATGCGGCCCAGTATGGCCGGCCCAGCTGGCACCCGAGCGGCCGCGAGGTCTGGGTGGCCAGCGACCGCAGCGGGCGCTGGCAGCTCTGGCGCTTCGATCTGTCCGGCAACCCGGGCGCCACGCCGCTGGACACCGAGCGGCCGCCCGGCCCGGCGCTGCAGTGGACCAACGACGGCAGCGCCCTGCTCTACCAGGCCCGCGCCAGCCAGGAGCTGCGCCGGCGCCCGCTGGCGGGTGGCCCCGAGCAACTGATGGCTTCGGCGGTGCCGGAGGGCGAAACCCTGCTGGACTGGCGGCTGGGGCCGCAGGGGCTGGTGCTGCTGACCCGCGGCAGCCAGGGCGAGTATTTCCGCCGCCTCGATCTGGCCGGCGAGCGCCCGGCCCAGCTGCTCAGCAGCCATGCGCTGGGCAGCTTTCCGGAGCGGGCCAGCTTCACGCTGGCCGCCGATGGCAGCGCCTGGGTGGAGCTGGCCCACACCGCCGTGGCCGATCTGATGCAGGCGCGCTGAACCCGGCGACGCACGCAAGTGCTTGTCGGGCCATAAGAAATATTTTTTGGACAGGGTTTGGAGCGGGCCGGGCTTGTGGCTCCGGCCCGGCTCGCGGCCTACTGAAGGCTGGCTGCCGGGACGGGCTCGGCGGCCGCTTGCAGGAGGCCTGGGTGCGGGACGATCACGATGGCGGTTCACGCAGCTGGTGCCTGCGGCTGAGCCTGATGGCCGCGACGCTGGGCGCGCTGGCCTGCGGTGGTGGCGGCGGCGGCGGCCCGGCGCCAGTCGACTCGGTGGAGCAGCCGACGGCACCGGCACCCGCCGATGCCGACATCACGCTGCTGATGATGGGCAACAGCCACACCTCGCTGAACGCCCTGCCCCGGCAGCTGGAGGCCTTGCTGCGCGCCGGCCTGCCCGGCAAAAGCGTGGCCGCCACCGAGGCGCCGGGCTGGATGTTCCTCGACCAGAGGCTGGCCGATGCCGCTTCGATGGCTTTGCTGCGCGGCCGGCGCTGGACGGTGCTGGTGCTGCAGGCGCAGAAGTACAGCACCACCGGCCAGAACAGCTACTCGACCAGCGAGGCCCAGAGCCTGATCCGCACGGCTCGCGAGCTCGGCGCGATGCCGGTGATGTTCCCGGAATGGCCGCGCCTGGGTGTGGCCGAGACCGAGCGCATCTACGCGCTGCACGCCGGCATCGCGCGCCAGCAGCCGGCCTGCGTGGCCCCGATCGGCCAGGCCTGGGAGCTGGCCCTCCAGCGCCATCCGGCGCTGAGCTTGCATGCCGGCGACGGCAACCACTCCGCCTCGGCCGGCGCCTATCTGACCGCGCTGATGCTCTACACCACCCTCACCGGCGCCTCGCCGCTGGCCCTGCCCGCGCTGGCCAATAACGGCGTGCCCGCCGAGCAGCAGGCCCTGCTGCGCCAGGTGGCGGCCGACGCGGCGGCGGCCACCGCGCCGCGCCAGCACTGCCCGGGCGACGCGCCGCTGGGGCAGCGACCATGAGTCGGCGGCTGCGCGCCCTGGCACTGCTGATCGCCGCCCTGCTGCTGGCGCCGCTGCCAGCCCTGGCCGAGGTGCAGGTGATGGTGCTGGGCAGCTACCACTTCGCCAACCCCGGGCTGGACCTGCACAACGCCGAGGTCGACGATGTGCTGTCAGCCCGGCGCCAGGCCGAGCTCGTGGAGCTGATCGAGCGCCTGGCTTCGTTCCGACCCAGCATGGTGGCGGTCGAAGCCCGCGCCGATGCGCTGCCGGGCTATCGGCGCTATCTGAGCGGCGAGGGTCCACCCGATCGCAACGAGATCGAGCAGATCGGCTACCGGTTGGCGCGCCGCATGGGGCTGGACCAGGTGTTGGGCGTGGACGCGCCGGGCGAGTTCCCCTTTGCGGCGCTGCAGGCTTTTGCCGCCAGGACCGGCCGCGCCGCCGAGTTGCAGCGCTCGGTGGACGAGATCGGCGCGCGCACCCGGGCCTTCGAGCAGCGCGCGCGCAGCGCCAGCGTGGCCACGCTGCTGCGCGAGATCAACCGCCCCGAGGCGATCCGGGCCGACCATGCCTGGTATGTCGGCGCGCTCGGCTATGGCGCCGGGTCCGAACAGCCCGGCGCCGAGCTGCTCGGCCGCTGGCAGGCCCGCAACACCGCGATCTGCGCGCGGCTGCGCCAGTCGGTGCGACCCGGCGACCGGGTGCTGCTGCTGTTCGGCGCCGGCCACAGCCATCTGCTGCGCCAATGCGTGCTGGAGCAGCCGGGCTGGACCCTGGTCGAGGCCGAGCCTTATCTGCGTTGATGGAGGATACCGCGATGAGCAAGAAGAAAGCCCTGATGCTGGCCCTGAGCCTGTCCAGCCTGCTGGCGGCCGCGCAAGCCCCGGCGGGCGGCGCCAAGCCGGCGCAATGCCGCCAGGCCGTGGACATGGGCCTGGAGATGGCACGGCAGCTGCCGGCACCGAACCCGCGCGAACTCGCGCGCAAGAACGCGCTGCTCGGCCGGCTGCAGACCCTGGTCAGCGAGAACCGCAAGAAGCAGGTCGATGAGTGTCAGACCTGGGCCGAGTTCAACCGCATCGCGGCTCACCAGTAACTCAGGCCGGGTTCTCGATCACCGATTCGCTCTCGAACAGCTCCTGCGCCGCCTGCGCCACTTTCAGCGTGTCGTAGTAGGCATAGGCGCTGACGCCGGCCGCGCCCAGCAGCGGCACCCAGCGCCCGACCGATTTGGCCACCGCGCGCTGGCTCAGCTGCAGGCCCAGTGCCGCTGCGACCCGGCCCAGGCTGGCGGCGGCCAGCGGCCGCACCAGCAGGCGCTCACCGACCCGCACCGCCAGATCGCGCAGCGCCTGCGCCGCCGTGTGGCGGAACAGGCAGTACAGCATCTGCGCCTGCCCCAGCTCGGCGCTGCGCCCGTACAGCGCGGCGACATCGGCCACCAGCTGGGCCTGGATGCGCCACACCGTCATCATCTCCGGCACCACCGTCAGCCAGCCCAGCGGCCCCGGCGGCAGCGCCAGCGCACCGGCCGCCAGCGCCGCCTTCGACGCCGCCTGCCGCGCCAGACCCCGCGCCGCCTCGGCCGGCCGCGCACTCAGGCGCTGGGTCGAGCCGGGCGTCTGCGCCACCAGGGCCAGCACGGCGCCGGCCATGCGGTCGGCGACGTCAGGATCCTTGCTGCTATCGCTGCGGCGGCTGATGTTCATGATGGGGCGTTGAGTAGGCGGGACAGGGACGATTGTCCATGCGAGACCTTCACTTCAAGATACTTCCTCGTTTTGGCAACGAAAGGGCCACCGCAACGGTGGCCCTTTTGCCGTCCAAGCCCGATGTGCGTCAGGCACCGGGTTCAGGGCGCCGGCGGCTGCACAGTGCGGCACAAGCACCGGCGAGCGATAGGATCCAGACCGTGCTCGGCTCGGGCACAGTCGTGGTGAAGTAGGAATGACCGTCAAATGTCACTACCGAATTCGAGGGCGGCCGAAGCGCAAATGGGTGAACGTCCTGCGGCCTGAACTCGCCTCGCCGGTCGATGACGTCGAAGATTCCGAAGGGCACCGGCCCATGATCCGGGGGGGCAAGATGCGGGTAACTGAACTCGAACAAATCCTGCGCAAAGGTCCAGTAATCGCCTACCGCCATCTGATTGCCGTTGAGCGGTGGATCGTTGCTGCTGCCGTCGCCCTCCATCGTGATGTTGAGTGTTTCCCCGGGCTGCACAGGTGTGCTCGGGAAGTAAAAGCAGATCTGATGTGCCGCAACCGTACTGTCGGCCGCGCCACCTTGGCGGGCGCTGTAGATGTCAACCGGCGAACCGCCCAATGGCCCGGTAAATGCCAAGTCCAGATTGACAGTCTGATTGATGTTGACGCTGAGAGGTATGCCAATAAAGAAGCAAATATCAGTTGCGGCGGGATCTCCAGGGTCGGCGTCATAAAGGACGCTCACCGTAAATGGGTTCTGCAGCACGACGGTCGCGAGCGTCGGTAAAGGTGCAAGGGTAACGACAAGCGCCGCGATGAACGTTCGGGGCCAGCGCAGTTTCGCTCTTGCCCCTGCCTCGAGCAAATGCTGCGAACAACGTGTTGCCAGTGGCGGCACGATCAAGCGCAGAAGGCCTACTGATCTTTCCATGGTGTCTGCTCCAGTTGGTCTCGACGCAGCCCCTGATCGAGAGTCCTGCCTGCTACTTGCTGGGGCCGACTTGCTGATCGTGCGCTCATGGCGCAAGCAGGTCAAGCGCGCTGCGCTCAAACGCCGATGAGGCGATTGAGGCCTCTCATTGCTACTCGTGCCGAACCGTCGCGGTTTTATGAGGGGGCTGTAGGAGCCCACCTGCGCCCGCTTACTTCACCCGCTGCTTCTCCAGTTTCCTCGCCAGCGTCCGCCGGTGCATACCCAGCCGCCGCGCGGTCTCGGAGATGTTGAAGCCGGTGGCGGCCAGGGTTTCGTGGATGTGTTCCCACTCCAGGGTCTTGATCGAGGTGGTGCGCTCGGTCAGTTCGACCTCGGCATCGCCCTGGGCACGGGCGAAGGCGGCTTCGATGTCGTCGGTGTTGGCGGGTTTGGCCAGGTAGTGGCGGGCGCCGAGCTTGATGGCTTCGACGGCGGTGGCGATGCTGGCGTAGCCGGTCAGCACGACGATCAGCATCTGCTCGTCGTGGGCATGCAGGGTCTGCACGCAGGCCAGGCCCGAGTCGCCGCCGGCGAGCTTCAGGTCGACCACCGCATAGCCGGGGTTGTGCGTGCCCAGCAAGGCCTGGACCTCGCCGAGCTGGGTGGCGCGCAGCACGCGGTAGCCGCGCCGCTCAAAGGAGCGCAGCAGGGTGCGGGCAAAGGCGTCGTCGTCCTCGACGATCAGCAGCAGGCGTTCGTCGTCGTGACTCATTCGTCATGCTCTTTCTGATGCGGACTCAGCGCGGCCAGCGGCAGCCGCATGCTGACCTCGGCGCCGCCGTCGGGGCGGTTGCGCGCCTCGATGCGCCCGCCCAGCGTGCGGGCCACGTTGACCGACAGGAACAGGCCCAGCCCGCCACCGGGCTTGCCCTTGCTGGACTGGTAGGGCTTGCCGAAACGCTCCAGCATCGCCGGGGCAAAACCTGGCCCCCGGTCCAGCACGCGCAGCACCAGGGTCTCGTCCTCGCAGAAGGCCAGCAGGCGCAGCGGCGCCTGCGGCGCGGCCTCCAGCGCGTTGTCCAGCACATTGCCGACCATCTGCTTGAGCGCGAAGTCGGAGATGATGGGCAGATCGGGCAGGCCCTCGCGCTCGTAGTGCAGCTGCTGGCCCGGTCGGGTGCTGCGCCACTCGGCCACCAGCTCGTCGAGGAAATCGTGCAGGCCGCGCTCGATCGGCGCCTCGCCGCGCGCCTCGCCGGCCGACAGCAGGATGCCGCTGACAATGGTCTTGCAGCGCTTGAGCTGCACCTGCATCTCCTCGATCTCTTCGCGCAGCTCGGGGTCGCCGGCAAACGGCGCCATGCGCGACCAGTCGCCCAGGATCACCGACAAGGTGGCCAGCGGCGTGCCCAGCTCATGGGCCGCGCCCGAGGCCAGCAGGCCCATGCGCACGATGTGCTCCTCCTCGGCCGCGCGCTGGCGCAGATCGGCCAGCCGGGCATCGCGCTGGCGCAGATTGCGGCCGATGCGGGTGATGAAGATCACCAGCAGGGCCGCGTTCAGCGCGAAGCACAGCAAGAGGCCACCGACATAGTGCGTCGACAGCGCCGGAATGCTCAGATCGGGCAGGCGCAGCGGCCGGTGCCACTGGGTCAGCGCGATGAAGCACAGGCTGGTCAGCGCCACCATGGCCCAGATATAGCGGGGCCGCAGCAGCACCGCGCCGACCGCCACCTGCAGCAGGAACAGGAAGATGAAGGGATTGGTGATGCCGCCACTGTAGAACAGCTGGCCGCTGAGCACGCCCACGTCGACCAGCAGGCCGGCGAACAGCTCGCCGTTCAGCACCCGGCTGCCGACGCCGGTCGCGACCCGGCTGCGCAGCCAGCTCGCCACATTGAACAGCGCCAGCGCCGCCAGCAGGGTCAGCATCTCCAGCAGCGGCAGCTGCACATCCAGCGCGAAGTGCACGCACAAGATGGTTGCCAGTTGGCCGGCCACGGCCAGCCAGCGCAGCTGCACCAGCTGCAGCAGATTGTTGCGGCCGGCCTGGTGCTCGGGGGCCTGGCCAACCTCGGCGGGGGGCACGGGCCTGGCTTCAGTCTCGGTGGGGGACAAGCGTCGGTTCTCCAGCGGCATGGTGGCGCCACAGCAAGACGGCCGCGCCGGCCACCATGGCCGCCAGCGCAAACCAGGTCAGCGCGTAGACGAGGTGATTGTTGCTGAACTGCAGCACGGTCAGGCCGGGCCGGGGCCAGGCCATGGTGGCGGCGGGGTCGTCGGCACCGGCGTCGATGAAATAGGGCGCGACCGGGCCGTTCAGGCCCTGGGCGGCGGCAATGGCCGCCACATCGCGCGAGTACCAGCGGCCCGCGGCCGCGTCGTTGCGGCGCAGCAGGCTGCCGCCTGGTTCGCTCAGGCGCAGCAGGCCGGTGATCTGCTGCGGGCCGGTCGGCTGCGCGCGGCCGGCCGGATCGCGCTGCTCGGGCGGCACGAAGCCGCGATTGACCAGCAGCCAGAAGCCCGCTCCGGCGGCCTGACCTGCATCGACCCACAGCGGCGTCAGCACCCAGTAGCCGCTGCCCAGCGCGGTGCTGGCCCAGACCTGGACCTCGCGGTCATGGTCGAAGCGGCCCTGCACCCGCAGGCGGCGGTATTCATGCTCGGCACGGTTCAGCGAGGGCCAGGTCTTGCCATCGGGCGAGGGCGCGGCCACCGGCGCGGCGCTCAGGCGCTGCTCGACGCGCGCGATCAGGTCCTGCTTCCAGGCCAGGCGCTGCAGCTGCCAGACGCCCAGGGCCAGCAGGCCTGCAAACAACAAGGCCGCGAGCAGCAACAGCGCCACGAGGGCGCCGCGCCGGCGCGGCCGAGGGACAGATGCCGTCACGGATCAGGGCATGTTGCGCATATCGTGCACGGGCATCATGTTCTCGTTCAGGTGGAACATCACCCAGATCGAACCGGCCAGCATGATGACGACCAGCACGATGGTGAAGATCAGCGCCAGCATCGACCAGCCACCCTCGATCTTGGCATTCATGTGCAGGAAGTAGATCATGTGGACAACGATCTGCACGGCCGCGAAGCCGAGGATCACGAAGGCCGTCAGGCTCGACGAGGGCAGCACCTTGCCCATCACCAGCCAGAAGGGGATGGCCGTCAGCACCACCGACAGCAGGAAGCCGATCACATAGCCTTTGACGGTGGCGTGATAGGCGGCGCCGTCATCGTGATGGTCGCCGTGGTGATCGTCGTGGTGGTGGTCGCCGTGTTGCTGACTCATGGCAGCACTCCCATCAGATAGACAAAGGTGAAGACGCCGATCCAGACCACGTCCAGGAAGTGCCAGAACATCGACAGGCACATCAGGCGGCGCTTGTTCTCGACCGTCAGGCCCAGCTTGTTGACCTGCACCATCAGCACGATCAGCCAGATGATGCCGAAGGTGACGTGCAGGCCGTGGGTGCCGACCAGCGTGAAGAAGGCCGACAGGAAGGCGCTGCGCTGCGGCGTCGCGCCCTGGGCGATCAGGTGGTGGAACTCATAGAGCTCCAGGCCCAGAAAGGCCAGGCCGAACAGGCCGGTGATCGCCAGCCAGGCCAGCACGCCCTGCTTGCGGCCGTGCTGCATCGCGATCATCGCCAGGCCGTAGGTGATGGACGAGAACAGCAGCATCGCGGTATTGACCGCGACCAGTTGCAGGTCGAACAGATCGGCGCCCGAGGGGCCGGCCGCATAGCTGCGGCCCAGCACCGCATAAACAGCGAACAGCACCGCGAAGATCAGGCAGTCGCTCATCAGATAGAGCCAGAAGCCCAGCAGCGTGCCTTGCTGCGGATGGTGATCGCCGTTGTCGTAGAACACCGGCGCGCCGCCGGCGGTGAGCGTGGGAGAGGTTTGCATGGTCAGGGTCGCTCTCAGGCCAGGGCCGCCAGGGCCTTTGTGCGGGCGTCTTCGCTGCGCGTCACCGCATCGGCGGGGATGTAGAAGTCGCGCTTGTAGTTGAAGGTGTGGACGATGGAGGCGATCACGGTCAGCGCGAAGCTGAGACCGGCCACCAGCCACATATGCCAGACCATCGCGAAGCCGAACACCGTGCACAGCGCCGCGATCACGAAGCCGGCGGCCGTGTTCTTGGGCATGTGGATGGCCTTGAAGCCGGCGGTCGGGCGCTGCGCGCCGCGCTGCTTCATATCGTGCCAGGCGTCGAGCTCATGCACGACCGGCGTGAAGGCGAAGTTGTAGTCGGGCGGCGGCGACGAAGTCGACCATTCCAGCGTGCGGCCACCCCAGGGATCGCCCGTGTGGTCGCGCAGCTGCTCGCGACGCATATAGCTGACCACCAGCTGGATCAGGAAGGCCGCGATGCCCAGTGCGATCAGCACCGCACCGAAGGCGGCGATCTGGAACCAGATCTGCAGCGAGGTGTCCTCGAAGTGGCTCATGCGGCGGGTCACGCCCATCAGGCCCAGCACATACAGCGGCATGAAGGCCATCCAGAAGCCGACCAGCCAGAGCCAGAACGAGGTCTTGCCCCAGAACGGGTCGAGCTTGTAGCCGAAGGCCTTGGGGAACCAGAAGCTGATGCCGGCGAACAGGCCGAACAGCACGCCGCCGATGATGACGTTGTGGAAGTGGGCGATCAGGAACAAGCTGTTGTGCAGCACAAAGTCGGCCGGCGGCACGGCCAGCAGCACGCCCGTCATGCCACCGATCACAAAGGTCACCATAAAGCCTATGGTCCACAGCATCGGCACTTCGAACTCGATGCGGCCGCGGTACATCGTGAACAGCCAGTTGAAGATCTTGGCCCCGGTCGGGATCGAGATGATCATCGTCGTGATGCCGAAGAAGCTGTTGACGCTGGCCCCCGAGCCCATCGTGAAGAAGTGGTGCAGCCACACGAGGTAGGACAGGATGGTGATCACCACCGTCGCGTAGACCATCGAGGCGTAGCCGAACAGCTTCTTGCGGCTGAAGGTGGAGACCACCTCCGAGAAGATGCCGAACACCGGCAGTATCAGGATGTAGACCTCGGGGTGGCCCCAGATCCAGATCAGGTTCACATACATCATGGCGTTGCCGCCAAGATCGTTGGTGAAGAAGTTGGTGCCGACGTAGCGGTCCAGGCTCAAGAGCACCAGCACGGCCGTCAGCACCGGGAAGGCGGCGACGATCAGCACATTGGTGCACAGCGAGGTCCAGGTGAACACCGGCATCTTCATCATCGTCATGCCCGGCGCCCGCATCTTGATGATGGTGGCGATCAGGTTGATGCCCGATAGCGAGGTGCCGACGCCGGCGATCTGCAGGGACCAGATGTAGTAATCCACCCCGACGCCGGGGCTTTGCAGAATGCCCGACAGCGGCGGGTAAGCCAGCCAGCCGGTGCGCGCGAACTCGCCGACGAACAGCGAGATCATCATCAGCACCGCGCCGCTGGTGGTCATCCAGAAGCTGAAGTTGTTCAGGAAGGGGAAGGCCACATCGCGCGCGCCGATCTGCAGCGGGATGAGGTAGTTCATGAAGCCGGTCACCAGCGGCATCGCGACGAAGAAGATCATGATCACGCCGTGCGCCGTGAAGATCTGGTCGTAGTGGTGGGGCGGCAGGAAGCCGGCGTTGTCGCCGAAGGCCATGGCCTGGTGGGCGCGCATCATCAGCGCATCGGCAAAGCCGCGCAGCAGCATCACGATGCCCAGCACCATATACATGATGCCGATCTTCTTGTGGTCGATGCTGGTGATCCAGTCGCGCCACAGCGGGCCCCAGACCCGGTACTTGGTCATCACGGCCAGCAGCGCCGTGCCGCCCAGCAGCACCATCGCGAAAGTGGCCCAGATGATGGGGTCATGGGGAATCGCATCCGGGCCGAGGCGGCCGAACAGGAGCGTGTTGAAATCTTGCATGGAGAGGGTCTCGCTCTGTATCCGGTTCGCGTCAGGGCTGGCTGCGCGCGAGGCTGAAGTCGCCGGCGTTCTCGGGTGTGCACAGCGCGGCCACATAGCTGCGCTCGGCAATCCCGTCGCCAGTACGCCAGGTCTTGCTCGACAGGCCGTCAATGCTGCCCTTGCCCAGGCCGCCGGCGGCGTCGATCGCCATCATCTGGGCCATGCACATCTTGCTGCCGTCGACGCAGCGGTTCAGGATCGCGTCGTACAGGCCCGGGGCCACCGTCGCATAGCGGCGCACCGGCTCGCGCGCGCTGGGCTGCTCCAGCTGCAGATAGTCGGCGCGGGTCAAGGCCTGACCCTCGGCCTTGTTCTTCTGCACCCACTGCTCGAAGCCCGCCTCGGACAGGCCGTGGAACTTGAAGCGCATGTGCGAGAAGCCATCGCCGCTGAAATTGGCCGAGAAGCCCTCGAACGCGCCGGGCTTGTTGATCACCGCATGCAGCATGGTCTGCATGCCCGGCATCGCATAGATCTGGCCGGCCAGCGCCGGGATGTAGAAGGAGTTCATCACCGTGGACGCGGTGATCTTGAACTGGATCGGCCGGTCCACCGGCGCGGCCAGCTCATTGACCGTCGCGATGCCATGCTCGGGGTAGAGGAACAGCCACTTCCAGTCCAGCGCCACCACCTCGACCACCAGCGGCGCCTGGCCCTGCGGCACCGGCCGGCCTTCGGCGATGCGGTCCAGCGGGCGGTAGGGGTCGAGCTTGTGGGTGCTGATCCAGGTGATCGCGCCCAGCGCGATGATGATCAAGAGCGGCGCGCCCCAGATCACCAGCTCCAGCCGGGTCGAGTGGTCCCAGTCGGGGCTGTAGGTGGCGGACTTGTTGTTCTGGCGGTAGCGCCAGGCGAACAGCAGGGTCAGCGCGATCACCGGCACGATGATGATCAGCATCAATATCGTCGAGGTGACGATCAGCTGCGCCTGCTGCTGGGCGATATCGCCCGAGGGTTTCATCACCACCATATTGCAGGCGCCCAGCGGCAGGGCCAGGGCCAGCAGGCCCAGTCGTGCTAAGGTGGTGTCGACTAAAGGTTTTGGGGACATCGGGAATACCAGGCCGGCGGGAAAACGCTAGTTGCGCATCGGTCGGAAATGTATCTTGATTGACCCAAATCAACGATAGGACATTTTGTCCAAGGCAAGCGAGACATGGCCAGCAGTAGCACCCTCACCCACCCCGGCATCCAGGGCACCGAGCCCGAGCACAGCCTGGCGCCCGGCGATATCGCGGTCGGCGTCGTGATCGGCCGGGCCTCCGAGTACTTCGACTTCTTTGTCTACGGCATCGCCTCGGTGCTGGTCTTCCCGGCGGTGTTCTTCCCCTTCGCCGACCGGCTGGAGGGCACGCTGTACGCCTTCGCGCTGTTCGCCTTTGCCTTTGTCGTGCGGCCGATAGGCACGGTGGCCGGCATGGCCATCCAGCGCCGCTGGGGCCGCAGCGCCAAGCTGGCCTCGGCGCTGTTCCTGCTGGGCTGCTCGACCGCCGGCATGGCCCTGCTGCCCGGCTATCACAGCCTGGGCCTGGGCGCGATCGCGCTGCTGGCGCTGTTTCGCATCGGCCAGGGCCTGGCCCTGGGCGGTTCCTGGGACGGCCTGCCCTCGCTGCTGGCGCTGAACGCACCGGAAAACCGCCGCGGCTGGTATGCGATGCTGGGCCAGCTCGGCGCGCCGCTGGGCTTTCTGATCGCCTGCGGACTGTTTGCCTACCTCTGGGGCAGCATGTCCGAGCACGACTTCCTGGACTGGGGTTGGCGCTTCCCCTTCTTCGCCGCCTTCGCGATCAATGTGGTGGCGCTGTTCGCGCGGCTGCGCCTGGTGGTCACCCATGAGTACGAGCGCGAGCTCGATGCCAAGGAACTGGAACCCTGCGATGTCGGCGAGTTGCTGCGCAGCCAGGGCAGCAATGTGCTGATCGGCGCCTTTGCCGCGCTGGCCAGCTATGCGCTGTTCCACATTGTCACGGTGTTCCCGCTGTCCTGGATCATGCTGTTCTCGGAACGCCCGGTCGGCGAGGTGCTGGTCGTGCAGGTGGTCGGCGCACTGCTGGCGGCAGGCGCGATGCCGCTGTCGGGCCTGCTGGCCGACCGCATCGGCCGGCGCCGCACCCTGGGCATGCTGGCAACGGCCATCGGCGTGTTCAGCCTGTTCGCGCCGCTGCTGCTGGATGGCGGCCAAGCCGGCCAGGATGCCTTCATCCTGCTCGGCTTCGTGCTGCTGGGCCTGAGCTATGGCCAGGCGGCCGGCGCGGTGACGGCCAACTTCCTGCCGCGCATGCGCTACACCGGCGCCGCGCTGACGGCCGATCTGGCCTGGCTGATCGGCGCCGCCTTCGCGCCGCTGGTGGCGCTGGGCCTGTCGGCCCGCTTCGGCCTTGCTGCCGTCACGCTCTATCTGCTGTCGGGCGTGGCCTGCACGCTGCTGGCGCTGCGCGCCAACCGGCTGCGCAACGCCCGCGACTGACTCATCAGCCCGCCGCCTGGCGCGCCCGGCGCCAGCCCAGCAAGGCGAGGCCCAGAGCCAGCAGGGCCCAGCTCTGCGGCTCGGGCACCGGCGCCGTATTGCCGAAGCCCTTGCCATAGTCAAAGCCGCTGCCCGAGCGCAGGTAGTAGCTGGCCGGGTCGAGCAGCGCACCGCTGACACCGTCGTAGAGGCTCAGGCCCATGAAGCTGGCGGTATTGCCGTAGTCGGCGCTGTAGCTGCAGCCCCCTGACGGCGCCGGCAGATTCGGGGGCAGCGCCGACAGCGTGAACAGGCACTGCGACCGCAGCGCCAGACGCCATTCCACATCGAACTGATAGGTCCCGAACTGCGGCTTCGGGCCCAGCCTCATGCTGAAACCGGTGGGGCTGACATCGAAGATGCCGCTGCTGGCCAGCGTGCTGCGCGTCTGGCCGCCGGCCAGCACATCCTGGGTGGCCCAGGTACGCTCGGTGACCAGCAGGCCGTGAGGGCCGACAACCATCGCCAGCTCGGCCAGGATGTCCAGCCGGTTGCCATACTCTGTATTGGTCTCGATGCGCCCGCCGGCGCGCCCCCCGAAGTGATAGTCGATGCGCATCACCGTGTTCGCATTGACCCCCGCGCCCTCCAGGCTCAGCGTGTCCTCGAAGGAGGCCTGGCGCAGATTGCCGCCGATGCCGAACAGGCTGCCATCCGTCGCATAGGCCCGGCCCGAGCCGAACTCGGCCACGCGCAGGCGGCCCAGCTCGGCCGAGACCAGACCGGTGGTGTTGGTCGCGTCCTTGGTCCAGCTCATCTGCAGCACCTTGCCGGGCTGAGGGTTGTAGCGGGTGCTGCTGCTGTAGGGCAGCCCCCCGTAGGTATAGGTATAGCCCGGCGTTCCCGGTGCCTGGCCGACCGACAGCACTTGCTGCTGCGCGGCGGCCTGGCCGGCCAGGACGGCGAGCCCCAGCGACAGCAGCGGCTTTGACAGTGATGGTTTCATGAATGGCTCCCATGGGTGAAGACAAGCAAGAGGGCTTGTCAGGGGGCATACGCAAATCGCGGCCCGAGCCGGACGGACCGCTCACCCACAAGCTAGGGGGTCGGGCGGGTCAGGCTGTGCGCCGGACCCAGCTGGGCCAGCAGGCCGGCCCGGCCCTCGCTCAGCAGTGCGGCGGCCTCCCCGACGCCGGGGCCGCCGCTGCGCTGCAGCGCCTGGCCCAGGCGCAGCCGGGCCAGGGCCAGCTCCCAGGACTGCGCCCACAGCAGTTGCTCGCGCAGCGCCAGCGCGGCGCGCAGCGGCGCCACCGCCTCCGGCGCCCGGTCCTGAGCCAGCAAGGCCTCGCCCAGGCCCAGCCGGGCCTCGGCCAGCGCGGTCAGCGCCGGCGCGCCCAGCGCCTCCAGCGGCGCCAGCAAGGCCTCGTACTGCCGCTGGGCGCCAGAGTGGTCGCCACGCTGCGCCGCCAGCCGGGCACGCAGCAGGCTCAGGCGCCGGGCCAGCAGATGGCCAGTCCCCAGACGCTCGGCCAGCCGGGCCTGGGCCGCATCAAGGCTGGCGGTGGCCCCGGCGAGATCGCCCGAGCCCAGCTGGGCCTCGGCCAGGAACAGCCGGCCGCGCAGCGCCAAGGGGCTGGCCGGGCCGGCAAAGCGCTCGGCCAGGGCCAGGGCCTCGCGCAGCACCGGCAAGGCCTCGCCCCAGCGCTCGCGCTGACTCAGCGCCGAGCCATACATGCCCATCGCGGCCGCCACCGCCGCCGAATCGCCGCCGCGCCGGCGCTGCGCCTCGAAGGCGCTCTTCAGCACCGGCTCGGCCTCGGCCAGCCGCCCCAGGCGCAGCGCCAGCGTGCCGGTATTGCCGCGTATCACCAGCGCGTCCAGGTCCTCGGCGCGGCCCAGCTGCTCGAAGATGGCCAGCGTGCGGCGGTAGGCGGCCAGCGCCTCGTCGAGCCGGTTGGCCGCCGTCAGCGTGATGGCCATCGAGTTGTAAAGCAGGGCCGTCTCGCGATGCCGCTCGCCCGAGAGCGCCTGGCGCTGGGCGATGGCGCTGCGAAAGGTCGCCAGCGAGCCCGCCAGGTCGCCCTGGGCCCGCTGCAGGCTGCCCCGTATCAGCAGGCCCTCCAGCAGCGGCTCGCGATGGGCGGCCGGCGCGGTCGCCCAGAAGGCCTCGGCCTGGGCCAGCAGCGCCGCAGCCTCCGCGACGCGGCCGCGCAGCAGCTCGATATTGGCCAGCTTCTGCCGTACCAGGGCCAGGTCTTGCGCATCGGCCTGCGGCCCGGCCGCCGCCAGGAAGCCTTCGAGCAGCGGCAGCTGGCCCTCGACATCGCCCAGCGCGCCGTACAGATCGGCCAGCGTGATGGTCAGCTTGCCGGCGCGTTGCGGGTCGTCGCGATACTCGGCAATCACCCGGGCGGCGCTGCGGTCCAGCATGGCCTTGGCGGTCAGCGGGCCGGCCGCCGACGCCGCAGCGGGATCGGCAATCGCGCTGCGGAACAGGCCGATCAGCTGGTAGCGCAACGCCTCCTCGCGCGCCGCCGCCCGCTCGGCCACCGTGCGCTGCAGCTCGGCCCGCTGCATCTGCCACAGGCTCAGCCCCAAGCCGCCGGCCAGCGAGGCGAACACCAGGCCGCCGCCGGCCACCCACCAGCGGTAGCGGCTCAGAAAGCGCCCCAGCAGATAGGCCGCCGAGCGACCGCGCACCGCCAGCGGCTCGCGGGCCAGATGGCGCTCGATGTCCTTGGCCAGGGCCTCGACGCTGGCATAGCGAGCGGCCGGATCCTGGCTCAGGCAGCACATCACCAGAGCGTCCAGATCACCGGCCAGCGCGCGGCGCCAGCTGCTCGGCGGCCTGATGCTCAAGCCCGCCAGCGCCGCCGCCATCGCCTCGGCCGAGCCGGCCGGCAGCCGGTAGGGCCGCCGGCCGCTGAGCAGCTCGTAGAGCACGACGCCCAGCGAGTAGATATCCGAGCCGGTGCCCAGGCTGCGCCCGGCCAGTTGCTCGGGCGCGGCCGCATCGGGCGTGAACGAGTGCCCGTCCAGCGGCAGGGCCGCGCCCAGCAGATGGGCGATGCCGAAGTCCAGCAGCTTGACCTGGCCATCGGGCGTCACCAGGATGTTGGAGGGCTTCAGGTCGCGGTGGATGACCAGGGCCGCATGCGCATGGCCGACCGCGCCGAGCACCTGCAGAAACAGCCGCAGCCGCGCCGCCAGATCGAGGCGCTGCTGATCGGCATAGCGCGTGATCGTCTGCCCCGGCACCCATTCCATCGCCAGATAGGGCTGGCCGTCGGCGGCAAAGCCGGCGTCATACAGGCGCGCGATATGCGGGTGCTCCAGCCCCGCCAGCAGATCGCGCTCCTGGATGAAGCGTCGGGCCGCCGTCTCGTCGGTCTCCAGACCCAGGCCGCGATGCGGCAGCTTCAGCGCGACACGGCGCAGCACATGCTCGGTCTGCTCGGCCAGCCAGACGCTGGCCATGCCGCCCTGGCCCAGCGGCTCGATCAGCCGGTAGCAGCCGACCATCGCGCCCGGCAGCAGCGCGGCGCCGGCCCGCTGAACCAGGGCCTGGGCCACCAGGCCCGAGGGCGCGGCCGCCAGCCGGCCGTCATCGGCCTGCTCGTGGGCAGCGAGCAGGCGGCGCAGCGCGGCGCCGATCTCAGGCTCGCTGGCCTCCAGCGCCGCCAGCCAGGCCGCGCGCTGCGCCGGTGCCAGGTCCAGCGCCTCGTCGAAGCCTTGCGAGATCCGGGCCCAGGCGGCGGCGTCGACCGGCGCGCGCATCAGGCATCGCCCTGCAGCCGCAGCCGCATGAAGGCGCGCGCCTTGTCCCAGTAGCGGCGCACGCTGCGGTCGCTGATGTCCATGGCCAGCGCGATCTCGGCATCGGTGCAGCCGCCGAAGTAACGCATCTCGACCACCTGGGCCAGCTTGGCATCGAGCAGCTCCAGCTCGTTCAGCGCGCGCTCGACATCGAGCACGGCGGCGGCATCGGCACCCTGCCCCGCGCCCAGATCGGCCGCGCGCTGGGTATCGAGGGTCAGGTCTTGCCCACCACCGCCGCGCCGGGCCGCGTTGCGGTGGCGGGCGAAGTCGATGACGATGTGGCGCATGGTCTTGGCGGCGTAGGCGAAGAAATGCTTGCGGTCCGCTATCGCCAGACGGGCGCCCTGGACGAAATGCAGAAAGCTCTCGTGCACCAGGGCCTGGGTGTCGAGCAGGGTGTCGGGCCGGTGGCTGCTTCGCAGGCGGGCGCGGGCGATGCGCAGCAGGTCCGGATAGAGCTCGGCAAAAGCCCGGTCGGCGGCGACCCGGTCGCCGCCATGGGCGGCGCGCAGGAGGGCGGTCAGCGACTCGGGGGGCGGCGGGCGGTCCATGCTGGGCTCAGTATCACATCAAGCCCGGGCCGGACCCTGCGGGCCCAAGCGCCTAACTTGGGGATCGACAGGCGCGCAGAAAACCGCGCGGCCCGGCCGCGAGCCCCTCAGGCTTTGGTCGTCATGCGCTCGACCACCTTCCTCGCCAGCGGCGCGACCAGCAGCACGGCGGGAAAGGCCACCAGCCAGGCGGTCAGCCAGGCGGCGATCCACAGGCTGGCGAAGTCGGGCGACAGGCCGAGGGAGCGCCAGGTCGCGATACCCGAGACCAGCAGCGACATCAGGCCGGACAGGATCAGACCGAACAGCAGGGGGGCGTACTTCTTGGGAATCATGGAAATCTCCGGTTTCAGTTGGAAGACGGACCCGCCAGGGGCCCGGAAGGGATGTGGTGAATGCATCTCCGCGTCGGCCGGCAGGATCAGAGGCGGCTCAGCACGGCGGCCGACAGATAAAGCCCCAGGCCGAAGACGAGATGATTGGCCAGGCTGCGCAGGCAATTCTTCAACGGTGTCGGCGTCTTCGACGATGCAATGCCCGCGCCCATGGCCGGCTGCATCACGAACAGCGGTGCCAGCACGGTCGCCGCCCCCCAGGCCAGCGCCGGCGCGAGCGTGGGCTGCCGGGCCCAGCCCAGGCCCTGCAGGCTCACCAGCAGGGCCGCAAACACGATGCCGGTCCCGTAGTGCAGCAGCCAGCCCAGCGCCAGCTCCCCGGGCACAGCCGCGGCGGCGCCGATCGGCGCATGGCAGAGGCGGCCGCGCGGCAGATGCCCGACCCAGCGCCCGATCAGCGCGAAGTTCAGCGTCGGCACACCCAGGCGGCGCAGCAGCCAAAGCCAGCCGTCCATTACGAGGGTGGCGCCAACGCCGATGAGGGCGACGCGAGAAATGTCCTGGAGCGATGTCATGCGAGGGATGCCTTTGCGGTTGACTTGATGGCGACTTGTGCTCAGGATAGAAGTTGAAGTCAACTTCAAGTCAAGCGGCGATTGCCCGGACTCGAAACGCATGGACATCTCTGAAGTCGCCAAACGCTCGGGCCTGGCCGCCTCCACGCTGCGCTATTACGAGAAGCGCGGGCTGATCGCTTCGCTGGGGCCGGAGGGCACGCGACGCCGCTTCGCACCCGCAGTGCTGGACCAGCTGGCGCTGATCGCGCTGGGGCAGGCGGGCGGGCTGTCGCTGGACGAGATCGGCGCCATGCTGTCCCCGAGCGGCCCGCCCCGCATCGACCGCGAGCTGCTCGCGGCCAAGGCGGACGATATCGACCAGACCATCCGGCAGCTGCGGGCCATCAGCCGCGGCCTGCGGCACGCCGCCGCCTGCAGCGCGCCCAGCCACGCGCAATGTCCGACCTTCCAGGGCCTGCTGAAAGCGGCCGCATCCGGCGCGCTGGAGCGCCAGCGCCAGGGGCTGCGCGCCGCCGTGCGAAAAGAGACCGGCACCGTGCCGGACGCCGGGTCTACCGCCGCTGCACCAGCGTGCCGTGCCCGTCCGCGAAACTGACGCTCGCCAGCGCGCCATTGATGAGCGTGAACTGCGGCATCTTGTGGCCGATGTCCAGGTCGATCAACACCGGGCAGGCCAGCTCGCCCAGCACCGAGTCCAGCGCATCCCGGTATGAGAGGGCGTCGGCCTGGGGCGCCTCGGGTCCGCTGTTGCGGCCGATCAGCAGACCGGCCAGGCCGTCGAACCAGCCGTGGCGGCGCAGGCTCCACAGCGCGCGAGCCAGCGTCGGCGGGTTCAGCTCGCAGTTCTCCAGATACAGCAGCGTGCCCGCTGTGCCGCACGCGCGGATGAAGTCCGGCACCGCGCCATAACGCGTGCCGGCCAGCCAGGCGATGGTGTCGATGCAGCCGCCGATCAGATGGCCCTGCAGGCTCAGCGGCGCCGTGCCGCCGTCCAGCCGCTGCCAGGCCACAGGCTCGCTGAGCAACAGCGGCACATCGGGCCGGGTCGCGAAATCGCCCCAGCTGCCCTGGTAGGTCGGGCCCGGCCGCTGCAGCACCGGTTCGCGCCAGTCGGCCGCCAGCACCGCCATCACCTGGGTGGTCAGCGGGTCGGTCTGGCTGGGCACCAGGTCCATCAGATTGGCCCCATGAGCCGAGGCCCAGCCGCTGCACAGGGCCAGCGGCAGCTGCAGCGTGCTCAGGTCCGAGAAGCCCAGCAGCCACTTCGGCGGCAGCCCGCGCAGCGTCTCGAAGTCCAGCCGGTCCAGCAGCTCGGTGGCCAGCTCGCCGCCCCAGGGCGGCAGCACCGCCGCGACGGTGGGGTCGGTCAGAAAGCGCATCAGCTCGGCCGCCCGCTCGGCCGCTGGCGCGCTGGCATCCTTGTGCTCGGCGCGCAGACACGCCCCCTCGACCACCCGATAGCCCTGCGCCCGCAGATGCTCAATCACCAGATCCAGCCGCGCATGCAGCAGCGCGGGCACACCCGACGAAGGCGCGGTAACGGCGATCAGGTCACCGGGGCGAAGCGGGGCGGGGAAGTTCAGCATCGTGGCAGGATAGCAAGAGCGGGATCAGGTTTTGTCATCCGCCGTGTGCCAGGTGTGCTGCCATCACTAAGATCCCCCGCAGGGATGATTGACGGGCGGCGCGCGCCTGCATCCAATCGGCGGCACGCGTGCCGCCATCGGGCTCGCGGCCCGCAACGCGAGCCCCCACTCAAACCCTAGGCACCACCACCATGCGACCCAGCCTTATTGGCATCGTGAACACCGACTGGCCAGCACTCTTCGCCGCGATCGGCCTGCCGATGATTCTTGTGATTGCGGCGCTGTATCCGCATGTCTTTCCGGTCGCCGGCTCCCAATGGGCGCTGCTGCTGGAGGTCGGCTTGCCTCTTGCCTTGGTGTGTGCCGGCCTCCTCATGTGGCGCTGTCTGCGTGTGCTGGCACTGTTTCGCAGCGGTGTTCCGTCCACCGGGCGCATCACGCAGATCCAGCTCGCGAAAGATCGCGGGCGCATTGACTTCTCGTATGAACTCAACGGCAGCAGCCATCGCTCCTGGCAGCCGGTTCATCAAACCCGGCAGGTGCTCTCGCTTGAAATCGGGCAAGCCGTGCAAGTCCTGGCGCACCCGCGCAAAGCGGGCGTGGCCATCATCAAGGACCTCTTTCACAAGAGCGGGGAGGCTTAACCGCGGCGGGATAGCAAGAGGCATGGTCTGACCCGCAAGGACTTCTCGCTGTTTCGAGCATCTAGCAGCAAGACCTGACCCTGAAGCGTCTTCGCTTTGATGGCTTATGTAACGTACTGTAGGGCCCTGCCACAAGCGCTACACAGGCACACGAGAACGGCGCAAAAAGGCGGCCGCGCCCAAACAATGCAGGCTCCACCTCAGTTCAGGAGCATTCTCATGTCCAAGATCGATCAAGTCATCTACACCGGCCGCACCCACACCACCGGCGGCCGCGAGGGCGCGGCGCGCAGTGCCGACGGCCGCCTGGATGTCCGGCTGTCCCGCCCCGGCAGCAGCGGCCCCGGCACGAATCCCGAGCAATTGCTCGGTGCCGGCTGGTCGGCCTGCTTCATCGGCGCCATGGGCCACGCGGCACGGCAGCTCAACGTGAACCTGCCCGGCGATGTCGCGGTGACGGCCGAGATTGATCTCGGCACCGGTGAGGGCGGCTTCTTCCTGCAGGCGCGCCTGCAGGTCAGCCTGCCCGGCCTGCCGCGCGACGCGGCCCAGGCCTTGATCGATGCCGCCCACCAGACCTGCCCGTACTCCAAGGCCTTGCGTGGCAATATCGACATCGCGACCGAGCTGGTGTGAGCTCGCACCCGGTGGCGCGGCCGCAAAGGACCTGGCATGCAGACCCGCACTGACCCACCCGGCATCCCGAGCGCCAGCAGCTGGCGCCGCTGGGTGCCGGGCACGCTGTTCGCGCGCGTCGCGCTGATCATTGTCGTCGGGCTGGCGATCACGCAGCTGCTGGCCTTCGCGTTGATCCGCTACGAGCGCGACCTGGCGATGCGCGCGCTGATGATGACCGGCATCGAACTGGACATCGCCAGTTCGGTGGCGGTCTTGAACCGGCTGCCGGCCGCCGAGCGCGCCGACTGGCTGGACCGGCTCGAACGCCCCAACTACCGCTTTGCTCTCACCGGCACAGTGCAGGGTGCCGCGCCTGCCTCGGCATCGATGCGCAGTTTTGCCACAGCGATCACCGAGGCGGTGCAGCCGTTCCCGGTGATCGAGGTCGTGCAAGCGCCCGGGCTGCATCAGAGCCTGCAGCTGCAAGTCCGGCTGAGCGACGGCAGCGATCTGATCGTGCATGCCCGGCGCGTCGAGCGGCCCATCTCTGCCTGGGTGCTGTGGGCGCTGGCCTTGCAGCTGGTGGTGCTGGCCGGCTGCGCCTGGCTCGCCGTGCGGCTGATCACGCGCCCGCTGCAGCAGCTGGCGGCGGCGGCCGATGCGCTGGGACCGGACCTCAAAGGCGTGACGCTGGACGAGGCCGGGCCCAGCGAGGTGGCTCGGGCCGCACGCGCATTCAACGCAATGCAGCGCCGCATCACCCTCTACACGAACGAGCGGGTCGAGATCCTTGCGGCCATCTCGCATGATCTGCAGACGCCCATCACGCGGATGCGCTTGCGCGCCGACATGCTGGGTGACGAGACCGACCGGGAGAAGTTCCGCCAGGACCTGGAGTCGATGGACGCGCTCGTCAGGGAGGGCGTCAGCTATGCACGCACCCTGCATGGCGACACCGAGACACCACGGCGCCTGGACATCGACGCGCTGCTGGCCAGCATGAGCGCCGACTACGAGGACAGCGGCCAGGCGGTGCAGCTGGAAGGACGGGTCGGCGAGCCTGTGCTGACGCGGCCGCACGCGCTTCGCCGCATCCTGATGAATCTGATCGACAACGCGCTGAAGTTCGGCCGCGAGGTCCGGGTGCAGGTGCGCACGGAACCGCAGGGCCTGGTCATCGCGGTGCTGGACGATGGCCCGGGGATACCGGCCGAGCAGCTCGACGCGGTGCTGCAGCCCTTCTACCGGCTGGAGGGGTCGCGCAACCGCAGCACCGGTGGCACCGGCCTGGGCCTGGCGATCGCGAATCAGCTGGCCATGGCGATGGGGGCGCGGCTGACACTGGTCAATCGCCCCGGCGGCGGCCTCGAAGCCCGTCTCACGCTGAGCCTCTAGCAAGCGCCCCACGACACCGCAACGCAAGCGCGCGCGCGTCCCCACCCCAAAGAACCGAGAACCTCCGATGCTGATCCTGCTGGCTGCCTATCTGGGCGGCGTCTTCACCCTCCTCAGCCCCTGCATCCTGCCGGTGCTGCCCTTTGTACTCAGTCGGGCCGACCGCCCCTTCGGCTCGCACGGCCTGCCGCTGCTGACCGGCATGGCGCTGGCTTTCGCTGCGGTCGCGTCGCTGGCTGCCGTGGGCGGCGGCTGGGTCGTGACGACCCACGAGACCATGCGCTGGCTGGCGCTCGCGGCCTTCGCGCTGTTTGGGATGAGCCTGTTGTGGCCCTCGCTGGCCGCTTGGCTGAGCCGGCCATGGGTAGCGCTGGGCGGCCGCCTCGTCGCCGCCAGCCCCGCCGGCAACGGCAACCACTCGCGATGGGCCGCGCTGGTGCAAGGCGTCGGCACGGGGCTGCTGTGGACACCCTGCGCCGGTCCGATCCTGGGACTGATACTGACAGGCGCTGCCTTGCACGGCGCCAGCGTCGGCAGTGCGTTGCTGCTGCTGGCCTATGCAGCCGGCGCCTGCAGCGCCTTGGCCGTCGTGCTGCTGCTGGGCCGCCGCATCGGCGTGGCGGCGCCGCTGTCCTTGCGTGGCAGCGCGCTGCTGCGACGCATCGCCGGCGTTGCGGTGCTGGCCTCCGTCAGCGGCATCGCGCTGGGTGCCGACACCGGGCTGCTCGCACGTCTGTCCGCCGGACCGACGGCGGCGCTGGAGAACCTGCTGCTGCAGCGGCTGGGTGGCGCCACGGAGTCCGGCTCGGCGAGCCCGCCGGCCGACACGCCGCGCGCGCGGTCTCCCGCCTTGCCGGTCGAAGGCCTGATGCCGGCGCTGGACGGCGCCGTCGGCTGGATCAACTCGCCGGCGCTGACCACGGCCTCGCTGCGCGGCAAGGTGGTATTGGTCGACTTCTGGACCTACTCCTGCATCAACTGCCTGCGCACCCTGCCCTATGTGCGCGCCTGGGCCGACAAGTACCGCGACGCCGGGCTGGTGGTGCTGGGCGTGCACACGCCCGAGTTCGCCTTCGAGCGCAAGCTCAGCAATGTGCAGCGTGCCAGCCAGGACCTGGGCGTGAGCTTCCCCGTCGCCGTCGACAGCGACTACAAGATCTGGCGGGCCTTCCGCAACCAGTACTGGCCGGCCCTGTACTTCGTCGACGCGCAGGGGCGCATCCGCCACCACCAGTTCGGTGAGGGCGGCTATGCACAGTCGGAGCGCGTGATCCAGCAACTGCTGCGCGAGGCGGGCCAGACCCCGCTCTCCGAGGACCTGGCCGCGCCCCAGGGCAGCGGCACCCAGGCCGCGCCCCCGGACACACGCGCCGCCTCGCACGAGACCTATCTCGGCTTCGCCCAGGCACAGGGCTTCGCGCCGGCCGGGGGTCTGGTTCGCGGACGGGCCCATGACTATCGCGGGGCATCGCCGCTGCGCGGGCAGCAATGGGCGCTGGACGGCCGCTGGCAGGTGGAGGACGAGAGCGCGCTGGGGCTTGCCGGCGGCGGCCGAGTCATGCTGCGCTTTCGGGCCCGCGATCTGCATATGGTGCTGGGATCAGCCGACGACGGCCAGCCGGTGCGATTTCGCGTCCGCATCGACGGCAAGCCGCCGCTGGACGACCACGGCACCGACATCGACCGCGAAGGCCGGGGCACCATCACCGGGCACCGGCTCTACCAGTTGCTGCGACAGCAGCAGCAGTCCGGCGAGCGATTGTTCGAGATCGAATTCCTCGATCCCGGCGCACGCGCCTACGCCTTCACATTTGGTTGAGAGAATCGCTCAGCGGGAGAACGTCTGATGCAAGCGAAGCCGAGCGATCATGTGCTGCTGGTCGACGACGACCGGGAGATTCGCAGCCTGCTGACCGAGTACCTGAGCCGCAACGGTCTGCGCGTGGTGGCGGTGCCGACCGGGCGGCATATGCGTGCCGCGTTGGAAGAGTCGGGGCCGTTCGATCTGATCATCCTCGACCTGATGCTGCCCGGCGAAGACGGCCTGACGCTCTGCCGGGATCTGCGCAGCGGCAAGCACAAGGCCATCCCCATCCTGATGTTGACCGCCCGAGGGGAGGAGGCGGACCGCATCCTCGGCCTGGAAATGGGCGCCGACGACTATCTGGTCAAGCCCTTCGCACCCCGCGAGCTGCTCGCCCGGCTGCGTTCGGTGCTGCGGCGCACACGCATGCTGCCACCCAATATGCGGGAGACCGAGAACACCTCCGTGCTGGCCTTCGGCGAATGGCAGCTGGACACCATCGCGCGTCAGCTCGTCGACGCCCAGGATGTGGTGGTGCCGCTCAGCGGCGCCGAGTACCGGCTCTTGCGCGTCTTCCTGGATCACCCGCAAAAGGTGCTCAGCCGCGACCAGCTGCTGGGTCTGACCCAGGGCCGCGAGGCCGAGTTGTTCGAGCGCTCGATCGACCTGCTGATCAGTCGCCTCAGGCAGCGCCTGCGCGACGACGCGCGCGAGCCACGCTACATCAAGACGGTACGCAGCGAGGGCTATGTCTTCGCTGCGCTGGTCGAGCCGGGCCGGGCCTGAAGCGCTGTTTTGTAGCGTTTTGTATCAGGCCGACGGCATCGCGACAGCTCGATTCAAAACCACCTTGCGCTGACACACCACGGATACCTCGCTCGCGTCCACTGATGGACATCGAAGGCCGCATCTCGCAGCCCTTCTTGTTCCCTCCTTCCACGACGACGAGGCATGACCATGACAGATCCCACCCCAAGCGGCCGCCGCCACTTTGTTGCGCTGGCGGCAGCGCTCGCCGCCACACGCTTTGCCGCGCCGGTCACGGCGCAGCCCTCGCGAACCGGCAGCGCTTCCTTTGAACGCCTCAAGCAGATCGATGCCGGTCTGCTTCAGGTCGGCTATGCCGAGGTCGGCCCCAGTGACGGCCCGCCGGTGCTGCTGCTGCACGGCTGGCCCTACGACATCCACACCTATGTCGACGTCGCGCCGATTCTGGCCAGAGCCGGCCATCGTGTCATCGTTCCCTATCTGCGCGGCTACGGCAGCACCCGCTTCCGTTCGGACCAGACCCTGCGCAATGGCCAGCAAGCAGCCTTCGCCGCTGACGTCATCGCCTTGATGGACGCGCTGGGCATCCAGCAGGCCATCGTCGCCGGCTGCGACTGGGGCGCGCGGACGGCCTGCATTCTTGCGGCGCTGTGGCCGGAGCGCTGCAAGGCGCTGGTCTCCGTCAGCGGCTACCTGCTCGTGAATCGAGAAGCCAATCGGCAGCCCTTGCCGCCAAAGGGCGAGCTATCGTGGTGGTATCAGTTCTATCTCGCCACCGAACGTGGTCAAGCCGGGTACGAGAAATACCGCAGCGACTTCGCCCGGCTGATCTGGCAGCAGGCCTCGCCGCAATGGCGCTTCGACGAGGCAACATTCCAGCGTTCGGCCGCCGCGCTGGACAACCCGGACCATGTGGCGATCGCGGTCCACAACTACCGCTGGCGCATCGGCGCGGCCGAGGGCGAAGCGCGCTACGACGCGATCGAGTCGAGGATTGCCGCAGCGCCGAACATCGCCGTCCCGACCATCACGATGGAAGGCGACGCCAACGGTGCCCCGCACCCGGCACCCGCCAGCTATGCGCGCAAATTCGTGGGGCGCTACGAGCATCGGCAGCTGGGCAGCGTCATCGGCCATAACTTGCCACAGGAAGCGCCCGAGGCCTTCGCCAAGGCGGTCATCGATGTGAGCCGGATCTGATCCATGGGTCGGCCACTGCCCCCCTCCGGCGCCGCCACTGCGCCGGGACTCCCGGCAGCCGGTCCTGGACCGCTGTCATTCGCCCGGCTGTTGATCAAGGCGCAGCGCCGCTTCGCGGCGCTGCAGCCGACCCGTGTCGAACAGCGGCGGCCATCTCCGGAAAGCTGATCTCGCTGGTTCAGTCGATCAGGGGTGCCCGGCCCCCGATCTCCTGCGCCTATGCAGGCAGAGGTGCAGATGCTTACAGTCCCCGACATGGCTGCCCTCAGGCTGCCTGCGGATTCAGCGGTGGGTCGGGTGCGGGCCGGCTTGGGTGTCCGGCACCGTGATGCGCGCCGTTTGGGCAGCCACGATGCCATGGCTGGGATCGGCCAGCTCGACCAGGATTTCATGCAGGCCGGGCTTCAGCCCGACCACGATGATCGGCTCGCTGCTGGTGTGAGCCCAGGTCGGCGGCATGCCGTCTACCGTCACATGCAGATGCCCGATTCGCGGCGAGACGCCGAGCGCGCCCGTGCCGAAGACGGGGAATACGCGAAAGTTCTCCGTCCTGAACTGCAAGATAACAACCCCACGTGCGAGAGCCTCGGCAACGGGCGGATAGAGGTGCAGCTCCGCGGGGGCCTGCGAGTTCAACGGGATCACAGCCGGCGGCGTGCCGAGACCCGGCCCCGCCTGGGCGGTCGCGTGAAAGGCAGCGAATGCCACCGCGAAGGCACCCGCCCAGCGAGTGAAACTGGCACGGTGGCGAGGGAGGGCATTGGCCGTTGACAGGAGGGAGCAGGGTCGGGTCGTGGTCATGGGACATTCCGGTTGATGGGGCAACGCAATGCTAGGCAACAAGGCAAATGTCTCAAATGACGTTTTTGGTTATGATTCGAGCCATACCTCGAATCTCCTCAGCAAGGAATCCCGATATGCATAAAGTGGGTTATGTGTTGAGCGACGGCTTTCAGGTGATGAGCCTGGCGACGCAGGCTGTCTTCGAGTACGCGAACCTCGTGGCGGGCGAACCGCTCTACGAGATCCGAGTCTTCTCAGCCACCGGTGGCGAGGTGCGATCGTCGCTGGGCATGACGGTCTCGACGCGAGCGTTGGGCCGCGCCGACGCGGCCGATACCTGGATTGTTGCCGGCGTGAACGACCCCTTGGCCGTGCCTGCCGCGCCGCCGGTGCTGAAGTTCCTGCGCCGGGCAGCTCGCGTTGCACGCCGCACCGCGGCGATCTGTACCGGCGGCTTCGTGCTGGCGGAGGCAGGGCTGCTCGACGGACGGCAGGCGACCACCCACTGGGCCTTTGCCCGCGCGCTGCGCGAGCGCCATCCCGGTATCCGGGTCGAGGACGACCGCATCTTCATCGTCGACGGACCGGTCTGGACCTCCGCAGGCATGAGCGCAGGCTTGGACCTGGCACTGGCCATGGTGGAGCAGGACCTCGGCGCTCATGTGGCCCGCTCGGTGGCCCGCAAGCTGGTGATGCCTCAGCGCAGGTCAGGCGGCCAGTCACAGCACTCCGAGATGCTGGAGTTGGCGCCGAAGTCGGACCGCATCCAGGCCGCGCTCGACTACGCGCGCAAGCACCTCGGGCAGCCGCTCAGCGTCGAGGAACTGGCCGAGGCGGTACACCTGAGCCCGCGCCAGTTCAGCCGCGTGTTCACGGCCGAGACGGGCCGCTCGCCAGCCAGGGCGGTCGAGGCGCTGCGGCTCGAGGCTGCACGGCTGATGATCGAGCAGAGCCGACACCCGCTGGAGACGATCGCTCGCGAGACCGGTTTCCGCGACCGGCGCCATATGCGCGAGGTCTTCATGCGCGGCTACGGCGCGCCGCCGCTAGCGCTGCGACGCGCAGCGCGGCAGTAAGGGTTGACCGACAAAGGCTGGTGTTCTGGCCAAACAGACGCGTTGAGCGAATCCCGCCTTGATGCGGCCCAACTGTGCCCGTCGTGCCCGCCAAATGGGAGGTCATAGCCAAGCCCTGCGGCTCATCCCGCCAGGGAAGTGTCTCCTGGCGGTGATAGATCGGACGCGGGGACAGGCTCAGTCAACGGTGACATAGCGTTGCGCCGGCACATTGCTCGAGAGCTGGGATGACAGGGTTTGGCGAGCGGCCTCATATGCTTGCCAGGCTTCGAGCACATGCAGCGAAGGGATGGTGATCAGTTCGTTGCGATCAAAGCCGACCAGTGCGGCATCGACCATCTTGTCGGCGGACATTACGATGGCCGCCGGCAGGTGTTCCAGCGGGAGTCCGCCGTTGGCCCAGAAATCGGTAGCGGTTGCGCCTGGCAGGACGGCCTGAACCTGGATACCCTTGGCAGCCAGTTCGTGGTGCAGCGACTGGCTGAAGGCCTGCACAAAGGCCTTGCTGCCGCCGTAGACACCGTTGAGGATCTCCGGTGCGATGCTGACGATGGATGAGATGTTGATCAATGCGCCTTTGCCGCGGGCGACGAAGCCGGGTACGGCGGCATAGCTCAGGCGGGTCAGCGCCGTCACGTTGAGCTCGATCAGGTCGGTCATCTTGTCGATGTCGCTCTCGAGCAGCGGGGTATGGGTGCCTACACCGGCGTTGTTCACTAGCAGCGTGATGCCGGCATCCTGCTTGAGCTTGGCCTCTACCGTGGCCAGCGAGGTGCGGTCGTTGAGATCGGCGACCAGCACCTCTACCTCCCGACCTGTCTGGCTGGCAATTTGATCGGCCAGCGCGTTGAGTCGCTCGCGATTGCGTGCGACAAGGATCAGGTTATAGCCACGGTGCGCAAGGCGGTCCGCATAGATGGCGCCGATGCCCGAGGAGGCGCCGGTGATGAGGGCAGTGCCCCGATGTGTTTGGTTCATGGCATTGGTCCGGTAGGTGTTTGGCGGGGAATCCGTCGAACCAATGGTAGGGTTGGGTGATCATGTCTTAAATGACGTTTATGGCCATAATTTGAGACATTGAATATTCACGACCAATGAAACCATAAATATGGGCGAAGCATGGAGGCGAGCCGCCATAGAGCCCCTCGGTCATCCTTCAACGTGAAGTCGAAAGCAGCTCCCGATAAGGGAGCACGGCGACTCATTCAGCGATGCATCTTTCATCGCTGAGATCGATGTGGAAACACTTGCCCTCGTACAGACGGAACTCGTAGAAGGGGCAACCGACAAGAGTCTCGCTTGCAAGCAATCAGAACTCCGGCTCGCTCACCCGCACTGCCCCACATACCCACAAGCCGTGCAGAAATCGCAGCCGTCCTTGTGGATCATGGTCGCATTGCCGCATTCCGGGCAGGGCTTGCCGGCCTGGGGCTGGACGCTCAGCCCGACCGCCGTCTTGGCGACCGGCGCCTGCAGCAGGCCCATCTCGACCAGGGGCTGGCCCTGCTCGTCGAGCACGCCCAACATCGCGTAGCGGTGAATGATCAGCCGGGCCACATAGGCCACCGTCGAGGGCCAGATCTGCTGGCGGCGCTCGCCTGACAGCGTGGGCACCGGCGCCATGAAATGGCCCAGCGGCTCGCCGACGTTCAAGAGCTTGCGCAGCTTCATGCCTATCCAGGCCGGGTCCATCACCCGCATGTCCAGCGACAGCAGCCGCGCCATGCCGTCCAGCGCCTTCGGATAGTTGCCCGAGAAACCCATCGCGCAGGGCCGGGTGATGTGGCCGCCCTCGGGGGTCGGCAGGCTGACCTCCTTGAGCGTCAGCGTGAACTGCTCGCCGGTGGCGGGGTTGTCGACATCGACCGCCCAGGCCAGGGTGCCCATGGTGCTGGTGCGCGGCTCCTCGCGGCTGAACATCGCGTCGATCACCGGGGTCGGCCCGCCCTCCTGCAGCGCGCCGAGCTGCTCGCAGCGCCAGCGGATCACGGCCGCGGTGGCGGCCACAACGCCGGGGAACAGGCGCTTGTCGCCGCCCGGCGGCATCGGCATCTCGAAAGCGCGCTCCTCGGCCACCGTCGCCAGCGCGTCGAGCTTCAGGCGCAGCCAGGCGGCGTCATTGGTGCGCAGGTCCATCGACAGGGTCTTGGCCAGCGCGGCCAGGCCGCGCGGCTGCTCGGCGCCGTTGATCCAGACCTCGAAGGGCAGGGTCTTGCCGAACAGTCCGGCATCCGGCCCCTCGGCCGGCAGCTCGCCGACGAAGAGCGCGAAGTCGCCATGCGGGTGGCGGATCATATAGCTCCAGGCCGGGTTGCCGCCGGGCAGCTCGGGCCGGCTGGGCCAGCGCAGCGAGGCCAGCACCTGCTTGGGCAGGCGCTCGACGCGCAGGCGCTGGTTGCTGCCGTCCTCGGCCACCACCGGCTTCAGCGGCTCGGGTGCGGTCACCGTCGGCTCGACGCTCAGCACCGAGCCGAGGATGCTGTTGGGCCGGTAAGTCGCCAGGCCCTTGAGCCCGCTCTTCCAGGCCTGGGTGTAGAGGTCCTGGAAGTCGATATAGGGGTAGTCGGCCGGCACATTGACCGTCTTCGAGATCGAGGTGTCGATATAGGGCGCGACCGCCGCCACCATCGCCGCATGGTCGGCCGCGCTGAGCTCCAGCGCGGTGACAAAGGCCGGCGACAGCGCCGCCTCGGTGCCGAACAGATGGCGGTAGAGCCGCCAGGCATGGTCCTCGACCTGGTATTCCTTGAAGCCGCCACCCTCGGCCTGGCCCAGACGCTTCTTGCGCGTGTAGGCCCAGCTAAAGGCCGGCTCGATGCCGTTGCTCGCATTGTCGGCAAAAGCCAGGCTGATGGTGCCGGTCGGCGCGATCGACAACAGGTGCGAGTTGCGCAGGCCCTGGGCGCGGATCTTGTCCTTCAGCGCCTGCGGCAGGCGTGTCGCGAAGCTGCCGCCGGACAGATAGAGATCGGCATTGAAGAGCTTGAACGGGCCCTTCTCGGCCGCCAGATCGGCGGACGCGCCATAGGCCGCGTCACGCATCAGCTCGCTGATGCGGCGCGCCTGTTCGCGCGCGGCCTCGCTGTCGTAACGCAGGTTCAGCATCACCAGTGCATCGCCGAGGCCGGTGAAGCCCAGGCCGATGCGGCGCTTGTTGGCGGCCTCCTGGGCCTGGGCCGGCAGCGGCCAGGGCGTCACGTCCAGCACGTTGTCCAGCATCCGGGTCGCCAGCGCGCAGACCTCGGCAAAACCGGCCTCGTCGAAGGCCGCCTTGGCACCGAAGGGCTCGCGCACGAAGCGGGTCAGGTCGATCGAGCCCAGGCAGCAGCAACCGTAGGGCGGCAGCGGCTGTTCGGCGCAGGGATTGGTCGCCGCGATCGACTCGCAGTAATGCAGATTGTTGTCGGCATTGATGCGATCCAGGAACAGCACGCCGGGTTCGGCATGGTCATAGGTCGAGCGCATCACCTGGTCCCACAGCTCGGCGGCGGCCAGCTTGCGATAGACCCACAGGCCGTCGTCGCGCTGGTAGGCGCCCTCCTCCTTTTGCGCCGGGCCGGGCTCGGCCCTGTGCACCAGCTCCACCAGGCCGTGCGCCAGCACCGCCTCCATGAAGGCATCGGTGACGCCGATCGAGATATTGAAGTTCTTCAGGTCGCCCTGGTCCTTGGCGCGGATGAAGTCGACGATGTCCGGATGGTCGCAGCGCAGCACGCCCATCTGTGCGCCGCGCCGGCTGCCGGCGCTCTCGACGGTCTCGCAGCTGCGGTCGAACACCCGCATATAGCTGACCGGGCCGGAGGCGTGGCTTTGCGTCGAGCCGACCCAGGCGCCCTTGGGGCGAATGCGCGAGAAGTCATAGCCGACCCCGCCGCCGCGGCGCATGGTCTCGGCGGCCTCGGTCAGCGCGGTGTAGATGCCGGGATGGCCGTCCTCCACCGAGGCGATCGAGTCGCCGACCGGCTGCACAAAACAATTGATCAGCGTGGCCGAGAGCTCGGTGCCGGCGGCCGAGAGGATGCGGCCGGCCGGAATGAAGCCGCGCTTCTGGGCCTCGAAAAAGCGCGCCGTCCAGGCCCCCCGCTGGGCCGGCTCCTCGGCCTCGGCCAGCGCACGGGCGACCCGCTGGCGCAGCTCGTCCAGCGTGCGCTCCTCGCCCTTGGCATATTTCTCCTGCAGCACCTCGGCGCTGATGTCCTGGGCCGGCAGCGAGGCCACCGGCGCCAGCGGCGTCGGGGCGAGAAAGATGTCGGACTGGGTGGGACTGTGCTGGGCCATGCTGATCTCCGGAACCTCGGGCCATCTTAGCGAAGTGAGATGGCGATCCTCTTGATCCGGACGAAGCCGAGGCCGGGGACAGGAAACATTTGAAACAAAGCCCCTGGTGCTGGAAATCCGGCTGATACCAGCCCCGCCGACAGTGCAGCCATCCACTCCCGGGAGCACCGCGATGCCGCAAGCCCTCAGCAATCCCATCTGGCCCGCCTGCGAGCGCCTGCTGGCCGGCCAGATCACCGCCCGCATCGAAAAGCATGCGGCGCTGCAGCGCGCCGAGGAGCGCACCCGCGAGCGGCTCAAGAGCCTGAGCTTCGTCGACACCCGCCCGGCCCTGACCCGCAGCGAGGCCTTTGCCGAAGACCTGCTGGAGCTGGCGGCGCCGATCCAGGAATCGGGCGTCGGGCGCGCGCTGATGCGGGGTTTGGCCGGTGTTGCGCTGGGCCGCCGGCTGGCATGATCGCCCGGTCGCCACGTCCTCTGCCCCGCCCATGAGCCCTCCGACCTCCTTGCTGCTGGTTGACGACGAAGCCGAGCTGCGCGAGCTGCTGGCCGAATACTTCACGCGCCAGGGTTTTGCGGTGCGCTGCGCCGCCGACGCGGCCGAGGCCCGCCGCCTGCTGGCCGAGGCCCGGCCCGAGCTGGCCCTGCTGGACCTGAACATGCCCGGCGAGAACGGCCTGTCGCTGGCGCGCTGGCTGCGCGAGGCCCATCCGCAGGTGGCCATCCTGATGCTGACCACGGCCAGCGACGCGGTGGACCGTGTGGTCGGCCTGGAGCTGGGCGCCGACGACTATGTGGCCAAGCCCTTCGATCTGCGCGAGCTGCTGGCGCGGGTGCGCGCGGTGCTGCGCCGCACCCAGGCCGTGGCGGCTGCCACTCCGGCAACTCCGGCGACGGCGCCCGCCAGCAGCGGCCGCCGCGTCGCCTTCGGCGCCTGCGCGCTGGACCTGGACGAGCGCAAGCTCTGGGATGCGCAGGGCCAGGAGGTCACGATCACCGCCGCCGAATT
This sequence comes from Burkholderiales bacterium C2, assembly GCA_005503085.1. Taxonomy (GTDB): domain Bacteria; phylum Pseudomonadota; class Gammaproteobacteria; order Burkholderiales; family Burkholderiaceae_C; genus Roseateles_E. Next base: position 19,816 of record SCOI01000012.1, on the reverse strand, counting down.
CGATCTGCTGGCGCTGTTCGCGCGCCACCCGAACCGGCCGCTGAACCGCGACCAGATCATGGAACAGGCCCACAACCGCGGCTGGGATGTGTTCGACCGCTCCATCGATCTGCGCATCATGCGGCTGCGCCGCAAGGTCGAGCGCAACCCCGACAAGCCCGAAGTCCTGAAAACCGTCCGCAACGTCGGCTACGTCTTCGTCAGCACTTGATGCCCTTGGCGCCAGACCCGGCCCTGCAGCAGCTGGCGGCCACGCGCCGCCTGATGGCCTGGTTCGTCGCGCCGATGGCCCTGCTGCTCGTGGTGCTCAGCGCGCTGCAATACCAGCAGCGCATGGCCGAGGCCGAGGCCGCGCTGGAGCGCGCCGCCCAGCAGCGTGCGCAGGACCTGCAGCTGCTGGCGCGCCCGGCGATGGACCATGTGCAGGACCTGCGCCGGCTGATGGAGGCCGTCTGGGAACACCCCCCCGACCCCGGGCCGGCACTGGCCCAGGCGCTGCAGCCGCAGCAGCGGGCCGGTCAGCCGGACGGCGTCGCGATCACCGGCCACGGCGCCGGCCTGCAATGGGGTCAGGTCTGGTGGTCCGCGCCCGACGGCCGGCCCATCGAGCCGCTGTGGCTGCGCCGCGCCGCCGCTTTCGTGAGCCAGGCCCGCATCGCCCACGCCCGCGCCCCGGGCTTCGAGGCCACCTGGTTTGCCGGCATCGATGTCAACACCTCCTTCGGCTACCCCTGGATCTCGACCGACAGCATTCTGCAGAGCCTGGGACTGAGCAGCATGCGCGAGCTGGCCAGCCTGCGTGCGCTGGCGGCACAGCGCACCCGCGCACGGCTGGCGCGCCAGCCGGCCGATTCGCACTGGGGCCCGCCCTACGCCAGCCAGCTGGCCGGCCATCTGGTGGTCTCGCACACCGCGCCGGTGCATGCCGGCGGTGAACTGGTCGGCGAGGTCTCGCTGGACTTCCGGCTCGACGCGCTGCAGGCCGGCGTGCGGCAATGGGCCCAGCCGCAGGAGCGCGCCTGGATCGTCGACAGAGCCGGCCATGTGCTGGCCGATTCGCAGCAGCCCCTGATCGGGCCCAGCGGCCCGGGCCAGGGCGACCAGCATGTCAAGACCGCCTGGGCCGAGCGTGCGCCGGCCGGGCTGGGCGAGGCCCAGCTGCAGGCCGCGCTGGCGGCGGCCGGCGGGCGCGTGCGGGCCGGTGACTGGGCGCTGGTGGCGGCCGGCCGGCCGGACTCGCCCTGGCTCTATGTCTCGGCCACGCCGCTGGCCGAGCTGCGCCAGCGCATCCTGCCCAGCCTGCTGCCCCATGCCGCGCTGGCGCTGGCCCTGCTGGCCAGCCTGCTGATCGGCCAATGGCTGCTGGCACGCCATTTTGTGCGCCGCCAGCATGAGCTGATGCGCCGCGAGCGCGGCAGCGAGGCCCGCAAGTCCGCCATCCTCGACCATGCGCTGGAGGCCATGGTGTCGACCGACGAGCGGGGCCGCATCCTCGAGTTCAACCCGGCCGCCGAGGCCATGTTCGGCCGCAGCCTGGCCGAGGTGCGCGGCGCCGATGTGGCCGACATCATCATCCCCGAGCGCCATCGCGAGCGCCACCGCAGCGGCATGGCGCGGCTGCGCGCCGGCGGCAGCCCGGCCCTGCTGGGCCGGCGCCTGGACATGCAGGCGCTGCGCCGCGACGGCAGCGAGTTCGCGGTCGAGATGGTGCTGTGGCGCAGCGAGCTGGAGGGCCAGGAGCACTACACCGCCTCGCTGGTCGATGTGTCGGAGCGGCTGCAGGCGCGCCAGGAGATCGAGCGCCAGCGCGAGTCGCTGCGCCAGACCGAGAAGCTCGGCGCGATGGGCAGCCTGCTGGCCGGCGTCGCCCACGAGCTGAACAACCCGCTGGCCATCGTGATGGGCCGCGCCAATCTGCTCGAGGACAAGCTGGCCGGCAGCCCGCTGCAGGACGATGCCCAGCGCATCCGCGAGGCCGCCGAGCGCTGCGGCCGCATCGTGCGCACCTTTCTGAACATGGCGCGCGCCAAGCCGGCGCGGCGCGCGCCGGTGGCGCTCAACGACATCGTCCACGCCGCCGCTGACATGCTGGGCTACACCTTGCGCAGCCACGGCATCGCGCTGGAGCTGCGGCTCGACCCGCAGCTGCCCCAGCTGATGGGCGACGCCGACCAGCTGGGCCAGGCCTTGCTGAACCTGCTGATCAATGCGCAGCATGCGCTGGCCGACCGGGACGAGGCGCGCCGCATCACGGTCAGCACCGGCGTCGAGGCGCGCCGCGAGGGCCGCGAGCCGCGCATCTGGCTGCGTGTGCAGGACAACGGCCCTGGCGTGCCGCCGCAGGTGCGCGAGCGCCTGTTCCAGCCCTTCTTCACGACCAAGGCCGAGGGCCTGGGCACCGGCCTGGGGCTGTCGGTCTCGCGCTCGCTGCTGCGCGAGCATGGCGGCGACCTGCTGCTGGAGCACAACGGCCAGCCGGGCGCCAGCTTCCGCCTGAGCCTGCCGATCAGCGGCGCACCCGAGCCGGACGGCGAGACGGCCGAGGCGCCGGCCAGCGCGGACGGCCAGGCCCTGCGCCTGCTGGTGGTCGACGACGAGCCCGAGCTGGCCTCATTGATGCGCGAAACCCTGGAGGGCGCCGGCTACGAGGTCGCCACCGCCGAGGACGGCGCGGTCGCGCTGGCCCTGCTGATGGAGGCGCGCTTCGACGCCATCGTCAGCGATCTGCGCATGCCCGAGGTCGACGGCGCCGAGCTGTGGCGCGCGGTCCAGGCCCTGCAGCCCGGGCTGGCGGCACGCATGCTCTTCGTCACCGGCGACATCCTCTCGCCGGCCGCCGCCGAGTTCTTGAAGGAATGCGGCTGCCCCGCCCTGGAGAAGCCCTTCCAGCCCGATGACCTGCTGGCCGCCGTGCGCCGCCTGGAGCCCCTGCCATGACACCGCCCTCCGATCTGCATGCCAGCAGCGCCGCCCGGCTGGTGCAGCGCTACCACCGCCTGCTGTGGCTGGTCAGTCTGCCGCTGCTGCTGCTGGTGCTGCTGCTGGGCCTCGGCCAGGGCCTGGCCGCCCACCGCAATGCGGTCGGCGAGCTGGAGCGCGGCGCGGCGCGCCAGCGCGCGGCGCTGCAGGCGCTGGCGCGCGCCGCCGAGGACCATGTGCAGGACCTGCGGCGCTTCGCCGAGCGCGAGCTGATCACGCCGGCGCGCGCGCCCGACGCGCTGCTGGCCGAGGCGCTGCGCGCGCGCGACGGCGGCTACACCCTGGATGAGCTGCCGCAGCTGCTGCAGCCGGGGCTGGCCCAGCTGCTGTGGCCCGGCGCCGAGCGGCCCGATATGGCGGCGCTGTGGCGGCTGCAGGCCTTTGCGGCGCTGGCCGAGGCCGCCCACAACCGCCATGCCGATCTGGCCCGCTCCTACTGGCTGGCCTGGCCGCAGCGCCATGCCCTGCTCTACCCCTGGCTGCCCAGCGGCAATGTGCTGCTGGGCCTGGGCCGGCCCGAGCTGGGCGGCGCGCTGGACGCCTGGTATGCGCAGGCCGAGTTCGGCGCCGCGACGCCGGATCGCAACAACGCGCAGCGCAGCTTCTGGCTGAGTCGCGCGGCCGAGGGCCGGCTGGTGCATGGCGCGCCGGTCTATGCCGGCGAGGAATTCCGCGGCCTGGTGGCCACCGAGCTGCGTCTGAGCGATCTGAGCCGAGCCGCCAAGCTGATGGACGGCGGCTGGCGCTGGTGGCTGCTGGGCGAGGACGGCCGGCCGATTCTGCAAGACCGGCCCGGCGCGCTGCCCCATGGTCCCGAGGTACTGGAACGGGCCCTGGGACTGGAGGGCCGCGCACTGGCCGACCAGGGCCAGCGCCTGCTGGCGCTGCCGCTGCGCAGCGCGCCCTGGACCCTGGTGGCCACGCAGTCGGAGGCCGCCCTGCTGACCCGCATCGCGCCCGAGCTGCTGCCCTTCGGCCTGATCGCCTGCGGCCTGCTGGCCCTGATACTGCTGGGCCAGTGGCTGCTGCGCCGGCGCGTGATCGAGCCGGCGCTGGCGGTGATGCGCTATCTGTTCGAGCGCTCGCGCGACGCGACCGCGACCGCGCCGCGGCTGAACGCGCGCTGGCAGCCCTGGGTCGAGGTGGTCAGCGCCACCTTCGCGGCGCAGCAGGAGGCGCGCGAGCGCGAACGCCGCAGCGAGGCCTACAAGTCCGCCATCGTCGACCATGCGCTGGCCGCCATCATCAGCACCGACGAGAGCGGCCGGGTGGTCGAGTGGAACCCGGCGGCGGCCGCGATGTTCGGCCACCCGCGCAGCACGGCGCTGGGCCGCTCGGTCGGCGAGCTGATCATTCCCGAACGCCTGCGCGCGGCGCACGAGGCCGGCATGGCCCGGGTGCGCAGCAGCGGCGCGATGCTGCTGGCCGGCAAGCGCCTGGAGATGAGCGGGCGGCGCGCCGACGGCAGCGAATTCCCGATCGAGATGGTGCTGGCCCGTACCGATGTGGCCGGCAGCCACCACTACACCGCCTTCATCAACGATGTCAGCGAGCGCCAGCAGGCCCAGCAGGAGATCGAGCGCCAGCGCGAGGCCTTGCGCCAGAGCGAGAAGCTGACCGCGATGGGCAGCCTGCTGGCCGGCGTCGCCCATGAGCTGAACAACCCGCTGTCCATCGTGCTGGGCCGGGCCGCGCTGCTCGAAGGCAAGGCCGCCGGCGGCGCCTTGGGCGACGACGCGCGCCGCATCCGCGAGGCCGCCGAGCGCTGTGGCCGCATCGTGCGAACTTTTCTGAACATGGCGCGCGCCAAGCCCGAGACCCGCGCCGCCGTGCCGCTCAACGAGCTGGTGCGCGCCGCCGTCGAGCTGCTCGGCTACAGCCTGCGCTCCGGCGGCATCACGCTGGAGCTGGCGCTGGCCGCCGACCTGCCCGAGCTGCCGGCCGACCCCGACCGGCTGGGCCAGCTGGTGATGAATCTGATCGTCAATGCCCAGCAGGCGCTGAGCAGCCAGGACGGCGAACGCCGCATCCGCATCGCCAGCGGCCTCGATGCGGATGGCCAGCGCGTATGGCTGCGCGTGGCCGACAACGGCCCCGGCATCGCGCCGGGCCTGCGCGAGCGCATCTTCACGCCCTTCTTCACGACCAAGGGCGCCGGCGAGCTGCAAGGCACCGGCCTCGGGCTGGCGGTGGCGCGCGGCATCGCGCGCGAGCATGGCGGCGAACTGCTGCTGGAGGACACGGCCGGCGGCGCCAGCTTTCTGCTGCGCCTGCCGCTGGCCGGCGGCACCCAGCCGGCCGCCGCCGCGCCGGCGCCGATCGCCGACGCGCCCCAGCAGCTGCGCATCCTGGTGGTGGACGACGAGACCGAGCTGGCCGCGCTGATGCGCGAGGCGCTGGAGGGCGCCGGCTACGAGGTGATGACGGCCGAATCCGGCCTGGTGGCGCTGGAGCTGCTGGAGGAAGCGCGCTTCGAGGCCATCGTCAGCGATCTGCGCATGCCCGGCATGGACGGCGCGGCGCTGTGGCGCGCGGTGCGCGAGCGCCAGCCGCAGCTGGCCACCCGCATGCTCTTCGTCACCGGCGACACCCTGAGCCCCGGCGCAGCCGAGTTCCTGCGCGAGGCCGGCTGCGCGGTGCTGGAAAAACCGTTCGCGCCGGCCGAGATGGTGGCGCGGGTGGCGGCGCTGACCAGCGCCACGGCGCCCTAAATACGCTAGCGAAACACGCCGGCACAAGACGCCGGCTCAATACGCTGGATCAAGGCGGCGCCAGACCCAGGAACTCGGCCATGCGGTCCAGCTCGGCGCGCAAGGCCTGGGCATGGCCGGCTTCGCGCGGCGGCCTGCCGGCGACATAGGCGATCTGGGCCTGCAGCCGCCCGTCTGCCGCCGCCAGATTGCCCCAGCCCAGCACCTGGCCGCGCCATAGCAGCGGCAGCGCGTAATAGCCGAGCTTGCGCTTGGGCGCCGGCGTGTAGGCCTCGAAACGGTAGGCCCAGCCCCAGAAGCGCTCGAAGCGCAGCCGGTCCCAGACGATGGGGTCGAAGGGGGCCAGCAGGCGCAGCTCCTCGTCAAACTGCCAGCGCCGCGAGCGCGGGTCCTCGCCCTCGGGCCAGAGCCAGGCCTGGCCGTCCAGCTCGACGCTGGGCAGCCGCTCGCGGGCGTGTGCCAGCGCCTGCCTGATCTCGGCCTGCAGATGCGGGGCGCCATAGCCCAGATGGCTGCACAGCTGGCCCAGGCTGCGCGAGGGCAGCGGCGCGTACTTGGCCAGCACCAGATCGACCAGCGCCCGGGCCTTCTCGGCCGGCTCGCGCGGATCCGGCGAATGCGCCGCCGCGGCATAGACGCGCAGGCCCTGCTCGCGCCGCACCACCCGCAGCAGGCCGCGGTAATGCATGCCGTCCAGCAGCTGGGTCACCACGTTCGAGCTGCCGCCCCAGGCGTTGCGGGTGCTGCCATGGTCGAACTCGGCCTGCACCTGGCGCGGGTGGGCCTCGCCGCAGGCGCGCACAAAGTCCAGCACCGCAGCGGCGCGGCGTTCGGTCTCCTGATCCCAGCGGCGAGCGGCCTGGCGCGGATGCATCAGACGCAGATGCTCGCGCGGCAGAAAACCGTAGTTGACCAGGCAGTCCTCCTCGACCTGGAGCCGCGCATAGCGCCGCTCCAGATCACCGACCCGGTAGTCACGCACCCGCAGCCGCAGGGTCAGGTCTTGCGCACGTGCTGGCGCGCGGATCGGGTCGGCCTGCACAAAGCCCAGGCGCCGGATCGCCTGCGGCAGGCTGGTCGGCTTGAACAGGCTGCGCGCCACCGCGTGGCGGCGCAGATCGTCCAGCGTGATCACTTTCCTGGTCATGGCGGGCAACTCCTGAAACTGTTTATTTGTCCAGTAGTCTAATTTGCGTAGCATCCGAGCCATGACACTGGAAACCCTAGAACTGCAAACCCCCACCGAACCGAGCGCCAGCCTGATCGTGCTGCACGGCCTGGGCGCCGATGGCAACGACTTCGTGCCGGTCTGCGAGGCCTTGGACCTGGGCCCGCTGCTGGCGCAGGGCGGCGGCCTGCGCTGCGTGCTGCCGAACGCACCGGTGATGCCGGTCACCATCAACGGCGGCTACCGCATGCCGGCCTGGTACGACATTCGCGGCACCGCGCTGGACCGCCAGGAGGACGAGGCCGGTCTGCGCGCCTCGCAGCAGGCCATAGCAGCCTTGATCGCGCGCGAGATCGCGCGCGGCATCCCGGCCTCGCGCATCGTGCTGATGGGCTTCTCGCAGGGCTGCGCGATGGCCTTGATGACGGGGCTGCGCCACACCGAGCGCCTGGCCGGCATCATCGGCCTGTCCGGCTATCTGCCGCTGCTGCCCAGCACGGCGGCCGAGCGCCACCCGGCCAATGCCGATCTGCCGATCTTCCTGGCCCACGGCCTGCAGGACCCGGTCGTCCCGCTGGAGCGCGCCCACGCGGCCCGCGCCGAGCTGGAGCGCCTGGGCTACGCGCCCGAGTGGCACGACTACCCGATGGCGCACTCGCTGTGCAACGAGGAGGTCGCGGACCTGAATGCCTGGCTGCTGCGGGTACTAGCCCCGGCCTGAGCGGCGTCCCGGCGGCTCGCCATAGCGCTGCCGGTAATAGGCCGCGAAGCGGCCCAGATGGGCAAAGCCGCAGCCCAATGCCACCTCGGTGACGCTGAGTTCCGGATCGGCCAGCAGGCGTGCCCGTGCCGCCTCCAGCCGCAGCTGGCGCAGCACCGCCATCGGCGCCATGCCCAGGGTGCGGTGGCACAGCAGATTCAGCGAGCGCAGGCCCAGGCCGGCCGCAGCGGCCAGCTCGGCCAGGCTCAGCGGCTCGGCAAGACGGGCGCGCATATGGCGCTGCAGCGCGGCCAGGCGCGCGCCGTCGCTGTCGGCCTCGGCCGGCTCGATCCCGAGCAGGGCGGCCGGGCCGCGATGCGCCTGCACGAACAGGGCCAGCGTGCGCTCGTAGTGGTCCAGCCAAGCGGCATCGGCCTGCTCGCCCATGTCCAGCGCGCCCAGCAGGCCCTGCAGCAGCAGGGCCCATTGGGCATTCAGCGGCGCCGACCAGCCCTGCAGCGGGGCCAGGTCTTGCGCGCCGGCGTGGCTGCGCAGCAGCGCGCCGGGCAGTTTCAGGATCAGGCGCTCGGCGCCGGCCGAGCAGCGCAGCCGCACGCGCCGGCGTGGTGCCAGCACAGCGGCCTGGCCGGCGCGCAGCCCCAGCATCCGGCCGTCGACCTCGATCTCGGTATGGCCGCGCAGCACCAGATGCACCAGGGCGAAGTCGTCGAAGGGCGCGGAGTCGATCTCGACGGCGGCGCCATAGCGCAGGCCGTAGAGCTCCAGCTGTGGCGACTGCAGCTTGAACAGGGCTGTGTCGGCCGCGCCGCCGCGCCAGCGCAGGTCGTGGGCGCTGAGCTCGCGGGCCATCAGCGCATGGCTGGCCACCCGCGCCGGCGAGCGCAGCACGCAGCGCCGGTACAGCGGCGCCAGATCGAGGGCTGGGGTCGGGAGCATGCGCGTTTATAGGCCAGAGCGGCCGCTGCAAGAACTGGATTTGCCCTAGGGCATGCGCTGCAAAAAGCGGCTAGCGGCTGCCCGACCCGCTGCGCAGAATCGGCCGCCATCCCTCCCAACGCAGACACCCACACCATGCACGCACGCCTCGCCCTCATCGCCCTGCTGCTGGCCGCCGGCCCTGCGCAGGCGCAGAACGTCACGATCTACGGCATTGCCGACCTGGCCATCGAGCACCTGACCCGTGTCAACGCCGCCGGCGACTCGATCCAGCGCATGCCCAATCTGAGCGGCTCGGTGCCCTCGCGCCTGGGGCTGCGCGGCAGCGAAGACCTGGGCGGCGGCCTGCGGGCGATCTTCCAGCTCGAAAGCGGCATCGGCATGGACACCGGCGGCCTCGGCAACGGTGGCCGCTTCTGGGGCCGCATGGCTTTTGTCGGCCTCAGCGGATCCTGGGGCACGCTGAGCCTGGGCCGCATGGCCAATATGACTTTCGCCGCCGCCGGCATCGAAACCCTGGGCGGCAATCTGTACTCGAACGCCTCGCTGGACCCCTACATCCCGAACGCACGCAGCGACAACAGCATCGGCTACCAGGGCCAGTTCGGCGCCTTCAGCCTTGGCGCCACCTACAGCCTGGGCCGCGACACGGTCAACGGCCTGGGCCCGGCGGCCACCAACTGCGCCGGCGAGGCGGCCGACAGCAAGGCCTGCCGGCAATGGACGCTGATGGGCCGCTACGACAGCAAGCCATATGGTCTGGCCCTGGTGCACGACCGCATGCATGGCGGCCCTGGCGCCACGCTGGGCCTGGGCAGCAGCGCCTACACCGACACGCGCAACACCATCAACGGCTATCTGATGCTGGGCCAGACCAAGCTGACGGCCGGTGCGCTGCTGCGCGAACGCCGCACGGCCACGAACTTCGAGTCCACCCTGCTGTTCGCCGGCGTCAGCCACCCGCTGAGCCCGCAGCTGACACTGGACGCCCAGCTGAGCCGGCTGGATGTCAAGAACAGCGCCGACGATGCCCAGCTGCTGGCCACCCGACTGGTCTACGCGCTGTCCAAGCGCAGCGCGGTCTACGCGATGGCCGGCCAGATGCGCAACCGCGGCCGCTCGGCGCTGTCACTGAGCGCCGGCGCCACCGTAGGCATGGGCATGACGCAGAGCGGCCTGGCGATGGGCATGCGTCAGGTGTTCTGACGCTTGCTCTCGGCCAGCAGCGCTTCGCAGCGCTCCTCATGCTGGCTGATCTCGGCCAAGGTGACCTCGATATCGTCGAGCTGCTGCTCCAGCTGGCGGCGGTGCTGGCGCAGCACTTCGAGAAAGGCGGTCAGCTGCGGCGCGGCGTCGGACTCGGAGTCATACATGTCCACCAGCTGCTTGACCTCCTGCAGGCTCAGGCCCAGGCGCTTGCCGCGCAGGGTCAGCTTCAGGCGGGTGCGGTCGCGGTGGGTGTAGACGCGGTTGCGGCCATCGCGGCTGGGCTCGAGCAGGCCCATGTCCTCGTAGAAACGGATCGCGCGCGGCGTGATGTCGAACTCGGCGGCCAGCTCGGTGATCGTGAACAGGCGGCCGGAGCTCTCGGCGGAGGGGGTCGAGCGGGGGGCAAGGCTCATGGCTACACTGGCGCTGAAGGATGACGTTAACGTAAACGGAAGTCTAAGGCACGAGCACAGCATGGCGAACCCACGCGAATCCGAACTTTCCTACCCCCTGGGCGACGCCCTGCCCGAGCCCGGCGCGGTGCTGGAGATCGCGCCCGGCGTGCGCTGGCTGCGCATGGGCCTGCCGTTCGCGCTGGACCATATCAATCTCTGGCTGTTGCGCGACGATATCGATGGTCAGGCCGGCTGGAGCATCGTCGACTGCGGCATCAGCAGCGAGGCCACCAAGGCGAACTGGGAACAGGTGTTTGCCAAGCATCTGGACGGCCTGCCGGTGCTGCGGGTGATCGTCACGCACTTCCATCCCGACCATATGGGCCTGGCCTATTGGCTGACCGAGAAGTGGAACTGCCGCCTGTGGATCAGCGCCACCGACTTCCATCTGGCCCGCCTGGCCAGTGGCTCGACGGTGGGCATGGGCGGCGAGACGGCCGCCGCCTTCTTCGCCAGCCACGGCCTGAGCGACCCGGAGGCCCTGGCCAAGATCCGCGGCCGCGCCAGCTACTACCCCAGCATGGTGCCGGCCGTGCCGAGCAGCTTCCGCCGCCTGATGGGCGGTGCCCGGCTGCGCATCGGCGGCCATGACTGGAGCTGCATCGCCGGCTTCGGCCATGCGCCCGAGCACATCAGCCTGCATTGCGAGACGCTGGGCTTGCTGATTTCCGGCGATATGGTGCTGCCGCGCATCTCGACCAATGTCTCGGTGGTCGATGTCGAGCCCGAGGCCGACCCGCTGAGCCTCTACCTGGCCTCGCTGCAGCATATGCTGGACCTGCCCGGCGACACCCTGGTGCTGCCCTCGCATGGCAAGCCCTTTCGCGGCCTGCATGCACGGGTCGACCAGCTGCGTGAACACCATGACGAGCGCCTGGCCGAGGTGGCCGAGGCCTGCGCGGCCAAGCCCTGCCATGCGGCCGAACTGCTCGATGTGCTGTTCAAGCGCAAGCTGGACCTGCACCAGACCACCTTCGCGATGGGCGAGTCGGTCGCGCATCTGAACGCGCTGTGGCTGGCCGGCCTGCTGCTGCGGCGACTCGATGATGATGGGGTGTACCGCTTCTCGGCGGCATGAGGCCTTAGGAGAGTCAGTGGCCGCCGCCGACCGCGTGAGCGGGCGGCGGCGGTCTGATCTTTGACGACGCATCCACTTTTCGGTGCAGCTGCCAGGGTCTACCCAGGAGACCTGGGGGCCGTGGTGCCACCGGGAGACCGGCAAAGACTGACGCCGGACTCAGATGCTGCGTGATGACAGCTTGTGGATCGCAGTGTGCTTGCCGTCACGCCCGGTAACAAGCCCCCCTAAAGAGGGAGAGGCCGCTAGCTGTCCAGCTGAGGCACGGCCTCGTCGCGCAGCCGCTCGCGGGCCTGCTCGTAGTCGGGCACGACCGAGCGCACCACCTCCCAGAAGCGCGCGCTGTGGTTCATCTCGCGCAGATGGGCCAGCTCGTGGGCGACCACATAGTCGATGATGGCCGGCGCGAAATGGATCAGCCGCCAGTTCAGGCGGATCGCGCCGCTGGCGCTGGCGCTGCCCCAGCGGGTCTGGGCCGAGCTCAGCGAGAGCCGGGTATAGCGCACGCCCAGCGCGGCCGCGAAGTGGGCGCAGCGTCGCTCGAACAGCGCCCGCGCCTGGCGCTGCAGCCAGGCCTGGACCGCGTCGCGCATCTGCTCGGGCGTCGCGCTCAGCGGCAGGCCCAGATGCAAGACCCGACCCTCGGCGTCGTACTGCGCCAGGCCGCCCAGCCGCAGCCGCAGCGGCGCCCCCAGATAGGGCAGGCTGGCGCCATCGGCCCAGACCACGCGCGCCGCCTGCAGCCGCTGGGTGCGTTCGCGCTGCTCGACCAGCTTGCGCAGGATCCAGCCCTGCTTGTCGCGCAGCGCCTGCTCAATGTCGGCCACGCTGACCCAGCGCGGTGCGCTGACCTTCAGCCCCTCGGCGCTGACAGTGAAACCGATGCTGCGCCGGCGTGCGCGCCTGAGTTCGTAGCCGACGCTGTGGCCGTCCAGCAGCAAGGCCCGCTGCGAGCGCGCCTGGGGCAGCGTGGCGGCAGGCGCCGCGATGACGGGCGGCGGCGGCGACTCGGCCTCGAACAGCGAGAGCTGATCCACATGAAGCAGGCTGGCCAGACGCTTCAGCATCGACATCGCGCTCAGTCGCTCAAGCCAGCGCTCCGGGGCTGGTGTCGGGCGCCATCTGCTCGCCACGCGCATCGGCCTTGGCGCGACGATCGCGCTGGATCAGGTACTCGGCGAACGCCCCCAGATTCGCATGCACCGTGGTGCCGGGCACCTGGGCCACCAGGGCCGCCAGTTGCACCTCGTCAAGCGCGCCGAGCCGATCGCTGCGCAGCAGATGCGGGATGCAGCCGGCCGCCTGCGCGGTCTGCAGATCGCGCAGCGAGGCGCCCACCATATGGACCAGGGACAGATCGGCGCCGAAGCGCTCGCCGATCTGCTGGATCAGGCCCGGCAGCGGCTTGCGGCAGCTGCAGCCCTCCTCGGGCGTGTGCGGGCAGAAGAAGGCGGCATCCAGCCGCCCGCCCTTCTCGGCCAGCAACTGGTTGAGCCGCATATGGATGGTGTTCAGCGAGGCCATGTCCAGCAGACCGCGGCCGATGCCGGGCTGGTTGGTGGCCATCACCGTGTGCCAGCCGGCATGGTTGAGCCGGGCCACGGCCTCCAGCGCGCCGGGCAGAGGCTGCAGCTCGTCGACCGACTTCACATGGTCGTCGCGGTAATGGTTGATGGTCCCGTCTCGCCCCAGGATGACGAGCTTCATGCTGTGGCTGTGGTCGGGTCGCATCGGCATACCTCGTGTGCTCGTATCAGCTGGCCAGTCGGGACAGATCGGCGACGCGGTTCATCGCTTCATGCAAGGTCTTCAGCAGGCCCAGGCGATTGGCACGCAGGGCCGGGTCTTCGGCATTGACCATCACGCCGTCGAAGAAGGCATCGACCGGCGCCTTCAGCGCCGCCAGCTCACGCAACGAGGCGGCGTACTCGCCCTGCTGGAACAGCGCATCGGCCTTGGGCGCGACGCCGTCCAGCGCGGCCGCCAGCTGCTGCTCGGCGGCCTCCTGCAGCAGCGCCGCATCAATCCTGGCGTCGACCGCCGTCTCGCTCTTCTTCAGGATATTGCCGATGCGCTTGTTGGCGGCGGCCAGCGAGGCGGCCTCGGGCAGCGCCGCGAAGGCGCGGACGGCTTCCAGGCGCTTCGTCACCTCGGCCAGGCGCAGCGGGCGCAGGGCCAGCACGGCGTCGACTTCCTGGGCCGTGTAGACATCGCGCCAGCTCACCGCGACACGGTCGAAGACGAAGTCGACGAGCTTGGCGCTGGGATCCTCGATCAAGCGACCGAAGGCCGGCACGGCGGCAGCGATGACCTCGTCCAGACTGAGTTGTCGCGTCAGCGGCGACTCCGACAGCATGCGCACCACGCCCAGCGCATGACGGCGCAGCGCAAACGGATCCTTGTCGCCGGTGGGCAGCTGGCCGATGCCGAACAGGCCGACCAGGGTCTCCAGCTTGTCGGCCAGCGCGACGACCAGGCCGGCCTCGTTGCGCGGCAGCGTGTCGCCGGCGAAACGCGGCTTGTAATGGTCTTCGACGGCGAAGGCCACGGCCTCGCTGAGGCCGTCATGGCGGGCGTAATAGCCGCCCATGATGCCCTGCAGCTCGGGGAATTCGCCGACCATATCGGTCAGCAGATCGGCCTTGGCCAGCAGCGCGGCCTGGTCGGCATCGGCCGCCAGCGCGGCGCCCCCCAGCATGCCGGCAATCGCCTTGGCGATCGCGCGCACGCGCTCGACGCGCTCGCCCTGCGTGCCCAGCTTGCCGTGATAGACCACCTTGGCAAGACCCGGCACCCGCTCGGCCAGGCTCTTCTTGCGGTCCTGGTCGAAGAAGAACTTGGCATCGGCCAGGCGCGGGCGCACGACACGCTCATTGCCCTGGACCACCGCGCTGGCGTCGGCCGGGCTGATGGCACTGACGACGAGGAAGTGGTTCGTCAGCTTGCCGGCGGCGTCGAGCAGCGGGAAGTACTTCTGATTGGCCTTCATGGTCAGGATCAGGCATTCCTGCGGCACGGCCAGGAACTCGGGCTCGAACTGGCAGGCCAGTACATTGGGGCGCTCGACCAGGGCCGTGACCTCGTCCAGCAGGTCTTCGTCGTCGATCGGCGCCAGGCCACCTGCGGCGGCCTGCAGCTGGCGCGCGATCTCGGCGCGGCGCTCGGCAAAGCCGGCGATCACGGCGCCCTGCTCGCGCATCTGCGCGACATAGCTGTCGGCGCTCTCGATCGTCAACTCGGGGGCGCTGGCCTCGAAACGATGGCCGCGGGTCGTGCGGCCCGATTGCAGGCCGAGGGCAGAGACAGCCACCAGATCGGCGCCATGCAGGGCGACGATGCCATGGGCCGGGCGCACGAACTTCACATCGGTCCAGCCATCTTTCAGCTGGTAGGTCATGACCTTGGGGATGGGCAGCTTGGCCAGGCTTTCGTCCAGGGCTTTCTGCAGGCCCTCGGCCAGGGTGGCACCGGGTACGAGCTGGTCCAGGAACAGGGCTTCGGTCTTGCCCTTCCCTGACTCATCAGGCAAGCGCTTGAGCAGGGGCAGCACCGAGGCATCGGCGCCGACGCCGGCCAGCTTCTTCAACAGGGCCGGCGTGGCCTGGCCCTCGGCCGTCAGCGCCACCGCCACCGGCATCAGCTTTTGCTGCACGGCGCGGTCGGCGGCCTTGGGCGCCACATCCGTCAGGTGCAGGCCGAGGCGGCGCGGCGTGGCGATGGCGGTCGCTTGCGCGCCCTCGCCCACCAGGCCCTGGGCCTTGAGGCTGTCCACCAGCACAGCGGCGAAGGCCTCGCCCAGCTTCTTGAGCGCCTTCGGCGGCAGCTCTTCGACAAACAGTTCGATCAGCAGGTTCTTCACAGCAGTCGTCATGGCTCAGGCCGCCTTCTTCTTTTCAATCTGGGCGATGACTTGATCGGCCCATTCCTTCGGTGCCATCGGGAAGCCCAGGCGGGCGCGGCTCTCCAGATAGCTCTGCGCCACGGCGCGGGCCAGATTGCGGATGCGGCCGATATAGGCGGCGCGCTCGGTGACGCTGATGGCACCGCGCGCGTCCAGCAGATTGAAGCTGTGGCCGGCCTTGAGCAGCTGCTCGTAGGCGGGCAGCGCCAGCTGCTGCTCCATCAGGTGCTTGGACTGCTTCTCGTGCGCGGCGAAGGCGGTCAGCAGGAACTCGACGTCACTGTGCTCGAAGTTGTAGGTCGATTGCTCGACCTCGTTCTGGTGGAAGACATCGCCGTACTTGATGTCCGGCGCGCCGTCCTGGCCTTCGACATAGACCAGGTCATAGACCGACTCCACGCCCTGCAGATACATGGCCAGGCGCTCCAGGCCGTAGGTGATCTCGCCGGTGATGGGCTTGCAATCGATGCCGCCGACCTGCTGGAAATAGGTGAACTGGGTCACCTCCATGCCGTTGAGCCAGACCTCCCAGCCCAGACCCCAGCAGCCCAGCGTCGGGTTTTCCCAATCGTCCTCGACGAAGCGCACATCGTTCTTCTTCAGATCGAAGCCCAGCGCCTCCAGCGAGCCCAGATAGAGCTCCAGGATATTGGCCGGCGCGGGCTTGAGCACGACCTGGTACTGGTAGTAGTGCTGCAGCCGGTTCGGGTTCTCGCCATAGCGGCCGTCCTTGGGGCGGCGGCTGGGCTGCACATAGGCGGCCTTCCAGGGCTCGGGGCCCAGGGCGCGCAAAAAGGTGGCGGTGTGGCTGGTGCCCGCACCCACCTCCATGTCATAGGGTTGCAGCAGGGCGCAGCCCTGCTTGGACCAGTAGTCTTGCAGGGTCAGGATGATTTGCTGGAAGCTCAGCATGGAGATGTCGGTGTCTGAAGTGAGGGAGGGGCAAACAAGCGATCGCCCCGGATTCTACGAGGCGCGGCGGCGCAGCCAGGCCAGCCCCAGGCCGGCCAAGGCCACCACCAGCAAGGGCCAGAGCCCGCAGGCAGCCAGCCAGCGCGCATAAGGCGTGCTGCCGCTGCGGCCCTCGACCGAAGCCTCCAGCACCACGCTGCGCGCCGGCGGCGCGGCGGCGATGATGCGGCCGCGATGGTCCAGCACGGCGGTAGCGCCGGTATTGGTCGAGCGGATGAAGGGGCGCTGGAACTCCAGCGCACGCATCTGCGAGAACTGCAGATGCTGGTCCTGCACCATCAAGGTGCCGAACCAGGCCAGATTGCTGACATTGACCAGCACGGTGGCCGCCTCGGGGCCGACAACGCTGCCGACAAAGTCTTCGCCGAACAGGTCTTCGTAGCAGATCAGCGGCCGCAGGCGCTGGCCGGCCACCGCGAAGGACCGCTGGTGCTGGCCGCGCGCCTGGTCGTCCATCGGGATACCCATCGCGCGCACAAACCAGTGAAAGCCCGGCGGGATGAACTCGCCAAAGGGCAGCAGATGGCGCTTGCCATAGCTGTAGTTCGCATGCACGCCGATCGCGATCAGCGAGTTGACATAGCCCTCCTGCTCATTGCCCAGGAAGGTGCCCAGCAGCAGCGGCCGGCGCATCGCGCTGCGCTGCAGGCGCTGCAGATAGTCGGGGTCCAGATAGGCCAGCGGCAGCGGCGCGACCGACTCCGGCGTCACGACGATCTGGCCTTGCGAGGCTTCGATCTGCTGCGCCAGGCGGTCCAGATTGGCCTCCATCAGCGCGCGGTCGAACTTCTGATCCTGCGGCACATTGGGCTGCAGCAGCGAGACGCGCAGGCGGCCGGTGCTCTGGGTGAAGTCATGCGGCAAGACCTGACCCAGGGCCAGCAGACCCAGCACCACGGCGGCCGGCTGCCAGCTGTGCCGGCCCAGCGCGGCAAACGCGGCCGCACCGCCGGCCGCCAGCAGCGTGATGCCGTAGACGCCGATCCACGGCGCCCAGTCGGCCAGCAGGCCGACGCTGTGCGCATAGCCGCTGGCGATCCAGGGGAAGCCGGTGAACAGCGTGGCCCGGCCCAGCTCGGCCAGCAGCCAGCACAGCGCCCAGGTCAGCGCATGCCAGCCGGGGCTGCCGCCCTTGCGCAGCCAGGCAGCCAGCGCCAGTGCACCGGCATAGTAAAGACTCAGAAAGGCCGACAGCAGCAGCACCGCCAGCGCCGCCAGCAGCCAGGGGATATGGCCGAACTGGTGCATGCTGATGTGCAGCCACCACAGACCCGAAGCCAGCCAACTCACCCCGAAGACAGCCCCCAGCGCCGCCGCACGGCGCGGGCTGACGCTCCAGGACAGATGGGCCAGCCAGGCCAGCGCCAGGATCTGCAGCCACCAGGCTTCCAGCGGGGCGAACGAGGCGGTGTGCAGCACACCGGCCGCCGCAGCGGCCAGCATCGCGTAGCGGCCCCGCATCAGCCGTCCAGGCTCTCGACGGGCGCGCGCGTGACCTTGAACCAGCGCACCGAGCCGCCGCGCGTCAGCATCACGGCAAAGCGCAGACCGCCGATATCGACCGCCTCGCCGCGCCGCGGCACGCGGCCGTGCTCATGGGCGACCAGGCCGCCGATGGTGTCGAACTCGGCCTCGGGCAGGGTCACGGTGAAGGCCTCGTTGACGGCCGCGATCTCGGCGTCGCCGGCGACGCGCTGGCTGCCGTCGGCCAGGGTGTAGATGCTGGACTCGCCGTCCTTGTCGTCGAACTCGTCCTCGATCTCGCCGACGATCTCCTCCAGCACATCCTCGATCGTGATCAGGCCGGCGGTGTTGCCGAACTCGTCGATCACGATGGCCAGATGGTTGCGGTTGGAGCGGAAGTCGCGCAGCAGCTCGTTGAGGCCCTTGCTCTCGGGCACGAACACGGTCGGCCGCAGCAGCGCGCGCAGATTCAGTTCGGGCGAGCGCTGCATCTTCAGCAGGTCCTTGGCCAGCAGGATGCCGATGATGTTGTCGCGCTGGCCCTCGAAGACCGGGAAGCGCGAATGCCCGCCGCGTATCACCAGGCCCAACAGCTCATCATAGGGCGCCTCGATGTCCAGCAGGTCCATGCGCGGCGCGGCCACCATCACATCGCCGGCGCTGAGCTCGGCCATGCGCAGCACGCCTTCCAGCATCTGGCGCGATTCGGGCTCGATCAGCTCGCGCTGCTCGGCATCGGCCAGCGTCTCTATCAGTTCGCTCTTGGAGTCGGGCCCGGGGTGGAGGAACTCCAGCAGGCGTATCAGCAGGCCGCGCGGCTCGGCTGCGGCAGTGGATTTGTGGCCCCCTCGATGAGAGGGCCGACTAGGCTGAGGCTCGGACACAGGTGCGTCGGGCAGTTGCAAGGCCCACAGAATAACCCATTGACATTGCACCCCTCTTGCACCACAGTCAGCCGCCCCCATATCCGGGG
The DNA here is from genome assembly GCA_005503085.1 of Burkholderiales bacterium C2. Lineage (GTDB taxonomy): Bacteria > Pseudomonadota > Gammaproteobacteria > Burkholderiales > Burkholderiaceae_C > Roseateles_E. The sequence goes on along the minus strand of SCOI01000012.1, from coordinate 1,249 downwards.
CTGCTTCCTCACTGCCCTCAGCGCGCCATCACCATGTCCCAAGGTCTCATCCCCGCCACCATACTGACCGGTTTTCTGGGCTCTGGAAAAACCACCCTGCTCAAGCGCATCCTGTCCGAGGCGCATGGCCAGAAGATCGCCGTGATCGAGAACGAGTTCGGCGAGGAGAACATCGACACCGACATCCTGGTGGCCGAGACGACCGAGCAGATCATCCAGATGAGCAATGGCTGCGTCTGCTGCACGATCCGCGAGGATCTGCGCACCACGCTGAGCGATCTGGCCGAGAAGCGCCGCAAGGGCGAGCTGGATTTCGAGCGCGTGGTCATCGAGACCACCGGCCTGGCCGACCCGGGCCCGGTGGCGCAGACCTTCTTCATGGATGACGAGATCGCCGAGAGCTATCTGCTCGACTCGATCCTGACCCTGGTCGATGCCAAGCATGCTGAGGAGCAGCTGAACAGCCGCCAGGAGGCGCGCCGCCAGATCGGCTTCGCCGACCAGATCTTCATCAGCAAGTCCGACCTGGTCGAGCCGGCCGCGGTCGAGGCGCTGACGCACCGCATCAAGCATATGAACCCGCGCGCGCCGGTGCAGACCGCCCATTTCGGCGAGGTGGCGCTGGCCCAGGTCTTTGATCTGCGTGGCTTCAACCTGAATGCCAAGCTGGAGATCGACCCGGGCTTCCTGACGGTCGACGAGCACGACCACGATCACCACCATCATGACCACGAGCATGACGAGCATTGCGATCACCCGCACCACCATGCGCATGACGACGATGTGAAGTCTTTTGTGTTCCGCTCCGACAAGCCCTTCAACCCCGCCAAGCTGGAAGATTTCCTGGGCGCCATCGTGCAGGTCTACGGCCCCAAGATGCTGCGCTACAAGGGCGTGCTGAATATGAAGGGCACCGACAAGAAGGTGATCTTCCAGGGCGTGCACCAGCTGATGGGCTCGGACCTGGGCCCGAAATGGCTGCCGGGCGAGAAAAAGACGAGCAAAATGGTTTTCATCGGCATCGACCTGCCCAAGGACATCCTGATGCAAGGGCTGGAAGGTTGCCTGGCCTGAGCTCCCGAGGAGGTGTCAGCATGCTGGGGATTCATCGTGGCTACAATGCGCCCCGCCCGACCCCGGCGACATCGCCCCAGGAAAGCTGGTCAGCTTTGCCATCTAGCCCTTCAGAGCAGGTATAAAGCCCAGCAGTGAGGAGATTCAACGTGAGCAAGACCCCGGCCCCGAAACC
>SCOI01000011.1 GCA_005503085.1 Burkholderiales bacterium C2 | reverse complement strand
AGCCCACCCACGCCCCCGTCCCCACTGCCGAAGCCGGCTTCGCTTACAGCCAGGAACGTTTCCGCGAGCTGGTCGACGAGGTGCTGGCCGAGGCCAAGCGCCTGGGCGCCAGCGACGCCGGCGCCGAGGTCTCCGAGGGCTGCGGCCTGTCGGTCTCGGTGCGCAAGGGCGAGCTGGAGAATGTCGAGCGCAACCGCGACAAGTCGCTGGGCATCTCGGTCTATGTGGGCCAGCGGCGCGGCAATGCCAGCACCTCGGACTTCTCGGCCAAGGCCTTGCAGGACACGGTGCGCGCGGCCTTCGACATCGCCCGCTTCACCGCCGAAGACCCGGTGGCCGGCCTGCCCGACGAGCAAGACCTGTCCCTGGATGCCACGGCCCGCCCCGAGCTGGACCTGTTCCACCCCTGGGCCATCGATGCCGAGGGCGCGGCTGCGCTGGCGATGCGCTGCGAGGCCGCCGCGCTGGGCACCGACAAGCGCATCACCAATTCCGAGGGCGCCGCCGTGTCGGCCCAGCAGTCGCACTTCTTCTCCGGCAACAGCCGGGGTTTTCGCGGCGGCTATGCCAGCTCGCGGCACTCGCTCTCGGTCGCGCCGATCGCCGGTCGCGGCGCCGGCATGCAGCGCGATTCCTGGTACAGCTCGATGCGCGATGCCGCCGAGCTGGCCGCACCCGAGGCTGTCGGCCGTTATGCCGCCGAGCGCGCGCTGTCGCGCCTGAAGTCGCGCAAGGTCAAGACGGCCGAGGTGCCGGTGCTGTTCGAGAGCACGGTGGCGGCCGGTCTGCTGGGCGCGCTGGTGCAGGCCACCAGCGGCGGTGCGCTGTACCGCAAGGCCAGCTTTCTGCTTGACAGCCTGGGCAAGCCGGTGCTGGCCGAGCACCTGGACGTCAGTGAGGACCCGCATGAGCTGAAGGGCAAGGGCAGCTCGCCCTTCGACGACGAGGGCGTGATCACGCGGCCGCGCCAGGTCGTCGAGGCCGGCGTGCTGCAGGGCTATTTCCTGTCCACCTATTCGGCGCGCAAGCTGGGCCTGCGCACCACCGGCCATGCCGGCGGCTCGCACAATCTGCGCCTCACCAGCCGCTGGACAGCGCCGGGCGACGACCTGCGGACCATGCTGCGCCGCATGGGCCGGGGCCTCTTCGTTACCGAGCTGATGGGGCAGGGCGTCAACTATGTGACCGGCGACTATTCGCGCGGCGCCAGCGGCTACTGGGTCGAGAACGGCGAGATCGCCTACCCGGTGCATGAGGTGACGATCGCCGGCCATCTGCCCGAGATGTTCCGGCAGATCGTCGGTGTCGGCACCGATGCCTACACGGTCGGCAGCAAGACCATAGGCTCGGTGCTGATTGCCCGGATGAAGCTGGCGGGTAGCTGAACGGCTTGTGCGCTGAGCGCGCATTGGGTGTCATGAGTACGCACGGCGTCAGCTTTCTGAAAGCCGCGTCGTGGTGCAATGGTCCGTTGCATTGCAGCGCTCCCGCAGCGCTGCCGGGCATCGGGGACAAGACCGGCCGCAGGCCGGGACTGCCGCTATAAAACAGTCGGCGCAATGGCTGCGCCCACCACTGAGGAGTTCAAGATGGAACGTCGTTCCTTTGTCAAGCAGGCCGGTCTGGCCGGTGTGTTGGCGGCGGGCACCGCGCCCGCTTTCGTGCAGGCGCAGGCGAATATCCGCTGGCGCCTGGCTTCCAGCTTCCCGAAGTCGCTGGACACCATCTACGGCGGTGCCGAGGTGTTTGCCAAGCAGGTCAGCGACATGACCGGCGGCAAGTTCCAGATCTCGGTGCATTCGGGCGGCGAGCTGATGCCGGCCTTCGGTGTGGTCGACGGCGTGCAGAACGGCACGGTCGAGATGGCGCACACCGTGCCCTACTACTTCTTCGGCAAGGACGAGACCTTCGCCATCGGCGGCGCGATCCCCTTCGGCCTCAATTCACGCCAGATGACAGCCTGGATGTATGAGGGCAACGGCCTGAAGCTGATGCGCGAGTTCTATCGCAACTACAACATCGTCAACTTCCCCGGCGGCAACACCGGTGCGCAGATGGCCGGCTGGTACCGCAAGGAGATCAAGTCGACCGCCGATCTGAAGGGTCTGAAGTTCCGCGTCGGCGGCTTTGCCGGCAAGGTGATCGAGCGCATGGGCGGCGTGCCGCAGAACATCCCCGGCGGCGAGCTCTACCAGGCGCTGGAGAAGGGCACGATCGATGCGGCCGAGTGGGTCGGCCCTTACGACGACCAGAAGCTGGGCTTCCATAAGGTAGCGCCGTTCTACTACTACCCCGGCTGGTGGGAGGGCGGTCCGCAGATCGACTTCTTCATCAACAACAAGGCCTACGACGCGCTGTCGCCCGAGTACAAGGCCATCATCGAGGCGGCCTCCTCGCACGCCCATGTGGACATGCAGGCCAAGTACGACGGCCGCAACCCGGGCGCGCTGCGCCAGCTGGTGGCCGCAGGCACCAAGCTGCAACGCTTCCCCAAGGATGTGCTGGACCTGGCTTTCAAGGAATCGATGGCGCTGTACAGCGATCTGTCGGCCAAGAATCCGAACTGGAAGAAGGTCTACACCGACTACGCCAACTTCCGCCGCGAGCAGACCCTGTGGTTCCGCTTTGCCGAAGCTGGCTTCGACGACTTCATGCAGGCACAGAAGTTCTGACGCTGACCCCGCATGGCTCCACGGCCCCGCCTTGTGCGGGGCTTTTTTTCGTCCCTGTTGTGCAAGCCTCGGGTTCCCCCTGCCGCCGGGGCGCAAGGCGCACAAATAGAATCAATCAGCACATGCTGTGTGAGTCAATAACAGGAGACTATTGATGAAAAGACGTTCATTCGTGGGCCATGCCGGTCTGGCTGGGGTGTTGGCGGCAGGGGCCGCTCCGGCCGTGGTGCAGGCGCAGGCGCAGATCCGCTGGCGCCTGGCTTCGAGCTTCCCCAAGGCCCTGGACACGATCTACGGCGCGGCCGAGGTGTTTGCACGCAAGGTCAAGGAAATGTCGGGCGGCAAGTTCGAGATCTCGGTGCATGCCGGTGGTGAGCTGATGCCGGCCTTCGGCGTGGTCGACGGGGTGCAGAACGCGACGGTGGAGATGGCGCACACGGCGCCCTACTACTTCTTTGGCAAGGACGAGACCTTTGCGCTGGGCTGCGCGATTCCCTTCGGCCTGAACAGCCGCCAGATGACGGCCTGGCAGTACGAGGGCAATGGCCTGAAGCTGATGCGCGAGTTCTACGCCAAGTACAACATCATCAGCTTCCCGATGGGCAATACCGGCGCGCAGATGGGCGGCTGGTATCGCAAGGAGATCAAGTCGGTGGCCGATATCAAAGGCCTGAAGATGCGCATCGGCGGCTTTGCCGGCAAGGTGCTGGAGCGTCTGGGTGGCGTACCGCAGAACATCCCCGGCGGAGAAATCTACCAGGCGCTGGAGAAGGGCACGATCGATGCGACCGAATGGGTCGGCCCCTACGACGACCAGAAGCTGGGCTTCAACAAGGTGGCGCCGCATTACTACTATCCCGGCTGGTGGGAGGGCGGCCCGCAGCTGGACCTCTATATCAACAACAAGGCCTACGAGGGTCTGTCGGCCGAGTACAAGTCCATCGTCGAGTGCGCGGCTGCCTACGCCCACACCGAGATGCAGGCCAAGTACGACGCACGCAACCCGGCCGCGCTGCGCCAGCTGGTGGCCGCAGGCACCAAGCTGCAGCGCTTCCCCAAGGATGTGATGGACGCAGCGTTCAAGGAGTCGATGGCGGTCTACAGCGAGTTGTCGGCCAAGAATCCGAACTGGAAGAAGGTCTACGAGGACTACGCCAAGTTCCGCAGCGAGCAGAACCTGTGGTTCCGCTTTGCCGAGGCCGGCTTCGACGACTTCATGCAGCAGCAAAAGCTCTGATCGGCCGCCAGGCCACCGAACCCGCCGGGATGCAAATCCTGGCGGGTTTTTTCTTGCACTCATGAAAAAGCCGCCCCGGCTTGCGACCGGGGCGGCTTGTTGGGCTTGGCAGGCCTTGCGGCCGCAAGGTCAGGGCTGGCTGGCGGGCGCGCTGGCCGGCTCGCCGAACAGCTTGCTGGCGTCCATCTCGGTGTCGTCCGCATTGGTATCGGGCTGGAACTCGATTTCCACCGAGTTCGGATCGACCTTGGCGCTGTTGTCCATGCCGCCGGTCACCAGGCCCGGGTAGGCGACGATCACTGCCACCATGATCAGCTGCAGCACGATGAAGGCGATCGAGCCCTTGTAGATCTGCGCCGTGCTGACTGCGGGGATGGTTTCATTGGTGATGCGGTCCTTGTAGTCCTTCTTGGCCGCGACGCTGCGCAGATAGAACAGCGCAAAACCGAAGGGCGGGGTCAGGAAGGAGGTCTGCAGATTCATCGCCAGGATCACGCCGAACCAGATCATCACCATATCGGGCGACATGCCGGGCACCATGGCCGGCAGGATCTTCTCGGCCACCGGCACCAGGATGGGCACGACGATGAAGGCGATCTCGAAGAAGTCGATGAACATGCCCAGCACGAAGACCAGCAGGTTCACGACGATCAGAAAGCCCAGCGCGCCGCCGGGCAGGGCCGCGAACAGATGCTCGACCCAGATATGGCCGTCGGCGGCGTTGAAGGTGAAGCTGAAGACGGTGGAGCCGATCAGGATGAACAGCACAAAGCAGGACAGGCGCGCGGTGTTGTCCAGCGCCTGCTTCATCAGGCCCAGGCCCAGTCGGCCACGGCTGACCGCCATGATCAGGGCGCCGACGGCACCCATGGCGCCGCCCTCGGTGGGCGTGGCCACGCCCAGGAAGATCGTGCCCAGCACCAGAAAGATCAGCACCAGCGGCGGGATCAGCACAAAGGTGACCTGACCGGCCAGACGCGACAGCAGGCCCAGCTTGAAGACCTTGTTGATGCCGGCCAGGAACAGGGCCAGGAAGGCCGCAATGGTCATCGACAGGATCAGCACCTCATCGCCCGGTGCCGGCATCTGGCGCTGCAGCAGCGGGTTGATGATGGCCTCGTGATTCTGGGCCCAGAGCCAGCCGGCAGCGGCGCAGACCAGCAGCAGCACGAGCAGCGATTTGTGGCCGCTGGCGCCGTTGGTCTCGCGGTAGATGCGGGCCTCGGGGGGCAGGGCGGGCACCCAGCTCGGCTTGACGATGGCCACACCGGCAATGAAGAGCAGGTACAGGCCCACCAGCAGCAGGCCGGGCACCAGCGCGCCGGCATACATATCGCCGACGGAGCGGCCCATCTGGTCGGCCAGCACGATCAGCACCAGCGAGGGCGGGATCGCCTGGGCCAGCGTGCCCGAGGCGGTGATGGTGCCGGTGGCGATGGTGCGGTTGTAGCCGTAGCGCAGCATGATGGGCAGCGAGATCAGGCCCATCGAGATCACGGCTGCGGCCACCACACCGGTGGTGGCGGCGAGCAGTGCGCCAACCAGTATCACCGCCACGGCCAGACCGCCGCGCAGCGGGCCGAACACCTGGCCCACCGTCTCGAGCAGGTCCTCGGCCATGCCGGAGCGCTCCAGGATGATGCCCATGAAGGTGAAGAAGGGAATGGCCAGCAGGGTGTCGTTCTGCATGATGCCGAACACCCGCAGCGGCAGGGCCTGGAACAGATTGGAGCCGAACAGCCCCGCCTCCATGCCGACGAAACCAAACAGCAGTCCGGTGGCGGCCAGGCCGAAGGCGACCGGGATGCCGGTCAGCAGGAAGAAGAACAGGCCCGCAAACATCAGCGGGACAAAGTTCTGAGTCAGGAACTCGATCATCAGTTGGCTCCTCGGGCCTTGCGCTCAGCAGCGGCGGCCAGTTCTTCGGCCAACAATTCTTCGTCATTCTTCTCGTGTTCGACCGAGAAGGGCTCGGCACGATGGCCGGTCAGGAAGGCTATGCGCTTGATCAGCTCGGACATGCATTGCAGCAGCAGGATGGCGAAGCCGGCCGGGATCAGCAGCAGCACCGGCCAGCGGATCAGGCCGCCGGCGTTCTGGCTCATCTCGCCCGACTCCCAGGCGCGCTGGAACAGCGGCCAGGACAGCTCGATCATGATCACGCTCAAGGGCGCGATGAAGATCAGGATGCCCAGGATGTCGATGATGGCGTTGGTACGCTTGGACAGCTTGGAGGAGATGAAGTCGATGCGCACATGGGCGTTCTTCATGAACACATAGCCCACGCCCAGCATGAACACGCCGGCGAACAAATACCACTGGATCTCCAGATAGGCATTCGAGCCGATGTTGAAGGCCTTGCGCATGATGGCGTTGCCGGCGCTGATCAGCACGGCGGCCAGCACCAGCCAGCGGATCGTATGGCCCAGCATGTCGCTGAACCGGTCTATGGCCTTGGACAGACCCAATAAGAACTGCACGTTGACTCCTCTATCCTTTGAATGCACGGCATAGCCGCAGGCCCCGGCAGCGCGGCCCCGGGCATTCTAGGAGGAGACAAAGCAGCGAGGCCGGAGTGTTTCCCCCGGTACGTAGTTCTATCAATAGCCTTGACGGGCCGCTGTGTATAGCTTGCTCGAACGCGCCCCCGAACGACAGAAGGCGAGGATGGGGCGGGGCAGGCTGTCGATCAGCTGCTTGAACTGCTCGATCTCTTCGGGGGACTGGTAAGCACCGCTGACCGGCAGGTGGCGGTACTCCAGCCCGGCCGCGCGCGCGGCCGCTTCGACCTGGGCGCTGGTCGGTTGATCTGGCCCGCCTTCGAAGTCGGGACGGTTGTTGATCACGCTGCGAAAACCGGCCGCAGCGGCCTCGGCCATCGCGGCCGGTTCCAGCTGCGGGGCCACGCAGAAATCGGGGCTCAGCGCTTGCATGGGCAGGCTCATCATGGGCTCCTTACTGGCTCAGTGCCTGCTTGACCGCGGCCGACACCAGGCCCATATCGGCCTTGCCGGCCAGCTGGGCCTTGACCGCACCCATCACCTTGCCCATATCGCCTGGGCCCTTGGCGCCCAACTCGGCGACGATGGCATTGACGGCGGCCTGGATCTCCTCGGCCGACAGGCGCTGCGGCAGATAGGCCTCCAGCACGGTCAGCTCGGCGGCCTCTTTGTCGGCCAGGTCCATGCGGCCGGCGGCGGTGAACTGGCTCAGCGAGTCCTTGCGCTGCTTGATCAGCTTGTCGACGATGGCCACCAGGGCCACATCGTCGACCACCACGCGCTCGTCGACCTCTTTTTGCTTGACGGCCGCCAGCAGCATGCGGATGGTCGTCAGCTTGTCGGCTTCCTTGGCGCGCATCGCGGCCTTCATGTCTTCGGTGATCCGGTCTTTCAAGCTCATATCAATTCCTTTGGTGTGACGGGCATAAGCGTCGCAGAAATAGAAAAAGCCCGCAGCAGCGTCCTGTGCGGGCTTTGTTCCGAGGGTCGGCCATGAACACTAGGTTCGGGGCAGCCCACGACGGAGCACGGGGATGCTCAGTACAGCTTCTTGGGCAGCTGCATGCTGCGCACGCGCTTGTAGTGGCGCTTGACGGCGGCAGCCTTCTTGCGCTTGCGCTCGGCAGTGGGCTTCTCGTAGAACTCGCGGGCGCGCAAGTCGGTCAGCAGGCCCAGTTTTTCGATGGTGCGCTTGAAACGGCGCAGTGCCACATCGAAAGGCTCGTTCTCTTTGACGCGAATGGTGGTCATGAAACTATGGTTCCTTAATATGCGCTCGGTGTTCGCCAGACTCGTTATTGGTGCTGCCCGTAAGCGGCACTGAATGCAGAGCCTGAAGCAGAAGAATCCGGATTCTGCTTCCGAATCGACGCGCAGGGTTTGCTAGCAAAGACCGCGATTATAGCCAGGATTTCAAGACTTGGCGAGAGTTCAGGCGGAAATCACTGCCGGGGCCGCCACCGAGGGCTCGAGCGAGCGGGCACAGGCCGCCGCGCTGGCCCAGGCCCATTGAAAGTTGTAGCCCCCCAGCCAGCCGGTCACATCGACCACCTCACCGATGAAGAACAGGCCCGGCACGCGCTTGCTCTCCAGAGTCTGCGAACTCAGCTCGCGGGTGTCGACGCCGCCGCGCATCACCTCGGCCTTACGCCAGCCCTCGCTGCCGTCGGGCTTGAGCTGCCAGGCCTGCAACTGGCTGGCGAGTTGCTGCAAGTCCTTGTCCTTGCATTCGGCGATCGGCCGGCTTACCTCCATCCCGAGGCGCGCCAGCCAGGCTTGGGCCAGGCGAGCCGGAAACAGCTCGGTCAGCTCATTGCCCAGCTGGCGGCGTGAGCCGCTCTTGGCGCTGCGCAGGACCTCGGCCAGATCACGTTCGGGCGCCAGATCGATCTGCAAGGCCTGACCCTCCAGCCAGTAGCTGGAGATCTGCAGAATGGCCGGGCCGCTGAGGCCGCGGTGCGTGAACAGCAGATCCTCGACGAAGCGGCCGCGCTGCTTGCCGGCGCCGGTGGAGACCACCACCGGCAGCGACAGGCCGGACAGATCGGCAAACGGCGCCCACTCCTGGGCATCGAAGGTCAGCGGCACGAGGGCGGGGCGCGGCTCGACGATGGCATGGCCCAGCTTCTTGGCCAGGCGCAGGCCCCAGTCGCTGGCACCGATCTTGGGAATGGACAAGCCGCCGCTGGCCACCACCAGCTTGGCGCTGCGCAGCGTTCCAGCGCTGGTGTCGAGCTCGAAGCCGCCGCCATCGACCGGTCTGACCTCGGCCACCGTGCAGGGCTGGCGACGCTCGACGCCGCCGGCCTCGCACTCCTGCACCAGCATCTGGATGATCTGCTCGCTGGACTGGTCGCAGAACAGCTGGCCCTTGTGCTTCTCATGGAAGGCGATGCCATGCTTGTTGACCAGGGCGATGAAGTCCTGCGGCGTGTAGCGGGCCAGCGCCGAGCGGCAGAAGGCCGGGTTCTCCGACAGGAAGTTGGCCGGCGTCGCCTCCCGGTTGGTGAAGTTGCAGCGACCGCCGCCCGAGATGCGGATCTTTTCGGCCAGGCGTGGTGCGTGGTCGATCAGCAGGACTTTCAGCCCGCGCTGGCCGGCAATGCCCGCACAAAAAAGGCCGGCCGCACCGGCGCCGACCACGACGAGATCAAAAGTTTGCATGCGAGCACTGAGGCAGGGAAGGGCGGGTCGGCCGCAATGGCCGCAAGCGACGGATTGTAGTTTTGCCGGGCCACTCCTCTTTTTGGGCCATTGCCCGAGTGAGCCGGCATGAAAAGCGGCGCTCTTCATTCGAGGGCCGAGGTTCTTCGCTACCATCACTCCCTTCAAGCTAGGGGGGGCTCAGCAAACAGGGGGGTGTCCCGCACTTGCCCGCATCTGCTGCGGCCCTCTACATTGCCCCATCAGCCTCGGTGCCATGTCCTCGCCGGACGAGTGCGCCTATTGCCAGATTTGCCAGGATTCCATGGACACCTCAGCCGCCCCGCACCCCGGTGCCTCGCCACAAGTCAGTGGCTTCGGTCAATGGCTTGCCAGCCTGCAGCTGGCCGATACCGAAGTTGCGGCCGGCCTGCTGGGTCTGGTCGAGCCGCTGGGTGCTTTCATGGCCGTCAAATCGCTGGCCACCGGGCGCTATGTCTATGCCAGCGTCGGCATCAATGCGCTGTTCGAGCGCCATGACAGCAGCATCGTCGGCAGCGGCGACAGCGATCTGATGCGGGCCGACGAGGTGGTGGCGATGCGCAGGGTCGAGCAGACCGTGATGGCTCAACGCTCGGTGGTGGTCAGCGAGCATCGGCTGGAGCTGGGTGGGCGGCGGCGCGAGTTTGCCGTCACCCGCATGCCGCTGGGTGCCGAGTACCTGATCTCGATGTGGTCGGAGCGCACCGAGGAGCGCCATCGCGAGACCCATTTGCAGCGCGCACTGAACCAGATCGAGCAGCAGCAGAAGGCGCTGGAGCAGATCCGTCGCGAGATGCAGGCCGGCAGCGGTCGCGACGAGGTCTCGGGGCTCTATCTGCGGGCCCAGTTCGATGATCAATTGCTGCGCGAGATCGATCTGTCGACCCGGGAGCACCGCGAGTTTGCGCTGGTGTTGATCGCGCTGGATCCGGCGCCGGCCGCCGTGCAGGCACTCGGCGACGAGGCGCACCAGCGCATGCTCGAGGGGCTGGGCCGCATGCTGCGGGCCAATACCCGGGCGATGGATGCGGCCTGCCGCGTCGGCGAGCAGACCTTTGCGGTGCTCTTGTCCGGCGTCGGTCTGGCCACGGCCCATGCCCGCATGGAGCAGCTGCGGCGCCAGTGCACCGCCCAGATCGTGGTGCTCAATGGCCAGGACCTGGGCCTGTCGCTGTCGATGGGGGTGGCGAGCTTCCCGCACACCGCGTCCAAGCAGGAAGAGCTGGTCGCGGCCAGCGAGACCGCGGTGCAGGAAGCGCTGCGCCGCGGCGGCAACCAGGTGGTGCTGGCGCCGATTCCCTTTGGCGCCTTAGCTTAGGCCCTTGTAGAGCATATAAGCGGCCAGCACGAAGAGCAGCATCGCGAAGGCCCGCTTCAGCTGGGCCACATTCATCGCATGGGCGGCGCGCGCACCGAGCGGCGCCATCGTCACGCTGGCCGCGGCGATCACGAGCAGGGCCGGCATGAAGAGATAGCCGACCGCACCCGGCAGTGCTGGCGCCAGATGCCAGCCGCCGACCACATAGCCCAGCGTGTTGGCCAGCGCGATCGGGAAGCCCAGCGCGGCACTGGTGGCCACCGCGTTGTGCATCGCCACATTGCACCAGGTCATGAAGGGCACCGAGACAAAGCCGCCGCCCGCGCCGACCAGGCCCGACAGCATGCCGATGCCGGCGCCGGCGCCGATCTGGCCGGCCGTGCCGGGCATCTGGCGGCTCGGCGCCGGCTTCTTGTTCAGCAGCATCTGGAAGGCCGAGAAGCTGACGAAGCCGGCAAAGAACAGCGCCAGCCAGGCACCCTTGAGCAGAGCGAAGATGCCGGCGCCGGCGATCAGGCCGCCGATCAGGATGCCGGGCGCCAGGCCGCGCACCAGATCCCAGCGCACCGCGCCGCGCTTGTGATGGGCACGCACGCTGGAGATCGAGGTGAACATGATGGTGGCCATCGAGGTGGCGATCGCCATCTTGACGGCCATGTCGGCATCGACGCCTTGCTTGGACAGCATCCAGGTCAGGATGGGCACCATCAGCATGCCACCGCCTATGCCCAGCAGGCCGGCCAGAAAGCCCGAGCACAGGCCCAGTATCAGTAACTCGATCAGCAAAACGGGGTCGAAGGTCATCGGGGCTCAGGCCAGCAGTTTCAGAATCAGGGTCCATTCCGCGGCGCTGACCGGGGTGATGGAAAGACGGTTGCCGCTTTGCAGCGTGCGCATCTGGGCCAGGTCCGGCTCGGCGCGCATCTCGGCCAGGCTCAGCAGCCGCGTCTTGCGCAGCAGGCGCACATCGACATGCAGCCAGCGTGGCGCCTCGGGCTTGGATTTGGCATCGAAATAGGGGCTGGCCGGGTCGAACTGGCTGGCGTCCGGGTAGGCGGGGCTGGCTACCTCTGCCAGGCCGGCAATGCCAGGCTGCGGACACGAGGAGTGATAGAACAGCACACCATCGCCCACCCGCATCGCATCGCGCATGAAGTTGCGGGCCTGGTAGTTGCGCACGCCGATCCAGGGCACGGTGTGGTCAGGTGCGGCAGCGAGATCGTCGATCGAGCACTCATCGGGCTCGGACTTCATCAACCAGTAGTTCAAGGTGTGGAGCGGGCCCGTGCTTGTGTAAGGTGTCCACCGCGAGCCGTGAGCCGCATTCCTGAACCCGGGGATTCAGGTGGGCGAGGTCAGCCAAGCTTCGGGTTCATCTGACGCGAGACGATCACACCAACCGGGCGATGTTCCAAGCCCTTGCTCATAGAGCATCGGTCAAGGAAATATAAGACTCACGCGAACGCGATGGACCATCGCATTCTATGCGCTCAAAGCAATTGGCCGTCGTGGCCAAGGGCTTCATCGAGACGGCGAATCAGCGCTTCGAGTTCGGGGGCGGTCTGGCTCTCGTCGGCGCGTGCCGGCGTGGCAGCGGCCGGGCCATCGGCGAGCTGGTAGGCCAGGTTCAGCGCGGCGAGCACGGCAATGCGCTCGCGCGCCTTGACCTTGCCGGCATCGCGGATCGCGCTCATCTCGCGGTCCACTTGGCTGACCGCACGGCTCAGCGTCGCTTCTCCACCCTCGGGGCAGCCGAGCAAATAGCTCTGGCCCATGATGGTGACTTCCATTTGCTTCATGACTTGTTCTTTCCGGACTCACTCTCGACAGGCAGCCGCTCCAGCAGCGCATCAATGCGCAGCCGCGCCGCGCCAAGGCGGGAGCGCAGGCTGTCGCGCTCCTGGCCCAGGCTTTGCACCTGCTCCTGCAGCAGGGCGTTGGTGCGCTTCAACTCATCATGGCGCAGCAGCAGGCGCTCTACCCGGTCGAGAAGATCGGTGATGCTAGGCATGGCTTCCTAAGTGAATCATGGGGCGGGATTGGCGCCGATTGTAGAGGGCCCCAGCGCGCGGCCCAGATCGCAAAAGGGCCGCACCTGGCATTGGCCGCACAAGGGCTTGCGGGCCTGGCAGACATAGCGGCCATGCAGGATCAGCCAGTGATGGGCGTCGACCAGGTACTCGGCCGGGATGCGCTTGAGCAGACCCTGCTCGACCTCCAGCACGTTCTTGCCCGGCGCCAGGCCGGTGCGGTTGCCGAGCCGGAAGATATGCGTGTCCACCGCCATCGTCGGCTCGCCGAAGGCGACATTAAGCACCACATTGGCGGTCTTGCGGCCGACGCCGGGCAGGGCTTCAAGCGCCTCGCGCGAGCGCGGCACCTGGCCGCCATGCCGCTCGATCAGGATCTGGCAGGTCTTGTAGAGATTCTTGGCCTTGGTGCGGTACAGGCCGATGGTGCGGATGTACTCGGCAAGGCCGTCCTCACCCAGTGCGAGGATCTTGGCCGGCGTGTTGGCGACCGGATAGAGCCGGCGCGTGGCCTTGTTGACGCCGACATCGGTGGCCTGGGCCGACAGCAGCACGGCGGCCAGCAGCTCGAACACGCTGCTGTATTCGAGCTCGGTCTGCGGCGAAGGGTTGGCCGCCTTCAGGGTGGCGAAGAAGGCGGCGATGTCTTGCTTGTTCATGGCGTATGCCCGAGGGCCTGGATCTCAATCGCGCTGGGCCCGGGCACGCGCCAGCGCGGCTTCTATCATGCTGCGCTTGCGGTCCAGCGCGGCCGGGTCCGTGAGCTTGCTGGCCTCGGCCAGATTGGCGAGCTTGGCCTCGGCCTTGGCCTGCAGCCGGGCCTCGTTTTCCTGTCGCGCGCGGGGCAGGCGCTGCTGATGGAAGCGGTAGCGCTGCAGGGCTTCGTCGGCCTGGGGTGCGCTCCAGGCTTGCCAGCCGGTCCGCTCGCCGCTGACATTGAGCAGCGAGATGCAGTCGACCGGGCAGGCCGGCACGCACAGCTCGCAGCCGGTGCATTGCTCGTTGATGATCAGATGCATGGCCTTGGGCGCGCCGACGATGCAGTCGACCGGGCAGGCCTTGATGCACAGCGTGCAGCCTATGCACCAGTTCTCGTCGATCACCGCCAGTTGACGGGGACCCTCGACACCATGCTCGGTGCTCAGCGGCAGCTCGGGCCGGCCGGTGAGGGCGGCCAGGCGCGCGATGCCCTCGGCACCGCCGGGCGGGCACTGGTTGATGCCGGCCTCGCCGGCCGCGACGGCCTGGGCATAGCTCAGGCAGTCCGGATAGCCGCAGCGCGTGCACTGGGTCTGCGGCAGCGCCGCATCGATGCGGGCGACCAGATCTGCGGTCGGGGCCAAGACGCTCAAGCGGACTTCTTGCTCCGTGTTGTCTTGCGCGCCGGCGCGGTCGCCGGGTGCTCGTACTTGAGGATGAAGTCGCGCACCTCGGGGTAGACCTTCTCGCGCCAGCGGCGGCCCGAGAAGATGCCGTAGTGGCCGGCGCCGATCGCGTCATAGTGGTACTGGTGCTCGGGGGCGATGCCCGAGCACAGCTCATGCGCGGCACGGGTCTGGCCGGCGCCCGAGATGTCATCGAGTTCGCCTTCGATGGTCAGCAGGGCCGTGCCCTGGATGTCCTGCGGGCGCACCAGCTGGCCCTTGACCTCCCAGGTGCCGTTGACCAGGGCGAAGTCCTGGAACACGGTCTTGATGGTGTCCAGGTAGTACTCGGCCGGCATGTCCAGCACCGCGTTGTACTCGTCGTAGAACTGGCGGTGCGACTCGGCGCTGTCGTCGTCGCCGCGCACCAGATCGAGGAAATAGTCGTAGTGCGAGCTCAGATGCCGGTCCGGGTTCATCGCGACAAAGCCGGTGTGCTGCAGAAAGCCGGGGTAGACCGCGCGCTGCGCACCCGGGAAGTTGGTCGGCACCCGGTAGATCACATTGGTCTCGAACCAGCTGAAGCTGCGGTTCATCGCCAGATTGTTGACGGCCGTCGGGCTCTTGCGGGCGTCGATCGGGCCGCCCATCATGGTCATGCTGCGCGGCGTGGTCTCGCCATTCGACGCCATCAGCGAGATCGCGGCCAGCACCGGCACGGTGGGCTGGCAGACCGAGATCACATGGCACTCGGCCGCGCCGATATGGCGGATGAACTGCTGCACATAGGCGATGTAGTCGTCCAGATGGAAGGCGCCCTGGTCCAGCGGCACCATGCGCGCATCGGTCCAGTCGGTGATGAAGACCTTGTGGTCCTTCAGCAGCTGGCGCACGGTGTCGCGCAGCAGGGTGCTGTGGTGGCCCGACAGCGGCGCCACCACCAGCACGGTGGGCTGGTCCTTCATCTTGGCCAGCACGGCCAGATCATCGGTGTAGCGCTTGAAGCGCAGCAGCCGGCAAAAGGGCAGCTCGACCGGCACCAGCTCCTGCACCGCCACCTCGATCCCGTCGACCTCGACGCCGCGAATCCCGAACTCGGGCTTCTCGTAGTCCTTGGCCAGCCGGTGCATCAGATCCAGCCCGGCCGAGACCCGATGAGCCATCGGGCCGTGGGCGAAGGGCGAGAGCGGATGGCTGTAGAGCTTGGCCGAGGCGCCCGCGAACTCCGCAAAAGGACTCATCAGCGCGCGCTGGGTTTCGTAGAGCTGATACAGCATGGAGGACCTCGGTAGCTTTGTGGGGTGACAGTACTGCAAAACAAATGGTGCAGTGCAGCATTATGCGGCTTGCCAGGTGGCAAAGCCGTTAAAACTGCGCAAGCCCACTCGTTCCAGCGGGCAGATTGTCAGCCGCGCAGCACCGCCGCCATCGCCTGAGCGACAGCCGGCAGGTTTTTCTCGTTCAGCGCGGCCACGCAGATGCGGCCCGAATCGACACCATAAATGCCGAACTCGCTGCGCAGTCGCTGCATTTGCGCGGCATTCAGGCCGGAATAGCTGAACATGCCCTTCTGGCGGGTCACGAAGCTCAGGTCCTGGCCCACGCCGGCAGCTTGCAGCGCGCTGACCAGCGCCTGGCGCATCGCCCGGATGCGCAGGCGCATGCCGGCCAGCTCCTCTTCCCAGAGCGCGCGCAGTGCCGGGGTCGACAACACGTTCGCAACCACCTGGGCGCCATGGGTTGGCGGGTTGGAATAGTTGGTGCGGATCACGATCTTCAGCTGGCTCAGCACCTTGGCGGTCTCCTCGGCCGAGGCGCAGACCACGCTCAGCGCGCCGACGCGCTCGCCGTAGAGCGAGAAGCTCTTCGAGAAGCTGGTCGAGACGAAGAAGTCCAGATTGGCGGCGAGGAATTGCTGGATCACCGCGCCGTCCTCGGCAATGCCTTCGCCGAAGCCCTGGTAGGCCATGTCCAGGAAGGCGACCAGGCCACGTGCCTTGACGGTGGCGACCACCTGCTCCCATTGGGCGGGGCTCAGGTCATAGCCGGTCGGGTTGTGGCAGCAGGCGTGCAGTACGACCACGGTGCCGGCGCTGGCGCCGTTCAGCGCGGCCAGCATGCCGTCGAAATTGATGCCCAGCTTGGCGGCGTCGTAATAGGGATAGGTCTGAACCGGGAAGCCGGCGTTGGTGAACAGCGCGCGGTGGTTCTCCCAGCTGGGGTCGGAGATCAGCACGGTGGCGCCGGGGTTCAGGCGCTTCAGGAAGTCGGCGCCTATCTTCAGGCCGCCGGTGCCGCCGATGGCCTGCACGGTGGCCACACGCTTGGCCGCCAGGATGGCGCTATCAGGGCCGAACACCAGGCCTTGCACGGCCTTGTCATAGGCGGCGATGCCGTCGATCGGCAGATAACCGCGTGCCTTCGGATCGGCCTGCATCGCGGCCTCGGCCTGGGCCACGCACTTCAGCAGGGGCAGCTTGCCGTTCTCGTCGTAGTAGACGCCGACCCCCAGATTCACCTTGGCGGGGTTGGTATCGGCGTTGAACTGCTCGTTCAGACCCAGGATGGGGTCGCGGGGGGCCATTTCGACGGCGGCAAACAAGGACATGGACGGCTTTCCTGACATGACGGTGGCAAGAGCGTTCGAACAATCGAACGGCGCCTGCGCTACCCTGTCGGGCTGTTGATGATGCGCAAGCCCGTGAATTCTAGAGGGCTTGCGGCCCGAGTCCTGGGAAACCCCGATGCAATCTGCCCCCGTCGCCATTGAGAACCCCGAAAGCCCTAGCGAGGAGCCGAAGGGCGAATTCGTGTCTTTCGAAGGCTCGCCCTTCCAGCTCTTCCAGCCCTTTGCGCCGGCCGGTGATCAGCCCACGGCCATCGCCCAGCTCTGCGAGGGCATCAACGACGGCCTGAGCTTCCAGACCCTGCTGGGCGTGACCGGCTCGGGCAAGACCTTCACGATGGCCAATGTGATCGCCCGGCTGGGCCGGCCGGCCATCATCTTCGCGCCCAACAAGACGCTGGCAGCCCAGCTCTACAGCGAGTTTCGCGAGTTCTTCCCGAAGAACGCGGTCGAGTATTTCGTCAGCTACTACGACTACTACCAGCCCGAGGCCTATGTGCCGCAGCGCGATCTCTTCATCGAGAAGGACAGCGCGATCAACGAGCACATCGAGCAGCTGCGCCTGTCCTGCACCAAGAGCCTGCTGGAGCGCCGCGATGTCGTGATCGTCGCCTCGGTCTCGGCCATCTACGGCATCGGCAATCCGGCCGACTACCACCAGATGGTGATGACGCTGCGCAGCGGCGACAAGATGGACCAGCGCGATGTGATCGCCCAGCTGATAAGGATGCAGTACACGCGCAACGAGATGGAGTTCACGCGCGGGCACTTCCGCGTGCGCGGTGACACCATCGATGTGTTTCCGGCCGAGCACTCGGAGCTGGCGCTGCGTATCGAGCTCTTCGACGACGAGGTCGAGACCCTGCAACTCTTCGACCCGCTGACCGGCAAGATCCGCCAGAAGATCCCGCGCTTCACCGTCTACCCGAGCAGCCACTATGTGACGCCGCGCGAACGCGTGCTGGCGGCGATGGACGGCATCAAGCAGGAGCTGCGCGACCGCGTCGCCCATTTCGTCAAGGACGGCAAGCTGGTCGAGGCCCAGCGCATCGAGCAGCGCACCCGTTTCGACCTGGAGATGCTGCAGGAGGTAGGCCACTGCAAGGGCATCGAGAACTACACCCGTCATCTGTCCGGTGCCGAGCCGGGTTCGCCGCCACCGACCCTGGTCGACTACCTGCCGCCCGATGCGCTGATGTTCCTGGACGAGAGCCATGTGCTGATCGGCCAGTTCGGCGGCATGTACAACGGCGACCGGGCGCGCAAGACCACCTTGGTCGAGTACGGCTTCCGGTTGCCCTCGGCGATGGACAACCGGCCGCTGAAGTTCGACGAGTTCGAGCGCAAGATGCGCCAGGCGGTGTTCGTCTCGGCCACGCCGGCCGCTTACGAGAAGGAGAACGCCGGCCAGGTCGTCGAGCAGCTGGTGCGGCCTACCGGCCTGGTCGATCCCATCATCGAGGTGAGGCCGGCCACCCATCAGGTCGACGATGTGCTGGGCGAGATCCGGCTGCGCGTCGAGGTCAATGAGCGGGTGCTGATCACCACGCTGACCAAGCGCATGGCCGAACAGCTGACCGACTATCTGAGCGACAACGGCGTCAAGGTGCGCTATCTGCACTCGGATGTGGACACGGTGGAGCGGGTCGAGATCCTGCGCGATCTGCGCCTGGGGGCCTTCGATGTGCTGGTGGGCATCAATCTCTTGCGCGAAGGCCTGGACATTCCCGAGGTGTCGCTGGTGGCCATTCTGGACGCTGACAAAGAAGGCTTTCTGCGTGCCGAGCGCAGTCTGATCCAGACCATAGGCCGGGCCGCGCGCAACCTCAATGGCAAGGCCATCCTCTACGGCGACCGCATCACCGACTCGATGCGCAAGGCCATCGATGAGACCGAGCGTCGGCGTGCCAAGCAGATCGCCTTCAACGAGGCCAATGGCATCACGCCACGCGGGCTGAACAAGCGCATCAAGGAGCTGATCGAGGGCGTCTATTCGGACAAGCCCGGCCGCGACGACGACAAGCTGGTGCAGGCTGCTGCGGTCGAGGAGCTGTCCGAGAAGGATCTGGGCAAGCGCATCGCCCAGCTGGAGCGCCAGATGCTGGAGCATGCCCGCAATCTGGAGTTCGAGAAGGCCGCGCGAGTGCGCGATCAGCTGGCGCAGCTGCGCGAGCAGGCTTTCGGCGCCGTCGTGCACGACAATCTGGTGCCGCTGGACAGCGCCAAACCGACGCCGCGCGGCCGCGTCTGACCGTCAGATAGCGGCGCTTCGCCGCGCCAGCGCTGGGCGCCCGGGAGCGCGCCCAGCAAGCTTCTTAATAATTGAGTAAAATGCTCAGGCATACCCAAGGGTTAACCCCCGCGCCGGGCGGGTGCCGGGTCGCTCAGCTTGCTGGTTTTGTTGTTGTACCGCCCCATGGTCTGTTGGACCGAAGGAGAGTCTCATGCGTCTCACAACCAAAGGTCGATTCGCTGTCACCGCGATGATCGATTTGGCGCTGCGTGAAAACGGCGGTCCGGTCGCGCTGGCGGCGATCAGCCAACGCCAGCAGATCTCGCTGTCCTATCTGGAACAGCTGTTCGGCAAGCTGCGCCGGCACGAGCTGGTCGAAAGCACGCGTGGACCCGGCGGCGGTTACTCGCTGGGCCGCAAATCCGACGAGATCACGGTGGCCGACATCATCGTCGCGGTCGATGAGCCGATCGACGCGACCGGCTGCGGCGGCAAGGAAAACTGCATGGGCGAGGACACCGGCAAATGCATCACGCATGAGCTCTGGACCAGTCTGAACGCCAAGATGATCGAGTATCTCGACTCGGTGTCGCTGCGCAAGCTGGTCGAGGACCAGTTGGCCAAGGGCGTCACGATAGAGGAAGCACCGATCAAGCGGGCGATCTCGACGACGCCGGTGGTCAAGCCCATCCGCATCACCGCGCCGAATTCGGTGTTTGCCCTCGGCAACGCCTTCAACAAGTAATCCAACAAATCTAAAGCAGTCGCATCTCATGGACATGACGCCCCACTTCCCCATCTATCTGGACTATGGCGCGACGACGCCGGTGGACCCGCGCGTGGTCGAAACGATGATCCCCTGGTTGCGCGAGCATTTCGGCAATCCGGCCTCACGCAGCCATGCCTGGGGCTGGGAAGCGGAAGCGGCGGTCGAGAAGGCGCGCGAGCAGGTCGCCTCGCTGATCAATGCCGACCCGCGCGAAATCGTCTGGACATCTGGCGCAACCGAGTCGATCAATCTGGCGGTCAAGGGCGCGGCGCAGTTCTACAAGACGCGCGGCAAGCACATCATCACCCTGAAGACCGAGCACAAGGCCACGCTGGACACCTGCCGCGAGCTGGAACGCCAGGGCTTTGAGGTCACCTATCTGGATGTGCAGGAAAACGGCCTGCTGGATCTGGACAAGTTCAAGGCCGCGCTGCGTCCCGACACCATCCTGGCCTCGGTGCTGTTTGTGAACAACGAGATCGGTGTGATCCAGGACGTGGTCGCGATCGGCAATATCTGCCGCGAGAAGGGCATCATCTTCCATGTCGATGCGGCTCAGGCCACCGGCAAGATCGCGATCGATGTGACCCAGCTGCCCATCGACCTGATGAGCCTGGCCTCGCACAAGACCTATGGCCCCAAGGGCATCGGCGCGCTGTTCGTGCGCCGCAAGCCGCGCGTGCGCCTGGAAGCCCAGATGCACGGCGGCGGCCATGAGCGCGGCATGCGCTCGGGCACCTTGGCCACCCACCAGATCGTCGGCATGGGCCTGGCTTTCGAGATCGCCAAGAACGAGATGGCCGAGGAGGGCGCACGCATCCGCATGCTGCACCAGCGCCTGCTGGACGGCCTCAGCGGCATCGAGCAGGTCTTCGTCAATGGCGACCTGGAAAAGCGCGTGCCGCATAACCTGAACATCTCCTTCAACTATGTGGAAGGCGAGTCGCTGATCATGGGCGTCAAGGGCCTGGCGGTGTCGTCCGGCTCGGCCTGTACCTCGGCCAGCCTGGAACCCAGCTATGTCTTGCGCGCGCTGGGCCGCAGCGACGAGCTGGCGCATTCCTCGCTGCGCATGACCATAGGCCGCTTCACGACGGTCGAAGAGATCGACTATGCGGTGACGGTCCTGAAAGACCGCGTCGCCAAGCTGCGTGAGCTATCGCCACTGTGGGATATGTACAAGGATGGCATAGACATCAGCACGATCCAGTGGACCGCCCACTGAACCTCAGAAATACGTTGGAGAACAATCATGGCCTACAGTGAAAAAGTTGTTGATCACTACGAAAATCCCCGCAATGTCGGCGCCTTCGAGAAGGGCGACGATTCGGTCGGCACCGGCATGGTCGGCGCACCGGCCTGCGGCGATGTGATGAAGCTGCAGATCAAGGTCAATCCGGCCACCGGGCTGATTGAGGACGCCAAGTTCAAGACCTATGGCTGCGGCTCGGCGATCGCCTCGAGCTCGCTGGTGACCGAGTGGGTCAAGGGCAAGACGCTGGACCAGGCGCTGGAGATCAAGAACACCTTGATCGCCGAAGAGCTGGCCTTGCCGCCGGTCAAGATCCACTGCTCCATCCTGGCCGAAGACGCGATCAAGGCAGCGGTCGATGACTACCGCGCCAAGCACACGCAGTAAGGGATCAGCAGCATGTCTGTGACTCTGACCGAGGCGGCCGCGCGCCATGTGACGCGCTATATCGCCAAACGCGGGCGCGGCGTGGGCGTGCGTCTGGGCGTCAAGACCACCGGCTGCTCGGGCCTGGCTTACAAGCTCGAGTACGCCGACGATGTGACGCCTGAGGATGTGATCTTCGAGGGTCATGGCGTCAAGATCCTGATCGACCCCAAAAGCCTGCCCTATCTGGAAGGCACCGAGCTGGATTTCGTGCGCGAAGGCCTCAACGAGGGCTTCAAGTTTCGCAACCCGCGCGAGAAAGACCGCTGCGGCTGCGGTGAATCCTTCCGCGTCTAAAATCGCGGCTCCATCGCAGGGCGCGGCCATCAGCCGCGCTTTTTTCTTGGCTGTTTTGTAAACAAGCTTCATCGCATGCGACTCGACGACAACGACTTCAAGCTGTTTGGCCTGCCCGAGCGCCAGGCCCAAGAGCGTGTCGAGATCGATGCGCGCTGGAAGGCCTTGCAGGCCCAGGTTCACCCCGACAAGTTCGCCGCCGAGGGCGCATCGTCGCAGCGGCTAGCGATGCAGTGGGCCGTGCGCGTCAATGAGGCCTACCAGCGCCTGCGCGACCCGCTCCAGCGCGCCGCCTATCTGTGCGAGTTGCGCGACGTGCCGCTGCTGGTCAACGAGAACACCCGTATGCCGACGGCCTTCTTGATGGAGCAGATGAGTTGGCGCGAGGCCTTGGACGAGGCGGACGGCCTGGCTGCGGTCGAGGCCCTGGATGCCGAGGTCGCGCAGCGCGAGCGCGGCTTGCTGGCCGATGTGCAGCGCCTGCTCGATGAGGCGGACGACGCGCCGGCGGCGGCCGAACAGGTCCGGGCCCTGATGTTCATCGCCCGATTCCGCGCCGATATCGACAAGAGGCTGGACGCCCTAGGACAGTAAACATGGCTTTGTTGCAGATTTCCGAACCCGGGCAATCGCCCAACCCGCATGAGCGCCGCATCGCGGTGGGCATCGATCTGGGCACGACCCATTCGCTGGTGGCCTCGGTGCGCCATGGTGTGGCCGAATGCCTGCCCGACGAGCAGGGGCGCGTCATCCTGCCCTCGGCGGTGCGCTATCTGGAGGACGGGCGGCGCCAGATCGGCGCGGCCGCCTTCGAAGCCCAGGCCGACGATCCGGAGAACACCATCGTCTCGGTCAAGCGTTTCATGGGCCGCTCGCTGGCTGATGTCGCCAACCGCGACAAGCTGCCTTACCGCTTCGAGGACACGCCGGGCATGCTGTCGATCGCGACGCGCGACGGCCTGAAGTCGCCGGTCGAGGTCTCGGCCGAGATCCTGGCGACCTTGCGCTTCCGCGCCGAGGACAGCTTTGCCGACGACATCTTCGGTGCCGTGATCACGGTGCCGGCCTATTTCGACGATGCCCAGCGCCAGGCTACCAAGGATGCCGCGCAGCTGGCCGGCCTGAATGTGCTGCGCCTGATCAACGAGCCCACCGCTGCGGCCATTGCCTATGGCCTGGACAATGCCAGCGAGGGCTTGTACGCGGTCTATGACCTCGGCGGCGGTACCTTCGACATCTCGCTGCTGCGCCTGACGCGCGGTGTCTTCGAGGTGGTGGCGACCGGCGGCGATGCGGCCCTGGGCGGCGACGACTTCGATCGCCTGCTGGCCGACTGGGCGCTGGCCGAGGCCGGGCTGGAGACCGTCAGCGCGCATGACAAGCGTGCGGTGCTGATGGCCGCGCGCCTGGCCAAGGAGGCGTTGTCCGATGCGCCGCAGACCCGGCTGCAGTGCGCGCTGGATGCGGGTGCGCTCGATGTCGCGCTCAGCCGCGAGCAGTTCGATGCGCTGACCAAGCCCTTGGTCGACAAGACGCTGGCCGCCGTCAAGCGGGTGCTGCGCGACGCCAGGCTGAAGGCCGAGGAGGTACAGGGCACGGTGATGGTCGGCGGTTCGACCCGCATGCCCGGCGTGCGCGCCGCAGTCGGTCAGCTGTTCGGCCGCGAGGTCTTGACGAACCTGAATCCCGACGAGGTCGTTGCGCTGGGGGCGGCCATCCAGGCCAATCAGCTGGCCGGCAATGCGGCCGATGGCGAGATCCTGCTGCTGGATGTGATTCCGCTGTCGCTGGGTCTGGAGACCATGGGCGGCCTGGTCGAGCGCATCATCGAGCGCAATGCAACGATTCCGGTCGCCAAGGCGCAGGACTTCACGACCTTCAAGGACGGGCAGACCGCGATGGCGGTCCATGTCTTGCAGGGTGAGCGCGAGCTGGTCAGCGAGTGCCGTTCGCTGGCGCGCTTCGAGCTGCGCGGCATCCCGGCTATGGTGGCCGGCGCCGCGCGCATCCGCGTCACCTTCCAGGTCGATGCCGACGGCTTGCTGAGCGTCTCGGCCAAGGAGCTGGGCTCGGGTGTCGAGGCGGCGGTTCAGGTCAAGCCGAGCTACGGCCTGTCGGACGATCGGATCGCCGGCATGCTGAAGGACGGTTTTGCCAGCGCTGAATCGGATATGCAGGCGCGCAAGCTGCGTGAGGCCCGTGTCGAGGCCGAGCGCATGACGCTGGCCACGCAGTCGGCGCTGGCGGCCGACGGCGACCTGCTGGACGAGGCGCAGCGCGCCGCCGTGGCCGAGTTGCTGAAGCAGCTGGCCCTGGCCGCCGAGGGCGAGGACGCGGACGCGATCAATGCGGCCGTCGAGACGCTGGCCAAGGGCACCGAGGCCTTCGCTGCCGAGCGCATGAATCGTGGCATTCAGCAGGCGCTGACCGGCCGCAATATCGAACAGATGTAAACAGGGGAAGCTCCATGCCCATCATCAAAATCCTTCCCCATGCCGAGTACTGCCCGCAGGGCAAGACCGTGACGGCGCCGGCCGGTACCTCGATCTGCGAGGCGCTGCTGGACAATCATATCGAGATCGAGCATGCCTGCGACCAGGTCTGCGCCTGCACCACCTGCCATGTGATCGTGCGCGAAGGTGGCCGCACGCTGTCCGAGATGGAGGAGGGCGAGGAAGACATGCTGGACCGTGCCTGGGGCCTGGAGCCCGATTCGCGGCTGAGCTGCCAGGCCATCCTGGGGCAAGCTGACGTGACCATCGAGATCCCGAAGTACTCGATCAATCACGCCAAAGAGAATCACTGAACATGAAGGTCCTGGGCTTCGAGTCGTCCTGCGATGAGACCGGCGTGGCCTTGGTCGATGTGCCCGAGCCGGGTGCCCAGGGCGTGCCTACCTTGCTGGCCCAGGCCCTGCACAGCCAGATCAGCATGCACCAGGCCTATGGCGGCGTCGTGCCCGAATTGGCCTCGCGCGACCATATCCGCCGTGTGCTGCCGCTGACGCGCGAGGTGCTGGCTGCGGCCGGCGTCGAGCTGGCCGATATCGGTGTGATCGCCTATACCCAGGGGCCGGGTCTTGCCGGGGCCCTGCTGGTGGGCGCCGGTGTCGCGGTGTCGCTGGCGGCGGCGCTGGGCAAGCCGACCCTGGGCGTACACCATCTGGAAGGCCATCTGCTGTCGCCCTTTCTGTCGGTCGATGCGCCCGAGTTTCCCTTCGTTGCTTTGCTGGTCTCGGGCGGCCATACCCAGCTGATGCGGGTCGATGATGTCGGCCAGTACGAGATCCTGGGCGAGACCATCGATGATGCGGCCGGTGAGGCCTTCGACAAGAGCGCCAAGCTGCTGGGCCTGCCCTATCCCGGCGGCCCGCATCTGGCCCGGCTGGCCGAGCAGGGCGACCCCGCAGCGTTTGCGCTGCCGCGCCCGCTGCTGCACAGCGGCAAGCCCGACTTCAGCTTTGCCGGCTTGAAGACGGCGGTACTGACGCAGGTGAAGAAGCTCGGCGAAGGCCCGAGTGATCAGCAGCGCGCCGATCTGGCGGCCTCGACCCAGGCCGCCATCGTCGAGGTGCTGGTGAAGAAGTCGCTGCTGGCGCTGAAGAACACCGGGCTCAAGCGCCTGGTGGTGGCCGGCGGCGTCGGTGCCAACAGCCTGCTGCGTCAGCAGCTGAACACCGCCTGCGCCAAGCGCGGCGTGCGCGTGCACTACCCGGAGCTGAGTCTGTGCACCGACAACGGCGCGATGATTGCGATGGCCGCCGCGATGCGGCTGCAGCGCGGCATGGCGACGCTGCAGCCGCAGGGCGGTGGTTTCGAGGTGCGCCCGCGCTGGGCGCTCGGCTCGCCCTGACTCGGCTCAGCTGACGCTGAGTTCGCCGGCATTGTCCGGCTGGCGCTTGACCAGGGTCAGGGTCAGCACGCCGTTGTCCAGCTTGGCGGTGGAGTCGCTCTTGTTGAGCTCCTGAGGCAGGGCCAGCGTGCGCGAGAAGCGCGTCACCGAGCGCTCGCGGTACAGCACCCGCTCGCCTTCGGCCTTCTCGGCGGCGCGGGTCTGCTCGGCATCGATGCTGACGCGGCGGCCTTCGATCTTGATCTTGACGGCCTCTTTGGCCACGCCCGGCAGATCGGGCTGCAAGGTGTAGGCGGCATCGGTCTCGCTGACGTCCAGCGCCGGGCTGCGCAAGGCGACGGCGTCCCGATCAGTGTTGAACAGGCGCTCGATGTGGCGCGACAGATCGGCGGAATGACGGGACACGGGAATCACAAACATGGCAGCTCCTACAATGAGATGGCGGAAAAATCGCTGCTGGATCTTTCAGGGCGCAGCCCCCATGCCAACCAAGCTTGGCGCGGCTTTTCTCAATTCAATAGCCCTCAAAAATTCACTTCCTCATGGCTTGGAACTTCCCTTCTCGTCACCATCTGGCCGCCCTTTTGCTGGCCGCGCCGCTGATGGCTGGTGCCGCCGAACCGATCAAGCTGGCCTTGATCGAGGGCCTGTCCGGTCCCTTCGGCAATGCCGGCGAGGCGGTCTATCGCAACCTGGTCTGGGCCACCGAGCGTGTCAACGCAAGAGGCGGTGTCAAGCTGCCGGGCGGTGCGCGGCCCTTGCAGTTGCTGCGGCTGGACAGCAAGGGGGCGACCGAGGAAGCGCTGTCCATGCTGCGCTCGGCCGTCGATCAGAAGGCCTCGTTCGTGCTGCAGGGCAATAGCTCGGCCACGGCCGCCGCCTTGATCGATGCCTTGAACAAGCACAACGAGCGCGAACCGCAGCGGCGCGCGCTGTTCCTGAACTACTCGGCGGTCGATCCGGCGCTGACCAACGAGAAATGCAGCTTCTGGCATTTCCGCTTCGACGCCCATGCCGATATGCGCCTGGCCGCGCTGACCGACGAGTTGCGCGAGGACGCCTCGATCAAGAAGCTCTACCTGATCGGCCAGGACTACAGCTTCGGCCAGCATGTGCTGAGGCAGGGTCGCGAGATGCTGGCGGCCAAGCGGCCCGATATCGAGATCGTCGGCGACGAATTGCACCCGGTCGGCCGGGTCAAGGACTTCATGCCCTATGTCACCAAGATCAAGGCCAGCGGCGCACAGGCGGTGCTGACCGGCAACTGGGGCAATGATCTGACCCTGCTGATCAAGGCGGCCAAGGATGTGGGGCTGAACGCGCGCTTCTACACCTTCTATGGCAATGCGCTCGGTGTGCCGGCCGCCTTGGGTGATGCGGGCATCGACAGGGTGGTGGCCGTGGCCGAATGGCATCCGAATGTCGGCACGCCCAGCTCGGATCGCTTCTACGCCGCATTCCGCGCGCGCTTCCCCAAGCCCGAGGATGATTATGTTCACGCCCGCATGCAGGCCATGGTCGAGGTGCTGGTGGCTGGCATCGAGCGGGCGAAGTCGCTGGACGTGGCGACCGTGGCCCGGGCGATGGAGGGCCTGAAGTACGACGGCAAGACGCTGGGCGGTGTCGGGCAGGGCCAGATGCGCGCGGCCGACCACCAGTTCATCCAGCCGCTCTACGTCAGCGTGATGAAGCGCGCCGGCTCGCCCGGCGCGCGCCACGACAACGAGGGCTCGGGCTATGGCTTCCGTACCGTGCGCTTTGTGGACGAGGCCCGGGCGGAGCAGCCGCATCGATGCCAGATGTCCAGGCCGGCTCGCTGAAGCGCGCCGCCGACTTGGTCTATAATCCGCAGGTTTTGCTCGCCGAGCTAGCCCGTACGGGAGCCCGGATGAGTGAAATCAAGGCACGGCTCGGGTCGGTTTCACCCGTGACCGCAAGTAAAACCATGGAAACCGTCTGTGTGCGTGGCAGGGCATTGGCCCTGGCGTCGTTCCAGCGGAATCCGAATGCTGGAAACGCATATGACCATCAATAAAGCAGAAATCGTTCAATCGAACGCCCGCAGCGCCAACGACACCGGCTCGCCGGAAGTCCAGGTGGCCCTGCTGACCGCGCGCATCAACTCGTTGACTCCTCACTTCAAGGCAAACATGAAGGACCATCATGGTCGTCGTGGTCTGCTGAAGATGGTCAACACGCGCAAGAGCCTGCTGGCCTATCTGAAGCGCAAGGACGCCGCCCGTTACGTCGCGCTGATCCAGAAGCTGGGCCTGCGCAAGTAATTCGCGTGTGAGATCAAGGAGCCTGTCTGGGTCAACGTCCAGCACAGGCTCTTTGTCTTTTACGCTTTCAGTTGGAGTTGAGCTGACGTGGCGCTGCTGTGTCATTCCAAGGCCTCTGCATCGTTCGATGTGAAGCAGATTCTCTGGAATGGCATCCCGCCAAACCCAGTCTCACTCCCGGTTCTGAGCCGCACCGCAAGCGGCATGACATCAAGAGGAGATGAGCATGAGCATGTTCAATAAAGTCACGAAGACCTTCCAGTGGGGTGCCCACACCGTCACGATGGAAACCGGCGAGATCGCTCGCCAGGCCACCGGCGCCGTGCTGGTGAATATCGATGACACCGTGGTGCTGGCCACCGTGGTGGCCAAGACCGAGGCCAAGGCCGGCCAGGACTTCTTCCCGCTGACCGTCGACTACACCGAGAAGTCCTATGCCGCCGGCAAGATCCCCGGCAGCTTCTTCAAGCGCGAAGGTCGCCCCAGCGAGCTGGAGACGCTGACCTGCCGCCTGATCGACCGTCCGATCCGCCCGCTGTTCCCCGAAGGCTTCTACAACGAAGTCCAGGTCATCGTCCACGTCGTCAGCCTGAACCCCGAGGTGCAGGCCGACATCGCCGCGATGATCGCCACCAGCGCCGCGCTGGCCGTCAGCGGCATCCCGTTCAACGGCCCCATCGGTGCGGCCCGTGTCGGCTATGTCAATGGCGAGTACGTGCTGAACCCGGGTCAGACCGCGCTGAAGGACAGCCAGCTGGACTTGGTGGTCGCCGGCACGCAGTCCGCCGTGCTGATGGTCGAGTCCGAAGCCGCCGGCCTGAGCGAAGAAGTGATGCTGGGCGCCGTGGTGTTCGGCCACGAGCAGGGCAATGTCGCGATCGCCGCGATCAATGAGCTGGTGCGTGACGCCGGCAAGCCGGCCTGGGACTGGCAGCCGCCGGCCAAGGACGAGGCCCTGATCGCCAAGATCGACGGCCTGGCCAAGGCCAAGCTCGAAGCCGCCTACCAGATCCGCAACAAGCAGGCCCGCACCCAGGCCTGCCGCGCGGCCTACGCCGATGTGATGACCGCCCTGAAGGCCGAAGGCGTGGCCTTCGACAGCGTCGCGATCGAAGCCCTGCTGTTCGAGATCGAAGCCAAGATCGTGCGTGGCCAGATCCTGGCCGGCGAGCCGCGCATTGACGGCCGTGACACCCGCACCGTGCGCGCCATCGAAATCCGCAACAGCCTGCTGCCGCGTACCCACGGCTCCTCGCTGTTCACCCGCGGCGAGACCCAGGCTCTGGTGGTCGCCACGCTGGGCACGGACCGCGACGCGCAGCGCATCGACGCGCTGGCTGGCGAGTTCGAGGACCGCTTCATGCTGCACTACAACATGCCTCCCTTCGCCACCGGCGAGGCGGGCCGTTTCGGCACCCCCAAGCGCCGCGAAATCGGCCACGGCCGCCTGGCCAAGCGCGCGCTGATTGCCGCGCTGCCGAGCAAGGAAGACTTCCCCTACACGATGCGTCTGGTGTCGGAGATCACCGAGTCCAACGGCTCCTCGTCGATGGCATCGGTCTGCGGTGGTTGCCTGGCGCTGATGGATGCTGGCGTGCCGATGAAGGCCCATGTGGCCGGCATCGCGATGGGCCTGATCAAGGATGGCAACCGCTTCGCCGTGCTGACCGACATCCTGGGTGATGAAGATCATCTGGGCGATATGGACTTCAAGGTGGCCGGCACCACCGGTGGCATCACCGCGCTGCAGATGGACATCAAGATCCAGGGCATCACCAAGGAAATCATGCAGGTCGCACTGGCTCAGGCCAAGGAAGCGCGTCTGCACATCCTGGGCAAGATGGTCGAGGCGATGGGCGTGGCCAATACCGAGGTGTCGCAGTTCGCGCCGCGTCTGTACACCATCAAGATCAATCCGGAAAAGATCCGTGACGTGATCGGCAAGGGCGGCGCCACCATCCGCGCGCTGACCGAGGAAACCGGCACGACCATCGATATCGGTGAAGACGGCACGATCACGATCGCATCGACCGATGCCGACAAGGCCGAGCACGCCAAGCGTCGCATCCAGGAGATCACCGCCGAAGTCGAGATCGGCAAGATCTACGAAGGCCCGATCACCAAGATCCTGGACTTCGGTGCCCTGGTGAACCTGCTGCCCGGCAAGGACGGCCTGCTGCACATCAGCCAGATCGCCCATCAGCGTGTCGAGAAAGTCACCGACTTCCTGAAGGAAGGCCAGATCGTCAAGGTCAAGGTGCTGGAGACCGATGAGAAGGGTCGCATCAAGCTGTCGATGAAGGCGCTGCTGGACCGCGATGCGGCGCCGGTGGCGGCTCCTCAGGAAGACGCTGCGCCGCAAGAGTAAGCAAGGACGCATGAAGGCCATTGCCATCAGCCGCCCCGGCGGCCCCGAAGTGTTGCAGCTCATCGAGCGGCCCGATCCCGTTGCCGGGCTTGGGGAGCTCTTGATCGCGGTCGAGGCCTATGGCATCAACCGCCCCGATGTGCTGCAGCGCAAGGGGGCGTATCCGCCGCCGGCGGGTGCCAGCGATCTGCCGGGCCTGGAGGTGGCCGGCCGGATTGTGGCTGGCGATGCGGCCGAGCTGGCTGCCGCCGGCCTCAAGCTGGGCGATGCCGTCTGCGCCTTGGTGGCTGGCGGTGGCTATGCGCAGCTGTGCGTGGCGCCGATCGCGCAATGTCTGCCGGTGCCGGCGGGCTGGAGCATGGCCGAGGCCGCCAGCCTGCCGGAGACCTTCTTCACCGTCTGGTCGAATGTGTTCGAGCGGGCGCGCCTGCAGCCGGGCGAAAGCCTGCTGGTGCATGGCGGCAGCAGCGGCATCGGCGTCACGGCGATCCAGATCGCCAAGGCGCTGGGCTCGCGGGTGCTGGTCACGGTCGGCACTACCGACAAGGCCGAAGCCTGCCTGAAGCTGGGGGCCGATGTCGCGATCAACTACAAGACCCAGGACTTCGTCGCCGAGGTCAAGGCGGCGACCGAAGGGCGTGGTGTCGATGTGATCCTGGATATGGTGGCTGGGGCCTATGTAGAGCGTGGCGTGCAGTGCCTGGCCGACGATGGCCGCATGGTCATCATCGCGGTGCAGGGCGGTGTGGACGCCAAGTTCGATGCTGGTGCCGTGCTGCGTCGTCGGCTGACGATCAGCGGCTCGACCCTGCGGCAGCGCTCGCTGGCGTTCAAGGCCGGCATCGCCAGCGCGCTGCGTGAGCGCGTCTGGCCGCTGCTGGTGTCGCGAGCAGTTGTTCCCGTCATCTATCGCACTTTTGCTGCCGATCAGGCCGCGGCCGCCCACGGCTTGATGGAGTCGGGCGAGCATGTCGGCAAGATCGTGCTGAGCTGGTAAGTCTGGAGTAATTCGATGCGCAAGAAACTGGTCGTGGGCAACTGGAAGATGCATGGCAGCCGCGCTGCCAATGCGCTTTTGCTGGCCGGTCTGAAAGAAGCGGGGCCGTGGAGTGCCGATGTGGCGGTCTGCGTGCCGTTTCCCTACATCAGCGAAACCGCGCTGGCGCTGACCGGCGCGGCCATCGCTTTCGGTGCCCAGGATTGTTCGGCACACGAGCAGGGCGCTTACACCGGCGAAGTCTCGTCGGCGATGCTGGCCGATATCGGCTGCCGCTATGTGATCGTCGGTCATTCCGAGCGCCGTGCCTACCACCAGGAGAGCGATCAACTGGTGGCCGACAAGGCCAAGGCGGCGTTGGCGCATGGCGTGACGCCCATCGTCTGCGTTGGCGAAACGCTGGCCGAACGCGAGGCGGGGCAGACCGAGCTGGTCGTCAAGCGCCAGCTGGCGGCGGTGATCCACACGCTGACGCATTGCATCGGCGAGATCGTGCTGGCCTATGAGCCGGTCTGGGCCATCGGTACCGGGCTGACCGCCTCGCCCGAACAGGCGCAGGCGGTGCATGCGGTGCTGCGCACGCAGCTGCATGCAGCCACGCAGAAGTCCGATTCGATGCGCATTCTCTATGGTGGCAGCGTCAAGGCCGACAATGCCGCGCAGCTGTTTGCCCAGCCCGATATCGACGGCGGCCTGATCGGCGGCGCGGCCTTGAAGGCGGCGGACTTTGCCGCCATCTGCCGCGCGGCGCATTGACGAATAAACAGACATGCCGCGCCGGTGCGCGGCATCAAGAAGAATCTTTGGAGTGAATTGAGATGCAAGTTTTCATGAATCTGGTGCTGATCGTTCAGCTGCTGAGTGCGTTGACGATGATCGGCCTGGTGCTGGTGCAGCATGGCAAGGGCGCCGACATGGGCGCCTCTTTCGGCAGTGGTGCCTCGGGCAGCCTGTTCGGGGCCACCGGCAGCGCCAACTTCTTGTCGCGCAGCACGGCGATCTGCGCCACGGTGTTTTTTGCCTGCACGCTGGCGCTGGCCTATATGGGCAACCAGCGCGTCGGCGCGGCCGCCGGTGGTGAGAGCGTGCTGGACCGCGCGGCGCCGGCGAGCGCGGCGGCTTCGGGTGCTGCGGCGATTCCGGGCGCCGTGCCTGCGGCGCTGCCGGCCGCCTCCGCTGCCTCGAACTGAGCGCCTTGAGCCTCGTCATGCAGGGCGCACAAGACCTGCATGAGCTTGGCAAAATCCTTCATCAGCTCTTCAGAAGCTAGGGATTTTCGGTATAGAATTCGAGGCTGTCTGGGAGCAAACCTCAAGCCACCGGACAGTAGCGAAAGTAATTGACAGCCGTCGTGGTGAAATTGGTAGACACGCTATCTTGAGGGGGTAGTGGCGAAAGCTGTGCGAGTTCGAGTCTCGCCGACGGCACCAGATCAATCGGTTAGCATTCTTCGGGCTGGAGCCCTGAATCTGCTGATCGAAGCGCCCTGTCGCAGTGGGTATCTCCGAGGAGGCTTGCTGTAGGGGACAAGGCGGGCGCGGTCCGTAAGCGAATGATTTCGCTAGCGGCGCGCCCGTTGCTTTTTTTCGAAATTCGGCTGCGGTGCCTGGAGGTGCTGCGGTGGATCACTAGAGCGTCAACCATGAACTTGGATCAGTACCTACCCGTCATCCTCTTCATCCTGGTCGGCGCAGGCGTCGGCGTGGCGCCCCAGGTGCTGGGCTTTCTGCTCGGACCGAACCGGCCGGATCAGGCCAAGAACTCCCCTTACGAATGCGGCTTCGAGGCTTTTGAAGACGCGCGCATGAAATTCGATGTGCGCTATTACCTCGTGGCCATTCTGTTCATTTTGTTTGACCTGGAAATCGCCTTCCTGTTTCCCTGGGCTGTGTCCTTGCGCGAGATTGGTGCGGCGGGTTTCTGGGCCATGATGATTTTCCTCGGCATTCTGGTCGTGGGTTTTGCCTACGAGTGGAAAAAAGGCGCCCTGGACTGGGAATAAACAAGGCTTGACCCGAAGGCACACCCCATGGGCATCGAAGGCGTTTTGAAAGAGGGCTTTGTCACCACCTCGGTCGACAAGTTGATCAACTGGTCCAAGACCGGGTCGTTGTGGCCGATGACCTTTGGTCTGGCCTGCTGTGCGGTCGAGATGATGCATGCGGGCGCGGCCCGTTATGACATCGACCGCTTCGGCATGCTGTTCCGGCCCAGCCCGCGGCAGTCCGATCTGATGATCGTGGCCGGCACCCTGTGCAACAAGATGGCGCCGGCGCTGCGCAAGGTCTATGACCAGATGGCCGAGCCGCGCTGGGTGCTGTCGATGGGCTCCTGCGCCAATGGCGGCGGCTACTACCACTACAGCTACTCGGTGGTGCGCGGCTGCGACCGCATCGTGCCGGTCGATGTCTATGTGCCGGGCTGTCCGCCGACGGCCGAGGCGCTGCTGTACGGCATCTTGCAGTTGCAGGCCAAGATCCGCCGCGAAAACACCATCGCGCGCTGAAGGTTAGGCATTCATGAGCAAACTTGACACCCTGCAAGCCGCGCTGGAAGCAGCGCTGGGCGGCCAGATCCAGAGCCTCAAGCGCGAGTTCGGCGAGATCACCATCCAGGTGGCGGCGGCCGACTATCTGGCGGTGGCGACCACCTTGCGCGATCACGCAGAGCTGAAGTTCGAGCAACTGATCGATCTTTGCGGCCTGGACTACAGCGACTATGGCAACGGTGGCTACGAAGGCCCGCGCTTTGCCGTCGCGACCCATCTGCTGTCGGTCAGCAAGAACTGGCGTGTGCGGCTGAAGGTGTTCTGCCCGGATGACGACCTGCCCCTCGTGGCGGCGCTGACGCCCATCTGGAACGCGGCCAACTGGTTTGAGCGCGAAGCGTTCGATCTCTACGGCATCATCTTCGAGGGTCATGAAGACCTGCGCCGCATCCTGACCGATTACGGTTTCATCGGCCACCCGATGCGCAAGGACTTCCCGACCTCGGGCCATGTCGAGATGCGCTACGACGCCGAGCAAAAGCGCGTGATCTACCAGCCGGTGACGATAGAGCCGCGTGAGATCACGCCGCGCATCATCCGCGAAGAAAACTACGGCGGACTCTGAACCATGGCCGAGATCAAGAACTACACCCTCAATTTCGGTCCTCAGCATCCGGCTGCCCACGGCGTGCTGCGCCTGGTGCTGGAGCTCGACGGCGAAGTGATCCAGCGCGCCGATCCGCATATCGGCCTGCTGCACCGCGCCACCGAGAAGCTGGCCGAGAGCAAGACCTACATCCAGTCGCTGCCCTATATGGACCGTCTCGACTATGTGTCGATGATGGCCAATGAGCAGGCCTACTGCCTGGCGATCGAGAAGATGCTGGGCATCGAGGTGCCGATCCGTGCGCAGTACATCCGCGTGATGTTTGCCGAGATCACCCGGCTGCTGAACCACCTGATGTGGCTGGGCGCCCACGGGCTGGACTGCGGCGCGATGAATGTGCTGATCTACGCCTTCCGCGAGCGCGAAGACCTGTTCGATATGTACGAGGCGGTGTCGGGCGCGCGCATGCATGCGGCCTACTTCCGTCCGGGCGGCGTTTACCGCGATCTGCCGGACGTGATGCCGCAGTACCAGGTCAGCAAGATCAAGAACGCCAAGACGATTGCGATGCTCAATGAGAATCGCTCGGGCTCCTTGCTGGACTTCATCGAGGACTTCTGTAAGCGTTTCCCGAAGAACGTCGACGACTACGAAACCCTGCTGACCGACAACCGCATCTGGAAGCAGCGCACCGTCGGCATCGGTGTACTGACGCCCGAGCGCGCGCTGAACCTGGGCCTGACCGGCCCGATGCTGCGCGGCTGCGGCATCCCCTGGGACCTGCGCAAGACCCAGCCCTACGATGCCTATGCCCACATCGATTTCGATGTGCCGGTCGGCACCAACGGCGACACCTACGACCGCTATGTGGTGCGTGTCGAGGAGATGCGCCAGTCCAACCGCATCATCCAGCAATGCGTGGACTGGCTGCGCAAGAACCCCGGCCCGGTCATCACCGACAACCACAAGGTGGCGCCGCCGGCCCGTGTCGGCATGAAGTCGAATATGGAGGAGCTGATCCACCACTTCAAGCTCTTTACGGAGGGCTTCAAGGTGCCCGAGGGCGAGGCCTATGCGGCGGTCGAGCACCCGAAGGGCGAGTTCGGCATCTACATCGTCAGCGATGGCGCCAACAAGCCTTACCGCCTGAAGATCCGTGCACCGGGCTTCTCGCATCTGGCGGCGCTGGACGAGATGGCGCGCGGCCATATGCTGGCCGATGCCGTGGCCATCATCGGCACGATGGACATCGTGTTCGGCGAGATTGATCGGTGAGTGAAGCGATGAGCACTGAATACATCCTGAGCGAGGCCACGGCCGCGCGTTTCGCGCGCGAGGTGGCGAAGTACCCGAGCGATCAGAAGCAGTCGGCCGTGATGGCCTGCCTGGCCATCGTCCAGCAGGAGCAGGGCCATGTGTCGCGCGCCAGCGAGGACGCCATTGCCGCTTACCTGGGCATGCCGGCCATCGCCGTGTACGAGGTCACGACCTTCTACAACATGTACAACCAGCGTCCGCTGGGCCAGTTCAAGCTGAACGTCTGCACCAATCTGCCCTGCCAGCTGCGCGACGGCCAGCAGGCGCTCGAGCATCTGTGCAAGAAGCTCGGCGTGGATGAGGGCGGCACAACGGCCGATGGCCTGTTCACCGTGCAGAAGAGCGAATGCCTGGGCGCCTGTGCCGACGCACCGGTGATGCTGGTCAATGACCGCCAGATGTGCAGCTTCATGAGCCACCAGCGCCTCGACGAACTCGTCGACGTGCTGAAGGCCAACGCTGCGAAGAACTGAGGGAAAGCATGCTGGATCTCTCCAAGTTTCAAGCCAAGGGCAACGAGACCTGTTTCCACGACCGCCATATCGGCGCCCAGATCTATGCCGATCTGGACGGCAGCAACTGGGGTCTGAAGGACTATGTCGCGCGCGGCGGCTACCAGGCGCTGCGCAAGATCCTGAAGGGCGAGGGCACGGCCGACGGCGCGCCGATGACGTCCGATCAGGTGATCGCCGAGGTCAAGGCCTCGGGCCTGCGCGGCCGCGGCGGCGCGGGCTTCCCGACCGGCCTGAAGTGGAGCTTCATGCCGCGCCAGTTCCCCGGTGCCAAGTATCTGGTTTGCAACTCGGACGAGGGCGAACCGGGCACCTGCAAGGACCGCGACATCCTGATGTACAACCCGCACATCGTCATCGAGGGCATGGCCATTGCCGCCTTCGCGATGGGCATCAAGGTGGGCTACAACTACATCCACGGCGAGATCTTCGAGGTCTACGAGCGCTTCGAAGCGGCCCTGGAAGAAGCCCGCGCCGCCGGCTTCCTCGGTGAGCACATCCTGGGGTCGGATTTCAGCTTCCAGCTGCACGCCTTCCATGGCTTCGGTGCCTACATCTGCGGCGAGGAAACGGCGCTGCTGGAGTCGCTCGAAGGCAAGAAGGGCCAGCCGCGCTTCAAGCCGCCGTTCCCGGCCAGCTTCGGCCTGTACGGCAAGCCCACGACGATCAACAACACCGAGACCTTCGCCGCGGTGCCCTGGATCATCCGCAACGGCGGCCAGCCCTATCTGGAGATCGGCAAGCCGAACAACGGCGGCACCAAGATCTTCTCGGTTTCGGGCGATGTCGAGCGCCCCGGCAACTACGAGATTCCGCTCGGTACGCCGTTCGCCAAGTTGCTGGAACTGGCCGGTGGCGTGCGCAAGGGCCGCCAGCTGAAGGCGGTGATTCCTGGCGGCTCCTCGTCGCCGGTGCTGACCGCCGAGGTGATGATGAACTGCACGATGGACTATGACTCCATCGCCAAGGCCGGCTCGATGCTGGGCTCGGGCGCGGTCATCGTGATGGACGATTCGCGCTGCATGGTCAAGAGCCTGCTGCGCCTGTCCTATTTCTATGCGCATGAGAGCTGCGGCCAGTGCACGCCCTGCCGCGAAGGCACGGGCTGGATGCACCGCGTGGTCGAGCGCATCGCCAACGGCCAGGGCAAGGCGGAAGACATCGACTTGCTGAACTCGGTGGCCGACAACATCCAGGGCCGCACCATCTGCGCGCTGGGCGATGCCGCCGCGATGCCGGTGCGCGCGATGATCAAGAATTTCAAAAACGAGTTCGTTCATCTGATCGAACACAAAACGGCTCTGGTGCCGGCCTCGGTCTGAGGCAGGACAGGACACGACATGATTGAAATCGAACTCGACGGCCAGAAGGTGGAGGTCTTGGAGGGCAGCATGGTGATGCATGCCGCCGAGAAGGCCGGCACCTACATCCCGCATTTCTGCTATCACAAGAAGCTCTCGATCGCCGCCAACTGCCGCATGTGCCTGGTCGACGTCGAGAAGGCGCCCAAGCCCATGCCCGCCTGCGCGACGCCGGTGACCCAGGGCATGATCGTCCGCACCAAGAGCGAGAAGGCGGTCAAGGCCCAGCAGGGCGTGATGGAGTTCCTGCTGATCAACCACCCGCTGGACTGCCCGATCTGCGATCAGGGCGGCGAGTGCCAGCTGCAGGATCTGGCCGTCGGCTATGGCGGCAGCAAATCGCGCTACTCGGAAGAAAAGCGCGTGGTCTTCCACAAGAATGTCGGCCCGCTGATCTCGATGGAAGAGATGAGCCGTTGCATCCATTGCACCCGCTGCGTGCGCTTCGGCCAGGAAATCGCCGGCGTGATGGAGCTGGGCATGGCGCATCGCGGCGAGCATGCCGAGATCCAGACCTTTGTCGGCCGCTCGGTGGACTCCGAGCTGTCGGGCAATATGATCGATATCTGCCCGGTCGGCGCGCTGACCAGCAAGCCCTTCCGCTACAGCGCCCGCACCTGGGAGCTGTCGCGCCGCAAGAGCGTGTCCCCGCACGACAGCACCGGTGCCAATCTGATCGTCCAGGTCAAGGGCAAGCAGGTGATGCGCGTCGTGCCGCTGGAAAACGAGGCCGTCAATGAATGCTGGATCGCCGACCGCGACCGCTTCTCCTATGAATCGCTGAACAGCGACCAGCGCCTGAGCGCGCCGATGATCAAGCAGGGCGGCGCCTGGAAGACGGTCGACTGGAGCACGGCGCTCGAGTACGTGGCCAACGGCCTGAAGCTGGTGCGCGCCGAACATGGCGCCGCCGCCATCGGTGCGCTGGGCTCGGCCCACAGCACGATCGAAGAGCTGCACCTGCTGGCCGCGCTGGTGCGCGGCCTGGGCAGCGACAACGTCGATCACCGCCTGCGCCATGCCGACTTCGCCAATGTGGCCGAGTCGGGCCAGGCGCGCTGGCTGGGCAGCCCAATTGCCGCGCTGTCCGAGCTGGATCGTGCGCTGGTGATCGGTTCCTCGCTGCGCAAGGACCATCCGCTGTTTGCCCAGCGCCTGCGCCAGGCGACCCGCCGTGGCGCCCAGGTGCTGAGCCTGAACGCCAGCGAAGACGACTGGCTGATGCCGGTCGCGGCCCGCATCACGGTGGCACCGAGCGCCTGGCTGCAGTCGCTGGCCGACGTCGCCGCTGCGATCTCCGCCAGCACCGGTGCTGCCGCTCCGGCCACCGGCGAAGCGACCGAAGCGGCCAAGGCCATCGCGGCCGCGCTGCTGTCCGGCGCCCGCAAGGCCGTGTTGCTGGGCAATGCGGCCGCCCAGCATCCGCAGGCTGCCAGCCTGCTGGTGCTGGCCAACTGGATCGGCGCCCAGACCGGCGCCAGCGTCGGCTATCTGAGCGAAGCCGCCAACACGGTCGGCGCCCAGCTGGCCCGCGCGCTGCCGCAGCAAGGCGGCCTGAATGCCGGCCAGATGCTGGGCGGCGAGGCACTGAAGGCGGTGCTGCTGCTGAACACCGATCCGGTGCTCGACAGCGCCAACGCCGCTGCCGCCGCCAAGGCCCTGGCTGCGGCCGAGATGGTCGTCGTGATGAGCCCCTTCAAGAGCGGTCTGGAGTATGCGGACGTGCTGTTGCCGACCGCACCGTTCACCGAGACCTCGGGCACCTTCGTCAACGCCGAGGGCAGGGCGCAGAGCTTTGTCGGCGTCGTGCCGCCGCTGGCCGAGACCCGTCCGGGCTGGAAGATCCTGCGCGTACTGGGCAATCTGCTGGCGCTCGAGGGCTTCGGCTATGAAAGTTCGGAGCAGGTGCGCAACGAGGTGCTGGGCGTCGGCGCCGATCTGGGCGCGCGCCTGAGCAATGCCTCGTCGGCCACCGTGCAGACGGCCGCTGCGCCCGCTGGCATCGAGCGCCTGGCGCCGGTGCCCATCTATGCGGCCGACGCGCTGGTGCGCCACTCGACCTCGCTGCAACTGACGGCCGATTCGCGCGGCGCCGCGGTGGCCGGTCTGCCTAAGCAGCTCTGGGAACAACTGGGCCTGGCGGACGGTGCGCGTGTGCGCATCACACAAGAAGGCGCCGGCGCGGCCGAGCTGCCGGCCCGGCTGGAAGCGGGCCTGGCGGCCAATACGCTGCGGGTGCCGGCCGGTCTGGCGGAAACAGCGGCCCTGGGTGCGATGTTCGGCACCCTGACGGTCAGCAAGGCCTGAGGCGACGAGGACAATAATGATTGAATCCCTCTACCAAGGCGGCGCTGCGCTGCTGGGCGGCTTCTGGCCGGTGCTCTGGAGCCTGATCAAGATCATCGCGGTGGTCGCACCGCTGATGATTTGCGTGGCCTATCTGACGCTCTGGGAGCGCAAGGCCATCGGCTGGTCGCAGATCCGCCCGGGCCCGAACCGTGTCGGCCCCTACGGCCTGCTGACCCCGATCGCCGATGCGGTGAAGCTGATCTTCAAGGAGATCATCGTCCCGACGGCGGCCAACAAGGGCCTGTTCTTCCTTGGCCCCATCATGACCATCATGCCGGCGCTGGCGGCCTGGGCCGTTGTGCCTTTCGGCCCCGATGCGGCCGTGGCCAATGTCAATGCCGGCCTGCTGTTCCTGATGGCCATCACCTCGCTGGAGGTCTACGGCGTGATCATCGCCGGCTGGGCCTCGAACTCGAAGTACGCCTTTCTGGGCGCGCTGCGCGCCTCGGCCCAGATGGTGTCCTACGAAATCGCGATGGGCTTCTGCCTGGTGGTCGTGCTGATGGTGTCGGGCAGCATGTACATGACGGACATCGTCGTGCTGCAGACCAAGGGCATGTTCGCCGACATGGGCCTGACCTTCCTGTCCTGGAACTGGCTGCCGCTGCTGCCTATCTTCGTCGTCTACTTCATCTCCGGCCTGGCCGAGACCAACCGTCACCCCTTTGACGTGGTCGAGGGTGAATCGGAAATCGTCGCCGGCCACATGATCGAGTACTCGGGCATGTCCTTCGCGATGTTCTTCCTGGCCGAGTACGCCAATATGATCCTGGTCTCGGCCCTGGCTGTGATCCTGTTCCTGGGCGGCTGGTCGGCACCGATTTCCTTCAGCCTCCTGGGCATGGAAACGCCGAGCTTCATCCAGAACACGATGGCGCTCTGGAACTGGGCCTGGCTGTTCGGCAAGACCTTTGTTGTCGTGACCATGTTCCTGTGGGTCCGTGCCACTTTCCCGCGCTTCCGCTACGACCAGATCATGCGTCTGGGCTGGAAGATCTTCATTCCCGTGACTCTGATCTGGCTGGTCGTCGTTGGCCTGTGGATCCAGTCTCCGTTCAATATCTGGAAGTGAGTCTGCAGCAATGAGCTCCTTCAGCCATTTCGTCAAGAGCTTCATGCTCACCGAGCTGTTCAAGGGCATGGCCCTGACCGGCCGGCATTTCCTGTCGCGCAATATCACGGTGCAGTTCCCGGAAGAGAAGACACCGCTGTCGCCGCGCTTCCGCGGCCTGCATGCGCTGCGCCGTTACGAGAACGGCGAGGAGCGCTGCATCGCCTGCAAGCTCTGCGAGGCCGTCTGCCCGGCGATGGCCATCACGATCGAGAGCGATGTGCGTGAGGACGGCTCGCGTCGCACCACGCGCTACGACATCGATCTGACCAAGTGCATCTTCTGCGGCTTCTGCGAGGAAAGCTGCCCGGTGGACTCCATCGTCGAGACCTCGATCTTCGAATACCACGGCGAAAAGCGTGGCGATCTGTACTTCACCAAGGACATGCTCCTGGCCGTCGGCGACCGCTACGAAAAAGAAATCGCAGCCCAAAAGGAGGCCGACGCCAAGTACCGCTGAGGCCTTGCACCCGCTGCTCCAGCGGGTGTGTGTCTGAAGCTGTGCCTGCTGGAACCCCATGGATACCATCACCGCGCTGTTCTATGTTTTCTCGGCCGTCCTTCTGGGCGCGGCGTTTCGCGTCATCACGGCGCGATCCACCGTGCACTCGGCCCTGTTCCTGATCCTGGCCTTCTTCAATGCCTCCTGCATCTGGATGCTGCTGAAGGCCGAGTTCCTGGCCATCACCCTGGTGCTGGTCTATATCGGCGCCGTGATGG
The DNA here is from genome assembly GCA_005503085.1 of Burkholderiales bacterium C2. Taxonomy (GTDB): domain Bacteria; phylum Pseudomonadota; class Gammaproteobacteria; order Burkholderiales; family Burkholderiaceae_C; genus Roseateles_E. The sequence continues at coordinate 170,140 of SCOI01000011.1, read as the reverse complement.
TGCTGTTCCTCTTCGTCGTGATGATGCTGGACATCAACTCCGATGAAGGGGCCAGTGCGATTCGCGATGGCTTCTGGAAGCATCTGCCGCTGGCCGGCCTGGTCGGCGCGCTGATCGCGCTGGAGATGGCGGCCGTGCTGATGGGCGGTTTCCGCCTGACCGAGGCCGCACCGCTGAGCGAGGCCGCGGTCAAGCTGGGCAATACCAAGCTGCTGGGCATCGCGATCTACACGCAGTACCTGTATCCGCTGCAGATCGCGGCCGTGCTGCTGCTGGTGGCCATCATCGCGGCGATCGCGCTGACCCTGCGCCGCCGCAAGGACTCGCGCAGCCAGGACGCCTCGGAGCAGGTCAAGGTCACGAAGGCGCAGCGCCTGCGCATCGTCAAGATGGCACCGACGGTGGAGCAAGCCGCCACCCCGGCCGCCGACAACACGCAAGGAGGCGCATGATGCTGGCGCTCACGCTTGGCCATTTCCTGACCCTGGGCGCGATCCTGTTCGCGCTGTCGGTGATCGGCATCTTCCTGAACCGCAAGAACCTGATCGTGCTGCTGATGGCGATCGAGCTGATGCTGCTGGCGGTCAACCTGAACTTTGTCGCCTTCTCCCACTATCTGGGTGATATGGCCGGCCAGGTCTTTGTGTTCTTCATCCTGACCGTGGCGGCCGCCGAGTCGGCCATCGGCCTGGCGATCCTGGTCGTGCTGTTCCGCAACCGCGCCAGCATCAATGTGGAAGAACTGGACGCCTTGAAGGGCTGATGACTATGTCCGCAACACTTTCACAAAACATGCTGCTGGCGGTGCCGCTGGCACCCCTGGTCGGCGCGATCGCGGCCGGCTTCTTCGGCAAGCAGATCGGCCGTCGTGGCGCTCACAGCATCACCATCCTGGGCGTGTTGATCTCCTTCATCATCTCGGCGATGGTGCTGAAGTCGGTCGCCATCGACGGCGCCCGCTTCAACCAGACCATCTACGAATGGATGGTCATCGGCGGCCTGAAGATGGAGGTCGGCTTCCTGGTCGACGGCCTGACCGCGATGATGATGTGCGTCGTGACCTTTGTGTCGCTGATGGTGCACATCTACACCATCGGCTATATGGAAGAGGATCCTGGCTACCAGCGCTTCTTCAGCTACATCTCGCTGTTCACCTTCTCGATGCTGATGCTCGTGATGAGCAACAACATGCTGCAGCTGTTCTTCGGCTGGGAGGCGGTGGGCCTGGTGTCGTATCTGCTGATCGGCTTCTGGTACACCAAGCCGACCGCGATCTTCGCGAACATGAAGGCCTTTCTGGTCAACCGGGTCGGCGACTTCGGCTTCATCCTGGGCATCGGCCTGCTGGTGGCCTACGGCGGCTCGCTGAACTATGGCGAGACCTTTGCCAAGGCCAATGAGCTGGCGCAGATCAAGTTCAACGCCCCGCTGTGGGGCTCGGACTGGATGATGCTCAGCGTCGCCTGCATCTGCCTGTTCATCGGCGCGATGGGCAAGAGCGCGCAGTTCCCGCTGCATGTCTGGCTGCCCGACTCGATGGAAGGCCCGACCCCGATCTCCGCGCTGATCCATGCCGCGACCATGGTGACGGCCGGCATCTTCATGGTGGCCCGCATGTCGCCGCTGTTCGAGCTCAGCGACACGGCACTGAACTTCGTGCTGGTGATCGGCGCGATCACCGCGCTGTTCATGGGCTTTCTGGGCATCATCCAGAACGACATTAAGCGTGTCGTCGCCTACTCGACGCTGTCGCAGCTGGGCTATATGACGGTTGCATTGGGTGCCTCGGCCTACTCGGTCGCGGTCTTCCACCTGATGACGCACGCCTTCTTCAAGGCCTTGCTGTTCCTCGGCGCCGGCTCGGTCATCATCGGCATGCACCATGACCAGGACATCCGCAATATGGGCGGCCTGCGCAAGTACATGCCCATCACCTGGATCACCGCCTTGCTGGGCTCGCTGGCCCTGATCGGCACGCCGTTCTTTGCCGGTTTCTATTCGAAGGACAGCATCATCCTGGCGGTCCAGGCCAGCACGCTGCCGGGCGCGAGCTTTGCCTATTTCGCGGTGGTGGCCGGCGTCTTCGTGACGGCCTTCTACAGCTTCCGCATGTATTTCCTGGTCTTCCACGGCAAGGAAAACTTCCACCACAAGCCCTTCCCGGGCGAGCACGATCATCATGATGACCACGGTCATCACGAGCCGCACACCCCGCACGAGTCGCCCTGGGTGGTGACCGCGCCGCTGGTGCTGCTGGCCATCCCCTCGGTGGTGATCGGTTTCCTGGCGATCCAGCCGATGCTGTTCGGCGATTTCTTCAAGGACGCCATCATCGTCAACACGGCGGCGCATCCGGCCATGGCCTCGCTGGCCGAGCACTTCCATGGCGCGGTGGCGATGGCCACGCACGGCTTCATGACCCTGCCGTTCTGGCTGGCCGTGGCCGGTGTCGTGACCGCCTATCTGTTCTATATGGTCTGGCCGGCGGTCCCGGTGGCGCTGGGCAAGATCCTGCGTCCGCTGGTCATCGTGCTCGAGAACAAGTACTTCATGGACTGGTTCAACGAGAACGTGCTGGCCCGCGCCGCGCGCGGTCTCGGCCTGGCCGCCTGGAAGGGCGGCGATCAAGGCCTCATCGACGGCCTCTTGATCAATGGCTCGGCCCGCGGCATCGGCGGTATCGCCGGCCTGGTGCGCCGCGTTCAGACCGGCCATCTGTACTGGTATGCCCTGGTGATGATTCTGGGCGTGATCGGCCTGATGAGCTGGCAGCTGTGGCCCTATATAGGCCCTCAATTCAGAGCCCTGGCGGGTCTGTGAGCAAGGGCGGAGAAAAATAATGGGATTGTTGAGTCTTGCCATCTGGTTGCCCATCTTCAGCGGCCTAGCGCTGCTGGCCCTGGGCCGTGACAACCAGGCCAATAGCGCCCGCTGGATGGCGCTGATCGCCGCACTGGCGAGCTTCGCGGTGACCGTGCCGCTGATCACCGGCTTCGATACCTCGACCGCCGCGATGCAGTTCAGCGAGAAGCTGGCCTGGATCGAACGCTTCAATGTGATGTACCACCTGGGTGTCGACGGCCTCTCGATGTGGTTCGTGCCGCTGACGGCCTTCATCACGGTGATCGTCGTGATCGCCGCCTGGGAGGTGATCGAGGAGCGCGTCAATCAGTACATGGGCGCCTTCCTGATCCTGTCGGGCCTGATGGTCGGCGTGTTCTCGGCACTGGACGGCCTGCTGTTCTATGTGTTCTTCGAGGCCACGCTGATCCCGATGTACATCATCATCGGCGTGTGGGGCGGCGCCAACCGTGTCTACGCGGCCTTCAAGTTCTTCCTCTACACGCTGGCCGGTTCGCTGCTGATGCTGATCGCGCTGCTGTATCTGTACTTCCAGTCCGGCGGCTCCTTTGACATCCAGACCTGGCACAAGCTGCCGCTGCCGATGACGGCCCAGACGCTGCTGTTCTTCGCCTTCCTGGCGGCCTTCGCGGTCAAGGTGCCGATGTGGCCGGTGCACACCTGGCTGCCCGATGCCCACGTCGAGGCGCCCACCGGCGGCTCGGTGGTGCTGGCCGCCATCATGCTGAAGCTCGGCGCCTATGGCTTCTTGCGCTTCTCGATGCCGATCGCGCCCGATGCGGCCCACCACTGGTCCTGGGTCATCATCGCGATGTCGCTGATCGCGGTGGTCTACATCGGCCTGGTGGCCCTGGTGCAGAAGGACATGAAGAAGCTGGTGGCCTATTCGTCCATCGCCCACATGGGCTTCGTGACGCTGGGCTTCTTCATCTTCAACGAGCTGGGCGTGGCCGGCGGCCTGGTGCAGATGATCTCGCACGGCTTTGTCTCCGGCGCGATGTTCCTGTGCATCGGCGTGCTCTACGACCGCGTGCATTCGCGTGAGATCGCGGCCTATGGTGGCGTGGTCAACACCATGCCCAAGTTCGCCGCCTTCGCGCTGTTCTTCGCGATGGCCAATTGCGGCCTGCCCGCCACCGCCGGTTTCGTCGGCGAGTGGATGGTGATCATCGGCACGGTGCAGTACGACTTTTGGCTTGGCGCGATCGCCGCCACCGCGCTGATCTTCGGCGCCGCCTACACGCTGTGGATGTACAAGCGCGTCTACTTCGGCCCGATGACCAATGACAATGTGCGCGCGCTGACCGACATCAATGCGCGTGAATTCCTGATGCTGGCCGTGCTGGCCCTGGCCACGCTGTTCATGGGCCTCTACCCCAAACCCTTCACCGACGTGATGCAGGTTTCGGTGACCGAGCTGCTCAAGCATGTGGCCACCAGCAAGCTGGGTGGAGTCTGAGATGGGCCAAGCAACAATGACGACTATGAACTGGCTCGCGGTTTATCCCGAAATCATCCTGCTGGCCATGGCCTGCGTCGTGGCCATGGTGGACCTGTGGGTCACCGACCCGGCACGCCGCCCGACCTACTGGCTGACCCAGCTGACCCTGGTGGTTGTCGGCGCCATGCATCTGAATGCCTTCAATGGCGGCGTCACCGAATCGGCGATGCAGGGCATGGTGGTGTCCGACCCGATGGGCCATCTGCTGGGCTTCTTCGCCTGCATCGCGACCTTCGTGACCCTGGTCTATGCGCGCCCCTATGCGGCCGAGCGCGAGATCCTGAAGGGCGAGCTGTTCACGCTGAGCCTGTTTTCCCTGCTGGGTATCATGGTGATGCTGCAGGCCCACAACTTCCTGGTGCTCTATCTTGGCCTGGAGCTGATGAGCCTGTCGCTGTATGCGCTGGTGGCACTGCGTCGTGACCATGCGGTCTCGACCGAAGCGGCGATGAAGTACTTTGTGCTGGGCGCGCTGGCCAGCGGCTTCCTGCTCTACGGCTTGTCGATGATGTATGGCGCCACCGGCTCGCTGCACATCCCGCAGGTGTTCGATGTGATCGCCACCGGCGCCCCGAACAAGTCGGTGCTGGTGTTCGGCGTGGTCTTCGTGGTGGCCGGTCTTGCCTTCAAGCTGGGTGCGGCCCCCTTCCATATGTGGGTGCCCGACGTCTACCAGGGCGCACCGACGGCGGTGACCCTGCTGATCGGCGCCGCACCCAAGCTGGCGGCATTCGCGATCACGATCCGCCTGCTGGTGGAGGGCATGCTGGGCCTGGCCTTCGATTGGCAGCAGATGCTGATCGTGCTGGCCGTGGTGTCGCTTGTGATCGGCAATCTGGCGGCCATCGCGCAGAGCAATCTCAAGCGCATGCTGGCCTACTCGACGATTGCGCAGATGGGCTTCATGCTGCTGGCGATGGCCTCGGGCGTGATCGGCGACAACCATGCCGGCATGGCCAATGCTTACAGCTCGGCGCTGTTCTACTCGGTCACCTATGTGCTGACGACGCTGGGCACCTTCGGCATGATCCTGCTGCTGTCGCGCCAGGGCCATGAGGCCGAGGAGATCAAGGACCTGGCCGGCCTGGCCAAGCGCAGCCCCTGGTTCGCGCTGGTGATGACCATCTTCATGTTCTCGCTGGCCGGCATCCCGCCGACGGCGGGCTTCTATGCCAAGCTGGCCGTGCTGCAGGCCATGGTCACCACCGGTTCACAGCTCTATCTGGCGCTGGCGGTGTTTGCCGTCGTGCTGTCGCTGGTGGGGGCTTATTACTACCTGCGCGTCATCAAGGTGATGTTCTTCGACGAGCCCACCGACCGCTCGCCGCTGAGCGCGCCGGCCGATGTGCGCGCGGTGATGTCGCTCAATGGCGCCGCCGTGCTGGTGTTCGGTCTGCTGCCCGGTGGCCTGATGGCCATGTGCGGTACCGCCATCGTCAAGCTGCTGGCTCCCTGACGCGCCGCGCTGAATGGATCAGTCCGCTGCCGTCTGGCTGGTGTTGCTTGTCGCGGTGATCGCGGCCAATGCGCCGTACTTCAGCAGCCGCGTGCTGCTGCTGGGGCCCAAGCGCGCCGCCAAGCCCTTTGGCTGGCGCGCGCTGGAGCTCTTGCTGCTGGCCCTGCTGACCCTGGCCCTGGGCTTCGCGCTGGAGTCCTACCAGGGCCAGCGTCAGCCGCAGGGCTGGGAGTTCTACGCGGCCGCGCTGTGCCTGTTCATCACGCTGGGTTTCCCCGGCTTCGTCTGGTGCTATCTGCGGCGGGGTCGACATGGCGGCTGAGGACAAGCACAACCACAAGGACGAGGCGCTGCGCGAGCTGCAGCTCGATTCGACCCAGGTCTACCGCGGCCATTTTCTCGATGTGCGCCGAGACCGCATCCGCCTGCCCGACGGCGCCGAGGCCGCGCGCGAGTACATCGTCCATCCCGGCGCGGTGATGGTCGTGCCCCTGCTCGATGACGGCCGGCTGCTGATGGAGCGCCAGTACCGCTACCCGATGGGCCGGGTGATGCTGGAGTTTCCGGCCGGCAAGCTCGATGCCGGCGAGGCGCCGCTGCGCTGCGCCCAGCGCGAGTTGCTGGAGGAAACCGGCTACAGCGCGCGCGAATGGGCCCATGCCGGCGTGCTGCACAACGCGATCGCCTATTCCGACGAGGGCATCGAGATCTTCTTCGCGCGCGGTCTGACGGCCGGCGAGCGCCGCCTCGACGAGGGCGAGTTCCTCGATCTGGTCACCCACACGCCGGCCGAGCTCGACGCGCTGGCCGCCAGCGGCGCGATGACCGATGCCAAGACCCTGATCGGCCTGCTGTGGCTGCAGCGCTGGCAGGCCGGTGCATGGGTATTGGACTGGCAGCCGGCAGCCTGACGCCGGCCTGCCTATCATCGAGGCATGCTTGTCTTGAATCTGTCATGCAATCGGGAGCACCGCTTCGAAGGCTGGTTCGGCTCGGCCGATGATTTCGAAGCGCAGCTGGGCCGCGGCCTGGTCGGCTGCCCGGTCTGCGCGTCCACCGAGGTGCAGCGCCTGCCCAGCGCGCCGCGCCTGAACGTCTCGCATCTGCGCGGGCCGGCCGCCGAGCCCAAGCCGGCCCAGTCGCCCGCCGATCCGCAGCAGCAGGTCCAGCAGGCCGCCCTGCAGGCCGTCCGGCAACTGCTGGCCCGTACCGAGGATGTCGGCGAGCGCTTTGCCGAAGAGGCCCGCCGCATCCACTACGGCGAGGTCGAGCAGCGCGGCATCCGCGGCCGCGCCAGCCGCGAGGAAGCGGTGGCCCTGGCCGACGAGGGCATCGCGGTGCTGGCCGTGCCCGAGGCGCTCAAGGGCACGCTGCAGTAGCACGCGGCTTTGCGGCCAGGATCGCCGCCTGTCCGCTGTTTTCGCTGTTCAGCGGTGCAAAGCTTGCGTTTGTCGCAGCGGGCTGGGCCGGCCGCGTTCCGCGTGGCAAGATTCCCGGCTGTTGCGCTTCATGGGAGGCGCTCGCAAAACAATACCGGAGCCCTCTAGATGATGCGCCATCGCCTGCCAGCCCTTGTCCTCGTCAGCTCTTTGATGCTTCTGCTGGGCGCCTGCGGCAAGCCCGGCGCCGACGGCGCGGGTACCGCCCAGGCGGCCAAGGCACCGGCCGCCGCCAAGCCGCTGCTGCTGTCCACCGAGGACCTGCAGTCCATGGGCTTGTCGACCTATGCCAGCGGCCCGGTGATCACCGGTTCGGTCCAGCCGGAGAAGCGCGCCGACCTGCGCGCCGAGGTGCAGGCCATGGTGCTGCAGGTGTTCAAGGAAAACGGCGAGAAGGTGCGGCGCGGCGATCTGCTGGTGCGGCTGGACGACAGCGCGATCCGCGAGACCCTGTCCTCGGCCGAGCAGGCGGCGCGTGCTGCCGCGCAGAGCTTCGAGCAGGCCGAGCGCCAGTTCCAGCGCATGAAGACCCTGCAGGCCCAGGGCATGAGTTCGATGCAGGCGATGGAAGACGCCGAGATCCGCCGCAACAACGCGCAAAGCGAGCTGGTGGAAGCCAAGGCGCGTGCCGCCACCGCCCGCCAGCAGCTGCAGCGCACCGAGGCCCGCGCGCCGTTTGACGGCATCGTCTCCGACCGCAAGGTCTCGGCCGGCGATACCGCCCAGGTCGGCAAGGAGCTGGTCAAGGTGATAGACCCGAGCAGCATGCGTTTCGAAGGCCTGGTCTCGGCCGACCGCATGAGCGAGCTGAAGGTGGGGCAGACGGTCTTCTTCAAGGTCAACGGCTATACCCAGTCCGATTTCGAGGGCAAGGTGCGGCGCATCGCGGCGGCCGCCAACCCGACCACGCGCCAGGTCGAGGTGCTGGTCGATTTCGCCGGCGAGCAGCAGCCCGGCGTGGCCGGCCTCTACGCCGAGGGCCGGGTGCAGAGCCAGAGCACCAGCGCACTGATGCTGGCCGATGGCGCGATCCAGCGCGAGGGCGACCAGGCCTATGTCTGGCGCGTGCAGGACGGCAAGCTGGTCCGGGTGGCCGTCAAGCTGGGCGAGCGCGACGAGCGCCAGGGCCTCTACCAGGTCAGTGTCGGCCTCAAGCCGGGCGACCAGGTGCTGCGCCATCCGAACAATGCCCTGAGCGAAGGTCGTGCGGTGGAGCTTGCCAAGCCGGCCGCCGCCGCCGCATCGGCCTCCGCGAGCCGGGGAGGTTGAGATGTTTCTCTCCAACTTCAGCGTCAAGAAGCCGGTCGCGACCATCGTCATCATCATCAGCTTGATGGCCCTGGGGCTGCTGGCGCTCAACAAGCTGCGCGTCAACCAGATTCCCGATGTCGAGGAGCCGGTGCTGGTGGTCAGCATCAACTATCCGGGCGCCTCGCCCGAGACGGCCGAGCGCGAGATCGTCAACCGCATCGAGAAGTCGCTGCAGAGCATCGCCGGTGTCAAGGAGGTGCGTGCCACCGCCAATGAGGGCAGCGCCCAGATGGTGCTGATCTTCAACTTCGACAAGAACATGATCGAGGCGGCCGACGAGGTGCGCAACGCCATCGGCGCGGTGCGGCACAAGCTGCCGCTGGAAATGCGCGAGCCGGTGCTGCAGCGCTTCGACCCTTCGTCCCAGCCCATCATGCAGCTGGCGCTGTCGTCCAACAGCCAGAGCCATGCCGAGATCTCGCGCCTGGCCGAGGATGATCTGGCCGACAAGTTCCGCGCCATCAACGGCGTGGCCACGGTCAATGTCAACGGCGCGCTGAGCCGCGAGCTGTCGGTGCTGCTGCATGCGCAGAAGCTGCGCGAGTTCAACGTCTCGGTCACCGAGGTGGTCAACGCGCTGCGCAGCCAGAACACCACCGCACCGGTCGGCAAGGTGCGCGGCAGCATGCAGGATCAGAGCATCCGGCTGCTGGGGCGCATCGAATCGCCGGCCGAGTTCGAGCAGATCGTCGTCAAGCGCCAGGGCGAGCAGCTGGTGCGTCTGGGCCAGGTGGCCAGCATCCGCGACGGCTTTGCCGAGCGCCAGAGCATCAGCGTGCGCAACGGCCACCCGAATGTGGGCCTGTCGGTGACGCGCTCCCGCGATGCCTCGACCGTGGCGGTGGCCAACGAGATCCGCAAGCTGGTCGCGGCGACGGCCAAGACCCTGCCGGCCGGCACCACGCTGGAGGTCACGCAGGACGGCGGCGAGGACGCCGAGAACAGCCTCAACAATGTGATCCATGCGCTGGTGTTCGGTGCCGGCCTGACGATTCTGGTCGTCTATGTGTTCCTGAACTCCTGGCGCTCGACGCTGATCACCGCCTTGTCGCTGCCGACCTCGGTGGTGGCTGCCTTCATCGCGGTCTGGCTGTGCGGCTTCACGCTGAACTTCATGAGCCTGCTGGGCCTGTCGCTGGCGATCGGCGTGCTGATCGATGACGCCATCGTGGTGCGCGAGAACATCGTGCGCCATATGGAGCGTGGTGCCGACCGGCGCAGCGCGGCGCTCAACGGCACGGCCGAGATCGGCCTGGCCGTGGCCGCCACCACCTTCTCCATCGTCGCGGTCTTCGTGCCGGTGGCCTTCATGCCCGGTGTCTCGGGCGAGTGGTTCCGCCCCTTCGGTCTGACCGTCGTCGCCTCGGTGCTGGTCAGCCTGTTCATCTCCTTCACGCTGGACCCGATGCTGTCGGCCTACTGGGGCGACCCCCCGGGCCATCACGAGGCACCGAAGAAGGGCTTGTCGCTCTATCTGCAGCGCTTCAATGAATGGTTCGATCGCCAGGCCGACCGCTATGGCCAGGTGATCGCCTGGGCCCTGCATCACCGGCGCTGGATGGCCGCGTTCGCGGTGCTGAGCTTTGTGCTGGCGATCGCGCTGCAGGCCAAGTTCGGCGGCTCCAGCTTCCTGCCGGCGTCGGATGCCGGCACCATCGCCGTCGAGGTGCGCACCCCGGCCAGCTCCAGCCTCGAGTACTCGAAGCTGAAGATGGAGGCCGCCGCCAAGCTGGCACGCGAGATTCCCGAGACCAAGGCCACCAACAGCCAGGTCAATGTCAGCGGTGGCCGCATCTATGTGGACCTGGGCAAGAGCACCGAACGCAAGCGCTCGGCCGCCGAGATCGCCCAGGATCTGCGCGAGCGTGTCTCCCGCCTGGTCGGTGCCGAGTACGTGGTGCTGGACGATCTGAACAATGGCGCGCAAAAGCCTGTGCAGATCCGTTTCTCCGGCGAGGACTCGCGCAAGCTGCTAGCGATCACCAACGACTACATGGCCAAGCTGCGTCAGGTGCCCGGTGCGGTGGACGTGGGCCTGTCCGAGCAGGACCCGCAGGACGAGTTGCAGATCGAGCTGAATCGCGGCCTGGCCAACTCGCTGGGCATCTCGGTCGGCGATGCCGCCAATGCCTTGCGCGTGGCCTTTGCCGGCGTTGAGGTCGGCGACTGGGTCGACCCCAGCGGCGAGACCCGCGATGTGGCGGTGCGCCTGGCGCCGGAGGACCGGGTCGACGCCAGCAATATCGAGCGCCTGCCGATCACCGTGGCCGGCAGCGGCATGATGGTGCCGCTGGAGCAGATCGCCACCGTGACCATGGGCAAGGGCCCGTCCAAGATCCAGCATGCCGACGGCAAGCGCATGATCGCGGTCTCGGCCAATGCCCAGGGCCGCTCGGCCGGCGAGGTGACGGCCGATGCGGTCAAGCTGGCCAAGTCCATCCAGTTCCCGCCCGGCTATGGCATCGAGTTGGCCGGCGCCTCGGCCGACCAGGAGGAAGTCTTCGGTGCGATGGCCGTAGCCCTGGCCTCGGGCATAGGCCTGATGTATCTGATCCTGGTGATGCAGTTCGGCTCCTTCACCGCGCCGCTGGGCGTGATGCTGTCGCAGCCGCTGTCGCTGATCGGCGTCGTCGTGGCGCTGCTGCTGACCGGCGGCACGCTGAACCTGATGAGCTTCATCGGCATCATCATGCTGGCCGGCCTGGTGGCGAAGAACGCGATCCTGCTGCTGGACGCCGCACGCCAGGAGGAGGCCAAGGGCGTGCCCCGCGAGGAGGCGCTGATGCATGCCGGCCGCATGCGTTTCAGACCCATCCTGATGACGACCTTTGCCCTGGTGGCCGGCATGCTGCCGGTGGCCATCGGCGTGGGCGAGGGCGGCGAGTTCTATCGGCCGATGGCGGTGGCCATCATCGGCGGCACCATCACCTCGACCTTTCTGACCCTGCTGATGGTGCCGAGCTTCTACGACAGCATCGAGATCGCCAAGGACCGCATGATCGCCAAGTTCGGCCGCCGCGAGGCGCGCTGGAACACCGCCGTGGCCTTCGCGCTGACCTTTGTCGAGGCCATCCTGACCCTGCTGATGCTGCGCTTCATCTTCCGCATGGTGATGAAGCTGGTCGACCGGCTGCGCGGCCGCCGCCCTGCGGTCACGCAGCCTCAGGGAGCCGACTGAGGACGGCTGGGGCCTACAGCACGCGGCCCGGATTCATCAGGCCCTGGGGATCCAGGGCCTTTTTTATTGCCCGCATCAGACCCAGCGCGACCGGGCTCTTGCGCTCGGCCAGTTCCTCGCGCTTGAGCTGGCCGATGCCGTGCTCGGCCGAGATCGAGCCGCCCTGGGCCAGCACCGCGTCATAGACGATGTGGTTGATCGCCGCCTCATGCGCGCGCAGGAAGTCGGCGGCGGCCACGCCCTCGGGGGCCTGCACGTTGTAATGCAGATTGCCGTCGCCCAGATGGCCGAAGTCCACCATGCGCACGCCGGGGAAGGCGGCCGCCAGCGCCGCATCGGTGGCGGCCACGAAGGCGGGGATGCGAGACACCGGCAGCGCGATATCGTGCTTGATATTCAGGCCTTCCTCGACCTGGGCCAGGGGGATCGATTCGCGCAGATGCCAGAGCCCGTGCGACTGCTCCAGGCTCTCGGCCACCGCTGCGTCGCTGATGAGTTCGGACTCCAGCGCCTGTTCCAAGAGGCCCTCGAACATCGTGCGGGCATGGGCCTCGCTCTCGGTGTCGGACAGCTCCAGCAGCACGGTCCAGGGGCTGGGCGGCAGCGGCTGGCGCAGCTGCGGGAAATGCTTGCGCACCAGGTCCAGCGAGAACTGGTTCATCAGCTCGAAGCCGGTCAGGCCCGGGCCGAGCCGCGCCTGGGCCAGGCTCAGCAGCGCCACGGCCGCCTCCAGCGTGTCGCAGGCGGCCAGCGCCGTCATGCGCGCGGCCGGCCGGGGGTAGAGCTTCAGGGTCGCGGCGGTGATCACGCCCAAGGTGCCTTCGCTGCCGATGAAGAGATCGCGCAGGTCATAGCCAGTGTTGTCCTTGCGCAGGCCCGACAGGCCTTCCCAGACCTCGCCGGCCGAGGTCACGACCTCCAGGCCCAGGCACAGATCGCGCGCATTGCCATAGCGCAGCACCTGGGTGCCGCCGGCATTGCTGGCCAGATTGCCGCCAATCGTGCAGCTGCCCTCGGCGGCCAGGCTCAGCGGGAACAGCAAGCCGGCGCCGGCCGCCGCCTCCTGTACCGTCTGCAGCACGCAACCGGCCTCCACCGTCATCGTCAGATTGGCCGCATCGATGGCGCGCACCTTGTTGAGCCGGGCCAGGCTCAGCAGCACTTGCGTGCCGCTGGCGTCGGGTGTCGAGCCGCCGACCAGGCCGGTATTGCCGCCCTGCGGCACCAGGCTGACGTCGTGTTTGGCGCACAGGCGCACGACGGTGGCCACCTCGGCCGTGTTGCCGGGTCGGACCACGGCCAGGGCCCGGCCGGGAAAGCGGCGGCGCCAATCCATCTCGTAGGCCGACAGATCGCCCTCGACCAGGACCTGGGAGGCGCCCAGGGCCTCCCGCAATTCGTTCAGCAGATTCATGGTGTGGCGGCCTGCTTGGCCGCATTCAGACGTTGACGGACATGCATCGCGCAGGCGACGAAGATCAGGCTGGAGAGCAGCAGCTCGGCCCAGGCCAGCGGCACCGAGGGACCGACATCGCTGGTGGCGCGCACCGCGCCCTCGGCGAAATAGAGCCAGACCATCAGGCTCAGCCAGCGGAAGGTGTAGAGCCGGTAGCGCCACAGGCCGACGAAGGGAATCAGCAGCGGCAAGGCCTTGACGGCCAGCGTGCCGCGGCCGGTCGGTGCTAGCCAGAGCTCCCAGGCCAGGCACAGCAGGAAGAGCGCGGCCAGCGCGCCCAGGGCCAGATTGCGGGACAGCGCTTCCTGGGCCGTGGCCTGGGTGCGCGAGGAGGTTTTGATCGGTGGTTTGTCGGAGCGGGAGGACATGGCTGGCATCATAGCCAGCATGACGACAAGAACCCCTGCCGCCGTGCCGTCCGAGGACAGCGCCGCCGGCTTTCTGAACACGCTGATGAGCTGGCCCTGGCTGGCCACGCTGCAGACCCTGCGCCTGCGTTTTGCCGAGGCGCGGCTGGGCCAGACGGCCGGCAGCCTGACCTTCACGACGCTGATCTCGCTGGTACCGCTGCTGACGGTGATGCTGGCGCTGTTCACCGCCTTTCCGATCTTCGCCAGCTTCCAGCGCTCGCTGGAAACCTATTTCCTGCAAAGCCTGATTCCGCCCAATATCGCCAAGCCGGTGCTGGCCGCGCTGACCCAGTTCGCCGCCAAGGCCAATCGCCTGGGCCTGGTAGGCCTGGTCGTGCTCGGTGCCACCGCGCTGGCGCTGATGTTCACGATAGACCGCACGCTCAACACCATCTGGCGCGTCAAGCGGCCGCGGCCGATGATGCAGCGCATGCTGGTCTACTGGGCCGCGCTGACCCTGGGGCCGCTGCTGCTGGGCGCCAGCCTGACGCTGACGGGCTATGCGATCACCGCCGGCAAAGGTCTGGTGGGTGGCATGCCGGGCGGGCTGGCGGCGCTGCTCAACGGCGTCGAACTGGTGGTGCTGAGCCTGGCCGTTGCCGGGCTGTTCCGCTATGTGCCCAATACCGAGGTGCGCTGGCGCCATGCGCTGGCCGGCGGCATCTTTGTCGCGCTGGCCTTCGACCTGACCAAGAGCCTGCTGGCCTGGTATGTCAAGCAGGTGCCGACCTACTCGACGCTGTACGGTGCCTTCGCCACCGTGCCCATCTTCCTGATCTGGATGTATCTGGGCTGGGTCGTGATGCTGCTGGGCGCCCTGCTGGCCGCCAATATCCCGGCGCTGGGCGGGCGCATGCTGCATCGGCCCGAGGTGCCGGGCCTGCAGCTGGAGCTGGCGCTGGAGGCCTTGCGCGAGCTGTGGCGGGCGCGCCAGGCCGGCGAGCCGGGCATTGCCGCCCAGGAGCTGGCGCGGCGCCTGCGCATCGATCCGCTGCAGCTGGAACCGGCGCTGGAGGCCTTGCTGGGCTTGGACTGGCTGGGCCGGCTGGAGGAGGAGGGCGCGCCGCGCCTGGTGTTGCTGCGCACGCCCGAAGAGACGCCCGCCGCGCCGCTGCTGCAAGCCCTGCTGGCCGGTGCCGGCGGCAGCCTGGCGCCGCTGTGGGCGCGTGGCGACTGGGCCGACTGCACGCTGGCCGAGTTGCTAGGGGTGCAGCACCACCAGTAGGGCGGTGGCCGGCGCGCTGCCGCGATTGCGTATCGCGTGCGGGCCGTCGACGGCGTAGCGCGCCGTCTCGCCGGCCTTCAGCGCCTGGCTGATCGCGCCGGCGCTGACTTCCAGTTCGCCGCCCAGCACCGACAGATGCTCGCGCGAGCCCGGCTCGTGGGCGGCCGATTCGAGCGCGCCGCCGGGTTGCACCGTCAGCTCGTACCACTCGAACTGGCCGGCCAGATCGATAGGCCCGAGGATGCGCAGCACGCACAGGCCGTCCGGGCTGGCCAGGCTGGGCGTCGCATGCGAGGCCACGGTCTCGATTGCCGGCGCGGCCGGTTTTTCGCCGCTGAGCAGCTCGGACAGCTCCACCCGCAAGGCGTTCGCCAGACGCCACACGACAGCCACGGTCGGATTCGCCTGGTTGCGTTCGATCTGCGACAGCATGGACTTCGAGACCCCGGCGCGGCGCGACAACTCGTCCAACGACAGGCCCTGCGCCTGGCGCAGCGACTGCAGGGTAGCGCCGACGCGGGGCGGCTCCAAAGACTCGGACAGGTTGGCGGACATGGCTTGACCTTGAAAAGCTAATCTCAGATACTGCACAACAATTCGATATATCGAACTGTGTTCTGTTTAGTGGATTGTGCACCAGGAGAGCTTTGATGAGCACACGCGACGATTTCTATGCCCATCTGCGGGCCGAGCTGGCCGGCATCCGCGAGGCCGGGCTCTACAAGAGCGAGCGCATCATCACGACGCCGCAGGGCGCTGTGGTGCAGACCGCCGATGGCCGCGAGGTGATCAATCTCTGCGCCAACAACTATCTGGGCCTGTCCTCGCATCCGGCCGTCATCGAGGCCGCGCACGAGGCCTTGCGTACCCATGGCTACGGCCTGTCCTCGGTGCGTTTCATCTGCGGCACGCAGGACATCCACAAGACCCTCGAAGCCCGGCTGGCCAAGTTCCTCGGCACCGAGGACACCATCCTCTACGCGGCCGCCTTCGATGCCAACGGCGGCTTGTTCGAGCCGCTGCTGGGCGAGCAGGACGCCATCATCAGCGACGAGCTGAACCACGCCTCCATCATTGACGGCATCCGCCTGTGCAAGGCCAGGCGCTATCGCTACAAGCACAACGATATGGCCGATCTGGAGGCCAAGCTCGAGGAGGCCAAGGCGGCCGGCGCGCGCTTCACGCTGGTGTTCACCGACGGCGTGTTCTCGATGGACGGCACCATCGCCCAGCTCGACAAGATCCGCGCGATCACCGACCGTTTCGGCGCGCTGCTGGGCATCGACGAATGCCATGCCAGCGGCTTTCTCGGCAAGACCGGCCGCGGCACGCATGAGTATCGCGATGTCTTCGGCCAGGTCGACATCATCACCGGCACGCTGGGCAAGGCACTGGGCGGCGCCTCGGGCGGTTTCACGACCGGCCGCAAGGAGGTGATCGAACTCTTGCGCCAGCGCTCGCGCCCCTATCTGTTCTCCAACACCGTGGCGCCGTCCATCGTCGGCGCCTCGCTGGCGGTGCTGGACCTGCTGGAGGGCTCGACCGCGCTGCGCGACAAGCTGGAGGCCAATACCGCCTACTTCCGCGAGGCGATCCAGGCGGCCGGCTTCGAGATCAAGCCGGGTAGCCACCCCATCGTGCCCATCATGGTCCACGACGCGGTGCTGGCGCAACAACTCAGCGCCCGCATCCTGGAGCTGGGCATCTACGCGGTGGGCTTCTTCTTCCCGGTCGTGCCCAAGGGCCAGGCCCGCATCCGCGTGCAGATCTCGGCCGTGCACGAGCGCGAGCATCTGGAAATAGCGGTGGCCGCCTTCACCCAGGCCGGCAAAGAACTCGGCCTGATCAAGACCTGACCCTCTGACATCATGACAACCAAGATTCTGATCATCGGCGCCAACGGCCAGATCGGCACCGAGCTGGCCCAGGAACTGGCGCTGCGCCATGGCAACACCGCCGTCATCACCAGCGATCTGGCGCCCGAGGGCCGGGTGCCGGCGCTGACCCACGAGATGCTGGACGTCACCGACGCCGCCGCGCTGGCGGCCGTGGTCAAGCGCCATGGCGTGAGCCAGATCTACCACCTAGCCGCCGCACTGTCGGCCACCGGCGAGCAGCACCCGATGTGGGCCTGGGACCTGAATATGAAGGGCCTGCTGAATGTGCTGGAGCTGGCGCGGGTGCAGAAGCTCGACAAGATCTTCTGGCCCAGCTCGATTGCCGCCTTCGGCCCGAACACGCCGGCCCTGGACACACCGCAGACTTGCGTGATGGACCCGACGACGATTTACGGCATCTCCAAGCTGGCCGGCGAGCGCTGGTGCGCCTGGTACCACGCCAAGCATGGCGTCGATGTGCGCAGCCTGCGCTATCCGGGCCTGATCAGCTGGAAGACCCCGCCCGGCGGCGGCACCACCGACTATGCGATCGACATCTTCCACGCCGCGCTGAAGACCGGCCGCTACAGCTGCTTCCTCGAAGAGGCCCAGGCCTTGCCGATGATGTATATGCCCGACGCGCTGCGCGCCACGATCGAGCTGATGGAGGCGCCGGCCGAGCAGATCAAGCAGCGTGGCAGCTACAACCTGGCCGGCGTCAGCTTCACGCCGCGCGAGATCGCCGCCGAGATCCGCAAGCACATCCCCGGCTTCGAGATCAGCTATGCACCGGACTTCCGCCAGGCGATTGCCGCCAGCTGGCCGCAGCGCATCGACGACAGCGCGGCGCGGGCCGACTGGGGCTGGCAGCTCGATTACGAGCTGAGCCAGATGGCGCAGGACATGCTGAGCAATCTGCGGCCGCTGCTGGCCGCCTGATCAGAACTTGATGCGCCCGGTCCAGATGTCCTTGTACATCACCCAGTCGCCCATCAAGCTGTAGAGCGGGCGCTTGAACGAGGCCGGGCGGTTCTTCTCGAAGCCGAAGTGGCCGAGCCAGGCAAAGCCATAGCCGCACAGCAGCGCGAGCAGCACAAAGCGCCACTGGCCGGTGTAGAGCGCGGCGGCCAGGCACAGCAGGCTCAGCGTCGAGCCGAGGAAGTGCAGGCGCCGGCAGGTCCGGTTGCTGTGTTCGCCCAGATAGAAAGGGTAGAACTCGGTGAAGCTGTGCATGTTCTTGACCGCATCGGTGCTGCTCATGGCCTGGGCTCCTTCACTTCAGCAATTGACGCAAGGCATTCAAGACCTGATCGGGCGCCTCCGCCATCAGTGAATGCCCGGCCGGCACGCTCAGCACCCGCGCCTTCAGGGCTTGCGCCAGGCCCTGGGTCTGCTTGGGCGAGGTCATCTGGTCGCGCTCGCCCAGCAGCAGGCCGGTCGGGCAGCTCACCCGTGCCGCCGCTTCCAGGCCACCGGCATAGCGGTCGCAGACGCCGAAGTCATGGGCGAACAGATTGACTCCCGTCTGCCGGTCCTGTATCCGCCGCTTCAGCGCGATCTCGCCGCCCTGCAGCCAGGCGCCGGGGCCGGGGTAGGAGGGCTTGGCCGCCAGGCCGGCGAAGGAGAAGCTGTTGACCATCTGGATGGCTTTCAGCGGGGCCTCTCGTGCGGTCGTCAGCAAAAGCTCGGAGACCTTCATCGGATAGGCGGTCGCCACCATCACCAGATGGCTGGCGCGTTCGGGCTGGCGCGCGGCCGCCTCCAGCGCGATCAGCGAGCCCATGCTGTGGCCGACCAGCGCGGCCCGCTGCACGCCGGCGGCATCGAGCAGATCCCCGATCCAGTCGGCCATCGCCTCGACATCGGGCAGCGCCGGCCCGGCGCTGCGCCCGTGGCCGGGCAGGTCCACCGCCAGCACGCTGTGGCCGTGGTGCGCGAACCAGCGCGCCAGCAGGGTCCAGACGCTGTGGTCGTTCAGCGCGCCGTGGATGAAGACGATGCAGGGCAGGGCGGGGTCGAAGGGCTTGCCACCGGTGTAGGCATAGGCCTCATTGGAGTTGACAAGGAGCTTCATGCTTTGCTGGCGGCCTTGAGCGCGCGCTTGAGGTCATCGATCAGGTCGTCGGCATCTTCCAGGCCGATGGACAGCCGTATCGTGCCGGGCGTGATGCCGGCCTGGGCCAGCGCCGCATCGTCCATGCGGAAATGGGTGGTCGAGGCCGGGTGGATGACCAGCGAGCGGCAGTCGCCGACATTGGCCAGATGGGAGAAGATCTTCAGCGCCTCGATGAAGCGCTTGCCCTGCTCGCGGCTGCCCTTCAGATCGAAGCTGAACACCGAGCCGCAGCCGCGCGGCAAAAGCTTCTGTGCCAACTCATGGTCGGGGTGGCTGCTCAGGCCCGGGTAGCCGACCCGCGCCACCAGCTCATGGCCGGCCAGGAACTCGGCCACCCGCTGCGCGTTCTGCACATGGCGCTGCATGCGCAAGGACAGGGTCTCGATGCCTTGCAGGATCAGCCAGGCGGTGTGCGGGCTCATGCAGGCGCCGAAGTCGCGCAGGCCCTCGCGGCGTGCGCGAAGCAGAAAGGCACCGACCGTGCTTTCCTCGGCGAACACCATGCCGTGGAAACCGGCATAGGGCTCGCACAGCTCAGGGAAGCGGCCATGTTTGGCATGCGCGGCGTCCCAGTCGAAATTGCCGCCGTCGACCAGCACGCCGCCAACCACCGTGCCGTGGCCCGACAGGAATTTGGTGGCCGAGTGGTAGACCAGATCGGCACCATGCTCGAAGGGCTTGAGCAGATAGGGGGTGGTCAGCGTCGAGTCGACCAAGAGCGGCAGACCGGCCTCGTGGGCGATGGCCGCGACGGTCGGAATGTCCAGCACATCCATGCCGGGGTTGCCCAGGGTCTCGCCGAACAGCAGCTTGGTGTTCGGCCGGATCGCGGCGCGCCAGCCGTCGATATCGCCGGGCTTGACGAAGCTGGTTTCAATGCCGAAGCGCGCCAGCGTGTAGTGCAGCAAATTGTGCGAGCCGCCGTAGAGCGCTGCGGAAGCGACGATGTGCGAGCCCGCGCCGGCCAAGGTCGCGATGGCCAGATGCAGGGCCGCTTGGCCGCTGGCGGTGGCGATCGCGCCGACCCCGCCTTCGAGCGCGGCGACCCGCTCCTCGAACACGGCCGTGGTCGGGTTCGAGATGCGCGAGTAGACATGGCCGGCGCGCTCCATATTGAACAGCGCCGCCGCGTGTTCGGAGTTCTCGAACACGAAGGAGGTGCTCAGATGCAGCGGCGTCACGCGTGCGCCGGTGCTCGGGTCGGGCGCGGCGCCGGCGTGTAGCGCCAGGGTGTCAAAGCCGGGGTCTGAGTAGCCGGACATGGTGTCTCCGAGATGTGTGATGCGCGGATTGTGTGCTATGTTGGGGACCAGTTTTAGCAGCTGTCGGGTGAGGCCCGACACAAGAGGAGGCAGCCATGAAAGTCGTCGACATACTCCGCGTCAAGGGCGGCACCCTGTTCACCATCACGCCCGACCAGCCGATGGCCCAGGCCGTCACGACGATGGCCGAGATGGATGTCGGCTCGCTGGTCGTGATGGAGCATGGCGATCTGGTCGGCATGCTGACCTTTCGCGAAGTGATTTCCGCCATCGTCAAGAACGGCGGCAGCGTCGGCAACTCGCTGGTGCGCAGCGTGATGGACGACCATCCGCTGACCTGCACGCCCGAGACCGAGATCGACGAGGTGCGCCGCATGATGCTGGGCCGCCATGCCCGCTATATGCCGGTGCTCAACGGCCGCACGCTGATGGGCGTGATCTCGTTCTACGACGTGGCCAAGGCGGTGGTCGATGGCCAGGACTTCGAGAATCGCATGCTGAAGGCCTATATCCGCGACTGGCCGGTCGAGGAAAACCCGGAAAGCGCCGGCGAATCCAAGTTCTGAGCCGGCACAGCGACGGCGACAAAGCGGCCTGCGGGCCGCTTTGTCATACAGGCCCGGACGCTCAGGCCCGGCGCTCCGGCCTCGACCCGGCCGACCACGGCCGCATGGCCGAAGCCATGGGCGGCAAAGCGCGCCAGCACCGCGTCCAGCGCCTCGGGCGCGCAGGACACCAGCAGTCCGCCGCTGGTCTGCGGATCGCTCAGCAGGGCCCGGTCCTCGGCCGCAAAGCCCGAGGGCAGCTCGATCTGCGCGCCATAGCTGTCCCAGTTGCGGCCCGAAGCCCCGGTGACGAAGCCCTGGGCGGCCAGCGCCCGCGCGCCCGCGATCAAGGGCACCGCCGGCCAGTCGATCACGACCCGGGCCTGGGCGCCGCGGGCCAGTTCCAGGCCATGGCCGGCCAGGCCGAAGCCGGTCACATCGGTCATCGCATGCACGCCGTCCAGCGCCGCCAGATCGGGGCCGGGGGTGTTGAGCTGGGTCGTGAACGCGATCATCTGCGCATAGCCGGCGGCGTCGAGCCCTTCCTTTTTCAGCGCCGCCGACAGCACGCCCACGCCCAGCGGCTTGCCCAGCACCAGCAGATCACCGGCGCGGGCGTCGGCATTGCGCTTGATGCGCTTCGGGTGGACCAGGCCCAGCGCGACCAGTCCATAGATCGGCTCGACCGAATCGATGGTGTGGCCGCCGGCGATCGGGATGCCGGCCGCCGTGCAGACCGCCTGGCCGCCGGCCAGGATGCGGCCTATGGTCTCGCTGGACAGCACCTTGATCGGCATGCCCACCAGGGCCAGCGCCAAGATCGGCCGGCCGCCCATTGCATAGACATCGCTGATCGCATTGGTGGCAGCGATGCGGCCGAAGTCGAAGGGGTCGTCGACGATGGGCATGAAGAAATCGGTGGTCGCCACCAGGGCCTGCTCCTCATTGAGCTGGTAGACGGCGGCGTCATCGGCGGTCTCTATGCCCACCAGCAGCTGCGGCGGCACGATGGCGCTGGCGCCGCTGTTCTTCAGGATCTCGGACAGCAGGCCCGGCGCGATCTTGCAGCCGCAGCCGCCTCCGTGCGAGAGGCTGCTGAGGCGGGGCTGGGAGGGGGTGTCGCTCATGGCGGGACTGTGCAGTGGGGGCGGCCGCCATGATACGAGTTCAGCTCATCTCCTTGAGCTTGCGGTACAGGGTGCTGCGGCCTATGCCCAGCTGGCGGGCTGCCTCGGAGAGATTGCCGCCGGCGGCCTGCACGGCGGCGGCGATGGCCTGCATCTCGGTCTGGCGCAGATTGTGGCCGGCCTGCACGGGCAGCGGCGCCGGGGCCGTAGACAGCGGCAGCGGCGCGCTGTCCAGCAGCCCGAGCTCCTCCCTGGTTTCGCGGCGCTGCTGGCCCAGCTCGGCCTGGGCCAGGCTCAGCTTGGCGTACAGCGCTTCGCCGCCGCGCGCCAAGGGCAGGCGCAGCTCGGTCTGCTGCCGGGCCTGCTGGGACAGCTGACCCAGGCTGCAGCCGAACAGGCTGGCCAGGTTCTCGCGCCGCAGCGCCATCGCGCCCAGACCCAGCAGCTCCAGCGCGCGCCGGTTCGCGCCCAGCACCCGGCCGTCCTCGTCCAGCGCCAGCTGGCCCTCGTGCAGGGTGCCCAGGCCCATCGCACTGGCGTGGAAATGCAGCCGGGTGCTGTGGCGGAAGCGATCGGCAAACCATTGGCCCTCGATCAGCCGGGCCGACATGCTGGCCAGGGCCAGGGTGTGCGGATGGTAGGAGCGGCGCTCGCCCGAGACATCGATGACGCCCAGCAGCGCGCCCTTGTGGTCGAAGATCGGTGCGGCCGAGCAGGTCAGGAACTGCATCGCGCGCAGGAAATGCTCCTGGCCGTGGACCAGGGTCGCGCCCTCGGTCATCAGCGCCGTGCCGACCGCATTGGTGCCCTTGTCGGCCTCGGCCCAGAGCGCGCCCGGCGCCAGCGCCACCTGGTTGGCGCGTTCGAGAAAGCCCGGGTCGCCCAGCGCATGCAGCACGCAGCCGCTGGCATCGGTCAGCAGCACCATGCTTTGCGCATGCATCAGCTGCTCGTACAGCATGTCCATCACCGGCAGGGCCTGGGCGCACAGCCGGGCATTGCGCTGCTGCAGCTCCTGCAGGCCGGCGGGGGCGATGCGCTTCAGATCGGGAGCGCTGTCCTGGCTCAGGCCGAAGGCCAGGCAGCGCTCGTGCGAGCTGGCGATGGCCTGTGAATGGCGGGCATCGACCAGCATGCGCGGATGGCTGGCGAAGGCGGGGCTCGCGAGGCTGGGGCTGAGCGGCGGCTGGGCCATGACGGGACTCCGGACCTGGGGTGGCCCAATATGAATCACTTTGCCCGCCGCTGACAAGCGGGCTTGTCTGGAGTCGACGCCGCTGCCGGGGGTCAGGTATTGCTGGTGGCCCGCACCTCGGCCAGGGTCGTGACGCCGGCCAGCACCTTGACGATGCCGTCCTGGCGCAAGGTGCGCATGCCCTCGGCCAGCGCGCAATGCTGGATCTCCTCGGCCCGCGCGCCGGTCTGTATCAGGCGGCGCACCGTCTTGGAGACGGTCAGCAGCTCATGCAGGCCGGCGCGGCCCTTGAAGCCGGTGTTCTCGCATTTGGCGCAGCCCGGGCTGCTGTAGCGCAGCAGCCGGCCGTTCTCGCCATAGCTGGTCTGCCACTCGCCCAGCAAGGCCTGGCGCTCGGGGCGCTGGTCGGCGGGGAAGCTGTGCAGATAGTCGTCCAGCCATTCCTGCAGCTCGGCCTCGGGCAGGGGCTCGCTCTTGCGGCAATGCGGGCACAGGCGCTTGACCAGGCGCTGGGCCAGCACGGCCAAGAGCGAATCGGCAAAGTTGAACGGGTCCATGCCCATGTCCAGCAGCCGGGTCACGGTCTCGGGCGCGCTGTTGGTGTGCAGGGTGGAGAGCACCAGGTGACCGGTCAGCGAGGCCTCGACCGCGATCTGGGCGGTCTCCTCGTCGCGGATCTCGCCCACCATGATGACGTCCGGATCGGCGCGCAAAAAGGCGCGCAAGGCCTTGGCAAAGGTCCAGTCGATCTTGGGGTTGACCTGGACCTGGCGCAGGCCGTTCTGGGTGATTTCGATCGGGTCCTCGGCGGTCCAGATCTTGCGCTCGGGCTGGTTGATATGGCTGAGTGCCGAGTGCAAGGTGGTGGTCTTGCCCGAGCCGGTCGGGCCGACGCACAGCACCATGCCGTAGGGCCGGCTGACCGCCGCCTTCAGCTCGCTCAGATTGTGGGCCGACAGGCCCAGCTTCTCCAGCGGGATGGGCTTGGCCGAGGACAGGATGCGCATCACCACATCCTCCAGGCCGTTATTGGTCGGGATCGTCGCGACCCGCAGCTCCAGCCTGTGCTGGGGCGAGAAGCGCGAGAAGTTGATCTTGCCGTCCTGCGGCTTGCGGCGCTCGGAAATGTCCAGATCGCACATGATCTTGATGCGCGCGATCATTGCATTGCGATAGGTGTAGGGCAGCTCCAGATAGGGTTGCAGCGAGCCGTCGCGGCGAAAGCGGATCTTCAGCTTCTCGCGCCCGGGGTAGGTCTCGATATGGATGTCGGAGACGCCCTGGCTGTGGGCCTCGATGATCATGCTGTTGATCAGGCGCACCAGCGAGTTGTCCGACTGCTCGATCGGCGTATCGTCCTCGCGGATGGACTTTTCCTGGCTGTCGCGCTCCAGGGTCTCGATCAGCTTGCCGGCGGTGTCGGGCTCGAAATCGAGGTTCAGCGCCGGCATGCGCAGCTCGCTGGCCGAGGCCCCGCTGTCCTTGCCGAAGCGCTCGTAGACGGTGGGCAGCGCGAACACCAGCGTGCCGACCTTGGTCAGGGTCGGCACGACCTTGAGCTGCGAGATGAACTCGACTTCGTCGATCGCGTCACGCCGGGTCGGGTCTTCCATCGCGACGATCAGCTTGCCCTCGCGCAGCACCAGCGGCAGCACCTCCAGACGCTTGGCCACCGAGTGCGGCAGCTTGCGCACCGCGTCGGCCTCGATCGGGAAATTCTCCACATCGACCAGCGGATAGCCCATCTTGCGGGCCAGCGCCGACTGCAGCTGCTGGCGCGTCACGACACCCTTGCGCACCAGCAGCTGGCCCAGCGGCACCGAGCGGTCGGAGCGCTGCTGCTCCAGCGCCTGGTCGAGCTGCTCCTGCGTGATCAACTCGAGCGCCAGCAAGGCCTCGCCGATGCGCACCATGGGCATCTTGGCCTGCTGCTCAATGGCCTGCATCAGCTGCTCGGCCGAGACCACCTGCTTGGCCACCAGGATGTCGCCGACGCGGCGCGAGCGCAGATCGTTCTGCTCCTGGACCACCGCCTCGACCTGCTCCGGGCTGACGCTCTGGTCGCGCAGCAGCAGGGCGCCGATGCGCTCGCCGATCTCGAAACCGGCCAGTACCTCGCGCGGCACGAAGACGCGCAGTACCGAATCGTCGCTGGCCGAGACCGGCGGGAACAGATAGAGGCCCAGATCGTCCTGGTAGTGACCGATGGTCGTGCCCTTGAGCTCGCCGCCGCCATGGAAGGCCAGCTTGAACTCGCTGCGCGGGCGCTGGTCCATCGCCAGCGGGTCGTCGATCGCGATTGCCTCGCGCGGCGCGGCCGGGATTGGGCGCAGGAGCTTGAGCGCGCGGAACTGGGCGAACTTCAGCGGCATCGCGCTGCGCGCCGGCGGCACCGTGACCTGGGCGACCCGCTCCTGCGAGGCGATCAGGATCACATGGCCGGTGGTGCGGCTGTTGTTGAGGCCCAGGATCTCGCAGGGCTCGGGCGCGCTCTGCGGCTGCGGCTGCGGGTAGGCCGCATAGGGCGGTGTCGGCCACTGGAAGTGCTGCTCATCGGCGGACTCACGCGCGATGTCCTGGGCCTTGGCATATGGCCAGTCGAGCGGCGCGGACGGATCGGGCATCGGGGTCTCCGGGTTGGGTGTTCAGGGGGCGGGTGCCCGAGCAGCATATGCGATTGTGAGCGCGCTTGTCGGCGGAACAGGGCGCACAGCGCCGGCCAGTTCCTCAGCCGCCACGCATGCGCCGGGGCAGATAGGTGACGATGTCCGGCACGAAGTAGATCAGCGCCAGCGCGGCCAGCATCAGCAAGAAGAAGGGCAGCGCGACCCGGGCGATATAGCCGATCTCGCGCCTTGTCATGCCCTGCAGCACGAAGAGATTGAAGCCCACCGGCGGCGTGATCTGGGCCATCTCGACCACCAGCACGACGAAGATGCCGAACCACAGTGGGTCGATGCCGGCCTTCAGCACCGTCGGCAGTATCACGCCCATGGTCAGCACCACCATCGAGATGCCGTCCAGGAAACAGCCCAGCACGATGTAGAACAGGGTCAGCGCCATCAGCAGCCCCCAGGCCGGCAGGCCCAGGCCGGCGATCCACTCGGCCAGATGGCGCGGCAGGCCCAGATAGCCCATCGCCAGGGTCAGGAAGGAGGCGCCGGCGAGTATCAAGGCGATCATGCAGTACAGCCGCGTGCCGCCCAGCAGCGCGTCCCGGAAGCTGGCCCAGCTCAGCGAACCCTGGGCCGCCGACAGCAGCAGCGCGCCCAGCACGCCCACGGCAGCCGCCTCGGTGGCGGTGGCGATGCCGGCATAAATAGAGCCCAGCACCGCACCGATCAGCAGCAGCACCGGGATCAGGCTGCCCGAGGCTTTCAGCTTCGCAGCCAGGCTCATCGGCGCATCGGCCGGCGGCACCAGATCCGGGTGGCGCCAGGCCCAGAACACCAGATAGCCGGAAAACAGCAGCGCCAGCATCACACCCGGCAGCACGCCGGCGATGAAGAGCTCGGCGATCGAGACATCGGCGCTGACGCCGTAGACGATCATGATGATGGACGGCGGGATCAAGAGGCCCAGGGTGCCGGCCCCGGCCAGCGAACCGATCGCGATATCGTCCGGGTAGCCGCGGCGCTGCAGCTCGGGCAGTGTCATCTTGCCGATGGTGGCGCAGGTGGCGGCGCTGGAGCCGGAGACGGCGGCGAAGATCGCGCAACCGACCACATTGGTGTGCAGCAGCCGGCCCGGCAGGGCCTGCACCCAGGGCGACAGGCCCTTGAACATATCGCTGGACAGCCGGGTGCGGAACAGGATCTCGCCCATCCAGATGAACAGCGGCAGCGCGGTCAGGGTCCAGCTGGAGGCCGAGCCCCAGATCGTCACGGCCATCGCGTCGCCGGCCGGCCGGCTGCTGAAGAGCTGCATCGCCAGCCAGGCCGCGCCCGACAGCGCCAGCCCGATCCAGACCCCGCTGGCCAGGATGGCGAACAGGGCCAGTATCAGCAGTGCGGTGATGGCGAGATCGTGGTTCATTCGTTGTGCAGCGCTTGGCCGGCGTCGGCCGGGCCGGTGCGCCGGCCGCGCCATTCGAGCAGCAGCTCGTCGAGCAGGGCGATGGCCAGCACCGCGTTGCCGATCGCCATCGACAGCTGCGGCAGCCACAGCGGGGTGGCATCGTTGAGCGTGGAGATGTCCTGGAAGCTCCAGGACTGCCAGACCAGGCGGGCGCTGTAGAAGGCCGCGATCAGCGCGAGCAGGCTGGCCACCATCAGCGCGAACCGCTCCAGCGCACGGCGCGGGCCGCCTTGCAGCGCGTTGATCAGCAGGGTCACGCGGATGTGCTCGCCGCGCTTGAGCGTGTGGGCCAGGGCCAGGAAGCCGCAGGCCGCCATCAAATAGCCGGCATAGGCATCGCTGCCGGGCAGGTAAAAACCCAGCTGCCGCCCGGCGACGCCGCCCAGCACGATCAGCAGCAGGCCCACCATGCACAGCGCGGCCAGCGCAGCCGCAGCGTCATAGAGGGCGTCGAGCAGGCGTCGCAAGAGGCTGCTGCCGGTGGACTCAGGGCTTGCGGAAGGCCGCCAGCAAGGCCTGACCCTCGGCACCGGCCTTCTTCTCCCAGTCGGCCAGCATGCTGGCGCCGACCTGGCTCATGTCCTGCATCAGCTTGGGCGAGGGCGGCATGATCTTCATGCCTTTCTCGGTCAGCGCCTTCTTGTACCAGTCGTTCTTCTCCTGGCTGATCTTCCAGCCGCGCACCTCGGCCTCGGCGGCGGCCTTCAGCAGCGCCTCCTGGCTGGGCTTGTCCAGCGCATCGAAGGCCTTTTTATTGACGATCAGCGCATTCTTGGGCAACCAGGCCTGGGTGTCGTAGAAGTACTTGATGCTCTCGTAGGTCTTGCTGTCGTAGCCGGTGGCACCGGAGGACATATAGGACTCGACCACGCCGGTGGCCAGGGCCTGGCTCAGCTCGGCGGCCTGTATCGTGACCGGCTGGGCGCCGATCAGCTCGGCGATCTTGGCGGTGGCCGGGCTGTAGGCGCGCCACTTGATGCCGCGCATATCGGCCACCGAGCCGATCTCCTTCTTGACGTAGATGCCTTGCGGCGGCCAGGCCACCGTGTAGAGCAGCTGCATGCCCTGGGCACCGAGCACCTTGTTCAGATGCGGTTTCTGGGCCTCGGCCAGCTTGCGCGACTGGGCATAGCCGGTGGCCAGCATCGGCACGCCATCGGCGCCGAAGATCGGGTTCTCGTTCTCGAAGATGCCCAAGAGGATCTCGCCCATCTGAGCCTGGCCGCCCTGCACCGCGCGCTTGATCTCATTGGCCTTGAACAGCGAGGCATTGGCGTGCACGGTGATCTTGAGCTTGCCGGCCGTGGCCTTGTCGACATCGGCGGCAAACTGCATCAGGTTCTCGGTGTGGAAATTGCTCGCCGGGTAGGCCGAGGGCAGGTCCCACTTGGTCTGGGCCGAGGCCGCAGTCGCCAGGGTCAGCAGGCCGGCGGCCAGCATCGATCGAGTCGTCATCATGCGAACACTCCTTCAGCGGGGCAATGGTGCGAGCATGGGGCGTGCCGGCGCGCTTGCCGATTGGTAGTCACCCCGATTCGGCGGGTTAGCATCGGGCCGATTCGACAGCCAGCCATGACGCCATGAATATTCTGCTGACCGGTTTCGAGCCCTTCGGGGGCGAGGCCATCAACCCCGCCTGGGAAATCGCCCGTGCGCTGGACGGCGAGACGCTGGGCCCGGCACGCATCGTGGCGCGCCAGCTGCCCTGCGTGTTCGGGCAGTCGCTGCGCGTGCTCGACGAGGCGCTGGCCGAGCTGCGGCCGGGCCTGGTGCTGGCCCTGGGCCAGGCGGGCGGGCGCAGCGATCTGTCGCTGGAGCGGGTCGCGATCAATGTCGACGATGCCCGCATCGCCGACAACGCCGGGGCCCAGCCCATCGATATGCCGGTGCTGGAGAGCGGGCCGGCGGCCTATTTCTCGACCCTGCCGATCAAGGCCATCGTCCACGGCCTGCGCGCGGCCGGCCTGCCGGCCTCGGTGTCGCAGAGCGCAGGCACCTTTGTCTGCAACCATCTGTTCTACGGCCTGCAGCACCGGCTGGCCGGCAGCGGCGTGCGCAGCGGCTTTCTGCACATTCCCTATCTGCCCGAGCAGGCCGCCCGCAGCAGCGGCCAGCCCAGCATGGCGCTGGCCAGCATGATCGAGGGCGTGCGCATGACATTGGCGCTGGCCTTGCAGAACGAGCGTGACCTGCGCGAGACGGGCGGGGCGATTGCCTAGGCGCCGGGGCCGCTCACTCCGACTCCGAATAGGCCCGCCAGCGCTTGCTGGCGCTGCGCATCAGCGCTACCTGGTCGGCAAATCGCGGGCAGGCCTTGCAGACCAACATATGCAGGCGCACGGCCAGGCGTTCGCGCAGCGGCAGCGCGCGGTCCTCGGCCTGCAGCACGAGATGGGTGACCTGTTTGCAGGAGCGGCGCAGCAGCATGATCATCGGGCGGGCGCCGACGGGCCCGCGAACCAGTTGAGTTGAAGGCAATCACGCAGCCGCAGCCGGGCGCGGTGCAGCATGACCCAGAGATTGGTCGGCGTGATGGCCAAAGCCTTACAGATCTCGTCGCTGTCCAGCTCCAGCCACTCCCTCATCATGAACAGGCGGCCCTGCTGGCCGGGCAGCAGCTCGACGCAGGCCTCCAGCACCTTCATGAATTCGAGCTGGCGCAGCGCCTGCTCGGGGTCGCCCCAGTCCTGCGGGGCTTCGCGCCAGTGGCCGTCGGGGTGGAAGAGCTCGTCGTCGAGATCGACGCCGTCCTCGGCCGTGGTCGACATCTCGCGGCAGTTGCGGCGGATCTGGTCGATCAGCTTGTGCTTGAGGATGCCCACCAGCCAGGTCTTGAGCTGCGATTGGCCGCCGAAAGCCTGCGGCTTCTCCAGCGCCGCGAGCACGGTCTCGGACACCGCGTCCTCGGCCCAGGCGGCGTTGCGCAGCTGCAGCCGCGCGTATTTCAGCAGCTGTGGACGCAGCGCTTCGATGGCCTTGGCGTAGTCGCTCATCAAGAGGGCTCGGAATTTTCGATGGGCGCAGTGTAAGGACTTGGCCGGCACTTGCGACACACAGGTGTCCAACGCATGATGCGTCGGCCTCGATCTCAACCCTACACCTCAAGGAACTCTGATGAAGACATCCCAACTCGTTTCGTCCGCGCTGGCCGCCGCCCTGTCCATGGGCGCGGTCGGCCAAGCCATGGCCCAGGACAAGGCCGCCAAGGAAAAATGCTATGGCGTCGCCAAGGCCGGCCAGAACGACTGCGCCAATCTCAGCGGCACCCACTCCTGCGCCGGCCAGTCCAAGGCCGACAACGCCCCCGACGAATGGAAGTATGTGGCCAAGGGCGAATGCAAGGCCATGAAGGGCATGACGGCCGAGGAAGCCAAGGCCAAGGCGAAGAAGTAAGCGACAAGACCCGACCCCCATGCGTGAAGCTCCTGCCTCTTCAAACGTCGGTATCGGCTGGCGCCAGCCGCACTACCAGGCGCTGATGCAGCAGCGGCCCGATCTGGGCTTTCTGCAGCTGCACTCGGAGAACTTCTTCGCGCCCGGGGGGGCGGCTCGCCAGGTCTTGCTGCGCGCGCGCGAGCACTATGAGATCAGCCTGCACGGCGTCGGGCTCTCGCTGGGCTCGGCGGCCGGGCTCGACCCCTGGCATCTGGAGCAACTGGCCCGCCTGGTCGAGGCAGTGCAGCCGCTGCGCGTCTCCGACCATGCGAGCTTTGCCCGTGTGCCCGGCATGGACGCCGGGCCGGCGCTGCATGCCAATGACCTGCTGCCGATCGCCTTCAGCGAAAGCAGCCTGGACATCATGGTGGCCAATGTGCAGACGGTGCAGGAGCGGCTGCGCCGCCCGCTGCTGGTCGAGAACCTCAGCGCCTATCTGGCCTGGGAGGATGACCGGATCGCCGAGCCCGAATTCTTCAATGCGCTGGTGCGGCGCAGCGGCTGCGGCCTGCTGCTGGATGTCAACAATCTGGTGGTCAATGCACTGAACCGGGGCGCCGATGAGGAGGCGGCGGTGCGCGCGGCCTGCGCATGGATCGACGCTTTGAACCCGGGTGTGGTTGGCGAGATCCATCTGGCCGGCTATGCGCGGCTGAACGATATCGTCATCGACGACCATGGCAGCCGGGTTCATGCGCCCGTCTGGCAGGTCTACCGCCATGCGCTGCGGCGCCTGGGCGCCGTGCCCAGCCTGATCGAGTGGGACACCGACCTGCCCGAGCTCGCCGTGCTGCTGGATGAAGCCTCTCTGATGCAGGACTGCCTGCGCGCGGCGGCGCCGCGATGAGCCGCGCGGCCGAGTTGCGCCGCCAGCTGGCGCTGCTGCAAGCGCTGCTGCAAACACCTCACCCCGCAGCGCCGCCGCCCGGGGCCCGAGCCCTGGGCACCGTATCACTGCCCCGGGGCCTGCAAGCTTATCGCGGCCATGCCAAGGCGCTGGCCGCCCAGACCCTGGCCTCGGTGTTCAGCCGCCTGCAGCAGGCGCTCGGCGAGACCGAGTTCGCGGCGATGGCCTGGGCCTTCTGGCGTGCCTGCCCACCGGAGCGCGGTGATCTGGGCTGCTGGGGTCAGGCCTTGCCCGAGTTCCTGCGTGATCAGCCCGGCATGCCGGCCTGGCTGCCCGATCTGGCGCGGCTGGAATGGGCCGCCCATCAGGCCGAGCGGGCCTTGGACGCTGAACTCGATGCCGGCTCGCTGCAACTGCTCGCCGAGCAGGAAACGGACCGGCTTTGCCTGCGGCTGCGGCGCGGCTTGCAGCTGCTGTCGCTGCTCGGTTCGGCGGCGGCGCGGTGGCCGCTGGACCTGGCCGGCAGCGCTGACGAACACCTCATCGTGTTGGTGTGGCGGCAGGGCTGGCGGGCCGAGGCCCGTCTGCTCGCTGCCGACCAGGCGCTGTTCATGCAGGCGCTGCTGCAGGGTCAAAGCCTGCAGCAGGCCCTCGATCAAACCCTGGCCGCCCATGCCGGCTTCGACTTCGCCGCCTGGCTGCAAGCCGCCCTGTCCGAGGCCTGGCTGCAGGCGGTCATCCCTTTCACGGAGTCCCCATGATGAGCAATCCCGCGACCCTGCTGCTGCGCGCGGCCAGCGACCCTGGCCTGGAGCGGCCGCTGACCATGGCCGCACCGCTGGCCGCACTGACCCATCATCTGCGCTCGCTGGCGCTGCTGGCGGCGCGGCTTTATGTGGCCCAGGTCTTCTTTCTGTCCGGCCTGACCAAGATCCGCGATTGGTCGACGACGCTCTTGCTGTTCGAGGACGAGTACCGCGTGCCCCTGCTGTCGCCCGAGCTGGCGGCCTGGCTGGGCACCGGCGGTGAGTTGCTGCTGCCGGTGCTGCTGGCGCTGGGCCTGGGCGGGCGCTTTGCCGCGCTGGGCCTGACTGTGGTCAATATCATGGCCGTGCTGAGCCTCAGCGAGATCGCTCCGGCCGCGCTGCTGAGTCATCAGCTATGGGGCGCGCTGCTGCTGATGGTGGCCTTCTGGGGCGCCGGCCGCTGGTCGGCCGACGCCTTGATCTGCCGCTTCAGTCCTTCGGCTGGAAGGTGATCACCAGCACCGAGGGCACGCGGCCGTCGACATCGCGCGGCAGCATCTCGGTCTTGTCGATCGCGCGCAGCACGGCCTTGTCCCACTCGGCATCGCCGCTGGACTTCAGCAGCTTGCGGCCGATGATGTGGCCATCGGCGGCGGCGCGCACCTCGACCTCGGCGACCGGATTGCCGGCGCCGGATTCGCTGTAGATGATGTTGGGCCGGATGCGCGCCTTGATGCGGCCGCCATAGCTCGGCGACGGGCCGGCGCTCTGCAGCGCCGTGCCGGTGGCCTGCGGGCCACCGCTGGCGCCGGCCATGCCCTGGATGCGGCGCAGGTTTTCCTGGCGCTGCGCCTCGGCACGCTTTTCGGCCAGGGCCTCCGCCTTCTTGCTGTCCTGGCGGGCCTTGTCGTCCTTGAGCTTTTGCTCCTTGGCCTGCTGCTCCTTCAGGGTCTTGGCGTCCTTGGCCGCCTTGTCCTTCTGTTCCTGCAGCTCGCGCAGCTTTTGCTTGCGCTGTTCTTCCAGCTCGGCCAGGCGCTTGGCTTCCAGCTCTTCGCGCTTCTTCTCCCGCGCCTTGGCAATCGCGATCTCGGCATCGCGCTGGGCCTGCAGATCGGGCGGCGGGGGCTCGGGTTTGGGTGGCGCGGGCTTGACGACCGGCTCGGGCTCGGGCGGCGGGGCCTCCTCGCGCGGCGCCGCTGCCACCGGCACCGCGGCCCACAGCTCGGCCTCGAAGGCCGGTTCGGTCTTGGAGCGCCATTGCACGCCGGCGGTCAGCGCGATGATCAGCAGGCCATGGGCCAGCAGGGCCAGCGCGAAGCCGCGGCCCAGGCCGGCCGAGGGCGGCGGGCGGCTCGCGTCGAAGCCGGTGGGCGCGAAGGTGCTGCTGCTCATGCGGGACGCTGTCTCAGTTGCTGGCTGCGCCGCTCTTGACGGCCAGGCCGACCTTCTGGATGCCGGCGCTTTGCAGCACATCCATCACCTTGACGACGGCCTCGTACTTGACGGCCTTGTCGGCCGAGATCACGACCGGGCTGTTCTCCTTGCCGGCCTGGGCCTGCTTGACGCGCTCGGCCAGACGGTTGAGAACGAGGTCCTGCGGCTCGTCCTTGTCGATCTTGAGCTTGAGCTTCTCGTCAGCGCCGACGATCACATGGATCACCTGATCGGGTTGCTGACGGCTCTTGCCGACGCTGGGCAGATCCACGAGACCGGTCGTGATCAGCGGCGCGCTGACCATGAAGATGATCAGCAGCACCAGCATCACATCGATGAAGGGCACCATATTGATCTCGTTGATGGTGCGGCGGCGCGAGCCGCTGCGGGAGCTGATGGCGGCCATCTCAATCGGCCCCGTGATGGCCGGCGGGCGCACCGGCATTGCGCTGCAGGATGTTGGAGAACTCTTCGATGAAGGTCTCCAAGGTGATCGCGCTGCGGTCGATCTGGCGGGCGAAGCGGTTATAGGCCAGCACCGCAGGGATGGCGGCGAACAGGCCGATCGCGGTGGCGACCAGGGCCTCGGCAATGCCCGGCGCCACGGTGGCCAGCGTCACCTGCTGCAGGTTCGACAGGCCCACGAAGGCATGCATGATGCCCCAGATGGTGCCGAACAGGCCGATATAAGGCGAGACCGAGCCGACCGAGGCGAGGAAGGACAGATGGCTCTCCATCGCGTCGAGTTCGCGCTGGTAGCTCGCGCGCATCGCGCGGCGCGCGCCGTCGAGCAGGGCGGTCGGTTCGGCGACACGGCGTTCGCGCAGCTTCAGGAACTCCCGCATGCCGGCCGCGAAGATGCGCTCCAGCGGCGCGCCGCCCTGGCGGCCATTGACGCTGTTGTAGAGCTCGTTGAGGTTCTTGCCGGACCAGAACTCGGACTCGAAACCCTCATTGCCGGCCTTGATGCGCGAGAGCGCGAAGAACTTGTTGAAGATCACGCTCCAGCTGGCCAGCGACATCGCCAGCAGGCCGACGATCACCAGCTGCACGGGCAGGCTGGCGTGCATGATCAGGGCAACAATGGACAGGTCTTGATTCATGGTGGGTTCAGGGAATCCAGCGCTTGTTGGATGGAGGCCGGGATGCGGCTCGGTTTGAAATCTCGGGCGCCGACGCAGCCGATGCGGATCTCGCCTTCGGCCAGCAGCACGTCACCGCGCCGGGCCTGCTGATAAAGCGTCATGCTGACACGGCCGCGCTCGCGCACGGCCACCGAGACATGTAAAAAATCGTCCAGCCGCGCCGGGCTCAGATAGCGCAGCGAGGTGGCGCTGACGATGAACATCACGCCTTCTTCGTGGCGCATGCGCTCCTGCTCGAAGCCCAGCGCACGCAGCCACTCGGTGCGGGCGCGCTCGAAGAACTTCAGATAGTTGGCATAGAACACCACGCCGCCGGCATCGGTGTCTTCCCAGTAGACCCGCAGCCCGTGCTCGAAATCGCTCATCATGCTTTCAAGACTTGGGCCAGCCGGGCGACGGCCTGCTGCAGATCGTCGAGGCTACTGGCAAAGGACAGCCGCACCCAGCGCTCGGCGCCGAGCTTGCCGAAGTCGCGGCCCGGGGTCAGCGCCACATGGGCCTGGGCCATCATCTCGAAGCAGAAGTCCCAGCTGCTGTCGGAGAAGGCCGAGCAGTCCATCCAGACATAGAAAGCGCCATCGGGCAGCACCGGCACCTTGAAGCCGAGCCGCTGCAGGGCCGGCACGATGAAATCGCGACGGGCGCGGAACTCGGCGCGGCGGCGCTCGAACTCGGCGATCACGGTCGGCTCGAAGCAGGCCAGTGCCGCATGCTGGGCCACACTGGAGGCGCAGATGAAGAGGTTTTGCGCCAGCTTCTCGATCGGCGCCACCAGGGCCGGTGGCAGCACCAGCCAGCCCAGGCGCCAGCCGGTCATGCCGAAGTACTTCGAGAAGCTGTTGACCGAGATCACATCATCGCCCTGATCCCCACACCAAGCCAGCACGCTGTGGCCGAAGCGCTCCTCATAGCTGAGGCCCAGATAGATCTCGTCGACGATACTGACGCCGCCGCGTGCGCGCACCGCCTGCACGATGGCCTGCATCTCCTCGGGCTCTATCGAGGTGCCGGTCGGGTTGCTGGGCGAGGCCAGCAGCACGCCGCGGGTGTGCGCGGTCCAGGCCTGCTCGATCTGCGCGGCGCTGAGCTGGAAGCGCTGCTCGGGACCGGCTGCCAGCAGCACGGCCTCGGCATCCGCGGCCGCGACGAAATGGCGGTTGCAGGGGTAGCAGGGGTCGGGCATCAGCACCTGGTCGCCGCGCTCGAACAGGGCCAGGCAGGCCAGTTGCAGCGCGGCCGAGGCGCCGGCGGTGATGACGATGCGCTCGGGCGCGATGTCCAGCGCGAAGCGCTCGCGGTACCAGCGGCTCAGTGCCTCACGCAGCGCCGGCAGGCCGGTGGCCGGCGTGTACTGGGTGCGGCCGCCCTCGACACAGGCGCTCGCTGCGGCCTGCACGGCCGGCGGCGCGGTGAAGTCGGGCTCGCCGATGTTCAGATAGATCATCGGCCGGCCGCCCCGGGCCGGGTCGCAGGCCGGGCTGCGCGCGATCTCGGCGGCGGCCTTGGCGCATTCCATCACGTAGAAAGGCTCGATATGGTCGAGCCGACCGGCCAGCTTCATGGGCGCATCAAGCCGGGTTCAGCGGCCGCCGCGACCGGCCTGCACCTCGGTGGGCCGCAGATCGCCGGCGGCGCGGTCGAGTACGCCGTTCACATACTTGTGGCCGTCGGTGCCGCCAAAGGACTTGGCCAGTTCGACCGCCTCATTGATCGCCACCTTGTAGGGGATGTCGACGCAGTGCTTGAGCTCGTAGGCACCGATCATCAGCACGCCATGCTCGATCGGCGACAGCTCGGTGGTCTTGCGGTCCACATGCCTGGCCAGCACGCCGTCCAGATCGGCGGCCTCCTGGATGCAGCCGTGCAGCAGGGCCTCGAAATGCGGCTTGTCGAGCTTGCCGAAACCGTCCTGCTCGCGCAGATGGGCCTCGATCACCGCGCCGTCCTCGCCGGACACCAGCCATTGGTAGAGGCCTTGCAAAGCGGCCTCGCGTGAGCGGCGGCGGGCCGACTTGGCGGGCGCCTTCTTCTTCACCGCCGCAGTGGTGACCGTCGGGGTCTTCTTGTCGTCGGACATCAGCGCAGTGCTTCCATCAAATTGGCCATCTCGACCGCAACGCGGGCGGCATCGCTGCCTTTTTCCTCGGCACGGACCCAGGCCTGGGCCTCGTTCTCGACCGTCAGGATGGCATTGGCCACCGGCACCTGGTAGTCCAGCGAGACCCGGGTCACGCCGGCACCGCTCTCGTTGGCGACCAGCTCGAAGTGGTAGGTCTCACCGCGGATGATGCAGCCGATCGCGATCAGCGCGTCATAGTCCTCGCTCTCGGCCATCGCATGCAGGGCCACCGGCACCTCCAGCGCACCGGGCACGGTGACGTGGCGGATATGGTCCTCGGCCACGCCCAGGGCCAGCAGCTCGGCCACGCAGGTCTGCGCCAGCTTGCTCGTGATGGCATCGTTGAAGCGGGCCTGCACCAGGCCGATGCGCAGATCGTGGCCGTCGAGCGAGGCCGCCTGGCCCTTGTCGGATGCTTGCATCTGGTTCTTCTTTCTGTTGTTGTTATGTGTTGGGGCCGACGAAGCTGGTCACTTCCAGCCCGTAACCGGTCATGCTGGGCATGCGGCGCGGGCTGCCGAGCAGCTTCATCTTGTGGATGCCGAGCTCGCGCAGGATTTGCGCGCCGACGCCATAGGTGCGCAGGTCCATCATGCGGCGCGGCGGCGTGCTGGGGGCGTCCTGCAGGCGCTGCAGCAGGGCTTCGCTGTCCTCGCCGCAGTTCAGCAGCACGGCCACGCCCTGCCCGCCGCGCTGGATCTCGGCCAGCGCGGCGGGCAGGGGCCAGGAGTGGCTGCAGGGGCCGGCTTCCAGCAGGTCCAGCACCGACAGCGGCTCGTGCACGCGCACCAGCACCTCGTCCTCCGGTGTCCAGCCGCCGTGGGCCAGGGCCATGTGCACGGCGCCGGTACGGTCGCTGAACACATGGCAGGCGAATTCGCCCTGCGCGGTCTGCAGCCGGCGCTCGGTGACGCGCTGCACCAGCGACTCATTGCGGCTGCGGTACTCGATCAGGTCGGCGATGGTGCCGATCTTCAGGCCATGCTCCTGGGCGAAGAGCTCCAGGTCGGGCAGGCGCGCCATCGTGCCATCGTCCTTCATGATCTCGCAGATCACGGCGCTGGGGCTCAGACCGGCCATCTGCGACAGATCGCAGCCGGCCTCGGTATGGCCGGCGCGCATCAGCACGCCGCCGTCCTGGGCCTGCAGCGGGAAGATATGGCCGGGCTGGACCAGGTCCTCGGCCCTGGCATGACGGGCCACGGCGGCCTGCACGGTGCGGGCCCGGTCGGCGGCCGAGATGCCGGTGGTGACACCGGTGGCGGCCTCGATCGAGACGGTGAAGGCCGTGCCGTGCTTGGTGCCGTTGCGGGTGGCCATAGGCGGCAGCTGCAGTCGTTCGCAGCGCTCCTTGGTCAGGGTCAGGCAGATCAGGCCACGGCCGAACTTGGCCATGAAGTTGATCGCCTCGGGGCTCACATGGTCGGCCGCCAACACGAGGTCGCCCTCGTTTTCGCGGTCTTCTTCGTCGACCAGAATGACCATACGGCCGGCCGCCAGCTCGGCGACCAGCTCGGGAACAGGAGATATCGGCATGGCCGGCATTGTAGGCGGGCGGGGCAGGGTTTTGCCCGAGTCGGGGCTCTACAGGATTTTGGGGCGGGCCAGCAGGCGCAGGTCGGGGCCGATCTGGGAGATCCCGCGCCATTCCAGCTGCAGCGCCTGGTCCAAACTGGCCAGAGGGCCGAAGGCAGCGATCTCGCGGCCCTGGCCCAGCAGCTTGGGCGCCAGATAGATCAGGAACTCATCGACCAGGCCGGCCCGGACCAGCGAGCCATTGAGCTTGTGGCCGGCCTCGATATGCAGCTCGTTGATGCCGCGCTTGCCCAGATCGAGCAGCAGCGCCGCCAGATCGACCTTGCCCTGGACATCGGGCATGAAGACGATCTCGGCCCCGGCCGCCCGCAAGGCCGCCTCACGCTTGTCATGGGCCTGGGCCGCGTAGATCAGCACCGGGCCGGGGGGCGGCAGCAAGCGGGCCGCCGGCGAGATCTCCAGCCTTGAGTCGACCACCACGCGCAGCGGCTGCAGCGCGGTCTCGACCAGGCGCACATCGAGCCGCGGGTCGTCATCGCGCACCGTGCCGATGCCGGTCAGCAGCGCATTGGCACGGCGCCGCCAGGCGTGGCCGTCGCGGCGCGCCGCCTCGCTGGTGATCCATTGGCTCTGGCCGTCGGGCAGGGCGGTGCGACCGTCCAGCGAAGCCGCGGCCTTCATCCGTACAAAGGGCCGGCCCCGCTGCATGCGCGAGAAGAAACCGATATTGAGCTCGCGCGAGGCCTCGGCCAGCAGGCCGGACTCGGTCGCGATGCCGGCGGCCTGCAGCCGGGCCATGCCCTGACCCGCCACCAGCGGATTCGGGTCGCCGATGGCCGCCACCACCCGCTTCAGCCCGGCGGCGATCAAGGCATCGCTGCAGGGTGGCGTGCGGCCGTGGTGGGAGCAGG
Source organism: Burkholderiales bacterium C2 (assembly GCA_005503085.1). GTDB lineage: Bacteria > Pseudomonadota > Gammaproteobacteria > Burkholderiales > Burkholderiaceae_C > Roseateles_E. The sequence goes on along the minus strand of SCOI01000011.1, from coordinate 130,930 downwards.
GCTCCAGCGTCACATAGGCGGTGGCGCCGCGCAGATCGGCGCCGCGCGCCTGCGCGTCGCGCAGCGCCATCACCTCGGCATGGGCCTGGCCGGCGGCCTGGGTATGGCCGCTGCCCAGCACCCGGCCCTCGGCATCAGTGATGACGCAGCCGACACGCGGATTGGGGTCGCTCAGGCCGATGGCCTGCTCGGCCAGGACCAGGGCATGGCGCATGGCCGATTCGTCGCTGCGGTGAGGGGCGGTGCTGTGCATGGCGGCAGTCTAGCCGGCAAGGGTCCCGATGTTCATCGCGGAACTCAGAGCTTCTCCTGGTGCACGACGGTCTTGCTGTCGTAGAACAGGCCATCGGCCGGGCTGAGCACGCGCCCCGCCGGGCAGGACTGGCTGCCGGCGACGACCAGGAAATTCTGCCGGGTCAGCGAGCCATTGACGTCGACATAATCCAGCGGGTGTTCGACATTGCTGATCGTCTCGTCGCCGTTGTAATCGGCGCTGTAGCGGCAGATGCGGTAGCCGGCATGGCCGAGTGCGATGCCGTTCAGGATCAGCCGGCCGGTCCATGCGCCACCGTCGAGATTGGGGTAGACCGCGCAGTAGTAGCCGACGCCCTCGGGCATCTCGACGGGCCCGCTCAGCGGGGCATTGCTGAAGCAGTCGTGCGGCGGCGGGGCGGGCGGCTTGCTCGTGCTGGCCGTGATGATGGCCAGGCTCAGCGGCAGGGCGGGGCTGAGCGCCTGCTCCGAACTCGCGGTGGCACCGGTCGAAAAGCGCACCGCACCGCTGAGCAGATAGCTGTTCGAGACCGTGCTGCAGTAGGCCGCAACGTCTTCCAGCGTGATCTGGTCCGTGCCGACCCCGTGGTCCGGCAATTGGCACAGCTTGACGATGCGGCCGGTCAGGTTGTTGAACACCCAGGCCACGCCGCTGCTGGTGGCCGGCGGCTTGAAGACGCTGTGGCCGTCGCCCAGGTCCTTGGCCGTTGGCGGTATCGTCAGGTGACGGCCCAGCGGGCGGCGGCTGGGGTCGCCCTCGGGGGCGATGGCCAGCGAGCCGCTGAGCCGTGGATCGGCCGGCGTGATGAAGCTGCCCATGATCACTTGCTGCATCGCGCCCGCGCGATCCTCCCAGCTCACCGTGACCTGCACCGACAGCGGCTCGCCGGGACGCTGGGCCAGCACCCGGTTCAAGGTGAAGCTCGCATTGCTTTCGGGGTCGCCCGCGCCGACGCGCTTGAGATCCGCGATCTGCGCGAACGCGCGCACATGCTCGGCCGCATCCGCTGGAAGCACCAGCTCGGAGAAGGACCGGATGGTTTCGAGGTCTTGCTGAGCCAGGCGCACCGCTTCACTGCGCTGCTTGGCCAGATCGGCGCTGCGCCGCATATTGCCCTGCAGCCCGACCAGGGCCAGCATGCCGAAGGACATGATCAGCAAGGCCACCAGGGCTTCGATCAGGGTCACGCCCGCTTGAGCATCGGCGGGGCGACCGAAGAGGCGTGGGCTGCGCTTCATTCCGTGCCATCCGACCAGCTGCCCGGCACGCGGACAAAGCTGCCGCGCCGGTTGCTCAGCGTGTTGATCAGGTCCGCGTGATAGACGATATCGGCCGTGCCGCTGGCGACCAGGTCGCCGTCGCTGAGCAAGGCGCCGGTCAGCACGGCCGGCTGGGCCCCGACGGTGTTGTTCCAGGAGGTGTTGCCGCGGGCATAGATCAGTCCGTTCAGCAGCATCGGACCATCCAGGGTCAGGGCACCGTTGACCACCAGCAAGAAGGGGTCGGTTGCCGTGCCCAGCGTGATATTGCTGCGGATCTCGGCCGGACCCTCGACCCAGAGCATGCGCTGACCGCTGGCATAAGCCTCCTGCAATTGGGCGCTGCAATCGTCTGCACAGATCAGCTCCCGCATCGCCGGTTGCTGGCGGTAAGTCATCGGTGACATGCCAAAAAACAGCTGGAACATATCGACCGGCTTGCCATCGCGGCTTCGCAGCGTCTCGTCACCACTGACCAGCGCATCGCGCGCCGGCGTGCCCGGCACGCTGCTGAGCCGGCTGGTGCTGCCCTGGTAGCTCAGCCCGGCCTGCATCAGCAAGCCGCTGAGCGCCGGATCGGTGTTGTGCAGCCCCAGCCCGATGGCGCCCAGGTCGACCGCGCCGCGCACCGTCAGCGGGCTGGCGGGCGGCACTTTCAAGGCGCTGACCAGGGCCGCATCAAAAATGAGCACGGTCTTGGCCAGATCGGCCCGGGCGGCAAAGGCCTGGCGGTTGCAGTTCTTGATGATGTCGGTGCAGCTGATCACCTCCACGTTCACGACACCGGCGCGGTCGCGGGGCCGAAAGCGCACCGCGAACATCGGCTGCAAGCGATGGGCGGCGGCCGGCGCCGGCGACACCAGCACGCCGTCGACCGGGCATTGGTAGGACCAGCCCGCAGCCTCGGTGCTGATGCCGGCGGCCACATAGGGGTCGCCGGATGCAGGATTGAGCGGGTTGAAGTTGGCGTCCTTGTCTTCGTCGGTGCTGATGGCGCGATCGGCGCCGATGTTCAGATAGCGCTCGCGGAAACTCGTGCCGATTGCACCGCTGTTCTTACAACTGGCATCGATGAAAACGCCGTTCAGCGCGTTCAGCACCCATTCGCCGCCGGCTTCGGCGGTTTCCAGCGCGAGGCCGGCCCGGTAGTAGTTGCTGGCGATGCGCTGCTCGAACACCAGATTGCGGTTGGCGAAGGCGGCCATCATCGCCATGATGAAGAACAGCACCATCACGACCACCAGAGTGGCCGCGCCTTGTTGACCAAACGCGCGCTGAGGGGCGGTGCCGCGCATGATCAGCAGCCTCCCTCGATCGCGTCATTGCGCAGCCGGGTGCTGACCGTGACGCTGCGCACCACCCGCGCGTCATGCGCGGCCTTGCCGCTCAGGGTCAGCCGCAGTTCCCGGACCTCCATGCTGGGCGGGCAGTCGGTGGCACCCGCCGGGCAGGGGCGCTGGCAGAACTCGTCCAGCTTGACGCGCTGCACCAGCAGCTGCGGTTCGAAGCTGGTGATCTCCAGGGTCTTGGGATCCGTCAGCGGCTGCCAGTTGCCGCCATGGCGGAATTGCAACTCCTTGGACCGAACGCGGTAACCGAATTCCTCGTTGTTTGCGACCTCACCGTCTTCGTCGGCCTCGCCCTTGGCCCGGCTGTAGCTGTAGAGCAGTTGCCCGTCCTTGTCCAGGCTCGCCATCGCATAGAGATTGGCCTTGGCCGCCGCGCCGGGCGCCGAGACGCCGTCTTCGGCACGCCGGTTGAAGCCGGCGCGGCGCATATCGCGCAGCACCAGATCGGCCGCTGCCCGCAAGTCCTGCTGCACCTGGGTTTCCAGCATCAGGCGGCGATGGTCCTCCAACTGGCCCACCATCATCAGCGAGGCGCCGGCGACAACAATCATGCCGACCGTCAGGCCGACCATCATTTCGACCAGGCTCAGACCGTGCTGGAGCCGGCTTGACGATGGGTTCAGCATGGCTGCACTCCACCGAACTTGCCGTCGGGTGAGCAGATCAGCACCCGGCCCAGCACGCTGATGCGGACTTCCAGGATGTAGCCCCGGTTGCCGACGACGCGGATGGCCGAGGGGGCCGGTTCGACAATCCGCAGCGGTGCGGTGAAATCGAGGTTCTTGAATTCGCCGACGAAGGCATCGCCGAGGACCAGAGAAACCCCGGTCAAGGACGGTATCTGGGTGGTGCGGAGCTCGATATTGCCATCGCAGGCGACGCCCGCACCCTTGGTGCAGTCGCAGCCACGGGCGGCCAGGAAGACCTGGATGGTGTAGCAGGACATGGTGTCGCTGCTGCGGAAGGTCATGCCTGTGCGCTTGTTGCGCAGGCCTCCCTCGGAGCGGGCGTAGGCCAGGTCGGTGCTGAGTTCGTTGGCGATCAACTGGACCCGGCGCTTGTTCATCAGATCGGTCAGCGAGGGCGTGGCCACGGCCAGTACGATGCCCAGCACGGCGACCACCACCAGCAGTTCGATCAGGGACAGGCCCTTGATGCGCGAAGCATTCATCTGGACCAGCATCCACCGGTGGCGGGCAGGTACTGCATCTGGCCGCCGCTCATCGTGATGGACATCTTGGCACAGGCGCTGTCCTTGGCCTGCGGGCTGTTCTCCAGCGCGTTCGCCTCGATGGTGTAGCCGGTGGCGCCGTCGTTCGCCAGCACGATCTTGATCTCGTAATGCTTGTCGATCGACTGATCGCTGCTGAACTGCAGATCGCTGAGCTTTTCGGTGTAGGTCGCCCGGTTGGCGCGCCAGCGCTCCTGTGCCTGCTGAACCGCCGACAAGGTGGCCACGGCGTCGGCACGCCGGCCTTTTTGCACCATTTGCTGGAAGGAGGGCAGGGCGACCGCTGCCAGGATGCCGACGATTACCACCGCCAGCATCAGCTCGACCAGCGTGAATCCATGCGCGCCCGTCGGACCGGCGGCAGCGTGAGGCGCGGAGGGCGTTCGCATGGCCATGGGAAATTATGTGAACGCGGTGCGCAGCGACTCTCGATCAGGGTCGGCCGCTCGTCGGCCATATCCGACCGTTGATCCACGCGCCCTTGGGTTAGGGGGCTGTTCAGCCGGCGCAGCGCGGCAGACGCCCCGCGCTGCCGTCGGGTGAGCAAGAGCGCACACGCCCGGTGATCGCGACGATATGGCGAATCGAGGGGCCGCCAGGCGCGGCAATGTCGATGCTGCCGGTGCTGGTCACCGCGCCTTGCCTGGCCTGGAAGCTGAGTTTCTCGACATTGGCGCGTATCGTCGTGGCCTGCTTGGCGGGCAGCCATTCGACCTTGGCCAGGGCTGCCGCATCGGTGCAGCGGGTCTGGCCCGCGTTGTCGCAGTGGCAGCCGTCGCTCGGGCCGCTGTAGACGATGTAGCAACTGCCGCCATCACCCGCGTTGAAGCGCATATGCACGGCCTTGCCCTGAATCACGGCGACGCTGCGCGCCTGCTGCAGATCGGTCATCAGGGTCTGGGCGGTGCCCCGGACATGCTGGCCGAGCCTGAGTCTTTGCATCGACGGGATCGCCTGGCTCAGCAGCACCGCCAGGATCAGGCAGACGACGCAGACCTCGATCAGGCTGAGGCCGCGGAGGTGATGCGAGGGGTGAGGGGCTTGCGGCATGGTCGGCTCCGGACTGGATTCATCGGGCATGAATCCAATCTAGAGGGCCGCACCGGCGCTTTCTGTCCTGCCAAGGGGGGAGCCTGGCACCCCCCTTGGAGGGGCGCGGCTCAGATATCGCGGATCAGTTGCCGGAACTCGTCCACATCCTCGAAGCTGCGGTAGACCGAGGCAAAGCGCACATAGGCGACCTTGTCGATGCGCTTGAGTTCGCGCATCACCAATTCGCCCATCTTGGTCGACGGCAGTTCGCGGGCGCCGCTGGTCAGCAGCTTTTCCTCGATGCGGGCCAGCGCGGCATCGACTTGCTCGATGCTGACCGGTCGTTTGCGCAGCGCCAGCTGCATCGAGGCGCGCAGCTTGGCCGGGTCGAAGTCGGCCCGGGTGCCGTCTTTCTTGACCACCACGGGCATCGCGATCTCGGCCCGCTCGTAGGTGGTGAAGCGCTTGTCGCAGCCCAGGCAGCGCCGCCGGCGCCGCACCACATCGCCTTCATCCGATTCCCGGGTTTCGACCACCTGGGTTTCGGCATGGGAGCAAAAGGGGCAGCGCATCGGCGGGCGGCGGCTTAGCGGTAGACCGGGAAGTCGCGTGTCAGGGCCGCGACCTTCTCGCGCACGGCGGCCAGATTGGCCTCGTCATGCGGCTTGTCCAGCACATCGGCGATCAGATGGGCAGTGATGCGCACCTGTTCTTCCTTGAAGCCGCGCGTGGTCATCGCCGGCGTGCCCAGACGGATGCCGCTGGTGACCATCGGCTTTTGCGGGTCGTTCGGGATGCCGTTCTTGTTGCAGGTCATATGGGCGGCGCCCAGGATGGCCTCGGCCTCCTTGCCGGTCAGGCCCTTGGGGCGCAGATCCACCAGCATCACATGGCTTTCGGTGCCGCCCGAGACGATGCGCAGGCCGCGCTCGATCAGCGTGTCGGCCAGCACCTTCGCGTTCTTGACCACCTGTGCCTGATAGCTCTTGAACTCGGGCGTCAGCGCTTCCTTGAAAGCCACGGCCTTGCCGGCAATCACATGCATCAGCGGGCCGCCCTGAATGCCGGGGAAGATCGCCGAATTGATCTTCTTGGCGATCGCCTCGTCGTTCATCAGGATGATGCCGCCGCGCGGGCCGCGCAGGCTCTTGTGCGTGGTCGAGGTCACCACATCGGCATGAGGCACCGGGTTCGGGTAGACGCCAGCGGCGATCAGGCCCGCATAGTGGGCCATGTCCACCATGAAATAGGCGCCGATCTCCTTGGCGATCTTGCCGAAGCGCTCGAAGTCGATGCGCAGGCTGTAGGCCGAGGCGCCGGCGATGATCAGCTTGGGCTTCTTCTCGCGCGCCAGCGCTTCCATCGCCTCGTAGTCGATCTCTTCCTTGGCGTTCAGGCCATAGGAGATCACGTTGAACCACTTGCCGCTCATGTTCAGCGGCATGCCGTGGGTCAGGTGGCCGCCCTCGGACAAGCTCATGCCCATGATGGTGTCACCGGGCTGCAGCAGCGCGAAGAACACGCCCTGGTTGGCCTGCGAACCCGAGTTGGGCTGGACATTGGCAAAGTTGGCGCCGAACAGCTGCTTCAGGCGGTCGATGGCCAGTTGCTCGACCACGTCCACATACTCGCAGCCACCGTAGTAGCGCTTGCCGGGATAGCCCTCGGCGTACTTGTTGGTCAGCTGGCTGCCCTGTGCCTGCATCACGGCCGGCGAGGTGTAGTTCTCGGAAGCGATCAGCTCGATGTGATCTTCCTGGCGCTGGTTCTCTTGCTGGACAGCGGCCCACAGATCGGGGTCCACTTGGGCGAGGGTCGAGGTGTTGCGATCAAACATGATGGATGGTGGCGGTCTAGGGTTGGAGTCACGGCGCACGCCGACGCTTGAGCGACGGCGCGGCGTGGCTGCCCAGGCGAACGGCTGATGGCGGCCGGGTTGCTCACCCTTGACCGTTCGCGCTCCCCGGTGGTCCACCACCTCGGGTCACGGCTGTGACCTTGATCGCCAGTCGCGCGAAGCCTGCAGTGTAGCGGAGGCTGCAGGCCCGGCGTCGAGCAAAAGCTGTTTCAGTTCAGCAGGGCGATCTGGTCGGCCGCAGCGGGCGCCGGCGCAGGCGTGCCGTTGACCTCGCGGATCGGCTTGGGCGCGGGCACATAGGGACGGCCGGCGATCACCGACTTCATCTGCTCATGCTCGGCCAGCACCTTGTTGGCATAGCCGGCATCGTCGGGCAGATTGGCGGCGCCGACGTAGTAGCGCAGCCCTTCCTCGATGCCGCCGGCGCGCTGGATGCACTCCTTGAGCACCTGCACGCCGACACGCAGATTGGTGATCGGGTCGAAGGCGGCCAGATTGCCGCCAAAGGCCTCGTACTTGTCGTCATGCACGCGGGTCAGCACCTGCATCAGGCCCTGGGCCCCGACCGAGCTCTGGGCAAAAGGGTTGAAGCCGGACTCGATGGCCATGATGGCCAGGATCAGGGTCGGCTCGACGCGGGCACGCTGCCCCACGGTCCAGGCCTCCTGCACCAGGCGGCTGATCGGCTCGGGAGCGACGCGGTAGCGACGCGACAGCCACATGGCCACCGCCGCCTGCTGGCGCGACAGGTCCTTGGGGTCGGCGGCCGTGGCGCGGCTCAGCGCATCGGGCTCGCTGAAGCCGGTCAGGGTGTCACCGGAGGCCTCGGCACGGGCCTCCTGGCGGGCATTGAGCCAGCCAAAGGCCTCGGTCTCGAGCTTGTGGCGCAAATCCGCCTGGCTGCTGAACATCAGCAAAACAGCCACCACGGCCAGGCCGACCAGGGCCAGGGTGTTGTGGCTGACCACCAGCAGGCCGTGGCCAATGTCCTTGATGAACAAGGATGTGGCCGCAGCGGCACTGCGGGCGAGGGATAACAAATCACGACGCGCTGTCATGCGACTCCTTTTCTTCTCCGCCACATCTGGCCGACCGGTCCGCTAGGGGCAGGTCCGCCTCGCATGGCAGTGATAATGGGCCGGCATCCCATGAAGCCCTGCCACTCGAGGTGGCAGAACTCCGGGGCCGGGTCCATCGGCAGCGGGGTGTCTTCTCCGTCCCAAGGCGAAGACACGGGTTAACCCTGAAGTCATCAGGGTAGGCGGATTCTAAGGATCAAAAATAACCCGTCAAGCTTATGGGCCTCTTGCTAAATTACTATTGGTTATGAAGTACCGAGATCTGCGCGACTTTCTGCACGGTTTAGAGGGGATGGGCGAGCTGCGCCGCATCAGCGAGCCGGTATCCCCCCTACTTGAGGTGACGGCCCTCAGTGACAAAGTTTTACGTGCCGAGGGGCCGGCGCTGCTGTTTGAAAAGCCCGCCGGCTACCAGACTCCGGCGCTGACCAATCTGTTTGGCACGACCCGCCGGGTGGCGCTGGGCATGGGCGCGCAAAGCCTGCAGGAGCTGCGCGACGTCGGCCATGTCCTGGCCAGTCTGAAGGAGCCGGAGCCGCCCAAGGGGCTGAAGGACGCCGGTCGCATGCTGCAGATGCTGAAGTCCCTGTGGGACATGAAACCCAGCACCGTGCGCCGCGCGCCATGCCAGGAGCAGGAGTTTTTAGGTGGGGATGTCAATCTGAAGTCGCTGCCGATCCAGACCTGCTGGCCCGGCGATATCGGGCCGCTGATCACCTGGGGGCTGGTCGTGACCCGCGGGCCGCAAAGCATCGCCAATCCGCGCCTGCGCCAGAACCTGGGCATCTACCGCCAGCAGCTGATCGGCCGGCGCCAGCTGATCATGCGCTGGCTGGCCCATCGCGGCGGTGCGCTGGATTTCCGCGACTTCGCGCTGGCCAACCCGGGCCAGCCCTTCCCGATCGCCGTGGCCCTGGGGGCCGATCCGGCCACCATCCTGGGCGCGGTGACGCCGGTGCCCGATTCGCTGTCCGAGTACCAGTTTGCCGGCCTGCTGCGCGGCTCACGCACCGAGGTGGTGGACAGTGGTGTCGGCGAGGCGGGTCGCATGCTGCAGGTGCCGGCCAGCGCCGAGATCGTGCTGGAAGGCCATATCCCGGTGGCCGCCGCCGGCTACACCGGCTTCAGCGAGGACGGCATCCCGCTGAAGGAGAAGGGCGGCTATCTGCATGCGCTGGAGGGCCCGTTCGGCGACCACACCGGCTATTACAACGAGCAGGACTGGTTCCCGGTCTTCGAGGTTCAGCGCCTGACCCAGCGGCCCGAGCCGATCTACCATTCGACCTATACCGGCAAGCCGCCGGACGAGCCGGCCATCCTCGGCGTGGCGCTCAACGAGGTCTTTGTGCCCATCCTGCAAAAGCAGTTCAGCGAGATCGTCGACTTCTATCTGCCGCCCGAGGGCTGCAGCTATCGCATGGCCGTGATCTCGATCAAGAAGGCCTATCCCGGCCATGCCAAGCGCCTGATGTTTGGCCTGTGGAGCTTTCTGCGCCAGTTCATGTACACGAAGTTCATCGTCGTGGTCGACGACGATGTCGATATCCGCGACTGGAAGGAAGTGATCTGGGCCATCACCACCCGCATGGACCCGGTGCGCGACACCACCCTGGTCGAGCAGACGCCGATCGACTATCTGGACTTCGCCTCGCCGGTCAGCGGCTTGGGCGGCAAGATGGGGCTGGACGCCACCAACAAGTGGCCCGGTGAGACGAGTCGCGAATGGGGCCGCAGCATCACGATGACACCCGAGGTGGATCGCCGCATGAGCGAGCTCTATCAACGTTTGTTTACAGCCTAGGGTTCGTCCCAGGCTTGAAGCCCGACCGTTGCTCGCCTACTGTTGTGAGGCCTGTCTAACAGGTACACCCTCTGGCGCAGTCTCTGCGCGCCAGGAGCCCTGCGGCAGATAGCTGCAGAGCCCCAAAGATGGCGTCAGCCATCCACCCCTCCCGGCCTCGTGCTTGGGAGGGGTTCGTCTTTTTGGGGTCGCATAGTTTGTAGGCCCGCCAGATATTGGGCGCTGTGCGCTCATTTGCCGGCCAGCAGGCCCAGCCATTCGTAGACCACATAGCGCAGCCGCCTGAAGCCTTCGCTGGACGGCACCCATTCGCTGGGCAGGTAGGCGGTGTCGGCGCGCACATCCACCGGCGCGAGCAGCAGCTCGATGCGCCCGGCCGCCGCCTCGCGGAAAGCCCGCTCGGCACGCGGCATGTGGTGACCATGGGTGACCAGCACCACGCGGGTGATGCCGGCCTGCAGCAGCAGCGGCAGGCTGAACGCGGCGTTCTCGCGGGTATCGCGTGCGCGCCCCTCGGCCCACCGCAGCGCGATCCCGAACTCGTCCCTGGCAACGGCTTGCACCACCGGCGCTTCGCCGATATCGCCCGGCCGGCCGCCCCAGCCCACGCCACCGCTGAAGGCCAGCGGCAGGCCGCTGCGCCGTGCCAGCCAGGCGCCGTAGCGCAGGCGCTCCAGGGTCAGCGGCTTCAGGGTCGGCCCGTCGTACTCGGGTGCGATCTGCAGCACGCCGGCACCCAGCACCAGAATGGCACTGTGCTGCGGCGCGCCGTCACGCAGGCCATCAACTTGGGCCGTTGTCAACGCTGCCGGCACGCCCAACAGCCATTGCTGCAACTGATCGGCCGCGACCTCGGTGAACGAGAACCACAGCCCCAGCAGCCCCAGCACGAACACGCCGCGGCCGAGCCGCCGGTGCCGGCGCAGCAGCGCCGCGCCCAGCACCAGAACCAGCATCAGCGGCACCGGTGGCAGCAGCAGGACCTGAACAAGGGGCTTGAGATCCTGCAGGGCTTGGAGCAAGGCATTCATGGTCGCGCATGATGCCGCAAACCGGCTGATGTCCTGCCGCGCCTGCCCCGATAATCGGCGCGCATGTCATCCCTCATCGCTCGTCCCTGGTTGCGGCGTCTGGCCGGCTCGGCCCTCGTCGTTCTTGTTCTGTGCGGCCTGGCCTGGTGGGCCGTGCCCTGGTGGGTCGAGGGTGCCGGCATGCGTCTGGCCAGCCAGGCGCTCGGCCGCGAAGTCAGCGTAGAGAAGGCGCGATTCCAGCCCTGGCGCCTGGGTCTGGTGCTGGAAGGGGTCCAGGTGGCCGGCGCTGCGCCCGGCGAGGCAGCCTTGCTGGAGATTGCCAGCACCGAGGCGACGCTGTCGCTGCGCTCGCTCTGGCATCGCAGCCCGGTGCTGGACTCGCTGCACATCGAGCGCCCGCTGCTGCGCCTGAGCCGCGTGGCCGACGGTCGCTACGACATCGACGATCTGCTCAAGCGCTGGAGCCAGCCTGCGGCGAAGGAGGAGCCCGAGGGCGGGGCGAGCCTGGCGCTCTACAACCTCAGCCTCGCCGGGGGCCAGGTCTTGCTGGACGACAAGCCGATGGGACGGCGCCACGAGCTGAGCGATCTGCGGATCGATCTGCCCTTTGTGTCCCTGCTCGATGCCCATGTCGAGGTCCGTGTCGAACCGCGGCTGTCGGGCCGGCTCAATGGTGTGGCCTTCGGTTCCAAGGCCCAGGCTCTGCCGTTCGCGCAGACGCGGCAGGCGAGGCTGGACTTCAGCCTGAAGGGTTTCGATCTGGAGCCGTATCTGGCGTACTGGCCCCGGCAGCTGCCGCTGCGGCCCGAGCGCGGCCGGCTCAGCGCCGAGCTGCAGCTGCTGTTTTCGCAGCCGCCGGGCCAGGTGCCCGAACTCAAGCTCGGTGGCCGCATCGATGTCGACGAGGTGGGTCTGGCCCTGGGAGAGCACAAGTCCTGGCTGGTCTGGGACAGGCTGCAGCTGGGGCTGGGCGATGTGCAGCCGCTGAAGAAGCAGCTGCTGCTCGACACGCTGGTCTGGACCGGGCCGAAGCTGGCCTTGCAGCGCGATGCCGCCGGCCGCCTATTGCTGCCGCAGTTTGCCGCTGAGCCGCCGGCCAAGCCCGGGCCCGCGCCCGACGTGCCGTCCACCTGGCGTTTCGCACTGAAGCAATTCGAGCTGCGCCAGGCCGGCCTGGCTTGGCGCGACGACTCCTTGCGACCAGCGGCCGAGCTGGGCCTCAGCGATCTGGGGCTCAAGCTCAGCGCGCTGAGCTGGCCGCTGCGCGACAAGACCGGCCTGAGCTTCGAGGCCAAGCTGGACAAGCTCAAGGGTGGCAAGCCCGCCACCCTGTCCGGCAGCGGCGAGCTGACGGCCGAGGCCCTGAGCCTGACGGGCCAATGGCAAGACCTGGCCCTCGAATGGTTGTCGCCTTATCTGCAGGCCGAACTGCCGCTGGCTATGCAGGGGCGCTTGGCGGGCCAGCTGCGGCTCGATCTTGCCCAGCCCCTGGCTGCAGACGCCGGGCAGCGCGCCAAGCTGACGCTCACGGGCATCAAGCTCGACGCGCTGCGGGCCCAGCAACTGCTGGCCGGCAGCGGCCGGCAGGAACTGCTCAGCATGGCGGAGCTGAGCCTGGATGAGCTGGTGCTGGAGCCGGCGGCGCGCCGCCTGGCACTGGGCCAGCTGAGCCTGCGCGAACCGCGCCTGGCCCTGCAGCGCTCGGCCGATGGCGTGCTGAGCGCGCTGGCCTTGATGCCGACCAAGGCCGCAGAGCCGGGGGCGCCCTGGTCAACCCAGCTGGCGGCGTTGGCGATCGATGGCGGCGCGCTGCGTTTTACCGATGCGGCCGTGCAGCCGCTGGCCGGCGTGCCCGGCCAGCCCCATCTGCTGGTGCTGGAGCAGCTGCGGCTGCGGGCGCAGAAGCTGGGTCAGGCGCGTTCGCCGCTGCAGCTGTCGGCGCAGCTGGGCCGGCCTGCCGGCGGCCAGCGCCGCAGCGGGGGCGCGGCGGCCGCCATGCTGGGCAAGCTGCAATGGGAGGGCGAGCTGGCGCTGTCACCGCAGCTCTCGGCGCGTGGCAACCTGCGCGCCGAGCGATTGCCGCTGCAGCTGCTCGACCCCTATCTGGACCCGGCGCTGGGCCTGCATCTGCGCCGTGCCGAGGCGGGTTTTCGCGGCACGCTGGCGCTGGCGCAAGGCCCTCAGGGTCTGGCGACGCAGGCGCAGGGCGATCTGCTGTTGGCCGATCTGCGGCTGCTGCATACCCGGACCGAGGCCGATGGTGCGCGCCGCATCGATGAAGAGCTGCTGAGCTGGCAGGCCCTGAATCTGGCCGGCCTCAAGCTGGACCTGCGGCCCGCCACCCCGCTGAAGCTCGATATCGGCGAGGCCAGCCTCAGCGACTTCTACGCCCGACTAATCATCGATGAGCAGGGGCGTTTCAATCTGGGTGAACGTGCACCCAAGCCTGCCGCTGCCGCCCCGCCCGCTGCCGGGCCGGGTCTGCAGCTGCAGATCGGCCAGACCCGGCTGGCCGGCGGCAGCGTGGATTTCAGCGACCGCTTCGTCAAGCCCAATTACAGCGCCAAGCTCAGCGAGCTGCGCGGCAGCCTCGGTACTTTCGCCAGCGGCCAGACGCAGATGGCGCCGCTGAACCTGAGCGGCAAGGTGGCCGGCACCGGGCTGCTGGAGATCAAGGGCGAGCTGAACCCGGCCGGTGCACCGCTGCTGATGGACATCCAGGCCAGCGCCACCGATATCGAGCTGGCGCCGCTGTCGCCTTATGCCGGCAAATACGCCGGCTATGCGATCGATCGCGGCAAGCTCTCGACCCGCGTGCACTACCGCATCGCGCCGGGCGGCGCCTTGCAGGCCGACAACCAGCTGGTGTTGAACCAGCTGACCTTTGGCGAGCGCATAGACAGCCCCGATGCCACCAAGCTGCCGGTGCTGCTGGCCGTGGCCTTGCTGAAGGACGGCAATGGCGTGATCGATCTGAACCTGCCGGTCAGCGGCTCGCTGGATGACCCCGAGTTCAGCATCGGCGGCCTGATCTTCCGACTCATCGTCAATCTGCTGGGCAAGGCGCTGACCTCGCCGTTCTCGCTGCTGGCCGGTGGTGGCTCGACCGACCTGAGCCAGGCCGAGTTCCTCCCCGGCAGCACCGGCCTGGCCGACAGCGCGCCGGCCAATCTGGACAAGCTGGCTAAGGCGCTGGCCGACCGGCCCAGCCTCAATCTGACGCTGACCGGTTGGGCCGACCCGGCGGCCGAGCGGGCGGCGGTGCAGGCGGCCAAGGTCGAACAATCGCTGCTGGCCGAGCGCCGCCGCGAGCTGCGCCGCCAGCAGAACGCCAGCGGCCAGGCGGCCGCCGAGGCCGGCGCTTTGCAGCTCAGCGAAGCCGAGCGCCAGCGCCTGCTGCGCGTGGTCTATAAGGCCAGCAGCCTGCCGAACCGGCCGCGCAATCTGGTCGGCATGCTCAAGGAGGTGCCGATGGCCGAGATGCAGGCCATGCTGGCGGCCAGCCACGAGGTCAGCGAGGAGGCGCTGCGCCAGCTGGCGCTGGAGCGCGCCGTCGTCGTGCGCGACGCGCTGATCGCCAAGGGCGTGCCGAACGCCCGGCTGTTCCTGGCCTCGCCCAAGCTGCACGCGGCCGAGGCGGGCAAGACCTGGACCCCGCATGTGGAGCTGGCGCTGGCGACGCAGTGAGCGACTCTGGGCTATGCTGGCGGCCCCAGCCCAGGACCACTCTCGATGACAGCATGAGCCACACAGACACCATCACCCTTGGCGGAGGCTGCTTCTGGTGCCTGGAGGCGGTGTATGAGCGTGTGCGCGGCGTGACTGCGGTGGAGTCGGGTTATTGCAATGGTCATGTCGACCGCCCCAGCTACGAGCAGGTCTGCTCGGGCCGGACCGGTCATGCCGAGGTGGTGCGGGTCAGCTTCGATGCGCAGCTGATCTCGCTGCGCGAGATTCTCGAGATCTTCTTCACCATCCACGACCCGACCACCTTGAATGCGCAGGGGGCCGATGTCGGCACCCAGTACCGCTCGGGCATCTACTACCGCAGTCCCGAGCAGCTGGCGGTGGCGCGCGAGGTGCTGGACGAGATCCAGGCCTTCCACCAGGGCCGGGTCGTCACCGAGCTGCTGCCCGAGCGCAACTACAGCACCGCCGAGGCCTATCACCAGCACTACTACGCCCGTAACCCCGAGCAGGGCTATTGCGCCTTCGTCGTCGCCGGCAAGGTGGACAAGTTTCTGGCGAGCTTTGCGCGCCATGTGCGTGAGTGACTGAGCGACCATGATAGTGCTGCAGGGCCTGCGCTACCGCTATGCGCAGGGACCGGAGATTGCCTTTGCCGACCTCAGTCTGCCGCCCGGCCAGGGTCTGCTGCTGCGCGGCGCCTCGGGCAGCGGCAAGTCCACCCTGCTGGCCCTGATGGCCGGCCTGCTCAGCGCCAGCGCCGGCCGGCTGGAGATGGCCGGCGCCGAGTTGGGACGCTTGAGCCCGCGCCAGCGCGACGCCTGGCGCGGCGCCTGCCTTGGTTTTGTGCCGCAGCGCCTGCATCTGAGCGCGGCGCTGACGGTGCGCGACAACCTGACCTTGCCTTATCTGAGTGCCGGCCTGCCCGTGGATCACGCTCGCATCGACGAGCTGCTGCAGCGCCTGGAACTGCAGGCCCTGGCGCCGCGCCGGCCACATCAGCTCAGCCTGGGCCAGGCCCAGCGGG
This sequence comes from Burkholderiales bacterium C2, assembly GCA_005503085.1. GTDB lineage: Bacteria > Pseudomonadota > Gammaproteobacteria > Burkholderiales > Burkholderiaceae_C > Roseateles_E. Next base: position 115,302 of record SCOI01000011.1, on the reverse strand, counting down.
TGGCACTGGCGCGCGCGCTGCTGCGCCGCCCCAAGCTGCTGCTGGCCGATGAACCGACCGCCAATCTCGATGACGAGAGTGCCGGCGCTGCTTTGAACCTGCTGAGCCAGGCCGCACGGGAGCAGGGCGCGACCCTGGTGCTGGCCACCCACGACAGCCGGGTGGCGCAAGCGCTGGGCGGCGAGCTGCACGACATGCGGCTGCCCAAACTGATGGCGATGAACGAGGCCGCGCGATGAACAGTCTGGCAAGCCTGGCCTGGCGCTATCTGTGGGCGCGGCCGCTGGTGTCGGCGCTGAATCTGCTGCTCTTGAGCCTGGGCTTGGCGGCGATCAGCTTTGTGCTGCTGGTCAGCGAGCAGATCGAGGGCGGGGTGCGGCGCGATCTGGCCGGCATCGATCTGGTGGTCGGCGCCAAGGGCAGCCCGATGCAGATCATGCTGGCCGGCGTGTTCCATCTCGATGTGCCGACCGGCAATATCCCGCTGGCCACGCTGGACGAGCTGCGCGCCCAGCCGCTGGTGGCGCGCGCGGTGCCGATCTCGCTGGGCGACAGCCTGCGCGGCTTTCGCATCGTCGGCACCACGCCCGACTATCTCGAGCTCTACCAGGCCCGGCTGGCTGCGGGGCGGCTCTGGCAGCAGCCGCTGCAGGCGGTGCTGGGTGCCGAGGCGGCGCGCCGCACCGGGCTGAAGCTGGGCGACCGCTTTGCCGGCAGCCATGGCCTGGGCGAGCAGGGCCATGAGCACGGCGAGCACCGCTACACCGTCGTCGGCCTGTTGGCCGAGACCGGCGGCGTGCTGGACCGGCTGGTGCTGACCGATCTGGCCTCGGTCTGGCAGGTGCATGAGGATATGCATGCGGTCGATGCCGATGACCGTGCGGCGCTGGAGGCCGAGCGCGAGATCACGATGGCCCTGCTCAGCTACCGCAGCCCGCTGGCCGCGATCGCGCTGCCGCGCTGGGTCAATGCCCAGGACGGCCTGCAGGCTGCCGCGCCGGCGCTGGAGACCGCCAGGCTGCTGCGCATGGTGGGCGTCGGCACCGAGGTGTTGCGCGGTTTTGGCGCGGTGCTGCTGCTGGCGGCGGCGCTGTCGGTCTTTGTCGCCCTGCTGCATGCGGTGCGTGAGCGCCAGGGCGATCTGGCGATGCTGCGCATGCTGGGCGCGCCGGCCTGGCGGGTCTCGGCCCTGGTCAGCCTGGAGGGGCTGTGGCTGGCGCTGCTGGCCAGCGTTCTGGGCCTGGCCCTGGGCCATGGCTTGACAGCCTTGCTAGGCTGGGTGCTGGCGTCGCAGCAGTCGCTGCGCATCAGCGGCAGTGGGTGGTCGGCCTGGGAGGCCCTGGTGCCGGCGCTGGCCCTGCTGCTGGCCCTGGCCAGCGCGGCCTGGCCGGCCTGGCGGGCCTACAAGCTGGATGTGACCGAGCTGCTGCAAGCCCCTCATTGAACCAAGCAACAAAGGAATGCGATGAACAACAAGCACCTCGTGCTGGTGGCCTTCTGGCTGGCGGCCGGCCTCAGCGGCGCGGCCCAGGCACAATCGAAGCCGGCGCCGGCCAAGCCCGCGCTCAGCGAGCACGCGAAGAAGGACATCGAACGCCACCGCGCGATGTCCAAGGCCCATGAGGACGCGGCGCGCTGCCTGGAATCGGGCGAGACCGAGGAACGCTGCCAGAAGACGCTGCTGGCCGCCTGCCGCGGTCTGGCCATCGGCAAGTACTGTGGGTTGAAACATGAACATTGAACGACTGTCGCGCTATGTCCCGTTGTTGCTGGCGGCCTGCCTGAGCCTGGGTGCGCAGGCTCAGCAACAGCCATCGAGCAATGCCGCCACCGCGCTGGGCCAGGGCCCCGGCTATCACGACCCGCGCAGCCCCATCAAGCCCTTGCAGGAGCGCGAGGGTGTGGTGTCCTGGCCGTTGCTGTCCTCGGTCACCGTCAAGGCCGACAAGAAGCGGCTGGTGCCCAGCTTCCCGGCCGGCGTGCAGGCGCTGGACAAGCAAAAGGTCAAGGTGCAGGGCTTCATGATGCCGCTGGAGCCGGGCGACAAGCAGCGCCATTTCCTGCTGTCCTCGGTGCCGACCAGCTGCTCGTTTTGCGTGCCGGCCGGCCCAGAAGGCCTGATCGAGGTGCGCAGCAAGACCCCGGTGCGCTACACGCTGGAGCCGGTCACGGTCGAGGGCCAGATGGCCGTGCTCAGTAACGATCCCTACGGCTTGTTCTACCGGGTGCTGGACGCGCAGCCGGCCGAGTAGGCCGGATAGGCTGGTTAGGAGCCGCGTTCAGGGCGCCAGCCGCTCGCGCAGCCACTGGCCGGTGTCGCCGAGCCGGTAGCTGATGCGGTCATGCAGGCGCGACTTGCGGCCCTGCCAGAACTCCCAGCGCTCCGGCAGCAGGCGATAGCCGCCCCAGTGCGGCGGGCGTTCCGGGTTCAGGCCATGCTGGACGGCGGCCTTGGCCGCATTGGCCACCAGCACCGCCCGGGAGCTGATCACCTGGCTTTGCGGCGAGGCCCAGGCGCCCAGGCGCGAGTCGAGCGGGCGCGAACGGTAGTAGGCATCGGACTGGGCCGCGTCGACCCGCTCGACCCGGCCCTCGATGCGCACCACCCGCTCCAGCTCCACCCAGTGGAACTGCAGCGCGGCGAAGGGATGGGCGGCCAGTTCGCGGCCCTTGCGGCTGTCGTAATTGGTGTACCAGACGATGCCGCGCTCGTCACAGTCCTTGATCAGCACGATGCGGGTCGACGGCCGGCCATCGGCGCCCACCGTGGCCAGCGTCATCGCGTTCGGCTCGGGCAGCTCGGCCGCCAGCGCCTGCTCCAGCCACAGCTTGAACTGGGCCAGCGGCCGGTCCGCCACCTGGGTCTCGTCGAGCTCGCCGAGCTCATAGCTTTTGCGTAGATCAGAGAGTTTGCTCATGGGAGCAGTATGCCCCGAGCGCGTAGAAAGCCTTAGGTAAACGCCCCACTGGCAGGGCTACAGGGCGGTGGGCATGCTGTCATCCGTAGTCACGGGCGAACCGGCACAGACCGGCCTCGGGGGATTTTGTGAAGGATCAGGGCGAATGATGAAACGACGGCCGGTAGTCGTCGTGCTGGCGGCAGGACGGGGCATGCGCTTTCGTGGCCAAGGGCACAAGCTCGAGCAGGCGCTCGGGCCGGAGACCTTGTTGTCTCAAACCCTGAAGAATGCGGTTCAGACCGGCTTGCGGGTGGTGGTGGTGACCAGCGAAAACCTGGCCGGCGCGGTGCGCGACACGGTGGCCGTGCGCGACATCATCGTGATGCCTGAGCTCGACGAGAAGGGCCGCCCCAGCCCGGTCGGCATGGGGCATTCGATCGCGGCCGGCGTGGCCGCGACCGGCGACGCCGAGGGCTGGCTGATCGTGCCGGCCGATATGCCGATGCTGCGCGCCAGCAGCATCCTCAGGGTGGCCGAGGGGCTGGAGCAGTACCCGATCAGCTTTGCCCAGTACAAGGGCCGGCGCGGCCATCCGGTGGGCTTCAACGCCGAGCTGTTCTCCGAGCTGGTCGGGCTGCAGGGCGACGAGGGCGCGCGCCGGCTGATCGCGCGCTACCCCTCGCAAGGCCTGGAGGTCGACGATCCCGGCGTGCTGCTGGACATCGACACGACCGAGGACCTGGCGCGGCTGCGCGCGTCCTCAGCCTCCGCCTTGCCCGACTGACTCGCGCAGCGGCTCGCACAGCCCATGGCTGGCGGCCAGATGGTATTGGCGCTCCAGTTCGCGGTCGCGGATGCCGTGGCCGCGCAAGCTCAGTACGGTGCGCTGCAGATAGTCCAGCGTGCTGCCGTAGCGGCCCTGGGCATGGCGGAACACCTGCAGGAGCTGGCCTTCGTCGAGCGGGCCGGTCAGATGGCTGCTGCGGCGCGACAGCGTGAAGGCCAGCGCGCGCTGCTCGCCGAGCGCGCCATGGCAGCGCAGCCAGCGCGGCTCATACACCCCGGTCACCATCTCGCGCGCCCACAGCTGGCGCAGCGCGGTCTCGGCCTGCGCGGCCGCCACCCGGTACAGCAGGCCCTGGCAGCTGCCGCCCGACAGCAGGGCCAGCACCAGGCCGGGCTGCTCGGGCGTGCCGCGATACAGCCGTGACTGCATGCGCAGCGCACGGTGGTAGCCGCGCACCCGCGCCAGCTGCTGCTCGGCCACCTCGATCTCGGGCCGCCAGATCAGCGAGCCGTAGGCAAACAGCCAGAGGTCCTGGGGCCGCCCCCCGGCGCGCAGCCGGGCCAGGTGCTGGGCCAGCAGCTGAGGACGTTGCAGGGTTTCATCATCCGGACATGAATCAGACATCGCGACATGATGCCAAAGAAGATCATCCCGGGCTTGCGCTACATTGCGGGCCATGCTGAAGCTGATACCCGCTCCCTTGCTTGGCGCCCTGACCGGCCTGCTGCTCGCCCTGAACACCGTCACCGGCGTGGCGCTGATGATGCCGCCGGCCCTGCTCAAGCTCTTGCTGCCGCTGCCGGCCCTGCGCCGGCTGTGCAACGAGCTGCTCAACGGCATCGCGGCCGGCTGGGTGGCGGTCAACAACGGCTGGATCGCCCTGGTCAACCCGCAGCGCTGGGATGTGCAGGGGCTGGACGGCCTGAACCGGCGCGGCTGGTACCTGGTGTCGCCGAATCACCAGACCTGGGTCGATATCCTGGTGCTGCAGCGCATCTTCCACGGCCGCATCCCCTTTCTGAAGTTCTTCCTGAAGCGCGAGCTGATGTGGGTGCCGGTGATCGGCCTGGCCTGGTGGGCGCTGGACTTCCCCTTCATGAAGCGCGGCCGCAACGCCGCCTCGCAGGCGGCCGACCTGGCCACCACGCGCAAGGCCTGCGAGAAGTTCAAGACCATGCCGACGACGGTGATCAACTTCGTCGAGGGCACGCGCTTCACCGCCGCCAAGCACGCCGAGCAGAACGGTCCCTACCGCCATCTGCTCAAGCCCCGCGTCGGCGCGCTGGCGATGGCGCTGGCGACCATGGGCGAGCAGTTCGAGGCCATGCTCGACGTCACCCTGATCTACCCCGAAGGCGCGCCCAGCTTCTGGCAGCTGCTCAGCGGGCGCTGCGGCCCGGTGATTGTGCGGGTGCAGCAGCGGCCGATACCGGCCGAGCTGGTGGGCGGCAATCCGATGGAGGACAAGCGCCAGCTGGTGCGCATCTCCAACTGGATCAAGGGTCAGTGGAGCGACAAGGATGCGCTGATCGACAGCGTGCTGCCGGCCAAGGCCGGCGCAGCGGCCGCAACGCCCGCAGCAGCGCCGGCCGACTGAGCGCGCTCAGACGCTGAAGACCTGCACCGCCTGCGCGAGCCGGCCCGCCTGGTCCTTCAGCTGCTCGCTGGACGCCGCCATCTCCTCGACCAGGGCCGCGTTCTGCTGCGCCACCCGGTCGAGTTCCTGCACCTGCAGCTGCAGCTCGCTGATGTCCTGGCCGTCCTGGCCCGAGCTCTGGTCCAGGCGCAGCATCAAGCCGCCCAGCTGCTGAATTTCGGCCACCATCTGCTGCAGGGTCTGGCCGGTCTCGCGCACCTGGCGCGAGCCGGCCTCGGTGCGCTCGTTGGTGTCGTTGATCAGGGTCTTGATCTCGCGCGCGGCCTCGCCGGCGCGCTGGGCCAGCGCCCGCACCTCGGACGCCACCACCGCAAAGCCGCGCCCCGACTCGCCGGCACGCGCCGCCTCGACCGCGGCGTTCAGCGCCAGGATATTGGTTTGGAAGGCGATGCCGTCGATCACGCCGGTGATGTCGCCGATGCGCTGCGCGGCCGCATCGATGCCCTGCATCGAGGCGATCGCCTCGCCCATCTGGCTGCCGGCGCGCTGCGCCACGGCCCGCGTGCCGTCGGCCAGCGCGCGGGCCTCGCCGGCACTGGCGATGCGCAGGCGCAGGCGCTGCATCACCTCGTCGAGCCGGGCGCTGGCGCGCTGGGTGGTCGCTGCGGTCTCCTCGGTGCGGCTGGAGAGGTCGAAATTGCCCTGCGCGATCTGGCCCGAGGCGGCATGCAGCTCGTCGACATTGGCGCGCACCTCGCGCACCATGCCGGCCAGCCCGCGCTGCATGGCCTGCATATGGGCCATCACGCTGCTGCGGTCGTCCTGCGCCACCCGCAGCCGCTGGTTCAGTGCGCCATGGGCAATGCCCTGGGCCACCTGGCGCACATCGCTGGGCTCGGCGCCCAGCGAGCGCATGATGCGGCCGCTGATCAGGCCGGCGATCACCGCCCCCATCAGGCAGGCCAGACCCAGGCCCAGCCAGGCCGCCCAGCGCGCCTGGGCATAGCGCTCGCGGCCCTGCTCGTATTCGCGCCTGGCCACGTCCAGCTGCACCGCCACCAGCGCGTTGAGCTGATCGCTGAGCGGGTCGATCAGCTGGTAGAGCTGCTGGCCGGCCAGGCGGGCGAGGGCGGCCTCGTCGCCGGCCGCCAGCGCGGCCAGCAGCGCGCTGCGCAGGCGCTCGGCCTCGGCCAGCAGCGGCGTGATGCGGGCCACCAGGGCCTTCTCCTCGGGCACCAGATAGGTCTGGCTGTAAGCACTCCATTGCCGGCGTATCAGCTCGCCCGCCGCCTCGATCTGGCGCGCCGCCGCGGCCGCGTCAAGCTGACCCAGCCGCACCTTGTGCGTGCTGTCGACCACGGTGACCGCGTAGGCATCGGCCACCGCCTTGATCTGCTGCAGCGGCACGACCCGGTCGTCGTAGACCGTGCGCAGCGATTCGTTGGAGCGGGCCAGCATCGTCATGCCCGCCAGCGCGAGCCCCGACATCAGCAGGCACAGCACGGCGGTCAGCAGGGTCAGGCGGGCGCGCACGCTGGGGATGCGTGCAAACAAGGCGTCGAGCAGCATGGTCTTCACTCCCTGAGTGGGCGCCCGAAGCCCGGGCCTGCATCTGAGGCAGGCTTGGTTCCGGCGGGCGCCAGCCGACTATATCGACCGCCGGAGACGGCGGCTAGCGCCCGCCGGCCGCGTCTTGTTCCCCTGATGTAACCTGCAGTCGGCCGGGATCTTGTAATATGGTTACCAATATTCAACCTGCCGAGTTACATCGGCCGACGGCATGAACAACACCCTCAAAGCAGTCACGGCACGCATCCGCGAACGCAGTGCCGCCACGCGCGGCCGCTATCTCGATGGCCTGGACAAACTGGCGGGCCGCAAGCGGGGCATCGAGCGCATGGGTTGCGCCAATGTCGCCCATGCGGTGGCCGCGATGCCGGCCAATGACAAGCTGCGCATCGTCGCCGAGAAGGCGCCTCACCTGGGCGTGGTGACCGCCTACAACGATATGTTGTCGGCCCACCAGCCCTACGAGGTCTATCCGGCCCTGATACGCGAGGCCGCCCATGCGCTGGGCGCCACGGTGCAGGTGGCCGGCGGCGTGCCGGCCATGTGCGACGGCGTCACCCAGGGCCTGCCCGGCATGGAGCTGAGCCTGTTCTCGCGCGACAGCATCGCGATGTCGACCGCGATAGCGCTGTCCCACGATGTCTTCGATGCCGCCCTGCTGCTGGGCATCTGCGACAAGATCGTGCCCGGCCTCTTGATCGGTGCCCTGCATTTCGGCCATCTGCCCTGCGTCTTCGTGCCGGCCGGACCGATGAGCTCGGGCCTGTCGAACAATGACAAGGCCAAGGTGCGCGAGCAGTTCGCCCAGGGCAAGGTCGGCCGCGACGAGCTCCTGAAGGCCGAGTCGGCCGCCTATCACGGCGCCGGCACCTGCACCTTCTACGGCACGGCCAATAGCAACCAGATGCTGCTGGAGGCAATGGGCCTGCATGTGCCCGGCGCGGCCTTTGTCCATCCGCACGACGATCTGCGCGAGGCCCTGACCCGCGAGGCGGTGCGCAGCGCGCTGAGCATCACCGCCAAGCAGCGCTACACGCCGATCGGCAAGCTGGTCGACGAGCGCTGCATCGTCAATGCGATGGCGGCCCTGCTGGCCACCGGCGGCTCGACCAACCACCTGATCCACTGGGTGGCCGTGGCCCGCTCGGCCGGCATCCTGATCGACTGGAGCGACTTCTCCGAGCTCTCTGGCGTGGTGCCGCTGTTGTCACGCGTCTACCCGAACGGTGCGGCCGATGTGAACCAGTTCCAGGCGGCCGGCGGCCCCGGCTTCGTGATCCGCGAGCTGCTCGATGCCGGGCTGATGCACGAGGACGTGCTGAGCGTGGCCGGCGAGTCGCTGCGCCCCTATGCCAAGGTGCCGACGCTGGCCACCGAGGGTGCCCAGGTGGTCTGGCATGCGCTGCCGCCGGACAGCGGCGACGAGTCGGTGGTGCGCCGCGCCGCCGCGCCCTTCAGCGCCACCGGCGGCCTGAAGCTGCTGCAGGGCAATCTGGGCCGCTCGGTGATCAAGGTGTCGGCGGTGCCCGAGGACCGCCACATCGTCGAGGCGCCGGCGCGCATCTTCAATGACCAGGACTCGATGCTGGCCGCCTTCAAGGCCGGCGAGCTGGAGCGCGATGTGGTCGTGGTCGTGCGCTTCCAGGGGCCGCAGGCCAATGGCATGCCCGAGCTGCACAAGCTGACCCCGCCGCTGGCCGTGCTGCAGGGCAAGGGCTTCAAGGTGGCCCTGGTCACCGACGGCCGCATGAGCGGCGCCTCCGGCAAGATTCCGGCGGCCATCCATGTCTCGCCCGAGGCCCTGGCCGGCGGGCCGCTGGGCAAGCTGCGCGACGGCGATCTGGTCCGGCTGGACGCCGTCAGCGGCGAGCTGCTGGCCCTGGTGCCCGAGGCGGAATGGGCGGCCCGCGAGCAGGCCGCGATCACGCCCGAGCAGCGCGACGACAACGGCCACGGCCTGGGCCGCGAGCTGTTTGCCGGCATGCGCCGCAATGTCTTGAGCGCCGAAGAGGGCGCTGTCACCTGGTTGTGAAGAATCCAATGATGAACACCGATACCCTCAGCCTGGCCAGCCACGGCCCCGTCATTCCCGTCATCGTGATCCAGCGTCTGCAGGACGCGGTGCCGCTGGCCGAGGCCCTGGTGGCCGGCGGCGTCAAGGTGCTGGAGGTGACGCTGCGCACCCCGGTGGCCTTGCAGGCGATGGAGGCGATGGCCCGCGCCGTGCCCCAGGCCATCGTCGGCGCCGGCACGCTGCGCACCGTGGCCGATGTCAAGGCCGCCCGCGACGCCGGCTGCCAGTTCGGCGTCAGCCCCGGCTACACCGACGCGATCGGCGCGGCCTGCCGCGAGCAGGGCCTGCCGCTGCTGCCGGGGGTGTCGACCGCCAGCGAGGTGATGCAGGCCAATGCGGCCGGCTACGGCTTTCTGAAGCTGTTCCCGGCCGTGGCCGTGGGCGGTGTCAATCTGCTGAAGGCGCTGGCCGGGCCGTTCCCTGATGTGGCGTTCTGCCCCACCGGCGGCATCTCGCTGGCGACCGCGCCGCAGTTCCTGAGCCTGGCGAACGTCAAGGTCTGCGGCGGCTCCTGGCTGACCCCTCAGGACGCGGTCGACGCCGGCGACTGGGCCCGCATCACCCGGCTGGCCGCCGAGACCCACTCACTGCGGTAGATCGAAGACCAGGCAGGTCGTGCTCGCATGGGCATAGAGCTTGCCGTCGTGGCCGACCAGGCGGGCCTCCGAGGTCGCGACCTGGCGGCCGCTGTGGGTCACGGTGCCGATCGCGCGCACCAGCGGCACTTTCTCGCTCAGCGCGCGCACCAGGTTCACCTTGAACTCCAGCGTGGTGTAGCCGCGCCCGGGCTCCATCTTGGTGTGGACCGCGCAGCCCAGCGCCGAGTCGAGCAGGGTGGCGAACCAGCCGCCATGCACCGAGCCCAGCGGGTTGTAGTGGCGCAGCAGCGGCCGGCCCTGGAACACCGCCTCGCCGTCGGCCACCGAGATCAGGGTGAAGTCCAGGGTCTTGGCGATATGCGGCGGCGGCAGCTCTCCGTCCAGCATGGCCTGCATCACCTGCAGGCCGGTGCGGTCCTTGATCTGATCGGGCCGCGCCAGCCCCGGCTCGGCCAGGCGCGTACGCACGGCCGCCTCCTCATCGATCCATTGCTGCAAGAGCGCCTCGGGGCTGTTCTGATGATGCATTGCCGACTCCGTTGATGATGTCGGCGATTATTGCGAGTGTGTGCCTTCCTTGCTGGCGTGTGGGTCGTTCTCTCAGGCCGCTCGGGCCTTCGCCTCGCGCCGCAGTGCCACCGCATCGGGCAGGGCGCCGGCGGATCGGCGGTCCAGCCTGAAGACCTGCAGCGCTGCCGCCACCTCGCCGGCCTGCTCCTGCAGCTGGCTGCCGGCCCGGGCCAGCTGCTCCACCAGACTGGCGTTCTGCTGGGTGATGCCGTCCAGGTGCTGGACCGCCTCGTGGATCTGCGAGATGCCCATCAGCTGCTCGCGGGCGCCGTTGTCGATGCCGCCGATCAGCTGGGTGAAATGTTCGACCGATGCCAGGGTCTCGTCGATGCTCGCGCGCGCCTGGCGGGTCTGGCGCTCGCCGGCCTCGACCTTGGTCGAGGAGTCGTCGATCAGCTGCTTGATCTCGCGCGCCGCCGTGCTGCTGCGCTGGGCCAGTGCCCGCACCTCGGAGGCCACCACCGCGAAGCCGCGGCCATGCTCACCGGCCCGGGCCGACTCGACGGCGGCATTGAGGGCCAGGATATTGGTCTGGAAGGCGATGCTGTCGATCACCTGGATGATCTCGCCGATGCGCTTGGACGAGCTCGAGATCCCGCCCATGGTGTCGGTGACCGAGTGCACCACGCCGGCGCTGCGGCGCGACACCTGGCTCAGCTGCTGGGCCACACCGCTGGCCTGCTGGGCCGCGTCGGAGCTGTGGCGCACGGTGGCGGTGATCTCCTCCATGCTGGCGGCCGTCTGCTCCAGGCTGGCCGCCTGCGACTCGGTGCGCTGGGCCAGATCCTGATTGCCCTGGGCGATCTCGGCGCTGACCACGCGCATCTGCTCCAACTCGCGGCGGGTGTCCGACACCAGGGCCCGCATATTGACGGCCAGCTGGCGCAGCGCGCCCTCCAGGCCGGCTACCTGGGCGTGCCGGCCCGGTTCCAGGGTCTGGCTCAGGTCACCGGCGGCCAGGCGGTTTGCATAGGCGGTCGCGTGGTCCAGCGCGGCGCGGCCCTGGGCGCTGGCCAGCACGGCGGCGGCGAGGGCCGCCAGGCCCAGCAGCGGGAGGGCTACCGCCAGTCCCAGGTTCTGGCCCAGCAGCAGCCCCAGACCGCCGACCAGCGCGTAGCCGCCGGCCCAGCGCAGCGCGGGCGCGAAGCGGCCGAGGCCGCGCAGCCGGCCCGCCAGGTCTTGCCGCAAGACCTGGCCCCGCTGCAGCACATGCAGCAGGGCCCCGGCCTGCTTTTCCGCCCGCATCGTCGCGTACAGGGCCTCGGCTGCGGCGATCTGCTCGCGGCTGGCCTCGGAGCGCACAGACATATAGGCCACCGGCCGATCGCCGTCCAGCAAGGGTGTGACATTGGCCTGCACCCAGTAGAAGTCACCGTTCTTGCGGCGGTTCTTCACCAGGCCCGACCAGGGCAGACCCGCGCCTATCGTGGCCCACATATCGCGGAAGGCCTCTTCGGGCATGTCGGGGTGGCGTATCAGGTTGTGGGGCTGGCCCAGCAGTTCCGAGCGCTCGAAGCCGCTGACGGTAACGAAGGCCGCGTTGCAATGCAGGATGCGCCCCTTCAGGTCGGTGGTCGACACCAGGCTTTGCCCGCTCGGGAAGGGATATTCACGCGAGGTGACGGGAAGGTTGTTACGCATCAAAAACTCTCCAAGGCCGCGCCCGCACAATGGGCGACCCGACAAGAATGTCAGGGTTATTACGGCCTCGGCTTGATGCAGCTCAAGTCGCGGCGGGCTGGCAGCGCCGCCATCGCCACTGCCGGTACGATGTCACGATGCCCAGCCATCTTGATCTTGACAACTGGCCGCGCCGTGCGGCATTCGCGCATTTCGCCGGCCTGAGCCAGCCTTTTTTCAGCCTGTGCGGTCGCGTCGACGTCAGCGCCCTGCAGGCCCGGGTCGCTCAGCATAATGGCGCGACCCTGTTTCTCGCCTATCACCATGCGGCCTTGCGCGCGGCCAATGAGGTCGAGGCCTTTCGCTACCGCCTCGACGAGGGCCGGGTGAAGGTGCATGAGCAGGTGGACGGCAGCACCACGGTGCTGCGCGAGGACGAGAGCATCGCGTTCGCGACCCTGCCTTACGAGCCTGACTTCGGGCGCTTTGTGGAGCGCGCGCTGCCGCTGCTGGCCATCGCCAAGGCGGGCGGCGCCGGCCCGCTGGAAGACGCCGATTCGCAGGCGATGATCCATATGACCACCATCCCCTGGCTGGCCTTCACGAGCTTCAGCCACGCGCGCGGGCCGGCGGCGCTGGACTCGGTGCCCAAGCTGGCTTTTGGCAAGTTCAGCGAGGAGGGCGGTCGGCTCTGGATGCCGGTGGCCGTCGAGGTGCACCACGCGCTGATGGACGGCCTGCATGTGGGCCGTTTCTATGAGGCCATGCAGCGGGCGCTGCGCTGATCAGACCTCGATCTCGACGATCACCGGTGCATGGTCGCTGGGGCGCTCGTTCTTGCGCATCTGGCGGTCGATCACGCATGACTTGACCCCCGCCCGCAGTGCCTCGCTGACCAGGATGTGGTCGATGCGCAGGCCCTGGTTCTTGCGGAAGGCGAGGTTGCGATAGTCCCACCAGCTGTAGCTCTTGGGTGCCTGCTCGAACAGCCGGTAGCTGTCGACCAGGCCCAGGTCCAGCAAGGCCTGGAAGTGGGCACGCTCCTGCGGCGAGCAGTGGGTCTGGCCGATAAAGGCGGCCGGGTCGTAGCAGTCGCGGTCCTCGGGGGCGATATTGAAGTCGCCCATCAGCACCAGCTTCGGGTGTGCCTTCAGCTCGCCGGCCAGCCAGCCCCGCAAGGCCTCCAGCCAGGCCATCTTGTAGACGAACTTGTCGCTGTCCAGCGCCTGGCCGTTCGGGAAATAGCCGCCGATCACGCGCACGCCGGCCACCGTGCCGGCGATCAGCCGGGCCTGCTCGTCGGCATAGCCGACGATGTTCTTCACCACGTCCTGGGCCGGCTCGCGGCTCAGCAGCGCGACGCCGTTATAGGTCTTCTGCCCGAACCACTGCACCTGGTAGCCGGCCGCGCCGATCTCCAAGGTCGGGAACTTGTCGTCGGTCAGCTTGGTTTCCTGCAGCACCAGCGCATCGACCGGGTTGGCGGCCAGCCAGTCCTGCAGCTGCGGCAGGCGCACGGCCAGGGAGTTGACATTCCAGGTGGCGAACTTCGAGACGGCCATGGCTTGGTTTTCTGCTGAGAGTTGTGGGGTTTGGGCTGCCAAGCCGGCTGTCGCCGACCGGCCAAGCTCAATGGTCGCCATCCTACAAGGTGGCGTCCTACAGCGCGCGCGCTGCCGCGCCCTTACCATCAGCCATGGGTTTCGACAACGATCTCATCGTCGCCCGCCCCGAAGGGCTGTACTGCCCGCCCGGCGATTTCTATATTGATCCATGGCGTCCGGTCGACCGGGCGGTGATCACCCATGCTCACAGCGACCATGCCCGCGTCGGCCACGCCCACTACCTGGCCCACCATGGCAGCGCGCCCATCCTGCGCCGCCGGCTCGGCGAGGACATCACGCTGCAGACCCTGGCCTACGGCGAGGTGGTCGAACACCAAGGTGTGAGGCTCTCGCTGCATCCGGCCGGCCATGTGCTGGGCTCGGCCCAAGTGCGGCTGGAGCACGGCGGGCACGTCTGGGTCGCCTCGGGCGACTACAAACTGGAGGACGACGGCACCTGCGCGCCCTTCGAGCCGGTGCGCTGCGACACCTTCATCACCGAATCGACCTTCGGCCTGCCGATCTACCGCTGGCCCAGTCAGGCCGCGCTGTTCGCCGAGATCCGGGCCTGGTGGCAGGGCAATGCCGCGGCGGGGCGGCCCTCGGTTCTCTATGCCTATGCGCTGGGCAAGGCGCAGCGCCTGCTGCATGGCTTGCGCGATGCGGGCATCGGCCCCATCGTCGCCCATGGCGCGGTCGAGCCGCTGAATGCGATCTATCGTGCGGCCGGGGTCACCTTGCCCGATACGGTCAGTGTCGGCGAAGCAGGCCTGGACAAGGCCGCGCTCGGTCGCGCGCTGGTGATCGCGCCGCCCTCGGCCGGCCGCTCGCCCTGGATGCGGCGCTTCGGCGACTACGCCGATGCCTTCGCCAGCGGCTGGATGCAGCTGCGCGGCACGCGCCGGCGCCGCGGCGTGGACCGCGGCTTTGTCGTGTCCGACCATGCCGACTGGCCCGGCCTGCAGCGCGCGATCATGGCCAGTGGCGCGGAGCGTGTCTTCGTCACCCATGGCCAGGTGGCGGTGATGGTGCGCTGGCTCAGCGAGCAGGGCTTGCAGGCCCAGAGCTTTGCGACCGAGTACGGCCACGAGGACGAGGACGCGCCGGCGGCGGCCGCCGCTGCGGGCGAGGCCGGCTGAGATGGAGGCCTTCGCCGCGCTCTATCGCGCCCTCGACGCCTCGACCGCCAGCTCGGCGAAGCAGGCCGCGCTGCAGGCCTATCTGCGCAGCGCGCCGCCGGCCGATGCCGCCTGGGCCGTCTATTTCCTGGCCGGCGGCAAACCGCGCCAGCTGGTGTCGAGCAAGCTGCTGCGCGAGCTGGCGCGGCGCGCCGCCGGCCTGCCGGAATGGCTGTTCGACGAGAGCTACGAGGCGGTCGGCGATCTGGCCGAGACGATGGCGCTGCTGCTGCCCGAGTCCGGCGCCAGCACCGAGCTGCCGCTGGCCGACTGGATGGCGCAGCACCTGCTGCCGCTGCGCGGCCTGGCGCCGGAGGTCTTGGAAGCCCGGCTGGCCGATCAATGGCGGCTGCTGGCCGCCTCGCAGCGCCTGGCCTACTTCAAGCTGATCACCGGCAGCCTGCGCGTCGGCGTCTCGCGGCTGCAGGTCACACAGGCGCTGGCCGCCGTCAGCGGCATCGATGCCAAGCGCATCGCGCAGCGACTGATGGGCTACACCCACATCGGCGCGCGGCCCGGTGCCGCGGACTATCTGACACTGATCGCGCCCGCTGACTCGGCGGATGCGGTCGATTCGGTCGGCGGCCAGCCCTATCCCTTTTTCCTGGCCCACCCCTTCAATCTGCCCCTGGCCCAGTTCGACGCGACGCTCGGGCCGCCGAGCGACTGGCTCGTGGAATGGAAATGGGACGGCATCCGTGCGCAGCTGGTCAAGCGCGAGGGTCAGGTCTGGCTCTGGTCGCGCGGCGAGGAGCTGATCAGCGACCGCTTTCCCGAGCTGCAACAGAGGGGCGCGGCGCTGCCCGATGGCACGGTGCTGGACGGCGAGATCCTGATCTGGCGCGAGGCCCAGACCCAGCCGCGGCCCTTCGCCGAGCTGCAGCAGCGCATCGGCCGCAAGCGCTTGAGCGCCAAGCTGCTGCGCGAGCTGCCGGCGGTGTTGTGCGTCTATGACCTGCTGGAAGCGCAGGGTCAGGACTTGCGCGGGCAGCCGCAGCAGGCGCGCCGCGTTCAGCTGGAAGCCCTAGTTGCCGCACAGCCGCAGCTCGTGCTGAGCCCGCAGCTGCGTGCTGAGAGCTGGGCCGAGCTGGCCCGGCAGCGCGAGCAGGCGCGCGCGTTGGGCGTTGAGGGCATGATGCTGAAGCGCCGCGATGCACGCTACGGTGTCGGCCGCAGCAAGGACGTCGGCCTCTGGTGGAAATGGAAGATCGATCCGCTCTCGGTCGACGCGGTGCTGATCTATGCGCAACGTGGCCATGGCCGCCGTGCCAGCCTCTATACCGACTACACCTTCGCGGTCTGGAGCGGCCCGCCGGGGGATCCGGCGCGCCAGCTGGTGCCGTTCGCGAAGGCCTACTCGGGGCTCAGCGACGAGGAGATCCGGGTGGTGGACGCCATCATCCGCAAGACCACGGTCGAGAGCTTCGGCCCGGTGCGCAGCGTCACACCCAGCCTGGTGTTCGAGCTGGGCTTCGAGGGCCTTGCGAAGAGCAGCCGGCACAAGAGCGGCATCGCGGTGCGCTTCCCGCGCATGCTGCGCCGGCGCGAGGACAAGCCGGTCGACGAGGCCGACACGCTGGCCATGCTGCAGGCCCTGCTGGATGGGGAGGCTGGCTGACGATGGCCGCTACCCGCAAGGCCAAGCCGAGCCCGGCCGAAGCCTGGCTGCGCGAGCGCGGCTGGCAGGCCTTCGACTTTCAGCGCGAGGTCTGGCGGGCGCTGGCCGAGGGCCGCAGCGGGCTGCTGCATTCGA
Source organism: Burkholderiales bacterium C2 (assembly GCA_005503085.1). Taxonomy (GTDB): domain Bacteria; phylum Pseudomonadota; class Gammaproteobacteria; order Burkholderiales; family Burkholderiaceae_C; genus Roseateles_E. Next base: position 99,051 of record SCOI01000011.1, on the reverse strand, counting down.
GCACCGGCAGCGGCAAGACCCTGGCCGTCTGGCTCGGCGCGCTGCAGCAGTTCGGCGACCTGCCCGGTGCCGGCGCGCCGGCGCTGACCGTGCTGTGGATCACGCCGATGCGCGCGCTCGCGGCCGACACCTTGCGTGCGCTGCAGCAGCCGCTGCCCGCGCTGGCGCCCCGCTGGAGCAGCGGGCTGCGCAGCGGCGACACCACATCGGCCGAGCGCGCCCGCCAGGACCGGCGGCTGCCGACCGTGCTGGTGACGACGCCCGAGAGCCTGTCCTTGCTGCTGGCGCGCGCCGATGCGGTGGAGGTGCTCAAGCAGGTCCGGCTCGCCGTCGTCGACGAATGGCACGAGCTGCTGGGCAACAAGCGCGGCGTGCAGACCCAGCTGGCGCTGGCGCGGCTGCGCCGGCTCAATCCGCAGCTGCAGAGCTGGGCGCTGTCGGCCACGCTGGGCAATCTGCCCGAGGCGCTGCGCGCGCTGACCGGCGTGCTTGCCGACGAGCACCGTCCCGCGCCGCTGTTGGTGCAGGGCGAGACCGACAAGACCTTGGTGATCGACACCTTGCTGCCCGCGTCGGCCGAACGCTTCGCCTGGGCCGGCCATATGGGGCTGCGCATGCTGCCGCAGGTGGTGCAGGCCATCGAAGAGAGCGAGAGCTGCCTGGTCTTCACCAATATGCGCTCGCAGGCCGAGCGCTGGTACCGCGCGCTGCTGGAGGCGCGGCCCGACTGGGCCGGCGTGCTGGCCCTGCACCATGGCTCGCTGGACCGCGAGCTGCGCGACTGGGTGGAGCTGGGGCTGAAGGAGGGCCGGGTCCGCGCGGCGGTCTGCACCTCCAGCCTGGATCTGGGTGTCGATTTCCTGCCGGTCGACCGCGTGCTGCAGATCGGCTCGGCCAAGGGCGTCGCGCGTCTGCTGCAGCGCGCCGGCCGCTCCGGCCATGCCCCGGGCCGGCCCTCGCGCATCACGCTGGTGCCGACGCACAGCCTGGAGCTGGTCGAGGCGGCCGCCGCGCGCGACGCGGTGCTGGCCGGCCAGATCGAGGCCAGACCCTCACCGCAGCAGCCGCTGGATGTGCTGGTCCAGCATCTGGTGACGATCGCGCTGGGTGGGGGCTTCAAGCCCGACGCGCTGTATGCCGAGGTGCGCAGCAGCGTCGCTTATCAAGACCTGTCCCCCGAAAACTGGCAGTGGTGCCTGGACTTCGTGCGCCAGGGCGGGCCCTCGCTGGCGGCCTATCCCGACTACCGCCGCGCCGCGCCCAATGAGGAGGGAGTCTGGCGGGTGGCCGACGCACGCCTGGCGCGGCGCCATCGCAGCAATATTGGCACCATCGTCAGCGACGCGGCGATCAGCGTGCAGTACCTGGGCGGCGGCAAGCTCGGCACGGTGGAGGAGAGCTTCGTCGCCCGGCTCCAGCCCGGCGAATGCTTCATGTTCGGCGGCCGGCTGCTCGAACTGATCCGTGTCCACCAGATGACGGCGCTGGTCAAGCGCGGCACGGCCGGCAGCGTCGCACTGCCGCGCTGGAACGGCGGCCGCATGCCGCTGTCCAGCACGCTGGCCGATGCGGTGCTGCGCAGGCTGGAGGCGGCCGACGCCGGCCGCTTCGACACGCCCGAGATGCAGTGCGTGCGGCCGCTGCTGGACCTGCAGAAAGCCTGGTCGGCGCTGCCGACGCCGCAGACCTTGCTGGCCGAAACCTGGAAGAGCCGCGAGGGCTGGCATCTGTTTCTTTACCCTTTTGCCGGCCGGCAGGTGCATCTGGGCCTGGCCGGGCTGCTGGCCTGGCGCGCGGCGCAGCCCGAGACCGGCACCTTCTCGATCGCGATGAACGACTACGGTTTCGAGCTGCTGAGCGCCAAGCCGATCGACTGGGCGGCGCGGCTGCCGGCGCTGCTGGCGCCGCCGGACGATGCCGGCGCGCTGCTGCCTCAGGTGCTGGCCAGCCTGAACGCGACCGAGCTGCAGCGGCGGCGCTTCCGCGAGATCGCGCGGATTGCCGGGCTGATCTTCCAGAGCCATCCGGGCGAGCAGCGCAGCAACCGCCAATTGCAGGCCTCGGCCTCGCTGTTCTTCGAGGTCTTCCAGCAGTACGACCCGGCCAACCGCCTGCTGGCCCAGGCCGAGCAGGAGTTGCTGAGCCAGGAGCTCGATGTGCGCCAGCTGATGGCCGCGCTGACGCGGATGCAGGGCCAGGTCTTGCGCGTGCAGGCGCTGAAGAAACCGACGCCACTGGCCTTCCCGCTCCTGGTCGAGCGCTTCCGCGAGAAGCTGAGCAATGAGGCGCTGAGCGATCGAATCGCGCGCCTGGTGGCCGAGCTGGAGCACAGCGCCGGCGGCGCAGCGGCCGTCAGCGCCGAGCAGGCCAAGGCCGCGCTGGCGCTGGACTCGTCCAGCCCGCCGCCGGCGCCGCAGCAAGCCGCGCGCGAGCGGCGCCGGCCAAGGGTGCGACCATGAACGAAGCGACGCCGGCCGGCGCGCTGGGCCTCGATCTGGCCGGCGAGCGTGTCGACTTGCTGCCCGAACGCGCGCTCTGGTGGCCGCGCGAGCGCACGCTGGTCGTCGCCGATGTGCATCTGGGCAAGGCCGCGAGTTTTCGCGCCCTGGGCCTGCCGGTGCCCAGCGGCACCACCCGCGAGAATCTGCAGCGCCTGTCTGCCTTGGTGCAAGGCCTGCGGGCGGACAGGCTGCTGGTGCTGGGCGATCTGCTGCATGCGGCGGCGGCGCAGCAGCCTCAGGTGATGGCGCCGCTGCAGCGCTGGCGCGAGGCCCATGCGGCGCTGGACTGCCTGCTGGTGCGCGGCAATCACGACAGCCATGCCGGCGATCCGCCAGCCGCGCTGCGCTTCACGGTGGTCGACGAGCCCTACCGGCTCGGCCCCTTCGCCGCCTGCCACCACCCGCAACGGGTGGCGGGCAGTCTCGTGCTGGCCGGGCATCTGCACCCGGCCGTGCTGCTGCGGGGACGCGTACATGAGCGCCAGCGCTTGCCCTGCTTTGTCTGCAACGAGGGTCTGCTGATCCTGCCCGCCTTCGGCGCCTTCACCGGCAGCACGACGCGGCATCCGGGCGGCCACTGCTACGCGATCGGTGCGGGCCGGGTCTGGGCGCTGCCGGCGAGCCCGCGCGAGGCCAGCCTTGGATGACATGCACCAGGGCGGCCGATGGTGTTAGGGTCACGCGATGGCGGTGAATCGTCACCGTCTGTCGATCGGGAGAATGAATGATGAATTTGCGTGCCGTCGCGATTGCCGTGGTGCTGGCTTTGCTGGCGATTTTTGCAATGCTGAACTGGGTGCCATTCACGACCCCGACACCGCTGACCCTCGGTTTCACCGATGTGAACGCGCCGCTGGGCCTGATCATGCTGGTCGTCACCGGCGGGGTCAGCGCTCTGTTCCTGATCTACATCCTGTTCCAGCAGGCCGGTGTGATCATGGAGTCGCGCCGTTTTGCCAAGGAGCTGAAGGCGCAGCGCGAGCTGGCCGATCAGGCCGAGGCCTCGCGCTTCACCGAGCTGCGCGGCTTTCTGGAGGCCGAGCTGCGCCGCATCGAGGCGCAGAGCGCCGCGGTCGGGCGTGAGACGGCGGCCCGGGTCGAGCAGCTGGAGCAGCGGCTGCTGCAGCAGCTGGGCGAGTCGACCCGCAGCCTGTCGGCCTATGTCGGCGAGGTCGACGACAAGCTGGACCGCGCCTTCCCGCGACCGAGCTGATCGCTCAGGACGAGGGCGCGATCAACGCGACGCGCCGGTTCTGCGCGCGGCCACTCTCGCTGGCGTTGTCGGCGATCGGCTTGTCCTTGCCGAAGCCGCGCACCACCAGGCGTTCGGACTTCATGCCGGCACCGGCCAGCACCTGGGCCACGACGGCGGCGCGGCGCTGCGACAGGCGCTTGTTGTAGTCGGCCTCGCCGACGTTGTCGCTATGGCCCTCGATCCGCAGGCCGTCGATGCCCACCTCGCTGAGCGCGCGCGCGATGCGCTGCAGATTGGCGCGCTGCTGCAGATTCAGTTGCTCCGAGTTGAACTCGAACAGCAGGCTGGCCGCCAGACTCAGCTCCCAGCTGTCACCCTGGGCGACAAAGCCCAGCTCGCGAAAGACCTGGGTCTGCTGAGCGTTCCAGATCGAGGGTGCTGCCGCACCGGGTACGGAGGGGCCGGGATGCTGGCAGGCCTGCAGCGCAAGCCCGAACAGTAAGATCAGCAGGGACGACAGATAGCGCGGGGTGGGCAAGAGGGCGGTACTGCTCATGGCGATCAACTCTGGGCTGGCGAACTGCGGGAAGGGGAGTCTTGTTTGCTGCGATACATGGCCGCATCGGCGGCCCGGAACAGCGCCTCGGCGCTGTCGCCGTCATCGGGGAACACGGCCACGCCGACGCTGACACCGGGCACCACGCTGCCGGCGCCATGCAGTGCCACCGGCACCGACACGGCCGAGCGGATCTGCTGCACCACGCTCTGGGCATCGCTGGCATGGCGCAGCGGCTCGATCAGCACGACGAACTCGTCGCCGCCGAGCCGGCCGACCAGGTCGTTCTCGCGCACCGCGCTGCGCAGGCGTTGCGCCACCGCTGTCAGCACCAGATCGCCGGCTTCATGGCCATGGTGGTCATTGATCTGCTTGAACTTGTCGGCATCGACGAACAGCAGGCCCAGGCTGGTGCCGGCGCGGCGGGCGCGCGTTATGGCCTGGGCCAGGCTGTGCTCGAAATGGGCGCGGCTGGCCGCGCCGGTCAGGCTGTCGTGGCGCGACTGGAAGGACAGCGCCTCATGGTCGGACTGCAGGGCCTGGTGCCGGCGCAGCAGCTCGGCCTCGCGGGCCTGCACCTCGGCCAGCAGCGCATTGAAGTCGGCGCTCAGCTCATCGATCTCCAGCACCGTGGCCGGCGGTGCGCGCCGCGCGAAGGCACGCTCGTTGCGGATCGCGCGGGTATGGGCGGCCAGTGCGCGCAGCGGGTCGACCAGCAGGTGCTCGAGCCGGCGCGATACCAGGGCCACGGCCACGCCGGTCAGCGCCATGCCCAGCAGCACGCCGGCCAGCGACCACAGCAAGGCGGCCAGCAGCAGACGGCTGTCGCCACGCAGATGCACGGTGGCCGCGGTGCCGCGGCGGCCGTCACTGATGGGTGCACTGGCCTCGACCGGCAGCAGCCAGCGCGCCAGCGTCCGGTCGAGCAGGCTCTCGTCGCCACGCTGGTAGCTGCTCAGCGCCTCGCCCGAGGCCAGCGTGATGCGGGCGCTGGCGACGCCCTCGCTTTCGGCCACGGTGGCCAGCAGCTCGCGCGAGGCGTCGGCATCGCGGAACACGACGGCGGCTTCGGCCGAGTAGGCGATCGAGCGCGCCACCAGCTCGAGGTTGTGCTGCTGCGACAGGCGCAGCGACAGCAGCAGGCCCAGGGTCAGCACCGAGCCGACCGCCAGCAGCGCCACCAGCGCCACGCGCAGATGGCCGCGCCGCAGGATGGCGCCGAGGCTGGCGCGCTTGTCGCTCATGAGGAGCTGGCCGCGCGCGGGCGGGCCAGGCGCAGCACCAGCGGGTTGACGCGCAGACCGCTGCGCGCCACCGCGTCCAGATTGACCTCGAAGCGCAGGCCCGCAGCGGCCGGCTCCAGGCAGAACAGGCCACCGTCGCTGCAGAACTCCGGGCCGCGGCCCAGGGTCAGCACCGGCCTGGCGGCAAGGCTTCGCAGCGCAGCGCGCTGGGCCTCAAGCTCCCAGCCGTCGAAATAGACCGCATCGCAATCGGTGGGCAGCGGCAGCAGCGCCTCGATGGCACGGGCGCGCAGCGGCCGGCCCGATTTGGCCTGCTCCAGGTGGGCGAGGATGGCGGCCGCCTCGGCGGCCTGGCGGCTGATGCAAACCTGAAGCGGCCGGGCTTCGCCCGGCCAGGCCGTGTAGTTCAGGATGCCGACCATGATGGCGCCGGTGCTCAGGGCCGAATCGGCCACTGTCAGGCCGCGTGGCGGCATCGCGTCCTCGGCAGCGCTGGCGCGGCCGGCCAGCAAGAGCCCCGCAAGCACAGCCCAGATCCAGGGGCGCATCAGCAGGGGCAGAAAACTCATGGGCAGTCAGATCGTTCGGGCGGGCGCACCGCACAAGGCAGGGGGCCACCCAGTCAGGAGGCCCCCAGTTTACTTGGCGCGGCCGCGCCCACCCATCCCGTGACTGGGCGTCAGGCCGCGTCTGTCGGGGATCGGCCCGGGACCTGCCCGCGGTCCGCCTCGGTTCACGGTGCCGAGGCGGCGCTGGCCGCCGGCGCGACCGATTTGGTGATGAGCTGGCGCACGATCGCCCCTTCGGTGACGCTGCCGCTGCTGCTGCCCTGGCCGCGCACCAGCCGCTCGCAGTCGACCCGTTCGGCTGCGGGCACGCGCTCGCAGCGCGCCAGCGCATTGGCCAGATAGTCGGGCTGGACCTGCGTGCCCGGCTGGCCGCGGCGCGCCTCGGCCAGGGCCGCGCCGGCCTCCTTCAGACAGGTCTCGCGGCTCTGGCTGCTGCGGCCCTCCAGGCAGACGGCCCGCTCGGCCCTGTACCTGGACTGGGCACTGGACGTGCTGTGGGCGCTCGCTGGGGCGGCGCCGGCCGTCGCAGCGGCCAGCAGCAGGCTCAGGCTCATGGCCAGTGAAACGAGGCTTGTGTGCTGTGTCATGCTGGACTCCGGCGTTCAGGTTTGCGGGCTGAGCTGGCCGTCGCGCAGCCGGACCTTGTCGCCGGCCTTGAAGTCGGGCGGGTTGTCGAAGCTGAGCATCTGCTGGCTGCCATCCTGCAGGCGCAGCTGCACCTCGTAGACCTGCTTCTTGTCGCCGCGCTTCTGGATCTCCCGACCCAGCACCGCGCCGCCCACCGTGCCGACCACCTGGGCGGCGGTGCGTCCGCTGCCCTTGCCGACCTGGCTGCCCAGCACCGCGCCCAACAGGCCGCCGGCCACCGCGCCGCCGACATAGCTGCCGTCACCCTCGACCTCGACCCGGTTCACCGCCAGCACGGTGGCGCAGTCGGAGCAGGCCAGAGCGGGACGCAGGCTGCTCAGCCGCTTGGCATCGAGCGCGTTCTCCAGCGTGGTGCTGGTGCTGCGGTCGCCGACCTTCAAGCGGGCGACGATGGGATTGCTCGGGTTCAGGCGGTCGCTGTCGCGTATCGTGTAGACGCCGGCGTACTGGCCGGGCCGGCCTTCGTCGAGACGGAAACGTTCCTGGGCGCCGACCAGGCGCACGACGGCACGGCCGCCGGGCGTGCCGCGCAGCGTGAAGTGCAGCTGGTTGCCGGCCTTGCGATCGCCGCCATGGCGCACCTCGAAACGTTCGATCACCGGCGCGCCGCCGGCGTCCGCGGCCGCGCCCGTCTGCCAGCCGCTTTGCAGCACCTCGTCGAGCACGGCCGAGCCGACCTTGTTGCCATTGCGCAGATTGGCGCTGACCTGGGCATTGGGCTGCAGGCGGTCGCGCTGGCTGATGGTGTAGACGCCTTTGTAGACGCCGGGCCCGGTCTCGATCAGGCTCAGCGGCCGCTGCGCGCCGTCGATCTGCAAGGAGGCTTGCGCGCCGGGCGTGCCCCAGACCGTGAAGCCCAGCTCGGTGCCCGGGCTCAGCTGCGGCACCTGCTCGACATCGAAACCGGTGATGCGCGGTGCGGTGGCGACGGCGCGGTACGGCGTGGTCTGGGCCAGCGCGGCGGGCATCTGGGTCAGGGCGATGGCGCAGGCCATGGCCAATGTCGTGAGTTTTTTCATTCTGATTCTCCTGTGTCTGAGGCGTGGGCCGACTGTGCGGCGCGCCGGCAGCGCTGGCGATCAGGCGATCCCACCGCCGCCTGTAGGACAAGACCTTGTGCTCACACGGTCGCTGCGACTACAGGGAGGGGCAGGCTCGCCCGACAGGGCTGCGCCGCGGCAGGCCCTATGGTGTCGACCATCTCCAACGATCGCCTCGCAAGCCTGGCAAGAAAGAAGATGAAACGACGACGATTGCTGCATCCGACCCTGCTGGGTTTGCTGGTGTCACTGGCCGGGCTGACCGAACTCTCCGCCGCGGCCGAGTCCGCCTCGGGCATGGTGCTCGAAGGTTTCCAGGCCAGCCCGGCGCGCCCGCGCCTGCGTTTGCTGGTGGTGGGGGACAGCACGGCGGTCGGCACCGGCGCCAGCGCGCCGGCGCAGAGCCTGGTCGGCCTGATCGGGCGTGCGCACCCGGACTGGATGATCCGCAATCTGGCGCTCGATGGCGCGAAGCTGGAGGACATCGCCGCACAGCTGCGCGTCGGTGCCGAGTCTTATGACCGCCTGCTGATACTGGGCGGCGGCAATGATGTGATACGGCTGAGCTCGCTGCCGCAGATGCGCGAGCAACTGAACACCATTCTGGCGCTGGCCAAGCAGCGCTCGTCCAAGGTGGTGCTGATGCCGGCCGGCAATGTCGGCAATGCGCCGTTCTTTTTCTGGCCGCTGTCGCGCTGGATGACGCAGCGCTCGCGCGAGCTGCATGCGCTGGCGGCCCAGCTGGCCGCCGTGCACGAGGTGCGCTATGTGCGGCTCTTCAAGGAGCGCGCCGACGATCCCTTTGTGGCCCAGGCCGAGCTGCTGCATGCCGAGGACGGCATCCACCCCAGCGATGCCGGCTACGCGCTGTGGCTGCGCGAGCTGCAGGCCCAGGCGCCGGGCCTGTTCTAGCCCGGCCCGAGCGCCCACCAGGGCGGCAGCAGGCGCTGCACCTGGGGCCGAGCGAAGCGGTCATCGATCAGGTGCAGCACGCCCCGGTCGCTGGGCGTGCGTATCACCCGGCCGGCCGCCTGCACGACCTTCTGCAGGCCCGGGAACAGATAGGTGTAGTCGTAGCCGGTGCCGAACAGGGTCTGCATGCGCTGGCGGATCTGTTCGTTGACGGCATTGATCTGCGGCAGGCCCAGGGTCGCGACAAAGGCGCCGATCAGGCGCCGGCCTGGCAGGTCTATGCCTTCGGAGAAGGCCCCGCCCAGCACCGCGAAACCGATGCCGGCGCCATCCTCGGCAAAGCGGGCCAGGAACTGCTGGCGCTCGGCCTCCAGCATGCGGCGCGACTGGGTCCAGATCGGCAGCTGCGGCTGCTCGCGCGCCAGCAGCTCGGCCACCTGCTGCAGATAGTCGTAGCTGCTGAAGAAGGCCAGGTAGTTGCCGGGCTGATCCGCATACTGCCGCGCGATCAGCGCGGCGATCGGGGCCAGCGAGGCCCGGCGGTCCGGGTAGCGGGTCGAGATCGCGCGGCTGATGTGCACCTGCAGCTGGGCCGCGTCAAAGGGCGAGCCGACCTGCAGCACCGCATGGGTCTCGGGCAGGCCCAGCAGGTCGGCGTAGTAGGGGCGCGGCTGCAGCGTGGCCGAGAACAGCGTGCTGGTGTGGGCCGCCTCCAGCCGCGGGCGCAGAAAGGGCGCGGGCACGATGTTGCGGATGCACAGGGTCGAGTTCCCAGCCGCGGCGGCCGTGGCAGGCCGGCTCAGATCGACCAGCGAATGGCTGTCCAGCAGCTCGGCCATGCGGCCCCAGTGCAGGGCCTCGAAGTAAAAGGTCTGCAAGGCCGCGTCGGACTCGGCCGGGTGTTCGCTGAAATGCTCGGTGATGGCGCCGCTACAGGCCTGCAGCGCACTCAGCAGGGGCTCGGGCATGGCCTCGTAGACACGGTAGGGCTCGGCCTGGGCCTTGTCGAGCGCGCGCCAGGCGCGGGCCAGCTTGTCCAGCGCCTTCTTCAGTGCCGGCTGGGCGCGCGCGGCCGGCGAGCGGCGCGCCTGGGCCAGGCTGTCGGGCAGCAACTCGGCCGTGTACATCTTGCGGCCGCGCTCGACCAGGTTGTGGGCCTCGTCGACCAGCAGGCCGACCCGCCACTGATTGGCCTGGGCCAGGCCGTGCAGCAGGGCACCGAGATCGAAGTAGTAGTTGTAGTCGCCCACCACGACATCGGCCCAGCGCGCCAGTTCCTGGCTCAGGTAGTAGGGGCAGACCTGGTGCTGCAGCGCCAGCTCGCGCACCCGGGCCTGGTCCAGCGCTCCCGACTGCGCCACGGCGGCCGCGCGGGCCGCCGGCAGCCGGTCGTAAAAGCCCAGCGCCAGCGGGCAGGCATCCCCATGGCAGGCCTTGTCCGGGTGCTCGCAGGCCTTGTCGCGCGCCACCATCTCGAGCCGGCGCAGGCCCGGCGCGTCCAGGGCCTGCAGCGCGTCCAGTGCGAGCTGACGGCCCGAGGTCTTGGCGGCCAGAAAGAAGATCTTGTCCAGGCGCTGGGTGGGCACGGCCTTCAGCAAGGGGAACAAGGTGCCGGCGGTCTTGCCGATGCCGGTGGGCGCCTCGGCCAGCAGGCAGCGGCCGCCCTGGGCCGCGCGGTAGACGGCCTCGGCCAGCTGGCGCTGGCCGGCGCGGAACTCGCCGAAGGGAAACTGCAGCGCCTGCAGCGCCGTGTCGCGGGCCTGGCGGTGCGCCAGTTCCTGCTTGGCCCAGGCCAGGAAGCGCTCGCAATGCTGCTCGAAGTGCAGGCGCAGCGCGGCGGCGCTGCAGCGTTCGCTGAGCAGGGTTTCCTGCTGGCTGCCGACGTGAAAGTAAACCAGGGCCACCTCCAGCTCGTCCAGCCCCTCCTGCTGGCACAGCAGCCAGCCGTAGATCTTGGCCTGGGCCCAGTGCAGCCGGCGGTGCGATTCGGGCTGGTCTTGCAGCCGGCCCTTGTAGGTCTTGATCTCCTCCAGGCGCTGCAGCCTGGGCTGATAGCCATCGGCCCGGCCGCGCACCTGCAGGCTTTGGTAGTCGCCGCTGAGGCTCAGCTCGGCGCGGTAACCCTCGCCGCGGCGCTCGGCCACCAGGGCATGGCCGGCCATGCCTTCCAGCGCGGTCGGCGCCGGCGTGAAGCGCAGGTCCAGGCTGCCCTGCTTGGCGGTGAACTCGCAGAGCTCGCGCACCGCGACGCGGTAGCGAGTCGGCGGCAGCGCTTCGCTCACGGCAGCTCCGGCGCGGCGTCATCCTCGCCCAGCCGGGCCTGCAGGCCCTCGCGCTCGCTGTGCAGCGGTGTCGCCTTGGCCAGCGCCAGCCAGACCGCGAAGGGCAGGCTGCGGCTGCAATGCCGGGCCGGCCGCAGCAGCTCGAAGCGGCCGTCGGCCAGGCTGCCCTGCAGCACCCAGATGCCGAACTGCTCGGGGATCTCATTGGGCTGGGCGACACCGGCCGGAAACACATAGAAGCACTCGCAGCACAGCCATTCATAGGCCTGGCGCTTGGCCGCATGGCGCAGGTCGGACAGCAGGTCGGCGCGGCTGAACTTGATCTCGTGCACCTGGGGCCGCAGATAGGCCTCGACCGAGGTGTTGCGCACCGAGAACAGGTCGGGGCGGGCCATGCGCCAGCTGTTCTTCAGCGAGGGCGGTGGTGGCTCGGCCTCGTCCCACAGCGGCGGCTTGTCGTCCGCCGCGACCGGTTCGCTGGCGATCAGCGCGCGCAGCGACAGCTCATGCCAGACGATGCGTCCCTCGGCCAGCAGTTCCTCGGCGAAGCGCTGGGCCAGGCGGTCATGGGCGCTGAGCGGGCGTTGCTGCTGCTGGCGCTGCTGGGCCAGCCAGGCGATGCCGGCCTCGGTCAGCCGCAGCGTCTCGCGGCCCTCGGGCGAGAGCTGCTGCGCCAGCATGCCGGCCGCCAGCAGATCGAGCTCGATGCCGTCCTTGCAAGGCCAGCCCGCCGAGCGCCAGATCTGGGTCAGACGGCTGCGGTGGACGCGGTTCAGGGCGAGCTCGGCCATGGCGGCTGCGGAGGAAGTGATGTAAATACTGATTATAAATACAGTATTTCTTTGAGCTGGCTCAGCCGACCGGATCGATGCGGACCTGCTCGAAGCGCAACGCGCCCTCATCGAAGTCCCAGCGCTCGACAACCCGTTGCGGCAGCCGGATCAGATTGACCGAGTTGCCCGCGCCGGGCCGCAGCCGGGCGCTGACCGCGGTGCCGGCCTGCACGGCCCACAGCGGCCGCGCCAGCCCGGTCTCTGGCGGCTGCAGCGGCAAGACAAAAGGCAGGTGGATATGGCCGCCGACGATCAGGTCCGCCCCGGCCTCGGCCCAGCGGCGCAGCGCCGCCTGGTGGCCGCGCAGCCGGTTGTTCAGGTCGCTCGCCTGGGTCACGGCCAGCGGCTGGTGCACCATCACAATGCGGCACTGCGCGGGCGAGGCTGCCTGCAGCCGCCGCGCGACACGCTCGATCTGCGCCTCGGAGAGCTCACCGTGCTTGTGGCGCCACCAGCGCGTCGTGTTGAGCGCCAGCACCAAGGCCTCGGCGTTCTCGAACTGCGGTTCCAGCTCGCTGCCAAAGGCCTGGCTGTAGCGCCGGTAGGGCCAGAGCAGCCGGGCCAGCGGGTTGAACAGCGAGATGTCGTGGTTGCCGGGGATGGCCAGCACATGGGGCACCCGCAGCCGCTCGACAAAGGCGCGGGCGGCGCTGAACTGGGCCGGCGTGGCGCGCTGCGTGATGTCGCCGCTGAGCAGCAGCACATCGGGGCGCAGGGCCTGCGCGAGCCGCTCCAGCGCCGCGACCACCGGCGCCCGCTCAGTGCCGAAATGGGTGTCGGAGATCTGCAGCAGCAGCGTGCTCATCGCGCCCCCGGCTCGGCAGCCCGCTCGGCCGCCGGGCCTGGCGGGCGTATCAGCAGCAGGGGCTCGGGCGCGACCCGGAACTGCAGCGGCAGCTTCATCCAGACGATTTCGCCATCCGTGGCCAGCTTGATGCGGCCCAGGCCGAAGCGCCGCGAGGCGCGCACGGTCAGGCAGCCGAACGAAAAGTTGAACAGCTGCGAGGCCTCGCCGAGCCGGCCCAGCGCGCCGCGCAGCAAGAGGCCCAGCAGGGCCCAGCGGCCCAGCGGCCGCAAGGTGATGCCGGCCAGCTGGCCGGCATCGATGGCCTGGGCCTCGGGCAGGCCGATCTGCTCCATCTGCAGCGCGTTATTGCCGACGAACAGGGTCGGGGTGCGTATCTCATGGGTCGTGCCGCGCAGCTCGATGCTCAGGCGCAGATTGCTATGGCCCTGCATCAGGGTCAGCAAGCCGGCGAGAAAGGCCACCGGCCGGCTGCGGCCCAGCTGCCTTTTCCAGTACTCGCGGTCCTCCAGCAGCTTCGGGTACAGGCCCAGGCTGGCATTGACCAGAAAGACCCGGTCGTTGACCAGGCCCACCTGCACCGGCTGCGGGCTTTCGCGCAGCAGCACCTGCAGCGCGGCGTCGAGCTCGGCCGGTATGCCATGGGTGCGGCTGAAATAGTTGAAGGTGCCGCGCGGCAGCACGCCGAAGGCACAGCCGCTGCCCAGCACCGCCTGGGCCACCGCATTGATCGTGCCGTCGCCGCCGGCGGCCACGACGATGCCGCGCACCGCCTGCGCCCGCTGCACCGTCTCGCGGGCGATGCGGTGGATCTGGCGCGGATCACTGACGGCCTGCAGATGCAGCTCGCGGCCGGCTTCCCGGCAGGCCAACTCGATGGCGGATTGCAGCTCGGCCGCCTCGCCATGGCCCGAGCCCCGGTTGAAGATGACGAAAAGGGCAGGGGCGGCGGTCGTCATCGGCGGCGGCTCGTGGGGCTCAGGGCGCGCCGGACGGTCGGCGTCGGTAGCTGGCGAAATCGTAGGCCAGGCCTTGGGCACTGCGCTGCGGCTGGCGGGCCAGGCAGTCGAAGTGGCTGGCGTCCCAGACGGGGAAGAAGGCATCGGCGTCGTCGAAGCGCGCGGCGATCTCGGTCAGCTCCAGCCCGGTCGCCCGGGGCAGGGCCAGCGCATAGATCTCGGCGCCGCCCATCACGAAAACCTGGTCCGCGCCGGCGCAGGCTGCCAGCGCGGCGTCCAGCGAGGTGTGGACTTCGCCGCCGTCCAGTGTCAGGTCTTGCTGGCGGCTCAGCACCAGATTGCGCCGGCCCACCAGCGGCCGAAAGCGCGGCGGGATCGAATCCCAGGTCTTGCGGCCCATGATGACAGCATGCCCCATCGTCAAGGCCTTGAAGCGGGCCATGTCCTCGGGCAGGCGCACCAGCAGCTCGTTGTTTCTGCCGATGGCGCCGCCTTCGGCGACGGCGGCGATCAGGATTACATCGCTCAGCCCCCCTGGGGGGCCGTCCGGGTACTCGCGGACGGGGGGCATGTTCATACAGCCACAGGTGCCTTGATCGCCGGATGGTGCTGGTAGTCCAGCAGCTCGAAATCCTCGAGCTCGTAATCGAAGATCGAGGCCGGGCGGCGCTTGATGCGCATCTGCGGGTAGGGGAGGGGCGCGCGCTCCAGCTGGGTGCGCACCTGCTCCTCGTGATTGCTGTAGATATGGCAATCGCCGCCGGTCCAGACGAAGTCGCCCAGCGCCAGATCGCATTGCTGGGCCAGCATCTGGGTCAGGAGCGCATAGCTGGCGATATTGAAGGGCACGCCGAGGAAGATGTCGGCGCTGCGCTGGTAGAGCTGGCAGGACAGCTTGCCCTCGGCCACATAGAACTGGAAGAAGGCATGGCAGGGCATCAGGGCCATCTTGCCCAGATCGGCCACATTCCAGGCGCTGACGATGATGCGGCGCGAATCGGGATTGCTCTTGAGGGTCTTCACGACCTCGGCGATCTGGTCGATATGGCCGCCGTCCGGCGTCGGCCAGCTGCGCCACTGCACGCCGTAGACCGGGCCCAGGTCACCGTCCTCGCGGGCCCATTCGTCCCAGATCGTGCAGCCGCGTTCCTGCAGCCATTTGACGTTGGAGTCGCCGCGCAGAAACCACAACAGCTCCAGGATGATGGACTTCAGATGCACCTTCTTGGTCGTCACCAGCGGGAAGCCCTGGCTCAGATCGAAACGCATCTGGTGGCCGAATACGCTGCGCGTGCCGGTGCCGGTGCGGTCGGTCTTGTGCGCGCCATGCTCGTGGACATGGCGCATGAAGTCTTCGAACTGGGAGCTGTTGGGCGAGGTCATGCCGGCATTTTAGGGGCCGTCCCCGTCAGCACTCGACGATGTTGACCGCCAGGCCGCCGCGCGCTGTTTCCTTGTACTTGGTCATCATGTCGGCGCCGGTGTCGCGCATGGTCTTGATGACCTTGTCCAGGCTGACGAAATGGGTGCCGTCGCCGCGCAGCGCCATGCGGGCCGCATTGATGGCCTTGACCGAGGCGATCGCATTGCGCTCGATGCAGGGGATCTGCACCAGGCCGCCGACCGGGTCGCAGGTCAGGCCCAGATGGTGTTCCATGCCGATCTCGGCGGCGTTCTCGACCTGCTCCGGCGTGCCGCCCATCACCTGGCACAGCGCGCCGGCGGCCATCGAGCAGGCCACGCCGACCTCGCCCTGGCAGCCGACCTCGGCACCCGAGATCGAGGCGTTTTCCTTGTAGAGGATGCCGATGGCTGCGGCCGTCAGCAGGAAGTCGACGATGCCGTCCTCGCTGGCGTGGTGGACGAAGCGGGCGTAGTAATGCAGCACCGCCGGCACGATGCCGGCCGCGCCATTGGTCGGCGCGGTGACGACGCGGCCGCCGGCGGCGTTCTCCTCATTGACGGCCAGCGCGTAGAGATTGACCCAGTCCATCACCTGCAGCGGATCGCGCAGCGCGGCCTCGGGGTTGGCGGTCAGGTCGCGGTGCAGCTGGGCGGCACGGCGCTTGACCTTGAAACCGCCCGGCAGGATGCCCTCGGTCTTGCAGCCGCGCGTGACGCAGTCCTGCATCACCTGCCAGATCTTCAGCAGGCCGGCGCGGGTCTCCTCGTCGCTGCGCCAATGGCGCTCGTTGCGGCGCATGATCTCGGCGATGCTGATGCCGTGCTGTTTTGTCAGCGCCAGCAGATCGTCGCCGCTGTGGAAGGGGTAGGGCAGCACGGTAGCATCGGGCGCGATGACCTTCTGCTTGCTGCCGTCGGCCGCGACCTCGTCGCTGACGACAAAGCCGCCGCCGACCGAGTAGTAGACGCGGTTGGCGATCTCTGCACCGTCGGCATCGAAGGCCAGGCAGCGCATGCCGTTGGCATGGAAGGGCAGGGATTCGCGGCGCTTGAAGACCAGGTCCTTGGCCTCGTCGAAGTGCAGCCGGCGTTCGCCGATCAGGTTCAGATCGCCGGCGCGTATCGCTGCCAGCAGCTCGGGGATGGCCTCGATATCGACCGTGTCCGGCTCATGGCCGGCCAGGCCCAGCAGCACGGCCTTGTCGCTGCCATGGCCCTTGCCGGTGGCGCCCAGGCTGCCGTAGAGCACAACCTGGACGCGGGCGCTGCGCTCGAGCAGGCCCTCGTGCTTGAGGCGCAGGCCGAACAGCCGCGCCGCCCGCATCGGGCCGACGGTATGCGAGCTCGATGGCCCGATACCGATCTTGAAGAGGTCAAAAACGGAAACGGCCATCGGGCTCTACCTCGCTCAGGCTTGTTGCTCGTACTCGGACAGCGGCACGCAGCTGCAGAACAGATTGCGGTCGCCGTAAACATTGTCGACCCGGCCCACCGGCACCCAGTACTTCTGGCGGCGCAGTGTGGCGACCGGGTAGGCCGCTTCCTCGCGCGTGTAGCCATGGGTCCAGTCGGCCTTCAGCAGGCTCTCCGCGGTGTGCGGCGCGTTGACCAGCGGGTTGTCCTCGCGCGACCAGCTGCCGGCTTCGACCTTGGCGATCTCGGCGCGGATCGCCAGCATCGCGTCGCAGAAGCGGTCCAGCTCGGCCTTGGACTCGCTCTCGGTCGGTTCCACCATCAAGGTGCCGGCAACCGGGAAGGACAGCGTCGGCGCATGGAAGCCGTAGTCGATCAGGCGCTTGGCCACGTCCTCGGCGGACACGCCCGAGGTCTCCTTGAGCGGGCGCAGATCCAGGATGCACTCATGGGCGACGCCGCCGCCCTTGACGCCGGCGATATTGCCGCTGAAGTGGATGTCGTAGGCATCGGCCAGACGGGCGGCCACATAGTTGGCCGACAGGATGGCGGTCTCGGTCGCGGCGGTCAGGCCGTCGGCGCCCATCATGCGCACATACATCCACGAGATCGGCAGCACGGCCGCATTGCCCAGCGGGGCTGCAGAGACGGCGCCGATATTGCTCTCGGCACCCAGTCCGGCCGAGCGGTGCGCCGGCAGGAAGGGCACCAGGTCCTCGACCACGCAGACCGGGCCGACGCCCGGGCCGCCGCCGCCGTGCGGGATGCAGAAGGTCTTGTGCAGGTTCAGGTGCGAAACATCGCCGCCGAACTCGCCGGGTGCGGCGACGCCGACCAGCGCATTCATGTTCGCGCCGTCCACATAGACGCGGCCGCCGTGGCTTTTGACCAGGGCGCAGATCTCCTTGACATGGGTGTCGAACACGCCATAGGTCGAGGGGTAGGTGATCATGATGGCGGCCAGGTTCGCGCTGTGCTGTTCGCACTTGGCCTTCAGGTCGGCCAGATCGATATTGCCCTCGGCGTCGCACTTGGTCACGACCACGCTCATGCCCACCATCTGGGCCGAGGCCGGGTTGGTGCCATGGGCCGACTCGGGGATCAGGCAGATCTTGCGGTGGCCTTCGTTGCGCGACTCGTGCCAGGCCTTGATCGCCAAGAGGCCGGCGTACTCGCCCTGCGAGCCGGCATTGGGCTGCAGGCTGATGCCGGCATAACCGGTGGCCTGGCACAGCCAGGCGGTCAGCTGCTCGTTGAGCAGCGCATAGCCGGCCAGCTGATCCTGCGGCGCGAAGGGGTGCACGCCCGCGAACTCCGGCCAGGTGATCGGGATCATCTCGCTGGTGGCATTGAGCTTCATCGTGCAGGAGCCCAGCGGGATCATGCTGCGGTCCAGCGCCAGGTCCTTGTCGGCCAGAGCGCGCAGATAGCGCAGCATCTCGGTTTCCGAGTGGTGGGTGTTGAAGACAGGGTGGGTCAGGTAGGCGCTGGCACGCACCAGCTCGGCCGGGATCAGCGCGGCGATCCCGGCGGCCTCGAAGTCGGCGGCTCCCGCGCCGAACACCGCCAGGATGGCGGCCAGATCGGCCCGCGTGCTGGTCTCGTCCAGCGAGATCGACAGGCTGGTGGCCGAGGCGCGGCGGAAGTTCATGCCGGCGGCGACGGCGTCGGCCAGCAGCGCGGCCGTCTTGTCCCCGCTCAGGACCTGCAGCGTGTCGAAGGCGCCGGCATTGGCGATCTCATAGCCCAGCGTTTTCAGCCCCTTGGCCAGCAGCGCGGTGTAGCTGGCGACGCGCTGCGCGATGCGCTTGAGGCCATCCGGGCCGTGATAGACCGCATACATGCTGGCGACCACGGCCGGCAGCACCTGGGCGGTGCAGATGTTCGAGGTGGCTTTCTCGCGGCGGATGTGCTGCTCGCGGGTCTGCAGCGCCAGGCGGTAGGCCTTGTTGCCGTGGGCGTCGATGCTGACGCCCACCAGGCGGCCCGGCAGGCTGCGCTTGAATTCGTCCTTGCAGGCCATATAGGCGGCATGCGGGCCGCCGGCGCCCATGGGCATGCCCAGGCGCTGGGTCGTGCCGATCGCGATGTCGGCGCCTTGCTCGCCGGGGGCTTTCAGCAGCGTCAGGGCCAGCAGGTCGGCCGCGGCGATCAGCAGCGCGCCCTGGGCATGCAGTGCGTCGGCGGCGGCCTGCAGGGGGCGGATCTCGCCGTTGACGCCCGGGTACTGCAGCAGCGCGGCAAAGCAGGGGCTCTTGCCGGCCTCGGCGGCCGGACCGACCTGCACCGTGATGCCCAGCGGCGCGGCGCGGGTCTGGATCACTTCCAGGCTTTGCGGCAGCACATCGTCGGCGACGAAGAAGACCTGGCTCTTGCTCTTGCCCACGCGGGCGGCCAGTGTCATCGCCTCGGCGGCGGCGGTGGCCTCATCGAGCATCGAGGCATTGGCGATGGCCATGCCGGTCAGGTCGGTGACCATGGTCTGGAAGTTGACCAGGGCCTCCATGCGGCCTTGCGAGATCTCGGCCTGGTAAGGCGTGTAGGCGGTGTACCAGGCGGGGTTCTCGAGGATGTTGCGCAGGATGACGCCGGGGGTCAGGGTGCCGTAGTAGCCCTGGCCGATATAGCTCTTCAGCACCCGGTTCCTGGCGGCGACCGCCTTCAGCTCGGCCAGGGCCTGGGCCTCGCTGGCGGCGGCGGGCAGGTCCATGCCCACGGCGCGCTTGATGCTGGCGGGCACGATGGCCTCGATCAGCGCGCGGCGCGAAGCGGCGCCGATCACCGACAGCATGCCGGCCTCGTCGGCCGCATCGGGGCCGATATGGCGGGCGTGGAATTCGGCGGCGTTCTCGAGCTCGCCCAGGGGCTTCAGAGCAGACATCAACATGGCAACAATCCTTGCAATACAACAGCGGGCACCAGGTGCCCGCGTCTTTCAATCACGGCCGAAACAAGTCGCCCGCCGGGCCGCCCCAAGGGCGGCTTGATCCCCTCGGGGGATCGCCCGGGGTACACCCCGGGGCGAGGGGCTCACAGGCCCTTGACCAGCTCGTCATAGGCCGTGCTGTCCATCAGCGCGTCCAGCTCGGCCGGCTTGCTGAGCTTGACCTTGAAGAACCAGCCGGCCTTCAGCGGGTCGCTATTGGCCAGCGAGGGGTCGTCGCGCAGCGCTTCGTTGACCTCGGTGATCTCACCCGACACCGGCATATAGACATCGGCCGCGGCCTTGACCGACTCGACCACACCGGCCACATCCTTCTCGGCAAAGCTCGCGCCGACGGCGGGCAGGTCGACAAAGACCACATCGCCCAGCGCGTCCTGCGCATGGACCGTGATGCCCACGGTGGCCGTGCCGTCGGCTTCGATCTGGACCCACTCGTGGTCGGCGGTGTACTTGATAGTGCTCATGGGGTGCTCCGTGAAGTAGGGGTGCGACTGATCAGCCGCGGTAGTAACCGTTGGGGGTGAAAGGGGTGGGGCTGACGGTCATCGGCGTGCGCTTGTCGCGCACGATGGCCCAGACCTGGGTGCCCTGGGCCGCATGGCTGCTGTTCAGATAGGCCAGGGCCACCGGCTTGTTGACCGTCGGGCCCAGGGTGCCGCTGGTGACGACGCCGATCTCGACACCGGCCTCATCCACCAGCTTGGCGCCTTCGCGCACCGGCATGCGCTCGCTGCCGACCAGGCCGACGCGCTTGCGTGCGGCGCCGCCGGCCAGTTGGGCGTCGACCACGGCCGCGCCCGGATAGCCGCCGGCGCGCGCACCGCCGGCACGGCGCACCTTCTGGATCGCCCAGGTCAGCGAGGCCTCTACCGGCGTGGTGCCGGTATTGATGTCATGGCCATACAGGCACAGGCCGGCCTCCAGGCGCAGCGAGTCGCGCGCGCCCAGGCCGATGGGCTTGACCTCGGGCTGGGCCAGCAGCTTGCGCGCCAGGGCCTCGGCCTGCGCGCCGGCCACCGAGATCTCGAAGCCGTCCTCGCCGGTGTAGCCGGAGCGGGTCAGGAAGGTCGGGATGCCGTCCAGTTCGAAGAAGCCGCCGGTCATGAAGGTCAGCTTGGCGACCTCGGGATTCAGGCGCGCGAGCGCGGTCACGGCCTGCGGGCCCTGCAGCGCCAGCAGCGCCTGCTCGGGCATGGGGATGACCTCGCACTTGGTACCGATGGTGGCTTGCAGATGGGCGATGTCCTGCACCTTGCAGCCCGCATTGACGACGACGAACAGGTCGTCGGGGCGGCGGCAGATCATCAGGTCGTCGAGGATGCCGCCCTGCTCGTTGGTGAAGAGCGCATAGCGCTGCTTGAACACGCCCAGGTCGATCACATCGACCGGCACGAGGGTTTCGAGCGCGGCAGCGGCGCCGGCGCCGACCAGGCGCAGCTGGCCCATGTGCGAGACATCGAACAGGCCGGCCGCGGCGCGGGTGTGCTTGTGCTCGGCCATCACGCCCGACGGGTACTGCACCGGCATGTCATAGCCGCCGAAGGGCACCATCTTGGCGCCGAGTTCGAGATGCAGGGCGTGCAGGGGGGTCTTGAGGAGAGCGTCGGCGGACATGGGAAAACTCCGAGGGCATTCAAACAGCCCACGCCCATCGGGGGCGCGGGGGGATGCCCTCGCTGTCCGGCTTACCTGAGAGATTGACCGCTGACGGTTCGCCAACAGCTTGCCCCTTCGGTGGACGGACTCGGGGCCCGCCTCTCTCCAGTGAGGAACGCCCGGTTCTGGGCGTTTTGTCAGTCCTTTTGCCTGAGCGTTCGCAGCTTGGGATCACCATCGCCACTGCGCCTTCGGCGGCTTCCGCTAGGAAGCTCTCTCCTGACCGGCGGGATTGTAGCCATGGTTTGGCGTGTCAAGAGCCACAGCCGTGGGAAAACGCACCGGCCCGCAAGATCTGCAGGGGTGGCGCGCCACCGGCCAGCCGGATTCAGCCCGCCTTCATCTGGGGTCCAGGAAGTCTTCAGCGTAGGGGCCGACACTGCATGGAATCCGCAACACCTGACCCCAACAGCCGGACTCCCGACATGCCCTATTTTCTGACTCTTGCCCTGTTGCTGGCGTTGGCCCAGCCAGCCAGAGCCGCCGACAACGCCAAGCTGCCGGCCGCGGAACTGTTCTCGATGGCGGCCGCGCTGGACAAGCTGCCCGCCGGCCAGCGCGACGCCTTCGGCCTGCGCCACCGCATCTGGTCCAAACAGGCCGGCAAGCCGCTGTCGGTCTGGTATGAAGACCAGGGCCAAAAGATCGAAATCCCGCTGCGCGCCGATGGCAGCTTTGATCGCCCCGCCGCGCTGGCCCGCCCGGGCTTCAATCCCATGCTGATGGCCAACCAGCCCGAGGCCGGCGTTGAACTCAGCATCGACCTGCTGGCCCAAGTGGCTGACAGCAGGGAGCTGCATTACGCCGATCTGATGCGTTCGGTGACGCAGATGAATGCCTTCATCAAGAGCCAGGCCGGCTTGATGAGTCTGTTCGCCCCGACGGTCCACAGCCTGCACTTCCGTTGCCAGCCCCAGGCCGAGTGCGCGCTGACCGCCCACCTGCCCGAGGGGCCCAAGACCTATATGCCGGATGCCAGCGGCCGCATCACGCTCAAGCTCAGCAAGGCATTGATGAAGGCCAACCCCCGTCTGAGCGGCAAGACCCCTTTTGCCGAGATCGTCGGCGATATGGAATGAGCTGCGCCGTCGATCGTTTTCCCTCCGCTTTACTCACTTGAAAGCCCGATGCATCCATGAATACCAACACCCGTCATTGCAACTTCCGCGCTTCGCTGCTGACCCTGGCCCTGCTGAGCCTGATCGGCGCGGCCCAGGCCCAGGCCAAGGATCAGGCGCAGCCCGAGGGCAACACCCTGATGCTGGGCCTGGGGCTGGGCTTCGGCGCCAAGTACGCCGGCTCCAAGAAGATCGAAGGTGGCGTCATGCCGGGGATCGACTACAGCATGAGCAACGGTTTCTATGCCAGCACCCTGCGCGGCATCGGCTGGGGCGGCCAGAGCGGCCCGTTCGGCTATAGCGCCGGCCTCGGCCTGCGCGGTGGCCGCGAAGACCGCGACAAGAAGAAGGGCCTGGGCGGCGGCGGCGCCAATGAGTTGCTGGGCATGGGCGAGATCAAGACCACCGCCACCCTCAATCTGGGGGTCAGCTACAACCTGATGGATGCCGTCGAACTCAGCGCTGGCGTGGAGTTGCCGCTGAGCAAGGGCAAGAAGAACGCCAAGCTCGGTGACAAGGCGCTCCAGCATGGCACGGTCTTCAGGCTGGGCGCGAGCGCCGGCATCTGGGGCAATGACAGCAGCGATGTCTCGATCGAGCTGGGAGCGACGGCCGGTGACAAGAAGTACATGCAGACCTTCTTCGGTGTCACCCCCGAGCAGGCGGCGGCCACCAAGTTCAAGGCCTATGCGCCCAAGGCCGGCTTCCATTCGATCGAGGCCAGCATCAACTGGAACTACAAGATCGACAAGAAGTGGGGCGTCGTGACCTCGCTGGGCGTGAATCATCTGCTGGGTGATGCCGGCAAGAGCCCGATCGTGCAGCGCAAGAGCACCCCTACCGGCATGGTGATGCTGACCTATCTGTACTGACCTCCGTGCCCCGGCTTAAGCCTGGCCTAAGTCTGGCCAGGCGGGGCTGTGGACAATACCGGCATGCGTTTATTGCTGGTGGAAGACGATCAGATGATTGGCGAGCAGCTGCTGGACCTGCTGCGTGCCGAGGGCTATGCGGTCGACTGGGTGCGCGACGGCGAGCAGGCCGACACCGCGCTGCAGGCCCAGGACTACGACCTGCTGCTGCTCGATCTGGGCCTGCCGCGCCGCGACGGCATGAGCGTGCTGCGCGCCTTGCGCGCGCGCAAGCAGCGCCTGCCGGTGCTGATCGCCACCGCCCGCGATGCGCTGGCGCAGCGGGTCGAAGGGCTGGACGCCGGCGCCGACGACTATGTGCTCAAGCCCTTCGAGCTCGACGAGCTGCTGGCCCGCATCCGCGCGCTGCTGCGCCGCGCCAGCGGCCGCGCCGAGCCGGTCTACGAGCATCTGGGCGTCAGCCTGAATCCCGCCACCCATGAGGCCACGGTCGGCGGCCAGCCGGTCACGCTGTCGGCGCGCGAATGGGCGGTGCTGGAGCCGCTGCTGGCACGGCCGGGCCTGGTGCTGTCGCGCCAGCAGCTGGAGGAGAAGCTCTACAGCTGGAAGGACGAGGTCACGAGCAATGCGGTCGAGGTCTATATCCATGGCCTGCGCAAGAAACTCGGGCCCGGCCTGATCCAGAATGTGCGCGGCCTCGGCTATATGGTGCCCAAGCAATGATGACGGCAAGACCTGCCCCCTCGCTGCGGCGCCGGCTGATGCTGTTTCTGCTGGGCGCGGTCAGCCTGGCGGCGTTGCTGCAGGCCTGGAGCGCCTACCGCACGGCCTTGCAGGAGGCCGATGCGATCTTTGACTACCAGATGCAGCAGATGGCGCTGTCCATCGGCGGCGCCGCGCCGCCGCGCCATCTGCCCGAGGAGCTGGAGCTGATCATCCAGGCCTGGACCGACGACGGTCTGCAGCTGTTCGGGCCGGCGCCGCGGGCGCGGCTGCCGCAGCGCGCGGTGCTGGGCTTCACCACTGTCGAGTCCGAGGGCAAGCAGTACCGTGTGCTGTCGATGCAGACCGGCGGCCGGGTGGTGCAGGTGGCCCAGGAGCTGGCGGTGCGCCAGCGCCTGGCCGGGCGGCTGGCCTGGCGCACGATCACGCCCATCGCCATCGTGCTGCCGCTGCTGATGGCGGTGGTCGGTTGGGTGGTGAGCCGCTCGCTGGCGCCGGTCGAGCGGGTGCGCAAGCAGCTGGCGGCGCGGGCGGCCGAGGATTTGTCGCCGGTGGGCGAGGGCGGCCTGCCGGCCGAGATCCAGCCCATGGTGCAGGAGCTGAACTCGCTGCTGGCGCGCATGCGCCAGGCCTTCGACGCGCAGCAGCATTTCGTCGCCGACGCCGCCCATGAGCTGCGCTCGCCGCTGACCGCGCTGAAGCTGCAGCTGCAGGCCTTGCAGCGCAGCGGCGGCGAGCCCGAGCGCGCGCTGATCCAGCAGCGCCTGGGCGCCGGCATCGAGCGGGCCGGCCATCTGGTCGAGCAGCTGCTGCTGCTGGCGCGCCAGCAGGCGGCGGGCAGCATCGAGAGGCGGCCGGTCGCGCTGGAGCCGCTGACCCGCCAGCTGATGGGCGAGCTGGCCGCCAGCGCGCAGCTGCGGCAGATCGACCTGGGCCTGCTGCGGGCCGACGCGGTCAGCGTTCCCGGCCAGGCCGATGCGCTGGCCGTGCTGCTGCGCAATCTGCTGGACAACGCGCTCAAGTACACGCCCGAGGGCGGGCGGGTCGATGTGCTGCTGCTGGACGAGGGCGGCACGGCGCGGCTGCGCATCGAGGACAGCGGCCCCGGCATCGCGCCCGAGGAGCGCGAGCGTGTGTTCGATCGTTTCTATCGCAGCAGCGAGCAGCAGGCCCAGGCCAGCGGCTCCGGCCTGGGCCTGGCCATCGTCAAGTCGATTGCCGAACGCCACGGCGCCCGGCTCGCGCTGGAGCGCTCGGAGGCGCTGGGCGGGCTGCGGGTGGATGTGCTGTTCGACAAGAGCGCGCCTTAAGTGCCACCTAAGTCTTGCTTGCCATAGTGAGCCCATCGACGCTCACTTTTTAGCAGGAGGCTTTATGGCAGCAGCAGAAACGATGATCCCCGCCAAGCGTTTGGTCTGGGCCCTGGCGACCGCCGGACTGATAGGCGTCGGCGGCGGCGCGATCGGCGCGGCGGCCTTGCAGAAAACGGCCACGCCGCCGGCCGCCAGCGCCCAGCCCGGCCAGCCCGCGCCGGCGGCACCTGTCCAGGCGCTGCCGCCCAGCACAGCGCCTGCTCCATCGCCCGCTGCGGCCACGGTGCTGCCCGACTTTGCCCAGATCACCCAGCAAAACGGTGCGGCCGTGGTCAATATCAGCGTCACCGGCAGCGTCAAGACCAGTCGCGCCGCGCCGCAGCTGGATCCCGATGATCCCTTCTACCAGTTCTTCCGCCGTTTCCAGGTGCCGGGCCAACCGGGCCAGGCACGCGAGATGCCCACGCGCGGCCAGGGCTCGGGTTTCATCGTCAGCGCCGACGGCCTGATACTGACCAATGCCCATGTGGTGCGCGACGCCCAGGAGGTGATGGTCAAGCTGACCGACCGGCGCGAGTTCCCGGCCAAGGTGCTGGGCAGCGACCCCAAGACCGATGTGGCGGTGCTGAAAATCGAGGCCAAGAACCTGCCGGCGCTGAAGCTGGGCAGCAGCAAGGACCTGCGCGTCGGCGAATGGGTGCTGGCGATAGGCTCGCCCTTCGGTTTCGAAAACAGCGTCAGCGCCGGCGTCGTCAGCGCCAAGGGCCGGGCCCTGCCCGACGAGACCTTTGTGCCCTTCATCCAGACCGATGTGGCGGTCAACCCCGGCAACTCCGGCGGCCCGCTGTTCAACGCCCGCGGTGAGGTGGTCGGCATCAACTCGCAGATCTACAGCCAGTCGGGCGGCTACCAGGGCATCTCGTTCGCGATCCCTATCGAGGTGGCGACCCGGGTGCAGCAGCAGATCCAGGGCGGCGGCAAGGCTCGCCATGCGCGCCTGGGCGTGACCATCCAGGATGTGAACCAGAGCTTTGCCGACTCCTTCAAGCTGGAGCGCCCGGCCGGCGCCCTGGTGGCCGGGGTCGAGGCCGGTGGCCCGGCGGCCCAGGCCGGGCTGCGCTCCGGCGATGTGGTGCTGAAGTTCAACGATCAGCCCATCGTCGCCTCCAGCGATCTGCCTGCCCTGCTGGGCCAGGCCACGCCGGGCGAGACCGCCACGCTGGAGATATGGCGCCAGGGCAAGCGCGAGCAGCTCAAGGCCAAGCTCGGCGAAGCCAGCGAGCCGCAGCAGGCCAAGGCCGAGGACGAGCAGGCCACGCCGGCCGGCAAGCTGGGGCTGGCGCTGCGGCCACTGCAGCAGGGCGAGCGCCGCGGTGCCGAGGGCGGCCTGGTGGTGCAGGACGCCGGCGGCGCTGCGGCCCGCGCCGGCGTGCGGCCCGGCGATGTGCTGCTGGCAATCAACGGCACGCCGGTCAGCTCGGTCGAGCAGGTGCGCGAGGTGGTGGCCGCGGCCGATAAATCGGTGGCCCTGCTGGTGCAGCGCGGCTCGGAAAAGATCTTCGTGCCAGTGCGCATCGGCTGATTCCTGGTGCCCATGGGCGGCTTTGTGTGAACAAAGTCGCGCAGCGAAGCCCGCTTCGGCGGGTTTCGCTTTTTTTGCTTCAGCGATTTAAGTCCGCCGGCACGGCTGCCGCCTTGTACCGGTGAGGGCAGAAGTTCCTGCCCGCCAACGAAGACACAACCCTTCTTCTGGAGTGAAAACATCATGTTGAGCCTGCACACCAACGCCGCCGCCCTGTCCACCCAAAGCTCGCTGGGCAGCACCCAACGTGCCCTGACCACCTCGATGAGCCGTCTGGGTACCGGCCTGCGCGTCAACTCCGCGATGGACGATGCCGCCGGCCTGCAGATCGCCACCCGCCTGAACGCCCAGACCCGCGGCATGGCCGTGGCCCAGCGCAACACGCAAAACGGCATCTCGATGCTGCAGACCGCCGAAGGCGCTCTGAATGAAGTCAGCAACATCGTGCTGCGCATGAAGGACCTGGCCACGGAAGCCTCCAACGCCACCTCCAACGCCGACGACAAGACCGCGATGGACAAGGAGTTCCAGGCTCTGAGCGCCGAGCTGAACAACATCATGTCCAACACCAAGTTCGGTGGTCAGGCTCTGTTCAGCGGCGCCGGTGCGACGCTGGCCGCAGCCGCCTCCTTCCAGATCGGTTCGGACGCTGCCGAGGTCTATGCCTTCAACTCGTCGGCCTCGCTGTCCGCCGCGACCGGCGCGCAAGCCACGCTGACCGGCGGCAATGTGTCGACCGCCGGCACCGCCACGACGGCCATCACCAATGCCAACACGATGCTGGACAAGATCGGTGCACTGCGCGCCGAGCTGGGCGCCGGTGCCAACCGCCTGGACCACGTCTACAACAACTTGCAGAACATGAAGACCAATGTGTCGCAAGCCAAGGGCCGCATCATGGACGTCGACTACGCGACGGAGACCTCCAACATGACGACCAAGCAGATGCTGATGCAGGCCTCGTCGTCGATGCTCAAGCAGAGCAACGGCATGTCCGGCATGGTCATGTCGCTGCTGCAGTAATTGCCGCAGTTGCCGTGACGGCGGCGGTCTGCGGACCGCCGTATCGAGAGCCAGGCTTGCGCCTGGCTTTTTTTATGGGGTCGGCGTGACAAGCCGCACGTCGGCAAGGCCTGCCTCGGCCGGCGTCGGTCCGGACCTTTCTAGAATTTCGCGTCAACAACGCGCAGGACGGGATCGCATGAGCAGTTTCCAGCAGACCCTCAGGGCCAAGCAGTACCGTGAGGCCGGCCACCGCGCGATGACGCGCCAGCAGTGGAGCGATGCCGCGCGCGAGTTCGGGCGCGCCCTTCACCAGCTGCCCAAGGACAGCCAGCTGTGGCTGTCGATGGTGCAGGCCCAGATGGCGATGAACGATCTGGCCGGCGCCCAGCAAAGCGCCGAACGCCTGGTCGAGCTCGAGCCCCACAGCCTGGCCGCGGTCAAGCTGCTGGCCGAATGCCTGCGCAAGCGCGGCCGCAGCGACGAGCTGCTGGCGGCCTGCGCCCGCTTGCCCGCCCAGGTGCCGCGCGACGAGGAATTGCTGATGATGCAGGCCGAGGCGCTGCTGTTCACGCCGCGCATGGCCGAGGCGGTGCCGCTGCTGACCCAGGCCCTGCAGCTCAATATCAAGAACAGCCTGGCCCATTTCCAGCTGGGCCTGGTGCTCAAGGACCTGAATATGGCCAGCCAGGCCGCCGTCTGTTTCGAGACCGCGGTGCTGACGGCCCAGAACGTGCGACCCGATGTGCGCGCGCTGGCGCTGTCGCGCCTGGTGTTCCAGCTCGCCCTGATCTGCGACTGGCCCCAGCTGCAGCGCCACAAGAACACCATGCTCGACGAGCTGTCCCAGGGCAGCGATGCGGCGGTGCTGGAGATTGCCCCGTTCACGCTGCTGGCGCTGGAGAGCAGCGCGCAGCAACAGCTGCGGGTCGGGCAGCTGCGCTGTGCCGCGCTGGGCCGCTCGATCGAGCCGCTGGCGCCGCGCGGTGCGCGCCGGCCGGGGCGGCTGCGCATCGGCTATCTGTCGTCCGACTTCTTCATGCATGCGACGGCCATCCTGATGACCGAGCTGCTGGAGCTGCGCGATCGCGAGCGCTTCGAGATCTTTCTGTACTGCCACAGCCCCGAGGACGGCTCGCCCGAGCAGCTGCGCCTGCGCGCCGCGGCCGACCATTTCCGCAGCGTCAAGAGCCTGGCCGATGTCGAGGTCGCGCGCCTGATGCGCGAGGACGATATCGACATCGTCATTGACCTGAAGGGCCATACGCACAACAGCCGCATGCACATCCTGGGCTACCGCCCGGCGCCGGTGCAGGTCAGCTATCTGGGCTACCCGGGCTCGACCGGCGCGGCCTTCATCGACTATGTGGTCGGTGATGCGGCCGTCACGCCGCTGGCCCATGCGCCGAGCTACAGCGAGCGCATCGCCCAGATGCCGCACAGCTACCAGCCCAACGACAGCCGCCGCGCGCTGCCGCCCAAGCCGCCGCGCGCGCTGCTGGGTCTGCCCGAGGATGCCCTGGTGCTGAGCTGCTTCAACCAGAGCTACAAGATCACCGCCGAGATGGCCGATCTGTGGGCCCAGATCCTGAAATCCGTGCCCCAGGCCGTGCTGTGGCTGCTGGCCTGGAACGAGGCCGCCCAGCGCAATCTGAGCAAGGAAATGGTCGCGCGCGGCATCGATGCGAGCCGTTTGCTGTTCTCGCCGCTGATCGGCAGCAATGACAATCTGGCCCGGCTGCAATGTGCCGACCTCGTGCTCGACACCTGGCCTTGCAATGCCCACACCACGGCCAGCGAGGCCTTGTGGGCCGGCGTGCCGGTGCTGACCGTGCCGGGCGAGACCTTTGCCTCCCGTGTCGCTGCAAGCCTGGTGCAGGCCTGCGAGCTGCCGGCCTTTGTCTGCGCCAGCCCGCAAGCCTATGTCGACAAGGCGGTGAGCCTGCTGACCGGGCTGGACGAGCTGCGCGCCGCCCAGGCCCATCTGCGCGAGCAGCGCATGAGCCTGCCGCTGTTCGACAGCCGTCGCTACACCCGTGACTTCGAGGCCTTGCTGCTGCGCATGTGGGAGCGCCACGAGGCCGGGCTGGCGCCCGCGCCGCTGAGCGCCGCCTGAATCCGACCGGGGCCGCGTGCCCCGATCACCTCCTCAGGCCATCGCCGCTGTGCCCAGCAGCGCTTCGAGCTGGCGGCGGAACTGCGGCCAGGAGAATTGCGCGTCGTAGTAGGCGCGGGCCTGTTGCGCCAGCGCTGCGGCGGCAGCGCTGTGCTCGCGCAGCAGCGCGGCCAGTTGCTCGGGGCCGGCCCAGCCCAGCTCGCGCCCGGCATAGACGCTGAAGTTCTCGACCAGCGAGCCGGCCTCCATGCCCGAGAAGAACAGCACCGGCAGGCCGGCGCCCTGGGCCTCGATCGCCGCGCGTCCGCCGCCCACCGGCGCCGAGCCGATGTAAAAGGCGGCGTCCGGCAGCGCCAGCAGGGCTTGCCAGAGCGAGGGCACCAGACCCAGCGGCACGAAGCGGGCCGGGTCGATGTGCTGCGCCCGCAGCTGGCTGCGCACAAAGGCAATCCAGCTGTCGTCCAGCGGGCCGATGAAATAGAACTCGCCGTCGACCGCGCTCAGCGCGGCGGCGACGATCTTGTGCAGTGCGAACTCGCCGGTCTGCACGAACTTGCCCGGCCGGCCCGAGGTGACCACCGAGCGGCGCTGGCCGGCGGCGGGCAGCGGGCGGCAACCCTGGTCGGCGACATAGAGCGGCAGCAGCTGGACCGGCTGCTCCAGCTGGCCGCCGCAGGTCTGGGCCAGCATCTCGGACAGGTCGGCATGGGCCACCCCGGCCAGCGTGCAGCCCAGGCTGGGGTTGTGGTCGCAGTGGTGGATCAGGGTCTTGCCGGCGCTCGGGTGCCACAGCGTGCCGACAAAGGCGACCGGGTCCTGATGATGCTGCAGATAGACGATCTGGGCCAGCGGCAGGCCGGCGGCGATGCGGGCCAGCGCACGGCTCTTGTCCCAGAGCGTGGGCTCGGACAGGCAGATCACCTCGATGCCCTCGAAGCGCTCGCGTATCCAGCGCATCTTGGGTCCGTCGTTCTGGTAGGTCGAGAACAGATCGGTCAGCACGATGACCGGCCGCTTGACCGCGCGGGCGATATCTTCCAGCACCTTGGTATGGCCGCCGACCTGGAACAGCTCGGTCGCGACGATCAGCGTCACATCGGCCGGCTCGGCGCGCGGTGATGCGGCGCCGGGCTTGGTGCCCAGCGCGCGCGTCAGGCGCTCGATCTGGCGGTCGAAGTCAGGGTAATAGAGCCCATGGTGGGCCACGCCGGGCAGACAGAAATGCTGGTGCACGGCCAGCGCGATGATGTTCAGCGCCTCGTCGTGGCGGCCGGCGTCGATCTGGCGGCCGGCCTTGTCGGCGGCATCGTCCAGGTACTGGAACAGCGGTGCCGGCTTGCGACCCGGGCGGTTCGGCAGGAGCGGGGCCGCACCGGCCGGCGCCGCGCCAAAACCCAGCGCCAGGTCCTGGGCGGTCTGGCCGATGGCGCCCTGGCTGTGCACCTGCCACAAGCCGGCCGCGAAGCCCAGCGCATCGGCATACTGCTCGACCGGGTCGGTCTGCCTGAAGCGCTCGAGCTGGGCGTAAAGCCTGGCGTAGAAGGCCGGCGTGCCGAACTCCTGGCCGAACAGGCGCTCGAGGTCCTGCTCATCGAACCAGCCGATGCAGTCCTCATAGGCGGCCGGCGGCTGGCTTGCCGCACGCCGCTCGGACAGCACCGGCGTGCCCAGCGACTGGCACAGAAAGGCCCGCACCTGCTCGAAGCGGGCGCTCTCGTAGAAGGGCACATTGACGACGGCCTTGGCCTCGCGGATCAGCGCGTCGCGCTCGGCGCCGTAGAGCGGGAAGGGTGCCACCATCACCCGGCGGCCGCAGGCCTCGATGCGCTTGAGCAAGCCGGCGCGGCGCTCGTTCATGCTGCCGAAGAACAGCAGATCGATAGGACGCTGCTCCAGCGGCGCCGCCTCGTCCTGTTCCATATAGGGCGCGTACTGGAAGGAGGTGATCGGGATGTCGTCCGGATAGTCGCTGCACTGCGGCGGGTTGGCCGGGTCGTAGTCGATCACCGCCGAGTTGCGCAGCAGATGCAGATAGGCGGCCGGCAGGCGCGCGCCCTCGCGGCCGAGCTGCTCCAGATTGACGAAGATGCAGCTGTAGGCCTGGCACAGCCGGATATCAAAACCCAGATGGGCACCGAACACCAGGTTAACCGCGCCATGGCGCAGCTGGTTGCGTTCCATGCTGACCTCGGCGCCGAAGCGCTGGAACTGGAACTGGAAGTAGATGGCCGGGTCCAGCAAGGCGTCGCCATGCGCATAGCCGGGCGGGTGGATCAGGCAGATATGGATGGCGGGCAGGGCGCTCATAGCGTCTCGACAGGGATGGGGTTGAGGTCCGGCGTGGGCCGGCGTTTAATTGTTTGGCGATCCAGGTCGCCTTTAATGGGGTACAGGACACCCAGATGACGCTGCCCAACTCCGCCATAGCCGCCGTCGCCGCCATCCGTCCGGTGCTGAGCTGGCATGCCGACACGGCGATGCCGCCGCGCCAGGTCGGCGAGCTGCTGCGTCTGCTGGTCGAGCAGGACGCCCAAGGGCAGTTGCTGGGGCAGCATGGCAGCGGCTTGCTGCTGCGCCTGCCGCCAGGCACGGCGATGCCCGGCGATCAGCTGCTGTTGCGGGTCTTGTCCACCCAGCCCAGGCTGGAGCTGGCCCTGATCGAACATCGGCCGCAGCGCCCGGCCGGCGAGAGCGCCGCCGCCGAGGGTGAGATGGCCGCGCTGCGCAACGATCAGGCCTGGCAGCTGCAGCTGCGCCTGCCCTCTTCGCTGAGCCCCGCGGCCTTGGCCATGCAGTGGCGCAGCCGGGTGCTGGCCGATGCCTCGCGCTTGGGGCTGCCCGGCCCGGTCACCGAACCGGCGCTGGCGCTGTATCAGCCGCCGACCCAGGTGCTGGGCTGGAATGCCCAGGCCCTGTTGCTGCGCCTGATCCAGGCACCACCGCGGGCCTGGTTGCCGGACGGCGGCGACGAGGCCGGCGAGCCTGCGGAAGCCGGCGATGGCGCGTTGGCGCTGACGGTGCAGCTGAGCCTGCAGGGCGGCTGGGTTCAGCTGCTGCTGAAATGGCAGCAGGGCCTGTGGCTGCAGCTGTCGGCTGAGAAGCCGCCCACCCTTCAGGCCTTGCGCGCGCTGATGCCGCGCATCGCGGCGGCACTGGCGGGCGTGCCCCTGGCGCTGCGCCACTGCCAGCTGAGCAGTCGGCTGATCGCGGTCAACGCGCCCCGCGCCGGCACACAGACGCTCCATGGCGCGCAGGGTTCCAGCGGCCCGCTGTTCCGGGCCGCCGCCGAGATCGTCTGGGTGCTGCAGCATGCGGATGCGCCGAACGGCTCAGCCTAGCGAGCCGATCACCGCGATCTCGCGCTGCTCGGGCACTTCGTTGTAGGACAGCACGGACAGGCCCGGCGCGAACAGCTTGGCATAGCGCGCCAGCAGTGGGCGGATCTGCGGCATCACCAGCAGCACCGGGGCGGCGCCCTGGCCCTTCATTTGGTCGCGCGCCATCGGCATGTGCTGCTGCAGCTGGCCCAGCAGCTGCGGGTCGACCGGATAGCTGTCGAGCTGCACCTTGGCGCCGCCCTGGCGGGCCTGGTTCAGCGCGCTCAGCAGCAGGTTCTCGAGCTCGGCGCCGATATTGAAGACGCGCATGGCCCCGACCGGACCGCACAGCTGGGCCACGATCTGACGCTTCAGTGCGCAGCGCACCTCGGCGGCCAGCAGAATCGGGTCCTTGGTGGCCTCGGCGTTCTCGACCAGGGTGCTGGCGATGCTGACGATGTCCTTGATCGACACCCCCTCGGCCAGCAGCAGGCGCAGGATCTTCAGCAACTGGCTGTGGCCATAGGCCTTGTCCAGCGCGGCGGCCAGCTTCGGGCTCAGCGCGCTCAGACGTTCCAGCAGCGCCGAGACATCGTCGAAGCGCAAGAGCTCGGGCAGTTGCTCGCGCACCAGCTTGGAGAGATGGGTGGCGATGGTGCTGGGCACGTCGACCACCTGGTAGCCCAGGCCCAGCGCATGGGCCTTGTGCTGCGGCTCGATCCAGGTCACCGGCAGGCCGTAGGCCGGGTCGGCGCCCGGCACGCCGTCAAGCTCGCCGTAGACCTGGGCCGAGGCGATGGCCATCAGCCGCTCGGGATGGACCTCGGCCTGGGCGATCACGCTGCCGCCCAGCAGCACCGCGTACTGGCTGGGCTTGAGCGAGAGATCGTCGCGCACCGAGATCGGCGGCAGCAGCAGACCCAGGGTCTCGCTGAGGCTTTGGCGCATGCCCTTGACGCGCTGCTGCAGCGGCGCGCCGTTCTCGGGGTTGATCAGGCCGACCAGCTTGTAGCCCAGGCTCACCGACAGCGGCTCGACCACCGGCAGCGCGCGCCAGTCCAGCTCGGGCGGCGCGCCGGTCAGCAGCGCCGCCTCGATGGGCGCGGCCGGCTTGATCGCCTCGCCGGCGCGTTTGGCCATGCGCCAGCCCACATAGGCCAGCGCGGCGGCAAAGCTCAGGAAGGCGAAGGTGGGCATGCCCGGGATCACGGCCAGCGCCACCATCACTGCGGCCGCGCTGTAGAGCACCGCCGGCGAGGCCAGCAGCTGTTCGCCGATCTGGTTTTCCATGTCGCCGGCGTCGCTGACGCGGGTGACGATGATGGCCGCGGCGGCCGACAGCAGCAGCGCCGGGATCTGCGAGACCAGGCCGTCGCCGATGGTCAGCAGCGCATAGGTGCGGAAGGCATCACCCAGGCTCAGATCGTGCATGAAGGCGCCGATCGCGACGCCGCCGACCATATTGATGATCAGGATCAGGATGGACGCGATCGCGTCGCCGCGCACGAACTTGCTGGCGCCGTCCATCGCGCCATAGAAGTCGGCCTCGGAGCCGACGTCCTTGCGGCGCTTCTGCGCCTGCTCCTGGTTGATCAGACCGGCGTTCAGGTCGGCGTCGATCGCCATCTGCTTGCCGGGCAAGGCGTCCAAGGTGAAGCGGGCCGAGACCTCGGAGATGCGCTCCGCGCCCTTGGTGACGACGATGAAGTTCACCACCATCAGGATCACGAAGACGACGATGCCGACGACGAAGTTGCCGCCGATCACGACATTGCCGAAGCTCTCGATCACCTGGCCGGCCGCATGCGTGCCCTCGTGGCCATGCAGCAGCACGACGCGGGTCGAGGCCACGTTCAGCGACAGCCGCATCAACGTGGTCGCCAGGATGATGCTGGGGAAGACCGCGAAGTCCAGCGGGCGCTTGCTGTTGACACTGACCAGTATCACGACGATGGCCAGCACGATGTTGAACGTGAACAGCACATCCAGCAGCACCGGCGGCAGCGGCAGTATCACCATGGCCAGGATGGCCATCAGGAACAGCGGCGCGGCGACGCGGTACTCGCGCATCAGGGCGCCTAGGCGTTGCATGGGATTCATGGCGGGTCAGACAAATGAGGGGGCACCGCCAGATCGGCGGGCAAGTGGGGGGCGCTCTTGCGTGCGCCCGACCTGAAGGCCTTGAGCTGCATCACATAGCTCAGCACCTGGGCGACGGCCTGGTACAGCGAGGCGGGAATCTGCTGCTGCACCTGGGAGCTGTTGTAGATCGCGCGGGCCAGCGGCGGCAGGGTCAGAATCTGCACCTGGTGCTGCTGGGCGATCTCGCGGATGTAGAAGGCCATCTCGTCGACGCCCTTGGCGAGCAGAAAGGGCGCCTCGGCGCGCTTGTCGTCGTAGCGCAGCGCCACCGCGTAATGCTCGGGGTTGACGATCACCACATCGGCCTCGGGCACGGTCTGGCGCACGCCGCGCCGCGCCAGCTGATTCTGCAGCTGACGGATGCGCTGGCGCACCTCGGGCCGGCCTTCGTTCTGCTTGTGTTCTTCCTTCAGGTCCTGCTTGCTCATGCGCTGGCCCTTCAGAAAGAAGAAGAGCTGCAGCGGCGCGTCCAGCAGCGCGAAGATGGCCAGCAGGGCGGCCATCACCATCAGGCTGTCCATGCTCAGCGCGGCGCCATGGATCAGGGCCTGATCCAGGCTCTGGCCCTGCAGCGCGACATAGGCGCCGGCCAGGCTGCGGCTCAGATAGACCAGGGCGCTGAGCAGGCAGATCACCTTCAGGATCGAGATGCCCAGATCGCTGTAGTGCTTGGCGCTGAAGAGCCGACCCAGATTGCTCATCGGGCTGAGCCGGCTCAGCTTGGGCGCCCAGTTGGAGGTCGCGAAGATCAGGCCGCCGGGCATCAGCGAGGCCAGCATCAGCGTCAGCGGCAGCAGCAGCAGCGGGGCCACCATCTTCAGCAACAGCAGCAGGCAGGCGCCGAAGGCGGCCGACCAGACATTGTCCTGCGCGCCGTCCAGGTCCAGCGGCGCAAAGGCCAGCTTGAACAGCATGTCGAAATCATCCAGGTACATGGGCATGCACAGCAGCAGCAGCTTGAAGCTCAGCAGGATGCCCACCGCCATCGGCAGATCCTTGGAGCGCGCGACCTGGCCCTGTTCGCGGGCCTTCTTCAGCTTCTGTTCTGAGGGCTTCTCGCTCTTGTCGGCGCTGCTGGACTCAGACATGGCCGACCCCCGACTTCAGGCCGCGGTCAATCATGTCCAGCACCTGCTGGGTCATGCGCAGATAGTGGGCCGGCACATGGGCCAGGATCTGGCTCAGCATGAAGAGACCGAACAAGGTCACCAGCGAGAAGCCCAGCGAGAACAGATTCAGGCTGGGCGCGACGCGGTTCAGCAGACCCAGGCCCATCTGCACCACCAGGGTCGAGAAGATCACCGGCAGCGCCAGCAGCAGCGCGGCGGAGAACACCCAGGCCAGGTTGTAGGCCACCGTGTCCATCTGGAGCCCGGCGATGCCGGCACCGACCGGCCAGACCTTGAAGCTGCTGCCCAGCACCTGGACAAAGAGCAGATGGCCATCGACGGTGAAGAACACCAGCATGCACAACATGCTCAGCAGCGCGGTGATCACATCGGAGGACGAGCCGTTCATCGGGTCGTTCATCACCGCCATCGACAGGCCCAGCTGCGAGGACAGCAAAAAGCCCAGCACGGTGATCACTGCCATTGCCAGATGGAAAGCCAGGCCCAGCACGAAGCCCAGCAGCGCCTGCTCGGCGGCGGCCAGCACGCCGGCCATCGACCAGGGATCGACGCTCAACGCGGTGGCCTGCGAGATCGGCATCAGCACGACGGCCAGCGCCAGCGACAGCAGCACCCGCGCGCTGATCGGCACCATGGCCTCACCGATCATCGGCGCCGCGCTGAGCATGGCCATGACCCGGCAGAACGGCCACCACAGCGCGCTCAGCAGGGTCACAAGCTGGGCAAACTCAAGCTCCATGGGCCGCCCTCAGCCGACCAGGGTGGCCGCGCGCTCGAAGATCGAGACGCAGAAGTCCATCAGATAGCCGACCATCCAGCGCCCGGCCAGGCCGATCACCAGCAGGGTCACCAGCATCTTGGGCAGAAAGCTCAGGGTCTGCTCATTGATCTGGGTGGCGGCCTGGAACAGGCTGACCAGCAGGCCGACGATCAGGCTGGGCACCACCGTCAGCGCGACCAGCAGCATCACCATGTTCAGGCATTCGTTGAGCAGGTCAACCGCGACTTCCGGTGTCATCCGACGGCCCTCACGCTGGTCACCAAGGTGTTGACGGTCAGGGTCCAGCCGTCCACCAGCACGAACAGCAGGAGCTTCAGCGGCAGCGAGATCACCAGCGGGCTGAGCATCATCATGCCCATCGCCATCAGCACCGAGGCCACGACCAGGTCGATCACCAGAAAGGGGATGAAGAGCATGCAGCCGATCTGGAAGGCGGTCTTCAGCTCGGACAGCACAAAGGCCGCCAGCTTGACGGTAAAGCCATGGTCCTCGGGCTTGGCCACGCCTTCCTCGCCGGCCAGCTTGGCGATCTGGGCCAGCGAACTCTTGTTGGTCTGCGCCAGCATGAAGCGCGACAGCGGCGCCTCGGCGATCTTCAGCGCCTGCATCAGCGTGATCTTCTCGGCGTCATAAGGCACCATCGCCTTCTCCCAGATCTGCTCGCCGACCGGGCGCATCACCAGGATGGTCAGTATCAGCGCGACGCCGGTGATCAGCCGGTTCGGCAAGCCCTGCTGCAGGCCCAGGGCCTGGCGCAGCAGCGACAGCACGATGATGAAGCGGGTGAAGCTGGTCATCATCAGCACCAGCACGGGCAGCAGCCCGAGCAGTGTCATGATGATCAGGACCTGGGTCTTGACGGTGAACTCGTTGGCCGCCCCGCCGGGCGCGGCGCCGGTGATCTTCAGCGTCTGCGCCAGCGCAGGGTGGTGCAGCAGGGCGAGGCCCGTGCCCAGGACCGAGGCGGCCAGGCCGCGCAGCAGCGTCATGAGCCGAGCTGGTCCAGATCCAGGCCGGCGATCTCGATGATCTTCAGCCCGTAGTTCTCGCCCGACACCACCACCTCGGCGCGGCCGATGGCGGTGCCGTTGACCTTGATGGTCAGCGGCTCGCCGGCCAGTGTGTTCAGCTCGACCACGCTGTCGGCTTGCAGATGGGCCAGGTCGTGCAAGGAGAGCTTGGCCTCGCCGACCTCCAGCGTCAGCGTCACCGGAATCTTGCGCATCAGCTTGGGCAGATCCCGCGTCGGCCGGGCGGGCTCGGCCGGTACCTCGTTGGGCAGGGCCAGGTCTTGCTCGGGGAAGTCGTTCAGCAAGGCGTCGATAGCTTGGTTGTCGTTCATGGTCATTCCGCGTCAACGAAAGAGGTCAGGCACAGCTTGCCCTGGTGTTCGGCCACCGAGGCCGTGAAGAGAAGGGCGCCGTCGACCAGCACATCGGTGCTCTTCAGGCGCACCGGGATCAGGTCGCCGGGGCGCAGGTCCAGCAGCTCGCCCAGCGGCAGGGTCTGCTCCAGCAGCCGGGCCTCGAGCTTGAGCTTGAGCTGCTTGGCGAGCTGCTGCGTGTCGGCCCTCGGGGGCTGCGGCTGGGTCTGGCCGAGCCGCTTCAGCAGCTTGCCGATATAGAGCGGGTCCAGCGCCAGCAGCAGCTGGCTCTGCAGGCCCTGGCCGAGCTCGCGCACGCTGATCTGGATGAACCAGGAGCCGGCGCTGAGCTGGGGCTGCAGGCTGGGCTGCAAGGTCGGCGTTGCCGCGGCATCGGCGGGCTCGCCGATCAGCCGCAGCGCGCATTGCAGCGATTGCAGGCACAGCCAGCTCAGCATGCGCTCTTCGGTGGCGGTTTCGGCCGGCGGCTCGCTGCTGCCGGCGCCGGCGTTGCCGTAGCGGTGCGCCATCAGGTTCAGCACCAGGGCGCGCTCGGCCAGACAGGCGACGCGGCCATGCGCGGCCTCGCCCACCATCCAGCGCCCGGCGACCGCCTCGGGGCCCATCGGCTTGATGCTGATCGCACCGATCTCGTACTGGGCGCGGTAGCGGCGGTTGTGGCCGAGGAAGAGCTCGCCCAGCGCCTCGCCCAGCTGCTCGGCAAAGCGCGGCAGCAGGTGCACGGGGCGGCCCAGCGTGCGCGGGTCCAGCGGCTGGGGGCTGGGGCGCGGCGTGGCGCGCGGTGGTTGAGGATTCATCGCTGGGGCTTCGTTTGGGGTGGGCAACAGGGGCTTGCGGCGAGCTTTTCGAGCTGACGAATGACTATGAGACAGAGCCTGTGGAAATACTGGCGCGATTCTATTGAAACCACTTGCCGCCGGGGCTTTGACAAGTATGTCAAGAGCGCAGCACGCGCCAAGTATTCACGCCAGCGGCACGCTATTTAAGTGGCGCCAGGCACCGGTCGCCTGAACTGGAGGCCTCGTTTTGAATATGACGTCCATATGACAGGCCCGCTCTCCGCACCATACTAGTGCTGCGACGCAACATCGGTATTTTCGGCGCCACGCTTGCTGGCTTGAGTCGGCCTGCTTCGTGCGCCTGGCGTGCACTTTGTCACGTGCTTTGCGTCGGCTTTGCGTCGGCCTGCAGAAAACCCTTGTGGGCAGCTCTCCTGCCGGGATACAGTTTGTCTCATCAGGGCACACCCGAGCGAAAGCCGGGGTCGCAAAGCCTCCGGTCTACCACCCACGGGTTCTCCAACCCAGGGAAACGATAGCGGGGTTGCCAGACCTGAGTCTGCTCGCTCCACGCGCTGCGTGGGCCGCTCCATGCGCTATGCATGGGGCAGGGCATGACTTCATGCCTGCCGGGCTGCCACCGCAGCCTGTTGTGACCTCGATGGCGTTCGCCAGGGCTTGCCTGCTAGACCTTCACGGGACGATGCAACCATGAGCAAGCGACACACCTCTTCTCCCCAGCTGCAGCACCAGGCATGGCTTCGCCGCGCCGGCTCGGCCGTGGTGCAAGCATTGGCTCCGGCATTTTCTCCAGCATTCGCACAAACCATCGATGGTTATCGAACCATAACCAGATGATGCTGGCATCCAATGAATACGCCGGCCTGTCGACCCTTTATTTTCCGGTCGCACGGTCGATATCAATCTAAGCTTTCGCTCCATAACAGGCAGCCCGATATGAATACCGGAAAGTGCCGAGCGAATGCCACCGCAGGGAGTATCGAAATTGTTTCATCTGAATCCTGACTGAGGTGCCGCCGCGCGCGGCATGCCGGTTTGATCCGGCCACTCGGTAATACCAGAATATCTCGCTGCCTTGGTTTTCAAGGCAAGGCTTGAACACGTCGGTAAGCGCCGCGCGCTTACTGCATTGCCCAAGGATTGATCGATGTCTGTCATTTCAAGCGCCGCCAGCAGTCTGGGTTCGCTGCAGTCCGAACTGGCCCGCATCGAGCAGGACGCGCTGCGCCTGGCTTCGGGCCCGGGCGAGGCCGACGGCCAGGGCTTTGCCCACAGCATGGAACTGGCGCTGCGCCAGGTCGACAGCAAGGACCAGGATGCGGCGGCCCGCATGACTGCGGTCGAGAACGGCGAGAGCGATGACCTGGTCGGCGCGATGCTGGCCAGCCAGAACGCCAGCCTGTCCTTCTCGATGCTGATGCAGGTCCGCAACAAGGTGGTCGGCGCGGTCGACGAGCTGATCAAGCTGCAGCTCTGAGCGTGCTGAACGCCGCAACCACCTGCCAAGAACAAACACGCACATCACCATGCTCAAACCCCTGATGGCCCGCCTGGGCCCGGCCTGGAACTCACGCCCCGCCTTGCCTGCCGGACTGGCCAAGGGCATGGCGCCGGTGCTGGCTCTGGCCGTGGCCGGCACCGCCTTGGCGTTGATGCTGATGTGGCGCGATCAGGCCTCGTACAAACCGGTGTTCGGCCAGCGCGAGCGCGTCGCCACCGCCGAGATGCTGGCGGTGCTGGATGCCGAGCAGATCGCCTACCGTCTGCATCCCGACACCGGCCAGGTGCTGGTGCCCGACAGCGCGCTGGGCCGGGTGCGCATGCTGCTGGCCGCCAAGGGCGTGGTCGCCAAGCTGCCGGCCGGCCTGGAGCTGATGGACCGCAACGACCCGCTGGGCGTCAGCCAGTTCGTGCAGGACGTGCGTTTCCGCCGCGGCCTCGAAGGCGAGTTGGCGCAAAGCATGCTGACACTGGACGGCGTCGACAGCGCGCGCGTGCACCTCTCGATCGTCAAGTCCTCCTCCTTTGTGCTGAGCGACGGCCAGAAGAGCTCGGCCTCGGTGGTGCTGGCGCTCAAGCCCGGCCGCACGCTCAGCAACGAGCAGATCGCCGCCGTCATCAATATGGTGTCGGGCAGCGTCGCCAGCCTGGACCCGGCGCGCGTCAGCTTGGTCGACCAGGCCGGCAATCTGCTGTCGGCCCGTGTCGATCTGAGCGAAGGCTTCGAGGCCAACCAGGGCAACGAGGCGGCCAAGCGCTACCAGGACGAGGTGCGCCGCAATGTGCGCGATCTGCTGGCGCCGGTGCTCGGCGAAGACAACTACCGCCTCTCGGTCACCGCCGAGGTCGACAACGACCGCATCCAGGAAACCCGCGAGCAGTATGGTGATGCGCCCAAGCTGACCAATGAGGCGATGCGCGAGGAGCAGGACCGCGAGCGCATCGCGCTGGGCATTCCCGGCTCGCTGAGCAACCGCCCGGTCAATGCGGCCGATCCGTCCGCCTCGGCCCCGGAAGCCAATACCGGCAGCGCGCGCAAGAACGCCGCGACCCGCCAGTACGCCTACGACCGCAACATCACCCAGATCAAGCGCAGCCGCGGCCGGCTGGCGCGCCTGAATGTGGCGGTGCTGCTGAACAATGCGGCCGCGCCCGGCCCGGCCGGCGCGAACGGTGCGGGCAAGACCTGGACCCCCGATGAGATCGCCAAGGTCGAGAAGCTGCTGGTCAGCGGCCTGGGCGTGAACACCGAGCGTGGCGACAAGCTGACCGTCTCGCCGATGAGCTTCCCGACCCCGGCGCTGCCCGAGCCCTGGTATCAGCAGCGCGACACGATTCTGGATTTCAGCGGCTGGCTGGCCTATGCACTGGCCGCGCTGCTGGGCTACTTGCTGCTGGCCCGCCCGCTGCTGCGCCTGGCTCAGGCCCGGCTGGCACCGGCCACCGCTGCAGCAGGCGGCACGACGGCGCTGACCCCGCTGGAGCCCGCTGCACTGGCCGGCGGCGAGACGACCGAGCGCGGCGCTCTGCCGGCCCCGGCCGCCGATGCCGCCAACGAGCCGATGTCGGTCGTGCCGCTGCTGGAGAACTATGAATTGCCGCCCCCCGGCTCGCCGGTGGATGTGTTGGTGGACCACCTGAAGGTGCTGGCGGCCAAGGAGCCGGAGCGCGTTGCCGAGGTGGTGAAGCAATGGGTGCAAAAGAAGAATGTCCGCAATGACTGATTTCATCCCCGCCACCACGGCCGCCGGCCTGACCCCGGTCGAGCAGGCCGCCATTGTCTTGCTGAGCATGGGCGAGGAGCCGGCCTCGGCCGTGCTGCGCTGCCTGTCCCGCGAAGAGCTGCTGGACGTCACCCAGGTGATGTCGCGCATGAGCGGCATCAAGGTCGATTGGGTCAAGACCGCGATCCAGCACTTCTTCGATGACTACCGCGAGCAAAGCGGCGTGCACGGCGCCTCGCGCAGCTATCTGAAGCGCTCGCTGGACCTGGCGCTGGGCGGCGATATCGCCACCAGCGTGCTCAACAGCATTTACGGCGAGGCCATCCGGCCCAAGATGCAGCGCCTGCAATGGGCCTCGCCGAAATGGCTGGCCGATCACATCGCCCGCGAGCACGTGCGCATGCAGGCCGTGTTCCTGGCTTTCCTGCCCTCGACCCAGGCCAGCGATGTGATCGCGGCGCTGCCCGAGCAGGGCCGCGATCTGGTGTTGCTGAATGTGGCGCGCCTGTCCGAGGTCGATGCCGAATTGCTGGGCGAGCTCGAAGAGCTGGTCGAGCGCTGCCTGACGGGCCTGGGCCAGCAGGGCGCCAGCGTCGAGGGCGTCAAGCAGGCGGCCGAGATCCTGAACCGCCTGCCGAGCGAACGCCAGCAGATGGTCGAGCTCTTGCGCGCCCATGACCCCGAGGTGGTCAACGAGATCGAGGTCAGCATGTATGACTTCTTCATCCTGTCGCGCCAGAGCGAGACGGTGTTGACCCGCGTGATCGAGGAAGTGCCGCTGGAGCTGTGGGCCGTGGCGCTGAAGGGCGCCGAGCCGGCCGTGCGCGACGCCATCCTGGCCGCGATGCCGCGCCGCCAGGCCCAAAGCTTCGAGGACCTGATACGCCGCAGCGGCCCGGTGCCGCGCTCGCGTGCCGAAGCCGCCCGCAACGAGGTGATGGCCCAGGTCAAGGCCCTGGTCGACGCGGGCGAGATCCAGGTCCAGCTGTTTGCCGAGGCCACCGTCGAATGAAGCCGGTCCTGCGTCCGCACCGCTTTCCGCCGCTGGCCCAGCTGCATGCGCGGCGCGAGGTCGAGCAGAGCTCGCCGGCGCAGTTGCAGGCCGCGCTGGCCGAGGGCTTCCAGGAGGGCCTGTCAAAGGGCTATGAAGAAGGCTATGCCAGCGGTTTACAGGCCGGCAGCGACGCGGCCCAGGCCCAGGGCCGCGAGCAGGGCCTGGCCCAGGGGCGGCGCGAGATGGCCGAGCGTTTCGAGCATCTGGCCGCGCCGGTCGATGCCTTGTTCAGCGAGCTGAAGGCGCTGCAGATCGAGCTGCAGGCGGCGGCCCGCAAGGAAGTGGTCGAGCTGGTCGAGAAGGTGGCCCGCCAGGTCATCCGCGCCGAGCTGACCTTGCAGCCCTCGCAGCTGCTGGCCCTGGTCGATGAGACCCTGGCCAGCATGCCGATCGCCCGCGACGGTGTCGAGGTGTTCCTGAACCCCGAAGACCTGCGCCGCATCAGCGAGTTGGCACCCGAGCGCGCCCAG
Source organism: Burkholderiales bacterium C2 (assembly GCA_005503085.1). Lineage (GTDB taxonomy): Bacteria > Pseudomonadota > Gammaproteobacteria > Burkholderiales > Burkholderiaceae_C > Roseateles_E. Next base: position 55,062 of record SCOI01000011.1, on the reverse strand, counting down.
GCCTGGAGCCTGCTGCCCGACCCCAAGCTGGAGAGCGGCGAATGCCGTCTGCACGCCGGCGGCCGCGAGGCCGATGCCGGCTGCCATCAGCGCCTGGCCGCCTGCATGGAGCAGGTCAAGGCGCAGATGATCGAACAGCCGCATGACGAAGCGCAGGAGCAGCGCGCATGATCGCCGCCGCACTGCGTCGCGTCGAACTCGGCACCGTGCCCGTGGCCACGCCCACCGGCCGCCTGGTCGGCGCCTCGGGCCTGCTGCTTGAGAGCTCGGGCTGCGCGCTGCGCACCGGCCAGCGCTGCATGATCGAGGGCGCCGACGGCGAATGGATCGCGGCCCAGGTGGTCGGCTTCCGCGACCAGGTCTCCTATCTGATGCCCTTCAAGAAGCCCGACGGCCTCTCCACCGGTGCCCGCGTGCTGCCGGCGCCCGAGAGCCGCAGCCTGATGATAGGCCCCTCGTGGCTGGGGCGCATCGTCAACGGCCTGGGCGAGCCTATCGACGGCCTCGGCCGGCTCGGCGGCGACCACCCGTTGCCGGCCCAGCCGCCCAAGGTCAATCCGCTGAAGAAGACGCCGGTGCATGAGCCGCTGGATGTCGGCGTGCGCGCGATCAACAGCATGCTGACCCTGGGCCGCGGCCAGCGAGTCGGGTTGATGGCCGGCTCGGGCGTCGGCAAGAGCGTGCTGCTGGGCCTGATCACGCGCCAGACCGTCGCCGATGTGGTGGTGGTGGGCCTGATCGGCGAGCGCGGACGCGAGGTGCGCGAGTTCATCGACATGTCGCTGGGCCCGGCCGGCCTGGCGCGCGCCGTGGTCGTCGTGGCGCCGGCCGACGAGTCGCCGCTGATGCGGCTACGCGCCACCGAGCTGTGCCACACGATCGCCGCCCATTACCGTGATCAGGGCCAGCATGTGCTGCTGCTGGTCGACTCGTTGACCCGCTATGCGATGGCCCGCCGCGAGGTGGCGCTGGCGCTGGGCGAGCCGCCGGCCACGCGCGGCTATCCGCCCTCGGTCTTCAGCATGCTGCCCGAGCTGGTTGAGAGCGCCGGCAACGGCGAGCACGACCGCGGCAGCATGAGCGCGATCTACACGGTGCTGGCCGAGGGCGATGACCAGCAGGACCCGGTGGTCGACACGGCTCGCGCCATTCTCGACGGCCATATCGTGCTGTCGCGCGCGCTGGCCGAGCGCGGCCATTACCCGGCCATCGACATCTCGCAGTCGATCAGCCGTTGCATGGCTCTGGTGGCCGCCAAGCCGCACCAGCAGGCCGCCCGCCTTCTCAAGCAGCTGGCCGCCCGCTACGAGCAGGTGCGCGAGCTGATGCCGCTGGGCGCCTATGTGCCCGGCGCCGACCCGCTGACCGACCGGGCAGTGACGCTGTTCCCTCGCATCGAGGCCTTTCTGCACCAGGGTGTCAACGAGGCGGCGCCGCTGGCCGAGACCCTGCAGCAGCTCGAGGAGTTGCTGGCATGAGCAAGGCACCGATGCAAAACAGCCTGAGCCGCCTGATCGAGCTGCGCGAGCGCGAGCTGGAGCAGCACCAGGCGAAACTGGCCGCCAAGCAGCAGCTGCGCGACCGCCAGGCGGCGATGGTGACGCGGCTGGAGCAGCTGAGCCAGCAGATCGGCCCGACCGGCACGGCCGTGCCCAGCCTCGCGGCCAACAGCGCCGCCTACAAGCAGGCGGTGCTGCAATGGGCCGAACAGCAGCGCCAGGATCTGGCCCTGCACGAGGCCGATATCGCGGTGCAGCGCCAGGCCATGCTGGCCGTGGCGCGCAAGCAGGAGGCCTATGGCCAGCTGCTGGGCCGCGTCGTCTCGCGGGCCCAGCAGGCCGAGGAGCGCCAGCAGCAGAAGTTCCAGGACGATCTGGCCAGCCAGGTCTGGCAGCGGGGGCTGGCATGACAAACCCTCAGCAATTTAAGTGCCAGGGCGAAGGAGTCGCCCTGAAGCAAGGTAGTCCTACCCAACACCTTGCAGGAGCACGTCATGGCTAATTTCGACCCGTCCACCCTGGCCACCCAGCTGGCGACCGCCTACACCCAGCAGACCCAGAGCCTGCTGACGGCGCAGAACAAGACCAGCCAGGCCACGTCGACCGCGCTGAGCAAGCTGCAAAGCTCGCTGCAGGGCTTCGACACGGCGATGAAGGCCCTGACCACCGGCAAGAACGGCCTGGCCCAGCTCAGCGCCGGCTTTGCCAACACCGCCACCGGCACGGCCAAGGCCGATTCCACGGCGCTGCCGGGCAGCTACCAGATCTTCGTCGAGAAGCTGGCCAGCTCGCATCAGATCGCCTTCAAGGACGTGCCCGCCCAGGATGTGTCGGCCTGGCCCGCAGGGCCGCTGAATATGTCGGTCAATCTGGCCAATGGCAGCAATTTCGTCGTCAATCTGGCCAATGCCGATGCCGACAACGATGGCAGCCTGTCCCAGGTCGAACTGGCGCGCGCGATCAACCAGGCCAGTGGCAATGCCGGCTCGGTGACGGCCCAGGTGATCACGGCCGGCGGCCAGTCGCAGCTGAGCCTGAGCTCGGGCGTCAGCGGCGAGGGCGGCGCGATCAGCCTGGACACCAGCGGCATCCCGGCCGGCGCGCTGCGCAGCGCGCTGGAAGACCCGGCCAAGAAGCTGCAGCTGACGGCAGCCCAGGATGCAGTGGTCTGGATGGGAGCCCAGGGCTCGGGCATCCAGATCAAGCAGGGCAGCAATGAGCTGACGTCCATTCCCGGCGTCAGCGTCACGCTGAAGGCCTTGAGCAGCGGCGCACCCGATGTGCTGACCGTGGCCAAGGACGAGAGCGCGACCACGGCCAAGGTGAAGAGCTTTGTCGATGCCTACAACGCGCTGGAGAAAAGCCTCAGCGAGCTGACCGCCGCCGGCAAGGACGGCGCCGCCTCGGCCGCTTTCGCCACCGATGCCGGCGTGCGCTCGCTGCGCAGCCGCTTGAACAACATCCTGCGCGAGGACTTCGGCGGCCTGGCCCTGCGCGACCTGGGCATCAGTGCCGACCGCAATGGTCAGCTGAGCCTGGACAGCAGCAAGCTCAACAAGACGCTGGCGACCAAGCCCGATGCGCTGGACCAGGTGTTCGGCAAGTCCTCGCTGAGCTCGGGCAGCGGCGTGCTGGGGGCTTTCAGCGTCGCGGTCGACCAGTGGACCAACAGCGTCTCGGGCCAGATCGCGCAGCGCAAGAGCTCGGTGCAGTCGCAGCAGAAGGCCATCGGCGAACGCCAGACCCGGCTCGACAACCAGTACGAGCAGTCCTACCAACGCTATCTGAAGCAGTTCACCGCCTTGCAGCAGGTGCAGGCGCAGATGGCCGATACCACCAGCCTGTTCAGCTCGCTGAGCTTACCGAACTCATAAACGATGACTTACGACGCCTACCAAAGCTACCAAGCCGTCAATCTCAAGGCCCAGACCGCCCAGGCTTCGCCGGTGCAGCTGGTGCTGGTCCTGATGGACGGCCTGATCGATGAACTGGCCCGCGCCCGCGGCCATATCGAGGCCCGCCGCTACGAGCTCAAGGCCAGCAGCCTGGAAAAGTGCGTCAACATCATCAACGGCCTGTCCAGCGCGCTGGACGTGGACGCCGGCAGCGAGGTGGTGCACAACCTCGCCCGTCTCTATGACTACTGCGCCGAGCGCCTGTACCGCGCCGGCGTCGAACTCAATGTCGCCATCGTCGACGAGGTGAGCGGCCTGCTGGCGAATATCCGCAGCGGCTGGCAAGGCGTGCAGGCGAACAGCCATGGCTGAGCGCATGCCCCTGATCGAACGCCTGGGTCGCGGCCTGAAGCAGGCCAGCGGCGCACGCGACTGGCAGGCCCTGGCCCGCCTGGATCGCGAGCTGGCCCTGGCGCTGCGCGACTGGGCCGATGTGTCCAGCTGGAGCGCGGCCGAACGCGGCGCGCTGCAGGCCCTGCAGCGCCAGCACCAGGACGCCCGCCTGCACTGCGCGGCCGAGCTGCAGAACCTGTCCCAGACCCTGGAGCAGATGCGTGCCGGCCAAGGCCGCTGGCAGGCCTATGCCGAGAGCAGCAACTGGTCCGACAGCGCCCAGGACGAGGAGGCCCGCGCATGAATAGCAACACTCTTTTGCTCAACACCGGCGCCAGCACCCCACTGCTGCCTAGCCTCAACGGTGGCGTGCTGCTCAATGCGGCCCGGCCGCTCGGTCAGAACCTGGGCCAGCCCGGTTTCGCCAACACGCTGGCGCTGCAGCAGGACGTTGCGCTGCTGCAGCAGCAGCCGGCAGCGCTGCCGACCACGGTAGAGCCTGCGACCCCGCCGGCCGCAGACAGCGCCGTGCTGGCAGCGGCCGGCGAACCGACGACCGAAGCAGGGCAAGAAACTGAAACCGATCAGAGCGCGGCCGAGCCGGTTCTGGAGGCCCAGTCCAGCCATGTACTGGCGGCGTTGGGCCTGTGGCAGCCTCCGGTAGCGGCGCAGGCTGCGGCCATGCCGGCAGCCGGCATGCCGTCGGTGCCTGTCGCTTCGACCGCCGCCGCCGTGCCCGACAAGCCGTCCGCCGCAGCGGCCGAGTCGACACTGCTGACCGCACTCCCAACCGCCGCCATCGGTGCCAAGTCCGTCGGCACGGCGGACAGTGCGCCGTCGGCCAGTTTCGAAGCGGCGCTCACACTGCCGGCGCCCAGCGGCATCGACGGCGTCAGGCCGGCGGCGGTCGTCGTGGCGGCGGCGCTGCCGACCAGCGAGGCCGGCCCCGCGCCTGCGCTGGTGCTGAAGGGCGAACCCACCCAATGGCAGCAGCCGCTGCTGCAGGCCCTGGGCGACCGTCTGCAGCTGCAGATCGCCGCCCGCAGCGAGCAGGCCGTGATCAAGCTGGACCCGCCGATGCTGGGCCAGGTCGAGATCGCGATCCGCCAGCAGGCCGGCGAGCTGCAGGTGCGCATGAGCGCCAGCCACGGCGAGGTGGCGCGCCAGCTGCATCAGGTCAGCGACGGCCTGCGCCAGGACCTGGTGCAGCGCCACAGCGGCGAGGTGACAGTGCAGGTGACGCAGACCGCACGCGGCGGTGACGACGCGCGCCAGGCCGGTCGCGATGCGCAGCAGCAGCCCTCCCAGCAGCAGGCCCAGGACCAACGCGATCAGCAACGCCGCCCGGGCCGCGGTCTGCATGAGGACGAGGCCGCCGCCCGCGCCTTCGCGAGCTCGCTGACCGCCGCCGACACCCCGGCCTGAACCGACGGACAAGCCCATGAAAAATTTCAAACTGATTCTGATCGTGGCCCTGGTGGGCCTGCTCGCTGCGGCCGGCGCCGGCGCCGCCGTCTGGTGGAGCATGGCCAACAAGGCGCCGAGCCCCGACAAGTCCGGCAAGGCCGTCGCCGAAGCACCGGCCAAACCGGCGCCCGACTACAAATACGTGACCCTGGACAAGGTGCTGATCATGCTGCGCGGCCGTGCCGGCGAGACGGTCTCGCACTACATGGCCATCGATGTCGTGTTCAAGGCGCTGCCCGAGCAGGAGAAGCGCGCCAAGGAGCATCTGCCGCTGCTGCGCACGATCGCGGTCAAGGCGCTGTCCGAGTACACGGTGGAGACGGCACAAGGCATGACGGTGGCGCAGTTCGCCGATGAGCTGAACAAGGCCTACCAGGCCAACTATGCGGCCGAGCAGCGCGAGCCGCCCTTTGCCGAAGCCCTGATCGGCAAGCTGATCATCGAGTAAGCCCAGCCGACCGCGCCATGCAAGCCACCGCCTACGCCGAGCTGAATCAGGCCGCCCATGCCGCGCATGCCGGCCTGGGGCCCGACTTCGAGCAGCGCCAGCTGCGCGCGTATGCCCCCTTGGTCAAGCGCATCGCGCGCCAGCTCAATGCCCAGGCCAGCGCGGTGATGGACCGCGAGGACATGGAGCAGATCGGCCTGATGGGCCTGCTCGAAGCGCTGCGCCGCTATGGCGAGCCCGATGAGGCCTTCGGCGCGTTTGCCGCGTTGCGCGTGCGCGGCGCCATCCTCGACGAGCTGCGCCGCCAGGACTGGCGGCCGCGCTCGGTGCGCCAGGACAGCCACAAGCTGCGCGACGCGCTGCGCGCGCTGACCCGCAAGCTGGGCCACGAGCCCAGCGAGGCCGAGATCCTCGGGCATCTGAAGCTGACGCCGCAGGCCTGGTCCGCCTACCAGCAGGCCGAGGTGGCTGAGGAGCTGGCCAGCTTTGACGAGCTGGTCCAGGAGCTCAGCAATCTGCCCAGCGAGAGCCGCACACCCGAGGCCCAGCTGATGATCAGCCGCAGCATCGAGCAGGCGCTGACCAGCCTGGACGAGCGCGAGCAGAAGGTCATCCAGCTCTATTACGAATTCGACGCCAGCCTGAAGGAAATCGCCGCGGTGCTGGACCTCACCGAGGCGCGCGTCTCGCAGATCAACAAGGGCGCGCTGCGGAAGATGAAAACCTTCCTGCAGCAAGCCTGATTCAAGAAAGTAGCAACAACCATGCAGCCGTTCATTGGAATCGTCATCGTGCTGGGCTGTGTCTTCGGCGGCTTCATGCTGCACGGCGGCAGCTTCAAGGTGATCTGGCAGCCGGTCGAGCTGCTGATCATCCTGGGCGCTGGCCTGGGCGCCATCGTGCTGGGCAACCCCAAGCATGTGCTGTCGGAAATGATGCTGCAGCTCAAGAAGGTGATGATGCCGCGCAAGGCCGGCGAGGAGTTCCAGCGCCAGTTGCTGCTGCTGATGTATGAGCTGCTGCAGACGGCGGCCGGTGGCCTGAAGGCGCTGGATGCCCACGTCGAGGCGCCGCACGAAAGCGTGCTGTTCAAGCGCTATCCGCTGATCCTGGACGAGCCCAAGCTGCTGCACTTCATCGTCGACAACTTCCGCCTGATGGCCATGGGCAAGATCAATGCCCACGAGCTCGAGGGCGTGCTGGAGCAGGAGCTGGAAGCCATCCATGACGAGCTGGCCCAGCCGGCCAAGTCGCTGCACAAGATCGGCGAGGCGATGCCGGGCTTCGGCATCCTGGCTGCCGTGCTGGGCATCGTGATGGCGATGAGCTCGGTGGCCGAGGGCGCCGACACCGGCCAGATCGCGCTGATGGTGGCCGCGGCCATGGTCGGCACCTTCATCGGCATCTTCTTCTGCTATGCGGTGCTGGACCCGCTGAGCAATATGATGAAGCAGCAGGTCAACGAAGAGATGGCTGCGATGGAATCGGTCAAGGTCGTGCTGGTCACCCATGTCTCGGGCAAGCCGCCGCTGCTGGCCATCGATGCCGGCCGCCGCCTGGTGCAGCTGAACATCAAGCCCAGCTTCGCGGTGCTGGAGGGCTGGATCGACAAGATGCAGGACGCCGGCGACGCCGAGGCGACGCCGCGCCGCCGCGCCACCGACCGCATGCCGGGAGAGCGCCGTGCTGCCTAGTAGCAAGGTCGGCGCCAAGGCCGATCACCACCAGACCGTCGTCAAGCGCGTGTCGCGCAAGCACGACGACGAAGGCCACGGCGGCGCCTGGAAGGTCGCCTTCGCCGACTTCTGCCTGGCCCTGCTGTGCCTGTTCCTGGTGCTGTGGCTGCTGGCCTCGCGCGAGACCGAGGCGATGCAGCAGGTGCTGCAGAGCAATGGCAGCAAGATGCTGGGCGAGGGCAGCGGCACCAGCAATGCGATCGCCGCCGGCATGAAGGGCAGCCTGATCGAGCGCCACCCGGTGCCGGCGCGCGAGCAGGAGCTGATGCGTGGCCGCAGCGAGAACCTCGACGACCCGCAGGCCGTCAAGCACTACGAGAGCCCGGCCGAGTTCCGCGATCTGGCGCGCCTGATCGAGCGCGCCAGCGCCGAGGAGGGGCTGCAAGGCAATCTGCAGACCGCGATCACGCCGCAAGGCCTGCGCCTGATGCTGCACGACACCGATGCCGAGGGCATGTTCGACCGTGGCAGCGCGATGCCCAACCAGCGATTTCGTGCGCTGCTGCGCAAGCTCGGTGCGGTGTTCGCGAAGGTCGACAACCCGCTGCTGATCGTCGGCCATACCGACGCCTCGCAGTACCGCGGCCGCAGCATCGGCGCCTTCTCCAATACCGCGCTGTCCAGCCACCGCGCGATGGCGGCGCGCTTTCATCTGCTCGAAGGCGGCATGGCCGAGCGCAGCGTGATGCAGGTCAGCGGCATGGCCGATGCCGCGCCGCTGGACGAGCGCGATCCGAACGCGGCCATCAACCGCCGCATCGAGCTGATGGTGCTGACGCACCGTCAGTCGCAGCTGATGGCCTCGATGTTCGGCGCGCCGCGCCAGAGTCTGCCCGTCGCCGACGGCCTGAGCGCCGAAACCCCCGAGGCCATGCGCGAGCTGCGCCGGGTCCTGCAAAGCCCGCCGGCGAACTGAGGACCGGCCATGCGTACCAAAGCAAGAGGTGATCGTATGAGAGTCACAGGACAGAACGGCCAGCCGCTCGACAAGCTGGCCGAGAAGAACGAGATCGGCTCGATCGGCAAGACCCGCGAGGCCGCGCCGGCCGTGCTGGGCGCGGCCACGGCCGTCGACGCGGCGCTGGAGTCCAGCACCTTGCAGCCGGCCAAGGCGGCGCTGGCCGAGATGCCCGAGATCGACCAGGCCAAGGTGGACATGCTGCGCGAGGCCCTGGCCCGCGGCGAGATCACCTTCGACGCCGGCCGTCTGGCCAAGCTGATCCAGCGCTTCCACGGGGGGCGGGGATGAGCAAGGTCGCCGAGGTGCTGGCGCGGCTGCTGCGCGATCTGCATGCGGATCGCTCGGCCTATGCCCGCCTGCGCGAGCTGCTCGAAGAACAGTTCCAGGCCGCGCTGCGCCACCGCAGCGAGCAGCTCGGCGCGCTGGCCGCCGACATCGTGGCCCTGGTCGAGCAGCTCGACCAGCGCCGCGCGGTGCGCAGCGAGTTGCTGCTGGCCCTGCTGGGCCGCAACAGCAAGCCCAGCGTCGAGGCCTTGCTGCAGCGCCTGTCGGGCGCCAGCGCCCAGACGCTGGCGGCCGCCTGGCAAGGCCTGGAGCAGCAAGTCACCGAGTGCAAGGCCCTGAACCTGCGCAACTGCCAGCTGATCACCGACCAGCATGCGCTGATGCAGCGGGTGCTGGGCGTCGAGGAGGCCACCTATGCTGAATGCTGATTTCAAGATCGGCGCCGGCTTTCCGGCCCTGCCGGCCGGCGGCGCGGTGCGCGCCGCCGGCGAGTTCTCCGGCCTGTATCGGCAGCTGCATGGCGAGGTCAGCCAGTTCATCGAGAACGGCAGCGGCAGCACGTCGACCACGCCGCCGCTGCGTGCCGCGGCGCTGAGCCCCGAAGGTCTGTGGCATCAGCTGCAGGCCAGCGGGGAGCCCGTCGAGAACAATGCCGCCGCACCCAGCCCGAGCCAGCAGGAGTTTTTGCGCGAGATCGCGCCGCTGGCCGAGCAGGCCGGCCAACGCCTGGGCGTCGCGCCCGAGGTGCTGGCCGCCCACGCAGCGCTGGAATCGGGCTGGGGCCAGAAGCCGATACGCCGCAGCGACGGCAGCGACAGCCACAATCTGTTCGCGCTGAAAGCCGGCGCGAGCTGGCGCGGCGAGGTCGCCGAGGTGCTGACCACCGAGTACGAGCAGGGCGCGCCGAGCAAGCGCCGCGAGGGTTTCCGCAGCTATGCCGGACCGGCCCAGGCCTTCAACGACTTTGCCCAGCTGCTGCTGAACAGCCCGCGCTACCAGGCAGCGCTGCAGACCGGCGCCGACGCCCAGGCCTATGGCCGGGCGCTGCAGCAGGGCGGCTATGCGACCGACCCGGCCTATGCCGACAAGCTGGCCGCGACGGCCCAGCGCATCAAGGCGGGTGGGCGATGATGCAGACTTCAGCGCAGGGCCGGTTCGACCTGAGCCTCGTCCAGCACGCGCGCACTGATGACGCGGCCGCTGGCCAGATTGCGCACGCGGATCTGCGCGCCCAGCGCGCCGGCGTCCAGCGCCTCGCCGGCCGCCTGCACCTCGATGCCGCCGTTGCGCGCGACGATGCTGACCTTCTGGCCGCGCTTGATCAGCAGCGCCGCCTGCAGCTGGCGTCTGAGCAGCAGCTGGCCCGGCCGCAAGCTGGTGCGCGGGCTTTGGCCCAGCACCGCATCGAACTGCGACAGCGCCTCGGGCGCGTTCGTGATGTCACGCCGCTCCAGCAGCACATCGCTCTCGGTGATCAGCTGGCCGGGGCGCAGCGCCTGGGCCGCCACCAGCACCTCGGCGCTGAGCTGGCCGCGCAGCAGCAGCACCTGCTGGGGTGCCGCCGCACGGTCCGGGCAGTGGGCGGAGAAGCGCAGCCGGCTCAGATAGCGGGTGTCCAGCGCCTCGATCTGCCAGCCACTGGGGCAGGGCGGCGCGCTGCTGGGCTTGGCCGTCGGCGTCAGGCGCAGCTGCGGTTCCAGCCAGCCCTGGCGCTGGGCCTGCTCCAACACAAGCCGCTCGGCGAATTCGTTCACGCTGTCGCCGAGACCGCGTGTCACGGCAGCGCCGACATCGCCGATAGTCACGGCCAGCATGCTGGCCAGCATCAGATTTCTTGGGGAACAAAGCATGAGTATTGATTTCAGCAAGGCGATGGGCCAGCACGCCGACGCGCTCCGTTTGCGCGCCGAGCGCACCAAGGTGCTGGCCTCCAATATCGCCAATGAGAGCACACCCGGCTATCAGGCGCGAGACATTGATTTTGCCGCCACCCTGCGCCAGGCCCATCAGGACAACCGCGACGGCCTGCTGCTCGATACCGAGGGCGAAGACCTGCAGTATCGCGTGCCCTTCCATGCGGCCCAGGACGGCAACACGGTGGAGCTGGGCGTCGAGCAGGCGGCGTTCTCGCAGAACGCCTCGGATTTCCAGACCAGCCTGACCTTTCTGAACATGAAGCTCAGAGGCCTGGCCAAGGCCATCAACGGACAGTAAGGAGCGGCGATGTCATTCAAGCAGATCAGCCAGATCGCGGGCTCGGCCATGTCGGCCCAGACCACGCGTCTGAACACCATCGCCAGCAATCTGGCCAACGCGCAGTCGGCCTCGGGCTCCGAGGCCGACACCTACCGGGCCCGCAAGCCGGTGTTCGCCGCGCTGGCCGCCCGCGAGGGCCTGGGCGAGCAGCAGCTGGCCGGCAGCCGCGTCCAGGTGCTGGACGTGGTCGAGAGCGAGGAGCCGCTGCGCAAGGTCTACGAGCCCGAGCATCCGCTGGCCAACGAGGCCGGCGAGGTGTTCTATCCGAACGTCAATCCGGTCGCCGAGATGACCGACATGATGTCGGCCTCGCGCGCCTTCGAGACCAATGTCGAGGTGCTGGGCCGTGTCAAGGCGATGCAGCAGTCGCTGCTGCGCCTGGGAGAAGGCCAATGAGCGCGGTCACGAACGACACCAGCAGCAACAGCGCGGGCGCGGCCAGCAAGGCCGTTGGCAGCAATGGCGAGGTCTCGCAGCTGTTCACCACCTTGCTGGTGGCCCAGATCAAGAACCAGAACCCGCTGGAGCCGACCGACCCCAGCGAGTTCGTCAACCAGCTGACCCAGCTGAGCCAGATGGAGACCTTGCAGCAGCTGACCGCGCTGGGCGCCAGCAATGCCGGCATGCTGTCCAGCCTGCAGATGCTGACCCTGGGCGCCCAGGTCGGCTCCACAGTGCAGGCGCGCGTCGAGCAGCTCAAGCTCGACAAGCAGCCGGTCGACACCCACTTCACGCTGGACGGCAATGCCAACCCGGCCACGCTGGTGCTCAAGGGCGCCGATGGCGTCGAGAAGCGCGTCGATCTGGGCCCGCGCACCGCCGGCGCCAACGGCTACAAGCTGGACCCGGCCGCGCTGGGCCTGGCCAGCGGCAGCTACCAGGTGCGCATCGAGAACGAATCCAAGCAGGCCACGGCGGTCGAGGTGGTCGCCGAGCTGCGCAGCGTGCGCCTGACCGGCGACGGTGGCGCCTTGCTGCAGCTGGGCGCGCTGGGCGAGATCACGCCGGCCGCCATCACCCAATTCAAGGGCCGCGCCGCGGCCAACTCCTAAATTCACGCGAAGGGCACATCATGAGTTTCGAAATCGCACGCTCGGGCATCAACGCGGTCAGCGGCAGCCTGGAAGCCATCAGCAACAACATCGCCAACTCCGGCACCTACGGCTTCAAATCCAGCCGCGCCAATTTCTCGGCCATGTACTCGGGCACGCAGATGAACGGCGCCGAACTCAGCTCGATGTCGCAAAGCATCGAGAAGAGCGGGGGCCTGTTCAATACCGGGCGCGGCATGGACGCGATGATCCAGGGCCGCGGCTTCTTCGCCGTCAAGGATGATTCCGGCCAGCAGGTCTTCACCCGCGTGGGCATCTTCAATGTCGACAAAGACGGCTTCGTCGTCGATGCCAACGGCCGCAAGGCCCAGGGCTATGGCGTGGTGGTCGATGCCACCGGCAAGCCGGTCCCGGGCGCGGGCCTGGGGGCGCTGGGCGATCTGAAGGTGCCGACCGGCCAGATCGGCGCCGAAGCCAGCACCAAGCTGGCATTCAATGGCAATCTGTCGGCCGACTGGACCGTGCCCGGCGCGCCCGGCCCGCTGCCGGCCTTCAATGCCAATGACCCGACGACCTTCAACAGCTCGATCACCTCGGTCGTGCATGACTCGCTGGGCAGCGTGCACAAGGTGACCCAGTACTTTGTCAAGACCGCCGCCAATGCGGTGACGGTGCGCTACAGCTTCGACGGCGCGATGCAGCCGGCCACCCAGGCGCTGGGCTTTGACGGCAACGGCAAGCTGACCGGCCCGCTCGCCCCGGTGACCTTCGGCCCGGTGGCCATCGCCGGCGGCGCCGCGCCGCTGAGCTTCGATATCGACTACAAGGGCACGACCCAGTACGCCGGTGACACGACGACGCTGACCAACACCGCCGATGGCTATGCCGCCGGCACGCTGACCGGCACCGCGATCACCGACGACGGCAGCATCGTCGCCAGCTATAGCAACGGCAAGAAGCAGACCGTCGGCACCCTCGCGCTGGCGACCTTCGCCAACGAGAACGCGCTGCAGGCCGTCAACGACACCAGCTGGGAGGCCAATGACGCCACCGGCGCCGCGCTGTTCTCGCGCCCCGGCTCGGCCACGGCCTCCAAGCTGACCGTCGCCGCGATCGAGCAGTCCAACGTCGACATGACCGGCGAGCTGGTCAATCTGATGTCGGCCCAGCGCAACTACCAGGCCAACACCAAGGTCATCTCGGCTGAGAACGAGATGATGCAGAACCTGATGCAAGCGGTCTGAACATGAGCCCCCACACTCACTTCGTTCATTGCCCCCCGAGGGGGCGTTCAGCGCCCTTCGGGCGGCCGGGCGGGCGCTGACATGGACGCTCTGATCTACACCGTGATGAGCGGTGCCGAGCGCGTGCAGCGCGCTCAGCAGGTGCATGCCAACAATCTGGCCAATCTGGAGACGCCGGGCTTTCGCGCCAATATCGAGCAGTCCAACGCCCGCCAGGTCGAGGGCTATGGCTATGCGGCCCGGCATCTGAACGAGCTGGTCAGCGATGTGGTCAGCGCCCGCGAGGGCACGCAGCGCGAAACCGGGCGCGAGCTCGATGTCGCGCTGCAGGGCCAGGGCCTGTTCGCCGTGCAGTATGGCAATGGCGAGGCCTATACCCGCGCCGGCAACTTCACGCTGGATGCCGAGGGCAATCTGCTGCTGGGCAAGCATCCGGTGCTGGGCGACGGCGGGCCGATCAATCTGCCGCCGCACAGCAAGGTCGAGATCGGCGCCGACGGCACGATCTCGATCCAGACGCCCGGCACCGCCGAGCTGCAGCCGGTCGACAAGCTCAAGCTCGTCAAGCCCGAGTTCGCGCAGCTGATCAAGAACGAGGCCGGCCTGCTGGTCGGCCGCGACGGCGCGGCGCTGGCGGTCGATGAGACGGTGCGCGTCGGCAGCGGCCGGCTCGAGTCCAGCAATGTCTCGGCCGTTGAGGAGATGGTCACGACCATGAGCCTGGCGCGCGATTTCGAGCTGCAGATGAAATTGTTCAAGGCCGCCGACAGCATGGCCGACGCAGGCAACCGCCTGGTGCGTGAGTAAGCAACACAGGAGTACACGATGAACCCAGCAATGTGGATCAGCAAGACCGGCGTGCAGGCGCAAGACGCCAAGCTGCAGGCCATCGCCAACAACCTGGCCAATGTCAACACGGTAGGCTTCAAGCGCGACCGGGTGATGTTCGAGGACCTGTTCTACCAGGTCGAGCGCCAGCCCGGCGCCGCCGGCGAGGACGGTGCGGCCGCGCCGGCCGGCGTGCAGCTGGGCAATGGCACGCGCATGGTCGGCACGCAGAAGGTCTTCACCAGCGGCAGCCTGCAGACCACCGGCCAGAGCATGGATGTGGCCATCGTCGGCCAGGGCTTTCTGCAGGTCGAGGGCCCGAACGGCCGCCCGGCCTACACCCGCGCCGGCCAGCTGCAGGTCAACTCGGAAGGCCGCCTGACCAATGCCCAGGGCCTGCGCCTGCAGCCCGAGATCACCGTGCCGGCCAATGCCACCGCGATCACGATTGCCGAGAACGGCACCGTCAGCGCCACCGTGGCCGGTGCCGCCGCACCGACCGAGCTGGGTCAGCTGCGCCTGACGAGCTTCGTCAACCCGACCGGCCTGCTGGCCCTGGGCGACAACATCTACCAGGAAACCACCGCCAGCGGCGCACCGACCGAGGGCGTGCCGGGGGCCGATGGTCTGGGCAAGCTCAAGCAGGGCGCGCTGGAAGGCTCGAATGTGCAGGTGGTCGAGGAAATGGTCGACATGATCGCTGCCCAGCGCACCTACGAGATGAACACCAAGGTGCTGTCGGCGGCCGACAATATGCTGCAGTACCTGTCGCAGGCGGTGCGCTGATGCGCGCGGTCGGCTCGCTCCTCATCGTCGCGGCCCTGCTGGGCGGCTGCGCCAGCCTGCAGCCGCCGGCCTTGCCCGAGGCCGAGCCGGCCCCGCTGCCGGCGCTGGCCCAGGTCTCGGCCAAGGCACGCGCCGGCGGCGTCTTCGTCGCCGGCCGCACCGCCAGCCTGACCGCCGACACGCGCGCCTTCCGCGCCGGCGATGTGCTGACCGTGGTGCTGATGGAAACCACCCAGGCCAGCAAGAGCGCCGGCACCCAGCTGGGCAAGAACAGCAGCGCCGGCTTCTCGGCCAGCCTGCGCGACAAGTCCTCGGACGGCTCGCTGGAAGCTCAGCGCGACTTCAACGGCCGCTCATCGAGCAGCCAGCAGAACACCTTGCAGGGCGCGATCACCGTGGTCGTCCACGAGGTGCTGCCCAACGGCCTGCTGAAGGTGCAGGGCGAGAAAAGCGTCTACCTGAACCAGGGCGAGGAGCTGATACGGCTGGGCGGCTATGTGCGCGCCGCCGATGTCGACAACGACAACCGTGTCTCCTCGCAGCGCGTCGCCAATGCCCGCATCAGCTACAGCGGCACCGGCCATATGGCCGAGGCCAACACCCCCGGCTGGCTGACGCGCTGGTTCGTCAGCGCGCTGATGCCATTCTGAAGAAAGACAAGCGATGAAGAGCATCTGCATCCTGGCCCTGAGCCTGGCCGCCGGCCTGCTGAGCCTGCCCAGCCATGCCGCCCAGGCGCTGGGCCAGCTGGTCAGCATCGAGGGCGTGCGCGACAACCAGCTGCTCGGCTATGGCCTGGTGGTCGGCCTGAACGGCAGCGGCGACAGCACCCAGGTCAAGTTCTCGGGCCAGTCGATCAACAATCTGCTCAAGCAGTTCGGCGTCAAGCAGCCCGAGCGCACCGAGGCCAAGAGCAAGAATGTCGCCACCGTGATGGTCAGCGCCACCTTCCCGAGCGGCTACCGGCGCGGCCAGCCCATCGATGTGACCGTGTCCTCGCTGGGCGATGCCAAGAGCCTGCGCGGCGGCGTGCTGCTCTTGACCCAGCTGCATGCGGCCGACGGCGAGGTCTATGCGCTGGCCCAGGGCAATCTGGTGGTCGGCGGCCTCAATGCGCAGGGCCAGAGCGGCTCCAGCGTCACCGTCAACACCCCCACCACCGGCCGCATCCCGAACGGGGCGACGGTGGAGCGCGAGATCGAGAGCGATTTCGACAGCCGGCCCAGCGTGCAGCTGAGCCTGAAGCGCCCCAATTTCCAGACCGCGACCTCCATCGTCGAGACCATCAACCGCCGCTACGGCGAGATCGCCAGCACCCGCGACGCCACCAGCGTCGAGGTGCAGGCCCCCGCCAACCCGACCCAGCGCGTCGCCTTCATGGCCGGGCTGCAGGCGCTCAAGGTCGAGGTCGGGGCCGAGCTGCCCAAGGTCATCTTCAACTCGCGCACCGGCACCGTCGTGATCGCCGATGGCGTGCGTGTCAAGCCGGCGGCGGTCTCGCATGGCTCGCTGAAGGTGGTGATCAGCGAGCGGCCCCAGGTCAGCCAGCCCCAGCCCTTCAGCCAGGGCCAGACCCAGGTGACGCCGCAGTCGCGCGTCGCGGTCGATCAGGGCAATGGCCGCATGCTGCGCTGGCCGGCCGGCGCCAGCCTGCAGGCCATCGTCGACACGATCAACAGCATCGGCGCGAACCCGGACGATCTGATGGCCATCCTGCAGGCCCTAGACCAGGCCGGCGCGATCGAAGGCGAGCTGCAGGTGATCTGATGCTGAAACTCGACACGCCACTGAATCCCGCCGCGACTGGCGCCGATGCCGACGCGGTCCGCCTGCAGGCGCGCGCCGCCGAGGCGGCCGAGAAGTTCGAGGCCTTCTTCATCAAGCAGATGATGAGCCAGATGCGCTCGGCCACCCGCGCGCTGGCCGACGATGACAGCCCGCTGAAGAACAAGGTCAACGAAGACATGATGGACATGGCCGACGGCCTGGTGGCCGATGCGATGGCCGGCCAGCGTGCCTTCGGCATCGCCGACCTGATGCTCAAGCAGATCCTGCCGGCGGCCGGTTTAAGTCCGGCCGCTGCGGCGTCGCCTTCCCCTGGGGATGAGTCCAAACAGGGCATGAAACCATGAGCATGATCTTCAACGCGCTGTCGGGCGCGATCGCCGCCCAGGCGGCGCTCAACACCAACAGCCAGAACATCGCCAACGCGATGACGCCGGGCTACACCCGCCAGGGCGTGCTGCTGGGCTCGGTCCAGTCGGGCAGCAGCAATGCGGCCGGCGCCGGCGTGGCCGTCTCGGGCCTGCTGCGCTTCAACGACGGCTACAAATCGCTGCAGATGTGGCAGGCGGCCTCGAATCTGGGCCAGTACAAGGCCGGCCAACCTTATCTGAACCAGCTGGAGCAGGTGATGTCGGACGACACCTCCAACATCAACCAGGGGCTCGATGCCTTCTTTGCCGCGCTCAATGCCGCCAGCGTGCAGCCCGATTCGGGCCCGCTGCGCGAGCAGGTGATCACGGCGGCCGACGGCCTGGTCAAGCGCGTCGGCAGCCTGCAAAGCCTGCTGAGCGGCCAGCAGAGCGCGCTGCTCGCACAGCGCGGCGCGGCCATCGACCAGGTCAACAGTCATACCCAGAGCATCGCGCTGCTGAACAAGCAGATCGCCGCGGCCCAGGCCACCGGCATCAACACCTCGGGCCTGCTCGATGCGCGCGACCAGCAGGTCGATGCGCTGTCCTCGCTGGCCGGCCTGCAGGTCGTCAACCAGCCGGACGGCACGATCAGCGTCTCGCTGAAGAACGGCCAGCCGCTGGTGCTGGGCAGCGAAGCGGCGGTGATGAGCCAGAACGCTGGCGACCTCGAACTGAGCTTTGCCAACAGCAGCTTCAAGGTGCTGGGCCAGAACCTGGGCGGCCAGCTCGGCGGGCTGCAGGACTTCGAGACCCAGGTGCTCAAGCCGATGCAGAGCTCGATCGGCGAGCTGGCCCACGGCATTGCGACGAGCTTCAACACCCAGCTCGCGGCCGGTTCCGCGCCACCGGTCGTCGGCCCGGGCCAGCCGCTGTTCGACTACAGCGGCGGCAAGCTCAAGCTGACCGGCCTCACCGCGACGCAGCTGGCCTTTGCCGCGCCGGGCGGTGCGATCGGTGACAGCAGCAATCTGAAGGCTTTGATTGGGCTGAAGAGCCAGACCATCAGCGTCGACGGCAAGCTGACCGTGATGGGCGATGTCTACACCCAGCTGGTCGGCAAGCTGGGCGTGCAGAGCCAGCAGAACATCGCCGCGCAGAAGACCGCGATCACGGTGCGCGACCAGGCCGAGGAAAGCTGGAAGTCCACCAGCGGCGTCAACAACGACGAAGAGGCCATCAGCCTGATGCAGTACAAGCAGATGTACGAGGCCAATATGAAGGTCGTCGCGGTGGCCAATGCCTTGTTCGACAGCACGCTGGCGATGATTCGCTGACAGGAAGGACCGGAATATGCGTATCGCCAGCAACCAATACCATGCCACGATGAACAGTGCGCTGCAGACCGCCAACAGCGGCCTCGCGCTGGTGATGCAGCAGATGGCCTCGGGCAACCGCATCATGAAGCCCTCGGACGATACCATCGCGACGGTGCGCCTGGCCCGCCTGTCGCGCGAGGAGGCGGCGCTGGACCAGTACCGCAGCAATGCCGGCGCGCTGAAGACCCGGCTGCAGGCCAACGAGGTCACGCTGGACTCGATGAAGAACGATCTGATGATGGCCCGCGATCTGCTCGTCTGGGCCGCCGACGGCGCCAACACGCCGGCCGATGTGGCCGCGATGGCCACCTCGCTGGAAGCGCTGCGCGACAGCCTGTTCTTCGCCGCCAACAGCCGCAATGCCGAGGGCAAGTACCTGTTCTCGGGCACCGCCACCGATGTCGCGACCGTGACCGATACCGGCGCCGCGCCGCCGGCCCGCTATGCCCAGAATGCCGCGGTCAACGGCCTTACGCAGGATGTCGCGGTCGGCGACGGTGTGACCCTGGCCGCCAATGTCTCGCTGGGCAGCCTGGGCTTCGCCGCCTTTCTGAACAAGCTCGACGCGGCGGCCACCGCCTTCAAGACCGGCAGCTACACCGGCACCACCGCGCGCGACCAGCTGGTCGAGACCGACCTGATGCTGGACGGCATCAGCGGCCAGATCAGCGTGCTGGGCGGGCGCCAGAATGTGCTGCAAACCATGGCCGACAACCAGGCCGCGATCAGCCTGGCCAACAAGCAGGCCTATATCGACCTGGCCCAGCTCGACTATGGCGAGGCCTCGGTGCGCCTGAACAGCCACACGCTGGCGGTGCAGGCCACGCAGAAGGCCTATGCCAAGGTCAGCCAGCTGAGCCTGTTCAACGCTTTCTGAATCGGACCGGCTCTTGCAAATTCCCGTCGTCCACAGCCCCCCGCGCGCCAGCGAAGTGCTGCAGCGCAGCGGCGCCAGCAGCACAGGCATCGCGCTGGACGCGCTGCCGGCGTTGCGCCGCGTCGCGCCGCAAGACCTGGCCCCCGCCAGCGCTGCCGCGCCCGGCACGAGCAGCAGCGCAGGCAAGTACCGGACCAGCCCGTTTCGCGAGCCCGGGCAGCAGCAGCGCCTGGGCGAGCTGCAGCAAGGCCTGGCCTATGCCGAGCGTCTGGGCCAGGCTCTGCAAGAACTCAAGAGCGGTCTCAGCCGCGCGCTGGCCCAGCCGCAGCTGGCCAGCCGGCAGGCCTTGCCTGCCAAGCTGGAGGCCGTCCAGCAAGCCTGGCAGGCCCGCGCCGGCGAGAGTGGCGGCCAGCTTGACGCGCGCCTGCAGCCGGTGGCCGAGGGCGAGCAGCCGCGCCAGCTGTTCCGCGTGCGCGGCCTCGATGTGCAGGCGCTCAGCAGCGCCGGCGCCGAGACGCTGCGGCTGGCCATGCCCGGCCAGCCGCGCGCGACCCTGGTGCCGCTGGACGGCCAGGGTCTGCAGCGCGGCCTGCAAAGCCTGCAGCGTGCGCTGGCCGCGACCGATATGCGAGCGCACAGCCAGGGCGGCGAGCTGCTGTTCAGCGCGCCCGAATCGCAATGGCCGGCGCTGCGCGACGGCCTGAGCCTGCGCGGCGACGGCAAGCGTTTCCCCAGCGGCCAGATGGTGCGGGCCTTGCTGGATCCGCAGCCCGACGCGATCAGCCCATCGGCCTGGCAGCTCGACGACAGCCAGGCCCAGCGCCACAGCCTGGTCCAGGTGCTGGACGCCCAGGCGAAGCTGGACCGTGCCCAGCAGCAGCTGAGGCAGCGCCTGGACAGTGCCGCCGCGCTGACGGCCCAGGCCGCCACAGAGACCTCAGCTGCGCAGCAAGCCCGCTTCGCGGCGGGCTTTCGTGCCGAGGCCAGCGAGCAGGTGCTGGACTTCGAGCGCCTGAGCGCGCTGGCGCCGGCCCTGCTGGGCCTGCATCGAAATCAGGTGCAACAGCTGCTGCTGCCGCCCGGCCAGGCCTGAGCGTCTCAGGGCCTGCGCTCGACGGCGTAGGCACGTATCAGCCCCTCGATCGCTCCCTTGCTGCGCAGCCGCTCCAGCGCGCTGTGCAGGCGCTCGACCAGCGCCGGTTCGCTGCGCCGGTTCAGCGCAAAGTAATAGCCGCCCTGATCGCTGAGCGGCGCCAGCCTGAGCACCTCGCCGCTGGCCATGCCGGCCTGGCGCAGATTCCAGGCCATGCCCAGCTCGGTGTCCACCATCGCGTCGATCCAGCCCAGGCGCAGCTGGCGCAGGATGGCGGCATTGCTCGCATCGGCCACCAGCGACTCAGGCGGCACGCCGGCGTCCAGCAGGTCCTGGGCCGCCGCCTCGCCACGCACGACGCCATAGCGAAGCAGGGGCAGGTCCTTGCGGTCCCGGATCGTGGCCGTGCCACCGGCGCGTCCCCAGACCCAGGTGCTGCGCGGCAGGATAGGGCCTATCCAGATGAAGTCGTGCTCGCGCGAGGGACGCCGCACCGTTGTGTAGACCAGGGTGTTGGGGCTCTTCAGCGCGGCGGCATAGGCGCGCGCCCAGGGCACGCTGTCGATCAGGCAGCGCAGCTCGGCTTCGGCGCACAGCGCGCGCAGGATGTCGGTCGCCACCCCCTTGAGCTCGCCGCGCTCGCTGTAGTTGTAGGGCGGCCATTCCTCGGTGTAGGCGTTCAGCACCGGCGCGCCGGCCTGGGCCCAGGCGCCGGCGATCCACAAGGGCAGGGCAGACAGCGCTGATCGGAGGAGTCGGTGCAGGGCAGACAAGGCAAGAAACGGTGGCGGCTGGCGATGCGCACAGCATGCCAGCTTTGCGTGGCAGCGCGTTGAAGGCAAGGACAAATCTGTCCATGCGCGTGGACAAATACGTCTTCGCCGCAGCGCGACGCGGCCGTCCCGCAGCGTGGCCACATCCGGCCTCGAATGCGGGAGGACAAAGCCGTCCACGCCCGCCTGCCGCAGCAAAGAAAAAAATCCAGCGCAGCAAGCACTTAGCGAGCAGCGCCGGGCTGGCATCGTCCATGCGTACTGCGTCCCTATCAAGCTGGGGGAGGCCCCGAGCATGGATCCCGACATCATGTCCGTCGTTCAGCATCTGGCGCGCTATCTGTGCGCCCACCCCGACGCCTGTGACAGCGCCGAAGGCATTGCGCGCTGGTGGGGTGGGGCGGCCGAGCAGGGCGCGGCGGTCGGCGTGGTCGAGGCCGCGCTGCAGTGGATGTCGGCCTGCGGCGTGGTCGAGACCTGGCAGGCCGCCGATGGCCGGGTGCTCTATCGCGGCGCCCGCGGCGATGCGCATCTGCTGGCCCGGCTGCAGGCGCTGGCAGCCGACCCGCGCGCGCTGCTGCCCGGCGGCCCGGCGCCCAGGAGCTTGCACTGATGGCCGGCGTCACCGCCATCCATGCGCTGTGCAGCGGGCTGGCCCAGCATCTGTCGCGCGCCTATCAGCTGCGCCCGATCGCCGGCCTGAGCTGCAAGTTCGAGCCGGCCGGCGTCACCGAGCTGAAGAAGCTCGATGGACAGGACAGCAAGCTGACCCTGATGGTCTGGCGCATCGGCCACAACGAGCAGCTGCGCAACCGTCCGGCGCTGCAGCTGCCGCAGGGCCGTGTCGCAGCGCTCAGCCTGAACGTGCATCTGCTGCTGAGCGTCTGGGCCGACACCGCGATGAAGGAGCAATCGCTGCTGGGCTGGGTCCTGCGCGAGCTGCTGCAGCGGCCGGTGCTGGACGCCAGCGTGCTGGGCGAGGGCTTCGGCCCCGACGAGCAGGTGCCGCTGCTGGCCGAAGATCTGTCGCTCGATGAGCTCAGCAAGCTCTGGCAGGTGCTGCTGCCGCCGCTGCGGCCCTCGCTGGGCTTTGTCGCCCGCAATGTGATGCTGGAACTCGATCCCGAGCCGGACCATGGGCCGGTGCTGGCGCGCCGCATCGCGCTCGGCGCGGAGGTGCGGTCATGATGGAGCGCCTAGACCGCCGCATCTTCGGTGCCATCGAGTTCGTCGATGCGCTGAGCGATGCGCCGCTGCGGGCGCCGCTGCATATCGACGCCCCGGGTCTGCGTCTGCTGCCCAATCGCCGCGGGCTCTATGTGATCCATGCGGTCGACGGTGAGGATGACTACAGCCGCGCCTTCGACGATCCGCCGGCCACACCGCCGCGCCGCGATTTCCGGCTGACCATCCACGACCCGCAGCAGCGCTACATGCCGCAGACCCTCACGCTGACCCTGCCGCGCCTGCTGCCGCAGCCGGGCGTGCCGCTGGACGATGTCGACAATGCGCAGCGGCCGCTGCGGGTCAGGCTCTACCCCTCGGCCGACCTGCCGCTGCGGGCGGCCTGGGCCGTGCTGCGTCTGGCCGTTCAGCTGCCGGGCGGGGTGGGCCTGGCCAATGTCGTGATCGAGGCCCAGCCCCGGCTGGCCGGCCAGCCGCTGCGCCACGCGCTGACCGATGCCCATGGCGAGGCCTTGCTGGTGATTCCCGGCGTACCGGCCATCTTGCCGGATGCCGGCGGGCCGGCCGGCCTGAGCCGCGAGTTCAGGCTGGGCCTGCAGCTGCTGCTGGACCCGGCCGTGGTCGTGCGCAGCGATGCGGCGGCTGTTCCCGTGCCCGATTTGCGCGCGGTGCTGGCGCGGCGCGAGGCCGGCGTGCCGGCGCTGCGCGTCATCAGCCCCGCCGACCCCTTGCTGAGCGCGGGCAGCAGCCGGCGCCATGTGGAGACCGTGTCATGGCCCTGAACTGCGGCCACCCAGGAGGTGCATCGTGCCCGAATACCTAGCCCCAGGCGTCTATGTCGAGGAAGTCAGCTTCCGCTCCAAATCCATCGAGGGCGTGGGCACCAGCACCTGCGCCTTTGTCGGCCCGACCCGCAAGGGCCCGGTCGGCGGCGCGCCCGAACTGCTGACCAGCTTTGCCGACTTCGAGCGCATCTATGGCGGCATCGACGATCTGGCTTTCGACGGCGACACCGTCGATGCGCACCGGCGCAACTACATCGCCCATGCGGCCCAGGCCTTCTTCAATAACGGCGGCGGCCGGCTTTATGTGGCGCGGGCCCAGTCCGGCGATGCCCGGGCGGCCGTGGCGCCGCCGCTGCTGGCCGCCGCTGATGCGGCCGATCCGCCGCGCGCGGTCTTCGAGGCCCGCTTCGCCGGCACACATTTCAACGGCGCCGTCATCACGGTGCAGCAGGTGCTGACGCCGATAGGCAAGGCCGCGATCAGCGCCGCACCCGATGGCAGCCTGTTGCGCATCCATCGCAAGAATCCCGCCGCCACCCTGGAAGGCCTGTGGGGCAAGGCCGCCGGTGCCTGGAGCCGGATCGGCGAGGCGCCGGCGGTGGCCGACCCGCCGCTGCCGACCATCACCACGCTGCCGGCCGATTTCGACCCGGTCAACTTCTCGGCCTCTCTGCTGAGCTTCGACATCACGGTGGCGACCAGCGACGGCGCCAGGACCCAGTACGAAGGCGCCAGCCTGGGCAGCGCGCAGCCGCAGTTCATCGGCCGGCTGCTGTCGGCGGCACCGGCGGGCCGCGCCGAAGCCCTGGTGCAGCCGATCGCGCTGAAGACCCGGGGCGCGATCGGCGCGCCCGAGCTGCTGGCGGTGCTGGGTGGCGGCCGTGCCGATGCCAATGGCATCGAGCCCAGTGTGCGTTTCACGCTGGCCGGCGGCACCGACGGCGCCGCACCCGATGCCGGCGAGTACCAGGCCGGGCTCGACCTGCTGATCGCGCTGGAGGATGTCTCGGTGGTGGCCGCGCCGGGCTACTCGGCCTTTGCCGATATCAGCCAGGGGGCGGTCTATCGTTCGATCCAGGAAGCGCTGCTGAGCCATGTGGCCGACGCGCGCCGCTACCGCATGGCCGTACTCGATGCGCCGCCCGATGTCACGGCCACCGAGATGCGCGATCTGCGCGGCCTGGTCGATTCGACCCGGGGCGCGCTCTACTACCCCTGGGTCGTGCTGGCCAACCCGCTGGCCGGCCCCGGCAACAGCCAGCCGGCCGAGATCCAGCTGCCGCCCTCGGGCTTTGTCTGCGGCATCTACGCACGCAATGATGTCGAGCGCGGCGTGCACAAGGCGCCGGCCAACGAGATCGTGCGCGGCGCCTTGCGCTTCCATCCCAATGTCAACTTCGGCCAGCAGGAGCTGCTGAACCCGATCGGCGTCAACTGCCTGCGCCAGCTCGACGGCCGCGGCCTGCGGGTCTGGGGCGCACGCACAATCTCCAGCGACCCGGAATGGAAGTACGTCAATGTGCGGCGCTACTTCAACTACCTGGGCGCATCGATTGATCGCGGCACGCAGTGGGCGGTGTTCGAGCCCAATGGCGAGATGTTGTGGGCCAATGTGCGCGGCACCATCGCCGACTTCCTCTACAACGAATGGCGCAATGGCGCGCTCTTGGGCGCCAAGCCCGAGCAGGCCTTCTTCGTGCGCTGCGACCGCACGACGATGACGCAGAACGACCTCGACAACGGCCGGCTGATCTGCCTGGTCGGCGTGGCCGTGATCAAGCCCGCCGAGTTCGTGATCTTCCGCATCGGCCAGAAGACGGCCGACGCCAAGTCCTGAGCCAGGAGCCGACGATGATTCAACGCGACACCCCCTACGGCGCCTTCAACTTCCAGGTCGATCTGGGCAATGGCGTGGCCGGCGGCTTCTCCGATGTCTCGGGCCTGGTGACCGAGATGACGGTGGCCGAATACCGCAACGGCAACGAGGCCGAGAACCATGTGCGCAAGATCCCCGGCGTGCACAAGGTCGGCGACGTCACGCTCAAGCGCGGCCTGATCGGCAGCGCCGATCTGTTCCAGTGGATCAAGCAGGCTCGCACCGAGGGCTACAAGGCCAAGCGCACCGTGGTCATCCATCTGCAGGACGAGGCCCGCGACGGCCCGGTCGCGACCTGGCGGCTGCAGGGTGCCGTGCCGCTGAAGTACACCGGCCCCACGCTGGCCGGCAAGGGCGGCGGCGATGTCGCGATGGAAGAGCTGGTCCTGTCCTGCGAAGGCTACGAGATCGAGTAGGTCTCGCGACTGCACCATGTCCAGCCATCCGCAAGCCCTCACCGGATTGAGCTTCGAGCTGGCGCCGCCGCGCCCGGCCCATCCCTTGCGCAGCGATATCGCGCTCTTCGTCGGCACGCTCGCGCGGCGCAGTCGCGTGGCCAGCGATGCGCCGCAGGCGTTGCCGGTCCCGCTGAGCCGCTGGCTGGCCGGCCAGGGCATCGCCCGGGTCGGCGGCCTGCCGCTGGCCCGGCTGCGCCTGAGCCTGGCTTCGGCCGGCGCCTTCGCGACGGATTTGTTGGCGCAGGCCGCCGATCTGGGCGAGCGTGCGCGCTTGAGCACGCTGCTCGATCAGCGGCTAAACACGCCGGGCCGCCGCGCCAGCTTCACGGCCCTGCTGGACGCCTGCCGCGAGCTGAGCCCCTTGCCCGAGAGCCTGGTCGAGGAGCTGCGGCTACGCGGCCTGACACCGGATACAGGGCTGGGCGGCATGCCGGGCGACGATGGGCTGGAGGGCTGGCTGCGGCTGCAGACCCTGCTGAATCTGCCGGTCGCGGTCGAGAGCTTCGAGCAGGTCGATGCCTTGTTTGCCTGGGAGCAGCGCGGCGTGCGCGAGCGGGTGCTGCGCGCCCGCGACCCGGTCGTACCGACGCCCACCGGCGTGGCCTTGCGGGCCTTCTTCGGCGAGGGCGGGCGGCGCGCCTACATCGTGCGCAGCGGCGACCCGAGCTGCCTGTTCGAGTCGGCCGGCGAGCGCTTCAACAGCTGCTTCCCCGAGCCGGGCACACCGGAGCGCTGCGCGCAGCTGCCCGGTGTGCAGGCCATCGTGCGGCGCGGTTTCCTCAGCGGCTTGCGGCCCGGCGGCCGTCCGGTCGCGCTGTCGGCGGCCGACTGGGTCGGTCTGGAGCATGTCTATGGCCTGAACGATGTCGCGTTCGCGCTGCTGCCCGATCTGGTCGATGCCTGCGCCCAGAGCCTGGGCGGCGAGCCGGCGCCGCCCGAAGTGATCGCCGCGCCCGAACACTTCCGTGAATGCGCGGTCGAGGCGGCGAGCCCGTCGACGCCGGCCGGGCGCCGCCTGCCGGCGCCGCGTCTGAACAGCCTGGGTCTGGCGGTCTGGCGCCGCCTCTTGCTGCGGGCGCTGAATCTGCTGGACAACCCCGGCCGTCCCTTCCACCGCCGCGATGTGCAGCTGCTGGCCTCGCTGCCGCTGCTGGGCGAGGGCCGTGAGCTGCCGGCGCCCGATCAATGGCTGCTCTGGATGGCGCGGCAGCCCGGCTGGATGCAGCCGGCCGAGGATGGCGAGGGCGAGCTGCTCAGTGATCGGCTGCAGCTGGCCTATCCCTGGCTGCGCACCGACGCCAGCGCTGACGCGCAAGGCGGTGTCGAGGCGCCCGAGGGCAGCCTGGCCGGTCTGCTGGCCCGCAGCGCGCTGGAGCGCGGCAGCTACCGCTCGGCCGCGCGGCAGCGCGTCTACCGCTACCAGGACAGCGAACCGCCGCTGGCCTGGACCCAGGCCCTGCAGCACAGGCAGTGGACGCCGCTGGGCGAGCTGAGCTTGGCACAGCGCGTTTGCCTGCTGGGCCCGAGCCCGCGCGGGCCGCAGCTGCTGTCGGATGTGTCCTGCGCGGCCGACCCGCGCACCCGCCAGGCGGCGGTGCGCCGGCTGATCAATGTCGTGATCCAGGCCGCCCGCCAGGCCGGCGAGGAGCTGGTTTTCGAGGCCAATGGCGAGGCCTTGTGGGCGCGGGTGCGCGAGCGCCTGAGCGATCTGATGCGGGCGCTGCTGAGCGCCGGCGCGCTGTCAGGCGACGGGCAGGCCTTCGCGGTGCGCTGCGGCCGCGACACGATGCGGCAGAGCGATATCGACGCCGGCCGCCTGCTGGCCGAGATCGAGATCCAGCCGGCCCAGCCGATCCAGCGCATCGTCGTCGTGCTGAATCTGCGCGACGCCGGTCCGGCCCGGCTGCTGGCCGAGGCCGCCTGAGGCCAATGATCATGAGCAAGCAGCAAACGCCCTGGTTCGGCAGCCGCTTCCATGTGGCCTTCACGCGCGAGCCCATCGCCACGCGCGGCGGTGGCAGCGGCGAAGGCCTGGCCGAAGACCTGTGCGAGGGCGGCTTCGCCGAGGTCAGCGGCCTGGAGGCCTCGATGGAGGCCAAGACCATCCGCGAGGGCGGGGCCAACTACGGCGTGCACCAGCGTGCCGGCCAGGTCAGCTTCGCCACCGTGGTGATCAAGCGCGGCATGGCGCCGGCGCGCGATCTCTGGCATTGGTGGGCCTTGTTCGCCGGTGCCGGCGCGCCGGACGGCGCCAACGACAGCCGGCGCAACGGCGCTTTCGCGCACCGCCTGACGGTGCGCATCTGCATGCTCGATATCGATGGCACGCCGCTGCTGAAGTGGCGCTTGGAGCGCGCCATGCCGGTCAAGTTCAAGGCCGCCGAGCTGAGCGCCCGCGCCGCCGAGATCGGCATCGAGGAAATCCATCTGGCCCATGAAGGCCTTTACTTCGAGGCCCCCTGATCATGCGCATTCCCGACGAACACAAGGCCAAGCTCTACCGGGTCGATCAGGCCCATCCGAGCCAGGAGCCCAATGCGGACAGCCCGGACGCGGTGCTGGTGCAGTTCAATCCGCTGTCGCTGTCCTACACGGCCCAGAACACCTTGGAGAAGAAGGGGCGCGACGCCAGTGCCCGCCAGTTCGTCGCCCAGACCACGGCCAAGCTGGAGTTCGATCTGCAGTTCGACAGCAGCCACGACGGCGGCGATGTGCGCGCCGAGACCGACCGCATCAAGCAGTTTCTCCAGCCGCTGGAACAAGGCCCGGCCTGCGACCGCGCGCCGCCGCTGGTCGGCATGCGCTGGGGCAGCTTTGTGTTCAAGGGCGTGCTCGAGTCCTTCCGGGAAACCCTGGACTTCTTCTCGGCCGAGGGTGTGCCGCTGCGATCTTTGCTGAAGATCGCGCTGGCCTCGCAGGATCCCAAGGATGTGTTTGCGTCCCTGCCGCCCGGCCACCCCGATGCCCATGCGGCCGCCGCCGCCGATATCAGCCTGGTGGCGCTGTCGGCGCGCGGCCCGGCCCTCGGTGGCCTGCCTGGGCGTGCGCTGGCCGCCGCCAATGGCTTTGAGAGCCTGCGCCATCCGGCCGCGGCCGTGGCCATGCTGAGCGGCGGCGTCGGCCTTTCGGCCGGCCTCGGCCTGCAGCCGGGCGCGGCGCGCTCGACCAGCCTCACCGGCCAGTTCGCGCTGGGAGGCCAGGCCGTTGGCGCGGGGTCCAGCGGCATGAAAGCCGATATGGGGGCCCAGGCCCGCATCAAGTTCGACTGAACCGGAGACACCCACCATGGCCGTCGTGATCAATGAGATGGAGGTGCTGGAGCAGCCAGCGGCAGCGCCGGCGCCACCGGCCGCTGCTGCTGAGAGCCCCGCACCGGACGAGCAGGTGCTGCTGTCGCTGCTGGCACGCGAAGCCTGGCGCCTCGAGCGCCGGCAGACCGACTGAGGAGCGCTGGTCATGGGTGATATGGCACTGTCCCGTCTGGCGCTGTACTCGCCGCGTCCGAGCGTGCATGTCGACGGGGCGGACAGCCGCCAGCTCGCCGACGCGCTGCTGTCGATGGCGATGCGCGAGCAGGAGGGCGGCATGTCCTCGCTGGAGATGGCTATCGGCGCCCATGGCCCGCGTGACGATGGCTCGGTCGGTCTGCTCTACGAGGACGAGCGCCTGATCAAGCTCGGCACCCGGCTGACGCTCTTGTTCGGCGATACCGCGATCTTCGAGGGCCTGGTCAGCGCGATCGAGCTGGCGATCGACTCCGAGGGCCCGCCGCGCCTGCTGCTGCAGGCCGAGGACGCGGCCCAGCGTGCGAGGCTGCGGCGCCGCAGCGTCGTCCATGAGCAGCTGTCGCTGGCCGAGATCGCGCGCCGTCTGGCCGCCGACCTGGGGCTGTCGCCGGTGATCAGCGGCTTCGACCAGAGCCGCGAACTCGAGGTGCAGTTCAACGAGAGCGATCTGGCTTTTCTGCGCCGCCTGCTGGCGCGCGAGGGCGGCGATATGCAGGTGAGCGGCCGCGAGTTGCAGGTGGCGCCGCGCGGCCAGCTGCCGCGCAACGCTGTCAGCCTGCAGATGCACAGCCAGCTGCGCAAGCTCAGCGCGGTGGCCGATCTGGCCGACCAGGTCAGCGAGCTGCGGGTGACCGGCTTTGACTTCGCCGCCGGCCAGACCATTGCCGCCAGCGGCAGCGCGGCTACGCTCGGGCCAGGCCGTGGGCGCACGGGCGCGCAGCTGCTGCAGCAGGTATTCGGCGCGCGTGAACAGCTCACCTCGCACCGGCTGGCGCTGAGCCAGGCCGAGGCGCAGGCACTGGCACGGGCCGAGTTCGAGCAGCGCGCACGCCGCTTCGTCCGTATCGACGGCATCTGCGAGGGCAACCCGGCGCTGCGTGTCGGCGGCCGGCTGAGCCTCATCGATGTGTCGCCGCGCTTTGACAACGACTACGAGATCAGCGCCTGCACCCACCGCTTCGACGCCCGGCGCGGCTACGAGACCGAGTTCCGCGCCGAGGGCGCTTATCTGGGTGAGCCGGCATGACGCGCGACGATCTGCCCCTCACCGACTTTGGCCGGCCCGCGCACGCCCAGGCCATGCCCTATCTGGGCCAGGTCGTCGATGTCAATGACCCGCTGGGCCTGGCCCGTGTCAAGGTCTGGTTCTACAGCCTGGACAGCGAGCCCGCTGCAGCGGTCTGGGCCCGCGTCGCCTGCCCCTTTGCCGGCGAGCGGCGCGGCGGCTTCTTCATCCCCGATGTCGGCGACGAGGTGCTGGTCGTGTTTGTGCACGGCGATGCGCGTCACCCCATCGTCGTCGGCGGGCTGTGGAACGGTGCCGCCGCGCCGCCAGAAACCATAGGTGCCAGCGTCGACCGCTGGACCATCACCGGCAAGGCCGGCACGCGCATTGCCATCGTCGAGGCCGCCGACGGTCAGGCGATGATCGAATGCACGACGCCGGGCGGCGTCAGCCTGCGCATGCAGGAGGAGGGCGGCGGCAGGGTCGAGATCGAATGCGCCGGCAACACCGTGACGCTGGACACCCAGGGCGTGTCGGTGCAGGCCTCGGCCAAGGTCACCGTGCAGGCCTCCTCGGTCGAGGTCAGCGCCGGCATGGTCAAGGTCGATGCCGGCATCTCCAGGTTCTCCGGCGTGGTTCAGTGCGATGTGCTGATGGCCAACTCGGTGATCTCCAGCGCCTACACGCCCGGTGCGGGCAATATCTGGTGAGGCCGGCATGAACCAACTGCAGAGCCTCCGGCATCCGCTGCCCCATCCGGTTCATCTGAGCGGCCTGCGCGCCGGCGGCGCCGGGCAGCCGGCGCCACCGCTGATCAACGAACGGCGCGACCAGGACTTCATCGACGGCCTGCTGGCCGAGCTGGCCGATCCGCAGCGCCATGCGGCGCTGGCCACGCCGGCCCTGCAGGACGGTGCGCTGCGCCTGTTCCAGCCGCTGCAGCGGGTCTTCAATCTGCTGGTGCTGGAAGCGTTCTGCGAGCAGCCCGGCCAGCCCCGGCTGGATCCGCGCCAGATCGACAGCAGCGGCTTCGTGCTGCGCCGTCTGCAGGGCCAGCGCAAGCTGGCCTGGCTGAGGCAGGGCAGCCGCGTGTTCGGCTGGGAGGCGGTCGATGAGGCCCTGGACCCGGCCCAGGAACGCCGCGGCTGGGCCGCCCGGCTGGGGCATCCGGCCCTGAACGCGCGGGCGCCGAGCCAGCAGCGCCTGCGCAGCGCCGGCAGCGAACGCCTGGCCCACAGCAGTGCGGCGGTCAGCGAGGATGTGCAGCCGCTCTTCATCGCGCCGCCCGAGGTCTGCGGCGGCGCCGGCAAGACCCTGCTTTACGGCATGCTGCGGGTGTCCTCGGGCGAGCTCAGCGAGGCCGGACCCAGCCCGACCCGCTTTGGCAGCGACGCGGCCGAGCGCGCGCTGCTGCGTGCCGACCTGGCGCTGTTCCTGCAGGCCCATGAGGCACTGGCCCTGCCGCTGGCCGGCCGCAGCTTCAGCAGCGAGGACGCGCTGCTGGCCGCGCGCGGCGCCTCGGCGACGCTCAGCAAACCGCAGTTCGACACGCTGGCCGGCCTGCTGGCCCTGCTGCAGCAGCTGCATGGCGAGTTCGATGCCTTTGGCGACGGCGCGGCGGCGCAGGCGCTGCAGGCGGCGCTGCGGCCGCTGCGGGTCGAGACCGATATCGCTGCCAGCGGCGGCCAGCCGGCCCGCGTCGAGCGCCGCAGCGCCTGGGACTTTCTGATCGAGGCCAAGGCCGTGCTGCTCGATGCCGAGGCCGGCGCTCGCCTGACGATGCCGCAGCGCTGGGGCGCCGTCAGCGGTGCCGAAGCCGACGCGATCTTCGAGGCCACGCTGGCCTGTTTGCAGCAGCAGTTCGCCGCCGTGCTGCCGGCGGCGGGCCGTTTCGATGCCCCATCCAGTATTTCGGGCAGCGGGCCGGCGCCGCAGTATGTGGTACGCGCCTTTGTGCGCCTGAAGCCGGCCCGGCCCGGCTGCGCCGGCCGCCTGGTCTGGTCGGACTACAGCGCGCCGTTTTGCATCGCGCCCTGGTTCGAGTCCTCCGGCGCGCCGGTGCCGCTGATCCCGCTGCCCGATCTGTTCGACCGCGCCCAGCTGCGCCGCATCAAGCCCAGCGTGGCCTTCGCGCTGAGCCCCAAGCTGGCCAAGCTGCTGCGCAGCAAGGCCGACGAGCTGATCGAAGGCAAGGGCGACGCCGGCGACGGCCTGGGCCTGGGCTGGATCTGCTCATTCTCGCTGCCCATCATCACCTTGTGCGCCTTCATCGTGCTCAACATCTTCCTGATGTTGCTGAACCTGATCTTCTTCTGGCTGCCCTTCCTGAAGATCTGCATCCCTATCCCCAAGGCCAAGGAGTAGTGCGATGAAGCCCGCCCCCCACGCGCTGCCGCCGGCCCTGGCCGCCCGCTATGCCGAGCCGATCGGCTGGCCGCTGCTGCCGCTGCCGGATGCGCTGGGCCAGCTGCATTACCCCGGTCTGTCGCTCAGCGTGCGCCAGCAGATCGAGGTGCTGCTGTCGACCCGGCCCGGCGAGCAGCTGATGCGACCCGGCTTCGGCGCCGGGCTGGAGAATCTGCTGACCGAGCCCAACACGGTCGCGACCCGGGCCCGCATCAAGGACCTGGTCGAGGACGCGCTCAAGCGCTGGGAGCCGCGCATCGTGGTCGATGGCGTGGCGGTCGACCCGCTGCTGGCCGCCGGGGTCGCCAGCGGCGTGCGCGTCGAGATCGCCTACCGGCTCAAGCGCGACGGCTCGCCGGCCCGCATCGGCCTGAGTCTGGTGATGGAGGCCCGCCATGCCGATTAAGCCCCCGGCCCTGGACGACCGCAGCTATGAGGGCCTGGTGGCCGAGCTGCTGGCGCGCATCCCGGCCCACACGCCGGAATGGACCCATCCGCGCCCCGGTGACCCGGGCCGCACCCTGATCGAGCTGTTCGCCTGGCTGGGCGACACCTTGCTGTACCGCGCCAACCTGATCCCCGAGCGTCAGCGCCTGGCCTGGCTGCGCCTGCTGGGGCTGGCGATGAAGCCGGCCCGTGCGGCACGCGGCCTGGTAGCACTGCAGGTCAAGAGCGACAAACAGCTGGCTGCGGCCCAGGTGCCGGCCGGCGCACTGATCGACAAGCCGCTGCCTTTCTCGACCTTGCAGCACTGCACCGCCTATCCCGTCGTCGGCCGCGCCTTTGTGCGCCGCCGGCTGGACGCCGACGAGCAGCGGGACTTCAATGCGCTGCTGCCCGATCTGCAGGCGGTCTACCGCGGCTTGGAAGGGCAGCCGCAGGGCTATGTGGCGACCGAGGTGTTCGCGCCAGGGCAAGACCTGGCCCCGGGCGTGGACCTGATGACTGACACGGTCGACGGCGCGCTGTGGCTGGCCCTGATGGCGCCTGGCGCCGCCCAGCACGCGCAGGCCCGCCAGACCCTGACGCCCGATGCGCAGGGCCTGGCCCGCGCGCTCAATATCGGCCTGGCACTCGCGCCGACCCTGCCGGACGGTGGCCAGGGCCTCGGCACCCGCCAGCCCCTGCCGCTGATCTGGGAAGTGAGCGGCCCCGCTGGCGCGCTGACGGCGCTGGAGATGCTGGAGGACGGCACGCAGGGCCTGAGCCGCTCAGGCGTGCTGCGCCTGGCGCTGCCGCCGCTGGCCCGCATCGGCGCGCCTTCCAATGACCCGCGCGAGAACCTGCTGGCCGGCGTCGGCGCCGATGCGCCGCCGCGGCTGGACAGCGAGGCCGATGCGGCCCGGCTGATCGCCTGGCTGCGGCTGCGCGTGGCCGCCGACTTCCCGCTGGCCAGCCTGCGCCTGGCCTGGGCCGGCCTGCATGCGGTCGAGGTCGAGCAGCGCCAGGCCCTGGCGGACCGGGTGCTGGGGGTCTCCGACGGCGGCTCCGACCAGCGCTTCGAGCTGGGACTGGCGGCCCAGGACTGCGCCGAGCCCGAGGCGCTGCAATGCCGGGTCCACGACACCGTGCTCGGCAGCCGGCTCTGGCAACAGGTCGACGACCTGGGCCGCGCCGGGCCGCTGGACGAGGTCTACCGCTTCGATGCCGAGGCCGGCAGCCTGTGCTTCGGCGACGGCATCCAGGGCCGTGTGCCCAGCACCGGCAGCCGCATCGTCGCGGCCGGCCTGCGCGTCGGTGGCGGCGCACGCGGCAATCTGCCGGCCGGCACGCTGAGCAAGCTGGCCAGCGTCAGCGACCTGCTCAGCGGCGCCCGGCGGGCGCCGCTGCCCGCGATCGATGTCTGGCAGCCACTGGCGCTGCGCGGCGGGGCCGATGCCGAGACCCTGGACGCTGCCGAGCGCCGCATCCCGGCCCATTTCCAGCACCGCGACCGTGTCGTCACCGCCGAGGACTACCGGCTGCTGGCGCGCGAGGCCCCCGGCGCAGCCGTCGGCCGGGTCGAGGTCTTGCCGCGCTTCAAGCCGCATGAGCGCCAGTCCGGCGTGCCCGGCGCGGTCTCGGTGATGGTGCTGCCGCAGCGCGACAGCGAGGACCAGAGCGCGCCGCTGCCGCGTGCCGACCGGCCGCTGCTGGAAGCCGTCCACGGCTTTCTGAACGAGCGCCGGCCGCTGGCCACCGAGCTCTATGTGATCGGCTGCGAGTACCGCGCGATCGGCCTGGCCGTCGCGGTGCAGATC
This sequence comes from Burkholderiales bacterium C2, assembly GCA_005503085.1. GTDB lineage: Bacteria > Pseudomonadota > Gammaproteobacteria > Burkholderiales > Burkholderiaceae_C > Roseateles_E. Next base: position 20,493 of record SCOI01000011.1, on the reverse strand, counting down.
CGCGAGGGCCATGCGCGCGAAGTCGTGCTGACCGAGGTGCGGCAGGCTTTGCGCCGCTATCTATGGCCGCTGCCGCTGGACGCCTCGCCCTGGCCGGCCACGCCCGGCCAGGATGGCGGCTACCCGCTGGGCCGGCGCCTCGGGGATCGCGAGCTGGAGGTGGTCGTCGCGCGGGTCAGCGGTGTCGCCGGCGTCTCGCCGCTGCGCCTGTTCGAGCAGGGTGCCGATGGCGACTTCACCGAGCTGCCCGGCGCCGGCAAGATTCCGACGACCCTGCTGCTGCAGCCCTGGCAGCTGCCGGAGCTGGTGGCGCTGGCCGTCATCGAAGGTGTCGATGCACCGGCCTCGCCTGAGTTGCCGCACAGCCCATCCAGTGCCGCCGCCGCACTGTTCCTCCCCGTCGTACCGGAGCTGTGCTGATGGACATCAACGGCCTTCGCAGCTTCGGTCTCGGCTTCGAGCCCCATGGCTTGAAGCCCTGGGCCGTGCCGCAGAACGATGGCAGCAGCGCCGTGACGATAGAGCCGGCGCCGCAGCATCGCCTCGGCGGCCTGCGCCTGGCCGGCCGGGCCAGCCCGCTGGCCTTGCAGGAGGACGTTGCCGATGTCGACGCGGTGCTGCTGCAGCCCTCGCTGGTGATCGACACGGTCGGCAACCATCTGTGCTGGGACGGCGCGGCCCTGGTCTCGAACTCGCATCTGGCCGCCGCCCATGGTCTGGCGCCGCAGGCGCTGGCCTTGCCGCCCGAGGCGCTGCCGGTGACCGATATGACGCTGGGCGCCGATGATGTGCTTTACCTGCTTGCCAATGGGGCGCTGTGGCTGCTCGACCTGCGCGGCCGCTTTGCGCTGACCCGGTTGGCCGCGCCCGACGGGCTGCAGCCGCAGCGCCTGGCTTCGGCCGCCGAGGGCGGTGTCTGGGTGCTGGACGTCGCCCAGGGCCGGCTGGCGCATCTGCGCGGCCTGCCGCTGTTCACGCGGCCGGTTCATCTGGAGCGCAGGCAGGACGCACGGCTGGCCGCCTGCGATCCCAATCCCGATCCGCCGCGGTGGCGGCTGCTGCCCGATGTGGTGCCGGCCGACGAGAAGGCGCTGGCCCTGGCCAGCCATCGCGAGGGCGGGCTCTTGCTGCTGAGCCTGCGGCGCGCCGGCGGGGGCGTGCGCCTGCGCCGGCTGCTGGACGACGGCCGCCTGTCGCTGCCGCTGAGTCTGGCCGGGCCGCGCTTTGCCCACACGCTGGGCTGGTTCGACGGCGAGCAGATCGCGCTGGCCACACGCGGCCAGCTGCTGGGCGCCGACGGCCGGCCGCGCGATCCCGGCGTCTGGCTCTACGCGCTGCCGGCCGCGCTGCGGCAACGCTGGCAACAGGCCAGCCGGGCCGGCCGGTTGAGCAGCGAGTTGCAGCGCCCGCTGCAGCCCCAGGGCGGCTACTACCCGCTGGCCGGCTGGACCGGCGGCCCCTTTGTCGCGGCGCGCCCCGGCGCCCGCCTGCACTACCCGGGCCGGGACGGACCTGTGCCGGTGGCCCGCGTGGCCGGCATCACGCGCGCACGCTACGGCCTGGCGGCCAATAGCGAGCAGGCGCAGCTGCCCGGTGTCCGCGCCCGTGCCGCGGCCGGTCTGATCGACAGCGGCGACCCGGCTTGCGTCTGGCACCGCCTCTATCTGGAAGCCGCCGTGCCGCATGGCTGTGCGCTGCTGGTCTGGCTGGCGGCCGGAGAGCAAGGCGCGCCTGCATTCACTGCGGGTCGTGCGGGTCAGGGGCCGCGCTGGGCGCCGCATCTGGTCGGCGAGCGCACGGCCTTGCCAGCGGCGCTGGCCGCCGCCCTGCCGGACGACCTGCCGCGCGCCGCCTGGGTGGCCGAGCCGACCGAGCAGCCGCAAGGGCAGGGCCAGCTGTGCTGTGCGGCCGAGCCCGGCCGCACGGGGCTGTTCACGGTGCTGATCCAGCGCGCCGGCACCGCGGTGCGGGCCTTGCAGGGCGCGCGGCTGTGGGTGGCGGTCGAGCTGTTCGGCGATGGCCGGGCCACGCCGGAGCTGGCGGCGCTGCGCGCCTATGCCGGCCGCCTGTCCTACCGCGACCGCTATCTGCCGGCGCTCTATCACGAGCAGCTGTTCGGCAGCGATGCCGAGCAGCGCGGCCGCGCCAGCCCGGCGGATTTCCTGGAGCGCTTTCTGCTGCTGTTCGAGGGCCTGTTCAGCGATATCGAGGCCCGCATCGCCGCCAGCGCGCTGCTGACCGATGCGATGGCCTGCCCGCCCGAGGCCTTGCCCTGGCTGGCCGGCTGGCTGGGCCTGAGCCTGGAGCCTGGCCTGCCGACCGAGCGCGCCCGCTGGATGCTGGCCAATGCGCCGGCGCTGGCACGCCAGCACGGCACGCTGGCTGGCCTGCAGCGCGCGCTGGACATCGCTACCGATGGCGCGCTCACGCGCGGGCGTATCGTCGTCGTCGAAGACTTCCGGCTGCGCCGCAGCCTGGCCACGATACTGGGCGCGCGGCTGGAAGACCGCCTCGACCCCCTGACCAGCGGCCTGACGCAATCGGGCAACTCGGTGCTCGGCGACACGCTCTTTCTCGGCGACGCCCGCGTGCTGGCCGATGAAGGCTTCACCAAGACCTTTCTGGCCCTGTTCCGCGATCTGGGCAGCGAGACCGCCGCCGAGCAGGCCGAGAGCGCCGCCGCCCGGCGCGCGCTGTTCGATGCGCTGGCCTACCGGGTCACCGTGCTGGTGCACGAGGAACTGGCGAGCGACGAGCTGGGGCTGGTGCGGCGCCTGGCCGAGCAGGGCGCGCCGGCCCATGTGCAGCTGCGCGTCGTGCCGGCTGCCCATCCCTTCATGGTGGGCGTCGCGGCCCTGGTCGGGGCCGACAGCTATCTGCGCAGCGCGCCGCCCTCAAGACCGGTGCGCGCCGGCCCGGGTGCCGAGAGCTCGGCGCTGGGCGGTGTGGACCGGCTGCGCGGCGAGGCCTCGCTGGACGCCCATGCCGGCGCCTTCGACTCTCTCTTGCCGCCGGCCGCATCGGCCGAGCCGCCGGTCGCCCGCATCCATCCGGCCGATTTCAGCAGCGACCCCATCACCGCCTTGCACCTGGACGGCAGTGCCTCGAGCGCGGCCGACGGTTATTTCATCGCCAGCTATGACTGGCTGCATCGCCCACCTCTGTGAATCCACCACCCGAAGGAGTCCACCATGGCCAAGTTCGTTCCCGGCACCGACACCAGCATCAAGTCCGATGAGCCCCTGCTTGATGTTGCCGCCTCGGCCAACACACCGCTGAAGCCGGGCAAGCATGTGTTCCAGCTGGTGGTCACCGACGACAGCGGCAACGCCTCGGCGCCGGCCAATATCACCATCATCATCGTCGACAGCGCCCGGCCGACCGCCGTCATCGACATGCTGGACGCCACCGGCGGCCGCGTGCCCGACCCCGAGGTCAAAGTGCCGTTCGGCCAGGCCTTCCGTCTCAGCGGCGACCGCTCCAGCGATGTTGGCGGCGCGGTCAAGGTCTGGAACTGGACCCTGGTGCGCGGTTGAGGGCCTGGCGATGGAAACGCTCAAGCTCGATGCCCCGCTGAGCACCCGCGAGCCCGAGGTGCTGCTCGATCCCCGCTTGCCGGTCGGGGCTTATATCGTGCGCCTGGTCATCGAAGGGCCCAGCGGCAAGAGCGCGCCGGCCACGCTGCTGCTGCGCGTGCAAAGAGGGTAGACAACCATGGCAATCGCTGACCCTGGCCTGCTCAAGGAGCAGGTGGACGATCTGGTGGCCGAGGCCCTGGCGCCACGCGGCGTGCCCGAGCGCGTGCACTACGCGAACGGCGTGCTGCTGGGCGCCGAGGACTTCGCGGCCGAGCAGCTCTATCTGCGTGGCCGCAGCGGCCGGGCGCTGGCCGCGCTCTACGGCCACGGTACGCTGGCCGGCCTGCGCGTGGGCTGCAGCGCGCAGGACAACCCCGAGCTGGAACTGCAGGTGGCGCCCGGCCTGGCGCTGGACCGGCTGGGCCGGCTGATCGAGATCCGGCGCAAGCAGTGCATCCATATCGCGCGCTGGCTGGCCGAACGCGAGGCCATCGCGGAGACGGCCGAGGCCGCGCTGGAGCGGGCCGCCGTGATCGCTGCGGTGCGCGCCGGGGCGGCCGGGCCGGTGCTGGTCTTCGATGTGTGGCTGCGTTTTGCGATCTGTCCGCATGGCAAGACCCCGGCCTTCGCCGCCGGCCCCTTCAATGCCAGCGACTATGTGGTGCCGGCCCGGCTGGCCGATGCCTTCGAGCTGAGCCTGCGCCTGGCCCATGTGATCGGCGGCGAGCTGGCCCGGCCCGAGCCGCGCTCGGTCAAGCTGGAGGCGATGCTGGCCGATCTGAACGGCCTTGCCGACCCGGCCGAGCTGGAGGCCCGGCGGCGTGCCTGGTGCGTCGCGAGCGCGCTGGACGCCTGGCCGCAACCCTCGGTGCTCGATCCGCAGCGCCTGCCGCGGCTGCGTGAGCAGGCCGGCGAGGCCGACTGGGACCAGCTGCTGCTGGCGCGGGTGACGGTGCCGGTGCGCCAGGCCGAGGCGGGCGCCTTTCCGCAGCCCGACACCGATGCGATCGCCGCGATCGCCGCCGCGCCCGAGCCGCCACCCGAGCAGCGCTGGGCCGAGCCGGCCTGGCGCGAGCTCGCCGACAACAGCCTGCGCCCCCTGGTCTTCAATCCCTATTCATGGCGCGGCCGCCTCGCGGCCGAGCTCTAGGAGCCCCTGATGAACAGCCCAGCCGAACTGACCATGCTGACCGTGCGTGATGCCCAGGACCAGGCGCGGCTGCGAGCCCAGCTCGATGCCGGCGCCATTCTGGTCGACAGCGCCCGGCGCCGGCCCTTTTATTTCGATGGTCGCTTCCTCAGCGCCGATGACCTGACGGCCGATCAGAACTACATCCGCGCCCGCCAGTCCGACCTGGCCCAGGCCATGGGGGCCGGTGTGGTCCGCGGCCTGATGGTGGGCCTGGGCCGGCAGGCCGCGTCCCAGCAGCCGACCCTGCTGCTGGAGCCCGGCATCGGCCTGACGCCGGGTGGCGACATCGTCACGGTCGGCGCCCGGCAGGAGCTGACCATCAGTGCGCTGGCCGGCAAGGCCGAGCTCGATGCGCAGCTGGGCATCAAGCAGCTGCCCGGCGCCGGCGCGAGCAATCGCAGCGGCCTGTTCGTGCTGGCGCTGCGGCCCATCGAGTTCAGCGCGAACCCGACCACCGCCTACCCGACCAGCCTGGACGGCCAGCGCCTGGTGCGCGACGGCGACATCGTCGAGGCCACCGCCGTCACGCTGATTCCCTATCCGGACCGTGCCGGCGTCGAGAATGCGGCGGCCAGGCGCGCGCGGGTGGCGCGCGAGATCTTCTTCGAAGGTCAGCGCCCCGGCGCGCTGCAGGACGCCTTGCCGCTGGCGATGCTGTGCCTGGAGGGCGGGGCGCTGCGCTGGCTGGACGTCTTCATGGTCAGACGCGAGGTCGGCGCCGAGTCGACCTTGGCGGCCGGCTTGGCGCCGCGCCCGCGCGCGCTGCTGGAGGCCTGGCTCAAGCAGCACCAGGACCAGCTCGACGACATCGCCACGCCCGAGATCCAGACCGGCTTCGCGGCGGCCCGCCAGTTCGAGGTGCTGCCGCCGGTCGGCCCGCTGCCGGCCGCCTGCCTGCGCTTCGAGACCCAGCTGGGCCAGCTGACCTTGCTGCAGTCCTACTTCCCGCCGCTGGTCGATTGCGAGTTTGCCTTCATCCCGGCCGACGAGCTGGCGGCCCTGGTGCAGGAGGCGCTGGCCTTGCCGCCCATAGATCTGCGCGCGGCCGACGAGGACCTCGACCACCTCTCGGTGCTGATCGTCGCGCCGGTGACGCGCCAGCAGCTGGAGCAGCACAAGCGCAGCCTGCAAAGCCTGAGCCGGCCGGTCAAATCGGCCTCGGCCGGCCTGATCGCCAAGCGCTCGCCGCTGGAAGCCCTGCTGCAGATCGGCCGGGGCGATGGCTTGCCGCCGGGCCTGCTGGCGCCCGCCCCGGTCGACGCGGCCAAGGCCTGGCAGCGCGCCATCGAGGCCAGCCGCAGCGAGCTCGCCGCCAGCGATGGCCGGCCGATGTTCTGGTACCTGCGCCGCCGCCAGCTGCCCTATAGCAGCGAGCTGTCCAGCGCGACCTTGCGCCTGGCCGGCGATGCGGCCAGCATCGATGTCGAGCTCGACCTGCGCCTGCGTGCCGACAGAGTGCTAGAGCGCTTTGCCAGCATCAATAGCAAGATGCCGCTGCTGGCCCGTGCCGAGCTCGGCAATCTGCTGGCGGCGCCGCGGCTGGCGGTCTCCGAGGGTGTCGCCAACAAGCAGCTGCTGACCTCGGACCTGCTGCGCCGCAGCGCTTTCACGGCGGTGTCGGCACGCGCCGAGCTGCGCGCCAAGAACGAGGAAGCGCTGCGCCACGATGATGTGCTGGAGATCGCCCGCCAGTTCGGCGATCCGCGCCTGGGCGAGGGCTTTGATGCGCTGGCCCAGGCGGCCGATCCCGAGACGCGTGACAGCCTGCGCAGCCCGGCCCTGGTGCAGGCGGTGGCCGACAGCGGCGTCGCACCGGCGCTGGACCGCGCCGCGCGCGCACTGCCGCCGCTCAAGCAGGCCGATTTCGCGACCCGGTTGCGCGAGGCCGCGCTGTCGGATGACGCCGCCCAACGCCTGGCCCAGCTGGCCGGCGAAATCGCCAGGGGCTGAATCATGAAACTGCTGCGCGGGATCTCCAAGCCTTTTGCCGGTGAACAGGTGCTGGCCAGCCTGCCGCCGCTGGGCCCTTATGCCAGGGCCGGCGCCGGCGAAGCGCCGCTGCGCAAGCGTCTGAATTTCTTTGCCCAGCGTGCGCTGACCCATGGCGCGCTGAGCGAGGAGCAGCGCGGCCGCGCCGCCGCGGCCGAACGACTGGCCCAGGCGGTGGCGCCCGGCGTGGTGCGCGGGCTGGAGCTGAGCCTGGAAGGCCGGGAGACGCTGCTCCTGCTGCCCGGCCAGGCCATCGCGGCGGATGGTCGCGATCTGGCGCTGGCCTATCCGCTGCGGGTGCGCGCCGACGCGATCAAGGTCTTGTCGCCGCGCGTCGAGGCCGCCCTGAGCGTTGGTGGTTCGCGCGGCGGCCTGCAGTCGCAGGCCAGCCTGGCCCAGGTGCTGGCCGAGCTGGGCGGCGCCGGCTTCCTGCCCCATGCGATGGTGCTGATCGCCCAGCCGCTGAGCATCGCACTCGATCGCAGCGAGGCCTTGGACAGCCCCTGTCCGAATGCGCTCGACCAGCTCGGCGACAGCCAGGCTGCCTGGGAGGACGGCTTCCAGTTGGCCTGGGTGCCCTGGCCCGAGACGCTGAGCCTGCCGCCCTGGAGCGCCGACGGCTTGGCGCCCGATCCGCGCTTTCGCAACCGCCTGGCTTATGCGGTCTTCAATGCCGAGCGCGAGCGCCTGTCGCTGAGCAGCTCGCGCTCGCTGCGTGCCTGGACCGAGCGCGCGGCGCTTGATGCACCCGGTCTGCTGCCGGCCCAGCCCTGGCCCTGGGAGCGGCTCGGGGTGCCGCTGTCCATCGTCGCCTTCGATGCGGACTTCCGGCCGCTGTTTGCCGACCGCGCCAGCGTCGTGCGCCAGGGCGGCGGGCGGCGCAATCGCAGCAGCCTGGTGAAGGGTTCGGGCGACGATGTGCTGTGGCAGGCGCGGGTCGCGCAGCTGCTGGAGCAGCTGGCCGAGCTGCCAGCCGCGCAGCGCCGGGCCGAGGCGCTGCCGCAGCAGTTCGACTGGCTGCCGCCGGCCGGCGTGCTGCCGCTGGAGCTGGTCGATCTGGTGGCCGGGCGCCAGCGCTTCTTCCCGCCGCAATTCGAGCTGCGGGCCGAGCCGGTGCCGCTGGACATGGTCGATGCGCTGATTGCCGAGTCGGCCTCGATGATGCCCTTCAATCTCTCGCTGCGTGACCAGGTGCAGCTGCTGGTGCCGGTGCCGGCGCGCTTCTTCGAGGCCGACCTGCTGAAGCTCGACGAGCGCGTCCACCCGCTGTTCGATCTGGAGATCCAGCGCCTGACGGCCGAGCGCCTGAGCCTGCTGACACGCCGCGACGGCCTGCGCCGCCGCTATGACCTGCTGACCCAGGCGATTGCCGGCGAGCTGCCGGCCTATCCTCAGGATGATTTGAATGCCTTGCCCGACGAGAGCGGCGCGCTCGATGCGCAGGCCTTCAAGCGCCTGCATGTCTCGCGCGTGGCGGCCGGCGGCGCCGAGATGCACCAGTTCAGCGGCGCCCATCTGAAGCTGGACCTGCAGGCCAGCGATGCGCTGATCGTCTTCGTGCGCCTGCTCGGCAGTCCCGCCGGCATCGCGCTGCGGCCGCTGATCAGCGGCGATGCGCTGGAGAACCCGCCGGCGACCAGGCCGCTGAGCTGGGGCCAGGTGCCGGCCGAGGCCCAGGGCGAGCGCATCGGCGAGTTGCCGGTCGCCGGCATCTGGACCCGCCTGAGCGTGCCGGTTGCGCGCGCAGGCCTGGCCGGGCAGCGCATCGACGGCCTGGCCTTCGCGCTGTTCGGCGGCGACGCGGCGGCCGAGTTGCACTGGGGTTATGCCGGCAAGCTGGGCCAGGGCCAGGAGACTTTCTGGCTCAGCGATGCGCTACCGCCCGGCGCGACGCCGGCAGGCACCTGGTCATGGCTGACCCAGGGCGAGGCCGTCGATGCGGCGCTGGACCTGGCCTGGGGGCTGCCGATCGCCGAGACCCGTAGGCTCAGCGAGCTCGACCGGCTGCTGGCCGACTGGCGCGGCCTGCGCGGCGGCGTGCTGACGGTGGAGCTGGGCGAGCCGACCGGCAGCCCGCGCAAGGCGACAACGCCGCTGCGCACGGTGGACGGCGGGCTCGACGAGCTGATCCAGCGCCTGGAGGGCCGCATCAAGGCGGCCGGAGACCATGTCGACTTCGGCTTCCTGCGCTCGCGCATCGACATCTTCCGGATGCGCCAGAGCCTGCTGGGTGTCGACGATGCGGGCCGCTTCCTGACCTCGCCGGCGGCGGCCGAGCTGGTCAAGCGCAACGAAAACCCGGTCGCGACCGAGAAGGAGTTCGCCGACTACTTCAAGCGCCTGAATGACAAGGCGAGCAACCCGCCGGACTTCAAGGAACAGCGTGGCGCGGCGCCGGCCGGGCTGGATGTCGCGGCAGCTGCCGCACCTGCCGCGCTGGCCTTGACTGATGGCGGACGTGCCTCCGCCGGTAGCGCGATCAACCGGCTGGCACTGGACCGCCTGCCGAGCCGTATCGTGCCGATCGATGTTGGCGTCAAGCCCAGCGGCAACATCAAGCTGGGCAGCGCCGTGAGCAAGCAGAGCCTGGCGACGACGACCGCCCGGCCGGCCCAGCTCAGCGTCGAGGTGCCGCCGGCGATCAAGGATGTGGTCGGCGCCAGTCTGATCGGCGCCACCTACAACACCGTGACGGTGGCCGAGCGCTTTACCTTGCCGGCCTCGGTGGTGTCCAGCAACACGGCGGCCAAGGGCAAGAACGATTTTGTGCAGGCCGGCCTGGCGGGCCTGCAAGCCAGCGGCCTGGCGGTGGCCGATCTGCCGGTCTATGGCTATCGCAAAGGGGAGGGCGAGGCCGGCAAAAAGGTCACGGCGGCCGAGCTGCTGGCCGGCGGCGTCAGCGATATCGATGCGGTCGAGGTCGGCAGCGATCTGCACGAGGCGGTCTATTTCCGCCGCGGTGTCGACGCGATCGACAACACGATACGCTTTCTGCGTGGCATCGAGCTGCGCGCCGAGGACTACCGCCGGCTGCAGTCCGACGCCAAGGCCGCGCGCGAGCGCATGCTGGGCGTCTCGGCCGAGATCCAGAAGCGGCTGGCCGCGCTGGCGCTGAACCTGGCCGAGGTGCGGCACGATCTGTCGGTCGCGCGTGCGCTGCGCAGCGAGGAGCAGGCGGGCATCGCCGCGCTGATCGCGCGGCGCAAGGCAGTGCTGGCCGAGCAGGTGCCCTATCTGGTGTTCCGCCGGCCGCGCCTGGCCGCGACGCTGGTCGATGTGCCGGTGCTGGCCGCCCAGGCGGCCGAGTTCGAGGATCCGGTGCCGCGCTGCCGTGGCGAGGCCCATCGGGCGCCGCCCGAGCTGCTGGCGATGGTCGACAGCCTGCGTGAGGTGCCGGTGCGCTGGCTGCGCCCGCTCGCGCAGAGCCTGCTCAAGCTCGATCGTGTCGATGACTTGCAGCAGCTGCTGGCCACCGCCCAGCAGCGCCTGCTGACCAGCCGCGATGTCGGTGCTGCGGCGCGCGGCAAGAGCGACGATTCGCTGACCGGTCGCCTGCTGCAGAGCGCCTTCGAGCGCCAGGACGAGCGCCTGCTGAAGAGCCGTGAGCAGGCCGTCGAACAGCTGGTCCGCTTCGAGCTCGGCAGCAGCTGGCAGCAGGCGATCACGCCGCTGCAGCAGATCGCCAGCGTCGCCGATCTGCTGCTGACGCCGGCCGCGCCGCGCGCCGTGACCTTGGCGGCGCTGGGTCTGCTGGACGATATCGCCGGCGTCGGCGCCTGCCTGCACGCCGGCTTCTGCACGGTGCCGGCGCTGCTGCGCCTGCGCTGGGCCGAGCTGATGTCGCAGCTCGACGAGGCCGCCTCGCTGCGCCAGCTCAGCGTGCTGCCCGGCTTCGGCAGCGCCGGCCTGGAGCACGCCGACTGGCGCCGGCTGCAGGCCATGGTGGACTGGCTGTTCGCCCAGGTCAGCGCCGAGGACCTGGCCCAGCGGGCGATCAACGATCTGGTGCGGGTCTGCCTGCTGCTGGCCGCCCATGCGCCGGTCAAGTGCATCCTCGCCGCGCGCATCAAGCGGGCGGTGCCGGCGCGTGTCGACGCCCGCTTCGAGCTGGAGGTCGACCCGCAGCTGACCCGCATCGGCATGCAGGTGCTGGTGCAGGCCCCCGGTGACCCCCGCCTGCTGGCGCGCGCGGTGATCGAGGACCTGGCCGAGGGCCTGGCCAGCGCGCGCGTGACCCATGTCGAGCCCGGCCCGGCTCTGAGCCTGGATGCCAGCCTGCGGGTGCAGCTGCAGACCGGACCGGCGCTGAGCCCGACCAGCCCTCAGCTGGCCGAGGCCAGGCGGCGCTGACCGGCCATGGACGGCGCGCTGCCTTTGCCGCCGACCGCACGCCTGGTGCGCCGGGCGCGGCTGGCACCGGCGCACGTCGGCGGCGGGCCGGCGCTGCGCTGGGCGCTGGAGGATGCGCTGCGCACGGCCGATTTTCAGGACTGCGGCCGGCTGCTGCTGGTGCGGCGCCTGCGTCTGCACGGCCTGCCGCCGCAGGCCAGCCCGGCGCAGCTGGCACGCGCGCTGGAACAGGCCTGGCGCGAGCTGGCTGCCCAGGCCCTGCCGGCCAGCCACCCGCAGGCCGGCGCAGCGCCGGCGGTGTTTTTCAACTCGCGTTTCGAGGCGCGCCTGGCCTGGCTGCAAGGCCTGGCCGACTGTGGCGGTACGCCGGGCCAGGCCGCCGGCGCCGAGGGCGAGTGGTACTGGCGGGCCGCCTTGCCCGAGCTGGCGGCGCTGCCCGCGACTGCTGCGGCGAGCAGCAGCGCGCCGGTCCTGCGGGTCTTGCTGCACGAGCAGGAGGCCGCGCTGGTGCAGGCCCTGCGCCGCTGGACGGACGCGGCCCTGCTGCGCCTGGATTCGCAGCTGACGCCGGCGCTGGCCGAGCGCCTGCTGAGCGCTGTCGACCGTACGCTGACTGCAGCGGCAGCGGCTCGCGTCGAAACGCAGGACGGCAGCGCCAGGCTCGGGCCTAGGGTGACGCCAGCGAGCCGCCGGCGCTGGCCGCCGTGGCTGCAGCGCTTGCGTCAAGCCTGGCCCGAACCGCCGACCGAGCAGATCGCCGCCGCGCTACCGAGCGGCGCCGCCCGGCCCGCCGCCACCGAGGCCGGCCCCGCAGGCGCGCTGTGCTCGGCGAGCGACAGGGCCGGCGGCATCGCGGCGCCCTTGTCAGCGCAAGAACGCGAGGCTCAGCGTCCCGAGCCGCCAATGAAGACGGACGGCACGACGCCAAGGCGGCTCTCCACACCCCCTCTTGCGCCCGCAGTGCCAGACGCGCGCAGGCACCAGGGCGCCGCCTTGCCCTGGCTGGCCGAGGCTTCATTCACCGCCCAGGGTGGCCTGCTGCTGTTGCTGAACCTGCTGCAGACCCTGGGCTATGAGCGGCAGGCGCCGGCGGCGCCGGGCTGTGTCGATGCGCTGTTTCTGAGCCTGCTAGGTGCTTGCGAGCCGGATGGGCAAAGGGATGCACAGCGGGCGCTGTTCGACACTCGTCATGCCGGCAGCCATCCACGGCTGACCCGTCTCTGGACCCTGCGCCTGCGCCGCGCGCTGCGCGGCCATGCGCGGATGGACCTGGCCGAGCTGCTGCAGCGGCCGGCCTGGGTGGGCGCCAGCCCCACCCATATCGATGTGATCTTTGCGCTGGACAGCGTCGATCTGCGGCTGCGCCGACTTGGTCTGGACAGCGATCCCGGCTGGCTGCCCTGGTTCGGCCGCATCGTCGCCTTTCATTTCCTCGGCGCCGAGCTGCTGCCGCCGGAGTCCGGCCATGGATAGGCGGGCGACGCCGCCTGCGCAGGCGTCTGTGCGCGAGTCTCTGCGGCTGGCCTTGGCGGCCCTCGTGCCGGCAGCGGCGCAAGATCATCCGGATTTCCGGCGCCTGGTCGATCGCGATGACGATGCAGATCCCGATCCCGGCGCTGCGCCGCTGCAAAGCCTGGGCGATGCGCTGGCGCTGACCCCCATCGAGCGGGTGGCCCTGGCGCTGGCCTGGTGGGTGGAGCTCGACGCCGGTATCGCGGCCGCGCTGGCGGCCTTGCAGTCCAGCCCCGCTCACGGCGCCGGTGCCCGGCCGAGCCTGGGCCTGCTGCAGGCGCTGGCGCCCCAGCTGGGGCTGGCACCGCACCGGGCGCTGGGCGAACTGCTGCAGGGGCCGGCGCTGTCCACCGGGCTGCTGCGGCTGGACGATGAGCAGGCCCTGCTGCATGCCCGCCCCCTGCGTCTGGCGCCGGATCTGCTGGGCCTGATTCTTGCCGGGCCGGCCCACGTGCCTGCGCTGCGCCTGGGGGCGGTGAGCCTGCCGTCGCTGGCTGCCGTGGTCTGGCCCTTGCCGCAGGCTTGGGACGTGGCCATCGAGGAACTGGCCGGCCGCCGGACCGGCGTGCTGCTGCTGCGCGGACGTGACCGCGAGGAGTTGCAGGCCTTTGCCGCCGGCCTCGGTCGCCGGCGCGCCCAGACGCTGCTGCGCCTGCCAGAGGCCGAGGACGAGGTCTTGGCCGCGCAGCAGCACGGGCTGGTGCCGGCCTTGCTGCTGGCCGGCGCCTTGCCGCTGTGGCAGCCCGAGATCGCGCCGGGCCAGCGCTGGCCGCTGCCGCCGCTGCCCGGCTGGCCCGGTCTGCAGATCGTGCTGGCCGGGCCGGATGTCAGCGTCGACACGGCGGCGCTGCCTGTGCAGGAGTTCGAGCTGGGCCCGGCCGGCGCCGAGGACAGGCAGCGCCTGTGGGCCGGCCTGCGTCGCGAGCCGGCCGGCGCGGCACTCGGTACGGCGCTGAGCACAGCGGTCAGCGGCTCGCGCTGCAGCCTGGCGGCGCTGGCCCGTGCGGCGGCGCGTGAGCTGCCGCCCGCAGCAGCGCTCGAGCAGGAGCTGCGTGCCGGCGCGCGTGAGCTGTCCGCCTGGGCCCAGGTCTCGAGCGATCACATCCCGGCCGAGGCCTGGGTCGGCCCGCCGGCGCTGCGCCATCAGCTGGAGCTGCTGCTGACGCGCTGCCGCGCCCGCGCCGATCTCGGCGCCCGCCTGGGTCCACTGCTCAAGGGGCGGCTCGGCGCCGGCGTCAAAGCGCTGTTCATCGGTGCCTCGGGCACCGGCAAGACCCTGGCCGCGCAATGGCTGGCCGACCGGCTGGCGCGCCCGCTGCTGCGGGTGGATCTGGCGGCCGTGGTCAGCAAATACATCGGCGAGACCGAGAAGAACCTGGCCCAGCTGCTGGCGCGTGCCGAGCAGCTCGATGCCTTGCTGCTGTTCGATGAGGCCGACTCGCTGTTCGGCGCCCGCACCGATGTCAAGCAGGCCAATGACCGCTACGCCAATATGCAGACCAACTATCTGCTGCAGCGGCTCGAGAGCTATCACGGCGTGGCCTTGCTGACCTCGAACAGCAAGGCGCGCTTCGACGAGGCCTTCATGCGCCGGCTCGATGCCATCGTCGAGTTTGCGCTGCCCGATGTCGGCGAGCGGCGTGCGCTCTGGGCCCTGCATCTGGGCACGACGCCGGCGCTGGACCCGGCCCGGCTGAACCGGGTGGCGGCGCTGGTCGACCTGCCCGGCGGACATATCCGCAATGCCGTGCTGAGCGCCGCCTTGCTGGCGCGCCAACGTGCCGAGGTGGAGGGCGCGCCCGGGCCCGTCAGCGACGCGGATCTGCACGAGGCCCTGCTGCTGGAGTACCGCAAGCTTGGCCAGCGCCTGCCCGATGGCCTGAGCGGCTAGCGCCATGCAGGCCACGCTGAGCCCGGTGGCCAGGGACAGGCGCAAGCGTCTGCCTGCCGGGGCGCTGCGGCCCGATCAGCCGGTCTTGCGTACCGCAGCGAGAGTGAACGCGGTCACGACGCCCGCCGCCGCCAAGCCGCTCAGCCGCCTGCCGAGCTATCTCCAGCCCAAGCCCCATCAGAGCCCGGCCCGCAGGCCCGAGCCGGCCGCCGATGAACCGGCAGAGAAACCGGCGGAGCTATCGGCAGAGCAGGCGGCGAGGCCGGTCGAGGCCAGGCCGCTGCCGGCTGTGCCGGTCTTGCGGCCGCAACTGCCGGTGGCGGCAGGCGCGGCCACTGCATCCGCAGGCCGGGCACCGGCAGCCCCGGCCACAACGCCTGCCACGACGCCTGCCACGACGCCTGCGGCAACAGCCCAGGCGGCGGATTTGCAGGCGAGCGAGGAGGGCGGCATCGAGCCGGCGGTCGAGGAGGGCGCTGCGCCCGCTTCGGAGATGGCGGCGACCGATGTCCGGACCGGTCATGCCGAGCCGGCGTTTGAAGCGCAGCAGCGCAGCGAGGAACAGGAGACCGGGCAGGGCGCCGCAGCGGCCGTCGAACTGGACGGGCGCGATGCGGCCCTGGCCTCGCTCGGCGAGACCCTGCCGGCGCAGCAGGGTGCAGTGGCGGGCGGCGAGGTGGCTGGGGGCGGCGAGGCTCCGCCCGAATCGGCCGCGCCCGATGTCTCCGGCCTGCCGCCGGCGCAGGGTCTGGCCGCGCTCTGCGCAGCGACGCCGGCCCAGGTGGACGCCGCTCTGGGCGGTGTGCAGGGTGCGGCGGCCAGCGAGACCGCGGCCCATGCCCAGGCGGCCCAGGCGGGCCTGCCCGAGGTGACGGTGGGTGAGCCGGCAGCGGCTCGGCCTGCGGGCGCGAAGAGCGCAGCCCCCGTCGCCCCTGTGGCAGTCACGCTGGCTGGCAAGGCTTCGGACCCAAGCTCTGCGAAGACCGAGCCGGCATCGACGTCGCCCGCTGCCGGCAATGCCGCCGACCGGGTGGCGACGCCGCAGATCGCCAGGCCCGCCGCCGAGCCCAGCGCGGCCGACAAGGCCAGGCTCGGCGGCGCACTGTCGGCCTTGCCGGGCAGCGA
Organism: Burkholderiales bacterium C2; assembly: GCA_005503085.1. Taxonomy (GTDB): domain Bacteria; phylum Pseudomonadota; class Gammaproteobacteria; order Burkholderiales; family Burkholderiaceae_C; genus Roseateles_E. Next base: position 4,856 of record SCOI01000011.1, on the reverse strand, counting down.
TCCGGGTCTGCAGCAGGTCTCGCTCGGGCCTGCGCCACAGCTGCAGCTCAGCGGCGCGGCCGATCCGGCCCTGCTGGGCCAGCAACAGTTGCGCGCCGAGCAGGCCGTCGCTGCAGCGCACGAGCGCGAGGTGGCTGCGGTGGCCCGCCCGCTGGGCGAGCAGCATGTGCGGCCCACGGTGGGCCAGACCCGCATCAAGGCGCGCGTGCTGCGCCCCGCCGGTGCGGCATCGGGCAAGGCCGCGCCTGGCAAGGCCGGCGCGCTGGCCCAGGCCATCCTGGCCGAGCAGCTCAGGGGGGCCGAAGTGCGTGTCGCGCTGGCGGTGGCGGCGGCCAGGGTGAGCGCGGCGACCCTGGCGGCTCAGGCCCAGATCGCGGCCTCGAATCAGGCGGCGCAGTCCCAGATCGGCGCGCTGACATCGCAGGCGGCGGCCGAGCAGCAGGCCGCGCGCACCAAGGTACGTGCTGATGCCCAGGCCGCCCGCGCTCGCTACACGGCCCAGCAGCAGGCGGCGCTGGGCCGGCTGGCGCGGGGCCAGGTCGACATCCTGGGCCGCGCCGACACCCAGGTGGCCGAGGTGAAGAGCCGGGGAGAGCAGGAGGCGGCCGCGCAGATCGAGCAGGGCGAGCAGCAGACCCGCGACAAACAGGCCGAGGTCGAGACCGCCGTGGCCACCAAGAAGCGCGAGGCGCAGGCCGCCAGCGAGGAAAAGGGCTTCTTCGGCCGGCTCGGCGATGCGGTCGGCGCCTGGTTTGACGGCGTCAAGCAATGGATCAGCGACAAGGTCGAGGCCGGCAAGGCCTTCATCCGCGCGACGGCCGAGCGCTTCAAGCACTATGCGGCCCAGAAGATCGACGCCGCGCGTGAGCGCATCAGCGGCCTGATCGCCGCAGCGGGCACGGCCCTGGCCGCCGCCGCCAATGTCTTGCTGGCCAGTTTCCCGGCCGCCCGCGAGGCGGTGCAGGGGGCGATCAGCGCGGGCGTGGACTGGGGCATCAGCAAGAGCAATGCGATCGCCGACGGTGCCAAGCGTGCGGTCAACCGGGTGGTCGATGGCGCTGCGGCGGTGGCCGAGTTCGCGCTGGAGACCGGCGGCAAGCTGGTCAACGCGGCGATTGACCAGGCCAGGGCCGTCACGGTCGGCGCGCTGAAGGCAGCCGACAAGGCGGCCCAGGCGCTGGGCGTGCTGAAGACATTGGTCGAGGATGTGGCGCCCAACCCGGGCGGCTGGATTGCCAAGCTGGGCGCGGCCGCGCGCGAGGGCGTGCGCCAGCACCTGGCCGGGGCGATGGCGACGGCGATACGCCAGTGGTGGGAGGGCAAGCTGCAGACGGTGCTGGGCGTCGGCCCGGCGATCTGGGCGCTGCTGAAGCAGGGCGGTCTGGGCCTGCAGCAGATCGGCGCGATGGCCTGGTCGGCGATCAAGGCGGTGCTACCGCCGGCGTTGATCCAGCTGCTGATCGAGAAGCTGGTCGCGATGATCATCCCGGCGGCCGGCGCGGTGATCGCGGTGATCGAGGGGCTGCAGGCGGCCTGGGGCTCGGTCTCGGCGATGCTGGGCGCGGTAGGCCGGGCGATCGCTTTTCTGAAGGCGGTCAAGGGCGGCGGCGCCGGCCCGCAGTTTGCGCAGCTGGTGGCGGCGGCCGCCATCGTCGTGATCGACTTCGTCTCCAACTGGCTGTTGCTGCGCCTGGGCAAGGCCATCCTGAAGATAGGCGGCAAGATCAAGGGCATCGCCCGCCAGCTGAGGGCCCGCCTGAACCGCGGCCGGCACCGGCCCCAGGCGACACACCGCAAGCCCAGCGTCGAGCGGCCGAAAAAGACCCAGACCAATGACAAGGAACAGGCGCGGCGCGAGGCCGCACGGCGCCGCACCCGTCAGGCGCTGAGCCTGCTGGTCGGCATGAAGGCCCCGCTGAGCCTGATCCGCAAAAGCGTGGCCGCGCTCAAGCGCCTGTACCGCTGGGGTTCGCTGGAGCTGCAGCCGACGGGACAGGGCGCATACAAGGTGGTGGGCGGCTTCAGCCCGGCCAGCGAGCTGCTGGAGTTTGGCGAGGACTTCACGATCGCCGTAGGCCCGCCGCGCCTGACTGCGCAGCAGCGCAAGGATGCCAACGCCAGCTGGCGGCTCTGGGAGAGCAAGGTCGCGATGCCCCATGTCGACGAGGTGATCGCGCCCAATCTGGCCCGCCAAGGCCTGAGCCCGAGCAGCCAGCAGATGATCCACCATCCGGCCGACCCCAAGGTCAGGAACAAGCCCGAGGCCATCTTCACCGACCCGGTGCGCGCCGATGCGGACCAGACCGAGGTGACCCTGATCGAGGCCACTTTGAACGCCAGCTGGTTTGCCACCAACAGCCGGGGCGCGCGCCAGCCCACCGGCCAGCACAAGATCATCCAGATCCCGCAGACCCTGTTCATCGCACTGAACAAATGGCCCCGGGCCAGGATCCGCTACATCGTGATCTGCAGCCAGCCCCCGGGCGCCACCACCAAGCAGTATCTGCAGAGCGAGCTTGGCAAGATGGCACCGGGGCGGCTGCACATCACCTGGCTGGTGCTGGGCTGACATTGCCGGTCTAGGGGGATCGCACCCCTATGCTGCGGGATAGAGCATCCGCCCATCCGGACTACATTGGGCCGCAGCAAGAACCCAGGGAGACTGCCTTGCGCATCGAGCTGATCACGGCGGAGTCGGCCCAGCCCGGCGCCGCGATGCTGCAGCGGCGGCTGCGCCAGGCCTTGCTGGAGGGCGACGAGTGCGTGATCGCGCGGCCGGACGGCGCCGACGCGAGCGGCTTGGATCTGATGGTGCTGCTGGTGGACAGCGAGAGTTTCTCCGCCTGCGGCCGGGCCTGTGCCCAGGTGCGGCGCCAGTCACCGGGCTGTGCGGTGCTGGCGGTCGGCGAGGCCGGCGTGCATGAAAGGCTCGAAACCCTGCTGTCGGCCGGGGCCACCGATCTGCTGTTCCTGCCGGTCAGCGATGCCGAATTGCGCGCGCGGGTGCGCCATATGCTGGGCCGCACGCAGCGCAGCGCCATTGGCGAGACCGCCGCCGCGCGGCCCGACCCGCGGCTCAAGCACATGGTGGGTGGCAGCCCGGCCTTCACCGAGTTGCTGAACAAGCTGCCGACCCTGGCGGGCTGCGATGCCGGCGTGCTGATACTCGGCGAAACAGGCACCGGCAAGGAGGTGTTTGCCCAGGCCTTGCACTATCTGTCGCCGCGTGCCGCCAAGCCCTGGGTGCCGATCAACTGCGGCGCGATTCCGACCGAGCTGATCGAGAGCGAGCTGTTCGGCCACACGCGCGGCGCCTACACGACGGCCCATGCGGCGCGCGCCGGCCTGGTCGAGGAGGCCGCCGGTGGCAGCCTGTTTCTCGACGATGTCGACTGCCTGCCGCTGGCCGCCCAGACCAAGCTGCTGCGTCTGCTGCAGGAGCGCGAGTACCGGCCGGTGGGCTCCAACAGCCTGCGCCATGCCGATATCCGCATCATCGCCGCCAGCAATCGTGATCTGGCCCAGCAGGCGCGCCAGGGCCTGTTCCGGCAGGATCTCTACTACCGGCTCAATGTGCTGTCGCTGAGTCTGGCGCCGCTGCGCGAGCGGCGGCCGGATGTGGTGCTGCTGGCCCAGCATTTTCTGCAGCACTATGCGCGGCGCCAGCAGCGCAGCCTGCCGCAGCTGACGCCGCAGGCGCTCAGCAAGCTGCTGCAGTACGACTGGCCCGGCAATGTGCGCGAGCTCCAGCATGTGATCGAACGCGCGGTGCTGCTCGGCGGGCCGCAGCTGCTGGCCGAGGATCTGGACATCGATGCCCAGCCTTTACCGGAGCTGCAAGCGAATTTCCAGGGCGCCAAGGCCCGCATGGTCGAGCGCTTCGAGCGCGACTACATCGAACGCCTGCTGCTGCATTGCCAGGGCAATATCACCCAGGCTGCGCGGCACGCCGGCAAGCACCGGCGCGCGTTCTTCGAGTTGATACGCAAGCACGGCATCGATATGGATCCGTTTCGCAAGCCACGCTGAAGCCCAGGGCAGGCTGGCGACTCAGGACTGTTTTTTGTCCTGCCCGACGAGCTTGGCCCAACGCAGCAGTTCCGCGTCATCCGCCAGCAGCGCGCGCGTCGAGGCCGCGCCAGGGTGTTTGCGGATCTTCTGCAGCACGGTGTCCTCGTCCAGGCTGGCGATATAGGCGCCGACCTGCTGCTCGGATGGAATGAAGCCCTTGTTGGCCAGGCTGTAGCTGTGGGTCATGATGGCCTCGATGACGCCGGCCATCTGCTTGTCGATGAATCGTTGGTCGGGATTCGGTACGGGATAGTTACTGCTCATGGTCGGCATTGTGACCCGGCCCGCAGCCGCCAGCCGGGCGAATACGGTTGCTGTTGGAAAAAGTCTGGTGTGACAACGGCAATGCTTTGAAATCAACAACTTGAGCTGCCCGCTGCGGACTCGTACCGGTCAACTTTGGCAATGCAGCGGCGATTCCCAGCCTAAGTCTGCCAACAGAGGTTTTTGGCTTGTAAGCCATTGTTCTTAAAGGATATTTTTGCCATAGCGATGGAATCGATGAAAACCGTTACGGGGCATTACGGAACTGCTCCGTAATGCCCCGTCGCAATCGTTTTAATTCACGCAGGCCGTTTGGCCGTGCTCCAGCACCGATTATTTGAGCAGTTCTTTCAAGCGCGACATCTCAACCCACATGGAGGCCATGTTGAACGGAGCATCCCAACGGGTTTGAATCGCCCCGGGTTTCGAGGAGGCTTCAACTGTAGAGAATGGAGCCATGAAGAAGTCCCCGAAGTTTTCCCCTGAGGTACGTGAGCGTGCCGTGCGCATGGTGCTGGAGC
>SCOI01000010.1 GCA_005503085.1 Burkholderiales bacterium C2 | reverse complement strand
AAATGACTCAGCGCCGATGATAGTGCGGATTCCCGTGTGAAAGTAGGTCATCGTCAGGCTAATATCCCCAGAAACCCCCGCCTCGCAAGAGGCGGGGGTTTTTGCTTTGGGGGCTCGTCGGCGCGCTATATTCGTGCTGTCGACATCAACCAAGTCCGAGAGGTGCGAATCATGAGCGCATTGGATTTCCCGGCCCTCTCACGCGCGGACTTGCTCGATGTGCTGCGGCGTGCGCCCAAAGCCGAGCTGCACATGCATATCGAGGGCTCGCTGGAGCCCGATTTGATGTTCAAGCTGGCGCAGCGCAATGGCATCGCCCTGCGCCATGGTAGTGTCGAGGCCTTGCGGGCGGCCTACCGGTTCGAGGATCTGCAAAGTTTTCTCGACATCTACTACGCTGGCGCTGCGGTGCTGCTGACCGAGGCCGATTTCTTCGACATGGCCTGGGCCTATTTCGAACGCGCAGCAGCCGACAACATCGTTCACGCCGAGCTGTTCTTCGATCCTCAGACCCATACATCGCGTGGCGTCAGCATGCAGGATTTGATGCAAGGGCTGCATCGTGCCGGCGTGAAAGCGGGTCAGGAACTCGGGATCAATGTGCAATGGATACTCTGCTTCCTGCGCCACCTCAGCGAAGCCGATGCGCTCGCGACCCTGCGCCAGGCGCTGCCCTACCGTGAGCTGATCAGCGGTGTCGGGCTGGACAGCAGCGAACGTGACAACCCACCGGACAAGTTCATTCGCGTGTTTCAGCAAGCCGGCGAGTTAGGGCTGCGTCGCGTCGCTCACGCCGGTGAAGAGGGACCGCCATCCTATATCTGGAGCGCTTTGCGGGATCTGGACGCGGAGCGTCTGGACCATGGCGTGCGCGCCGCCGAGGACGCAGAGCTGATGAGCTATCTGGCCCATGAGCGCGTGCCCTTGACGGTCTGCCCCTTGTCCAATGTGAAGCTGCGAGTGTTCGACAGCCTGGCTGATCACAATCTGCCGGCCTTGCTCGACGCTGGCCTGTGCGTGACCATCAACTCCGATGATCCGGCCTATTTCGGCGGGTATCTGAATGACAACCTGCTGCAGACCTTTGAGGCCCTGCCGCAGCTGGGTGTCCATCATGCTTATCAGCTGATCCGCAACAGTTTCGAAGCGAGCTTTATCGACGAGGCGCTGCGGCGGCGCTGGATGGGCGAGCTCGATCGCGCGTTCGGTTTGGCGTCTTGAGCTGCGTCGGCCTGTGCGTGGCCCGCTGCCGCCATTCGGTGGGCGACACACCGGTCTGCCGCTGATAGAAGCGGGTGAAGTAGGCCGCATCGGCAAAACCCAGGCCGTGAGCGATCTGCTTGACGCTCATGCTGGTGTAGGCCAGTTCGCGCTGCGCCTCCAGCAGCACGCGGCCCTGCATCAGGCGTGAGGCCGAACAAGCCAGCACCTGCTGGCAGACCCTGTTGAGCTGCGTGGCACTGATGCCCAGCAGGGCCGCGCAGCTGCCGAGCGCGGGCTGCTGCCGGAACTGCTGCTCGATCAGGGCGCGAAAGCGCTGCACATGCTCCAGTGCACGCCCGGCGGGTCGGCGCGAATCGGGCAGCTGGTGCTGCGCGAGCAGGCGTCCGCACTGCAGCAGCAACTGCATCAAGGCCAGGTCGATGCCCAGCGAACGCCAGGCCGCCGTGCCCAGGAACTCTTCGCGCAGATGTCTCGCTGTGCGGGCCAGTGGGGCAGCCGCTGCGGCCGTCAGGCTCAGAACATCGGCCCTGCGCAGCAGCTTCTCCAAGCGCGGTTCCGCGCTCAGCAGCTTGTTGGTGTGCTGGTCCAGCACCGTGATCACCAGGCCCTGCACAGTTGGCTCGAAGCGGAATCCGTGCACGGTACGGGGCGGCAGAATGAAGATGCAGGGTCCCTGGATGCTGCGCTCCACACCGTCCAGACTCAGCTCGCAGCCGCCTTGCTCTATCCAGAACAGCTGGAACAGTGATTCATGCCGATGCGGCCGGATCTCCCAGTCGTGCAGCCGGCTGCGCTCGGCGATCGACTCGCAATGAAGCCAGTCCACATCGAGGGTCAGGTCTTGTTCGCCGTGACGGGTATAGGTGGGCAGGGGCGATTCCACGTCGAGTCAATCCTGTGCTGCTGTGGCCGGTTTGCTGGCCGCAAGTATGCGGCCCCGCGCCTCGGTTTTGTCCGCCCCAGCGACGACAATGGTGGCCGGTCAGGCCTTGCCCTGGCCACTCACCACTGGAGCCATGATGAAGAGCGTCACTTCTAAAATACGCAGGCTAGCCACGGCCTTGCCCTGTACCTTGTTCGCGCTTGTCCCGCTGCTGGCTGTGCCCGGCGCGGCGGCCGATGCGCCAAAAGTAGGCTTTGTCTACGTCAGCCCCATCGGCGATGCTGGTTGGACCTATCAGCATGAGCAGGGACGCCGCGCGCTCGAGAAGGACTTGGGAATCAAGACCACGGCCGTCGAAGGCGTGGCCGAGGGCGCCGACGCCGAGCGCGTGATGCGCGATCTCGCCAGCCAGGGCCATACGCTGATTTTCGCGACCAGCTTCGGCTATCTGGAGCCGGCGCTGCGTGTCGCGGCGGACTTCCCGGCGCTGAAGATCGAGCATGCGGGCGGCTACAAGACGGCCGCCAATCTCAACACCTACAACGCGCGGTTTTATGAAGGCCGCTATCTCGCCGGCCTGCTGGCGGGCAAGAGCAGCCGCAGCGGTGTGGCGGGCTATGTGGCTGGCTTTCCCCTGCCCGAGGTTGTGCAGGGTATCAATGCCTTCACCCTGGGCATGCGGGCCGTCAATCCGAAAGCGCGGGTCGTGGTGATCTGGCTGAACGCCTGGTACGACCCACCGCGTGAACGCGAGGCCGCGCTGACGCTGATCAACCAGGGCGCCGATGTGCTGACCAACCACAGCGGTTCGCCCGCCGTGCCCCAGGCGGCCGAGGAGAAGGGCGTCAAGCTGATCGCCTACACCAGCGATATGCGCCGCTTCGCACCGACCGCGCAGCTGGCGGCCGTGACCCATCATTGGGGTGGCTACTACACCCGGGTCACCCAGGCGGTCGGGGCCGGCCGCTGGCAGCCGCAACCGGTCTGGGGCGGTCTCAAGGACGGCATGGTGCAACTCACAGCCGTCCATCCCTCGGTCGACAAGCGCACGCGGGCGCTGCTGGAGCAGCGCCGCCACGACATCGTGCAAGGCCGCTTTCAGCCATTCTCGGGCAGGCTGGGCGACAACGAAGGCCAGGTCCGCCAGGCCAGCGGGGCGATGAGCGACCCAGCCATCGCGACGATGAACTGGTTTGTCGACGGCGTGCAGGGCAAGCTCAGCAAATAGCACGCCTTGGCAACATCGCCTGTCCTAGACTCCCGTGCAATTGCTTGAATTGCATGGCCTGGGAGGGCAGATGAATCGCATTGTGTTGAAGCCGTGGCTGGCGCTGGGCCTGTTGACGCTTGTATCGATGGCGGCCGAGGCCGCCAGCGTCACGGCGGTCAGTCCGCAGGGTGAGGTGGCCCAGGCCCGTCAGCTGCGGCTGAAGTTCTCGGAGGCTGTGGTCCAGCAGGGCGATCCGCGTTTGCCGGATCCGGCACGGCTGGTCTGCGAAGGCCTGGCCGCCTTGCCTGGCAGCGGCCGCTGGTCCAGCGCCAGCGAGTGGTTGTTCGACCTGAACGAGCCGCTGCCGGCAGGCGCGCGCTGCAAGATCCAGCTGCGCGCCGAGTTCAAAACGCTCAGCGGCGAGCTGAGCGGCCCGCGCGAGTTCGGCTTCAACACCGGCGCGCCCAGTATCGTGCAGACCGAGCCCTGGAGCGGCAGCCAGATCGAGGAAGAGCAGCACTTTCTGCTGCAACTCACCGGCCCGGTCACCGAGGCCAGCGTGAATCGCCAGGCCTGGTGCGAGGCCGAGGGCATCGGCGAGCGCCTGCCGGTCAAGGTCGTCGGCGGCGCGCCGCGCGAGGCCTTGCTCAAGGCTAGACGCATCGCTGCCAAGGCAGCGGAGCGCTGGCTGCTGCTGGCCTGCCAGCGACCGCTGCCGCCCGGCGCCAAGGTGCAACTGGTCTGGGGGCCAGGTATTGCCTCGGCGCTGAACCCGCAGCTGCTGACCCGTGCCGAGCAACGTTTCGACTACCGGGTGCGCGAGCCGCTGACGGCCGAGTTCAGCTGCGAGCGCGAGCGTGCCGGTGCACCCTGCCTGCCGATTCGGCCGCTGTCGCTGCGCTTCTCCGAGCCGGTGCCGCGCGCGCTGGCGATGCAGGCCCGGCTCAAGCCCGCCAGCGGTGCGGCCATTGCGCCGCAGCCCGACAAGGACGACAAATCGCCCGAGACCAGCGAGGTCCGGTTCCCGACCCCGCTGGCCGAGAACGCCAGCTTCACACTGGAGTTGCCCGCCGGACTGAAGGACGCCAGCGGCCGCAGCCTCAGCAATGCGGCCAGCTTTCCGCTCAAGGTCGCCACTGGCGGCGCGCCGCCGATCGCCAAGTTCGCGGCCGCGCCCTTTGGTGTGATCGAACGCGAGGCCGAGGGGCCGGCGCTGCTGCCGATCACGATGCGCCATGTGCAGCAAGACCTGGCCCCCGGGCAGACGCCCGCACCAACGACGGGCCAGGTCCGCATCAAGCGCTTCACCAGCGATGCCGAGGTGCTGGCCGCTTATTTGCGTGTCAAGCGTTGGCACGAGACCCAGCTGCCGGCGCGCGAGCTGGGCCTGCCGTCCTCGCAATGGACCGAGACGCACAGCGAGACCAATAGCCGGGGCCAGACCATCAGCCGCAAGGTTGATCGCTATGTCGCTACTCGCGAGGTCGCGATGCTGGACAAGGATGCCAGCGCCCAGCGTCTGGATCTGCCGGTGCTGGCGCAGGGCAAGGGCGAGCGTCCTTTCGAGGTGATCGCGCTGCCGATCAGCACGGCCGGCTACCACCTGGTGGAGCTGAGCTCGCCGCGCCTGGGCCGGGCCTTGCTGGACAAGGCCGCGCCCATGTATGTGCGCACCGGCGTGCTGGTGACCAATCTGGGCGTGCATTTCAAGTGGGGCCGCGAGAACAGCCTGGTCTGGGTCACCAGCCTGGACCGCGGCCGCCCGGTCGCGGGCGCCGAGGTGGCTGTGAACGACTGCCGTGGCCAGCGCTTGTGGGCGGGCAAGACCGATGAGCAAGGCCTGGCCACCGTGCCGCAGGCGCTGGAGATGCCGCGCGGGCAGCGCTGCGAGGGTGAATATGGCTTCTTTGTCACGGCCCGCAAGGCCGAGGACATGGCTTTTGTGTTCAGCAACTGGAACCGTGGCATCGAGTCCTGGCGCTTCAATGTGCCGACGGCGCGCGGCGCTGCGGCCGATGCCCGTGCCCACACGGTGCTGGACCGCAGCCTGCTGCGCGCCGGCGAAACCGTGTCGATGAAGCATTTCTTCCGCATCGAGACCGGGCTGGGTCTGAGCCTGGCCAAGCCCGAGCAACTGCCCAACCGCCTGAAGATCACGCACGAAGGCAGCGGCCAGGAGTTCGTCCAGCCGCTGCAATGGGAGGGCAGCCGCAGCGCGGCCTCCAGCTGGAACATCCCGCCCGCCGCCAAGCTGGGCGTCTACCGGCTGGAGCTGGAGCGCGAGGGCGCGGACAGCAGCCAGCGGCGCAGCTGGCCGGCCGGGGACTTCCGCGTCGAGGAGTTCCGCGTGCCCTTGGTCGAGGCGCGTCTGTCCGCGCCGAAAGGTGTTCTGGTGGCGCCTGCGGAGCTGCAGATCGGCGCGCAGCTGAACTATCTCTCGGGCGGCGGCGTGGCGGCCACGCCGCTGCGCGTGAGCGCGATGCTGAGGCCGCGCGGCGTCGCTTTCGCGGGCTATGAAGACTTTAACTTCCAGCCGCCCGGCGAGCCCTCGCAACCCGATGCTGACGAGGACGCCGAAGCCTCGGCCCAGCGCGGTGCCAAGCTGGTGGCCGACAAGCTGGCCTTCACGACCGACCGTCAGGGCGCCGCCAGCATCGTGCTGAAGGCCCTGCCCAAGCTGGAGCAGCCCAGCGAGCTGCTGACCGAAGTGAGCTTCAACGACCCCAACGGCGAGCTGCAGACCGCCGCCCAGTTGCTGCCGCTGTGGCCGTCCAAGCTGGTGCTGGGCCTGAAGGCGAGCTCCTGGGCCAGCAACCGCGGCAAGGTGAGCTTCAAGGTGCTCGCGCTCGACACGGCCGGCAAGCCCGTCGCCGGCCAGAAGATCGCGGTGCGCGCACGCCTGACGCAGACCATCAGCAGCCGCAAGCGCATGGTCGGCGGCTTCTATGCCTATGACAACCGCAATGAGGTGAAGGACCTGGGCGAGGTCTGCAGCGGCACCAGCGATGCCAAGGGCCTGCTGCAGTGCGAGGCCACACTGGATACGGCCGGCCAGATCGATCTGATCGCTGCCGCCAAGGACGGTGACGGCCGCTCCGCCCAGGCCGCCACCGGCGTCTGGATCACCGGCCAGGGCGAGCTCTGGTTTGCGCAAGACAATGACGACCGCATCGATGTGCTGCCCGAGAAGCGCGCCTACGCGCCCGGTGAGACCGCGCGCCTGCAGGTGCGCATGCCCTTCCGCGAAGCCACGGCCCTGGTGGCCATCGAGCGCGAGGGCATTCTCGACACCCAGGTCGTGCAGCTGCGCGGCGACGATCCGACCGTCGAGATCAAGATCAGCAAGGCCTGGGCGCCGAACGTCTATGTCTCGGTGCTGGCGCTGCGCGGCCGCATCCGCGATGTGCCCTGGTACTCCTTCTTCAGCTGGGGCTGGAAGGCGCCGCGCGACTGGTGGCGTGACTGGCGTGCCAGCCGCGACTATCAGGCGCCCACGGCCATGGTCGATCTGTCCAAGCCGGCCTTCAAGCTCGGTGTCGCCAGCCTGCAGGTGGGCCTGGCCGAGCACCAGTTGCAGGTCGCGGTGACGACCGACAAGCCGCAGTACGGCGTGCGCCAGACCGTGCAGGCCCGCATCAAGGTCAGCCAGGACGGCAAGCCGCTGGCCGGTACTGAAATCGCATTTGCCGCGGTGGACGAAGGCCTGCTGGCGCTGCGCCCCAACAGCAGCTGGGATCTGCTGAGCGCGATGCTGCAGCAGCGCAGCTGGGGTGTGGAAACCGCCAGTGCGCAGAGCGAGATCATCGGCCGGCGCCACTATGGCCGCAAGGCCGTGGCGGCCGGCGGCGGCGGCGGGCGCGGTGGCACGCGCGAGCTGTTCGACACCTTGCTGCTGTGGAAGCCCAGGGTCCAGCTCGATGCCAAGGGCGAGGCCGTGATCGAAGTGCCGCTGAACGACTCGCTGAGCAGCTTCCGCCTGGTGGCTGTTGCCGATGCCGGCGCGCAGAAATTCGGCAGCGGCGCGGCGACGGTGCGGGTCACGCAGGACCTGCAGCTCTTGTCCGGCCTGCCGCCGCTGGTGCGCGAGGGTGATCAGTTCCAGGCCCTGCTGACGGTGCGCAACACCACCGGTCGGGAGATGAAGCTGCGCGCCAGCTTGGGCGGCATGGTCAACAGCGGAGCCGAGGCCATCACGCGCACGCCGCTGGCCCTGCCGCCGCAAGACCTGACCCTCGCGGCCGGCGCCGCGCGCGAGCTGCAGTGGGCGGTCACGGTACCCGCCGGCGCCTTCAGCCTGGGCTGGGAGGCCGAGGTGGCAGAGCAGGGCGCGAGTGCAGGGGCCGGCGCGCGCGACCGCATGAAATTCACCCAGGCGGTGGTGCCGGCCGTGCCAGTGCGGGTGTTGCAGGCCAGCCTGGCGCAGCTGGAGGGGCGCTTCAGCCTGCCGGTGGCCGCGCCGGCCGATGCCTTGCCGGCGACCGGCATCAAGCAAGGCGGTCTCAATATCGCGCTGCAGCCACGCCTGACCGGCGCCCTGCCGGGCCTGAGGCGCTTCTTCGAGAGCTATCCCTATACCTGCCTGGAGCAGCTGAGCTCCAAGGCCCTGGGCCTGCAGGACGACAAGCAGTGGCAGGCGCTGATGGCGCGGCTGCCGACCTATCTGGACGCCGAGGGGCTGGCCAGCTACTTCCCGCCCAGTGCCGACACGGCGCCGCGCGGCAGCGACCGGCTGACGGCCTATCTGCTGTCGGCCAGTCATGAGGCGGGTCAGGTCTTGCCCGAGCCGGCGCGCACGGCGATGCTGGACGGGCTGACCGCCTTCGTCGAGGGCCGTATCGCGCGCCAGACCTGGTCGCCCAAGCCGGATCTGGAGCTGCGCCGCCTGGCCGCGCTGGAGGCCTTGTCGCGTCATGGCCGGGCCAATGCGCGCATGCTGGCCACGGTGGACGCGCGCAATGTGTCGACTTGGCCGACCGCCGCGCTGATCGACTGGCTGCTGATTCACCAGCGCCTCAGCGCCGCACCTGAGCGCGACAAGCGCCTGGCCGAGGCTCAGGCCCAGCTGCGCAGCCGCCTCAGCTATGCCGGCAGCACGCTGAAGTTCAGCAACGAGGAGAGCGATGCCTGGTGGCTGATGGACAGCGCGGACGGTAATGCGGCGCGGTTGATCCTGGCCGTGCTCAATGAGCCGGGCTGGAAGGAGGAACTGCCGCGCCTGCTGCAGGGCGCGCTGGGCCGCCAGCAGCGCGGTGCCTGGTCCACGACCACGGCCAATCTCTGGGGTGTGCTGGCGCTGGAGAAATTCGCCGCACGCTTCGAGGCAGGCAAACCCTCCGGCAAGACAGTGGCCAGCCTGGGTGGCAAGAGCCTGAGCCTGGACTGGGCGGCGCGTGCCGAGGGCGGGGCGCTGCTGCTGCCCTGGCCTGCGGAGCCGGCCGCCACGCTGAACGTCGAGCAGCAGGGCAGCGGCAAGCCCTGGATGACGGTGCAAAGCTTGGCCGCGATTCCCTTGAAGGCGGCGCTGAACTCGGGCTACCGCGTCAGCCGCTCGCTGCAGGCTATCGAGCAGAAGACCAAGGGCCAATGGAGCCGGGGTGATGTTGTGCGGGTGCGGCTGGAGCTGGAGGCCCAGGCCGATATGAGCTGGGTGGTGCTGTCCGACCCGGTGCCCGGCGGCGCGACGATTCTCGGCTCGGGCCTGGGCGGACAGTCCGGCATCGCGGCCCAGGGCGAGAAGCGCGAAGGCACAGCTTGGACCGCTTATGAGGAGCGCGGCTTCGAGGCCTGGCGCGGCTATTACGAGTTTCTGCCGCGCGGCAAGCATGTGATTGAGTACACGGTCAGGCTCAATAATGCCGGCCGCTTCCAGCTGCCGCCGACCCGGGTCGAAGCCATGTACGCGCCCGACAGCTTTGGCGAGCTGCCCAATGTCGCGCTGGAGGTCGGGCCTTGACGCCGAGCTGGCTGCTCGCAGTCCTGCTGTCCTGCGGTTCGGTGGCCCAGGCCTTGCCCAGCTTTGCCGAGTTCCGCAGCGCGCACAAGGTCTCGGACCCTCTGCTGCTGGATCGTCACGGCGAGCCGCTGCAGAGCCTGCGGCTGGACAAGAACCGGCGCGCGCTGCCCTGGGTGCCGCTGGCGCAGATGTCGCCGGCGCTGTTGCAGGCCCTGCTGCTCAGCGAGGACCGGCGCTTTTACGAGCACAGCGGTGTGGACTGGGGCGCGGTAGCCGCCAGCGCCTGGGGCAATCTGTGGAACGAGCGCACGCGCGGCGCCTCGACCTTGACGATGCAGCTGGCCGGCCTGATGGATGCGGACCTGGCCCGGCCGGCTGCGGGCCGCAGTGCGACGCAGAAGCTGGGCCAGGCCTTCAGCGCCAAGCGCCTGGAAGCGCGCTGGAGCAAGGCGCAGATCCTTGAGGCCTATCTGAACAGCGCGCCGTTTCGCGGCGAGCTGGTCGGCATCGCGGCGCTGTCGCAAACCCTGTTCGGCAAGCGGCCCGGCGGGCTCGACGCGCAGGAGGGCGCGATCGCCGCGTCCCTGCTGCGCGCGCCGAACGCCAAGCCGGTCGTCGTGGCCCAGCGCGCCTGCGCGGTGCTGAAGGAGCAGGGCCTGAGCTGCGCCGGTGTCGACGGACAGCTGACGGCCGCACTGCAGCGCCGCGCCGGCATGCCGCTGGGCGAGCAACTGGCGCCGCATTACGCGCGCCAGGTCTTGCGCGCCGACGGCCCGGCCGCACAGCGCAGCAGCCTGGACGGCCGCCTGCAGCGCCTGGCTGTCGTGACCCTGAAGCGCCAGCTCGCCGAGCTGGGCGGGCGCAATGTCGAGGACGGCGCGGTGCTGGTGCTGGACAACGCCAGCGGCGCGGTGCTGGCCTGGGTCGGCTCCAGCGGCGGCAGCCTGTCGACGGCGCCCGAGCTGGACTTTGTGCTGGCGCGGCGCCAGCCCGGCTCGACCCTGAAGCCCTTTGTCTACCAGCTGGCGCTGGAGAAGCGCCTGATCACCGCCGCGAGCCTGCTGGATGACTCGCCGGCCCAGCTCAGCACCGGCCATGGGCTTTATCTGCCGCAGAACTACGACCGCAGTTTTCGCGGCTGGGTCAGCGCCCGCGCCGCCTTGGGCAACAGCCTGAACGTGCCGGCCGTGCGCCTGGGCGCGATGCTGGGCGCCGACGCCTTGTTCGAGCGCCTCAACAGCTGGGGCCTGGCCCTGCCCGAGAGCGGCGGCTATTACGGCGATTCGCTGGCCCTGGGTAGCCCCGATGTGAGCCTGCTGGCCTTGACCAATGCCTACCGCGCGCTGGCCAATGGCGGGCGTTGGGGCCCGGTGCCTGGCCGCCCGCAGCGCCGCGTGGCCGATGCGGCCAGCAGCTTCATCATCGGCGACATCCTGGCCGACAACAGCGCACGGGCGCTGAGCTTCGGCCTGGACAGCGAGCTGGCCACGCGGGGCTTTGCTGCTGTCAAGACCGGCACCAGCAAAGATCTGCGCGACAACTGGTGCGTCGGCTTCAGCGAGCGCTACACGGTGGGCGTCTGGGTCGGCAATGCCGGCGGCGAGCCGATGCACGGGGTCAGCGGCATCAGCGGGGCCGCGCCCGTCTGGCAGACTCTGATGGCCTGGCTGCACCGCGATCAGCCCTCGAAGGCACCGGCTGCGCCGGCGAGCCTGCTGCGCCAGACTGTGGCGTTTGAGCTCGGTGCCGAGCCGGCTCGCCCGGAGTGGTTTGTGATCGGTACCGAGCAGGCCCGCATGCGCGCCAGCGCCCAGCAAGATGCCCAGCAGATGGCCGGCATCGCCAACCCGCGCGATGGTGCGGTCTACGCGCTGGACCCCGACATCCCGCCGGCCGCGCAGAAGATCCGCTTCGAGGGCGAGCCCGGCGTCTGGGTGCTGGATGGCAAGCGCCTGGGGCGCGGCGCCCGCCTCAGCTGGGCGCCCTGGCCGGGCCGGCACGAGCTGAAGCTGCTGGGCTCGCGGGGTCAGGTCTTGCAGGCGATCAAGTTCGAGGTGCGTGGCGCGACGCTGAAGACCGCCGCGCGCTGACCCTGCGCGCGGACAAACGCGCATTGCCGATGCCCGGTGACGCTCGGCATACTGCGGCACTGCCAACAACAGGGGTGTCGACGATGCGATGCAATGCGATCCGATGTGCGGCCGCCGTCGGCCTGGCCGCCCTGGCGCTGCTGCCGGCTGCGGCCACGGCCCAGCCCAAGGTGCTGCGCTATGCCAGCGCCTTCGATCCGCAGACCATGGACCCGCATGCGCTGGCTCTGCAGTACCACTCGCGGGTGGTGACGCAGATCTACGAGGGCCTGGTCAACCGCGATCAGCAGTTCCGGCTCGAACCCTCGCTGGCGCTGTCCTGGGCGCCGCTCGATGCCAAGACCTGGCGCTTCAAGCTGCGGCCCGGGGTCAAGTTCCATGACGGCAGCGCCTTCACGGCCGACGATGTGGTGTTCTCGATTGAGCGCGCGCTGCAGCCGCAGTCTCAACGCGCCGCCCAACTGCGCGGCGTGAGCGGCGCGCGCAAGTTCGATGCGCTGACGGTCGACCTGCTGCTGTCCGATCCTGACGCCATCCTGCCCGAGAAGCTCTGGCTGATCGCGATGATGAGCAAGTCCTGGAGCGAGAAGCACCAGGTCACGAAGCCGCAGGACTACAACGCCAAGCAGGAGACCCATGCGGTCCGCCATGCGATGGGCACCGGCCCCTTCATGCTCAAGCAGTACGAGGCCGATGTGCGCACCACCCTGGTCGCCCATCCGGCCTGGTGGGGTCGGGCCACGCACCAGGGCAATCTGGACGAGGCCCAGTACCAGGTGATCCAGTCGGACGCAACGCGGCTGGCCGCGCTGCGCTCGGGCCAGGTCGATTTCGTCATCGATCCGCCCTTCCAGGATGTGGCCCGGCTGCGCCAGGACAAGGGGCTGAAGCTGCTGGAGACCGCCGATATCGGCACGCAGTACCTCGCCTTCGACCAGCACCGCGAGGAACTGGCCGGCAGCAATATCAAGGGGCGCAATCCCTTCAAGGACCTGCGGGTGCGCCGTGCCGTCTACCTGGCCATCGATATGGACCTGATCGCACGCCAGGTCTTGCGCGGCCAGGCAGTGTCCACCGGCAGCCCTGTCTCCAGCTTGGTCGATGGCTATCTGCCGGCGCTGGAGCGGCGCCCGGCGGCTGACCCGGTGGCGGCCCGTGCGCTGCTGAAGGAGGCCGGCTACCCGCAGGGCTTCTCGACCAGCATGGACTGCGTCAACGTCTCCTACCGCCAGGCGGTCTGCCAGGCCATCACCGCGATGCTGGAGAAGGTGGGCATCAAGGCCAACCTGATCGCCTCGCCCAGCAGCCTGTTCTTTCCCAAGCTGAGCCAGGCCACCGGCAGCCTGATCGAGTATGGCTGGACGCCCGGCGGCGACGCCTGGAATGTGCTGAACTCGCTGGTACGCAGCCACGGGCCGGCGGCCGGCGCCTTCAATGCCGGCCGCTACAGCAACAGCCGGCTGGACGCCTTGATCGACGCGATTGCCACCGAGCCCGATCTGGCGCTGCGCCGCCAGCGGGTCGGCGAGGCGCTGAACCTGATGCGCGCCGATCTGCCCCTGCTTCCGCTCTACCGCATCAAGCACAGCTGGGTGATGCGGCCCCAGGTGCAGGCGGCGCAGTGGCCCAATAGCGTGCTGGAGCTGCGCTGGGTCAGAATCGACTGATCCATCGTCTCCAACTGAGGAGGGCCGCATGTCATCAGCTCCCGTTAGCGACACTCGCCGCCGCGCGCTGAGCCGCCTGGCCCTGCCGGCCGCGCTCTCGCTGCTGCCCGGCCTGGCGCGCGCCCAGCCGCTGCGCCCGACCCCGGCCCAGACCGAGGGGCCGTTCTACCCGACCGAGCTGCCCGCCGATACCGACTTCGATCTATTGCGCCAGGGCGCGGCTCGCTATGCGCGCGGCCAGGCGGCCTGGCTCGAAGGCCAGGTGCGCGACACCTCGGGGCGGCCACTGACCGGCGCCCTGGTCGAGATCTGGCAGTGCGATGCCGACGGCCATTACCGCCACCCGCGTGATGGCGGCCGCGCCGATCCGGCCTTCCAAGCCTTCGGCCGTGTCGCCACCGATGCCGAGGGCCGCTACCGTTTCCGCACGTTGCGCCCAGTGGCCTACGAGGGGCGCACGCCGCATATCCATCTGAAGCTCAAGCGCGGCGCGCGAACGCTGCTGACCACCCAGCTCTATGTCGAGGGCGATCCGGGCAATGAGCGCGACTTCCTGTGGCGCAGCCTGCGCGATGCCCGCGACCGCGCGGCGCTGACCCGGCCCTTCGAGGGCGCCGACGGCGGCGAGCTGCGGGCGCAGTTCCCGCTGGTCGTGGCGCTGAGCTGATCAGTCCTCGGCCAGATGGCCGCGCGCGATCGCCTGGGCCTCGTTCTCGAAGATGGCCATCGCGGTCAGCAGGCGCCGAAAGCCCAGCTTGCGGTAGAAGGGCTCCTTGCCCGGCACCGAGTACAGGATGATCTTCTTGTGGCCCTGGGACAGCCGGACCAGGCGCTGCACGATCTCGCGCCCCAGCCCCAGGCCCTGATGGCTGGGCAGCAGCGCGACATCGCAGACATAGGCGCAGTCGACCCCGTCGGCCAGCACCCGACCGGCGCCGACCAGGCGGCCCTGCTCGCGCACCAGGCAGCGATAGCGGCTGTTGCTGAACGCCGTCTTCAGATCGGCGGCGTTCTTCGTGCCCAGCGGCGCGGCGCGGTACAGCGCCGCCAGTTCTTCCCAGTCCAGCTCGTCGATGTTGTCCGACCATTGCAGTGACACGGCATTTCCTTCTTGGGTATCAGGTCGGCCGCCAGCATAAAGCCTGCTGGTTTCCTGTCCTGTATCAAGCTGCGCCCTGCGCATCGGCCTCACAGTGAGCCACAGGGGAGGGCGTCGTGCCCATGACCCCGCAAGGAGAGATGGATGAACACCAATGTCGGCGGCATCGATCGCGTGCTGCGCATCACTCTTGGGCTGGCTCTGATCGGCGCCACGCTCTATGGCGCCATCGGTCCCTGGGGCTGGATCGGCTTGCTGCCGCTGGTCACCGGCCTGGTTCGGATCTGTCCGGCCTATCTGCCTTTCGGCCTGTCGACCTGTGCCCTGAAGAGCGGCAGCGGCAGCAACAACAAGCGCTGAGGAGCTTGATCATGTCCACCGCAGCAAATGGCTACCGCCATCTGACCCAGCATGTCTCCACGCAGCTGGCGGGGTTGAGGCAGAGCACGCCGGGCGTGATGCAGGCCTTCGGCGAGCTGGGTCGTGCGGCCATGGGCGAGGGCACACTGGACAAGAAAACCAAGGAGCTGATCGCGCTGGCCTTGAGCGTGGCGGTGCGCTGCGATCCCTGCATTGGCTATCACACCCAGGCTCTGGTCAAGCTGGGCGCGACCCGCCAGGAGCTCGACGAGACCCTGGGCGTCGCCACCTATATGGGCGGTGGCCCCTCGCTGATGTATGCGGCCAGCGCGATCACCGCCTTCGAGGAATTCAGCGCCAGGGGATAGGCCTGCTCAGGCCGCCAGCGCCTGCGCCTCCAGCTCGGTCTTCAAGCCGGCCGGCAGCTTCAGCTGCTTGGCCAGCTCGTCCAGGTAGGCGCGCTCCATGAACGTGGTCTCGTCGACCACCAGCAGGCTGGCCAGATACATCTCGGCGGCCAATTCGGGCGTGGCGGCGGCCTGGGCCACCTCGGCCGGGTCCAGCGGACGGCGCAGCTCGGCCTCGAACCAATGGCGCAGCGTGGGGTCGGCTTCCAGCCGGTTCAGCTCGGCCTCGACCAGTCCGCGCTCGCGCTCGTCCAGATGGCCGTCGGACTTGGCGGCGGCAATCATCGCTTTCAGCATCGCGCGGCTGTGCTGCTCCTGCTCGGGCGCGGGCAGGCGATCGACGGTGCGCGCCGCTGGGGCCGGTGTTGCTGGCTGGCCCGCTGGCTGGCTCTGCTGCGCCTGCCAATTGCTGTAGGCCTTGTAGGCCATCAGGCCCAGCGCTGCGATGCTGCCGTACTTCAAGGCCTTGCCGCCGTAGCTGCGGCCGCGCTTGCTGCCCAGCAGCAGGCCCAGGGCCCCACCGGCCGCCGCGCCCAGCCCCAGCTGGCCCAGACCTTTGCCGCCGCCACCGAGGCTGCTGCCCAGATTACCCAGCCCGCCGCCGGCCTTGCCGTCCAGCATCGCCAGACCGGATTTCAGCAGTTGTTCCAATGTCGACTGTGCGCTCATCGCTCGTCCTTGGTGAGTGAAAGAAGAAAGAAGTGGCTTGGCTCAGACCAGCAGCGCCACGATGAAGATGCCCACCATCATGAAGGCCAGCACGACCTTGGCCAGCAGCCCGGCCATCAGGCCCAGCCAGGTGGACAGGCCGACCGAGACGGCGCGCTGCTGGTCGCGGCGCGCCAAGTATTCGCCGACGGCGGCGCCAACCAGGGGCATGAAGAGCACGCCGATCAGGCCCATGAACAGGCCCGCGACGGTGCCCAGCGCCGCGCCGACCAAGGCCTGGCGGCTGGCGCCGGCGCGGCGCGCGCCCATCAGACCGGCCAGATACTCCAGCACCCAGGCAAGCACGGCCAGCAGGCTGATCAGCGTCAGGCTGGGCCAGCCCACATGGGCGAAGTCGTCGATCCAGGCGCCCAGCACGATGCCGGCCAGTACCAGCGCCGTTCCGGGCAGGGCCGGCAAGACAGTGCCGGCCAGGCCGATGACGATCAACGCCACACTCAAGATCCACAACAAGGTGGGATTCACGCGAGCCTGCTCCGCAGTATTTGAATTCCGGCAGATGGGGGCTTGGCGGCGGATTTCAAGCCGGTGCCAGGTCTTGTCAGCCTCCGCCCAGCGCCCGGTACAGCGCGATTCGGTTGAGCTGCTCGTTCAGGCGCACCGAGACCAGACCCTGGCGGGCCGCGTAGAGCGAGCGCTGCGAGTCGAGCACCTCCAGATAGCTGCTGGCGCCGCGCTGGTAAAGCGTGTTCGACAGCGCGAAGCGGCGTTCATTGGCGGCGGTCAGCGCCTGCTGGGCGTCGAGCTGCTCGGCCAGGCCACCGCGCTCGGCCAGTGCATCGGCCACCTCGCGGAAGGCGGTTTGCACGGTCTTCTCATAGCCGGCCACCGCGAGTTCGCGGTCGGCCTCGCTGAGCTGCAGCGCGGCGCGGCGCCGGCCGGCGTCGAAGAGGGGCAGATTGATCTGCGGCACAAAGCTCCAGACCCCGCTACCGCCGCTGAACAGACCGCCCAGGCTCTCGCTCTGCGTGCCGGCCGAGGCCGTCAGCGAGATGCTGGGGAAGAAGGCGGCGCGGGCCGCGCCGATATCAGCCTCGGCCGCGCGCAGCCGATGTTCGGCGGCGCGCACATCGGGGCGGCGCTGCAAGACCTCCGAGGGCAGGCCGGCCGGCAGGGTCAGCAGCACGCTGGTCGGCCCCTGCAGGCTGCCCTCGGCCGGCAGCAGCTCGGCCGCCAGCGGGCCACCGACCAGCAGCTCCAGTGCGTTGCGGTCCTGGGCCAGCTGGCTGGTGTAGCGCGCCACATCGACGCGGGCGGTCTCCACCGTGGCCCGGGCCTGGGCCAGGCCCAGCTCGGAGACGGCGCCCAGCGCCAGCGCGCGCTCGGTCAGGCTCAGCGATGCCTGCTGGCTTTGCAGGGTCTCGCGTGCCACCTTCAAGCGCTCGGCATCGGCCGCCAGGTTCAGCCAGGCGGAGGCCACCTCGGCGACCAGGCTGATCTGGCTGCTGCGGCGGTTCTCCTCGACCGCGAAGAAGCTCTGCAGCGCGGCCTCGCTCAGGTTGCGCACACGGCCGAAGAAGTCCAGCTCATAGCTGGACAGGCCCAGGCGCACGCTGTACTGGCCGCTAGCCGGTTCGCCTTGGCGGGTGTTGGCGACCGTGGCGTTGACGGTCGGCAAGCGGTCGGCGCGCTCGATGCGGTAGAGCGCTCGGGCCCGTTCGATATTGAGCACCGCGATGCGCAGATCGCGGTTGTTGGCGAGGCTTTGGTCTATGGTCTTGAGCAGCCGCGGCTCGGTGATGAACTCGCGCCAGTCGATCGCGGCCGACTCGCCGGCGCCGAGGCTGGGCCAGTCGGGCAGCGGCGGCACGGGGCGCTGCGGTTCGGGCGCCAGGTTGGCGCAGCCGGCCAGCAGCAGGGCTGCCGCCATCAGGCTCAGATGCGCCCTCATGCCTGCACTCCTTGGCGAGCGCGGCGCGCGAAGAAGCCGCGTATCAGCACATAGAAGATGGGCACGAAGAAGATGCCCAACACTGTGGCGCTGGCCATGCCGCCGAGCACGCCGAAGCCGATCGAGCGCTGGCTGCCCGAGCCCGCACCGCTAGCCAGGGCCAGCGGCAACACGCCGAACATAAAGGCCAGGGAGGTCATCAGGATGGGGCGCAGGCGCTGGCGTGCCGCCTTCAGCGTCGCCTCGATCAGGCCCATGCCTTGTCCCTCCAAGGTCTTGGCGAACTCGACGATCAGGATCGCGTTCTTGGCCGACAGGCCCACCGTGGTCAGCAGCCCGACCTGGAAATAGACATCGTTGTTCTGCCCGCCCAGGGTGCTGGCGATCAGCGCGCCCAGAATGCCTAGCGGCACGACCAGCATGACCGAAAAGGGCACCGACCAGCTCTCGTACAGCGCCGCCAGGCACAGGAACACGAACAGGATGGAGATCGCATAGAGGGCCGGAGCCTGCGAGCCCGACAACCGCTCCTGGTAGGAACGACCGGCCCATTCGAAGCCTATGCCCTCGGGCATCTCGCGCATGATGTCCTCGATGATGGCCATCGCGGTGCCCGAGCTGACGCCCGGTGCCGCGTCGCCGATCAGCTCGTAGGCCGACATGCCGTTGAAGCGCTTGAGCTCGCGCGGCCCCGACTTCCAGCTCGCGCTGGCGAAGGCCGAGAACGGCACCATCTCGCCGGCGTTGTTGCGTACATACCAGTGCTTGATGCTCTCGGGCTCCATGCGGTAGGCCGCATCGCCCTGGATGTAGACGCGCTTGACCCGGCCGCGATCGATGAAGTCGTTGACATAGCTGCCGCCCATCGCGCTGGACAGCGTGTCATTGATTGCGGCGGTGGGCACACCCAGCGCGCCGGCCCGGCGGTCATCGATCTGGATATGGAACTGCGGGGTCTCGCCCAGATTGTTGTTGCGCACCCGCGAGAGCTCGGGGCGGGCATTGGCCAGCTCCAGGAACTTGTCGCGCGCGGCGGCCAGTGCGGCCGGGCCGAGGCCGCCCAGGTCCTGCAACTGGATCTCGAAGCCGGCATTGGCGCCCAGGCCGCGCACGGCCGGTGGCAGCAGCAAAAATACCTGGGCATCGCGCACCTGGCGTTGCAGATCATTGCTCATGCGGCGGGCCAGTTCGGCCGCGCTCTGACCCGGGCCGCCGCGTTCGTCCCAGGGGCGCAGCCGGATGAAGCCCTGGCCGGTGCCCTGGTCGCCGCCCTGGCCGGTCACGAGGTTGTAGAACATCACATCTTTTTGCTGGGCCAGGTAGGCCTCGATGATGTCCATCGAGCCGCGCAGGCGCTCGGCCGTCGTGCCCGGCGGCGTGCGGACCTGGATCTGCAAGGTGCCTTGATCCTCTTCGGGCAGGAAGGAGGTGGGCAGGCGCTGATAGAGCAGGGCGGCCGCGCCCAGCAGCAGCGCATAGACCAGCAGGCTGCGCCCCCCCCGCTTGAGCAGGCCGCCGACGCCGTGCTCGTAGCGAGCGGCATTGCGATCAAAGAAGCGATTGAAACCGTCGAAGAAGCGACCCAGCACCGGCCCGAGCAGGCCGCCCGGATGGTGGTGTTCGCCCTTGGCCACCGGCTTGAGCAGGGTGGCGCACAGCGCCGGTGTCAGAGTCATTGCGACCAGCACCGACAGCAACATCGCCGAGACGATGGTGATCGAGAACTGGCGGTAGATCACGCCGGTTGAGCCGCCGAAGAAAGCCATCGGGATGAACACCGCCGACAGCACCAGTGCAATGCCGACCAGTGCGCCGGTGATCTCGCCCATCGACTGTCTTGTCGCCTCCAGCGGGCTCAGGCCTTGCTCGCTCATCAGCCGCTCGACGTTCTCGACCACGACGATGGCGTCATCGACCAGCAGACCGATCGCCAGCACCAGGCCGAACATCGTCAAGGTGTTGATCGAGTAGCCGAAGGCGGCCAGGATGCCGAAAGTGCCCAGCAGCACCACCGGCACCGCGATCGCCGGGATCAGCGTAGCGCGCAGGTTCTGCATGAACAGATACATGATGGCCACGACCAGCACCATGGCCTCGATCAGGGTCTGGACCACGCCCTTGATCGACACTTCGACAAAAGGCGTGGTGTCAAAGCTCACCACCGCCTTGACGCCGGCCGGGAAGAAGGGCTGCAGCTCCGCCAGCTTGGCGCGGATCGCGTCCGCCGTCTGCAACGCATTGGCACCGGTGGCCAGGAAGATCACCATGCCTGCCGCAGTCTTGCCGGCCAGGCGGGCACGTGTCGTGTAGCTCTCGCTGCCCAGCTCGACCCGGGCCACATCGCCGATGCGCACCACGGCGCCGTCGCTGCCGGCCTTCAGCACCACGTTCTGGAACTGCTCCACCGTCTGCAGCTTGCTGCGCGCGGTGATGGTAGCGTTGAGCTGCTGGCCAGGAGGAGCTGGCAGCGCACCGATCTGGCCGGCCGAGACCTCGGTGTTCTGCGCGATCAGGGCGGCCCGGACGTCCGAAGGCATCAGCGCGTACTGGTTGAGCCGCGCCGGATCCAACCAGATGCGCATCGCGTAGCCGGTGCCCTGGATGCTGACGTCGCCGACGCCGTCGATGCGGCTGATCACATCCTGCAGGCCGCTGCTGATGTAGTCGCCCAGATCGGTAGCGCTGAGCCGTCCGTCCTCGGAGACCAGGGACACGACCATCAGCAGATCGGTGCCGGCCTTGGTGACCGAGACGCCGCGGTCTTGCACCGACTGCGGCAGTTGCGACAGCGCCTGCTGCAGTTTGTTCTGCACCTGCATCTGGGCCACATCAGGGTCGGTGCCGGCCTCGAAGCTCAGTCGCACGCTGGCCGAGCCCGAGCTGCTGCTGCTGGACTCCATCGCGACCAGCCGGTCCAGCCCTTTGAGGCGCTGCTCGATGATCTGCGTCACCGAGTCCTCGATGGTCTGGGCCGAGGCGCCGGTATAGCTGGCATTGATCGAGATGCGCGTCGGCGCGATGTCGGGGTATTGCTCCAGCGGCAGCAGATGGATGGACAGGGCGCCCGCCAGCATGATGACGATGGCGATGACCCAGGCGAAGATCGGGCGGTCGATGAAGAAGCGTGCCATGGTGCTGCCGCGCTCAGCTGCGTGCTGCGGAGGCGGCTGCCGGGGCGCTTGCACCCGGTTCGGCCGGCTCGACCGTCAGCGGCCGTACTGCGGCACCGACCTTGGCTCGCTGCAGGCCGTCGATGACGATGCGCTCGCCGGCCTTCAGCCCGGCGGTGACCTGCCAGCGGTTGCCGACTGCCCGGTCCACGGTGACGGCGCGGCGCTCGACGATGTTGTCGGCACCGACCACCAGGGCAGAGGCCTCGCCATTGGGCGCGCGAGCAATGCCTTGCTGCGGTACCAGGATCGCCTGCTCCTTGACGCCGGTCTGTACCAGCGCGCGCACATACATGCCGGGCATCAGCAGGCCCTCGGGATTGGGCACCAGCGCGCGCAGCGTCACGGCGCCGGTGCCGCGGTTGACCGTGACGCCGCTGAACTGCAGGCGGCCGGCATGCGGATAGGCGCTGCCGTCTTCCAGCAGCAGCCGGATCGGCGCCTCACCCGCCTTGCCTGCGGCCTGCTGGCTGCCGTCGGCCAGCTCGCGCTTGAGGCGCAGCAGCTCGCTGCTGGACTGGACGATGTCGACGTAGAGCGGGTCGAGCTGCTGCACCGTGGTCAGTGCCTCGGCTTGGTTGGCGATCAGCAAGGAGCCGGGCGTCACGCTGGAGAGCTCGACGCGCCCGGAGATCGGTGCCGTGATGCGGGTGCGCTCGAGATTGATGCGGGCGCTCTGCAGCGCGGCGCGGGCCACGGCCAGCTCGGCCTCGGCCTGCTGCAACGCGGCCTGGCTGTCATCGCTGAGCTGCTGGCTCAGGGCCCCGAGCTTGGCCAGCTCGCCATTGCGCTGGGCGGTCACGCGGGCCGAGTTCAGGCTGGCTTCGGCCTTGGCCAGCGTGGCCTGGGCGCTGGCGACGGCGGCTTGGTAGCTGGCCGGGTCGATCTGGTAGAGCGGCTGGCCGGCCTTGACCGTCGCGCCCTCCTCGAACAGGCGGCGCTGCAGGATGCCGCCAACCTGGGGCCGGATCTCGGCAATCTGGCGGGCGCTGGTGCGGCCCGGCAGCTCGGTGCTGAAGACATGGCGCTGGGCCTGGACCTGGTGCACACCCACCTGGGGCGGCTGCGCTGCCGCGGCGGGCTTGTCGTTCTTGCCACAGCCGACAAGCAGCAGCAGGGCGGCGAGCGCGGTCGCGCTGCCAGCACGGACCAGGATGGCGGAAGGCTTCATGGATTCTCTGCAATAGGCGGTGCAACTATGCTGCACCACAAATGTGGAGAGAGCTTGAAGACCGGGGCGATGCACGGGCATGGCTTGCCGGCGCCGCAGCGATAGGCGCTAATCTTCACGGACCGAGGCCCATGTCCCTGAGCCCATGCCCTTAAGCATTACCGCCAAGCTGTTTGCCGCCGTGCTGACGACGGCCGTCGCTGTCGCGATCGCGATGGGCGTGGCCGCGCACATCAATCTGAACCGCGGCTTCCTGGGCTATCTGAACGAGCAGGCGGTGCTGCGCCTGGATCAGGCCGTGCCCAGTGTCGCGGCCGGCTACCGGACCCATGGCAGCTGGGAGTTCCTGATCAAGCAGCCCGATCTCTGGCATCGGTTGCTGCGGCCCCTGCCGGGCGATGACGGCACGCGGCCGGCCCAGGGCAAGCTGCCGCCGACCGTCTCCGACCTGACCGGCGCGACGCGCCGCTTCACGCTGTACGACGCCCAGCGCCGGCGCCTGGCCGGCTTTCCCGGGCCGGCTATCAATGCGGTGGAGCGCGCCATCGTGGTCGATGGCGCCACCGTAGGCTGGCTGGCGATGGCGCCCTTCGAGAATGCCAGCTCGGCGGCCGAGCGGCGTTTCGAGGATGGTCAGACCCGTGCCAGCTGGGCCGTGGGCCTGGGTGCCACGCTGATGGCCGCCGCGATCGCGGCCTGGGCCTCGCGCCGGCTGCTGACGCCGGTCAAGCGCGTCGCCGCCGCCACCCACCGGCTGGCGGCCGGCGACTACGAGACCCGGGTCGATGTGCGCTCGCGCGACGAGGTCGGCCAGCTGGCGGCCGACTTCAACCGCCTGGCCCATACGCTGCAGCGCAATGAGCAGATGCGGCGCGAGTTCATGGCCGATGTCTCGCATGAGCTGCGCACGCCGCTGGGCGTGCTGCACGGCGAGCTGGAGGCGCTGGAGGACGGCGTTCGCACGCTGGACCAGGCCTCGCTGCGCTCGCTGCAGGCCGAGGTCGCGACGCTGAACAAGCTGGTCAACGATCTCTACGAGCTCTCGCTGGCCGATGTGGGCGCGCTGGCCTACCGCAAGGCCGATGTCGACCTGGCCGGGCCACTGCAACAGACGGCCGGCGCCTTCGGCGAGCGCCTGGCGGCCAGCGGCCTGAAGCTGCAGCTGGAGCTGCCCGAAGCGCCGCTGACGGTGTTCGCCGACGAGCGCCGGCTGCAGCAGCTGTTCAACAATCTGCTGGAGAACAGCTGCCGCTACACCGAGGCCGGTGGCCTGCTGCGCATCGCGGCGCGCGCCGAAGAGGGTCAGGTCTTGATCGATGTGATGGACTCGGCGCCGGGTGTCGGGGCCGAGCACCTGACGCGCATCTTCGACCGCTTCTTCCGTGTCGATCCCTCGCGCAACCGCAACAGCGGCGGCGCCGGCCTGGGCCTGACCATCTGCCGGCGCATCGTCGAGGCCCATGACGGCCGCATCGACGCGAAGCCCTCGCCACTGGGCGGCTTGTGGATGACGATACGCCTGCCGCAGGCCACGGCCGGATGACGGTGATGGACAACAAGCCCTGGCTGCCTGCCGACGCCGCCCGCATCCTGGTGGTCGAGGACGAGCCCAAGATGGCGGCCCTGCTCAGCGACTATCTGCGCGCCGCCGGCCATCTGCCCGAGTGCCTGGCCGACGGCCGCGAGGCGGTGCCGGCCTACCAGGCGCGGCGCCACGATCTGATCCTGCTCGACCTGATGCTGCCGGGCCGCGACGGGCTGGACATCTGCCGCGAACTGCGCACGTTCAGCGATGTGCCCATCGTGATGCTGACTGCGCGGGTCGAGGAGGCGGATCGTCTGCTGGGCCTGGAGCTGGGCGCCGACGACTACATCAGCAAGACCCCGTTCAGCCCGCGCGAGATCGTCGCCCGCGTCAAGGCCATCCTGCGCCGCAGCCGCGTCCGCAGCCATCCCGGCGACGCCGGGCCGGCGGCCGCGCTGCAGATCGACGACGAGGGCTACCGCGCCTGGTTCAAGGGCCGCTCGCTGGACCTGACGCCGATCGAGTTCCGCCTCTTGAAGACCCTGTCCAGCGCGCCGGGCCGGGTGTTCTCGCGCGATGCGCTGCTGGACCGGTTGCATGACGAGCAGCGCGCGGTCACCGACCGCGCGGTCGACAGCCACATCAAGAACCTGCGCCGCAAGCTGGAGCAGGCCGAGGCCGAGCCCGACTGCATCCGGGCGATTTACGGCGTCGGCTACCGCTATGACGGTTGAGCGACGGCGGTTGACGGCCGCCGCGCTCAGGCGATCGGCTGGAAGGCGTAGCCCTTGCCGCTGGCGGCCATGCGGCCCAGTGCGGGGAAGGGGAAGTGGAAGCCGCCCAGCAGGGCCTGGCCGTCGACGATGCGCTGGAACATCTCGCGGCGCACCTTGCGGGCGGCCTCGGCGTCCATATCGAAGGTGACGGCCCAGTCCGGGTTGCGGGCGAACAAGGCCGGCACATTGGTCAGGTCGGCCACATAGAAGAAGCTCTGGCCGGCGGACTGCAGCTGGAACAGCGTGTGGCCGGGCGTGTGGCCGTAGGCCGCGATCGAGCGTATGCCCGGTGCGACCTCGGCGCCGGCCTCGAAGCGCTGCAGCATCTCGGCAGGCATCTGGGCGAAGGTGCGGCGCACATTGTTGAACGCCCCCTTCATGCCCTCGGGGGCGGCGGCCATCTTGGCGTCGTCCATCCAGAAGGCATGCTCGGCGGCAGGCACCATCACCTTGGCCTTGGGGAAGACGTAGTCACCGGCCTTGTTGCGCAGGCCGTTGATATGGTCGCCGTGGTAGTGCGAGATCAGCACCGTGTCGATATCGCCGGGCTGGAAGCCGGCGGCGCGCAGCTGCTCCAGCAGCTTGCCGGTGGTCGGCCCGCCGAATTCGCCCAGGCCGGTGTCCATCAGGATGCGGCGGCCGCCGGCCACGATCAGGAAGGGCGTGTAGGGCACGTCGATGTAGTCGGTGCCCAGGCCTTGCGAGGCCAGCAGGGCGCGTACCTCGGCCAGCGGCGCGTTCTTGACGAACTCCTCGCCCAGCGGGCGGCGGGTCACGCCGTCCAGCAGCGCGATCACCTCGACATCGCCGACCTTGGTCTTCAGAAAGCCGGGATTGGCGATGCTGGGCATGCCGAGGTTCGGCGCGTTCTGGGCCCAGACGGGGATGAACGAGCCGGCGCTGTAGACCGCCGTGGTGGCCAGGCCTGCCCCGAGAAAAGATCGCCGATTCAGCATGAAAACTCTCCAGTCTGGTTGGTGAACGAAACGGTCGCCATGATCGCGGCGGGCCTGGATGCGCGCCCGCTGCCGCGCCTTAAGCAGTGCAAAGCCTGGGGTTATTGGTGGCCGCGGGCGGATCAGGCCAGCTGGCGCGGGCGCACCTGCGGCATCAACCGCTCGATGGCCTCCAGCGGGACGCGCCGCCCGTCGGGCAGCAGCTCGGACAGCGCATTCAGGAGCTCGGGGCTGAGTCGCCCGACCACCTGGGGCAACTCTGCGAAGCGCAGGCCCTGGCGCACGATGAAGGCGATATAGCTGTGGCGCAGGCAGTCGGCCGTGACGGTCTGCGGTCGCGCCAGCTGTGCGTCGTGGGCGGCGGCGATGGCTGCGGCCTCGATGGCGGCAGCACCCAGCGGCCAGCCCTCGGGTGTCATGAACAAGGCCTCGTGGCCGGCCGCGCTCGGCGCGTCGGCGGCCGCGCGGCGCTCTTGCGCGAACTGCCGCAACTGGGTCGGCAGCGGCAGGCTGCGGCCCTGCTCGCCGGGCACATGCAGCAGGTCGGCATCGAGATCAATATGGACCAGCTGCAGCGCGGCCGTCTCGGCGCTGCTGAGGCCGGTCAGCAGCGCGCTGAGCAGGGCGCGCTGCTCGGTCGAGGCGTTCTCCAGCAGGCCGGCGACCTCGTGCGGCGCGAGTTCGCGAGGCAGGGGTGTGCTGCCGGCCTCCAGCGCCAGCGGCGGGGCCGCTGCGCTCAGCGTCGGTGGCGGCTCGGCGGCGGACAGGCCCATCCAGGGTTGATTCAGCACCACGGTCGGCGAGGCCGCCGGCATCGGCGGCGCGCGGTTGAAGAACTCGACGAACCAGACCGCCAGAAAGCCCAGCAGCAGGGCCGCGCCCAACGCGATGCCGGCGTCGCGGCCGTAGTGCGGCAGCCAGGGCTTGATGGGCAAGGCGGCGGGCTCCAGCACCAGCAGGCGGGGTTGGCGGGCCGTCTGGCTGGCCTGCATAGCGAGCAGTTGCTGCTGCGCCTCCTGCTGCATGCGCTGCAGGCCGTTCAGCTCGGCCGTCATCGACTGCGCGGTCTCGAGCTGGACGTTCAGGGTCTGCACCTGACGCTGGTCGCTGGCCAGTTGCTGGCGCAGACGTTCGACCATCGCAGCGCTGCTGGACTGCTCTTCGCGCGCCTCGGCCAGCGCGGTCTGCTGCGCCCGCGCGCTCTCGGTCTCGAGCTGCTGTTGCAGATCGGCGATGCGGGTCTTCAGCGCCCGGGTGCCCGGGTCCATCGCCAGGAACTGCGGCGTGAACTGGCGCTCCAGCGCGCGCAGATTCTCCTGCTGCTGCGACAGGCGCTGCTCGATGGCCGCGAGGGCGGCGCCGTTACGACCCAGCGGCAGACGCTGGCCCTCGGCAAGGGCGCGCTCGATCGCCCGCACGCGGCCGGCCGCGCTGGCCTCGCGCTCGGTGGCGCTGCTCAGCGACTGGTTCAGCCCCTTGAGTCGCGACAGCGTCGGGCTCTCGTCGCGCGCGCCCGAGATGATCTGGCTGCGCTGCCGGTAAGCCTCCAGCGCCCGCCGTTTTTCTTCGACCCGCTCGCTGATCACACGCAGCGCCTCGCGTGCATCGCTCAGCTGGGCAGCCGACACCGCCTGGCCGATCTGGCCTTGCTCCTCGCGATAGACCTCGACCAAGGTGTTGACCAGGCGCGCCGCCAGCACCGCATCGCCAGCCTGGGCCTGGACCTGGACCTGCAGCAGCTGCGATCCGGGCTGCTCGGTGATCGTCAGCATCTCGCGCATCGCGCTCAGCGCCGCCTCGGGCGTGGTCTGCGTGAAGAAGCCCTGCGGCAGTAAGCGGGTCAGTGCTTTCTCCAGCAGCGGGCGGCTGGCGAGCAACTCGCCCTCGCGCAACATCGCCTGCCTGGCGTTGTCGGCCGGTGCAGCGGTGGCGGCGGGCGCACCGGCCGGCGTGATCTGCAGCAGCGCCTGGGCGCGGTAGACCGGCGCGCGCAGCCAGTTGGCGCCCTGGCCGATCAGCAGGGCCAGCAGGAACACGCCGAAAAAGACCTTGATGCGGCGGCGCATCGCCGGGCTGCGGCCGTGCAGCTCGGCGCCCGGGCCCAGGCTATAGGTCTGGGCCGGCCCGAACTGTGGCGGGTAGACGCCCGGCGGCGCAGAAGAACGATCAAACATGGGCTGGCCTCCGGTTGGTCGATGGGTTGACTATAGACATAGCACCGCAGCCAAGCGCCGCACGCAGCGGCTACTATTCGTTCAATGGCCTGAAACTGGTTTCAGCTGCTGTTCTCAACATCTCTTACTCACCTGCTATCGCCCATGCCGTCCCGTCCCGCCAAGCCGGCCGCCGCCCAGCCGCCCAGCAGCCGCGCCACGATTGCCGATGTGGCGGCCGCCGCCGGCGTTTCCAAGGCCACGGTTTCGCGCTTTCTGAACCAGGCCGAGCTGCTGACCCGCGACATCGCTGCCAAGGTCGAGGCCGCCATCGCCCAGCTCGGTTACAGCCCCAGCCCGATGGCGCAGGCGCTCAAGCGTGGGCGCTCGCGCCTGATCGGCCTGGTGGTCGCCGATGTCACCAACCCCTTCTCGGTGGCGGTGCTGCGCGGCGCCGAGCGCGCCTGCCAGCAGGCCGGCTATCTGGTGATGCTGTTCAATCTCGGCAATGACGGCTCGCGCGAGCGTGAGGCCATCGAGGCGCTGTCCTCCTACCAGGTCGAGGGCTTCATCCTGAACACGCTGGGCAGCGACCCGCAGGCCCTGGCCGCTGCGGCGCGTCTGCACAAGCCGGTGGTGCTGGTGGATCGGCGTCATGCCGGCATGCAGTCGGACTTCGTCTCGCTGGACAATGCCGGTGCGGTGCAGCTGGCGGCCCAGCATCTGCTGGAGCAGGGCTGGCGCGAGCTGCTCTTTGTCTCCGAGCCCAGTGCCGGCGTCAGCTCGCGGCTGGAGCGGCTGCAGGCCTTCAACAACTTCATTGCTGCCCATGCCGGCCTGGGCAGCGAGGGGCTGGGCGGCAGCGCCTTCGAGAGCCGGGAGGCGCAGGGCGAGGACCTCGACCAGGCCTTGCGCGCGCTGCGCAAGCGTGCCGGCAAGAAGCCTGTGGCCCTGCTGTCCAGCAATGCGGTCGTGACCTTGCGGGTGTCTGCGGCGCTGGCCCGGCTGGGCTGGCGCTTTGGCAGCGATATCGGATTCATCGGCTTCGATGACACCGCCTGGGCGCCCCATGTGGGCCCGGGCCTGAGCGCGATCGCCCAGCCCACCGACGACCTCGGCCATATCGCCGCGCGCTGCCTGCTGGAGCGGCTCGAAGGCCAGGCACTGCCACCCCGGCAGATCCTGCTGCCGGGTCAGCTCGTGGTGCGCGGCTCCTCCCAACGAGCTTGAGCGAAGCGTCTGAAATTTACGGGTAAACCCGTGTATTCAGTCTGAAACCGGTTTCATAAACTGCGTTCACGGTGGTGCCGAGCGGGCATGCCACCCCGACAAGAACGACAAGCGAGACAAGCAAGCGTGAACTACGAGTTTCAGTTCGGTGCGGTGTTCGCCGCCTGGCCGCTGCTCTTGCAGGGCACTTGGACGACCATCGAGTTGTCCTTTCTGGCGATGGTGCTGGGTCTGCTTGTTGCGATCGCCTGTGCCTGGGGCAAGACGGCCGGCCCGGCGCCGCTGCGCTTCGCAATCAACAGCTATATCGAGCTGATCCGCAACACCCCCTTCCTGGTCCAGCTGTTTTTCTTCTTCTTCGCACTGCCGGCCTTGGGCCTGCGCTGGAGCGCCCACACGGCGGCACTGACGGCCATGGTCGTCAACCTCGGCGCCTATGCGACCGAGATCATCCGCGCCGGCATCGAGGCGATCCCGAAGGGCCAGATCGAGGCCGGCCTGGCGTTGAATCTGAAGCGCCATGAGATCTTCCGTTTCGTGATCCTGAAGCCGGCGCTGAAGGCCATCTACCCGGCGCTGACCAGCCAGTTCATCCTCTTGATGCTCAGCTCCAGCGTGGTCTCGGTGATCTCGGCCGACGACCTGACCTCGGTGGCCGCGAACCTGCAGTCACAGACCTTCCGCAGCTTCGAGATCTATATCGTCGTCGCGCTGATCTATCTGGCGCTGGCGATGAGCTTCTCGCTGCTGTTCCGGCTGATCTACCGCCGCACGCTCAACTACCCCGACCGCCGCTGAGCGACGAAGGCGGACACCCATCATGCGCACCTTCGGATTTGCCGAGTTCCTCTTCATTCTTGAAGCCGCGAAGTGGACCATCGCGCTGTCGCTGATCGCCTTTGCCGGCGGCGCGGTCGGCGGCCTGTTGGTGGCGCTGGGCCGCACGGCCGAGAGCCGCTGGGCGCAGCGCGCCGCCGGCCTCTTCATCCAGATCTTCCAGGGCACGCCGCTGCTGCTGCAGCTGTTCCTGATCTTCTTCGGCGCGCCGGTGATAGGCCTGGACATCAACCCCTGGGTCGCGGCCGGTGCCGCGCTGATACTGAACAGCAGCGCCTTTCTCGGCGAGATCTGGCGCGGCTGCATCCAGGCGATTCCGCGCGGGCAGTGGGAGGCGGCCGAGGCCTTGAGCCTCAGCTACGTGTCGCGCATGCGCGATGTGGTGCTGCCACAGGCCTTCAAGATCGCGGTGCCGCCCACCGTCGGCTATATGGTGCAGATCATCAAGGGCACCTCGCTGGCCGCCATCATCGGCTTCACCGAGCTCACACGCGCCGGCCAGATCATCAATAACGCGACCTTCCAGCCGCTGCTGGTGTTCAGCGTCGTGGCCGCCATCTACTTCGCGCTGTGCTGGCCGCTGTCGCTGCTGGCGGCCCGCATGGAGCGCCGCCAGGCCCGAGCGCTGGCGCGCTGATTGATTCTTTCGACCCACCCCTGGAGACAAGACCGATGAACAAAGCTATCCAAACCCGCCGCCTCCTGCTGGCCGCTGTTGCGGTGCTGAGCCTGGGCGCCTCGCTGTCGGCCTCGGCCCAGAGCGTCGCCGATGTGAAGAAGAAGGGCGAGCTGACCGTGGGCATGCTGGTGGACTTTCCGCCCTACGGCACGCTCAACAGCGCCAATCAGCCCGACGGCTATGACGCCGATGTCGCCAAGCTGCTGGCCAAGGAGCTCGGGGTCAAGGTCAATATCGTGCCGGTGACCGGCCCGAACCGCATTCCCTTCCTGCTGACCAACAAGGTCGATCTGCTGGTGGCCTCGCTGGCGGTGACGCCGGAGCGCGCCAAGCAGGTGCAGTTCTCCAAGCCCTATGCGGCTGCCACCATCGTGGTCTACGGCAGTACCAAGGCCGCGATCAAGTCGGCCGCCGATCTGAAGAACTTCCGCATCGGCGTGGCCCGCGCCAGCACCCAGGACATCTCGCTGACCGCCGCCGCGCCGGCCGGCACCGAGATCCGCCGCTTCGACGACGACGCCTCGGCGATGCAGGCGCTGATGTCGGGCCAGGTCGATGCGATCGGCTGCTCCACCACGGTGGCCGCCCAGATCGCCCAGCGCGCCGGTGCCGCGTTCGAGAACAAGTTCGTGCTGCGTCAGCAGCAGATGGCCGTCGCGATGCGGCCGGGCCAGGAGGAGTTGCTGAAGACCGTCGACGCCTTCATCGACAAGCACCGCGCCGGCGAGCTGAACACGCTCTACAAGAAGTGGCTGGGTACGGATTTCCCGGCGATGACGGCCAACTGAGCAGCGAGCAGCACCTCATGAGCACCGAGCCCATCATCCGCATCGAAGGCGTCAACAAGTGGTACGGCCAGTTCCAGGTCTTGACCGACATTGATCTGAGCGTGGCGCCGGGTGAGCGCATCGTCGTCTGCGGGCCCTCGGGCTCGGGCAAATCCACGCTGATACGCTGCATCAACCGGCTGGAGGCGGTGCAGCAGGGCCGCATCACGGTGGACGGCATCGAGCTCACGGCGGGCGGCAAGCAGGTCGAAGCGGTGCGCCAGGAAGTGGGCATGGTGTTCCAGCAGTTCAATCTGTTTCCGCATATGACGGTGCTGCAGAACTGCACGCTGGCACCGATGCGCTCGCGTGGCCTCTCGCAGGCCGAGGCCGAGGAGATCGCGATGAAGTACCTGAAGCGCGTGCGCATCCCCGAGCAGGCGCTGAAGTACCCGAGCCAGCTGTCCGGCGGCCAGCAGCAGCGCGTCGCGATCGCGCGGGCCTTGTGCATGACGCCCAAGATCATGCTGTTCGACGAGCCCACCTCGGCGCTCGATCCTGAGATGGTCAAGGAGGTGCTGGACACGATGATCACCTTGGCCGAGGACGGCATGACCATGCTGTGCGTCACGCACGAGATGGGCTTTGCGCGCAGCGTGGCGGACCGGGTGATCTTCATGGCCGATGGCAAGATCATCGAGCAGGCCCCGCCCGCCGAGTTCTTCGCTGCGCCCAGGCATGAGAAGACCCGGCAGTTCCTCGGCCAGATCCTGAGCTCGGCACACTGATGACTGCAGCACCGACATTGATCTCGCTGTCGTCCTTTGGCGCCAGCGAGGTGCTCCAGCACGGCCAGCTGCATTACACGCGGCTGGCCCAGGCGGCCGGTGCCGATGGCGTCGAGGTGCGTGGCGAGTTGCTGGCCAGCGAGACCGAGCTGCCGGCGCTGGCCGCGACCGGCATGGTCAAGGTGTTCTCTAGTCCGACCGGGCTGTGGACCGATGAGGGTCGGCTCGATCTGGCGGCGCTGGAGCAGGGCCTGGCCACGGCACATCAACTCGGCGCCGCCCGGCTGAAGATGGCCATCGGCGGCTTCTCGGTTGCCGACGAACTGCCGGCCTTGCGCGAGCGTCTGGCGCACAGCGATATCGAACTGGTGATCGAGAATGACCAGACGCCGTCGGCCGGCACCGTCGTCGCGCTGCAGCGCTTCTTCGCCGCCGCTGACGCGGCGGGACTGGATCTGGGCATGGTCTTCGATATGGGCAACTGGCACTGGCTGGGCGAATGCCCGCAGCGGGCCGCCGCCGCGCTCGGCGCCCGCGTGCGCTATGTGCATTGCAAGGGCGTACAGCGCGAGCGCTCGCGCTGGATCGCCGTGCCGATGGCCGACTCGGCCGCGCCCTGGCGCGCCGTGTTGCGGGCCTTGCCGCGCGCGCTGCCCTGGGCGATCGAATATCCGCTGCAGGGCGCGGACCTGCAGGCCACCACCCGCAGCGAGCTGGGCTTGCTGCAAGACGCAAGAGAGCAACAAGCATGAGCAGTCTGGATGTGATCACTTTCGGCGAGGCCATGATGATGCTGGTCGCCGACCGGCCGGGGCCGCTGGAACTGGCCGAGACCTTCTCCAAGCGCACCGCCGGTGCCGAAACCAATGTCGCGATCGGCCTGGCCCGGCTGGGTCTGCGGGTCGGCTGGGCCAGCCGCCTGGGCGCCGACTCGATGGCGCGCTATCTGTTGGGGGCGATGCAGGCCGAGGGCATCGATTGCTCGCATGTGGTTTGCGACCCGACCCAGCGTACCGGCTTCCTGATCAAGGGCCGGGTCAGCGACGGCAGCGACCCACCGATCGAATATCACCGCAAGGGCTCGGCCGCCAGCCTGATCGGCCCCGGCGATATCGACACCGCCTGGCTCACCTCGGCCCGCCATCTGCATGCCACCGGCGTGTTCTCGGCGCTGAATGCCAACACCTATGCCGCCGCCGAACGCACGCTGGCCCTGATGCGCGCGGCGGGCCGCACGATCTCCTTCGATCCGAATCTGCGGCCCACGCTGTGGTCCAGCCGCGAGGCCATGGTCGCCGGCATCAATGCCTTGGCCGCCAAGGCCGATTGGGTGCTGCCCGGTATCGAGGAGGGCAAGATACTGATGGGCTCGGATGATCCGGTGGCGATCGCGCGCTTCTACCGCGGCCTCGGCGCCAAGCTGGTGATCGTCAAGCTGGGCGCGGACGGCGCCTACTACGACAGCGACACCGTGGGCAGCGGCCATGTGGCCGGCTTCCCGGTCGAGACCGTGGTCGACACCGTGGGTGCCGGCGACGGCTTTGCGGCCGGCGTCATCAGCGCCTTGCTGGCCGGTCGCAGCGTGCCCGAGGCGGTCAGGCGCGGCTGCTGGATCGGCGCGCGTGCGGTGCAGGTGCTGGGTGATACCGAGGGCTTGCCGACCCAGGCCGAACTCGAAGCGGCGGACCTGTGAGCCGAGTCCTCGTTTTCCGGGAGTTGCCGGTCGACCAGCTGGCGCGCTTGCAGGCGGTCCATGAGGTCACCGTCGCCGACCCGCGCAAGCCGGATCAGCGCGCCACCTATGACGCGGCGCTGGCCGAGGCCGAAGGCCTGATCGGCTCCAGCTTCAAGATCGACATCGCGCAGGCGCCCCGGCTCAAGGTGGTGTCCAGCATCTCGGTAGGCGTCGACAACTACGATCTGGCGGCCTTGAAGGCGCGCGGCATCCTGCTCTGCCACACACCCGGCGTGCTGACCGAGACCACGGCCGACACGATCTTTGCGCTGATCATGGCCGCGAGCCGCCGTCTGGTGGAATTGGCCCAGCATGTGCGCGAAGGCCGCTGGGACAAGAATATCGGTGACAACCTGTTCGGCTGGGACGTGCACGGCAAGACCTTGGGCATCCTGGGCTTCGGCCGCATCGGCCAGGCCCTGGCGCGCCGCGCGGCGCTGGGCTTTGGCATGCCGGTGCGCTACTACAGCCGCAGGCCCGTGGATCTGGGTCAGGTGCCAGGTCTTGAGGGCAAGGCTCAACATGGCAGCCTCGACGAGGTGCTGGCCGGCTCCGACATCATCGCGCTGACCCTGTCGCTGTCCGAGGACACCCGCGGCCTGATCGGCGCGCGCGAGTTCGCGCTGATGAGGCCAGGCGCGATCTTCGTCAACGGCGCGCGCGGCGCCATCGTGCAGGAGGACGCGCTGCTGACGGCGCTGGACAGCGGCCATCTGCGCGCCGCAGGCCTGGATGTGTTCGCCACTGAGCCGCTGCCGCTGGACTCGCCGCTGCGCAGCCACCCCAAGCTCACGCCGCTGCCCCACATCGGCTCGGCCACGCACGAAACCCGGCACCGCATGGCCGTGCTGGCCACGGACAATCTACTGGCAGCGCTGGCCGGGCGCACGCCGCCGGCGGTCTACTCCCTGTGAGACCTCAGGGTGCCAGGTCTTGCGCCCACGCCGGATTCAGCAGCGCATACACCTCATGGTCGCGCCACTGGCCGTCTATGAAGAGATAGCGCCGGCTGAGGCCCTCCTGGGCGAAGCCCAGGGCTTGCAGCACGGCGCGGCTGCGCTGGTTCTCGGGGCGCACGGCGGCCTGGATGCGGTGCAGGCGGACCTGGGCGCCGAACATCTCGGCGATCACGGCGCGCAGCGCTTCCTGCATCAGACCCTGGCCCTGGGCCTGCTCGTCGAGGCTGTAGCCGAGGATGGCATTCTGAAAAGCGCCTCGGGCGACCTGGGACAGATGGACCTGGCCAATGAGCCGGGCCGGGTCCTCGCGCAGGCTGAACCAGTAGCGATAGGCGCTGCCGGCAGCGAAGGCCTGCTCGCCCTGGGCGAGGCGCCCGGCCACCGCCTCGGGCGCGAAGAAGTCGGCCGGGTAGGGCGGGTCCCAGCGTGCGAAATGGGCGGTGTTGCGGGCCTGGTAGGCAACGACCGCAGCGGTCAGCGCGACCGTCGGCGCGCGCAGCAGCAGGCGCTCGGTGTGCAGCGCGAAGGCGGCCATGCCGCTACTCATGCGCCAGAGCGCAGCGGCGGGCTGAAGCGCAGCGCCATCGCGATGCGGTTCCAGGCATTGATGCCGGCCACGGCGGCGGTCAGAAAGCTCAAGGTGGCGGCGCCGAACTCGGCCAGTGCGCGCTCGTACAGCGCGTCGTCGGCACCGCCTTGCGGTGCCAGGGTCAGCGCCTCGGTCCAGGCCAGCGCGAGGCGCTCGCGCTCGCTATAGACCGGCGCCTCGCGCCAGGTGGCCAGCAGGTCCAGCTTGGCCGCCGGCACTTGCAGATCGCGGGCCACGTTCAGATGGAACTGCAGGCAGAAGGCGCAGCCATTGAGCTGCGAGGCGCGGATCTTGATCAGCTCCTGCAGGTCCTTGGGCAGGCCCGAGGCGTTGACGGCCTTGCCCAGCGCGATCAGGGCTTCGCTGACGCCGGGCGCCAGGGCGGCGAATTCGGGGCGGTCGATACGGGCTGCGGTCATGGGGTGAGGGCGGTTCAACAAGGATGGCGGGATTATCGGC
This sequence comes from Burkholderiales bacterium C2, assembly GCA_005503085.1. Lineage (GTDB taxonomy): Bacteria > Pseudomonadota > Gammaproteobacteria > Burkholderiales > Burkholderiaceae_C > Roseateles_E. The sequence goes on along the minus strand of SCOI01000010.1, from coordinate 187,766 downwards.
GGCGGGGCTGGGGCAATTTGTCCAAAGGCAATTTGTCCAATCGCGCGCGGCCGGCAAAACCCGAAGAATGGCCCCCTGTTGAGCCAGCGCAAGCCCGCAATCCCGTGGGCTTGCGCGGCCGCAAGGACTTCCATGGATGCTTTCATGCTGGCCCGCATGCAGTTCGCGGCCAATATCACCTTCCACATCCTGTTCCCGACCATCAGCATCGCGCTGGGCTGGGTGCTCCTGTTCTTCCGCTGGCGCTGGCTCAAGAGCGGTGCGCTCGCCTGGCTGACGGCCTACCGTTTCTGGACCAAGGTGTTCGCGCTGACCTTTGCGCTGGGCGTGGTGTCCGGCATCACGATGAGCTTCCAGTTCGGCACCAACTGGCCCGGCTTCATGGAGCGGGCCGGCAATATCGCCGGGCCGCTGCTGGGCTACGAGGTGCTGACGGCCTTCTTCCTCGAAGCCGGTTTCCTGGGCGTGATGCTGTTCGGCCATGGCCGGGTCAGCGAGCGTGTGCACCTGGGCGCCACCTTGATGGTGGCCTTCGGCACCACGCTCAGCGCCTTCTGGATCCTGAGCCTGAACTCCTGGATGCAGACGCCGCAGGGCTTCGAGATCATCAATGGCGAATTCCATGCGCTGAGCTGGATGGACGTGATCTTCAATCCCTCCTTCCCCTATCGCCTGGCGCACAAGCTGCTGGCCTCGGGCCTGACGGTTGCCTTCATCCTGGCCGGCGTCAGCGCCTGGCAGCTGCTGAAGGGCAAGGTCCAGCCCCATACCGCGCGGGTGCTGCGGGTCGGACTGAGCCTCGCGGCCCTGCTGATCCCGCTGCAGGTCCTGGTCGGCGATCTGCATGGCCTGAACACCTTGAAGCACCAGCCGGCCAAGATCGCCGCGATGGAGGGCGTCTGGCAGACCGAGCGGGGCGCGCCGCTGCTGCTGTTCGCCTGGCCCAACGAGAAGACCCGCAGCAACGACTTTGCGATCGGCATCCCGAACGGCGCCAGCCTGGTGCTGACCCACCGCGCCGACGGCGAGATCCGCGGCCTGGACGAGTTCAAGGGCGCACATCCGCCGGTGGCGCCGCTGTTCTTCGGCTTTCGCATCATGGTGGGTCTGGGCCTGCTGATGCTGGCGGCCAGCTGGCTGGGACTGTGGCTCTACAAGCGCCGCGGCTGGCAGGCCGAGCGCCTGCCGCGGCCGCTGCTGCGCCTGCTGGTGCTGATGAGTTTTTCCGGCTGGATCGCGACGGTGGCCGGCTGGTATGTGACCGAGATCGGCCGCCAGCCCTTCATCGTCTACGGCCTGCTGCGCACCGCCGAGGTCGTCTCGGCGACGCCGGCGCCGCTGATTGCCGTCACGCTGGCCGGCTATCTGAGCCTGTACCTGGCCTTGCTGGTGGCCTATGTGGCGGTGATCAAGACCATGGCCGAGAAGCCGGTCGACGCCTCTCTGCCAGGGCAGGGCGCCATCCATCTGAGGACTGCCGCATGAACGCCGATATCTGGATGCCCCTGGTCTTCATGGGTTTGATGGGCCTGGCCCTGCTGATCTATGTGGTGCTGGACGGCTATGACCTAGGCGTGGGCCTGCTGATGGCCGGCGCCCCGGATGCGCACAAGGACCGCATGGTGGCCTCGATAGGCCCGTTCTGGGATGCCAACGAGACCTGGCTGGTGCTGGGCGTGGGCATCCTGCTGGTCGCCTTCCCCAAGGCCCATGGCCCGATTCTGCAGGCGCTTTACCTGCCGGTGGCCGTGATGCTTTTGGGCCTGATGCTGCGCGGCGTGGCCTTCGACTTCCGCGTCAAGGTGCAGGCGCAGTGGAAGCCGCTGTGGAACCGCGCCTTCATCGCGGGCTCGCTCTTGGCCTCGCTGGCCCAGGGCTGGATGCTGGGCCGCTATATCAGCGGCTTTGCCGAGGGGTATACCTACACGCTGTTTGCCGCCGTGATCGCGCTGGCGCTGTCGGCCGCCTATGCGCTGCTGGGCGCCGGCTGGCTGCTGATGAAGACCGAGGGCGAGTTGCAGGCCCGCGCGCTGCGCAGCGCCAAGCGCGCCTGGCCGGCCGTGGTGCTGGGCCTGGCGCTGATCTCGCTGGCCACGCCCTGGATCAGCCCGACGGTGCGCGCGCGCTGGTTTGCCGTGCCCGAGCTGATCGCGCTGCTGCCGATTCCGCTGATCAGCGTCCTGGCCCTGCTGGCCTTGCGGGCGCTGCTGAACTCGCATCGGGTGCTGGGCAAGCTGTGCTGGCTGCCGTTCGCGCTGATGGTGCTGGTGATGCTGCTGGGCTTTTTCGGCCTGGCCTACAGCCTCTATCCCTTCGTGATGATGGACAGGATGACGATCTGGCAGGCGGCCGCCGCGCCGAAGTCGCTGCAATTCATCTTGCTTGGCTGCGCGATCACCGTGCCGGTGATCCTGGCCTACACGGTGTTCGCCTACCGGGTGTTCTGGGGCAAGGCCGGCGATCTGCGCTATGGATGAGGGCTGAGCTCATCCGCCGCTGCCGCAAGTCATGCCGAGCAGATCGCAATTCGTCGCCTGGCGCTGGTGGCGGGGGGCCTGACTTTCGATACTCCCTCCATCGCGAATCTGGCGGTGAAGGGGAGACAATGAACAAGAATGTGGCGTCCACCACCTACCATGCCCTGCTGGCGCCTCTGGTCCTGGTGGCCCTGCTGGCGCCGGCTGCGCCGGTGCAGGCCAGCGAGCTGGTCAAACTGGCGCGGCTGGTCGTCACCGGCAAGCGCCTGGGCCCCGAGCCCACCGCCGCCGAGCGGGCCCGCATCCAGCAACTGCCACCCGTGCTGATCGAGGGTCGGCGCAGCACCGACGGCCTGCAAGTGGCGGCCCAGCCGCGCGGCTTGCCCAAGGCCTTGTGATGCACCGGGCTGGTGTATCGAGCCGGCTTTCCTCCCCATGGCCGGGCGCTGGCGCACCATCTGCCGGCGCGGCCGTCAATCGCTGTGCGCCAGTCGCGCAGGCCCCGCAGCGGCACTGATTTACCCCCTCCCGCGCCGCCGCGTTTGCGCTCACACTGCGCGGCTTTGCGGGCCCCTGGTCTTCCAGGGCGGCAACAAGCCCGCCAGCGATCGAGGACCAGAGATGAGCAGCAAGCAGTGGCGCAAGGGCGTGCCCTTTCATGCCGATGTGGCGCCTTGGGTGCGCCATATGCCCCAGGTCGACGAGTACCGCGAGAACCTGCTGCGCCTGCAAGCCGTCTGGGACAGCCTGGCCCTGCTGGGCCAGATGAGCGGGGCGGCCGCCGATATTGCCCACACTCGGGCGGCTTTCGAGTCGCTGACCGCCCGGCTGCTGGACAGCCTGGCGCGGCGCCTGCTGGACAACGCGCGCCAGCGCCTGCAGGGGCAGGCCCAGGTGGCGATCGACATCCTGGTGCGCAATCTGTTCGAGCGCACGGCCGACGTCGGCTTTCTGGCCGCCGATGCGCCCTTGCGCGCGCTGGCCGCCAGCGGTGACGACAAGGCGGCCGAGGCGCGGGCCGCGCTGGAGGCGCGCTTCAGGGCCTATGTGGCCAAGTACTCGGTCTACGACGACATCGTCCTGCTCTCGCCCCAGGGCCTGGTGCTGGCGCGGCTTGACCGCAGCGTCGCGGCCACGCACAGCGCCGACCCGCTGATTGCGCAGGCCCTGCGGCCCGGCGTGCCCTATGCCCAGCGCCACGGCGCCACCGATCTGCTGGACGGGCGCACGGGTCTGATCTTCGCCAGCGCGGTCCGGGGTGAGGAGGGCGAGGCCTGCGGCGTGTTGTGCCTGTCTTTCCGCCTGGCCGACGAGATGCGCAGCGTGTTCGCCCAGCTGCTGCCGGCCGGCGAGCGCACGGTGCTGGTCCTGGTCGACGCCCAGGGTCAGGTCTTGCAGAGTTCGGATGCCTGGCAGATCCCGCCCGGCGCCCGGCTGCCGGCCGTGTCGCGGCAGCGCCTGGTGTTCGCCGGGCGCGACTATCTGGCCGTCGCGGCGCCGGCCAATGCCTACGAGGGCTATGCCGGGCCGGGCTGGTCGGCCGTGGCGCTGCTGCCGGTCGAGCAGGCTTTCGATATGGATCAGGCGGGGCAGCCGGGCTCCGGCGACGCGCTGACGGCCGGGCTCGACACCCGCGATCTGTTCGATGCCGAGCTGCACGGCATTCCGCTGGAGGCCTCGCGCATCCAGCGCGATCTGTCGCGCGCGCTGTGGAACGGCAGCCTGCGCAGCCGTGCGCACAGCGAGGCGGCCGGCTTTGCAATCACCTTGCTGGGCGAGGTCGAGCGCACCGGCCAGCGCCTGCGCCTGGTGTTCGAGCAGGCCATCGCCAATCTGCAGCATTCGGCGCTGGCGGCGGTATTCGACAGCGCGGTCTTCCATGCCCGGCTGGCCATCGACATCATGGACCGCAATCTCTACGAGCGCGCCAACGACTGCCGCTGGTGGGCGCTGGACGCCGAGCTGCAGCGGCTGCCGAGCGGCGAGATCACGGTGGCCCAGGCCGGCGAGCGCCTGCGTCATATCAACAGCCTCTACACGGTCTATGCGCTGCTGCTGGTGTTTGACGCCGAGGGCCGGGTGCTCGCGGTGTCCGACCCCGCCCAGGCCCATCAGCAGGGGCGGCGGCTGGACGCGCCCTGGGTGGCCGCCACGCTGGCGCTGCGCGATCGCGAGCGCTACGCGGTCTCGCCGCACGCGGTCTGCGGGCTCTACGGCCCGCATGGCGAGCGGCCCACCTATGTCTATGCCGCCGCGCTGCCGGCGCCCGACGATGGCAGCCGGGTGCTGGGCGGCATCGCGGTGGTGTTCGATGGCGAGCCGCAGTTCGCCGCGATGCTGCGGGATGCGCGGCCGCCCGGCGCCAGCGCCCTGCTGCTGAGCCGCGATGGCCGTGTCGTGTCTTCGACCGACCCGCGCTGGCCGGTCGGCGGCGGCGGGCCGCTGGCCAGCGCCGATCTGGCGCTAGCCGCCGGCGAGACCCGCCGCTGCGAGCTGGAGATTGACGGCCTGGTGTATGCGGTGGGTATCGCGATGTCGGGCGGCTACCGCGAGTACCGGCGCGGCGCCGCGCCCGGCGAGCAGGATGTGGCGGCGGTGATGCTGATGCCGCTGGGCCAGCGCCTGGCGCCGGCCCCCGGGCTGCCGCCCGCGTTCGAGCCCGAGGCATTCCGGGCCGAGCTCGGCGCTCCGATGCTGGATGTGGCCAGCTTCCTGGTCGACGGCCAGTGGCTGGGCCTGCCGGCCCGGCAGACCTTGGAGGCGCTGGAGCGTCCCCGTCTCACCGGCATGCCGAATGCGCCGGCGGCCCTGCTCGGCATGCTGAGCCATCAGGAACAGATGCTGCCGGTGCTGGATCTGGGCCGCCTGCTCTATGGCCGGCCCAGCGCGGCGAGCGAGGCGCCGGTGCTGGTGTGCCAGCGCGAGGGCGGGCAGCGCCTGGCGCTGTGCGTGCAGGAGCTGGGCCAGGTCTTCAGCATCGCCGCCGAGGCCGCGCGACCCAGCCCGACGCGCGGTGGCCGCGAGCGCCTGCTGCGCGGCGCGGCCGGCGGCCCGATGCTGACCCTGCTTGATGTCGAGGACCTGTGGCGCCAGCTCGCCGGTGGTGAGCTGGCGGGTGGCCTGGACCTGATCGAGGGTTGATCAGCCCCAGCCCGGCGGGTTCGGGTGCAGCCGCGCCATCGCATAGCTGTCGACATAGCGGCCGGCACGCAGTGCGTAGGCGCGCTGGCGGCCCTCGATCTCGAAGCCGAAGCGCTGGTAGAGCTTCAGCGCGCGCTCGTTGTCGACAAAGACGCCCAGCTCGATGCGCAAGACCTGGCCCCAGTTGTCGGCATAGTCGATCAGCGCGGCCATCAAGGCCTTGCCGACGCCGCGCCCCTGGGCCTGCGGGGCGACCGCCAGGCCCAGATGCATCACATGGCGGCGGCGCAGCGCCGGACCGGCCGCGTGCAGGCCGGCGCTGCCGACGACCTCGCCGCCGGTCACGGCCACCAGGGGCAGGTCGGTGCCACCGGGCGTCAGATTGTTCTTCAACCGCTGCTCCCATTGCTCGGTCGAGGCGTGGGGCAGTTGCAGCAGGCCCGGCAGCACCTCGGGGTGACTCATCAGCTGGGCCATGGCGGCGGCGTCGGCGGTCTGGCTGCGTCGTATCGTGATGTCCATGGTTTCCTCCTTGTGGGATGGCAGGGCGAAAAAAAGCCCGCTGGGTCTCAGCGGGCTCGGGGGGATTCGGTGGGGTGTTAGCGTGGGGGCCTGCCGCTGTACCGGCCCCGGCGCGTATCGTCAAAGACGAAGCGATGCATCTGCTGGGAGCAGATGGCTAGGGTCAGGTGTTGAGGGCGGCAAGGGCGCGACATGGGCCCAGTATGCGGGGCCTGGCGCGACAAGGTCAACTGGGCGCGCGTCGCATCGCGGCGACAATCGGGTCATGCCTCGCCTGTCCGCCATCGTCCCGCCCAGCCCCGTCATCGAAGCAGTAGCGCCACGCCCGCGCGGCCAGCCGCAACCGGCGCTGCGCTATGCGCTGCGGGCCGGGCCCAGCGCGATCGACGGCCTGGGGGTGTTCGCCGAGGAGGCAATCCCGGCGCGGCGCAAGATCGGCGAGATGCGCGGCGAGTCGATCTCGGTGCGCGAGGCGCGCCGTCGTGCCAAGGGGCGCGAGCGCATCCACATCGTCGAGGTGTCGGAAACCCGCGCGGTCGATGCGACCGACTCTCCCGAGCCGATGCGCAATATCAACCATTGCTGCGCGCCCAACGCGGTGCTGCGCATCCGCCAGGGCCGGGTCGAGTTCTATGCGCTGCGCGATATCGAACCCGGCGAGGAGATCACCTGCCACTACGGCGACAGCCACCACGAGGGGCGGCTGCGCTGCCGCTGCGGCGCGCCGAACTGCAGTGGCAAGCTCTGAGCCGAGCGGTGCTGCTCAGTGCAGCGGTGCTTCCGGTGCCGGGTGCTGCAGCCAGAACAGGCGCAGGTCCTGCACCGAGAACAGCGCATCGTCGATCAGCACGTCCTGGTCCACCTCTTCGCCCTCGTCATAGGCCTCGACGATATAGGCCTCGCGCTGCTCGCCGGCCGGCATCGCGACGGCGGCCACCGACATCAGCATCGCGTCCAGCATCTGGCCGGCCTCGCTGTCGGTGTCGTGCACATACCAGTGCTGCTGGTTGTCTTCCACCGCCTGCATAAAGCCCTCGACCCACATCACGCCAGTGGGCGGCAGCTCGGCCAGCTGCTCGGCGCGCAGCACGCCTTGCGACAGCAGCTCGGCCTTGGTGGCCTCGTCGAACTCGGTGATCAGCGGGCTCAGCTGCATCGCGTCGGGCTGCTCGGCCAGCGGCTCGGGCGCCAGGTTCTCGGCGATCTCGTTCCAGCGCTCATGCAGCGCGTCGGTGAAGGCCTCCAGTTGGTCCTGCGCCTGCAGCGGCTCGGGCCAGTTCTCGCCGAACAAGGCGTCCATGGCCTGCAGCGGCGAGGCGACGACGGGGCCGCAGATCAGCGCCGTCATGTAGCCGTCCAAGGTGTCGATCGGCACCGCCTCTTCATCCTCGCTCGATTGTGCGGCAAGAATATTCAGCAGGGCGGCCAGGCGCTCGGCGTTGTCATGGTCCAGGGTGTCGCTCACAAGCGCCTCCTCAAAAAGCAGAAAAGAACAGGGGCCCCGCGGGGCCCCCGTGTGTGGAATATCGTAGCCGGGATCAGACCAGGCGTTCGCCGACCCAGGCCTGCACGCCGGCCAGGGCCGCAGGCAGGGCTTTCGCGTCGGTGCCGCCGGCCATCGCCAGATCGGGCTTGCCGCCGCCCTTGCCGCCGACCTGCAGCGCGACGAAGTTGACCAGGTCACCGGCCTTGATCCTGGCCGTGCTGTCGGCCGTGACGCCGGCGGCCAGCTGGACCTTGTCGCCGTCGACGGCGGCCAAGACGATGGCGGCGGTCTTCAGCTTGTCCTTGAGCTTGTCCATGGTTTCGCGCAGGGTCTTGGCATCGGCGCCGGGCAGCAGGGCGGCCAGCACCTTCAGGCCCTTGACGTCCACCGCCTGGGCCAGCAGCTCGTCGCCCTGGGCCGAGGCCAGCTTGCTCTTGGCGGCGGCCAGCTCCTTCTCCAGCGACCGGACCTGGTCCAGCACCGCATGGATGCGTTGCTCCAGCTCGGCGGGCGCCGTCTTCAGGCTGCCGGCGACGGCCTGCACCGTGGCCTCCAGCGACTGCAGATAGGCCAGCGCGTTGTCGCCGGTGACGGCTTCGACGCGGCGCACGCCGGCGGCCACGCCGCCCTCGGCGACGATCTTGAACAGGCCGATATCACCGGTGGCCTTGACATGGGTGCCGCCGCACAGCTCCTTGGAGCTGCCGATGCTCAGCACGCGCACCGTCTCGCCGTACTTCTCGCCGAACAGCATCATCGCGCCGCTCTTCTGCGCGTCGTCCAGCGCCATGACCTCGGCCTTCGCGCCGGCATTGGCCAGGATCTCGGCGTTGACGATGGCCTCGACCTTGGCGATCTGCTCGGCCGTCATCGGCGCGTTGTGCGCGAAGTCGAAGCGGGTGCGCTCGGCGTTGACCAGCGAGCCCTTCTGCTGCACATGGGCGCCCAGCACTTCGCGCAAGGCCTTGTGCATCAGGTGGGTGGCGCTGTGATTGCGCACGGTCTTGGCACGGGCCTCGGCGTTGACCTTGGCGACGAACTGGTCGCCGACCTTGATCGCGCCTTCCAGCACGCGGCCATGGTGGCCGAACACATCGGCCTGGATCTTGATCGTGTCCTCGACGGCAAAGCGGCTGCTGTTGTTGCGCAGCTCGCCGGCATCGCCCGCCTGGCCGCCGCTCTCGGCGTAGAAGGGCGTGTGGTCCAGCACGATCACGGCATCGTCGCCGGCCTTGGCTTCCTCGACCGCAATGCCGTCCACATAGACGCCGGTCACCTTGCTGGTTTCACAGACCAGGTGCTCATAGCCATGAAAGGCCGTCGGCGCGCCCTTGTACTCGAGGCCGGCCGCCATCTTGAACTTGCCGGCCGCACGGGCCTGCTCGCGCTGGCGCGTCATCGCGGCGTCGAAACCGGCCTGGTCCACGGTCACGCCGCGCTCGCGGCAGACATCGGCGGTCAGGTCGACCGGGAAGCCATAGGTGTCGTGCAGCTTGAAGGCGGTCTCGCCATCGAACACGGTTTCACCCTTGGCCAGTGCGGCCTCGAGGATTTCCATGCCGTTGGCAATGGTCTGGAAGAAGCGTTCCTCTTCCTGCTTCAGCACCTCGGTCACGCGGGCCTGGGCCTGGCGCAGCTCGGGGTAGGCATCGCCCATCTGGTTCACCAGCTCGGCGACGATTCTGTGGAAGAAGGGGGTGCGCGCACCCAGCTTGTAGCCATGGCGGATCGCGCGGCGGGCGATGCGGCGCAGCACATAGCCACGACCCTCGTTGCCGGGGATCACGCCGTCGACGATGGTGAAGGAGCAGGCGCGGATGTGGTCGGCGATGACCTTCAGCGAGGCGCTGTCCTTGTCGCAATCACCGGCGCCGGCACCGTCGACGGCGGCCTTCGCGGCGGCCAACAGGCCGACAAAGGTGTCGATCTCGTAGTTGGAGTGCACATGTTGCAGCACCGCCGCCAGGCGCTCCAGGCCCATGCCGGTGTCGACCGAAGGCTTGGGCAGCTTGTGCATCACACCGTCTTCGGTGCGGTTGAACTGCATGAAGACGTTGTTCCAGATCTCGATGTAGCGGTCGCCGTCTTCATTGGGTGAGCCCGGGGGGCCGCCGGCGATCTCGGGGCCGTGGTCGTAGAAGATCTCGGTGCAGGGGCCGCAGGGGCCGGTATCGCCCATCATCCAGAAGTTGTCGGACATATAGCGGCCGCCCTTGTTGTCGCCGATGCGCACAATGCGCTCGGCGGGCACGCCCACCACCTTGTTCCAGATCTCGTAAGCCTCGTCGTCCTCGGCATAGACCGTGACCCACAGCTTCTCGGCCGGCAGCATGAACTTGGTCGTCAGCAGCTCCCAGGCGTACTGAATCGCATCGTGCTTGAAGTAGTCGCCGAACGAGAAGTTGCCCAGCATCTCGAAGAAGGTGTGGTGGCGCGCGGTGTAGCCGACGTTGTCCAGGTCGTTGTGCTTGCCGCCGGCACGGATGCACTTCTGGCTGGTCGTCGCGCGGCTGTAGGCGCGCTTGTCGAAGCCCAGGAACACGTCCTTGAACTGGTTCATGCCCGCATTGGTGAACAGCAGCGTCGGGTCATCGCCGGGCACGACCGGGCTGGAGGAGACGATCTGATGCCCTTTGGATTCAAAGAACTTCAGAAAGGTTTGGCGAATCTCAGCTGCTTTCATTCCGGGGCTTTCCTAGCGCACCACCGGCATGAGTCCGGCGGTAAATGCTTGATTTTTCGGGGATTTCGATTATAGGGCGGGCCTCGCCCGGCGGCGCCGCGCCAGCGGTTAGAGTTGCGCCATCACCGCGTCGATGGAGAGATTCAAGATGGACCACGTGTCACCGCTGAGCGCGCTGGACGATGCCAGCCTGCTGAAGACCCAGGCCCTGATCAATGGCGAATGGGTGTCCGGCAAGAGCACCTTCGCCGTCCACGACCCGGCCACCGGTGCCCATCTGGCCGATGTCGCCAATCTGGGCCAGGCCGAGACCGAGGCCGCCATCGCCGCCGCCAACAATGCCTGGGTGGTCTGGCGCGGCAAGACCGCCAAGGAACGCGCCGCCATCCTGATGCGCTGGCAGCAACTGCTGGTCAAGCATGCCGACGACCTGGCCCGCATCATGACGGCCGAGCAGGGCAAGCCGCTGGCCGAGGCCAAGGGCGAGGTGGTGTACGGCGCCAGCTTCATCGACTGGTTTGCCGAGGAGGGCAAGCGCGTCTATGGCGAGACCATCCCGACCACCGACAACAACAAGCGCTACCTGGTGCTGAAGCAACCGATGGGCGTCTGCGCCGCGATCACGCCCTGGAATTTCCCGATCGCGATGATCACCCGCAAGGTCGCGCCGGCCCTGGCCGCCGGCTGCACCGTCATCATCAAGCCGGCCGAGCAGACGCCGCTGTCGGCGCTGGCGGTGGCCGAGCTGGCCCAGCGTGCCGGCATGCCCTCGGGCGTGCTGAACGTGCTGACGGCCGACGGCGAGGGCTCGATCGCGATCGGCAAGCTGCTGTGCGAAAGCGATGTGATACGCCACCTCTCCTTCACCGGCTCGACCGAGGTCGGCCGCATCCTGATGCGGCAATGCGCGCCGACGATCAAGAAGCTGTCGCTGGAGCTGGGCGGCAACGCGCCCTTCATCGTCTTCGACGATGCCGATATCGACAGCGCCGTCGAGGGCGCGATGGCCAGCAAATACCGCAACGCCGGCCAGACCTGCGTCTGCGCGAACCGCCTGTATGTGCAGGAGTCGGTCTACGAACAGTTCGTCGAGAAGCTGGCCGCCAAGGTGGCCGGCATCAAGGTGGGCAACGGCTTCGAGCCCGGCGTCAGCCAAGGCCCCTTGATCGACGACCTGGCCGTCGCCAAGGTCGAGACCCATGTGGCCGATGCGCTGGCGCTGGGCGCTCGCCTGGTGGCCGGCGGCAGGAAGCGGCCCGATCTGGGCGAGCGCTTCTTCGAGCCGACCCTGCTGGCAGATGCCAGCGCGCAGATGCTGTGCTCGCGCGAGGAGACCTTCGGCCCGGTGGCGCCGGTCTTCAAGTTCAAGACCGAGGCCGAGGTCGTGGCCTTGGCCAACAACACCGAGTTCGGCCTGGCCAGCTATTTCTACAGCCGCGATATCGGCCGCATCTTCCGGGTCGGCGAGGCCTTGGAGTACGGCATGGTGGGGGTCAACACCGGCCTGATCTCGGTGGCCGAGGTGCCGTTTGGCGGCGTCAAGCAAAGCGGCCTGGGCCGCGAGGGCTCGCGCCACGGCATCGAGGACTATGTCGAGATGAAGTACCTCTGCCTGGGCGACATCCTGAAGTGATCAGGGACTCGGCGGCTCGTCATTGGCCGCCTTCTTGTGCAGGCGCGGCGGTGCCGGCGCGCCGGCATGGGCGGCGGCGTTGGTGGCTTGGCGCAGCAGGGTCTCGGCGTCCTGGGCGCCACCCGGATACAGACTGAGGCCCACGCGTGCGCCGACGCTCAGCGACTGCCCGGCCAGATGCAGCGGTTTTTGCAGCGCCGCCGCCAGCTTCAGCGCGACGCGCTCGGCATCCTCGGGCTGCTCGGTCGAGGCCAGCAGCACGCCGTAGCTGTCGCTGCCCAGGCTGACCACCACATCACTGGCCCGCACGCCGGCGCGCAGCCGCACCGCCAGTCGCCGGCGCAGCACATTGACGCTCTCCCGGCCCAGGCGCTCGCGCACCTTGCTCAGGCCCGAGATGCGCAGCACCAGCAGGGCCATCGGCGAGGGTTCGCGCTGGCGCAAGGCCAGCAGATGGTGAATATGGTCCAGCAGCTGGGCGCGGGTCGGCAGGCCGGTGTCCAGATCGGTGGCATAGGCCTTGCGCGCGCTGCGGTCCAGGCGGTGGCGCTCGATGGCCCAGCGCAGGCTGCGCGCCAGCCCGTGCTGTCCCCATTGGGTCTGCAGCACGACATCCTGCACGCCGCGCTGCAGCAGCTCCAGCGCGACCGGCGCCGGGCAGGCCGGGCTCAGCACCAGCACCGCCGTCTCCTGCACCGCATGCGACAACGCCGCCCAGGCCGTCAGGCCGGCCGCCCGCTCGCTGGGCAGGGCCGCCAGCAGCGCGTCGTGCGGATGCTCGCCCAGCAGCAGGGCCGCTTCCTCCAGGCTGGCGCAGCGCTGCAGCTTGAAGCGCCCCCACTCGGTCGCCCCCAACTCGGCCGCCAGAATGGCCGGACTGTATTCGTCGACCCATAAAACCTTGAAGGCTGTGCTCTGGCTCAAGACCTGGCTCCGCTGCTCTTTATGAATTCCCGCCGCCCATTAGACGCGATGGCGCTCGCAGATGCTGCTGGGGATTCCACCGCCGGGATAGACTGGCTTGCAACGCAGGAACGAGATGGCGAGGTGGGGCATGCAGGAGCAAGAGGCGCCGTCACGCTGGCGTCGCAGGCTGCGGCGCAGCGGCTGGTCGGCCCGGTCGCTGGCCATGATGGTGCTGCTGGCGGGCCTGCTGCTGACGCTGGCCGCCACGGCCTGGCTCCGCGCCGAGGAGCGTGGCCAGGCCGGCCGCGAGTTCGAGCGCCTGGGCGAGCGGGTCGAGCGCGAGTTGCTGCGCCGGCTCTATCTGCCGGTTTACGGTCTGCATGGCGGGCGCGGCGTGTTTGCGGCCAGCCGCGATGTGCAACTGAACGAGTTCCGCGCCTACGTGGAGTCGCGCCAGATGGCGCGCGAGTTTCCGGGCGTGCGCGGCTTCGGCTTTGTCGAGCCGGTCCAGGCTTCGGCGCTGTCGGCGCTGGCAGCCGAGCTGGAGGGCGAGGGTGCGCTCGATTTCGGCGTCAAGCGTCTGGGCCCGATCCAGCCGCACTACATCATCAAGTACATCGAACCGCTGCGCGACAACCGTAACGCCTGGGGTCTGGACCTGGGCAGTGAGCCACTGCGGCGCGAGGCGATCGAGCGGGCCATCGACAGCGGCCAGAGCACGCTGACCGGCCGCATCACGCTGGCGCAGGACGAGCAGCAGACCCCGGGCTTTCTGCTGATGCTGCCGATCTACCGCAAGGGTACCGATCCTCAAACCACGCAGCAGCGCCGCGATACCTTGCGCGGCCTGGTCTATGCGCCGCTGGTGGCGCGCGAGCTGTTTGGCGATCTGGCGGCGGCCGGCGACGGCCGTTTGGCGCTGCGCATCTATGAGGGGGCGACGGCCCATGCGGACCATCTGGTGTTCGACAGCGGGGCGTCGGCCGAGCCGCGCTTCAGCGCGCTGCGCTCGCTGGAGTTCGGCGGGCGCCGATTCTGGCTGCGGCTTGACAGCCTGCCGGGCCTGGAGCGCGGGCTGGCCCGCAACGAGCCGGTCTGGGTCGGCGCCGGCGGGCTGCTGCTCAGCGCTGCGCTGGCGTGGGTGGTCTATCTGCTGGCCTCTGGCCGCGCCCGGGCCCAGGCGCTGGCCGAGGCGATGACCGGCGATCTGGAGCGTCTGGCCGTCGTCGCGCGGGGCACGACCAATAGCGTGCTGGCCACCGATGCGCAGTTGCGCATCACCTGGGTCAACGAGGGCTTTGGCCGCGTCACCGGCTACAGCAGCGCCGAGGCGCTGGGCCGCACGCCGGGCGAGCTGCTGGGCAGCGGCCTGGCCGATCCGGCCGTGCTGCAGACGCTGGCGCAGGCGGCGGCCGAGGGCCAGGGCTGCCGGGTCGAGATCCTCAACCGGCGCAGGGATGGCAGCCTCTACTGGGTCGATACCGAGGTGCAGCCGGTGCGGGACGAGCAGGGGCGCTTGAGCGGCTTCATCGAGATCGCGCTGGACATCACCGAGCGCAAGCAGGCCGCCCAGGCGTTGGCGCTGGAGCGTGAGCGTCTGGCCAACATCATCGCCGGCACCCATGCCGGCACCTGGGAGCTGGATCTGATCGCCGGCGAGCTGCGCATCAACGAGCGCTGGGCCGGCATGCTGGGCCGCAGCAGCGAGCAGCTGCAGCCGCTGGGCCTGCAGACCTGGTCCGGCCTGGTTCATCCCGAGGACCTGCCCGGCGCCGAGTTGGCCCTGCATGCCCATCTGCAGGGCGACACACCCGACTACCAGGCCGAGTTCCGCATGCGCCACCGCGAGGGTCACTGGGTTTGGGTGCAGTCGCGCGGCCGGGTGATCGCGCGCACCGCCGATGGCCGGCCGCACTGGATGGCCGGCATGCATATCGATATCAGCGAACGCCGCGCGCTGGAGGCCTCGACCCAGCGCAGCCACGCGCTGCTGCGCAGCGTGCTGGACAGCCTGCCCTGCGGCCTGAGCGTGTTCGATGCCGAGATGCGGCTGGTCGCGCACAACGAGGCCTTCTTGCGCCTGCTGGATTTCCCGCCCGCGTTCGGCCAGCCTGGCGACACCCGCTTCGAGGACTTCATCCGCTACAACATCGAGCGTGGCGAGTACCAGGCCGAGGCCGACGAGGACCCCGCCGAACAGCTGGAGCGCATCGTCGCGCGGGCCCGCCAGGGTGGGCCGCATCAGTTCGAGCGCATCCGGCCGGACGGCACGGCGCTGGAAATCCGCGGCGCGCCCATGCCCGACGGCGGCCTGGTGACCACCTATGTGGACATCAGCGAGCGCAAGCGTCTGGAGGCCGAGCAGCGCCGCAGCGCCGAGCTGCTGCGCGTGGTGCTGGAGAGCCTGCCCTGCGGCCTGACGGTGATCGACCCGCAGGGTCGGCTGCTGCTGCACAACAGCATGTACGAGCGGCTCTACCAGTTCGGACCCGATTTCTTCGCCGCCGGCACGGTCACGGTGGAAGACACGGTGCGCGCGCGCTGGCCGCATGGCGACTATGGCGAGGCCTTGCTGGAGCAGGCGCTGGCCCAGACCTGGGCCCGGGTCGAGGCGGCGCTGCGCGAGCCGCATTACTGGGAGCGCTGGCGGCGCGACGGCCTGTGCCTGGAGATCCGCAGCGCACCGGTGCCGGGCCTGGGCTTTGTCTCCACCTATGCCGATGTCAGCGAGCAGCGCCGCGCCGCGCAGGAGCAGGCGCGCACCGTGGCCCTGCTCAATGCGGTGCTGGACTCCAGCACCAAGGTGGGTCTGGTGGCCACCGGCCCGGACCGGGTGATCACGCTGTTCAATCGCGGCGCCGAACAAATGCTGGGCTGGCCGGCCGAGGATGTGGTGGGGCGCTGCACGGCGGCGGACTTCACCTCGGCATCGGATCTGGTCGAGGCCAGCGAGCGCGTGTTCCGTCAGACCGGCGAGCGTGTCGACGGCTTCGCGGCCATGGTCCACCCGACCGAGCTGAACCGCGAGATCGAGGGCTGCTACCTGCGCCGTGATGGCCAGACTATGGAGGCGCTCCGCGTGGTCACCGAGCTGCGCGGCCGCGATGGCAGCCGCTACGGTTATCTGGGCGTTTTCATCGACATGACCGAGCGCAAGCGTCTGCAGGCGCGCCAGCAGGAGGCGCAGGCCGAGGCGCAGCGCGCCACCGAGGTGGCCGAGCAGGCCAGCCTGGCCAAGAGCCAGTTCCTCGCCAATATGAGCCATGAGATCCGCACGCCGATGAATGCGGTGTTGGGCATGCTCAGGCTGCTGCAGCGCACGCCGCTGGATGAGCGCCAGCGCGACTATCTGGGCAAGAGCGAGGGCGCGGCGCGCTCGCTGCTGCGCCTGCTCAATGACATTCTCGACTTCTCCAAGGTCGAGGCCGGCAAGCTGGACCTCGACCCGTTTGCCTTCAGTCCCCGGGTGCTGATCGATGAGCTGGCGGTGATACTGCGCGGCAATGTCGGCGACAAGTCGCTGGCCCTGGTGTTCGATCTCGACCCGGCCCTGCCGCCATGGCTGTGGGGCGATGCGCTGCGGCTGCAGCAGGTGCTGATCAATCTGGGCGGCAACGCGGTCAAGTTCACCGAGCGCGGCGAGGTGCGGGTCGCGCTGCGCTGCCGCCGGCCGGATGGGGATGGGCAGCGGGTCGAGATCGACTTCGAGGTGCAGGACAGCGGCATCGGTATCGCCGCCGATCAGCAGAGCCATATCTTCAGCGGCTTCAGCCAGGCCGAGGCCTCGACGACGCGGCGTTTCGGCGGCAGCGGGCTGGGCCTGGCGATCAGCCAGCGCCTGGTGCGGCTGATGGGCGGCGAGCTGGGCCTGAGCAGCGCGCCGGGGCAGGGCAGCCGCTTCTTCTTCAGCCTGAGCCTGCCGCTGGCACAGGCGCCGGCCGCCGCGGCGGCCTCGGACCCGCAGCAAGCGCGGCTCGACGGCATGCGGCTGCTGGTGGTCGAGGACAATCTGAACAACCAGCAGATCGCGCAGGAGCTGTTGCAGGACGAGGGTGCCCGCGTGACGCTGGCCGGCAACGGCCAGGTCGCGCTGGACCTGCTGGCGGTCGATCCCCACTGGGACGCGGTGCTGATGGATGTGCAGATGCCGGTGCTGGACGGTCTGAGCGCGACCCGGCTGATCCGCAGCGAGCTGGGCCTGGGCGAACTGCCCGTGATCGCGATGACGGCCAATGCCATGCCCGAGGACCGGCTGGCCTGTCTGGAAGCGGGCATGAATGCCCATATCGGCAAGCCCTTTGATCTGGACGCGCTGGTGGCCTTGCTGCGCGGCGGCACCGCCTGGCGCGCCGCGCCGGCCGGCACCGCGCCGGGCCTGGACCCGCAGGGCGCACTGCAGCGCATGATGGGCAAGACGGATTTGTACCGGCGCATGCTGCGCTCCTTCAGCGGCCAGGCCGAGGCCCTGCCGGCGCAGCTGCGAGCCCATCTGGTGGATCAGCTGTGGGCCGAGGCGGCGGCGGCGTTGCATGGCTTCAAGGGCCTGGCCGCGACCCTGGGCGCGAACGCGCTGGCGGCGCGCGCCGGCGCGCTGGAGCAGGGGCTCAAGTCAGGGGCCGGTCTGACGCCGGCGGCCGTCGCAGCACTGGAGCAGCAGATCGCCACCGATCTGCAGGCCTTGTCGGCCCTGGTCCAGGCGCTGGACGAAGCGCCCGCCATGGCGGCGGGCGCAGTGCCGGGCGACGCATCCCAGCGGCAGCAGGCGCTGGGCCAGCTGGCTCAGCTGCTCGGTCGCTCGGACATGGCGGCGCTTGATGCGCTGGAGCGTCTGCGACTTGAACATGGGGCCACGCTGTCGCCGGAACACTTCGAGGCGCTGGACGAGGCGATGGCGCAGCTGGACTTCGGTCGCGCTCTGCAATACTGCGAAGCCATGATGTCGGAGACCCATCCATGACCGAGCGAGACGGCCCGGACCCGCACGGCCTGCACCACTTGCTGGGCCGGCGCCCGCGTCTGCTGCTGGTGGACGACCAGCCCATCAATATCCAGGTGCTGCACCAGGTGTTCGCTGCCGATTGCCAGGTGCTGATGGCCACCAGCGGCGCCCAGGCCCTGCAGCTGTGCCGCGAGCAGCTGCCTGATCTGCTGCTGCTCGATGTGCAGATGCCCGAGATGGATGGCTACGAGCTGTGCCGCCGGCTCAAGGCGGACGAGCTGCTGCGCGATATGCCGGTGATCTTCGTGACCGCCCACCAGGAGGCCGAGGCTGAGACCCGCGGCCTGGAATGCGGGGCGGTGGACTTCATCACCAAGCCCTTCAATCCGGCCGTGGTGCGGGCGCGCGTGCGCACCCATCTGACACTGAAGCTGCAGTCCGATCTGCTGCGCCAGCTGGCCTTTGTCGACGGGCTGACCGGGCTGCACAACCGGCGTTTCTTTGACGAGCGCCTGGAGGCCGAGTTCCAGCGCGCGCTGCGCAATGCCAGCAGCCTGGCCCTGCTGATGATCGATGTGGACTTCTTCAAGCGCTACAACGACCACTATGGCCATCTGGCCGGCGACGATGCCTTGCGCGGTGTTGCGGTGGCGCTGCGCGGCGCGCTCAAGCGACCCGGCGACCTGCTGTGCCGCTATGGCGGCGAGGAGTTCGCGGTGCTGCTGCCCGAGACCGAGATGGAGGGCGCGCTGCGCGTGGCCGAGGCGCTGGAGGTGGCGGTGCGGGGCCTGCGCTGCCCGCATGCGGGCTCCGAGGCGGCCGAGGTCGTCACGATCAGCCTGGGTCTGGTCTGCGGCGTGCCGGGTGCGCGCCACAGCGTCGCCACGATGCTGCAAGAGGCCGATCGCCAGCTCTACCAGGCCAAGGCCCAGGGCCGCGCACGGGTCAGCGCCAGCGCGCTTCAGGCCGCGATCACATAGGTATCGCGGCCCTGCGATTTGGCGCGGTACATCGCGGCGTCGGCCCGCTCCACCAGCGTGGTGGCGCGGTCGCTGGCCTCGGCCAGCGCCAGGCCCAGGCTGCTGCGCACCGCCAGCTGCAGGCCGCCGTCCAGCTCGAACAGCGGGCGTATCGCGGCCAGGATCTTCTGCGCCAGCGGCTCCAGCTCATGGGCCTGCTGCACATCCTCCAGCAGCACGGTGAACTCATCGCCGGCCAGGCGGGCGACAAAATCGGTCTGCCTGACGCTGGCGCGCAGGCGTCGGCCGAACTCCTTGAGCACCGCATCGCCGACCGCGTGGCCGTGCTGATCGTTGATCTTCTTGAAACCGTCCAGATCCATGAAGCCCAGCGCCAGGCGGGTGCCATGCCGCTGCGCACGCAGCAGGCCCTGGTCTAGCTGCTCGTGGAAATGGCGCCGGTTCGGCAGGCCGGTCAGCGCATCGAAACGGGCCTCCGAGGCCAGCTGGATCTCCAGGTTCTTCATCACGGTCAGATCGCTCGCCAGCACGAAGAATCCCTGCACCGTGCCCTTGTCGCAGCAGTCGGGCACATAGCCGAACTGCAGAAAGCGCGGCTCGCCCGGCTTGGCGCTCCAAAGCCCGAACTCCCGCCGCTGCCCGGCCAGCGCGGCCAGCACATGCTCACGGTGGCTGGCGTACTCGGTGGCGCCCAGCAAGGACTCGAGCGGCCGGCCCAGCACCTGCTCGGCCGGGAGCTGGCCCCAGTCCAGCGCGACGCGGTTGCAGAACTGCAGGCGCTGTTCGCCGTCCACATAGGCGATCAAGGCCGGCACATTGTCGGTAATACCGCGCAGCCGCGCCTCGCTGGCGCGCAGCGAGGCCTGTTGCTGCTCCAGCTGCGCGCGCTTGCGGCGCAGCTCGATCAGCACGCCGACCTGGCGGGCCAGCACGGTCAGCGCGCGCCGCTGCGAGTCGGTCAGCTCGCGCGGTTTCGTATCGATCACGCACAGCGCGCCCAGCGCATGGCCCTCGCCGGTGACCAGCGGCGCGCCGGCATAAAAGCGCACGCCCAGCTCGCCGGTGACCAGCGGGTTGTCGACGAAGCGTGGGTCTAGCAGCGCGTTGGGCACCTGCATCAGCTCATCGGGTTTCAGGATGGCATGGGTGCAGAAGGACTGCTCGCGCGGTGTCTCGCTGGTGTCCAGCCCGCAGCGGGCCTTGAACCACTGCCGGTTCGCATCGATCAGGCTGATTGCCGCAATCGGCACCTCACACCACTCCGCCGCCAGGCTCACCAGATCATCAAAGGCCGGATCTCGCGGGCTGTCCAGCAAGGCCAGCGCCTGCAAGTCCTTCAGCCGTTCGAGTTCTTGGGCGGGCAGGGGCAGGGACATGGAAGCGCTCCGCGCGGGTCGGGATGGGAGCGATATTAAGCGGGTCTGGGTGGAGCGGGTGATGGGAATCGAACCCACGCTATCTGCTTGGGAAGCAGAAGTTCTACCATTGAACTACACCCGCACTGGCGCGCATTCTAGCGTCTCAATGCATGGGCGGCTGGTTGCTCAGCACCGTCAGCATGACGCCGGTGGTTTGTGCCAGCACCGGTGCATCGGTGACGACCAGGGTTGTGCCCTCATGCAGCATCGGCTGGATCTGGGCCAGGAACTCGGCGGGCAGCTGGGCGGCGGCCAGGGTCTGCGCATCGATGACGCTGCCGGCCGCGTCGGCATGGCCGGGGACGGCCAGGCCGACCCAGCGCAGCGAGCGCTCCGAAACGTCGCGCACGGCCACATAGGCGTGGGTGCCGGCCACCTTGGGCAGCGCTGTCGTGGCGATGCGGGAGCGGGCGATCTCGACGCCAGCGCGCAGCACCAGCAGGCGGGCGTCGGCCAGGCTGACGACCAGGGCCAGGGGCGCTTGCGGCTCGGAGGGGCCGGGCATGACGCGATAGGCTTCGCCGGCGGGCAGGCGCGGCTGCGCCAGCGGCTCGCCGGTCTTGGCGTCCAGCGTTGTCAACAAGGGCGCCACAGGGCCGGACGGCGACGCGCCTGCGCCCTTGGCGACCACTACCGTCATGCCCATCGGACTGGCCTCGAACAGCTGCTCGGCAAAGGCCGAGGGCAGGTGCACGCAGCCATGGGACGAGGGATAGCCCGGCAGCCCGCCGGCATGCAAGGCGATGCCGCCCCAGGTGAGGCGCTGGGTGTAGGGCATGGGCGCGCTGTGGTAGATCGAGGAGCGGTGGTCGCGATCCTTCTGCAAGGTATGGAACACGCCGGTCGGCGTCTCGAAGCCTTTCCTACCGCTGCTGATGGTGCTGTAGCCGATCAGCAGTGCGTTGCGATAGACATAGGCGAGCTGCGCCTGCAGATCGACGAAGACCAGCACCGGCCCGCTGGGCGCCAGTTGCGGGCTCCAGACCCATTGGCCGTGCGCGAGCTGCTCGGGCGCCAGATCGACGGTCTGGGTCTTGCGCTCGCCCCAGAACGGCACCTCCGCGCCGGCCGCCAGTGCCATGCCCAGCAGCATCGCAGCGGCCGTGCTGCGCAGCCGGCGCCGAGCCGGCGGACGCCTCGGTTCAAGTTTCGGATCGGGTTTCGGTTCAGCAATCATGCACATGCACGCCCTCGGTCGGATCGACCGCTGCGGTCCAGGGCCGGGCCGTGATGGCGGCGCGGGTATCGGCCAGGCCGGCCGCGCGGCGCGCCTCGATGCTGGCGCGGCTGAAGTCCATGTCCTTGGTCTGGTCCTCGCCGGCCAGGCGTGGCGCCAGCAGGCGCAGCACATGCATCTGCGTGCCGCAGCCCCAGGCCGTCAGCTCGCGCACGGCGGGGCTGCGGCGCTGCTCGGCGGGCAGCTGGCGGCCCAGCTCGCGGATGATGTGGCGCAGGTGGTGGATCTGCTGCTGGCGGGCCAGCGCCGCGTCGATGCGGCTGGCGTACTGGATGTCCTTCTGGCGGTTGCCGACCTCCCAGATGCTCTCGGGCTCGGGACCTTCGGGATTCCAGAGGTGGATGGAGAAGATCGTCGAATCGCGCCGCGGGTTGTCGTCGAGCACGCATTCCAGCGGCGTGTTCGAGTAGATGCCACCGTCCCAGAAGGGCTCATCGTCATCGATGCGCACCGCCGGGAAGGCCGGTGGCAGCGCGCCGGAGGCCATGATGTGGCGGGCATCCAGCGCCTGGTCGCGGCTGTCGAAATAATGCATCTGGCCGCTGCGGGCGCTGACGCAGCCCACCGTCAGCCGGGTCGGCGCGGCGTGCTGCAGGCGCTCGAAGTCCAGCAGCCGGGCCAGGGTCTGCTGCAGCGGCGAGGTGCTGTAGTAGGCGGCGCGCTCCAGCCCGAGCCGGGTCTGCGGGCCGTAAAGGCTGCCGGGGCCGGGCTCGAAGAAGCCCGGGATGCCCCGGCTTACGGTCGCCAGATTGTTCCAGGCCGGCCCCCAGGGCGCCGGCTGGCCGACCAGGTCCCAGAACTCGCACAGACGCTGCAGCCGCAGCTCGGGCGCATTGCCGGCGATCAGCGCGCCGTTGATCGCGCCTATCGAGGTGCCCACCACCCAGTCGGGCTCCAGCCCGGCCTCATGCAAGGCCTCGTAAACGCCCAGCTGATAGGCACCTAAAGCACCGCCGCCTTGCAGGACCAAGACAAGCTGGCCGGGAGGGCGGGGGATGCTTGCTGCGCTTGCCGGTTTGCTCATGGGGTGAGGATAGCCGCCGAGATCGCCTTGTCTTGTGCCAAGGTCGCCAGGGTCATTTGCGCAACCATGCGAACGTACCGCCTACCGCAAGTAAGGCGGCCAAGCCCAGCCATGCGATGCCGGGACCTGTCGAACCAAACGTTGCATAGGCCCACGCGTATACCCAGCTCCACTTGCCGGTGAAGGGCGGGCTGTTGGGACTGTCAAGACTGGACAAGCCCATGGCCAAAGCAACCGCACTCATGCCCCACAAGAAGTAAGCACGCTCCTTCAGGGTAGTAGGCTTGCGCCAATGGTCATGATCGGGCTGGCCGCGCCAAAGCTTCATAGCAATTCAACTGAGAGATTGGAGTTGAATTGTGCGGCATGACCTCGGGGCTGGCCTTGATGTGTCGCTTCCATTGCCATCACCGTCATGCGCTGAGCCGCCGCTTCCGCGCAGCTACTCAGCCAACTTCTCCGCCAACGCAACAAGTCCTCGATCACTGCCCGGCGGGCCGAGCAGCGACAGCCCCAGCGGCGCGCCGTCGCGCTTGAGCAGGGGCAGGCTCAGCTGCGGGAAGCCCGACAGGCCGGCGATGCACAGCATCTGGATGCTGCGGTTGCGGTAGTCCTCCAGCGTGCTCTCGGCGGCGTTGCGCAGCGGTGCGATGTCCGGCATGGTCGGCATCAGCAGCACGCCGTCGCTGCCCAGCAGGGCGGCCATGTGGGCACGGAAGGCGTCGCGGAAGGCGCGGGCGCCGGCGACCTGGGCATCGCTCACTTGGCGAGACCAGGCAAAGCGCTCGGCCACGCCCGGGCCCAGCGGCGGCGCATAGCGCTCGATCAGCGGGCCGTCGGTCAGCCAGGCCTCGCGGCCCTGGATGTAGCGGAACTGCCAGTACATGGTCTCCAGGCTGTCCAGCACCACGGCCACCGGCGCGGCCTCGCCCAGCCGGGCCTGGACCTGGGCCGAGGCGCCGGCGGTGGCCTCGGCCACCTCGGTGGACAGCAGGCCCCAGAGCTCATGCGGCCACAGCAGGCGCGTTGGTGTGGGGGACAGCTGCATGTCACTATCAGGCCCCAGCAGCACATCGGCGACCCGGCTCATCACGGCCGCGTCGCGGGCGAAGAAGCCGCAGGTGTCGAGGCTGGGCGCCAGGTCCAGCGCGCCTTCGAGGCTGATGCGGCCATGGCTGGGGCGCAGGCCGTAGAGGCCGCAATGGCTGGCCGGCGCGCGCACCGAGCCGCCGGTGTCGGTGCCCAGCGCGAAATCGCACAGGCCGTTGGACACGGCCGAGGCCGAGCCCGAGGAGGAGCCGCCGCTGATGCGCTCGGGCGCCGCGCCGTTGATCGGTGCGCCGAAATGGGCGTTGTTGCCGTTCATCGAGAAGGCCAGCTCGTCGGTGACGGTCTTGCCGACGAAGCGGGCGCCGGCGTCCAGCAGCTTTTGAACGGTGGGCGCGGTGCGGCTCTTGATACCGGAGCGGGCCAGCACGATGGGGTTGCCGCCGCCGGTCGGGTAGCCGGCCACATCGAACAGATCCTTGACCGCGAACGTAAGGCCGGCCAAGGGGCCGGTGGCGGCATGGGGAACGGGGGCGTCGGGGTAGGGGACGAAAGCGTGGGCCGGGTCGTGAACAGTCGTCATCAGGCGAGCGCGGTGGTGGCGGTTTCGATATGGTGGCAGCGGGCCAGATGGCCGACCGAGAACACCACCGGCTCGGGTTGCAGGCGCCGGCAGGTCTCGTTGGCACGAGCGCAGCGGTCGGCGAAGGCGCAGCCGGGCGGCAGATTCGCCAAGTCTGGCGGGCTGCCGGCGATGGTGTCAAGTCTTGCGCGGTCATTGCCAACACGGGCCAGCGCACCATGCGCACGGCTCTTCAGCAGCGCCAGCGTGTAAGGATGGCGCGGCGCACGCATGATCTCGCGCACCGTGCCTTCCTCGACGATGCGGCCGGCATACATCACCGCGATGCGGTCCGCCACTTCGACCGCCGCGCCGATATCGTGGGTGACGAAGAGCACCGACAGGCCCAGCTCGCGCTGCAGCTCGCGCAGCAGCAGCAACACCTGGATCTGTACCGTGGCGTCCAGCGCCGTGGTCGGCTCGTCGGCCAGCAGCAGCTGGGGCCGGCAAGCCAGCGCCAACGCGATCATCGCGCGTTGGCGCATGCCGCCGGACATCTCGTGCGCGTAAGCGTCCAGACGGCGCTCGGGGCTGGGGATGCGCACTCGCTCGAACAGTGCCAGCGCGCGGGCCTGGGCCTCGGCCTCGCCGACACCGCTTTCATGGCGGCGGATCGCCTCCTTGATCTGCGCGCCCACCGTGTAGACCGGGTCCAGCGCGAGCAGCGGCTCCTGGAAGATCATCGAGGCGACCTTGCCCCGGTAGTCGGCCAGCTCGCGCGCCGACATCGCCAACACATCGCGCCCGCCGACCTGCATCTGGCCCTCGATGCGGCTGCGCTTCTCGGGGTGCAGACGCAGCAGGCTGCGCATCGTGACGCTCTTGCCCGAGCCCGACTCGCCGATCAGCGCGAGAACCTCGCCGCGCTGCAGCTCCAGGCTGACGCCGCTGACCGCTTTCACCGGCTTCTTGCCACCGGTGAAGGTGACGCTGAGGTTCTTCAGCAGCACCATAGGCTCTTGCTTGCCTGCCTTCATGCGGCGGCCTCCGGATGGCCGCTGCCGCGCTCGTGCATCAGGCAGGCGACGATGTGGTCGGTGCCGGCGGCCGTGGGCAAGGGCACACGCTGGGAACAGATGGGCGCGGCCTGGGCGCAGCGCGGATGAAAGCGGCAGCCGCTGGGCGGGTTGATCGGGTTGGGCGGGTCGCCGGCCAGCGGCGCCTCTTCGGTGCGCATGTCCGGGTCCATCGCCGGCATCGAGGACAGCAGGGCTTTGGTGTAGGGATGGGCCGGTGCCTCGAACAAGGACTCGGACGGCCCGATCTCGGCCACCTGGCCCAGGTACATCACCATCACCCTGTCGCTGATGAAGCGCACGACGCCCAGGTCGTGGCTGATGAAGACATAGGTCAGGCCGAACTCGGCCTTCAGGTCCAGCAGCAGGTTCAGCACCTGGGCCTCGACCGATTTGTCCAGCGCCGAGACGGCCTCGTCCAGTATCACCAGGCGCGGCTGCAGGGCCAGCGCACGCGCGATATTGACGCGCTGGCGCTGGCCGCCGGACAGCTCATGCGGATAGCGGCCGGCGAAGCGGGCCGGCTCCAGGCCGACGCGGGCCAGCAGGTCATGCGAGCGCGCACGCGCCTCGCGCTTGGGCACGCCGTGCACCTGGGGCGCGAAGGCGATCGAATCCTCGATGGTCAGGCGCGGGTTCAGCGAGGCATAGCTGTCCTGGAACACCATCTGCACCTGGCGGCGGAATTCCTTCAGCGGCAACGCACGGCTGCCGACGCTGCGGCCGTCGAAGACCACCTCGCCGGCGCTCGGGTTGATCAGCTGCATCAGCAAGCGTGCGGTCGTGCTTTTGCCGCAGCCCGATTCGCCGACCACGCCCAAGGTCTCGCCCTTGAGCACGCTGAAGTCGACGCCGTCGACCGCACGAACCACGCCGCCGCCGCGGCCCAGCGGATCCTTTTTCAGCGGGAAGTGCTTGCTCAGTCCCTTGATCGTCAACAGCGGCTGGGCCGGGCCGCCGACATCTTCAAGCGGGGAGAAAAGCTCTTCTAGTACCGCACTCATAGAGGCACCCCGGCGCTCTGCGCCGTCCCGCCAAGCGGGAGCGAGCCCACTTCCGGGCGGCCGTTCAGTGGGCTCATTGCTTGATCTCCATCGCGCTGCGCAAGCCGTCGGACAGCAGGTTGAAGGCGATGGATGTGATGAAGATCATCACGCCGGGCAGGGCGGCGATCCAGGGCTGGACATAGATGGCAGTGCGCAAGGTGTTCAGCATCAGGCCCCACTCGGGCTCGGGCGGCTTCACGCCCAGGCCCAGGAAGGACAGACCGGAGGCCAGGATCATCGAGACCGCGATCAGGCCAGTGGCGTAGACGAAGATCGGCGACAGCACATTGCCCAGCACATGAACGCGCACGATGGTGAAGGCGCCGGCGCCGGAGGCGCGCGCCGCCTCCACATAGTCGCGCCCACGCACCTGGGTGGTGACGCTCTCGGCCACCCGCACGATCTGCGGGATGAAGACGATGGTCAGTGAGATCAGCGAGTTGGTGATGCCGGCGCCCAGGGCGCCGGACAGCGCGATCGCCAGCAACACCGAGGGGAAGGCGTAGAACACATCGACCGTGCGCATGATCAACGTGTTGGTCAGCCCGCCCGCATAGCCGGCGACGATGCCGATCACGGTGCCGATCACAAAGGCGAACAGCACCGGCGTCAGGCCCATGAACAGCGACAGCCGGGCGCCGACGATCAGGCGCGACAGCATGTCGCGGCCCAGCTCGTCGCTGCCCAGCGGCAGGCCCTCGGTGCCAATGGGCTTCAGGCGCTTCATCATTGAGGCGGCATAGGGATCGGCAGGCGCCAGCCAGGGGCCGAAGACCGCCAGCGCCAGCAGCGCCAGCACGACCAG
Source organism: Burkholderiales bacterium C2 (assembly GCA_005503085.1). Lineage (GTDB taxonomy): Bacteria > Pseudomonadota > Gammaproteobacteria > Burkholderiales > Burkholderiaceae_C > Roseateles_E. The sequence continues at coordinate 160,784 of SCOI01000010.1, read as the reverse complement.
GCCGGCACCGACGGCCACCGGGTCGCGCAGCAGGCGCGCGAGCACGCCCTGCCAGTAGCCGGGCGAGCGCAGCGGCGCGGGCGCAGCGAGAGGGCTAGTCATCACGGCTGCCATGTCAGGATCTCGCGATGCGGGGGTCGAGCATCGTCTGCATGACATCGACCACCAGATTGAGCAGCACGAAGAACAGCGCCAGCACCAGGATGGTGCCCTGCAGCAGCGGCAGGTCGCGCTGGAAGATGGCCGAGTTCAAGAGGAAGCCGGTGCCGGGCCAGGAGAACACCGTCTCGATCAGGATGGAGCCGCCCAGCAGATAGCCCAGCTGCAGGCCCATCACGGCCAGCGCGGTCGGCGCAGCGTTCTTGACCACGTGGCGGAAGATGCCCAGGTCGGTCAGGCCCTTGGCGCGCAGGCCGACGACGAACTCCTGCGACAGGATGTCGGCCACCAGGGCCCGTACCGTGCGGGCGATGATGCCCATCGGGATTACCGACATCGTCAGCGCCGGCAGCAGCATGTACTGGAAGTGGGCCCAGTCCCAGGCCCAGGTGCCCGAGCCGTCGGGGCCGGCACCGGTGGCGGGCAGCCAGTTCAAGGTGGCGGCGAACACGATCACCATCACCATGCCCAGCCAGTAGTGCGGCACGCTGACGCCCAGCACGCTGAGCATCGAGGCCAGCCGGTCCAGCCAGCTGCCGCGGAAGTAGCCGGCGACGAAGCCGAAGAAGGCGCCGAGGACGAAGCCGATCAGCGTCGCCAGCACCGCCAGCCGCAACGTGTTGCCGACCGCCTTGATCACCTCGGCGGCCACCGGCCGGCCGCTGGCGATGCTGGTGCCCAGATCGCCCTGCAGCGCCCGCCAGACCCAGGCAAAGAACTGCTCGGGATAGCTGCGGTTGAAGCCGTAGAGCTCGCGCAGCTGTTCCTGCAGATCGGCCGAGGCGTCCGGCGGCAGGATGGACACCAGCGGATCGCCGGGCGACAGATGCACGAGCATGAAGCACACCAGGGCCACGCCCGCCATGATGGGCAGGGCGTAGACGATGCGCCGCAGCAGGTAGAGCAGCATCGCGTGGCGCTCAGTCGATGCTCATCGGCGCGATGTCGATGAACCAGCTGCGCGGCTGCACGACGCCCTTGACCTTGGCGCTCATCGCGCGCGGGCCGACATCATGGGCGATCCACACAAAGGCGGCGTCCTCGACGATGCGGGCATGCAGCTTGGCTAGCGCGGCGTCGCGGGCCTTGTCGTCAAAGGCGGTGCGGGCGTCGGCGATCAGCTTGTCGACCTCGGCGTTGCCGTAATAGCCCCAGTTGTTGGAGACCGGTGGGAAGGTCTTGGTGCTGGAGAAACGCACCATCGCGAAGAAGGGGTCCATCGCGGCGAAGCTGACATTGGTGGCGTGCGCGCCATTGGCCGAGGGGTCCTTGGCGCCCTTGCGCCAGTTGGTGAACAGCGTGTTCCATTCGATCACGTCGAAGTCGACATCGAAGTAGCACTGCTTCAGCGACTGCTGGACGAACTCGTTCATCGGCAGCGGCTGCATCTGGCCCGAGCCCGAGGCCGAGATCTGCACCTTGACCTTGACCGGCTTGGCGGCGGAGAAGCCTGCCTGCGCCATCAGCGCCTGGGCGGCCTTGACGTCGTACTTGATGTCGAACTTCGGATTGCCCCACCAGGGATGGCCCGGCGGCACCGTGCCCTTGGGGATGGCCATCATGCCGCCCAGAAAGGTCTTCAGGCCCTCGCGGTCGACGCAGAGATTGGCGGCCTGGCGCACGCGCTTGTCCAGCCAGGGCGAGCCCTCCGCGAAGGACAGCTGCCAGGGCCAGACATGGGGCTGGGCATTGCTGTAGATCTTGTGGCCGCGCTGGGTGATCTGGGCCATTGCGTCGGGCGAGGGTGCCTCGATCCAGTCGACCTGGCCCGACAGCAGCGCGGCGGTGCGCGCATTGGCCTCGGGCATAGGCAGCATCACGACCTTGTCGATCTTGGGCACGCGCTTGGCATCCCAGTAGCCCTTGTTCGCCACCATCTCCAGGCGCTCGCGGGCGACGAAGCGGCTCATCTTGAAGGGGCCGGAGCCCGAGGCGTCGGCGGCAAACGCGGTCCAGGCCTGCTTGCTGCGCTCGGCGGCATCGGTCACGCCGGCCGGCACGGCCTTCAGCTTGGCCTCCCAGTGCGCGGGCGAGGCCATGAAGAGATTGGTCAGGTTCAGCGGCAGGAAGGAGTCGGGCTCGCTGGTCGTCAGCTCGACCGTCAGCTCATCGATCTTGCGGGCGCTGCGCAGCGTGGGCATGCGCGAGGCGGTGACGCCGACCTGGCTGGCGTCGAAATGCGGTGCGTCCTTGTCCAGCACCTTGCGGACATTCCAGACCACCGCGTCGGCATTGAAGGCCGAGCCGTCATGGAACTTGACGCCCGGGCGCAGCTTGAACACCCACTTGGTCTTGTCCTTGGCGTCGACCGTCCAGCTGGTGGCCAGGCCCGGGATCAGCACGCTGGCGGCATCGGCCTTGGACAGGTCCCAGTGGGTCAGCGCGTCATACATCGGGATGCCGGTGAAGCGGTTGCCCTCGAAGCCCTGGTCGGGCTGGCCCAGCGTGCGCGGGATGTCGGCCGCGGTCATTGCGATGCGCAGGGTTTTTTCCTGGGCCAAGGCGCTGCTGGCGAGGGCCAGGGCGGCCAGCGCAAAAACGAGATGGGGACGCTTCATCGGGGCTCCTCGTGGGTTGTTTGCAGGCTCAGACGCAAGTCATGTGCCAGGCGCTGCGCAGGCCGCAGTCGACACTGTCCAGCAGCGGCAGCGCAAATTCCGGCTGCAGCCGGGCGGCCCAGCCGGCCAGTGCCGCACCGCCGACGATGATGCTGGCCACCCCGGGCAGTGTGGCTGCCTGCTGGCAGGCCTCGCGCAGCACGCGGCCGGCCATTTCGGGGTCGGCCGCCAGCTCGGCGCCGGTCGGCGCGACGCTGACGATGCCGGCCAGCGGCTCGAGCAGATCCAGGCTCCAGGCCAGCCGCCTGAGCATGGGCACCCAGGCGGCGCCGCCGGTGACGATGGCGTAGCGGCCGCGCGCGGCGGCCTCGCGCATCGAGGCCTCGGCCAATGCACAGACCGGCACGCGGGCGCGCTCGCGCAGCGCCAGCAGCCCCGGATCACCGAAACAGCCGAGCAGCACCACATTGGGGCTCGCTCCCTCCGATAGTGCGGTGTCGTAGGCGTCCAGCACCGCATGGCTGGCCAGGGCCAGGCCGTACTCGCTGCTGATATAGCGCAGGCCGAAGCGGGCGGTGCGCGTCAAGACCTGGCCCCCGATGGGCGTCAGCGGGGCGGCGGCCTGCGCCAGCTGGCGGGTCACCGCCTCGCTGGTGTTGGGGTTGATCAGCAGCAGCAGGCTCATGGCCCGGGCCGCTGCAACTCCTGTGCCCGCCTCGGAGCGTCAGCGCGGCGGCAGGTCGACGAAGGCCGAGGGAGCGAACTCGGCCGCCCCCGCCGGCCGCTGGCCGGCCGCCCAGTCCTGCAGGGCAGCCGCCGACATCGGGCGGGCGAAGAAATAGCCCTGCAGCTCATCGCAGCCCAGCGCCAGCAGCACATCGCGCTGGCCGGCGGTCTCGACGCCCTCGGCCACCACGCTAAGGTCCAGCGCATGGGCCAGCTTGACCACCGCGTCGACCACGGCGCGCGCATCGGCGCTGGTTTCCAGGTCCTGGATGAAGCCGCGGTCGATCTTCAGCTGGCGAGCCGGTAATTGGCGCAGATAGCTGAGGCTGGAGTAGCCGGTGCCGAAGTCGTCGATGGACAGGAACACGCCGATGCGTGACAGACCCTCGAAGGCGGCCTGGGTGGCGCTGATGTCTTCCATCGCCACCGATTCGGTGATCTCGCAGAGCAGGCGCTCCGGCGCGACCCGGTGGCGGCTCAGCGCCTGCTCGATGCGCGCGACCAGGTCGCCCTGGCGCAGCTGGTGGACCGAGAGATTGATCGCGACGCGGATGCGCAGGCCATCCTGCTCCCAGGCCTGCATCTGGCGGCAGGCCTCGTTGATGACCCAGCCACCGAGCTCGTTGATCAGGCCGAAGCGCTCGGCAATCGGGATGAAGACATCGGGCGGGATCATGCCGCGCTCCGGGTGCTGCCAGCGCAGCAAGGCCTCGACGCCGCGCAGCAGGCCGCGCTGGCCGTCGAACTTCGGCTGGTAGTGCAGGCTGATCTGGCCCTCGGCCAGGGCCTGGCGCAGCGCGTGCTGCAGGCTCAGCTGCTCGGCCGCGCCGGCATCCATATGGCTCTCGAACACCGCATAGGTGTTGCCGCCATTGCGCTTGGCCGCATACATCGCGGCGTCGGCATGGCCCATCAGCTTGTCGCCCGGGCCATGCTCGGGGTAGACAGCGATGCCGACCGAGGCCGCCACATGCAGCTTGCGCCCGCCTATCGTGAAGGCCTGGGTCAGCGACTGCACCAGGCGGTGCGCCAGCGCCGCGCTGTCGGCCACGTCGGCCACGTCTTCGAGCAGCAGCACGAACTCGTCGCCGCCCAGCCGCGCCACCGTGTCGCTGTCGCGCGCCACCGCCAGCAGGCGCTGCGCCACCTCCTGCAGCAGCGCGTCGCCGGCGGCGTGGCCGTAGGAGTCGTTGACCGGCTTGAAGCCGTCCAGATCGACGAAGAGCACGGCCAGGCGCTTGATCTGGCGGCTGCTGCGCTCACCGCCGCGCTCCAGCATCGCCAGCGCATGGCCGAGCCGGTCCTCGAACAGCAGGCGGTTCGGCAGCCCGGTCAGCGGGTCGAGGAAGGCGCGCTTTTGCAGCTCCTGGTTGGCCGACTGCAGCTGGCTGTTGGCGTCCTGCAGCGAGGCCGCCAGCGCGGCGGTCTTGCCCTGCATGCGCGCGTCCAGGCTGGAGGTCAGCAAGGTCATTGCCAGCAGGGCCAGCGAGGCCAGCATGATCAGCTCGCCGAGCTCGGTGCCGTCCAGCTGGTCGGCGCTGAGGCAGACGCTGCCTTCGGGGAAGCCGGCGGCAGCCATGCCGGTGTAGTGCATGCCGCTGATCGCCAGCCCCATCACCAGCGCGGCCAGGGCCTGGTAGCGCCGGCCATGCTGGGGCTTGACGCCGCGCAGCCAGAAGAAGATCAGCAGGGCCACGGCCGAGGCACCCACCGCGATCGCGGCCGAGGCGGCCACCAGCAGCGGGTTCCAGACGATGCCCGGTGCCATGTCCAGCGCGGCCATGCCGGTGTAGTGCATCGCGCAGATGCCCACGCCCATCACCAGGGCGCCGCCGCCCAGCCGGCCGGCCGTCAGCGAACCCTGGCTGGCCAGGCCCAGCGCCACCGCCGAGGCCGCCACGGCAGCCACCCAGGACAGCAGGGTCAGCAGGCCGGTATAGCCCAGCGCGATCGGCAGCGTGTAGGCCTGCATGCCGATGAAGTGCATGGACCAGATGCCCGAGCCCATCGCGACCGAGCCGCCCAGCCACCAGATGCGGGCGACCGCAGCGTCGGTGCTGCGCACCCGTTTGGCCAGATCCAGGGTCACATAGGACGCGAAGCAGGCGATCAGCACGGAGGCAAGGACGATGCCTGGATCGTAAAGCGGTGTCAGCAAGGGCATGGGGGAGGGGACCGGTGGCGGCCACGCTGGCCGCCTAGTCTGAATATAAGTCAAGGCCGGGACGGTATGGGCGAGTGCCGGTTAGAGTCGCGAGCATGAACAAGCCCGCGCTCACCCCTCCGACCGTTCTGACCCTGGCCTGGCGCCAGCTGTGGCGCGACTGGCGCGCCGGCGAGCTGCGCCTGCTGGTGCTGGCTGTCGCGCTGGCGGTGGCGGCGCTGTGCGCGGTGGGCTTTCTGGCCGACCGGATGGAACAGGGGCTCAAGCGCGACGCGGCCCAGCTGCTGGGCGGTGATGCGGTGGTCAGCAGCGACCAGGTGACGCCGGCGCCGCTGCGCGAGCTTGCCGAACGTCTCGGGCTGGCGCGGGTCGGCACGGTCAGCTTCCCCAGCATGGCGCGGGCGCCGGACGCGCAGGGCGGCGCCAGCCGGCTGGTGGCGGTCAAGGCGGTCGGCGAGGCCTATCCGCTGCGCGGCAAGGTCAGCCTGGCCGACGGGCGCAAGCTCGGAGCGCCGGCGCGCGGCGAGGTCTGGGTCGATGCCGGGGTGCTGGACGCGCTGGGGCTGAAGCTGGGCGAGCAGTTGCTGCTCGGCGAAGCGAGCCTGAAGCTGGCCGGCGTGATCGCCAACGAGCCCGACCGGGGAGCCGGCTTCCTGAGCTTTGCGCCGCGGGTGATGCTGGCCGAGGCCGATCTGGCCGCCACCGGCCTGGTGCAGCCGGCCAGCCGGCTGAACTACCGCTTCGCGGTGATCGCGCCGGCCGGGCGGGCGGTCGCCGCACGCGAGTTCGAGCAGCAGGCGGCGGCGCTGATCGAGGCCCAGGGCTTGCGCGGCGTGCGCCTGGAGTCGCTGGAGGGCGGCCGGCCCGAGATGCGCCAGACCATGGACCGGGCCAGCAAGTTCCTGAACCTGGTGGCGATGCTGTCGGCCCTGCTGGCGGCGGTGGCGGTGGCGCTGGCGGCGCGTGACTTTGCGGCCCGCCATCTGGACGACTGCGCGATGCTGCGGGTGCTGGGCCAGCCGCAGCGCCGCATCGCCTGGGCCTATGGTCTGGAGTTCGGCGTCGTCGGCCTGCTGGCCAGCCTGGTCGGCGTGGCCCTGGGATTTGCGCTGCACTATGTGTTCGTCAGCCTGCTGGCCGGGCTGATCGCGGTCGACCTGCCGGCCGCCGGTTTCTGGCCGGTGGGCCTGGGCGTCGGGCTGGGCATGAGCCTGCTGCTGGGCTTCGGGCTGCCGCCGGTGCTGCAACTGGCGGCAGTGCCGGCGCTGCGGGTGATGCGGCGCGATCTGGGCGCTATCAAGGCCGGCTCGCTGCTGGTGCTGGGTGCCGGGGTGCTGGGCTTTGGCGCCATCCTGGTGGCGCTGTCGGGCGATATCAAGCTGGGCCTGATCGCGGCCGGCGGCTTCGCGGCGGCGCTGGCCGTGTTTGCGCTGCTGGCCTGGGGCGCGGTGCTGCTGCTGCGCCGTCTGGTGCCCGGCGCGGGCGCGCCGCGCTGGCTGCTGCTGGCGACCCGCCAGGTGGCGGCGCGGCCGGCCTTCGCGGTGGTGCAGGTCTCGGCGCTGGCGGTGGGCCTGCTGGCGCTGGCCCTGCTGGTGCTGCTGCGCACCGACCTGATCGCCAGCTGGCGTGCGGCCAGCCCGGCCGATGCGCCGAACCGCTTCGTCATCAATATCCAGCCCGATCAGGGCGAGGCCTTCCGGCAGCAGCTGAAGACGGCCGGCGTCAGCGGCTACGACTGGTATCCGATGATCCGCGGCCGTCTGGTGGCGATCAATGGCAAGACGGTGGCGCCCAAGCAGTTCAGCGAGGAGCGTTCGCAGCGCCTGGTCGAGCGCGAGTTCAATCTGAGCCATGGCGCCGAGTTGCCGACCCACAACCAGCTGGTCGGCGGGCGCTGGACCGCCGACGAGGCCGAGGGGCTCAGTGTCGAGGCCGGCCTGGCCAAGCAGCTGGGGCTCAAGCTTGGCGACAGCCTGAGCTTCGACATCGCCGGCAGCATCGTCAGCGGCCGTATCAGCAGCCTGCGCAAAGTGGACTGGAGCTCGATGCGGGTCAACTTCTTCGTGCTGTTCCCGCGCGCAGCCATGCCCGAGCTGCCCAGCACCTATATCGCGGCCTTCCGAGCGCCCCAGGGCGGCGAGCTGGATAGGCAGCTCAGCCATGACTTTCCCAACATCACCAATGTCGATGTCTCGGCCCAGATCCAGCAGGTGCAGCAGGTGCTGGACCAGGTGATACAGGCGGTGCAGTTCCTGTTCGCGTTCACCTTGGCGACCGGCCTGGTGGTGCTGCTCAGCGCGGTCAGCAGCACGCGCGAGTCGCGCATCCGCGAGTTTGGTCTGATGCGGGCGCTGGGCGCCAGCAAGCAGCTGCTGGCCCAGGTGCAACGCGCCGAGTTGCTGGGCGTGGGCGCGCTGGCCGGCGCGCTGGCCGGGCTGGTCGCGCTGGCGCTGGGCAGCCTGCTGGCCCGCTACGTGTTCGAGTTCGACTGGGGCGGCAGCCCCTGGGTGCCGCTGGCCAGCGCCGCGCTGGGCGCGCTGCTGGCCCAGGCGGCCGGCTGGTGGAGTCTGCGCGGCGTGCTGCAGCGGCCGGTGATGGTGACCTTGCGCGAGGCGGACACCAACTGAGGCACTGGCCGCCGCAGCTGGGCCTGTATCAGAAGTCTAGCGAACCTTCTGATGCCTGCCGGCATCAAAAGGTTTCCCAGTCGCTGTCATTGCCCTGCGGCTTGGGCGCCGGCTTCGGCGCAGCAGGCGCCGGGCGTGGGGCCTCGGACTTGGCGGCCGGCTTGGGCGCGGCGGGCTTGGCGGCCACCGGCCGGTGCGCGGCCGGCGCTGCCGCTGGCTTGGGCTTGGACACAGCGGACGCCTGGTAGGCCGGTGCCGCATCGTTGTTGGAGAGCCGGAACACCGACACCACCTCGGTCAGCTTGTGGGCCTGGTCCTTCAGGCTCTCGGCCGCCGCCGCCGACTCCTCGACCAGGGCGGCGTTCTGCTGGGTCATCTGGTCCAGATGGACGACAGCATCATTGACCAGGGCGATGCCGCTGCTCTGCTCGGTCGAGGCGGCAGTGATCTCGCCGATGATGTCGGTGACGCGCTGCACGCTGGAGACGATGTCGTTCATCGAGCTGCCGGCTTCCTGCACCAGCCGGCTGCCGGCCTCGACGCTGTCGACGCTGGCGCCGATCAGGCCCTTGATCTCCTTGGCCGCATCGGCGCTGCGCTGGGCCAATGAGCGCACCTCCGAGGCCACGACCGCGAAGCCGCGGCCCTGCTCGCCAGCGCGGGCCGCCTCGACGGCGGCGTTCAGTGCCAGGATATTGGTCTGGAAGGCGATACCGTCGATCACGCCGATGATGTCGCTGATCTTCTTCGAGCTGGTCGTGATCGCGTCCATGGTCGAGACCACCTGGCCGACCACGGTGCCGCCCTTGGCCGCGGCCGAGGAAGCCGAGGAGGCCAGCTGGTTGGCGGTCAGCGCGGCATCGGCGGTCTGGCGCACGGTGGCGGTCAGCTCTTCCATCGACGAGGCGGCCTGCTCCAGATTGGCCGCCGTCTGCTCGGTGCGCTGTGACAGGTCTTGCGCGCCGACTGCGATCTCGCTGGACGCGGTGGTGATGGAATTGCTGGCCGCCCGCACATCGAGCAGGATGTGCTGGATCTTCTCGGCAAAGGTGTTGAAGGAGCCGGCGATGCGGGCGATCTCGTCCTTGCCGGCCACCGGCAGGCGCTGGGTCAGGTCGCCGCCGCCGGCGCTGATCTCGTCGAGCGCGGCGCGCACCTTGTCGAGCCCGCCCAGCATCGCGGTCACCAGACCCGCGACCAGCAGGCCCGCCAGCACCATCACGACAACCAGCGCGATCACCGAGGTATTGACCAGGGAACTCAGCGAGGCCAGGGCCTCGCCCTTGTCGGCGGCCGTGACCAGCACCCAGTCGGTCTCGGCAATCGGCGCGGCACGCATCAGCACGGTCTGATCACCGACCTTGGCCTCGACCCAGCTGGCGCCGGGCTTCAGGCTGGCCTCCAGCGCCGCCGCGTCGAACTGCGGGCTCAGCTCGGTGCCGGGCTTCATCGCCAGATTGGCGTCGGGGTGGGCAATGATCTTGCCCTGGCGCGAGGTCAGAAAGGCCCAGCCGGCCGGTGTAGGCTTGATGGACTTGACGGTCTCGACCACGCCGTCCAGATAGACGTCGGCGGCCACCACCGCCAGGGTCTTGCCGCCTTCCTTGACCGCCTGCGCAAAGGTCACGACCAGGCGCTTGGTGCCGGCATCGACATAGGGTTCGGTCAGCACTGCGCCGCTGGCGCCTTCCGCCTGCTTGTACCAAGGACGGGCGGTGGGGTCGTAGCCGGGCGGCAGATCGTTCTGCGGGGTCGAGAAATGAACGCTCTTGTCCGCCAGGCCGACATAGGCATTGTCCAGGCGCCCGGATTTGGCCGCCTGCACCAGCATCGGTATGGGGTCTGCAATCTTGGCCACGGGCTGTATCGAGCCGACGATGTCGCGCTGCGATCTGACCCATTGGGCAATCGTGGCGCCATGGGCGGCCGCCAGCGCATCCAGGCTGGCGTTGACCTGGGCATGGGTGTGCTTGCGCACGATCAGGTAGTCGGCGACGGTGACGATGCTCAGAGTCACCACCACCACCCCGACGCACAGACTGATCAGCTTGGTCTTGATCGAATCAAACATTGTTGTGCTCCTCGAAAAACAAAAAGGGGGCCAGGCCCTGCGGCCCGATCCCCCCTGAATTCGTTCGCCGGCGATCTGCTTCTGCGAGCATGTCCGGCGGCATCATGGATTGACTTAGAAGGTCTCCCAATCGCCGTCATCCTTGGCCGCCTTGGGCGGGCTCAGGGCAGCGGCGGGCTTGCTGGATTGAGCCGCCTTGGCCAGCACCGTCTGCGCGACCTGCTTGGAGCCGGGGCTGGCCGGGCTGCTCTTGGCGGGGGCGGGCCTGGCGGCGACCGTGCTCGCTTTCGTGGCGAGGGCGGGCTTGTTGGGCAGCGGCGCGGCGGCCGACTGGCCCGGCGCGACCCGGAACACCGAGACCGCCTCGACCAGGCGATGGGCCTGTTCCTTGAGACTCTCGGCGGCCGCCGCGGACTGTTCGACCAGGGCGGCGTTCTGCTGCGTCATCTGGTCGAGCTGCACGACCGACTGGTTGACATTGCCGATGCCGTCGCTCTGCTCGGCCGAGGCGGCGGTGATCTCGCCGATGATGTCGGAGACCCGGGCGACGCTGGCGACGATGTCCTGCATCGAGCTGCCGGCCTCCTGCACCAGGCGGCTGCCGACCTCGACTCGGTCGACGCTGGCGCCGATCAGGCCCTTGATCTCCTTGGCCGCCGCCGCCGAACGCTGGGCCAGCGAGCGCACCTCGGCGGCCACAACCGCGAAGCCGCGGCCCTGCTCGCCGGCGCGGGCCGCTTCGACGGCGGCGTTCAAGGCCAGGATATTGGTCTGGAAGGCGATGCCGTCGATCACGCCGATGATGTCGTTGATCTTCTTCGAGCTGGTGTTGATCTCGTCCATCGTCGAGACCACCTGGCTGACCACCTCGCCGCCCTTGGCGGCGGCGCTGGAGGCCGTCGACACCAGCTGGTTGGCGGTGCGGGCCGAGTCGGCGGTCTGCTTGACGGTGCCGGTCAGCTCCACCATCGAGGAGGCGGTGATCTGCAGATTCGAGGCGGTCTGCTCGGTGCGCTGGCTCAGGTCCTGGTTGCCGGTGGCGATCTCGGCGCTGGCCGTGCCTATCGAGTCGACCGAGTTGCGCACCGTGCCGATGATGTCGGCCAGGCGCTGGCGCATGCCCTCGGTATCGCGCATCAGCGCGCCGATCTCGTCCTGGCGGTCGCTGCGCACCGGCACGCTCAGATCGCCCTGGGCGATGGCGCGCACGCCTTCGCTGAGCGAGGCCAGCGGCTTGGCGACCCAGTTGCGCATCATCCAGAACAGGCCGAAGCCCAACGCCACTGTCGTGCCACCCAGCATCAGCCAGAAGGGCACCAGCGTGGCCCAGTGCGAGGCCATCGCCTCGCCGCGCGAGACCTGGGCGACGACCCACAGCCCGGCCTTGTCGTTCTTGCGCACGACCGCGAAGTTGTCGCTGTGGCCATTGCCCAGCACATCGGGCGAATCGCCCAGATAGCCGTCCTCGCCGACCTCGCCGAGCTGCTTGATCAGCTCGGGCGCGACCTCGCTGACCAGCTTGCCCTTGGCCGTCGGATGCGAGGCGAAGCGGGCCTGGGCCGGGTCCTTGCCGACGCTGACCATATAGGTGCCGCCGCTGTCGAAGAACTTGGCATCGTTGGCCATCTTGCTCATCGCGGCCTCGAAGGCATCGAGATCGAAACCGATGAAGAGCAGGCCGACCTGCTTACCGGCATCGTTCTTGACCGGCTCGTAATAGGTCATATAGGCGCGGCCGAACAGATTGGCGCGGCCCGCATAGGGCTTGCCGGCCGTCAGCGTGGCATAGGCCGGGTGCTGCTTGCCCAGCAGCGTGCCCATCGCGCGCTCGCCCTTGTCGTTCTTCAGCGAGGTGGTGATGCGCAGGAAGTCGTCACCCTTGGCGGCGAACACCGTGGCGACACCGCCGCTGGTGGCCGCGAACTTGTCGACCTGGGTGAAGTTGCCATTCAGGGTCGGGCCCCAGTCGCGCAGCTCGCCGGTGGCCTCGTCCAGCGTGAAGCTGGGACCGAACTCCTGGCGGAAGGTGCCGAAGCTGCGCTCGACCAGGGTGCGCGAGGTGTCGTCCATCGCGTGCATCGTGTCGATCAGCGACTGGGTCTTGTCGCCGACCCAGCTGACCACACGTTCATGAGCGACCTTGGTCAGCATCACGCTGACGATCCCGCTGGTGGCCAGCAGGATCACGGAGAGGGAAACGACGCCGACCAGAGAGACGCGGCGTGCGATCGAAGTAATTCCGGTAGCCATATGGGGCAACTCCTTGGACCCAGAGTCCGTCCCTGTCAAAAGAAGGCCCGCTACGCTGGCGGGCCCGGGTGCTGTCAGCCGATCACAGAGTCCATCAGACCCATGTCGGCGCTGCTCATCAGCCCTTCGATGTCCATCAGGATCAGCATGCGGTCGTTGACCGCGCCGATGCCGGTGATGAAGCTGGTGTCGACCGCGCTGGCATTCAGTTCGGGCGCGGGGCGGATCGCGTCGCGGCTCAGCTCCAGCACATCGGACACCGAGTCGACCACCGCACCGACCACGCGGTTGCGCACATTCAGCACGATCACGACGGTGAAGCTGTTGTACTCGGCAGTGGGGCAGCCCAGCTTCAGGCGCAGGTCGACGATGGGCACGATGACGCCGCGCAGATTGACCACGCCCTTGATGAAGTCGGGGGCGTTGGCGATGCGGGTGGGCGGCTCGTAGCTGCGGATTTCCTGCACCTTCAGGATGTCGATGCCGTATTCCTCGCCGCCGAGACGGAAGGTCAGGTACTCGCCGCTGGCCGGGCCATGGGCTTTGACGGCCAGATTGCCGGCGGATTCACGGCGGACCAGCTGGGTCGTTTCGCTGATGGTTTCCATGGCTTACCTCGTTGTGGTGTGGGCTTGATGATCAAAAGGTGGGCGGGCGATGCCGGCGGGCATCAAAAGGTTTCCCAGTCGCCATCGGCGGCGGCCATCGCGGGCTTGGGGCTGGGCGCCGGCGGCTTGGGCGACGGGCGCTGCGCGGCGGCCGGCTTTGCGGCAGCGGCAGCGGCAGTTCGAGGCGCCGCGATCTTGGCCGGCGCCGGCTTGGCCGGGCTGAACGCCTTGACCGATGGGGCCGCCGGCGCCAGCATCGCGCTGGCCTGCTTGCTGATGCGGAACTTGTCGACCGCCAGGGCCAGGCGCTCGGCCTGGTCCTTCAGGCTCTCGGCGGCGGCAGCGGATTCCTCCACCAGCGCGGCGTTCTGCTGCGTCATCTGGTCGAGCTGCACCACCGACTGGTTGACCTGGCCGATGCCGTCGCTCTGCTCGGCCGAGGCGGCGGTGATCTCGCCGATGATGTCGGAGACGCGCTGCACGCTGGAGACGATGTCGCTCATCGAGCTGCCGGCCTCCTGCACCAGGCGCGCGCCGGTCTCGACCCGCTCGACGCTGGCGCCGATCAGGGTCTTGATCTCGCGGGCGGCCTCGGCGCTGCGCTGGGCCAGCGAGCGCACCTCGCCGGCCACAACCGCGAAGCCGCGGCCCTGCTCGCCGGCGCGGGCTGCTTCGACGGCCGCGTTCAAGGCCAGGATATTGGTCTGGAAGGCAATGCCATCGATCACACCGATGATGTCGCTGATCTTCTTCGAGCTGGTGTTGATCTCGTCCATCGTCGAGACCACCTGGCTGACCACCTGGCCGCCCTTGGCGGCGGCGTTCGAGGCCGAAGACACCAGCTGGTTGGCGGTGCGGGCCGAATCGGCGGTCTGCTTGACGGTGCCGGTCAGCTGCACCATCGACGAGGCGGCCTGCTGCAGATTGGAGGCGGTCTGCTCGGTGCGGCCCGACAGATCCTGGTTGCCGGTGGCGATCTCGACCGAGGCGGTGCGGATGCTGTCGGCCGAGGTGCGCAGCTGACCCACCAGGTTCTGCAGCGAGGCCTGCATATTCTGCAGCGAGCGCATCAGATGCGAGGCCTCGTCCTGGCCTTCGACCACGGCGGCGCTGCTGGTCAGGTCGCCCTTGGCGATCGCTTCGGCCAGCAGTTCGGCCTCGGCCAGCGGCTTGCAGATGCTCTGCATATTCAAGAGGGTCAGCGGCACCACCACGGCTGCGGCCAGGGCCAGCACGACGATGAAGGCGGTCAAGACCTGGCCCTGGGTGGCCTGGGCACGCTGTTGCGTGTCGGTGGCTTCCTGCTGCAGCGCGGCGCGCAGCTCATCGATCTGCTTCTCGGCCAGGGCCACATCGTCCTTGGCGCGGCCCAGCAGCTTGTCGGCCACGGCGGCGTTGTCGTAGCCGCCAGCCTCCAGCTGGGTCAGCACCGGCTGGGCCTTGGTGGCGTAGGCGTCCAGCAGGCTCAGCACCTTGGCCATGCTGGCCTTGTCGCCGGCGCTTTCACCGCTGCGCATGGCCTTGGCGATCTCGGCGATGGATTTGCGCGAGTCGTCCCACTTGGCGCGCATCGCCTTGACGACCTCGGGCTTCTCGTAGTTGATGATCATGTCCTTCTCGAAGCGCCGCATCTCCCCCATGGCGTGAACCAGGCGGGTGACTTGGTTGGCTTCTCCGACGGACACCTCGGCGAACTGCTTGGTCTGGTCGCGCATCGAGTTCATGCCAAGCAGACCGACACTGCCCACGGCCAGCAGCAGCACCAGCACCATGGCGATCGCGCCAATCATGCGGGTGCGTATGCTGAAGCGGCGGAGCATTGCACTCATACTCATTCGGATACCTCTGTAGCTTCGATTTCAGTGACGCGAGCGCCTGACCAGGCTGCCCACGTCGAGAATCAGCGCGACGCGGCCGTCGCCCATGATGGTGGCGCCCGAGACATCGGGCACCTTGCGGTAATTGGCTTCCAGGTTCTTCACGACCACCTGCTGCTGGCCGAGCAACTCGTCCACCAGCATGGCCACGCGGCCCCCCTCGGCTTCCACCACCACCATGATGGAGCTGACATGCTCGAAATCGAAACGTGGAACATTGAAAACCTGCTCCAATTCCACGACCGGCATGTATTCGTCGCGCACCTCGACCACGCGGCCCGAGCCGCCGACGGTCTTGATGGTGTCGGCCTGGACCTGGAAGGACTCGACCACCGAGGCCAGCGGCAGGATGTAGACCTCGTCGCCGACGCCCACACTCATGCCGTCCATGATGGCCAGGGTCAGCGGCAGGCGCACCGAGACCTTCATGCCATAGCCCTCGGCCGAGTCGATCTCGACCGTGCCGCCCAGCTGGGTGATATTGCGCTTGACCACGTCCATGCCGACGCCGCGTCCCGAGACATCGGTGACCTGGTCGGCGGTGGAGAAGCCGGGCGCGAAGATCAGGCCCCAGACCTCGGCGTCGCTCATCGAGTCGGGTGCATCGATGCCTTTCTCGCGTGCCTTCTTGATCAGCTTGTCGCGGTTCAGGCCGCGGCCATCGTCGCGCACCTCGATCACGATGGAGCCGCCCTGGTGCGAAGCGACCAGGGTGATCGTGCCCTGCTCGGGCTTGCCCTTGGCGATTCGCTCGGCCGGCAGTTCGATGCCGTGGTCGCAGCTGTTGCGCACCAGATGGGTCAGCGGGTCGGTGATCTTCTCGACCAGGCCCTTGTCCAGCTCGGTGGCTTCGCCCTGCGTGACCAGCTCGACCTTCTTGCCCAGCTTGGCGGCCAGGTCGCGCAGCATGCGCGGGAAGCGGTTGAACACGCCCGACATCGGAATCATTCGGATCGACATCACCGATTCCTGCAGATCCCGGGTGTTGCGTTCCAGATCGGCCAGGCCGGAGGCCAGCTGCTGATACAGGGCCGGGTCCAGCTGGCTGCTGTTCTGCGCCAGCATGGCCTGGGTGATGACCAGCTCGCCGACCAGATTGATCAGCTGGTCGACCTTCTCGACCGAGACGCGCAGCGTGGACTGGTCCATGCCGCCGGCCGGCGGCCGGGCCTCGGTCTTGGCGGCCGGCTTGGCCACCACGGCCTTCGGTGCCTCGGCGGGCAGCTGGGCCTGGGCTTCGAGCTCGGTGCTGCCGCTGGGCAGGCCCGGGGCATCGTCAAAGAAGCCGTAGCCCGGATCCTTGCTCGGCGCTTCGGCCGGCGGCGCGCCGGGCGCGCCCTCGTGGAAGCCGAAGCCCGGGCCCAGCGGCAGCAGCTTGACCTGCTCGCGGGCCACATGGAAGGTGAAGAGATCCAGCAGATCGTTGTCGGTGCTGCCGGTCAGGATCTTGTAGCGGCGCATGCCGTCGGAGGAGACACCCCCGTCCAACGGCTCTATCGTGCCCAGATCGGTGATTTCCTTGAACAGCTCGACCAGGTTGTCGGCCAGGCTCAGATCGGACAGCGGCCCGACCTGCAACTCCAGCTCGCGTGCGGTCGGCTTGGCCGGCGCTGCCGCGGCCGGCTTCGGTGCAGGCGCCGGCGCGGCGCTCTGCGCCGCCGGAGCCGCCACCTCCTTGCCCTCGACCAGCGCACGGATGCTGGTCAGCAGGTCGGTGGTGTCGACCGCGTCGGCGCCGGAGCCCTGGTGGCGGCCCAGCTGCGCGCGCAGCGCATCGCCGGACTGCAGCAGGATGTCCACCATCGCGGCATTCGGTGCCAGCTCGTGGCGGCGCAGCTTGTCCAGCAGCGTCTCCATCTGGTGGGTCAGCTCGGCCACATCGCCGAAGCCGAAGGTTGCCGCACCACCCTTGATCGAGTGCGCGCAGCGGAAGATCGCGTTCAGCTCTTCATCGTCGGCGGTCTCGATATTCAGGTTCAGCAGCAGCTGTTCCATATTGTCGAGGTTCTCGCCGGCTTCCTCGAAGAAGACCTGGTAGAACTGACTCAGGTCAATGCCGGCACTAAGGCTTGCGCCTTCGGAGGTCATTTCTCCCATGCTTTACTCCTTGTTGTGGCGCCAGGCCTCAGCGAATCACTTTGCCGATCACCTCGATCAGCTTGGCCGGATCAAAAGGCTTGACCAGCCAGCCGGTGGCGCCAGCGGCGCGGCCGGCCTGCTTCATCTGGTCGCTGGACTCGGTGGTCAGGATCAGGATGGGGGTGGTTTTGAACTTGGGGTTGTCGCGCAGTTTCTTGGTCAGGCTGATGCCGTCCATGCGCGGCATGTTCTGATCGGTCAGCACCAGATCGAAATCGCGCGAGCTGGACTTTTCCCAGGCATCCTGGCCATCGACCGCCTCAACCACATTGAAACCTGCGTTCTTGAGGGTGAAGGAGACCATCTGGCGCATCGAGGCCGAATCGTCCACAGCAAGAATTGAATGCATCGCTTTCTCTCCGGATAACAAGCTGATATCGGTTGAACTTGAGAACTCTTTAGAACAGTTCGATGGACCCTGCGTCCATTTCGTCCTGAGTCACGGGATTCGGGCGCAGCGGCGCGATCTCGACGACCGCCTCGCCGTCTTCGTCGTCGCCAAAGGTGTCGCGCGCCAGCTGGTCGGCGCAGTTGCGCAGGCGCTGGCTGGTATGGGCGATCAACTGGGTGGCCATGTCCTGGAACTGCAGCGCCGTGATGGCCCCGGCAATGTCTTCCATCACATGGTGCAGCGCGCCGCTGTCGGTGCCGGGGTTTTCGGCGGCCTGGCGCAGCAGGGTCTGGACCTGGCTGGAGGCGCTGTAGAAATGGCCGGACAAGGCCTCGCCGGCATCGTCGAGCAGGCGCTGCAGGCGCTCCAGATCGTTGGTCACCGTCATCAGGTGGTCCTGCAGTTCGGCGGCGGCCAGCAAAGGGAGCATGCCCGGCTCTTCATCAGGGGTGGAGTTTTCGTTCATCGGCTTCGTCGCTCCATGCTTGTTATGTGCTGACCTGGCTCAGACGACCGGATGGTCCGGTCATATCCGGGATCTTCGGCATTTCTTGTGGGCATGTCGACAGGACAATCGGCCCGAACTGGGCCTATTTCTTGGAATCGACCCGAATCCAACAAACCTGATGCGGGTTAACGCCGGATTGTGGGCTGGGCGGCGCTGCCGTTCATGGATAGCGGCAGGGCTGCCGTGAGTTGTTGCACATTCTTGGCATACTCCCGCCCCATGACTGTTTCTAGCGCCGAGCGTCGCCTGCGTGTACTCCATGTTGAGGATTCGGAACTCGATCACCAACTGATCGTGGCCCAGTTGCGCCGCGCCGGCCTGGACCTGGAGGTGCACCGGGTCGATACCCTGGCCGAGGTCGCGCAGGCGCTGACCGAGGCCTGGGATGCCATCGTGTCCGACTACAACCTGCCCGGTTTCTCCGGCCTGGTGGTGCTGGACATGCTCAAGGAGAGCAAGCGCCTGATTCCCTTCGTGCTGGTCTCCGGCGAGATCGGCGAAGACACGGCCGTGGCGGCGATGCGCACCGGCGCCTCCGACTATCTGCTGAAGAACAATCTGGCGCGGCTGGCGCCGGCCCTGCTGCACGCCATTGAGGCCAACGATATGCAGTGCGCCCGGCTGGAGGCCGACCGCGAACTGCGCAAGAGCAAGCAGCGCCTGCACGAGCTGGCCGGCCATCTGCAGACCAGTGTCGAGATGGAGCGCGCGGCGATTGCGCGCGAGATCCACGACGATGTCGGCGGTTCGTTGACGGCGCTGAAGTTCGACCTGGCCTGGATCGCCCGCCATGCACAGGACGCGGCGGTGCGCCAGCGCGTGCAGTCGGCGCTGGAGACGGTCAGCTACGCGATCGAGGCCAGCCAGCGCATCATGCACAACCTTCGGCCGGCCATCTTGGAGCAGGGCCTGGTCGCGGCGGTGCAGTGGATGAGCATGCGTTTCGAGCGCCGCACCGGTATCACAACGACCATGCGCACCAGCCATGAGCAGATCCAGCTGCCGGCCGGCGTGCCGCTTGTGGCCTACCGGACCGCGCAGGAGGCCTTGACCAATGTCAGCAAGCATGCGAATGCCAGCCGGGTCGATATCGAGCTGAGCGTCGACTCGGGCGTGCTGACCCTGGAGGTCAGCGACAATGGCCAGGGCGTGGCGCCAGGCGATCTTGCCAAGGCGCGATCATTCGGCATCCGTGGTCTGCATGAACGGGCCGCAACCGTTGGGGGATGGGTCGATTTGAGCAGCAATAGCAGAGGGACCAGCCTGATCCTGTCGGTGCCGCTCGAAGCGCCCGACGACAGCCTGGCCGATGATGAAGCCGGCCGCGCCGCCACCCACGATCCCTCGGCCTGGGGCTGCGCATGATCAAGGTGATTCTTTGTGACGACCATGCACTGATACGCCGCGGCATCCGCGACACCCTGTCCGATGCGGCCGATATCGAGGTCATCGGCGAGGCCGGCGATTACGGCGAGTTGCGCACGCTGATGCGCCAGCCTGACAAGGACTGCGATGTGCTGGTGCTGGACATCAATATGCCGGGCCGTAGCGGCCTGGACGTGCTGCATGTGCTGAAGGACGAGGGGAACCCGGTGCGGGTGCTGATCGTCTCGATGTATCCGGAAGACCAGTACGCGATCCGCGCGCTGAAGGCCGGCGCCTTCGGCTATGTCAACAAGGGCGGCGACCCGCAGCTGCTGGTGGCGGCGGTTCGCACCGTGGCACAGGGGCGCAAGTATGTGACGCCTGAGATCGCCCAGATGCTGGTCGAGAGCCTGACCGCGCCGTCCACGGAGCAGGCCCACCAGAAGCTCTCCGACCGCGAGCTGCAGACCCTGGTGATGATCGCCTCGGGCAAGCGCCTTTCCGACATCGCCGAGGAACTGACGCTGAGCCCCAAGACCGTCAGCGTCTACCGTGCCCGCGTGCTGGAAAAGCTGGCCCTCTCGAACAACTCCGAGCTGACGGTCTACGCGATCCGCAACGGCCTGGTCGAGAGCTGAGTCCCTAGTCTTAGGGGGTATTGGCGAAATCCTGCATCCGCTGGCGCGGCGCTGCGTACTGAGCATGCAGCGCCGGTCCGAGAGCCTCGTGCCGGTGTGTCTGCGCATACGCACAGGAGTTCTTCCATGCAATTCTTCGCTCGCACCGGTGCCGCCTTGCTCGTCTTGAGCGCCGGCGCCGCCCAGGCCGTTACCCTGGTGGGCATCAACAGTCAGAACCAGCTCACCCGCTTCGACACCGCCAATATCGGCGCGGCCGTCAACAAGGACATCAGCGGTCTGGATGCCGGTGATCGATTCGTCGGCATCGACACGCGGCCCTCGGACGGCAAGATCTATGGCGTGACCTTGTCCAACCGTCTCTACACACTGGACGAGATGACCGGCGCGACCAGCTTTGTCGCCAATCTGAGCAGTGCCGTGGTCCAGGGCAATCTCGCCTATGGCCTGGACTTCAATCCGGTGGCCGATGCCGGCACCGGCGCCTCGCTGCGGCTGATCAGCTCGGCCGGCGGCAATTTCGCCGTCAATGCGCTGACCGGTGCGGTCGGCAATGCCGCCAACACCGTGGCGCCGGGCTATACCGCCGTCGCCTATACCAATTCGATGCCGGGGCAGGCCGGCGCGCCGGCCGGCGGCACCGCGCTGTACTACATCGACAGTGCCAATGACACGCTGGCCTTTGCCTCCTCGGCCTTCAACACGCCCACGATCACGACCATCGGTTCGCTGGGTGTCGATGTGCTGCGGGCCAATGGCTTCGAGATCCTCGGCAACGGCCAGGCCTGGGCAGCGCTGAATGTCGATGCCGGCCCGGCGCTGACCACGGCGCTCTACAGCATCGATCTGAGCACCGGGCAGGCCAGCTTGGCCGGCGCCTACAACGGCACCTTGTCGGGCCTGACGGTCAGCGCGGTGCCCGAGCCGCAGACCTATGCGATGTTGCTACTGGGTCTGCTGGCGGTCGGTGGGGTGGTGCGCAGGCGAGCGCGCGTCTGAGCCAGTGCCAGGCTCTGGCCGCCTTCAGCCGAAGGCGGCCAGCATGCGTTCCAGCGCCACCATAAAAGGCATCTGCATCAGCGGCAGCATGGCCAGCATGCCCACCAGGCCGATGCTGACGGTCAGCGGAAAACCGACCGCGAAGACGGTGATCTGCGGCGCGACGCGGGCAATCACGCCCAGTACCAGATTGACGAACATCAGCATCGTGATCAGCGGCAGCGCGATCCACAGGCCGATATGGAAGATCTGCGCACCCCAGACCTGGGGCTGGGCCACACGCAGGAAACGGAAGGGCTCGTCGCCGACCGGAAAGGCCGTGAAGCTCTGGATCAGCGCATTGATCAGCAGCAGATGGCCGTTGATCGCGATGAACAGGAACGCCACCATCGCGCCGAAGAAGCGCGCGCTGGCCGTACCCTGGCTGCCGGTGGCGGGGTCGAAGAAGCCGGCGAAGTTCAGGCCCATCTGCAGGCCCACCAGCTCGCCGGCGAACTCCAGCGCCGCGAACACGATGCGCACCGCAAAGCCCAACGACAGGCCGATCAGCAGCTGCTGGGCGATCAGCATCAGCAGCAGCGGTGGCGAGTCCAGCGGCACCACCGGCATCGGCGGCAGCGAGGGCTGGGCCGCCAGCGAGACGAACAGGGCCAGGCCCACGCGCACCCGCATCGGCACATTGCGCTGGCTGAAGATGGGCATGCCGGCAAACAGCGCCAAGGTGCGGATGAAGGGCCACAGCAGCGGCGTCAGCCACTGCAGCAGTTGGGCCTCGGTGAAAGAAAACATCGACGCCGTGTCAGCCGACGACCTGCGGAATCGTCTGCAAGGTGCGCTGGATGTACTCGACCAGGGTGGTGACCATCCAGGGGCCGGCCACCGCCATCACCAGCACGGCGGCGACCACCTTGGGCACAAAGCTCAGGGTCGCCTCGTTGATCTGGGTGGCGGCCTGGAACACGCTGACCAGCACGCCCACCGCCAGCACGGTCAGCAAAATCGGCGCGGCCACCAGCAGCAGCATGTAGAGGCCTTCCTGGCCGAAGGTGAAGACTTGTTGTGCATCCATGGGCTTGTCTCGGGGCTCAGGTCACGAAGGAGGCGGCCAACGAACCCAGCAGCAGGTTCCAGCCATCGGCCAGCACGAACAGCATCAGCTTGAAGGGCAGGGCCACCAGCACCGGGCTCAGCATCATCATGCCCAGGCTCATCAGCACGCTGGAGACGATCATGTCGATGACCAGAAAGGGAATGAAGATAAGAAAGGCGATCTGGAAGGCCGACTTCAGCTCGCTGGTGACGAAAGCCGGCACCAGCACCTTGAAGGGCACGTCCTCGGGCTTGATCTCGCCCTCCAGCTTGGCCAGGCGCGAAAACAGCGCGACATCGGCCTGGCGGGTCTGCTTCAGCATGAAGCCGCGCATCGGCACCTCGGCGCGCTGCAGCGCCACGTCGAAGCCGATGGTGCCGGCCGAGTAGGGCTGCCAGGCCTCGGCATAGACCTTGTCCAAGGTGGGGCTCATCACAAAGAATGTCAGGAACAGCGACAGGCCGACGATCACCTGATTCGGCGGCGCCGCCTGGGTGCCCAGGGCCTGGCGCATCAGCGAGAGCACGATGACGATGCGGGTGAAGCCGGTCATCATCAAGAGCACGGCCGGCAGAAAGCCCAGGGCGGTGAAGAACAGCAGGGTCTGGATCGGCACCGAGTAGCTGCTGCCACCGGCACCCTGGCCGATGATCAGCGGCAG
This sequence comes from Burkholderiales bacterium C2, assembly GCA_005503085.1. Classification (GTDB taxonomy): domain Bacteria; phylum Pseudomonadota; class Gammaproteobacteria; order Burkholderiales; family Burkholderiaceae_C; genus Roseateles_E. The sequence goes on along the minus strand of SCOI01000010.1, from coordinate 137,953 downwards.
GGTGGCGGGCGCACCGCCGGCCTGGGCCAGCGCTGCAGCGGCGCCGGACAGCAGAATCAGCAGGGTCAGGCCTTGCCGGAGCCAGGAATGACGGCGGGAATCAGGGCGCACGCTGGTCTCCGCTGCCATCTTTCTTGAGCCGCGCCATCAGCATCTGCGCGAACGGGGCGGTGGCGGCCGGGCCTGCGGCACCCTCGGGCTGCGGCGGCAGCACATGCAGGGTGCTGATCTGCTGCGCGGTGACGCCCAGCACCAGCCAGCGGCGGTCCTCGCCCTGGCCGACCTCGACCGTCACCAGGCGCTGGCTCGGCGAGAGCTGCAGCACCGCGACGGTGCGCATCTGGCCATGGGTGCCGGCTGCACCGCCCAGCGGCGTGCGCTTGAGCAGCCACAGCAGGGCCGGTATCAGCGCCAGGATGGCGAAGAACCAGAAGATAGGCAGGAGGTTGTTGCTCATGCCGCCGATTGTGGGCCGGGCCCGGCCCGGTCAATCGCGCTTGGAAGCGGGGCTTTCGGCCCGAGTTCGGGCCTTGGGCTCGGGTTCGGGGGGTCAGGCCTTGCTCAGGCGGCGCATGCGCTCCGAGGGCGTGACGATATCGGTCAGCCGGATGCCGAACTTGTCGTTCACCACCACCACCTCGCCCTGGGCGATCAGATAGCCGTTGACCAGCACATCCATCGGCTCGCCGGCCAGCGCGTCGAGCTCGACCACCGAGCCCTGGGCCAGCTGCAGGATGTTCTTGATCGGGATGCGGGTGCGACCCAGCTCCACGGTCAGCTGGACCGGGATGTCCAGAATCATATTGATGTCGCTGCCCGGCATATTGCTGGGCGTCGGCGTGAAGTTCGCAAAGCTGGCCGGCGCCACCTGCTCGGCGGCGGCCTGCACCTCGTCGGCTACTTCAGCCGGCTTGGCTTCGGCCAGCGCGGCGGCCCATTCGGCCGCCATCGCGTCCTGTTCGTCTTGAGAGGGGCTATCAGGTGGCATCGCGGGCTCCCAGCCAACCCGCATCCGGGGCGGTCAGCATCTTGTCTACTTTCAGGGCGTACTTGCCGTTCGAGGTGCCGTAGTGGCAGTCGAACACCGGCACGCCATCGATCTTGGTCTTGATGATGGGGTCCAGGTCCAGCTCGATGAAGTCGCCGGGCTTGAAGGCCAGCAACTGCTCGACGGTGGCCGGGGCATGGCCCAGCTCGGCCACCAGCTCGACCTCGGCCGCCTGGATCTGGTGCTTCAGCAAATTGACCCAGCGCCGGTCGGGCTCGGAGGAGTCGCCCTGCGTGGTGCTGTAGAGCACATCGCGTATCGGCTCCAGCGTCGAGTAGGGAATGCAGAAATAGACGGTGCCGCTGGTCTCGCCGATCTCCAGCGTGAACGAGGTCGAGACCACGATCTCGCTGGGCGTGGCGATATTGGCGAACTGCGGCTGCATCTCCGAGCGCTGGTAGTCCAGCTCCAGCGGGTAGATGCCCATCCAGGCCTTTTTGTACTCGGCCGTGATGACCTCGACCAGACGCAGGATCACGCGCTGCTCGGTGGCCGAGAAATCGCGGCCCTCGATGCGGGCGTGGAACTTGCCGATGCCGCCGAACAGCGAGTCGATCACCGCAAACACCAGCGTGGGGTCGCAGACGATCAGGCCGTTGCCGCGCAGCGGCTTGACCGAGACGATGTTGAAGTTGGTCGGCACCACGATCTCGCGCAAGAAGGCGCTGTACTTCTGCACCTTGATGCCGCCGATCGCGACCTCGGGACTTTTGCGGATGAAGTTGAACAGGCCGATGCGGATATTGCGCGCGAAACGCTCGTTGATGATCTCCATCGTGGGCATGCGCCCACGCACGATGCGTTCCTGGCTGGCCAGGTTGTAGTCGCGTATGCCGCCGACCTGCTCCTCTTCCGCTTCGAGCTTCTGGCTCTCGCCGGTAATGCCTTGCAGCAGGGCATCGACTTCGTCTTGCGACAGGATTTGCTGATTCATGATGGTGAATCGCTATTGGACGATGAAGCTGGAGAACAGCACATTGCTGATCGGGCTGACGACCGCGCGCTTCTTCTTGCGTTTCTTCGTCGTCGTGCCCTCGTCGTCCTCGTCGTCGATCTCGATGCCCATCGGGCGCAGCGATTCGCGCATGATGTCGCGTGCCAGCTTTTCCTTGCCCTCCAGGGTCAGCAGCTCGACCGAGGTCTTGTGCGACAGCACCATCAGCACATTGCTGCGGATCGCCGGCATATAGAGCTTGAGCTGCTCGGCGAACTTGGCGTCGGCCACTTCCAGCGTGATGCCGATCTGGGCAAAGCGGTCCACTTCCTTGTCGGCCAGATTGACGGTGAAGGGCTCCAGCGGCACGAACACCGGCGGCGTGCCGGGCTTGACCTCGGCGTGATGGGCGGCCGCCGGGGCGGCGGACTCGCCATCTTCGTCCTCGGCCGGCTTTTTCTTCAGCAGCAGCAGCGCGGCAACACCCACCAAGGCCAGCACCAGCACGGCCACCACGATGATGACGAGCTTCTTCTTGCCCCCGCCTGCGGGGGCCGCATCGCCGGCGGCGGCTGTAGCCATATCAACTCCTTGTCAACGCGGCCCGTGCAGGCCGCCGATAACTCGCATTATTCGGCCATATGGGCCGGGCCAAGCGCCGAAAAGCCGGGTTTTGCCGATCATGTTCACGCCCGCTCAGGCATAAAGGTCCAACACGCCCCGGGTGGCCGTCGTGCGGGCCGGCGTGCTGACGGGCACGGCGCTGTCCTCGGCGCTGGCGCGCACAGCGCTGCGGCCATCACCCGATGGCTGCGCCTGCTCTTCAGGATTGCGGGCCTGCTGGAAGACGCCACCGCCGCTCAAGGTCAGCCCGCTCTCGCGCAAGGCTGCCGCCAGTTCCGGCAGGCTGTTCTCCAGCACTGCACGGGTGTCGGCCTGGTCGCTGTGGAAGGAAATCTGTGCCTGCTGGCCCTCGACGACGATCTGCACCGAGACCGGGCCCATCTCGGCCGGGTTCAGATGCAGCTGGGCCTGCTGCACGCCCTCGGCCGCCAGCAGGCTCAGGCGCGCCGCCATCTCCGGCCCGAAGGCCGGGCTGTGCAGCGGCTGGGCCAGCTCCAGCCTGGCGGCCGGCGCGCTCGCGGCCGAGGGGCCGCTGGCGTCGATGCCGCCCTGGGCCAGCTGGGCCTGGGCGGCATTCATCACGGCCTCGAACGATGGCGTGGCGCTGCCGGCACTCGCCGGCGCGGCCGGCTTGGCGGCGCTGGCCTGCAGGCCCTCGAGCGCGATGCCGGCGGCCGGTGTCGTGTCCCGCATGCTGGCGCCAGCTGTTGCACCGGTGGCTGCGGCAGTTGCTGCGTTGCCGCCGATGTCGGCGAGCTGGGTCTTGCCGCTCTTGGCTGTGGCGGCACCGCTGCGGGCCTCGGTCTTGCCTTCCTCGTTCGCGCCGGCCTTGATGGCCTTGGCGTCTATCGGCAGCGGTGTCAGCGTGGCGGCGAGCGCCGGTTCACCCGGCTGTGCGGTCTTCTGTTCGGTTTCGATCTCGACCGTGGTCTCGGAGGAGGTCGGGCCGTCGATCGTGTTCTTGTCTTCAGCGGCTACCTTGCCGTCCTTGACACCGGTTGTCTCGGGCTTGGCCGCACGCTCGGCGTTGCGGCCGGCCGCGGCCTCGCTGCGCGCCTGGGCACTGCGGGCCTGGCTTTGGCGGGCCAGGGTCTCGCGTTCCTGGCTGTTGGCGCGGTCGGTCTTGGCCTGCGCTTGAGCCTGGGTCGGGCCGGCGTCGGCCTTGGGCGGCGGCGCCGGCTGGCTGGGCTGGGCCTGCTGGGTGGGAGAGGGCCGCACCGGCTCGACCGGCTGGGGCATCGCCGCAGGCTTGGCGCCGCTGCCGCGCAGCAGCTCCGAGAAGCTGGCCGCGACATCGTTGGCCGAGGCCGAGAGCAGGGGGCTGTTGCCGGACGCGGCGGGTGGCTTGCCGCCCAGGCCCAGGAACGGTGTGCTGGTGGAATGAAGGCTGTTCATCGCGGGTCCCCGGTCGCTCAGGCGCTCAGGCGCATCATCGGATTGAAGGCGGCCAGCGCCGCACGGGCGGCCTGCTCGTCGGTGGCCTTCTGATCCTGGCGGTTCAGCATGCGGGCGCGTTCCGCGCCGCGCCGCTCCAGCAGCTTGCGCACCGAGGCCACGCGCATCTCCAGCTCGCGCAGGGTCTCGCGGGCGCGCTCGACGCGCTGCTCGGCGTAGCGGCTGACCGAACCCTGCTGGTCGATGGCCTGGTCCAGGCGCAGACCGAAGTTCTGGTAGCAGCCGACGATGTCGATGGTGGTCTTGCGCGCGAAGGTCTGGGTCCAGCGCTGCTGGTACTCGCTGCGGTACTGGCCCAGCTGGTCGGCTTGGCTGCGCGCGGCCTCGGCCTGGCGCATCAGCGCCTGCAGCTGCGACAAGGCGTCGTCGCGCTCGGCTTCGGCGCGCTCCAGCAGGATGGTGAGGGCTTGGGTGCTCATGAATAGCTCTCCGTATATCGCTTATCGGCCGGTTTCAGGCTTGGTTAACCACTGCTTCGAGCTGGCCCACGCTGGCTTGCAGCTGGGCGGGGCTGTGCATGTCTTGCTGCAGCAGGCGGTTCATATCGGTGTGCAGGCGCACGGCCAGATCGAGCTCATGGTCGTGGCCGGGGGCATAGGCCCCCAGCTGTATCAGATCGCGCGCCTTGTTGTACTTGGCCAGCAGCTGTCGGAATCGCCGTGCGGCCTCCAGATGGGGCTTCTCGGCGACATTGCTCATCACCCGCGAGATCGAACGCTCGATGTCTATGGCCGGGTAGTGGCCGGCCTCGGCCAGCTCGCGGCTCAGCACGATGTGGCCGTCCAGGATGCCGCGCGCCGCATCGGCAATCGGATCCTGCTGGTCGTCGCCTTCGGACAGCACGGTGTAGAAGGCGGTGATCGAACCCTCGCCGGGCTGGCCGTTGCCGCTGCGCTCGACCAGCTGCGGCAGCTTGGCGAAGCAGGACGGCGGATAGCCCTTGGTGGCCGGCGGCTCGCCGATGGCCAGTGCGATCTCGCGCTGCGCCATCGCATAGCGGGTCAGCGAGTCCATCAGCAGCAGCACATGCTGGCCTTGGTCGCGGAAATGCTCGGCGATCGCGGTGGCATAGGTTGCGCCCTGCATGCGCACCAGCGGCGGCGCGTCGGCCGGCGCGGCGACGACGACCGAGCGCTTGATGCCGTCCTCGCCGAGGATGTCCTCGATGAATTCCTTGACCTCGCGACCGCGCTCGCCGATCAGGCCGACCACGATCACATCGGCCTGGGTGTAGCGCGCCATCATGCCCAGCAAGACTGACTTGCCGACGCCGGTGCCGGCGAACAGGCCCAGGCGCTGGCCGCGGCCCACGGTCAGCATCGCGTTGATCGAGCGCACGCCGGTGTCCAGCGGGGTGCGCACCGGGTCGCGGTCCATCGCATTGATCGGGCGGCGAATCATCGGCCGGTCCTGCACCCGCTCCAGCGGGCCCTTGCGATCCAGCGGATGGCCGTGCGAGTCGACCACGCGGCCCAAGAGGCCTTCGCCCATCGGCAGGTGCAGGCCGCGGTCCTCGTCGCGGCGCCAGGGGTGTTGCGGCTTGCCCAGCTTGGGCGCGCTGGGCGGCGACAGGCGCGGCAGCACCATCGCGCCGCTGGACAGGCCCTGCACCTCGTCGGTGGGCATCAGATAGGCGCGGTCGCCCGAGAAGCCGACCACCTCGGCCTTGACCGGCGGGCTGCCGCGGCGCGAGTTGGCCGAGCGCGGCAGATGGATCTCGCAGACCGAGCCGACCGGCACGCGCACGCCGGTGGCTTCCAGCACCATGCCGGCCACGCGCACCAGCTTGCCCTGCGGCTCCAGCGCCACCGGGGTGGCGGCAAAGGACTGCAGATCCTCCAGATAGCGGGTCCAGCGATCGCGACGGCTTTCCTGCAGGTCCTGGCTCATGCCTTGGCCTCCGCTTCGGCGTCTGTCTGTCGACGGTCTTCCCACAGCGTGCTCTGGCCCATCGCGCCGGTCACCTGCAGCCAGCGCGCGGCCAGGGTCGCGTCGACGCTGCCGATGTCCGACTCGACCTTGCAGCCGCCGCGCGGCACTTCGGGGTCGGGCAGCACCTGGGCCTCGCGGGCCTTCATTTCCTCTCCGGCCCCTTCCAGCACCAGCGGCAGATCGTCCGGATGAACGCGCACACGCACATGGCGGGCCGACATCTGCAAGGCCTCGACCGCGTCATGCGCGACCTGGGCGATGTGTTCGGGGCGTTGCTGGATCTCGCTGCGCAAGACCTGGCGCGCCAGCTCGACGGCCATTGCCGCCAGCGCCTCGGCCATCTGGTCTTCGAGCGCTCGGAATTCGCCGTCGAAGCTCTTCACCAGCGTGCCCAGCTGGGCGCTCATCTGCTGGGCGAAGCTCTTCTTGAAGGCATCCAGCGCGGCCATGCCATCGCGGTAGCCGTCCTGGTAACCGGACTGGCGGGCCGCATGCAGCAGCTCATCGAGCTGCGGCTCGGGCGCCGGCGGCGGGGCGGGCGCGGCGGCCGGGGCGGGCGGTGGTGCCGGCGCATAGATAGGCGGACGCCGGGCCTCCGGGCCGCCTTGCAGCGCGTCGGGGTTCCAGGCGGCGAAGCCGGACAGCTCCTCGCGCGGGATGAAGCGGCTGTAGCTGCTGCGGCGCTCCTCGCCGTCGCGGCGTTCGGGCGGCGGCACCTGGCGGGGCGGTTGTCTGGTGGCCATTGCGGGTCAGCCTCAGAGGAACTGGTCGTCGCCGCCGCCGGCCAGCATGATCTGACCCTCGTCGACCAGGCGGCGCACGATCTTGAGCATTTCCTTCTGCTCGCTCTCGACCTCGGAGAGCCGCACCGGGCCGCGCGATTCGAGATCTTCGCGCAGGGTCTCGGCCGCGCGGGTGGACATATTGCGGAAGATCTTCTCGCGCAGCTCGGGCGCCGCGCCCTTGAGCGCCACCACCAGGGATTCGCTCTGCACTTCCTTGAGCACGGCCTGGATGCCCTTGTCGTCGATCTTGTCCAGATCTTCGAAGGTGAACATATTGTCCATGATCTTCTGGGCCAGATCGGCATCGGCCTCGCGGATGTAGTCCAGCACCGAGGCCTCGACCGAGGAGCCCAGCATATTGATGATCTCGGCCGCGGTCTTGACGCCGCCCAGCGAGCTCTTCTTCATGCGCTCGCCGCCGGCCAGCACCTGGCTCATCACCTCGTTGAGGTCCTTCAAGGCCATCGGCTGGATGCCGTCCAAGGTCGCAATGCGCACCAGCACCTCGTTGCGCTGGCGCTCGGTGAAGACGCGCAGCACCGAGCTGGTCTGGTCATAGTCCAGATGGGCCAGGATGGCGGCAATGATCTGCGGATGCTCGTTGCGCAGCAGCTCGGCCACCGAGGCGGCGTCCATCCATTTCAGGCTCTCGATGCTGGAGACATCGCCGCCTTGCAGGATGCGGTCCAGCAGCAGATTGGCCTTGTCGTCGCCCAGTGCCTTGCGCAGCACATTGCGCACGTACTCATCGGTGTCGTTGACGAGGGTGCTCTGGGTCTCGGCGACGGCGTCGAAACGGTCCAGCACCTCCTCGACCTTGCTGCGCGGGATCACCTTGAGCTTGGCGATGGTCTCGCCGAGCTTTTGCACTTCCTTGGGTTGCAGATGCTTGAAGACCTCGGAGGCTTCTTCCTCACCGAGGGACATCAGCAGGATGGCTGCGTCTTCTACGCCTTGATCGTCCATGAGGGTTCTCGTTCGTCAAGTCGTGGCGAGTTCTTCGCCGTTGATCCAGGAGCGCATGATGTTGGCCACCGCCACCGGGTTGTCGCGGGCGAGCTGGCGGGCGCGCTCCAGCTTGTCATTCGAGATCGGGGCTTCCAGGGCCGGCAGGCCGCCCATGCCGGGCAGTTCATGCTGGTCATCGACCATCGCGTTGAGCTGGCCGGCCTCATCGGTCTTGGCTTCGGCCGGGGCTGGGTTGGCGGCGCGGATCGCCGGGCGCACCAGGCCGAACACCGCGATCAGCGCCACCAGCACCAGGGCCAGCGGCACGGCGGCCGTGCGCAGCAGCTCCAGCAGCCAGGGCTGCTTCCACAGCGGCACGTCGACGATCTCGGGCTTGCTGTCCATGAAGGGGGCGCTGACCACCTTGATCGAATCGCCGCGCTCCTGGCTGAAGCCCATGGCCTCGCGCACCAGTTCGTTGAGCTTGGTCAGCTCTTCGGCCGGCACCGGCTGGCTGCTGGTCTTGCCCCTGGCGTCGGTGACCTGGCGGTGGTTGATCACGACGGCGGCGTTCAGGCGCCGCACCGTGCCGGTGGCGTTGCGGGTCACGCGCACGGTCTTGTCGAGTTCGTAGTTGGTGACGGCCTCGCGGCGCGTGCTCTGCTGGCCGTTGCCCGCTCCCTGGGCGGTCTGCAGCGGGGCGGCCTGGCCGTTGATCGGCGCTGTGGCCGGCACCGGCGGCTGGTTGGTGGCCGCGCCCGGCACGCCGGTGGGCAGGGCGGGCGTGGCGTTGATCGATTCCTGGGTCTGGTTGCTGCGCACCGAGGCCTGGGTGTTGGCGCCCTGGTTGGGCTTGTATTCCTCGGCGGTCGATTCGACCTGCGAGAAATCGACATCGGCGGTGATGGTGGCACGCAGGTTCTCGCGGCCCACCACCGGTTCCAGCAGCTCGTAGATGCGCTTGTTGTAGTTCGCCTCGATCTGCTGCTTGTACTGCAGCTGCTGGCTGTCCAGACCCGAGCCGTTGTCGCCGGCGTTGGACAGCAGGGCGCCGGTATGGTCCAGCACGCTGACGGCCTTGGGGCTCAGCTCGGGCACCGAGGCCGAGACCAGGTGGACGATGCCGGCCACCTGGGCGCGGTCCAAGGTGCGGCCGCCGCGCAGCGTCAGCATCACCGAGGCGCTGGGCTTTTGCTGCTCGCGGAAGAAGCCGTTTTGCTGCGGCATCGCCAGATGCACGCGGGCGTCGGCCACATCATTGAGCGCGGTGATGGTGCGGGTCAGCTCGCCTTCTAGAGCGCGCTGGAAGTTCAGTCGTTCATTGAACTGGGTCTGGCCGATCGAGGTCTTGTCCATCAGCTCGAAGCCGACGGTGCTGCCCTTGGGCAGGCCGGCCGAGGCCAGCTTCATGCGCACGTCATAGACCTGATTGGCCGGCACCAGAATCGTGCCACCGGGCTCGTGGCGATAGGGTACGTTGAGGGTGGCGAGCTGGGCGATCACCGCACCGCCGTCCTTGTCGGACAGGCCGGTGAAGACCGGGCGATAGTCGCCCTGGCCGCTCCACAAGGTCATCGCCAGCACCACGCCGGCCAGCGCCGCCAGGCCCACGCCCAGACTCAGCTTGCTGCGCATCGGCAGGGCCGCCATGCGGGCCGCGAAGCCCGCCGGCGCGGCCGGCTGCGCCGGTTCGGCCAGGGCGGTGGGAGCGGGTGAGGCGAGGGCGTTGTCCATGGGGTGCTGGGTTCTCTGTGCAGTTCTTCACGGTCCGCCGACAGCTGAACCGTTGCCTGCAATTATTCGGATTTGGCCCCTCAAGAAAGCCGCGAACAGGCCGATGAACCAAGCGCAGTTCCCTCCTTAGGAAGGCGCGGGCTTGCGTAGCATTCGCTGCCATGGACCTCAAGCTCAAGCCCTTTGATTTCGCCCAGGCCGCCGCACGCGCCGGCATGGCTGTCAATGGCCAGCCGCTGGCCAAGCCCAAGGCCGTCGGCGGTGCCAGCTTCGGCGACGCGATGGCCCAGGCGATGAAGGGGGTCAGCCAGCAGCAGGCCGACGCGACGCGGCTGCAGCGCGAGGTCCAGCTGGACAATCCCAATGTCAGCCTGGAAGAGACCATGGTGGCGATGCAGAAGGCCCAGATCGGCTTTCAGGCCACCTTGCAGGTGCGCAACCGCCTGGTCTCGGCCTATTCCGAAGTGATGAATATGCAGGTCTGAGGCCGGCGCAGCGCCCGCCCCGGACTCAGCAGTCGGCCGGCTTGGGCGCGTCGGGCCCGCAGAGATGGGCGCGGCCCAGCGCATTGAGCTGGACCTGCAGGCTGTGCTTCTTGCGCGTCTTCAGCTCGATGCCGCCGGCGCGCAGCGCCCGGCCCAGGCCGGGCTGCAATTCCAGCGTATCGGCGCGGCCCAGTTCCACCAGCGGATAGTCCCTGGCCTCGCCGCGGCCGACGCTGCAGGCCGGCGCGCCGCCGTGGCCCTCTTTCTGAGCCTCGCTCTGACAATCGCAGGGCGCGTCGCGGCTGACGCCCCAGCACCAGGCAGGGCCACTGCCACGGCTGCTGACGAAGACGCTGCGCCCGCTGCGCAAGGCCTCCTCGCGCGCGGTGCGCAGATCCAGCGCCAGATGGGCGCCGGCGGCGCGCAGCTGCTGGCGCGCCAGCATGCTGCCGTAGCTGGGCACGGCCACGGCTGCGATGATGCCCAGCACCGCGATCACGATGGCCGCCTCCAGCAGCGTGAAGCCATGACAGCGGCGGTGGACTTGCATGAGGCGCAGCTCAGGGCTTTTTCAGCAGCCGCTGGCGTTTCTGGGTCTGGTCGATATAGAGCTGCAGCGCGCGCTCGGCGCCGCTGGGCAGGGTGCCGAAGGCGCAGCCCAGGCGCAGACCAGGGCTGATGCCCTGGGCGTCGGGGCTGCAGGGGCCGACATGCTGCAGGTGCAGCGTGGTCTCGAAATGGACATCGCCATCGAGCTCGACGCGGGCGGCGTTCAGACTGAGGCCGGCCTGCAGCGGCGGCACATCGGCCGGCAGCAGCAGGGCCAGGCCGCTGACGCTGAGGTCCAGCACGCGCAGGCGCAGCGCCATCTCGGGCTCATGCGGATGTGGCACCAGCACCCGCGGGTAGCTGTGGCCCAGCGGCTCGACGCGAAAGGCCTGGCGGCGCTGGAAGCGGTAGAGCTCGGCCGGCCAGGGCGCGCGCAAGGTGCTCAGCGCGGCGCCTTGCACCAGCACCAGGGCATCGAGTTCGAACTCGAGCCGGATATTGTCCAGATAGGCCACCGCGACCAGCTCGGCGCTGTCGAGCAGGGCCTGCAGCTGCTGCAGCGGGCCGGGCTCGACCTCGAAGCCCAGGCTGTGGTGCTCGACATCGACGCTGCACAGCTGGGTCAGCAGGCTGGCGCCGGCCGGCGTGCTCAGCTGCAGACGCACCTGGCGGTCCAGCAAACGGCGCAGCCAGGCCTCGATCTCGGGCCTGGCTGCGATGCGAAAGTCGTCCAGTGGTCGGGTCGTCATGCGAAGCAGGGTTCAAGGCCCGCAAGCCTCGGGCTTGTTCAGTGCACCATCTTGCTCTTGCCGCTGAGCACCAGGTCCAGGTCTTCCAGCCAGGGTTCGGCCAGGTGCCGGATCTCGGCATCGTTGAGCAGGATGCGCTGCATGATGCGGGTCTTCAGCTGGCTCTCCTCGGGCGGCAGCTGCTCCTGCGAGGCGGCGCGTTTGAGTTGCGAGATCAGCAGCACGCAAGCGCCTTCGAGCTTGACGACCTGGTCCCAATTGCCCGAGCGGGCGGCCGACAGCATGTCGGCACTGGCTTGCTCAATGGCTTCGTAATAGCTCAGCAGGTGGGTGTTCATGGTGATACCTATCATTCGCGGGCTGTGAGGTGGCGGCGGCTCAGCGGCTGTCGGCCTGGGGGGCGATGGCCAGCCATGCTTCGCGCAGGGGTTCGATGACTTTTCGGCAGTCCTCCAGCGCATCGACATCGGAGTGCAGATTGGCTTCGGTCAGGCGGTGGATCACATAGCCATAGAGGTCGGACAGATCGGCCGCCAGGCTGCCGCCTTGCTGCAGGTCCAGCGCGCTCTTCAGGCCCTCGTCGACGATGCGCACCGCGCGCCCGATGGCACGGCACTTCAGCTCGACATTGCCCGAGGCGATCGCGCCGCGGGCCTGGGCCATCGCTTCCATCAGACCGTCAAACAGCATCACCACCAGACGGTGCGGCGAGGCGGCTTCCAGGCCCGTCTGCACGCCGGTCTGGCGGTAGAAGTTGCTCGCCATGGCGTTGTGCGTGCGGGCCGGTTCGAAGAAGGTGGCGATGGCGTTCATGATGTGATGAGGGCCGGTTGGATGCTGCTATGTAGTCCTTATCGGCCATCCCCGGCGCCGACTTGAGCCTCAGGATGTGACAGATTCGCCTTGTTACACCGGGATTGCAGGGCCCAGAACGACGCATGCCCGCGGGCGGCGGGCATGGGCGGGCGGAGCAGGGGGCTCTCAGGAGGATTTGTTCCAGTTCGCGACCTGCTGGTTGATGTAGTTCTGCAGCGAGCTCAGGCCGGCCATGCGGTTGTCCAGCGCCTGGTACTGCTTGTTGAGCCGGTCGGTCAGCCGGGCGATGCGATCCTCGGCCTTGTCCTGGTCTTTCTCGTTGAGCTTGAGCTTCTGGTTCAGGCCCTCGGTGCGGCTGCTAAGCGAGCCCTTGCTGCCGGTCAGCCCGGTCGTGAAATCGGCCAAGCGCTTGGCCATGCCGGTGATATTGGCCGAGGCGTCGCCGGCGAAGAGCTTGGCCAGCTTGCCGGGGTCGGCAATGGCCTTGTCCAGCGCGCCGATGTCCAGCGTGATCGTGCCGTCGGTCGGTGCGTCGGCATCCTTGCTGGTCATGCTGAGGAAATTGAACTGGCCGGCGCCGGTCTCGCGCAGGATGTTTCGCATCTGGTTGCGCAGGTTCAGCACCGTGCTGTCGCCCTGCAGCGCGCCGCCGATCTTGGCCTTCTCGTCGTACTTGGTCTGCTCGACCAGAAAGCTGTTCAGCGCGTTGTAGGCGGTGACGAAGTCCTGCACCACCTTCTTCTGCGCCGCGCCGTCATTGGCGACATTGATCGTGGCCGGCGTCGTCGTCAGCGCCGAGACGGTGAAGCTGACATTCTCGATCGCGCCGCTGAAGGTGTTGGACTCGGACACCACATCCAGGCCGTTGACGGTGGCCAGCGCATTCTTGGCCGCCACCGTTTGCTGCATCGTCGTGTTGCCGCTGTCGGGGCTGTAGCCCAGGGCCCCCAGGCCGGTGGCCAGCGGTGCGTCGGCCAGGTCGGTGGCGCTGATGCGCAGCGCGCTCAGCTCGCCGGTGGTGTCGCTGCGTATCGTCAGGCGCGCGCCGCTGGCATCCTTGACGATGCTGGCGGTGACGCCGGACTTGGCGTCGTTGATGGCCTTGCGCACATCTTCCAGCGTCGTGCCCTCCGCGCTGAACTCGAGGTTGATGGTCTTGGCGCCGTCCTTGGGCGTGAAGCTCGGGTTCGCGGGCGCGGCCTGCTCGGTGTACTTGCCCAGCTCGATCTTCAGCTTGCCGCTGCCCAGCACCGCAGCGCCGGAGGCATAGGCGCCCGAGGCCAGGCTGTGGGCGCTGGCCAGCTGGGTCACGTTGACGCTGTAGTTGCCCGCGCTGGCGCCGGCGCTGGCGGTGGCGGACAGGGCGGTCGGATTGCTGCTGCCGGCCGAGGTCTGGCCCCACAGCGAGGCCTTGGCCATCGCATTGGCGGCCGAGGTCACGCCGGACAGCAGGCTTTGCACCTTGCCATAGGTCGAGATCTGGGTCTGGATGAAGGTGGCCGAGGTCTGCAGGCTCTGCAGCGGCTTCTTCTCCAGCGCGACCAGCTTGTCGATGATTTCGGCGACCGGCAGATTGCTGCCAATGCCTGTCGATGAAATGCCCATGTCCGTATCCTTGGAGCCGTGATCTGTTGTCGGTCCCTTGAGCCAATAACTGAAGGCCCGTTACGTTTGCATGCAACGGGCCTCGCCAGCGGGGAAGGGAGGGCGCTTAGCCTTGCAGCAGCTGCAGCACCTGCTGCGGCAGCTGGTTGGCCTGGGCCACCATCGCGGTGCCGGCCTGCTGCAGGATCTGGGCGCGCGACAGGTTGGCGGTTTCCTGCGCAAAGTCGGCGTCCATGATGCGACCGCGGGCGGCCGACACGTTCTCGCTCTGGATCTGGATATTGGCGACCGCCGTCTCGAAGCGGCTTTGCACCGCGCCGAGCTGGGCGCGCGCGCCATTGACCTGGTCCAGCGCGCTGTCGATCTTCATGATGGCCTTCCACACGCCGACCTCGGTCTCGATGCTCAGGCTGTCGATGCCAATCTCGGGGTTGACCGCCGGCGGCACGATCAGGGCGCCGTCGCCGGCGTCCACACCGGTGGTGGCCGTCGTGAAGCCCGCCAGCGTGACCGCGCCGGGCAGGCCGGTGGTCGAGTCGATGCGGGAGGACATCATCGTGATCTTGAAGGCACCAGCCACGGCCGGGTCTTCCACCAGATAGGCCGAGATGCCGGTGTCGGTGGTCTTGCGGTTGATCGCCTCGATGACCTCGCCCAGGCGCTCCTTCTCGGAGCTGGATGCCGGGATCGTGCCGATATCGATGGGCGTGACGCTGGGCGCCACCGTGATCGTCAGCGGGCCGGGGTTGGCGGCGCCGGGGATGGCCGCCAGATTGGTGCCGGTGATCTGCGTGCCATCGAAGGAGGCGGCGGTATTGCCTTCGGCGTACTGGACCGTCGAGATGGCGGCCGTCGTCGTGTTGGCCAGGCTGCCGATCGTGATGCCGTCACCCGAGTTGGCGCCGATCTGGAAAGTCGCGGCGGTGAAGGACCCGTCCAGCAGACGCTTGCCGTTGAACGAGGTCTGCTTCGAGACGCGGTCGATTTCGTCGCGCAGCTGCACCACTTCGGCATGCAGGGCCTTGCGATCGTCCGGGCTGTTGGTCGCGTTGGCCGATTGCACGGCCAGCTCGCGCATGCGCTGCAGCATGTCGCCGACCTTGCCGAGCGCGCCCTCGCCGGTCTGTGCCAGCGAGATGCCGTCATTGGCATTGCGGGCCGCGACATTGAGGCCGCGCACCTGGGTGTTCATGCGCTCGGCGATCGCCAGACCAGCCGCATCGTCCTTGGCACTGTTGACGCGCAGGCCCGAGGACAGGCGCTGCATCGAGGTGGCCAGAGAACTCTGGCTGTTGTTCAGGTTTCGTTGCGCGTTCAGCGAAACGATATTGGTATTGATGGTTTGAGGCATCGCGGCTCTCCTACTGAAATCGATGATTCCGGCTTGGAGCCGGCGTACCTACTCGGTAGCTGCATTCTTCGGCAGAACTTAAATGCCGGAAGACTCGATAAGCAGGGTGTTCGATGCCTTATTCGATGCCGTCAATGAAGAGCCCCGGCGCATGGCCGGGGCTTGGTTGGAGGACTCAACCGAGCGCTGGCGCGCCCGGTGTCTGGCCGATCAACGCAGCAGCGACAGCACTTGCTGCGGCAGCTGGTTGGCCTGGGCCACCATCGCCGTGCCGGCCTGCTGCAGGATCTGCGTGCGCGACAGATTGGAGGTTTCCGTCGCGAAGTCGGCGTCCATGATGCGGCCGCGGGCCGCCGAGGTGTTCTCGCTCTGGATCATGATGTTGCCGACCGCGCTCTCGAAGCGGCTTTGCACGGCGCCCAGCTTGGCACGGGCGCTGTTGACCTGGTTCAGCGCGCTGTCGAGCTGCTTCATCGCAACCCAGGAGTCCTTCTCGGTTTCCACCGAGATATCGTCGATGCCGACCTCGTTTTGCTTGGCGGTCTGGGCCATATCGGCCACGGCCATGCCGGTGTCGGCGGCGGTGAAGCCGGCGAAGGTGATGGTCTCGGGCACCGGCGGGGTGGCGGAGTCCAGCTTGGAGCTGACCACTTCCAGGCGCATCGTGCCGTCGGCATTGGCGGTGGCAAAGGCCGAGACGCCGGTGTCGGCCGTCTTGCGGTTGATCGCCTCGATGACCTGGCCGAAACGCTCCTTGCCCGAGCCGGCGGCCTCGATCTTGCCAAGGTCGATCGCGGTGCCGGTGCCGACCTGGATGGTCAGCGTACCGGCCGCGATTTCGGCGTTGTAGCCGGTCACGACGGCGTCAGTCACCACCACCGCACCGGTATCGCCAGCGGCCGACAGCGTCGAGTTGTCGCCGTAGGTGATGTTGGACAGACCAGCGGTGGTGGTGTCGGTCAGACTACCGACCGTGATGTTCTGGCCCGAGTCGGAACCGACCTGGAAGTTGGCCGAACCGAAGGAGCCGTCGAGCAGCTTGCGGCCGTTGAACGAGGTGTTCTTGGCGACGCGGTCGATTTCATCGCGCAGCTGCGTGACTTCGGCCTGCAGGGCCTTGCGGTCATCGGAGCTGTTGGTCGCGTTGGCCGACTGCACGGCCAGTTCACGCATACGCTGCATCATGTCGCCGACCTTGCCCAGCGCGCCTTCAGCGGTCTGGGCCAGCGAGATGCCGTCATTGGCATTGCGAGCCGCGACGTTCAGGCCGCGGGTCTGGGCGCTCATGCGCTCGGCGATCGCCAGGCCGGCGGCGTCGTCCTTGGCGCTGTTGACGCGCAGACCAGACGACAGACGCTGCATCGAGGTGGCCAGCGAGTTTTGCGAGGAAGACAGATTGCGCTGGGCGTTCAGCGAAACCGAGTTGGTATTGACAGACATTGACATGATCGATCTCCAAAGTGTTACAGGTGCTCCCGGCAGACGCCGGCTCTTGCCTCGGGGCTCGCCATCGGGTGAGGGCGCTCCCCGCGTCTGCGGCAAGCCGCAGACTGCGTCCGGCGGCAGCTAGTCGATGAAGACTTGAGAGGTCGTCTGAGTTGATCCACTCAAAATCCACCGGTCGGCTGTTCCGGACCACGGAGCCGAAGCTTCGATTCCGTTGGGATGTTTATCGATCTGGCCTGACAGAACTTTAGGCATGTTTCACACGCTGTTACGTGGGGCAGGCGCTCGCCGGAACAAAACGGTAATTCTTGGTCTGCAGCAGGCTTGTAGGAATTTGCCTGACACGGCCCTGCTCGGAAGGGAGACGCAACGCGCGGATTTGGCCTGATGTTGGGGTCCTGTTCCGGTCTTCACAATCCGTTTCACGTTGGAACCAAACCGAAACAACAGGAGCGCCAGATGAACGCAGACCAAATCCTCGCCGAGATCCGTGAAGCGAATCTGTCCTACCTGATGCTGGCGCAAAGCCTGATCCGTAGCGACCGTGAGCAGGCCCTGTACCGCCTGGGCATCTCGGAAGAGACCGCCACCCTGATCGGCACGCTGAGCCCGGCTCAGATGATGAAGATCGCCTCGGGCAATACCTTGCTGTGCCGCTTCCGCATGGACGACGACATGGTCTGGGGTCTGCTGACCAGCCACGGCAAGACCGCCGCCAACGACCAGGTCTCCCGCCTGCATGCCAGCATCCTGATGGCAGGCCGCCACCAAGAAGCCGCCTGACTGTTGACCCCCGGTCATGCGGGTACGCATGACCACCCCCCGAGGGGGTGCGAGTCTGCGACTCGCGACGGCGGGGCCGCTTGGGAGCGGCCCGGCGCTGGCCCCGCAACACAAATACGAACCGAGATTCATCATGCGCCAGAAAAGCATCCTGACCGAAGCCCGCCAGATCGAACGTGCGGTGACCCTGATCAACCTGGGCGCGCGCCTGCAGGTGCTGGAGTCGGAGACCGATCTGAGCTATGAGCGTCTGCTGCGCCTGTACAAGGAAGTCTCGGGCAAGTCGCCGTCCAAGGGCCAGCTGCCGTTCTCGACCGACTGGTTCATGACCTGGCAGCCCAATATCCACGCCTCGCTGTTCCTCAACATCCACGAGTACCTGAACAAGGTCGCCGAGATGGACGAGATCGACACCGTCATCAAGGCCTTCCAGCTCTATCGCGAGCAGACCCAGGCCCAGGGTCTGGAGGAGCAGCTCTCGGTGACGCGCGCCTGGCGCCTGGTGAAGTTCATCGACAACGGCATGCTGACGATGACCAAGTGCAGCAAGTGCGGCGGCCACTTCGTGACCCACCCGCACGAGATCGCCCGTCACTATGTCTGCGGCCTGTGCAACCCGCCGGCACGCGCCGGCAAGGGCAAGGCGCAGGGCGGCATCCATATGCATTGAGGCCTGTCGTGTCAGCCTCGGCCATGCCTTCACCGATGGCCGCGCTGCACCGCGTCTGGCCCTTGCCGGCCCTGCTGAGCTGGGGTGCTGCCTGGTTGCTGTTTCTGACACTGGCTCGCCTGGGCCTGGGGCCGCTGCCCGCCGCGCTGGGGGCAGGTCTTGCTGGCCTGCTGCTGGCGCTGACCCAGACCAGCCGCTGGCGCCGCCTGATGGTGGCGCTGGGCTTTCCGCTCTCATTCTTTATCAGCGGCGCGGCGTCCGGCCTGCCGGCCTGGGCCTGGTTGCTGCCGCTGCTGCTGCTGGCCCTGGCTTATCCGCAGCGGCTCTGGCGCGATGCGCCGCTCTATCCCACCCCGCAGGGTGCCCTGCAAACCCTGGCCGAGATCGCGCCGCTGCGTCCGGGGGCGCGCGTGCTCGACGCCGGCTGCGGCCTGGGTCACGGCCTGCGCGAGCTGCGTCGGGTCTACCCGCGGGCCCGCATCGAAGGGGTCGAATGGAGCGCTTTGCTGGCCCGTCTGGCGGCCTGGCGTTGCCCCTGGGCACGGGTGCGGCGCGGCGATATGTGGGCCGATGACTGGCGCGACTACGATCTGATCTATCTGTTCCAGCGCCCCGAGTCGATGCCTCAGGCGCTGGCCAAGATGCGCGAGCAGCTGCGCCCCGACGCCTGGCTGGTCAGCCTTGATTTCGAGCTGCCGGCGCTGGCAGCGCGGGCCTGCATCGAGCTGGGCGGGCGGCACCGTTTGTGGGTCTATGCGCCCGGTGCCGCTCAAGAGCGCGAGATTGCCGCCGATATGACTAGCAACTGAGGGCCGGGTCAACAAGCCCGAGCCCGCCACAAGCGAATACAAAACGGAATCCATCCATGTTTGTCATCATTGGCTGGGTGCTGGCCATGGCCTGCATCTTCGGGGTGTACATCGCCCACGGAGGCAATATCGGGGTGATCTTGAAGGCTTTGCCCTTCGAGATGACCACGATCTTCGGCGCGGCCATCGGCGCGATGCTGGCGACCAATCCGCCCAAGGTCATGAAGGCCACGATGAAGGGCCTGGGCGCCTGCTTCAAGGGCAGCAAGTACACCAAGGCCCGCTATATGGAGCTGCTGGCCCTGCTCTACGACATCCTGCAGAAGGCTCGCAAGGAGGGCCTGATGTCGATCGAGAAGGATGTCGAAGACCCGCACAGCTCGCCGCTGTTCCAGAAGTATCCGGTGGTCGGCAACGATCACCATGTGGCCGAATTCATCACCGACTATCTGCGCATGATGGTCTCGGGCAACCTGAACGCCCATGAGATCGAATCGCTGATGGACAACGAGATCGACACCCACCATCACGAGGCCTATATGGCCGTGCAGGCCATCCAGCGCCTGGCCGGCGGCCTGCCGGCCTTCGGCATCGTGGCCGCGGTGCTGGGTGTGGTCAACACCATGGGCTCGGTCGGCCAGCCGCCGGCGGTGCTGGGCGGCATGATCGGCTCGGCCCTGGTCGGCACCTTCCTGGGGATCTTGCTGGCCTATGCCTTCGCCGAGCCGCTGGCCGGTCTGCTGGAGAGCAAGGTCGACGAGGACGGCAAGGAGCTGCAGTGCATCAAGACCACCTTGCTGGCCTCGATGCAGGGCTACGCGCCCCAGGTTGCTATCGAATTCGGACGCAAGGTGCTGTACTCTACGGAACGCCCAACCTTTGCCGAACTCGAAGGCCATGTGAAGAAGAAGTGAGGGTAGACGGTCATGGCAGGTGACGCCAAAAAGCTCCAGCCCATCATCATCAAGCGCGTCAAGAAGGGCGGTCACGCCTCGCATGGCGGCGCCTGGAAGATCGCCTACGCCGACTTCGTGACGGCCATGATGGCCTTCTTCCTCCTGATGTGGCTGCTGGGCTCGACCACCGAGGGCGACAAGAAGGGCATCTCCGACTACTTCTCGTCGCCGCTGAAGGTGGCGATGCTGGGCGGCTCGGGCTCGGGTGACTCCTCCCATGTGATACGCGGCGGCGGCCAGGACCTGACGCGCCAGACCGGCCAGGTCAAGGCCGGCGAGGTCGAGGCCCAGCGCCGCGCCGTCAATCTGCGCGCGCTCAAGGAAGAGCAGCGCAAGGCCGAGCGCACCCGTCTGCAGCAGCTCAAGGCCAAGGTTGAGGAAGTGCTGGCCGAGAATCCGCGCCTGGCCGCGCTGGGCGGCCAGATCCGCCTGGACATGACCCGCGAGGGCCTGCGCATCCAGATCGTCGACGAGGGCAACCGCCCGATGTTCGACAGCGGCAGCGCGATCGTGAAGCCTTATATGCGTGAACTCCTGCGCGAACTCGGTGAGGTTCTGACCGAAGTGCCGAATCGCCTGACGCTGGAGGGCCATACTGACGCCCAGCCATTTTCTTCCGGGGATCGCGGCTACAGCAATTGGGAGCTTTCCAGCGACCGTGCCAACGCCTCGCGCCGCGAGCTGGTGGCCGGTGGTCTGCCCGAAGCGCGCATGCTGAGGGTGCAGGGCCTGGCCTCCAGCAAGTTGCTCGATGCCAAGGACCCCGCCAGCCCCGCGAACCGCCGCATCAGCATCATCGTGATGAACCGTGACGCCGAGGATGCGGTGCTGAAGAATCTGCCCGAAATTGAAGATGAGGAGCCGGCGGCAGCGCCCGAAAACCTTGCCAGCCAGCCCTCAAGTCCTGCCCCCACAAGCCGATAAGACCCTCTAGACCTGCGAGGAAAGCCATGAGCACTGACATGAAATTCTTGGTTGTTGACGATTTCTCCACCATGCGCCGCATCGTGCGCGGGCTGCTGAAGGAGATCGGCTACAACAATTGTGAGGAAGCCGAGGACGGGGTCGAGGCCCTGAACATGCTCAAGCAGGCCAAGTACGACTTTGTCGTCAGCGACATCAATATGCCCAATATGACGGGCTTCGAGCTGCTGAAGGCCATCAAGGAAGATCCCAACCTGAAGCACCTGCCGGTGCTGATGGTGACGGCCGAGGCCCGCAAGGAAGACATCGTGCTGGCCGCCCAGACCGGTGCGGCCGGCTATATCGTCAAGCCCTTCACCAAGGCCACGCTGGAAGAAAAAGTCCAGAAGATCATGCAGAAACTGGCCGCTGCGGCCTGAGGCGGGAGATCACCATGAAGATGGAAGAACTCGCCAAACTGGGCAGTGGCACCGACCCGCTGATGGTCTCGCCCGAGGTGTTCCAGCAGCTCGGCACCATCACCCGGGTGCTGCACGACACCATGCAGCAGCTGGGCGTGATGCCCAAGCTGCAGACCGCCACCGACGGCCTGCCCGATGCGCGCAGCCGCCTGACCTATATCGCCAGCAAGACCGCCGAGGCCGCCAACAAGGTGCTGAACTCGGTCGACCAGGCGAAGGCCGAACACGCCCGCATCACCGAGGCGGCCAATGAAATGGCCAGGGCCATCACGGCCGACCCGGTCAAGGCCGTGGCCAGCGGCGCGGTGTTCAATTTCGTCAAGCAGGTCGAGGCCTCGACCGGCCATATCGACCAGCACCTGACCGACATCATGATGGCCCAGGACTTCCATGACCTGACCGGCCAGGTGGTCGCCAAGGTCGTGACCCTGGCCAATGATCTGGAAGACAGCCTGGTCAAGCTGCTGGTGCAGGTGGTGCCGCCGGAGCAGCGCGAGAAGGTCGACGCCAGCATCCTGCAAGGCCCGGTCGTGAACCCGGAAGGCCGCACCGATGTGGTGACCAACCAGGGCGAGGTCGACGACCTGCTGGCCAGCCTGGGCTTTTAGTCCGCTTTAGGCCCCCTCCGCCCCGAACCCACCAGAACCCGCCCTCAGAGGCGGGTTTGTCGTTTCTCGGGGCCGGATCACCGCCGGTTTCCCCCCCCTTATCCGGCTTAAGTTCGCGGCCTCGGCGGCCAACAATGGCGCAGCGCTCATCGGAGCGCCTCATCCGCCATGGCCGACCAAGACGCACAAGACAAGAACTTACCGGCCTCAGCCAAGAAGATCCAGCGATCTCGGGCCGAGGGCCAGGTGCCGCGTTCGCGCGATCTGGGCCATTTCGCCGTCATCCTGACCGGCGGCGCGCTGCTGGCGGCCGGCGGGCCCGAGGGCGTGGCCTGGCTGCAGCAGCTGATGGACTTCAGCCTGCGCTTTGACGCCGAGCTGCTGGCCAAGCCCGGCATGATGACCGAGCGCTTTCTCGACATCGGCCTGCGCGGCCTGCTGCTGAGCCTGGGCGTGGGCCTGCTGCTGAGCCTGGTCGCGGTGCTCAGCAGTGTGGCGCTGGGCGGCTGGAACTTCACGATGAAGGCGGTCGCACCGAAGTTCTCCAATCTCAATCCGCTCACCGGCATTGCCCGGCTGTTCCAGTGGCAGGGCCTGGGCCAGGCGCTGAAGGCCTGCGCGCTGGCCCTGGTGCTGGCGCTGATCGCCGGCCTGGTGATGAAGAACCGCATCGCCAACTACGTCGGCATCATGTCGGTGCCGCTGCCTGCCGCGCTGGCCTATGCCGGTGATCAGCTGATGGGTGGCCTGGCCTTTCTGGGCCTGGGTCTGGCGCTGTTCGCCGTCATCGATGTGCCGCTGCAGTACCAGCTCTATATGAAGCGGCTGAAGATGTCGCGCGAAGAGGTCAAGCAGGAGTTCAAGGAGCTCGAAGGCAATCAGGAAGTGAAGTCGCGCATGCGCGCCAAGATGCGCGAGATGGCCAAGCGCCGCATGCTGGCCGCCGTGCCGACCGCCGACTTGGTCGTGATGAACCCGACCCACTATGCGGTCGCGCTGAAGTACGAAGAGGGCAGGATGGCCGCCCCCCAGGTGGTGGCCAAGGGCGCCGACCTGCTGGCGATGAAGATCCGCGACCTGGCCAAAGACGCCAAGGTGCCGGTGCTGCAGTCGCCGATGCTGGCCCGCGCCCTCTATGCCCATGCCGAGCTGGACCGCGAGATCCCGGCCGCGCTGTTCGCCGCCGTGGCCCAGGTGCTGGCCTATGTCTACCAGCTGCGCGCGGCGCTGGCCGGGCGCGGCGTGGCACCGACCCTGCCCGATCCGGTCGTGCCGCCCGAGCTGGACCCCCACAACAAGCCTGCCGCCCAGCGCAGCGGCGCCCCTGAGGACGACGAGCAATGAACGCGCTGATGGCCCGACTGCAAACCCTGCTAGGCCCGCGGGCCGGCATCGTCGCGGCCCTGGGCGCGCCGATGGCGGTGCTGCTGATCCTGTCGATGATGGTGCTGCCGCTGCCGCCCTTCATCCTGGACCTGCTGTTCACCTTCAATATCGCGATGGCCGTGATGGTGATGATGGTGGCCGCCAATATGGTCAAGCCGCTGGACTTCGCGGCCTTTCCGACCGTGCTGCTGCTGACCACCTTGCTGCGCCTGTCGCTGAACGTGGCCTCGACCCGGGTTGTGCTGCTGGAGGGCCATACCGGCCCGGGCGCGGCCGGCAAGGTGATCGAATCTTTCGGCCACTTCCTGATCGGCGGCAATTTCGCGGTCGGCTTGATCGTGTTCGCGATCCTGGTGGTGATCAACTTCATCGTCGTGACCAAGGGCGCGGAGCGCATCGCCGAGGTCGGCGCGCGCTTCACCCTCGATGCGATGCCCGGCAAGCAGATGGCGGTGGACGCCGACCTGAACGCCGGCCTGATCAACGAGGCCGAGGCCAAGCGCCGGCGCGCCGAGCTGGGCGACGAGGCCGACTTCTTCGGTTCGATGGACGGTGCCAGCAAATTCGTGCGCGGCGATGCGATCGCCGGCATCCTGATCCTGTTCATCAACATCATCGGCGGCTTCATCATCGGCGTGGCCCAGCACGGCCTGTCGGCCGGCCAGGCGGCCGATTCCTATGTGCTGCTGGCGGTCGGCGATGCGCTGGTGGCGCAGATCCCGGCGCTGCTGATCTCGGTGGCCGCGGCCATGGTGGTGTCACGGGTCGGCTCGGAGAAGGATATCGGCAGCCAGATCGGCCGCCAGGTCTTCGGCTCGGCCAAGTCGCTGGCGGTCACGGCCGGCGTGATCGGCGCGCTGGGCCTGATCCCCGGCATGCCGCATCTGGTGTTTCTGCTGATCGCCAGCGGCCTGGGCTATCTGGCCTGGTGGCTGCGCACCCGCGATCAGGCCCAGGCCAAGACCGCAGCGGCCGCTGCCGCCAAGCCGGCTGCCTCGGCCGCCGCTGCCGAGCCGAATGCCGAGGCCAGCTGGGACGATCTGGTGCCCATCGACACGCTGGGCCTGGAGGTCGGCTACCGGTTGATCACGCTGGTGGACAAGAACCGCGAGGGCGATCTGCTCAGCCGCATCAAGGGCGTGCGGCGCAAGTTTGCGCAGGATGTGGGCTTTCTGCCGCCACCGGTGCATATCCGCGACAACCTGGAGCTGCGCCCCAGCCAGTACCGGCTGACCCTGCGCGGCGCCGTGGTCGGCGAGGCCGAGGCCTTCCCGGGCATGTGGCTGGCGATCAACCCGGGGCATGCCAGCCAGAAGCTGATCGGCACCCAGACCACCGATCCGGCCTTCGGCCTGCCGGCCACCTGGATCGAGGACCGCCAGCGCGAAATGGCCCAAATGGCGGGATTTACCGTGGTTGATTGCTCGACCGTGATTGCCACCCATCTTTCACACTTGATGCAAGTCCACGCGGCCAAGCTGCTGGGCCGAGTGGAGACCCAGCAACTGGTGGATCACCTCACCAAGCAAGCCCCGCAACTGATCGAAGACGTGATACCCAAGATGGTCGGCATCTCATCCCTGCAACGAGTTCTCCAGCTGCTGCTGGAGGAGGGCGTGCACATCCGCGATATGCGCTCCATCGTCGAGTCGATCGCCGAGAACGCCGCCACCGTCGCCGATCCGGCCGAGCTGGCCCGCCGCATCCGCACCCATATCGCCCCGGCCATCGTGCAGCAGATCTACGGCCCGGTGAAGGAGCTGGACGTGATCGCGCTGGAGCCCGAGCTGGAGCGCCTGGTCACGCAAGCCCTGAATTCCCCCCACGGCGCCGCGCTGGACCCCGGTGTCGCCGACACCCTGGCCCGCAGCGCCGCCGAGACCGCCCAGGCCCAGGAGGACCGTGGCGTGCCGGCCTGCCTGCTGGTGCCCGACCTGATCCGCGCCCCGATGGCACGCCTGCTGCGCCGCGCCGCGCCGCGCCTGAAGGTGCTGGGCCATAGCGAAATTCCTGAAACTCATTCGATCCGGATCGGTTCGGTCATTGGAGGCACAGCATGAATGTGAAACGCTTCACCGCCCGTTCCGCCCGCGAGGCCATGGCCCTGGTGCGCCAGGCCTTTGGCGATGACGCCGTCGTGCTGTCCAACAAGCCTTGCAAGGAAGGCGTCGAGGTGCTGGCGATGGCCCCCGAGGGCATGTCGCAGATCGAGAAGGTGGCCGCCACGGCACCCAAGGTCAGCGCGCCCAGCCGGGTGCAGGCCCGTCCCAAGGAGGCACCGCTGAGCGAGCGCGCCGCGCGCCAGGCGCCGGTGCTGTTCGGCGACGCCGGCGTCAACGCCGATGTGCAGGCGCTGGCGATGAGCACGCTGTCCTTCCAGGACTATGTGCGCGAGCGCATGCTCAAGCGCCGCCATGCCGAGCTCAACGGCGGCCGCACCGAACCCAGCATGGACATGATGCCGGCCGAGCCGGAGCTGCCGCCCGAGGGTGTGGCCTCGCTGGTGGCCGCCCGCCAGCAGCGCGCCCAGGCGGCGCTGCAAGCCATGGCGCCGCGGGCGACCGCCGCGCCGCGCCAGCCCGAGCCCGCGCCGCCGGCCCCGGCCCCGCGTCGCAGCCCGCCGGTGCTGCGTGACGAAATCCGCGTCAGCGCCCCGGCCGTGCCCGATCTGGCGGCCAGCGCCGGCGCCAGCCGCCGCGACCAGCAAGACATGATGAACGAGCTGCGCTCGATGAAGGGCCTGATCGAGGAGCGCTTCGGCGCGCTGGCCTTCATGGAAAAGCTGCAGCGTCAGCCGGCCCAGGCCCGGCTGACGCAAAAGCTGCTGGACGCCGGCTTTTCGCCCGCGCTGACCCGCAAGCTGGTCGAAGGCCTGCCGGCCGACTTCAAGCAGCAGACCGCCGACGAGAGCAGCTGGGCCGCCAATGTGCTGTCGCGCAATCTGCAGACCGACGAGCAGAACCCGGCGCTGGAAGAGCAGGGCGGCGTGTTCGCGCTGATCGGCTCCACCGGTGTCGGCAAGACCACCACCACGGCCAAGATCGCCGCCGCCTTCGCGACCCGCCACGGCGCCGGCCAGCTGGGCCTGATCACCTTGGACGCCTACCGCGTCGGTGCCCACGAGCAGCTGCGCGCCTATGGCCGCATCCTCGGCGTGCCGGTGCACACCGCCCATGACCGCACCTCGCTGGAAGACCTGCTGGAGCTGCTGTCGGGCAAGAAAATGGTGCTGATCGACACGGCCGGCATGGCCCAGCGCGACAGCCGCACCACCGAGCTGCTGGACATGCTGTCGCACCCCAGCCTGCGCAAGATCCTGGTGCTCAACGCCGCCCAGCAGGGCGAGACCATCGAGGATGTGGCCCAGGCCTGGCGCGCCAGCGAGTGCATGGGCGTGGTGCTGTCCAAGATCGACGAGGCCGTCAAGCTGGCCCCGGCGCTGGACACGCTGATACGCCACAAGCTCAAGGTGCTGGGCGTGACCAACGGCCAGCGCGTGCCCGAGGACTGGCACCGCCTGTCGGCCCCGGCCCTGGTGCAGCGCGCGCTGCGCAATGCCGCCGCCCCGGCCTGGCGTGTCGACAGCGCCGATGTG
Organism: Burkholderiales bacterium C2; assembly: GCA_005503085.1. Classification (GTDB taxonomy): domain Bacteria; phylum Pseudomonadota; class Gammaproteobacteria; order Burkholderiales; family Burkholderiaceae_C; genus Roseateles_E. Next base: position 111,300 of record SCOI01000010.1, on the reverse strand, counting down.
AACCTGATCTTCGCCGGAGGCCCCGCGCTGGCCGCCGCCAATAACGCCCAGGCCGCCCGTCCGGCCGCCTTCGGCGCTTACTGAGCCCCACCCATCATGATGCGCAACTCCTATCGCCACACCGCCCCGCAAGACCAGGCCGACGGCTTGCGCCGCCTGTTCGCGGCCTCGCGCGTGCGCTTCATCCCGGTGCTGAGCAACCCCCATGTGGTCAACGGCGGCGCGCTGCTGGAAGGCCTGTGCGCCGCCTTCGCCGAGCTGGGCCTGCACACGCTGGTGGTCGATGCCGGCGAGCTCTCGCCGCAGCCGGCCGAGCTGGCGGCGGTGGATCTGGCCGCCTGCGTGGAGCGCCTGTCCGATCAGGTCTCCTATCTGGCCGCGCGCGGCCTGCCGCTGCGCCATATCAATGCCCATGGCTCGGCCGCCCAGTTTCTCGAAGCGGTCACCGACGCGGCGCCTTTTGCCGATGTCGTGATCCTGCACGCCAGCGCGGCCGAGCTGGCCCGCATGGTGGCCCAGCGCGAGCTGCGCCCGGTGCTGCTGGCCGACACCGATTCGCAAAGCGTCACCCATGCCTATGCCGGCATGAAGTGGCTGACCCAGCGGGCCGGCCTGATGGTCTACAGCCTGCTGCTGGCCTGCCCGCCGCAGCTGCGCCTGGCCGAGCGCATCGCCCAGCAGATCAGCAGCTGCGCCGATGGTTTTCTCGGTGCGGTGCTGCGCGACTGGGCCTGCCTGGACCCGCGCCAGCCGGCCAGCGCGCCGATGGCCCCCGAGCTGCGCCATCTGGCGCGCGAGCTGCTGATGGCCGCGCCGCCCGGCGCCTTGCTGGAATCCGCCGCCGACACCTTGCCGCTGCGGCCGATGCTGCGCGGCGCACGTGCCGCCATGGCCGCCGTTTGAACAGTCGCTGGAGCCAATGATGTACACCGCCAAAGGTCGACTCGATAACTCCTCTCTGATCAAGCAGTACAGCCCGCTGGTGCGGCGCCTTGCACATCAGATGATTGCCAAGCTGCCGGCCAATGTGGAGCTGGATGACCTGATCCAGGTCGGCCTGATCGGCCTGACCGACGCGCTGAGCCGCTTCGACACCGGCCAGGGCGTGCAGTTCGAAACCTTTGCCACCCAGCGCATCCGCGGCGCCATGCTCGACGAGCTGCGCGGCGGCGACTGGATGAGCCGCGGCACGCGCCGCCAGCAGCGCTCGATCGAGAGCGCCGTCCACAAGCTGGAGCAAAAGCTCGGCCGGGCGCCGCAGGAAAGCGAGATCGCGGTCGAGATGGGCATCAGCCTGCTCGAATACCAGGAGCTGCTCGGCAAGGTGCGCGGCACCCAGCTGGTGTTTCTGGAGGACATGAGCGGCGACGAGGGCGACGAAGACTATCTGGACCGCCATGTCGTCGACGACAGCAACAACCCGGTGGCCCTGCTGCAGGACCACCGCATGCGCGAGGCCCTGGTCGCGGCCATCAAGAACCTGCCCGAGCGCGAGCAGTTCGTGATGAGCATGTACTACGAGCACGACATGAATCTCAAGGAGATCGCGGCCGTGCTCAAGGTCACGGAGTCGCGCGTTTGCCAGCTGCACAGCCAGTCGATCGCCCGTTTGCGCGTTAAGCTGCGCGACTGGTAAGACAAAACGACGCCGCCGCGAGCGGCACCGACGGCAGGCCGCCACAGATGCGGCCGGAGGGGACACCGCATGTTCGACTGGTTGCGTCGGCACCCCGACGCTGCAATGCCCGAGCCTGGCCCGGCCGCGCCCGGCGCCGGCCTGGAGGTGGTCAAGCGCTTGTCGCGCTCGATCTCGACCCTGGGCCGCGATGCCGCCGAGGTGCGCGGCGTGCTCGAAGACACCCAGAAAATCGTCGAGGCCCAGGGCCAGGCCATGCAGGCCCTGGCCGGCCAACTCGGCCAGGTCCAGCAATCCCAGCAGGCCATCGGTGATTCGACCCGGCTGACCCGCGAGGCGGTCGGCCGCGCCCGCAGCGCGCTGGCCGGTGTCGGCGCCGAGGTTGGCGGCATCGTCCAGACCCTGCGCGATGTCTCGGACGCCGCCGGCCAGATCACCCAGATCGCGCTGCAGACCCGTCTCGTCGCCTTCAATGCCTCGGTCGAGGCCAAGCGCGCCGGCGAGGCCGGGCGCGGTTTCGGCGTCGTGGCCGATGCGGTCAAGGACCTGGCGGGCCGGGTTGAGGCCTCCTCCAAATCCATCATCGGTTCGATCGCGGCGCTCGACGCGCGCATCGACGCCTTCAGCCGCGAGCTGGCCAGTGACGGTGCCCATGCCGGCAAGAGCAGCATCCATGCGGCCTTCGGCGATGTCGAGAAGGATGTCGGCCTGATCTCGAGCTCGGCCGAGCAGAGCCGCCTCACCACGGCCAGCCTGAACGAGCGCGCCGCCGTGCTGGAGGGCGAGGTCAAGCAGGCCGTGGCCGGCCTGAGCAAGGCCTATGCCTGCAGCGAGCGTTTTCTGCGCCTGTCGGAAGAGCTGATCGAGCAGATCGCCGAGTCCGGCGTCGAGGTCGAGGACTCGCCGCTGATCCGCGGCGCCCAGCAGGCCGCCGCCGAGATCGCCGCGCTGCTGGAGCAGGCGGTGGCATCCGGCGCGATCCGCATCGAGCAGCTGTTCGACGAGCACTACCGCCCGATCAACGGCAGCAACCCGCCGCAACACCTGACCCCCTTCACCGAGCTGGCCGACCGCCTGTTCCCGGCGGTGCAGGAGCGGCTGCTGAGCCTCAGCGACAAGGTGGTGTATTGCATCGCGGTGGACCGCAACGGCTATGTGGCCACCCACAACAAGAAATACAACCAGCCGCAGCGCAGCGGCGATGTGGTCTGGAACACCGCCAACAGCCGCTACCGCCGCATCTTCAACGACCGCACCGGCCTGGCCTCCGCCCGCAACCAGCGCCCCTTTCTGCTCCAGACCTACCGCCGCGACATGGGTGGCGGCCGCTTCGTCCTCCTCAAGGAAGTCGCCGCACCGATCATGGTGGCCGGGCGGCATTGGGGGGGATTGAGGTTGGCGTTTAATTTTTGAGGGGCGAGGCGCCGGGCGCGCTTTGGGTGCGCGCTGCCGCTGGTGCCGTCCGTCGAAGCGGTTCGGTTGGCTGCCCGCTGACGTCCATTTGCTGCCTTTCGTTGGCTGCTGCCGCAGGCCTTGACCCCTGACGACCAGCGAGTAAAATGTATATACGACAACGGATATACATTATGGACCTGCAAATCGCCAAATGGGGTAATAGTCTTGCCCTGCGGATCCCCTCTGAAGTCGTGCGCCGCTTGGGTTTGCGCGAAGGGGCTACTGTGGAGGCACAACTCACCGTTGATGGCAGTCTGTCCATTCGGCCAGCGCAATGGAGTCGCAAGGCATTCGCGCTCGAACTGACCGAAGCCCGCAGTGCCATGCGCATGAGCGAGCCCGTGATGGAGGAACTGCGCAGCGGTGCGCGTTACTGACATGGTCTATGTCGATACCAGCGTCCTCGTGCCATTGTTCCTGAACGAGCCGCATAGCGAGGCAGCAGGCGACTGGTACGCCCGCGAAAGGAGCGAACTCGTTGCGGCGGCCTGGTGCATTCCGGAGTTCGCCAGCGCCCTTGGCATCAAGCAGCGGACCGGCGCCATCGATTCGCAGCAGGCGCAGGGGGCCTGGGCACGCTTCGAGCGCATGGTCGCTGCCGACCTTCGACTGCTTCCGGTTGAGCCCGCGATCTTCCATCGCGCGGCCGAATTGGTACTCGACGCATCGAGCGCATTGCGCGCCGGCGACGCCCTGCATTTGGCATGCGCCGAGGCTGCGGGTGCGAAGCAAATGGCGACCCTGGACGACGTCCTGAGCCGCAATGCACAGCGACTGAAAATCAAGCCGGTTGTGCTGCGTGGCCAGCCGTGAAGATATGTCGGACACGGTATGTCGGACACGGGGCGGTTGGGGTGATGTCTCCCATTTCCCGCAAACGTTCAGCTCTTCAATTTGGGGGACTGACGCCGCCCGTGTGATGTTCCGCAGTGCCGCATTCAAGGTCTTGCTACGGCGTTGGACGTATGCCGAAGGAGAATGCGGTGCGCGTTTGCGTCTTCTCTTTGATGTGTTGGATCACCGAAGTTCCGAAGGCCCGTCGGCGGGCGAATCCTTGCAAGTTCTGTCGCTGGACCATAACCATGCATCGCTTGTTGATCCTCGCCTTTGGCACAGTGGCGGCCTCGGCGCCGGCCCAGGCTGAGCCCGTTCTGCAACTGAGCCATCTGCAACATCTGTACGCAGGTGGCGGCGGCTGCGCGGAGCGCTTCTGGCTGGAGTGGCGCGGCGCGAGGTCCGAGATTCGAGATATCAGGCTCGTCATCGAGATCGAGGCGCCTGGCGAGGAGAGTCTCAGGGAGACCTTGGTCGTGGCGCGCCTGGGCACATCCATCGCGGATCAAGCCCAGGAGGCTGTCATGGAAACCCCGCGCTGTCTGTCTGGACCTCCGCGCTTGGTGGTGCGTTCCGCAACAGCGCATGTTGAGGGTAGGGCTGTTGACCTGCTCAAGACCCATGGCTTGCGTATTGCTCGCGTGCAGCGCCTTCCACTGGTGATCGGCTCCTCAGACGAGCGCCGAGGTGTGTCGCCGACTGGCAAGCAAGACTGATCCCGCAGGTCGCTGCGGTCCCCCGCTGCGCTGTACTGTTAGGCTGCCGACCTCATAGAACCTTCACGAGTCGCCGTGAGCTAGGGCGCCACACACGCCTTGTTCTTCCCCGTGTGCTTGGCCTCGTACAGCGCCACATCGGCGCGGTCGAGCGCGGCTTCCAGGGTTTCGCCGGGGCGGTAGGGGGTGACGCCGGCGGAGAAGGTGACGAAGACGTCCTTGCCTTCGTGCATGAAGAGCGCCATCGACAGCGCGCGCTGCAACCGCGTCAGCACCTGCTGGGCCTCATCCAGCGGGGTGTTGGGCAGCATCAGCACGAACTCCTCGCCGCCGTAGCGGGCCACCATATCGCCGGGGCGCAGCGAGGCCGAGACGCGCTCGGCCAGTGACTTCAGCGCCATATCGCCGGCGGCGTGGCCCAGCGAGTCGTTGAGCTTCTTGAAGTTGTCGATGTCCAGCAGGGCCAGGGCCAGTTGGCTGGGTTCCTGATCGGACTGGCGCTCCAGCTTGGCCTGCTCGATGCCGAAGGCGGCGATCAGACCGCGGCGGTTGGCGATCTGGGTCAGCTGGTCGGTCTGCACCTCGTCGGACAGGCGCTTGAGCTCGCTCTCCAGCTCGTTGACCCGCTTGCTGAGACTGCTGGCCTTGTCGTGCTCGGCGCTCAGCCGCGCCTGGGTTTGCTGCACCAGCGACTGCACGCTGCGGCTTTCCTCCACCATCTCGCGCACCACGCCGGCCAGGCTTTCCAGGCTGTCGGCCTTCTCGATCACATCGGCATAGCGGCCCACGCTGTGCTGGAAGCGGTCGGTGTGCTCGCCCAGCTCGCCGAGCTCGGCCAGCATCTTGTGGATCAGCGACTTCAGCGAATCGCGGGCCCGGCCGCGCTCCTCGCGCAGCGCCCGCTGGCGCTCGCGCGTGCCGCTGAGCATCTCGGCCACCGAGCGCACGCCGCGCGCCGACAGGCCCAGCTCCAGGGTGTTGTTCATCGCCTCGCACTGGCCATGGGCCCAGGAGTCGTCTTCGGCAAGCTCCACCAGGCTGGCGCTGAGCTCGCGGCACAGGCCGCCGAGCGCGCCGAACACATGGTGGCGGTGGTCCAGCAGGCGGCGCGCACGCACGCACAAGGCCTCCATCGCTTCGGCGCGCGAGGCATCGGCGCCATGGATGCTGAGCTCCAGCTGGGCGGCCTGCAGCTGGCCCAGCAGCTCGCCGATCATCGCGTCATCGGATTCGGGCAGGCGCAGCGCATGCTCGACCGTGCCCTGCAGACTGCCGCCGATCGCGCCCCAAGCCTGCAGCGCGGCGCTGTTGTTGGCGGCAGGCGCGGGCGCGGCGGCGTCCAGATCGGTGCCGAACTCGCTGTCGGTGAAGAACTGGCTGGGCGTGCCGCCCGGTTCTTCCTCGTCCCCGGCATCGAACTGGGTGTCTATGCTGGCGTCGGCGACGTCGGAGTCCCAGCTGCGCACCAGTTGCTGCAGGCGTGCCAGCAGGCGCTGCGGGTCGCTGCGGTTGCTGGCCAGCACGCGCTGCAGCCCGTCCTTCTTGCGCGCCACCGTCCACTGCCGGCCGCCGCGCTCCAGGCCGCGCACCATGCGCTCCATCAGCGCGGCCATGGCCTCGGCCTGGGCGCCGGGCCCCTCGCTTTGCTGCAGCTTCTCGAGCCGGCGCAAGGCCTCGTCCCAGCGCGACTCGCGCAAGAGCTTGTTGATGTCCAGCCGGCTCTGCGCATCGGCCACGCCGATGGCCATCAGCTTGTTCATCAAGGCCTGCACCCGCTCGGGCAGGGCCTCGGCCGCAGCCGGCGGCGCGGCGCCCGACTCGGCGGCATAGGCGGCCGCGTAGTTCTCCGGTGTCGGTTCCTGCTTGGACAGCGCCAGCCGGTGCAGCGCCGCCTTGGCCACCTGGGCCGGCGGCAGGGTGGCGCTGGCCGCGCGCGGTGGGCTGGGGCGTCGCTCGTCCATGGCGGGCGACTCGCTCAGCGCAGCAGGCCGCCGGTGGGCCGTGCGGCGGCCTGGGCCTCGGCGCCGAACTCGGCGCTGGCCTGGGCGATCCACGGCGCCTTGCGCGGCAGCACGGTCTGGGCCAGCCAGCGCTCCAGATCATCGGGCGGCAGCGGCTTGCTGAACAGAAAGCCCTGCATCACCGAGCAGCCCAGGCGGTGCAGCACCTCCATCTGGCGCAGGGTCTCGACGCCCTCGGCAATCACCCGCAGGCCCAGCGAGCGGGCCAGCGCGATGATGGCGGTGACCACGGCCGAGCTCTGCGGCGTGATGCCCAGATCGCGCACAAAGCTGCGGTCGATCTTGACCTCGGAGATCGGCAAGGTGGTCAGATAGGCCAGCGAGGAATAGCCGGTGCCGAAGTCATCGATCGAGATCTCGACGCCGACCTCGTTGAGCCGGTGCAGGGCCGGGATCACGTTCTGCAGATCCTTCATCAGCCCGGTCTCGGTGATTTCCAGCTGGATCGCGCGGTGCGGGATGCCGTAGGCGCTGACGCACTGGTGGATGTGCTCGACCAGGTCGGAGCGCTCGAACAGCCGGTTCGGCAGGTTCACCGCGATCGAGTCCGAGAAGCCGAAATTCAGCTGCCAGACCTTGGCCTGGCGGGCCGCCTCGCGCAGCGCCCATTCGGACAGCGGCACGATCAGCCCGGTCTCCTCGGCCAGCGGGATGAAGTCGCCCGGCGGCACCAGCACATTGCCGCGCTGCCAGCGCATCAGCGCCTCGGCGCCGACCATGCGGGCCGCGCGCACATCGATCTTGGGCTGGTAGTGCAGCACCAGTTCGCCGCGCTCGATGGCCTTGTGCAGCGCGCTCTCCAGCTCCAGGTTCTCGCGGCCGCGGCCCGAGAGCTGGGGCGTGTACAGCGCCGAGGCATTGCGGCCCTGGCTCTTGACCGCATACATCGCGACGTCCGAGTTGCGCAGCAGATCGGCCATGGTCAGGCCGTCGCGCGGGTAGATCGCGATGCCGACGCTGGCGGTGACAAAACATTCCTGGCCGGCGATGAAGATCGGCTCGCGCAAGGCCTCCAGCACCCGCTGCGCGACGCGCTCGGCATCGCGCTCGTCGACCACCTCGGGCAGCAGCGCGACGAACTCGTCGCCGCCCAGGCGGCCGACGGCCTCCAGCGTGCGGTGCGAGCGCCCGCCGACCGACTCCAGCATGCCCTCGATGACCTGGTCGGAGTGGCGCACGCAGCCGCGCAGGCGCCGGCCTACCTCGATCAGCAGCTCGTCGCCGGCGGCGTGTCCGAGGGTGTCGTTGATGACCTTGAAGCGGTCCAGATCGATCAGCAGCAGGCCCACCTCATGGCCCATGCGGCGCGCCTGCTCGATCGCGCGCTCGGTGCGCCAGATCAGCTGGCGGCGGTTCGGCAGGCCGGTCAGCGCGTCGAAATTGGCCAGCTGGCGGATCCGGTCCTCGGCCATGCGGCGGTCCGTCACGTCCTGCAGCACGCCGGTATAGCCGCTGGCATTGCCATGCTCGTTGAACTCGGGCTCGGCCTCGATATGGATGACGCGCTGGCGCCCGTCCAGCAGCGTCACCGACAGATCGGTCACCAGCACCGAGTTGTGCGCGATCACATCGCGCAGCAGGTGCAGGAAGAGTTTGCGCTCCTCGCGTGGCACCATGCGCATCGCGCCGATGAAGTCCAGTGCCTCGTGATTGCCCAGGCCGAACACCCGCAGCGCCTCGGCCGCCAGCACAAAGCCGCCCGAGCCGCGGTGCCACTCGAAGCTGCCCATGCGTGCCAGGTCTTGCGCGCGCGCCAGCCGCGCCTTGCTGCGCTCCAGCTCGATGCGGGTGCGCGAGCTGCGCAAGAGATAGCGCAGCCGCCCGGCCAGCAGGCTCCACTGCGGCGACTTGACGAAGAAATCGGTGGCGCCGACCTGGTAGGCGCGGTTGATCGAGGCCTCGTCGTCCAGCCCGGTCAGCATCAGCACCGGGGTCGACTCGAAGCCCGGCATCTCGCGCAGGCGGCGGCAGGTGTCGAAGCCGTCGAGCTCGGGCATCATCGCGTCGAGCACGATCACATCGGGGCTCCACTCGGCCATCATGCGCAGCGCCTGCTCGCCGCCGGTGGCCTCGGTGATGTCAAAGCCGCGCTCGCGCAGGGCGATGGCGGTCAGCAAGAGATTGACCTCGTCGTCGTCCACCAGCAGCACGCGCGGCTGCTCGGGCAGGTCATCATCCAGGTTTTGACTCACGGCATTCATCAAGGGTTCGCCAATAACTCGTTCAAAGCCCCACGCACACGCGCCACTTCATCATGCATGCCGTCCAGCAAGATGTCCAAACCTTCTGTTTGACCGTTGCGCGCCATGGTTTCGATATCGGCACAGAGCTTGGAGAGCTTGAACGCCCCGAGACTGGCCGAGGATGATTTTAGGGTGTGGGTGACATGGCGCACCGCCGCCAGGTCCAGGCCCTTCTCCGGGTGTGCACGCGCCTGGCCGAGTTCGGGCAGCAGCCGCTCCAGCGACTTCAGGAAGGCGGCGATGACACGCTCCAGCAGCTTGTTGCCGCCGCCCGGGTCGAGTTCGCGCAGCCGGGCGATGGCCTGCGGGTCGAGGATGGGCGTGGCGGGAGTGGCGGGGCTCTGAGTTGACATGGTGCTTCCATCGCGCGGCATCAGTGGGTCCTTGGGCTCGGTCGGCGCGGCGTCCTGCTGGACCCTATTGTCATTCGGGAGACGACGGGCCAGCATGTCCTGCAACTGGCCGAGTCGGAAGGGTTTGGGCAAATAGTCATCAAAACCATGGTGGCGCAGCTTCTGCTCATCGCCCTCGAGCGCATTGGCGGTGACCGCGACCACCGGGGTGGAGGGCGGACTGACGAAGGCGTGATTCTCGCTGGCACCGCGCCGAAACAGGCTCAGCGCCTGCATGCCGTCCATGCCGGGCATGTGGATGTCCATCATCACCAGATCGAATCGCTGTTCGCACAAAGCTTGCAGGCCGCTGGCCGCATCGGCGCAGACCTGCACCCGGCAGCCCAGCCGGGCCAGCATCTCGGCACTGACCTGCTGGTTGACCGGGTTGTCCTCGACCACCAGCACCAGCGCGCCGGGCTGGCTGCTGGTGTCTGGCGGCAGGCGCAGCGGCAGGCTCAGCGTGAAGCGCGAACCCAGGCCCGGGCTGCTGTCGGCCTGCAGCTCGGCCCCCATCAGCCGGGCCAGCTCGGCGGCCATCGCCAGGCCCAGGCCGGTGCCGCCATGCGGGCGGGCCAGGCTGGCATCGGCCTGGGTGAAGGGCTTGAGCATGGCCGGCAGCGCGGCCGCGCTCATGCCGACGCCGGAGTCGCTGACGCTCCAGCACAGCCGCCCGTCCCGCAGCGCCAGACCCAGCCTGACCCAGCCGCTGCCGGTGAACTTGAGCGCGTTGATCAAGAGCTCGTCGAGCACCTGGCGGATCCGGCCGGCATCGCCCAGCACCAGGGCGGGCAGCCCGACCGGCTCTTTCAGGCTGCCGTCCAGGCTCAGCTGCAGACCCTTGGCACTGGCCTGCGCCTCGAAGGGCAGCAGGCAGTCGCGCGCCAGCTGGACCGGGTCGAAGGGCAGGCTGTCGATGTCGAGCCGGCCGGCCTGGGCACTGGCGAAGTCCAGCACGCCGTCGACCAGGCGCAGCAGGTCCTGGCCCGAGCGCAGCGCCGCATCGGCATAGACACGCTGGGCCGGCTTGAGTTCGGTGCCCAGGAGCAGCTCGGTCATGCCCAGCATGCCGTTGAGCGGCGTGCGGATCTCGTGGCTCATATTGGCCATGAACTCGCTCTTGGCCAGGCTGGCGGCCTCGGCCTGATCGCGCGCCTGGGCCAGCTCGCGATGGCGCTGGTGCTCATCGCTGATGTCGGCCAGGATGCCGTAGACCAGGTCCTGGCCGTTGGGGTGGCGCTGCGGGCGGCAGCGCAGCCGCAGCCAGCGCAGGCCCTTGGCCGGATGCTGGATGCGCAGCACCATATCGCTGGCCTCGCCCTGGGCCTGGGCCGGCAGGCGGCGCGCATACAAGGCCCGGTCCTCGGGGTGGATGCGCTGCTCGAACAGCCGCGGGCCCTGGCTCAGGTCCACCGTACTGAGCCCCAAGAGGTCCAGCAGCAGCGGCGAGCTGAAGTGCAGCCGGTCCCAGTCCGGTGTCGTGACGAACAGACATTCGCTGACGGCCTCGGTGACCTCGCGAAAGCGCGTGTCGCTCTCCTGCAGCGCGCGCTCGAGCTGGCGCTGCTGGCTGCCGTCCTGCAGGCTCAGCACGCCGGCCGGCCGGCGCAGCCCCGACCAGGCGATCAGGCTGCGCTGCAACTGCAGCCAGCGCGGGCCCAGTGGCGTGTTCAGGCGCAGGCCCTCGCGCGGTGCATGGTGGCCGTTCTCCAGCGCGCGCCAGCGCATGGCCTGGCACAGCTCGGCCAGCGCGGCCGGCAGCGCCTGTGCGGCGGGCCGGCCCAGCACCTGGCCACGGCGCAGCCCCAGCAGGCGCTCGGCCTCGCGATTGATGTGCAGCAGCCGGCCCTGGCCGGTCTCCAGCACCAGCAGGCCGATCGGCAGCTGGTCGGTCAGGGCCTGGACATCGCCGGCCGGCAGCAGCGCGGGCCAGCCCGGTTGGGCGTCGACGTCGTCGGTGTCGGCCTCAAGCAAGCTCATGGTGGGGCGGCGGCGGTTTCATGCTGGCTGTCATTGGTGGCGCGCTGATTGCAGGGCCGGCGCGGGGCAGGGCTCGACGGATCCTGCGTCGGTTATCGACCTCGGACGGGCGGACTTGAGTGTTGTTTGGTGGCGATCTTGCCCCTCGGGCGCCTACATACAATGCAGCGCATGAACAGCCTCAGTGACGCTCGCTCCGCCTCGCGCCGCTGGCCATGGATGGGTGCCGCCGCACTGGCGGCCTTGCTGCTGCTGGCCTGGCTGGCCTGGCCCGATGCGTCGGCCAACGGCCAGTCCTGGCTGCTGCTCGGCGGCGCGCTGGCGCTGGGCCTGCTGCTGCTCACGGTGGCGGCCCTGGGCTGGCATATCGGGGTGCGGCTGACCCGCCAGCGCCTGGGCGAGGCGCTGCGCGAGGCGCGCAGCCAGGCCCAGCTGCTCTCGCAGCTGCAGAGCGACTGGCAGTGGCAGACCGATGCGCAGCACCATCTGGTGCGCTGGCGCGCGCCGCAGGCGGCGCCGGCCTCCAGCTGGGTGGGCGCGGCCGCGACCGAAACCCTGTGGGAGCGTTTCGTGCTGACCGAAGGCGAGGGCCATGCCAGCCTGCTGCAGCGCCTGCAGGAAGAGGCGCCGTTCAACGATGTCGAGGTCTGCGCGCGTCTGGAGAGCGGCGCGGCCGCGCAGTTCTCGGGCCGCTGGCTCTTGCGCGCCCAGGTCTGCCTGGACGGGCAGGGCCGCTTTGCCGGGCATATCGGCACGGCGCGACCGCTGAGCTCGCCGCGGAGTTCACCGGTACTGCAGGACCAGCAGGCCGCCGGCCTGCTGGCCGCGCCGGCGCCGCGCGAGGTCTTCGACACCGGCTGGATTCAGTCGCTGCCGGGCCCGGCCTGGCTGCTGCGCGGACCGGCCGGCCAGAGCCCGCAGCTGGCGGACCTGAATGGTGCGGCGGCGCAGCTGATGGGGCGGCCGGCCGAGCAACTGCGCGGCCAACCCTGGCTGGCTTGTCTGGACGGTCTGCCGGCCGAGATCCGCGAGACCGCGCTGGCGCCCGGCGCGGCCACCGGCCTGGCCTGCGGGCCCTGGTGGCTGTGCCTGTCGCCGGTGCCAGGTCATGCCGGCATGAGCCTGCTGAGCCTGTGGCCGCAGGGCGCGCTGGACACCGTGCCGGCCACCCTGGCGGTCGAGGCGGCCGAGGTCGCGCGGGCCGAGCATGAATCGTTCAGCTACACGGTCTCGCATGATCTGCGTGCGCCGCTGCGGGTGGTCGAGGGCTTCGCCCGCATCCTGAAGGAGGACTACGGCCGCCTGCTGGACCGCATCGGCAACGACCATCTGGACCGCGTGATGGGCGCGGCCACGCGCATGAACAGCATGATCGATGCGTTGCTGTCGCTGACCCAGCTGGCGGCCCAGCCGCTGCAGCGCAAGCCGGTCAATCTGTCGCAGCTGGCCGCGCTGGTGGTGGAGGAGCTGCGCCGCGCCGCGCCGGAGCGCCGCGCGCTGGTGCGCATCCAGCCCGATCTGCTGGTGCAGGGCGATCCGACCCTGCTGCGCATGGTGCTGGAGAACCTGCTCAGCAATGCCTGGAAGTACAGCGGCAAATGCGAGCACACCGAGATCAGCTTCGAGCGCCAGCAGCAGGGCGGTGAGCTGGTCTATATGGTGGCCGACAACGGTGCCGGCTTCGATATGCGTTTCGCCGAGCGCCTGTTCGGCGTGTTCCAGCGCCTGCACAGCGCCAGCGATTTCCAGGGTACCGGCGTCGGCCTGGCCTCGGTGCGCCGCATCGTGCACCGCCATGGCGGCGAGATCTGGGCCGAGTCCGAGGTCGGCCAGGGCGCGCGCTTCTACTTCACGCTCGCACGCTGAGGCCTCAGCGGCCGGGCAGGGCCAGCAGTTCGACCGCCTCGATCAGGCGCAGCGCCGAATCGGCCAGCGCGCGGCCTTCCGAGTCGGCCAGCTTCTGCAGCCGCACCAGCGCCTCCTGGCGCGACAGCGAGTAGCGGTGCATCAGCACGCCCACCGCCAGCGGCACGACCTGCTCCAGCACCGATTCGAGCGGCAGCAGCGGACGCGGCGGCGCCGCGCTGCGCTCGGGCCGGTTCGCGAATGCGGCCTCGACGGCCGGCACGATCTGATGGATGTCCAGCGGCTTGACCAGATAGGCCACCGCGCCCAGCGCCTTGACCTTGGCCACCGTCTCCTCGTCGGCAAAGGCCGACAGGAACATGAAGGGCAGCTGCAGGTATTCGCGCAGATAGGCGGCGACATCGAAGCCGCTCATGCCTTCCATGCGGATGTCCAGCAGGGCCAGGTCGGGGCGGTGCTCGCGGGCCAGCAGGATGGCGTCGTCACCGTTGTCGGCGTCGATGACCTCGTAGCCGGCCTGCGCCAGGCCATGGGTCAGCGTGGCCAGCACCAGCCGGTCATCATCGACCACAAGAATCTTGCCCTTCGAACTCACCAGGAAGTCCCCCCGCCCGCGCACCGCGCTGTTTGACGCATTGTCACTCAACTCACAAAGGCGCCATCAGGTTGACACTGGGCGGCAGCAGATCGACCTGACAGACCACCTGATCGCCCGCCTGCTCCAGGCTCAGCTTGGCGCTGCGCCGCGGCAGCAGGGCCCGCACCAGGCCCAGGCCGGACACGCCGCCGGGCACATTGGCCAGCTTGAAGCCCTCGGGCAGGCGGCCGTCGTTGACGATGCGCAGGCTGACCCGCTCGGCCTGGCAGACCAGCGCGCAATGCAGGGTCTGCTGGCTGCCGTGCTTGATCGCATTGCTGAGCAGCTCGTTGAGGGTCAAGGCGATCGGGATGGACTCGGCCTCGGGCAGGGCCCAGCGATGCACCTCCTCGGCCAGCGGCCCTTCGATGCTGAGCGCGATCGTGCGCCCTGACATGCGCTGCACCGAGCCGATGATGGCCTCGACCACCTTGCGCACGCGCAAGGGTCCGGTCGAACCGACCTGCAGGCCGTAGACCTGGGCAATCGCCTGAACCTGGCCGACCGCCTCGCTGATCACGCCAGCCACCTCGGGGCGGCGCGAGGCGATCTGCTGCAGCAGGCCGGCCACGCCTTGCAGATTATTCTTGATGCGGTGATGCACCTCGCGCACCAGCAGCTCGCGCTGCGCGATCGCGGCGGCCAGACGCGCCTCCTCGGCTGCGCGGTGCTCGGTCACGTCGCTGGCCACCAGCAGCAGCTGCTCGGGCTCGCTGAGGCCACCGGCATCGGCCACATCGGCCAGGTGCAGATAGCGGGCGTCCCAGACGCGCGACTCGCCGCGCAGGCTGATGCGGTACTCGCGCTGCGTCACATCGTCGACGCGCAGCGCCGCCTCCATATCGCTGCGGATGATGGCGCCCTGATCGGCGCCGAACATCATCTCGGGGCTGGCGCCGATCAGCTCGGCCTCGCTGCGGCCGGCCAGCGCGGCGGCCGCCTGGTTGATCTGCTCGACCGCCAGGGTCTTGGCGTCGTGCAGGCTGATGGCCAGCGGCGCGGCCTCGATGATGCGGCGCAGCGAGACCTGGGCCTGCAGGGTCTGGGCCTCGGCCTGGCGGCGTCGCTCGATGTCCAGCAGCGCATAGGTCAGCTGGCGGCCGCTGTGCTCGGCGCCGGTCACGACCGCATTGCCGACCACCCAGAACTCGCGCCCGTCGCGTGCCTTCAGCCGGCACTCGAAGGTCTCGGCCTGGCCCTCGGTCAGCTCGTCGAGGTAGTGCGTCTGGCGGAAGGGGTGATCGGGGTCAGGGGTTGCCACCATGCTCATCGGCTGTCCGGCGAAGGCGATCAGGTCGCCGCCAAACATGCGCCGCGCCGAGCGGTTCATCCACTCGATGCCGCCACGGCCGACGGTGACGATGCCCACCAGCACCGAGTCCAGCACCGCGCGCTCGCGCTCGGTCTGCAGCATCAGCGACTGCTGGGCGCGCCAGCGGTCGTCGACGTTGACATAGGTCGCGATCAGGCCCTCGTCCGGCGCGCCGGGCCGCATCACCCGCTTGCTGACCTGCATCCACAGGCCCGCGCCGTCGCGCCGGCGCAGGCGCCGCTCGCCGCGCCACTGGCCGCTGCTGGCCAGCGCCTGGCGCATCGCCTGGTTCTGGCGCTCGTAGTCGAATTCGGAGTCGAACAGCTCGCGGTGGTCCAGGCCGTTGAGCTCACCGATACGGTAGCCGCTCATGCTGGCCAGCGCCTCGTTGGCGCGGGCGATCTTGCCCTGGCGCAGGATGGCCATGCCGACATCGGACAGGCTGAACATCAGCTCGCGGTCCTGCACCAGGGTTTCCAGCTGGGCCTGCTGGGCCTTGAGCCGGCTGATGTCGCTGATCACGGCCACCGCCTCGTCGGCCGGGCCCTGCACCTTGCGCAGGCTCAGCGACAGCCAGCGGTCCGAACCGACCTGGACGAACTCGGCCTCGAAGCTCTGGCTGGCGTCCAGCGCCGACAGCGCGTCCTGCACCTGCTCGGCCAGGCTGGGCAGGGCCGCGAACAGGCGCGCCACCGGCGTGCCCGGCGCGGTGCCGCTGTCCAGGCCCAGCATCTGCTCGAAGCCGCCATTGCAGCGCAGCAGCTGGGCGCCGCGCAGATAGGCCATGCCGACGCCCGAGCTGTCCATGATGGTGGAGAGCTCGCGCAGCAGCTGTTCGTTGCGTCGCTCGGCCTGCTGCTGGGCCGTCACGTCCAGGGTCACGACCGAGGTGGTGCGCTGACCCGAGGCCAGCTTGCCGGGCTCGACCCGGGTCAGCAGCCAGCGCCGGCCCAGCTCGGGATGGCGCACCGCATAGCGCACCTCGACCCGGTCGCCGGTCTTCAGCGCGCGTTGCAGGCGCTCGAACTCGGGCAGCGAATCGGGCTCGACGATGTCGCGGCCCACGCCCTGCAGGCCGGCCAGGCTGTTGCGCTTGCTGCCTTCGCCGCTGCTGCTGCTGCCGCTGCGCGGGCGCAGCCAGCCGGCGTCCTGCTGGAAGGTGGCCAGGCCGACGCCGGCGGTGTCCATCAAGGCGTCGAGCTGCTGGTGGGCCAGGTCGCGCTCCTGCTCCAGGCTGCGGTCTTCCAGCACCGCCATGAAGCGGCGCTGCGTCTGCGTGGCCGAGCCGCTCAGCGGCCGCAGCCGGCCCTGCATCCAGCGGGTGCGGCCCGAGGGGTCGATCAGCATGGCCTGGGTCTGCAGGGTTTGCTGGGCCTGCAGCAGCTCGGGCAGTGGGCGGCCGGCGCTCCAGGCCAGCAACTGCTGCAGCGCTGGCGCGGCCTCGTGCAGGCTGGCCGGATTGGCCAGGCTCAGCTCGGCAAAGGCGCTGTTGGTGCGCAGCAGCAGGCCGCTCTCGTCGAACAGCACCATGGGCAGCGGGCTCAGCTCGAACCACTGCTCCATCTCGGTCTGGGCGCGCTCGGCCTGCTCTCGGGCGGCCTGCTCGGCGGTGCGGTCCTGCAGCACATTCAGGCTCAGCTCGGGCGCGTCGGCGGCGCTGAGCCGGTGCCGGGTGCAGCGCATCCAGCGCTCGCGGCCGCTGCCGTCTATCAATCGGAATTCGTCGGGCATGGCCACCGCGCGCGCCAGCGAGCGGGCCAGGGCCCGGTTCGGACGCGCCGGGCGCAGGCCGGCGCGCTCACCCGGCGCCAGCAGCTCGGCCAGCGCCAGGCCCTGCAGGGCCGAGGGCTCGCGGCCGCACAGCTCGGCGAAGGCCGCATTGGCGGCCTGCAGGCGCTGCTGGCCGTCGAGCAGATAGGCCGGGAAGGGCGAGGACCAGAAGATGTGCACCAGCTCGCGGGCCCAGGTCGCGCCGATCTCGGTGCCTGGTGGATCGGCCGCCGGCGCGGCCGCCGCCGGGCGTTTCAGCGCCTTGAGCGGTGGACTGAGCGGCACCACGGCCTGCTGGACCCGGGCGTGCAGCAGCCAGCGGGCCGGATCTTCCTCTTCGGCCAGCAAGGCCAGCAGGCTCAGATGGGCGCGGCCGCCGCCGTTCAGGGCCAGGGCCGGGGTCGGCGGGGCGCGCCGGCCCTGCGCCTGGGCCGCGCTGGCCAGCCGCAGCCAGTCGTGCAGACGGCCACCCAGGCTGGCCTGCAGGCCGTGGCCGATCACGACATCGAGGTGTTGCTGGGCCGGCGTGTTGGCCTCCAGCACGCGCAGCTCGGCGTCCAGCACCAGCACCGGGTCGCTGAGCAGGCCCATCAGGCCGCGCAAGGCGGCCAGGTCCTGGGGCAGCAACGAGAGCTGGGCGGGCGAGGTGGGCATGGCGCCCGCAGTGTAGCGAGGCCTGCCGCTCACTCCAGCTGGCGGGCCTTGGCCAGCGCGCGCAGCAGCGCGTGATTGATCTCCTCGGCGCCCAGCATCAGCTGCTCGGCGGCGTGGCGGTAATCGAACACCGACTCGGACTCGATGGCCTGCACGAGATCCAGATAGGGCTTGTAGGGGCCGGTCTGCTCGACCAGGGCCTGGCGCACGCGCTCGGGCACCGGGATCGATTGCAGCAGGCGCGAGAAGGGCTGCTTGAGCATATGGTCCAGCAGCGAGAACAGGCCGCAGATGAACATCTCGTCGCGCGCCTCGGCGTCGCCCATGCCCTTGGACAGCTCCTCCAGCAGCAGGCCGCGACGCAGCGCGCCATACATCACCGGGCGCATGCTGTGGTCCTTGCTGGCCGTCGTCAGCAGCAGGGCCAGCCAGCGCTTCAGGCGGGCAAAGCCCAGGAGCATGATGGCGTGGCGGAACGAGGACACCTCGACCGGCAGGCCGAAGGCCGCCGAGTTCATATAGCGCAAGAGCTTGAAGGCCAGGCTGGGGTCGCGCTTGAGCGTGGCTTCCATCTTGTCGATGTCCTCGCCCTGGTCGACCTGGCTCATCAGCTGGACGATGACCTGCAGATCGGCCTGGATCTCGGTCTTGGCGCTGCCGGCCGGTGCGTCATAGGCGCCGTCCAGCGGCCAGCCCAGCACGCCGACCGCGCCGCTGGCGAAGCCGGCCTCGACATCCTCGGCGCCGCGCAGGCCCGAGATCAGCTTGGGCAGGGCGCCGACCGGGGCCGGATTGGCGCGCTGGTCCTCCAGATCGAGCGCGACGTACTTGAAGCAGGCCTGCAGCTCGGTGGCCAGCTCGTTGAGCGGCCGGCCCTTGAGCAGCAGGGTGTTGCCGTTCTTCTTCAGCGCCAGCAAGGCCTCGGCGTTGGCCGGGTCGGTGGCCATGAAGGCCGGCAGCTCCAGCATCAGGTTGGCGCTGGGCGGGCTGGCCAGCAGGCCTTGCAAGAGGCTTTCGCTGAGCACGTTCAGCACGGCCGGGCCGCCATCGGCGGGCCAGGCCTCGGCGACGGCGGCGAGCAGCTCGCCGGCATCGAGCCGGGCATCGGGGCGCAGCGGGAAGACGGTCAGCCGGGTCGCGGTGACCATGCGCTGCCGGTCGATCATGGGGGCGTAGCCGAGGGCCAGGCTGCCGAGAATGCTGTGGGAGTTGGTGGTCATCGAGGCTCAGAGATTGAGGTACTGGAACAGCGACATGCGCTGCACCGAGGCATAGGTCTTCAGGGCCGCATCGTAGCCGGCTTGCTGGTTCTGGAAATCGGAAATGCCTTGGATCATGTCCAGGTCCTCGGCGGCCGATTGCTCGGTCTGGTTGTAGAGCTTCAGCGAGCTCATGCGCGACTGGCTGCCGTCCAGATTGTTCAGGCGCTCACCGACTTCGGTGCGCATGTTCTGCATATTGCCGATCACCGAGTCGAGGTCGCGCAGCCGCATCGCGTTGGTCTGGGCGATCTGCGTATCGCCACGCAGCGGCGTGCGCAGCTCGGCGATGGTGCCATCCAGCACATCGAAGACGCCCAGGCCCACCGTGGACGGCTCGATGCTGAACATATCGCCGTCGGCGGCCTGGCCGGTCAGCGTCACGCTGATGCCGTCGAAGTCTATGGTCTTGCCCGAGGCGAAGGGGCCGGTGGCAACGGTCGTGCCATTGGTGATGTCCAGCACCGAGTAGGTGGCCGTGGCGCCGCTGCCGCTGACCTGGACCTGGTAGCTCGAACCCGTCAGCAGGGCCGGGTTGCTGACGCGGCCGGCATCGATCCAGCTCTTGGCTGGCGGGTTGCTGGGGTCAATGGTGTTGGGCTGCACGGCAGTGACGAAGCTGCCATTGCCGCTGCGGGCCTGCTCCCAGGCCATGCGGCCATCGATGCTCATCGCGTACTGTTCCAGATTGCCGCTTTGCACCGAGCCGGGCGTGCCGATGTAAGTCACGCCACCGGGCGCATCGATGAAGGGTGCGCCTTCGGCGCCCTGGCCGGCGAACACGAAACCGCCCGAGCCGTCGGGGCGGTTGGCAATCGACAGCAGCTGGTCGCGCAGCCCGGTGATCTTCTTGGCCAGGCCTTCGCGCTCGGGATCGCTGTAGGTGGCATTGCCGGCGGCCACCATGGCCTCGCGGATCTGCTGCAGGATCTCGTTGGCATCGCCCAGCGCCGATTCGCCCAGCGACATATTGTTGCGGCTGGCCTCCAGCGCCCGCTGGTTGGCATCGACCCGCTCGATCGAGGACAGCGCGCGCTCGGCGCGGGCCGCGCCGGTGGGGTCGTCGCTGGCGTACTCGATGCGCTTGCCCGAGGTCAGCTTCTGCTGGCTCTCCTGCATGCTTTGCTGGCGCCGCTGCAGCGTCGAGATGCTGCTGTCGAACATATTGGCGGTACTGACGCGCATGCTGGATTCTCCGAAAGGGACGGCTAGAGGGGGCGGGGCGCGTTTCAGCGCGCCGCGATCCTGAGCAACTCGTCAAAAATGGTCTGGCCGGCCTGCAGCACCTTGGCGGCGGCCTGGTAGCCCTGCTGGTACTGCATCAGCCGCGCGGCTTCCTCATCGAGGTTGACGCCGGCCTGGCTGCTGCGCACCGACTCGGCATTGCTGGCCACGCTGGTGGAGACCTCGGACAGATAGGCCGCGCCCTGCACGCGCGAGCCGATATCGGACATCGCGGTGGCATAGGCGTCGGTCAGCGTCGCGCCGACGCCGTTCTGGCCGCGGCCGATGAAGGCTTCCTTCTGCAGGCCGAGGAAGGCCTGGGCATTGCCGTTGTTGGTGGCGACCGACTTGGTGGGGTCGATATTGACGGTGTCGCCGGCCTTGGGCACACCGTTGAGCGCGAGCCGGAAGCCGAAGTCGCCGGCCGGCAGTGGGTAGTTGCCCATCGCCTCGCCCGGATACCAGGTGCCGTTGACGATGGTGCCGTCGTTCATCGTCATCACATAGTCGACGCCCGGCGGCTTGCTCGGGTCCGTGTTGTTGACGCCCTGGAACACGATGGCCACCGGGTACTGGGCCGGCGCGAAATTGCTGTTGGCCACCGACAGCGAGGCGATGGTGGCGGTGCCGGTATTGGCGGTGCCGGTCACGGCGGTGATCGGCGAGGCGGCGGCGATGCCGCTGGGGGCATCGAGTTCGCGCTTCATCGTGACGGCGGCCTGGGCCACCGGCTCCAGCAGGAAGCTGTCGTTCGGGCCCATCGGCGCGCCGCCGGCGGTGATCGTGAAGCCGTACTGCTGCTCGATCTGGGTGTCGCTGAGGCTGACGCTGGTGCCGCCCGGCCGGGTCGTCATCACATACTGGCCGGGCGCGCCACTCGGGTCGGCCTTCAGCACATAGGACTCGGCGCGCAGCAGGGTCGCGTCCTTGATGGTCAGGCTCAGGGTTGACGCGAAGCTGCCGTCCGGATTGCGCGCATTGGTGTTCGAGGGCAGCGCGCGCGGCTGGGCATAGGAGAAGATATTGGAGCCGGCCGTGCCGGACAGATCCAGGCCCAGCTTCTGCTGGCCGTTGACGCGCTCGGCCATCGCGACGGCCATCTGGCCGACCAGGTTGCGGGCGTCCTGCAAGTCCTTGTTCTGGTATTTCAGCAAGGCGCTCAGCGAGCCGCCGGTCAGGCTGCTCTCGTCCAGCACGCGGGCGCCGTTGGCTTCGTCGATGCTCAGCTGCACGCGCGAGCCGTCATAGGGATCGGGCGTCAGCGACAGATCCTGGGCCTGCGAGCCCAGCACCAGGCGCTGGCCGCCACCGATGAAGACGCCGACCGTGCCGTCGCTGGAGGGCAGGGTGCTGACCTTGACATACTGGCTCAGCTCGGAGATCAGCTGGTCGCGCTTGTCGAGCAGGTCGTTGGAGGTGTGGCCCGAGCCGTTGGCACGGGCGATCTGGTCATTGGCCGCCGCGATCTGCTTGCTGAGCTGGTTGACGACATCGACATTGGCGCGCAGATCGCTGACCACGCCGGCCTGCAGATCGGCCAGCTGCTGGCCGGTGCTGGCGAAGCGCGAGGCCAGCTCATTGGCCCGGCCCAGCACCACCTGGCGGGCCGACAGATCGGAGGGCCGGCTGGAGACGTCGACCATCGCATTGAGGAACTGGTTGGCCGCCTGGCCCAGACCGCGCTCGCCCGGAGGGAAGAGCTTCTCCAGCTGGATCAGCTGGGTGGCATGGGTGGCGTCCATGAAGGCCACCGACTTGCTGCCGGCCGCTTCCTTGCTGAGGAACTCGTTGTGGGCGCGCGTGACGGTCTGGACATTGACGCCCTTGCCGAAGTAGCCCGAGCCGGTGAACTGGCCCTCGGGCGTGGTCAGCGTGACGCTCTGGCGCGAGTAGCCGGGCGTGTTGGCATTGGCGATGTTCTGGCCAATGGTCTGCAGCGCGGCCTGATTGGCGAACATGGCGCGCATGCCCAGCGATAACAGTGCGGAGGTTCCCATGGCTTGGCTCTCTTCTTACGCTGGTCTGCGCATCAGGCCAGCGCGCGCTGCACGCGCACGGTGGTGTTGATGACACGGGCCAGCTTGCTGGCGTAGTCGGGATCGGTGGCGTAGCCGGCCTTCTGCAGGCCGCGAGCGAAACCTTCGGCAGTGTCGGCCTTGGCCACCACGTCCTTGTAGCGGGCGTTGGTGCCGATCAGGCGTGCATAGTCCTTGAACGAGTCCTCGTAGCTGTCGTAGGCGCGGAACTTGGCCATCACCTTCTGCGGCTTGCCGTTGATGTACTCGGTAGTTTGCACCTCGGCGACCTTGCCGGTCCAGCCGGCGGTGGCCTTGATGCCGAAGACGTTGAAGGAGGGCGTGCCGTCCTTGCCGGTGATCTCGCGCTTGCCCCAGCCCGATTCGTGGGCGGCCTGGGCGATCATGAAACTGGCCGGGATGCCGGTCTGCTGCTCGGCGGCCTTGGCGGCGTCGTCGTGCTTCTGGATGAAGCCCTGCACATGGGGGGCGATGTTCTTCTTGGCCAGCGCCGGCAGCGGCTGCAGCGGCTTGGCGGGTTCGGCGGCCACGCCCATCTGGCGCTGCAGCTGGCGAGTGATCGCGTCGGTCAGGCCGCCGGGCAGGCCGGTCATCTTGCCGGCGAACTGGGTGTCCAGCATCTCGGTGCCCAGCTGGGTGGCCGAGTTCTCCAGCATGCCGGAGGACAGCGTGGAGGCGCGCATGCTCTTCATGACCTCCTGCATGAACAGCGATTCGAACTGCTTGGCGGTCTCGCGAATGCTGGCCTTGGGGTCGCGCGCGGCGGCCGCGCGCAGCGACTCGATGCTGCGGTTGTCGCTGACCGAGCCGGCGCTGCTGCGGGTGCTCAGGGGTAGGGGATTGAACGACATCTCAGCGCCCGCCCGGCCGCCCGAAGGGCGCTGAACGCCCCCTCAGGGGGCAGAGAACGAAGTGAACGTGGGGGTACAACATTTAAATCACCTCCAGCTCGGCGGTGATCGCGCCGGCGCTCTTCATCGCTTGCAAAATCGCCAGCAGATCCTGGGGCGTGGCGCCCAGCGCGTTCAGCGCCTTCACCACCTCGGACAGCTGGGCCCCGGCCGGCAGCTGAATCAGCGCGCCGGGGGCCTGGTTGATCGCGATATCGGTCTTCTGGGCCACCACGGTCTGGCCGCCCGACAGGGCGTTGGGCTGGCTGATCACTGGGGTCGAGCTGATCGTGACCGACAGATTGCCATGGGCCACCGCACAGGCGGCCAGCGTGACGGCCTGGTTCATCACGACCGAACCGGTGCGGGCATTGATGACGACGCGGGCGGCCGGCACGGCCAGATCCAGCGGCAGGTTTTCCATATCGGCCAGGAAGCTGACGCGCTCATCCGGATTGCTGGGGGCGCGCACGCGCACGACCCGGCCGTCCAGGGCCTGGGCGGTGCCCGGGCCCTTGGCGCGGTTGATTGCGGCGGCCACCGCGCGGGCGGTGGTGTAGTCGATCGCGTTCAGGTCGAGCTGGATGAAGTCGCCGGTCTGCAACGCGGTCGGCACCGAACGCTCGACCAGGGCGCCGCCCGGGATGCGGCCGGCACTCAGATGATTGATCTGCACCTTGGAGCCGCCGGCCGAGGCGCCGGCGCCGCCGACCACCAGATTGCCCTGGGCGATCGCGTAGACCTGGCCATCGGCGCCGCGCAAGGGCGTGGCGATCAGCGTGCCGCCGCGCAGGCTCTTGGCATTGCCGATCGAGGAGACCGCGATGTCCAGCGGCTGGCCCGGCTGGGCAAAGGCCGGCAGCTGGGTGGTGACCATCACGGCGGCGATGTTGCGGGGCTGCATGGTCACGCCCGGCGGCAGCATCACGCCGAACTGCTGCAGCATCGCGGCCAGGCTCTGGCCGGTGAAGGGGGCTTGGGTGGTCTGGTCGCCGGTGCCGTCCAGACCGACGACAAGCCCGTAGCCACTCAATGGATTGCTGCGCACGCCGGCCACGGCGGCCACTTCCTTGATGCGGGCCGCCTCGGCCGGGCCGCTCAGCAGCGCAGCCATCAGTAATGGCAGCAGCGCGAGCAGCGGCTTGAAGGGGTTCAGGAGGAGGGTTTGCATGGCGGTCGCATCAAAGACTTATGCGACCGATTCTGGGCAAACTTAAGTCGGTGAAAGGCTTAAAAAGAAGCGTGACAACCAGCCTATTCCGTGCGCTTGATCGGTCGCACCCCGGCCGCGCTGCTCGATGCGCACATTGGCCACCGCCGCCGAGGACACGCTATTGCCCTGCTGGATGGCGCGCGGGTCGACCTGGCCGGAAAAACGCAGCACGTCGACGTTGTTGTTGACGCCGATCTGCTTCTCGCCGGTGATCATCAGGTGGCCGTTGGGCAGCACGCCGGTGACCACGGCCGTGATGCTGCCGCTGAATTCATTGGTGTTCTGGTTGCTGCCTTTGCCGGCCGAGGTGTTGGCCGAGCTGGCGCCGACCGAGGCGCGACCGAAGGAGCTCGGGCTGACGCCGGGCAGGGCGGTGACGCTGCCGGCCAGGCTGCCGCTCTTGTCCAACGCGCTGCTGGAGCTCTGGCTGGCGCTGATGCGCTCGACGATCTGTATCGTGACCGTGTCGCCGACCAGGCGGGCGCGGTGGTCCTCGAACAGCGGGCGGTAGCTGGCCGACTGGTAGATCGCGCCATTGGCCGCCGCAGCGGGCGGCAGCAGCGGCAGCTGCACCACCGGGGTGCTTTGCAGCTCGACGCGGGGTTGTTGCAGGTTGGCACAACCGCCCAGCAGCAGGGCGATGGCCAGCGAAGAGATCGGCGGGATCAATGGCGTGCGCATGATGGATCTCCCGGGCCTTAGATCTGGGTGAGCTTTTGCAGCATCTGATCCGAGGTCTGCACCGCCTTGGAGTTCAGCTCGTAGGCGCGCTGGGTCTGGATCATCTGCACCAGCTCCTCCACCACATTGACATTGGAGGTTTCAACAAAACCCTGCTGCAGCGCGCCCAGGCCGTTGGCATTGGGGGCGCCGGCATTGGGCGTGCCGGAGGAGGCGGTTTCGGCGAACAGGTTCTGGCCCTTGGGATCCAGGCCGGCCGGATTGACGAAATTGGCCACCTGGATCTGCCCCAGGGTTTGCGGCAGCGGATTGCCCGGCACCGTGACGCTGACGGTGCCGTCCTGGCCGATGGTCAGGGTCTGGGCGTTGTTGGGCACGGTGATGCCGGGCAGCACCGTGTAGCCGTTGTTGGTGACGATCTGGCCGTTGGCGTCGAGCTGGAAGCTGCCGTCGCGGGTGTAGTTGGTCGTGCCGTCGGGCATCTGGATCTGGAAGAAGCCGTTGCCCTTGATCGCCAGGTCCAGGTTGTTGCTGGTCTGCTGCAGATTGCCCTGGCTGAAGTTGCGCGAGGTGGCCACCGGGCGCACGCCCAGGCCGACCTGCAGGCCCGTTGGCAACACGGTCTGCTCGGTGGTGTTGGCGCCGGTCTGGCGCAGGTTCTGATAGATCAGATCCTCGAACACCGCATGCGAGCGCTTGAAGCCGTTGGTGGCGACGTTGGAGAGGTTGTGCGAGATGGTGTCCAGCTGCATTTGCTGGGCTTCCATCCCGGTCTTGGCAATCCAGAGTGAGCGGATCATGGCGCGCGTCCTTATTGAGTCGTGCCAAGCAGCTTGGCGGATTGCTGGCCCTGGGTCTGGGCGATCTGCAAGAGCTTCATCTGCTGCTCGAACTGGCGGGCCGCAGCGATCATGCTGACCATGGTCTCGACCGGGCTGACATTGCTGCCTTCCAGCGCGCCGTCCTGCAGCCGGGCATTCGGGTCGGCCGGCAGGTCGCCGTCGGCGGCGCGGAACAGGCCGTCGCTGCCGCGCGTCAGCGGCGCCTCGGGCGTGACCAGCTTGAGCCGGCCGATATTGATCGGGTTGCCGGTCGGCAGCTTGGCGGTGACGGTGCCGTCGCCGCCCACATGGACCTCGCTGTCGGGCGGCACCGTGA
Organism: Burkholderiales bacterium C2; assembly: GCA_005503085.1. Classification (GTDB taxonomy): domain Bacteria; phylum Pseudomonadota; class Gammaproteobacteria; order Burkholderiales; family Burkholderiaceae_C; genus Roseateles_E. Next base: position 85,323 of record SCOI01000010.1, on the reverse strand, counting down.
TGGGCCCGCCGTCGCCGAGCACCTGCAGGCCGTTGCGCAGCACCAGCAGGCCTTCGGCATTGACATCGATGGCGCCGGCCCGGGTGTAGGCCTCGGTGCCGTCCAGGCCCTGCACGGCCAGCCAGGCATTGCCCTGCATCGCCACGTCCAGATTGCGGCCGGTGGTGTTGATGACGCCGGGCTGGTCGCTGTGGCCTATCGTGGTTTCCAGCGCGTAGGCGCGGGTGCTGGCGCCGTCGCCGCGCACCGGCACGGCGCGGAAGGCCTGCAGCTCGGCGCGAAAGCCATTGGTCGAGACATTGGCCAGATTGTTGGCCAGCACATCCTGGCGCTGCATCGACGCCTTCGCGCCGGCCATCGACAGGTAAATCATGCGGTCCATGGTCGGGCCTCAGTCGGGGGGTAGTCGGGGCTTAGCGCAGGTTGACCAGGGTCTGCAGCACCTGGTCCTGGGTCTTGATGGTCTGGGCATTGGCCTGGTAGGTGCGCTGCGCGGTCACCATATTCACCAGCTCGGCGGTCAGGTCCACATTCGACTCCTCCAGCGCGCCGGGCTGCAGCGCGCCCATATTGCCGTCGCCGGGTGTGCCCACCACCGGGTCGCCCGAGGTGTTGGTGCGGGCCCAGATATTGCCGCCCAGCGGCTGCAAGCCCTGCATATTGCGGAAGTTGGCCAACTCCAGCTGGCCGGCCGGCTTGGATTCGCCGTTCGAGTAGCGGGCCGTGACGACGCCGGTTTCCTCGACCACGATGCCGGTCAGCTGGCCCGGCGCATAACCGTCCTGGGTCAGATCGGTGACGGCGAAGCTGGAGCCGTTCTCGGTGGCGCCCAGCACATCGAAGCGGATCGCCGGACCGGCGGGGTCGAAGGGGATGGGCAGGGTCGGCGCGCCGGCCGAGTTGGTGCCGGCCGGGATGCGCAGGTCCAGCAGGGTGCCGGGCGGCGGGAACACCGGGCTGCCGCCGGTCGGCGGGAAGGTCAGCTGGGCGTAGGGCAGCGGCGGCTCGTTCTTGTCCGGGGCGGTGATGTCGGAGCCATCGGCGGCGACGCTGACCGGCTCGCCATTGGCCGTCACGTAGACGTTCCAGACCGTGTTGCCGCTGGCGTCGGGGTTGTGGGCGCGCTGGTAGTACAGCGTCACCGCGACCGGTTGGCCCTTCTGGTCATAGACGGTCAGCGAGGTGGCGTTGTTGTAGGTGGTCGGGTCCTTGAGCTTGATGCCCAGGCCGTCGACCTTGGAGTTCGGGTCCAGCGGGTCGGACAGGGTGTAGGGCGCGGTCGGCTTGGCGCGCGAGTCCAGGTTGAACTCCATCTTGATATTGGCCGTGGTCTGCGGCTCGATGCCCTTGGTGGGCAGCTGCAGCGGCTGGGCCAGGCCCGGCTGGATCACGCCGGTGCCGTCGGCCGGGTAGCCGAGCAGCTTGAGCTTGTCGTTGTTGACGATGAAGCCTTCGCGGTCGACCTTGAACTGGCCGTTGCGGCTGTAGACCACCGGGCTCTTGCCGTCGCTGAGCTGGAAGAAGCCGCCGCCGTTGATTGCCAGGTCCATCGGGTTCTCGGTGATCGAGATATTGCCCTGGGTGAACTGCTGGGCCACAGCCGCCAACTGCACGCCGATGCCCACATTGTTGGCGCCGGCACCGTTGAGCGCGGTGGCATACATATCGGAGAACTCGGCCCGCGAGGACTTGGTGCCATAGGTGTTGGCATTGGCGATGTTGTTGCCGATGACATCGAGGTTCTTGCTCGAGGCATTCAGACCGGAGAGACCTTGTTGGAAGCCCATGATGCTTGTCCTTGAAACTGTGCGGTATCGGTATCGGGAGGGGGCGGTCGTCAGTCGACCATCTTGATCAGGCTGTAGTCGACGATGCCCATGCCTTCGAGCTTGACCTGCAGCTTGGTGCCATTGGTGCTGACGGCGACCACCTTGTCGGTGGCGTAGGGCGTCGAGGCGACCTGGGCCGTGCCGCGGTTGGCGGTGATGCGGAAATTCAGGCTGTCGTAACCCACCGCCTTGTCGGCCGGCCAGCTGAATTTGTGCAGGCCGGCGCTCTGGGCGCCGAGCTCCACCGTGTCGACCACCAGGCCGGCCGGGCTCAGCACCTCGAGCTTGACCTTGTCGGCGGCGCCGGTCAGGTCGTAGGAGCCCTTGCCGGTGGCGACGCCGTCGGCGGATTTGTTGATCACCAGATTGTTGCTGGCCAGCGCCACATCGTGGCCGACCAGGGCCACCGATTGCAGCGCCTGCAGCTGGGTGAACTGCGAGCTCAGGCCCTGGATCGTGGTGTTCAGGCCCTGCACGCCGGTGACCGTCTGGATCTGCGCCATCTGGCTGGTCACCTGGGCGTTGTCCATCGGGTTCATCGGGTCCTGGTTCTGCATCTGCGCGACCAGCAGCTTCAGGAAGCGGTCCTGGGTATCGGCCGCGTTCTTGGTGGCCGAGGCGGTACCGCTGCCACCGTTGAGCTTGTTGAGCGTTGCGACGTCCATCAGGAGTCCTCCCGGCCCGGGCTCAGCCCTGGCCCAGTTGCAAGGTCTTGAGCAGCAGGCTCTTGGCCGTGCTCATCACCTCGATATTGTTTTGATAGGAACGCGAGGCCGAGATCATGTTGACCATCTCTTCCACCGTGTTGACATTGCTGTAGGTCACATAGCCCTCGGCGTCGGCCTTGGGGTGCTTGGGGTCGTGCACGCGCCGGCCCTCGGTCTGGTCTTCGCTGATCTGGGCCACCCGCACGCCGGCGGCGCCGAGGTTCTCGCCGGCACCCATCAGCGCGGTCTGGAACACCACCTGGCGCGCCTTGTAGGCCTGGCCGTCGGGGCCGGCCACGGTGTCGGCATTGGCCAGATTGCTGGCGACGATGTTGAGGCGCTGGCTTTGCGCGCTGACCGCGCTGCCTGAGACGCTGAAGATCTGGAACATCGACATGGGCTTCTCCTGCGGATCAGGCCGCGTTGTGCGACTTCATCGCGTCCATCGTGGTGCGCACGCTGCCATTGATGAAGCGCAGCGTGGCCTCGTACTTCACCGCGTTGTCGGCGAAGTTGGCGCGTTCGCGGTCCATGTCGACCGAGTTGCTGTCCAGATTGGTCTGGGCGGCCGTGGAGTAGAGCTTGTTGCTGTCGGCGCGGGCGCCGGCCAGCGGTGCCATATGACTCTTGCTGGTGGTCGCCATCGCGCCGGGCACCGCGCTGGAGCCGGTCGCTTCGCGCAGCGCCCGCGCAAAGTCCATGTCCCGGGCCTGGTAGCCCGGGGTGTCGGCATTGGCGATGTTGCTGGCGAGCTGGCGCTGGCGCTCCGAGCGCAGGCTCAGGGCCTGGGTCTGGAAGTTCAGCGTGTCGGTCAGTCGGTTGATCATGATGGGGACCTCGGTGGCAGTCCGGGCAGTTGAGATGGATTGTGTTGGGCAGGTCGAAAAACATTAGCGGGAATAGAACGGGCTTTGCTGCGCATTTCGACCCTCAGGAGTCGGCGGCTCGGGCCTACAGTCGCCCCATGCTCCAACAAGCCTGCCTTCACGCTGCCCTCGTGGCCAGCCGCATCCGCGCCCTCGGCGCCGGGCTTGCGCTGTGCCTGGCGGCGACGGGCGGGGCGGCGCAGACGCCGTCCAGCCTGAGCCCCGAGCTGCTGAGCCGGGTCCAGGCGCTGGCGCTGGCCGGTGCCCAGGCCGGCGCGCCGCCCGAGGCGCGCATCGAGGTGCAGCTGGGCCAGCTCGATGCGCGGCTGCGGCTGGCGCCCTGCGCCCAGGTCCAGCCCTATCTGCCCAGCGGCATGAAGATGTGGGGGCGCAGCCGCATCGGCCTGCGCTGTGTCGATGGCCAGGCGCGCTGGAATGTCAGCCTGCCGGTGCAGGTGCAGGTCTATGCCCGGGTGCTGGTGGCCACCACCGCCTTGCCGGCCGGCACCGTCTTGTCTCAAGCCCAGCTGCAAGTGGCCGACATTGATATAGCTGCCGAGTCCGGCCAGGTCTTCACCGACGCCAGCCTGCTCGACGGGCGCAGCCTGCAACGACCCCTGGTGGTCGGTGAGGCGGTGCGCAGCACGGATCTGAAACAGCGGCGCTGGTTTGCCGCCGGCGAGCGCGTGCAGGTGCTGGCCAGCGGTGCCGGCTATGCGATAGCCAGCGAAGGCCAGGCCATGGAGCCGGGCCTGGAAGGCCAGGATGTCAGGATTCGTTTCGAGAATGGCCGTACCGTGACCGGCCGCGCCGTCGGTGAGCGTCGTGTGGAGGTGCTGCTATGAGGCAGGCACAGGGGGGCGTTTGGCCCCGCAGTTTCGCGATAGTCCTAAAGTCCCGCCGGGAAGGGTCGATACACCGAAAAACCTGGACAGCTTCGGGCAATGCCCTGAGCTATGGAGAGCAGCATGAAAATCGGTAACAGCCCAGAAACGATGGCGCCAGTGACGGCCGGGACGGACAGGCCCGCCGGCGCTGACGCCGGCCGCGCCAAGACGGCCGAAGCCGCCGGCGGCAAGACGCCGGAGGCCAGCGCCAAGATCGCCTTGTCAAGCAATGCCAGCGCCTTGCTCGCCGGTGTGTCCGAGGAAGGCAGCTTCGACGCCGAGAAGGTCGGGCGGATTTCCCAGGCCATCACCGAAGGCAAGTTCGGCATCAATGCCGAGGCGGTGGCCGACAAATTGATTGCCAATGCCCAGGAAATGCTGAGCCGAGCGACGCCTCACTGAGCGGTGTCCGGCGCGAGCCGGCGCTGTTTGACTGTTTTTGCTGACCGAATATCAACGCCTTGCGGCGGGTACCGCTATGCACGCCTTGCCCACTTCTGAAATGACGAGCTTGCCAGACGCGGCCTTGGGCCAGGCGCTGGAGCAGCCGCTGCTGGCCGTCGAAGGCTGCCTGAATCTGCTGGGCGAGGCCTTGCTGCGGCGCGACAGCCAGGCGATCGAGCTGCATGCCAGCGCGCTGCACCAGGCCCTGGCCGAGGCGATCGCGATGTTCAGCGAAGCCGCCCGCAGCGGCCAGGTGCCGCCCAATCTGCGTCATCGTCTGGTGCAGGCCGGCGGCCGGGTCGCCGCGCAGCGCGAGTCGCTGGCACGTGCCACCGCCGCACTGGACCGTGCCATCGATGTGCTGATGCCCGGCGAGGCCAGCGGCCTGTACTCGGCGCTGGGCAAGAATGAGCGCAAGTCGCTGGGCGGCGGGTCCTACCAGGCCTGATCCGAGTTCATCTCCGCCTGCCAAAGCCACCTCAAGAGGTGGCTTTTTTGCGTACGCATTCCAGATAGGCATGGCCATCGGGCGGCAGGCCGCTGCGCTGCGAGGCCCAGATCATCTCGCCCAGGCAGTCCATCGCGGCATGCTGGGCCTCGTGCATCGACTGGCGCTTGGCCGCCAGCAGCGCGATGGCCTGACGGATGCCGGTGGGCTGGTCGATCGACTGCTGCTCGGTGATGGTCAGGTGCATAGAGAGATGCAAAAAGGGGTTGGTGCGCCCCTCTTCCACCGTGTAGACGGTGTTGACGGCGGTTTCCTCGTCGGCCAACTCGGCGTGGTACTCGGGGTGCTCGTCAATCCATTGCGCGGCAATGGCTTCCATCGGGATCAGCGGCGCGCCTTCGCGCAGCTTGCGGTAGGTGGCGCAGAAAAAGCGGCGCACCTCGATTTGGGAGGGGGCAAACATCGCGCTATTGTCGCTGTTCACCCGCATTGCGGTGCGCGGTGGGGCGCGGCTACGATGGTTTCCCCGTGATTGCACAGGAGACTTCATGCCCGTGATCCTGGTCGCCAACCCCAAGGGCGGCGTTGGAAAAAGCACGCTGGCCAGCAATATTGCCGGCTACTACGCCCGCCAAGGGCATGCGGTGATGCTGGGCGATGTCGACAGCCAGCAGTCGGCACGCCAGTGGCTGGCCTTGCGGGCGGCGCAGCTGCCGCTCATCCAGAGCTGGGATGTCGACGTGAAGGGCGTGCTGAAGCCGCCCAAGGGTATCAGCCATGTGGTGCTGGACACGCCGGCCGGCCTGCATGGTAAGAAGCTCGCTTCGCTCTACGCTTTGGCCGACAAGCTGCTGATTCCGCTGCAACCCAGTCTTTTTGACATCCAGGCGACATACGGATTCCTGCAGACCCTGCAAGATCTGCGGGCGCAGTCGGGCGGCAAGAGCCCGCAGCTCGCCTTGGTGGGCATGCGCGCGCGTGAAGGCACGCTGTCGGCCCAGCAACTGCAGCAGTTTGTGCAGGGGCTGGCGCTGCCGGTGCTGGGCATGCTGCGCGACACCCAGAACTATGTGCAACTGGCGGCCCGCGGTCTGACCCTGTGGGACGTCGCTCCCGGCCGGGTCGAGCGCGATCTGGCGCAATGGCAGGCGCTGGGAGACTGGCTGGACCACTAGACGATGCGGACTTTCGAACGCCTGGCCGATCTGGCCGGCTTGCAGGGGCAGGAAATCGGCCTGAGCGACTGGATCGAGGTCGACCAGGCCCGCATCCAGCGCTTTGCCGATGCCACCGACGATCAGCAATGGATACATACCGACCCCGCCCGGGCGGCGGCCGGGCCGTTCGGCACGACCATTGCCCATGGTTTCCTGACGCTGAGCCTGCTGCCTGCCTTTTTCGACAGCGGTTTTCGGGTGGCGGACAGCCGCATGGGCATCAACTACGGTCTCAACAAGGTGCGCTTTCCGGCGCCGGTGCCGGTGGGCAGCCGCTTGCGAGCGCGTTTCACGCTGCTGTCCTACGAACCCATCGAGGGCGGGGCCCAACTGGCGGTGCAGGTCAGCGTCGAGGGCGAGGGACTGGCCAAGCCGGTCTGCGTGGCCGAGTCGCTGACGCGACGCTATCGTTGATTTGTCCGCATTGCGAACTGGTGCAGCCGCGATATCCCCCATGAGGGTTGTGCCCAAGCCCGGGGCACTTGCCTATGATCCAGCCCCAACACCATGCATACCGCTAAGCATTTCGCTAATTTTGATGAAGGGGCCGAGCATGAAAGTACTGCTCATTGATGATCACCCGCTGATCCTGTCGGCCCTGCAGACCGTCATCGAAGGCCTGGGTGACGATGTCCAGGTGGTCGGCGCCGACAGCGCCGCCGCTGCCCGGTCGACGCTGAAGCAGCAGGACGATTTCGATCTGGTGCTGCTGGACCTGCAACTGGGCGATGCCAGCGGCTTCGATCTGCTGGAGGAATTCCGCGCCGCCTACCCGGCTCTGCCGGTGGTGGTGATCTCGGCCTCGGACCGTGCCAGCGATGTGATCCGTTCGATCGACCAGGGCGCGATGGGTTTTGTGCCCAAGCGCAGCAGCACCGAGATGCTGTCGCAGGCGCTGCGTCTGGTGATGTCGGGTGGCATCTATGTGCCGCCGATGAGCCTGGGCAATGAGGTGTCGTCCGCTGCCGAGCCGGCGCCGGCCCAGCAGCGTATGCAGCAGATCCAGCAGGCCGCCAGCGAGTCGGCCTACCAGACCACCGGCGGGCTCGAAGGCCTGTCGCTGACGCCGCGCCAGACCGATGTGCTGGCCCTGCTGCTGCAAGGCAAGCCCAACAAAATCATCGCCCGCGAGCTGGGCGTCTCGGTCGAAACGATCAAGGACCATGTGGCCGCCGTGCTGAAGGCCTTGGGGGTCAGCTCACGCACCCAGGCTGTGCTGGCGGTGGGGCAGATGATGCAGCGCCAGCCCGAGGCGCACTTTTCAACCTGGCGCGCCGCTCAGGCCTGATCGGTCTCGAACAGCGGCTCGGGCAGCGGTTCGGCCACACTCGGTGAGTAGGCCAGGCGCACATAGATAGGCGCGAAGGCCTCGGCTTGCGTGATCTCCAGCAGGCGCTCGCGCGCCAGTTCCAGCAGCGCGATAAAGGTCACGACCAGCACCTGCGGCCCGCGGCTGACTTCGAACAGCTGCTCGAACTCGACGAAGCGCTGGCCCTGCAGCCGGCGCAGCACGATGCTCATATGTTCGCGCACGGACAGCTGTTCGCGGGTGATGCGGTGATGCTGGTTCAGCTTGGCGCGCTTGAGGATGTCCAGCCAGGCCTCGCGCAGATCATTGGCCTCGACATCGGGAAAGCGCGGCTGCAGCGACTGTTCGATATGCACCTGCGCACGCAGAAAGTCGCGCCCCAGCACCGGCAGCGCGTCCAGCTGGGCGGCGGCCAGCTTGATGCGCTCGTACTCCAGCAGGCGCCGCACCAGTTCGGCGCGCGGGTCTTCGGGCTCGGCGCCGTCCTCGGTCTTCTTGGGCGGCAGGAGCATGCGCGACTTGATCTCGATCAGCATCGCCGCCATCAGCAGGTATTCGCTGGCCAGCTCCAGATTGCTCTTGCGCAGCTGGTCGACATAGCTGAGGTACTGGCGCGTCACATCGGCCAGCGGGATGTCGAGGATGTTGAAGTTCTGCCGCCTGATCAGGTAGAGCAACAGGTCCAGCGGCCCCTGGAAGGCCTCCAGAAAGACCTCCAGCGCATCCGGCGGGATGTAGAGGTCCAGCGGCATCTGGAACAACGGCTCGCCGTAGAGGCGGGCCACAGCGACGCCGTCCACCGTCAGCGGCGGCGCGGCGGCGGCCGGCTCGGCCGGCAGGGGGGGCAGCGGCGTGTCGCTCAAGCCGGCGCTCCTGGACGGGCGGGTTTTCAGTCGCCCTTGGTCTGGTAGACGTAAGGCTGCTGAGCGATCTTGGCGGCGCGGAAATCGGCCTGGGCCTGACGGTCTACCGGCTTGTCCCACAGCAGGGCACGGCCGGCGCGCTGTTCTTGTTCCAGCGTCGGCTTCTTGGCCTTCAGCTCATCGATGAAGCTGCTGACTTCGGACTTGTAAGGCTTCCAGAACAGGGGCATGGCGGGGCGCAATCGGCTGCAAAAAAGGTGATTTTACAGGCCTGCTTGCCGGCAGGCGCCGTGCCAGGCGGTCAAATCGGCATGAATGCCGTCCGGCCCCAGCGCCTCGGCCAGCCCGCCGCGCGCAATCAGGCTGGCCGGCTGCTCGTTGAGGCCGCACAGCACCAGGCGCTGGCCCTGCCGCGCCAGTGTGCGCTGCAGCTGGACCAGCGCGTCCAGCCCCGAGGTGTCGATCGAGATCAGCTGATGCAGGTCCAGCACCAGGGTGTGACAGCCGGCCGGCAGGGTGTCTGCCAGGCCCTCGACCTTGCCGACCGCGCCGAAGAACAGCGCGCCATAGACCCGCATCAGCTGGGTGCCGGCGATCTCGCTGGGCAGTGGCTCGACGCGAAACAGCGTGCTCATCCGGTAGATGAAGAACAGGCAGGCCAGCACCAGGCCGACCTCGACCGCCACCGTCAGATCGAACACCACGGTCAGCACAAAGGTGCCGAGCAGGATGGTGCGGTAGGGCAGGCTGAAGCGGCGCAGCCGCGCGAACTCATGCCACTCGCCCATATTCCAGGCCACCACCAGCAGGATGCCGGCCAGCGCCGCCAGCGGCACGTACTCGGCCAGCGGCGCGGCCAGCAGCACGATCAGCAGCAGGGTGGCAGCGTGCACCATGCCGGAGACCGGGCTGTTGCCGCCGGCGCGCACATTGGTGACGGTGCGGGCGATCGTGCCGGTGGCCGGGATGCCGCCGAAAAAGGGCACGACCATATTGGCCACACCCTGGGCCATCAGCTCCTGGTTCGGGTCGTGGCGGGGCAATGCGGTCATATTGTCGGCCACCCGGGCGCACAGCAGCGACTCGATCGCGCCGAGCAGGGCGATCGTCACGGTGGGGATAAAGAGCTGCTTGGCACTGCTCCAGCTGAACTCGGGCAGGGCAAAGCCGGGCAGGCTTTGCGGGATGCCGCCAAAGCGGCTGCCTATGGTCTCCAGCGGCAGGCTCAGGCCCTGGGCCAGCAGCGTCGCGCCGACCAGCGCGATCACCGTGCCCGGCAGCTGGGCCATCAGCCGGTGTGTGCGCTGGCGCCAGGGGCCATGGCCGCGCTGCATCTGGTAGGTCTTGGGCCACAGCAGCACCACGCCCATGCAGCCCAGGCCCAGCAGCAGGGCCCAGGGGTTGACGCTGTGCAGATGGCGGCTCAGCGCGGCGAGCTGGCCGAAGAAGTCGGCCGGCATCTGCGCGATGTCCAGGCCCAGCAGATCCTTCAGCTGCGACAGCGCGATCAGCACCGCAATGCCGTTGGTGAAGCCGATCACGATGGACACCGGGATGTAGCGCACCAAGACGCCCAGGCGCAGCAGGCCCATCAGCACCAGCAGGCCGCCGGCCAGCACGGTGGCGATCAGCAGATTGGCCAGGCCGTAGCGCTGCACGATGCCGTAGACGATCACGATGAAGGCGCCGGCCGGCCCGCCAATCTGTACATTCGAGCCGCCCAGGGCCGAGATCAGAAAGCCCGCGATGATGGCGGTGACCAGGCCCTGCTCGGGCTTGACGCCCGAGGCGATCGCGAAGGCAATGGCCAGCGGCAGCGCGACGATGCCCACCGTGACGCCGGCGCCGAGGTCGGCGATCAAGCGCTGGCGGCTGTAGCCGCGCAGCGCGCTCAGTGCGCGCGGGTGAAAGCGGTGCAGCGGCGGCATCGTGTGATGTCGGCCGCCCGTGGTTCAGCGCACCCGCATGCCGGGTTGGGCGCCCGGGAAGGGCTCCAGCACAAAGATGCCGGGATTGGTCTTTTCGTCGGCGTGGCTGGCGGCCAGCACCATGCCTTCGCTGATGCCGAACTTCATCTTGCGCGGGGCCAGGTTGGCGACCATCACGGTCAGCTTGCCTTCGAGATCTTCCGGCTTGTAAGCGCTCTTGATGCCGGAGAAGACATTGCGCAGGCGGCCCTCGCCGACATCCAGCGTCAGGCGCAAGAGCTTGTCCGAACCCTCGACATGCTCGGCCTTGACGATTTTGGCGATGCGCAGATCGACCTTGGTGAAATCGTCGATCTTGATCTCGGGGGCCAGGTCTTCACCGCCGGGCACGACCTTCGGTGCGGCGGGGGGCTCGAACAGGGCTTCCAGCAGCTTGGGGTCGACACGCTGCATCAGGTGTTCGTAAACGCCGATCTGGTGGGCACCGAGCGCGCGGGCGCTGTCGGCGAACTGCATCGGCTCGACCTTCAGGAAGGTTTCGACCTTGGCTGCCAGCGCCGGCAGCACCGGCTTCAGATAGATGGTCAGCAGGCGGAAGGCTTCGATGCAGACGCTGCAGACATCCTGCAGCACCGCGTCGGCGCCTTCCTTCTTGGCCAGCTCCCAGGGCTTGTTCTGGTCCACATACTCGTTGACCTTGTCGGCCAGCAGCATGATCTCGCGCAGCGCCTTGCCGAGCTCGCGCTCCTCGTAGAGCTCGGCGATGGTGTCGGCATGGGCGCGCAGCGTGTCCAGCAGCGCGCGGCCCTCGACGCCCAGGTCGGCCGACAGCCGCCCATCGAAGCGCTTGGCCAGGAAGCCGGCGGCGCGGCTGGCGATATTGATGTACTTGCCGACCAGATCGCTGTTGACGCGGGCGACGAAGTCCTCGGGATTGAAGTCCACGTCCTCGACCTTGGCGTTGAGCTTGGCGGCCAGGTAGTAGCGCAGCCATTCGGCATTCAGCCCCAAGCTCAGGTACTTCAGCGGATCCAGGCCGGTGCCGCGGCTCTTGCTCATCTTCTCGCCGTTGTTGACGGTCAGGAAGCCATGCACGTAAACATGGTTCGGGGTCTTGCGGCCGCTGAAATGCAGCATCGCCGGCCAGAACAGCGTGTGGAAATAGGTGATGTCCTTGCCGATGAAATGGATCTGCTCCACCGACTCATCGGCCATGAAGGCGTCGAAGTCGCGGCCCAGCTTGCCGAAGTAGTTTTTCAGCGAGGCCAGATAGCCTATCGGCGCGTCCAGCCAGACATAGAAATACTTGCCCGGCGCATCGGGAATCTCGATGCCGAAGTAGGGCGCGTCGCGGCTGATGTCCCAATCACCCAGGCCGCCCTTGCCCTCGTCGTCCTTGGTGAACCATTCCTTGATCTTGTTCAGCACCTCGCTCTGCAGCCGGCCCGGGGTCTGGGTCCATTGCTCCAGGAACTCGATGCAGCGCGGATCGCTGAGTTTGAAGAAGTAGTGCTCCGAGCTCTTCATCACCGGCGTTGCGCCGGTCAGCACCGAGAACGGGTTCTTCAGCTCGGTGGGCGTGTAGACCGCGCCGCAGACCTCGCAGGAATCGCCGTACTGGTCCTTGGCACCGCACTTCGGGCACTCGCCCTTGATGAAGCGGTCCGGCAGGAACATGGACTTCTCGGGGTCGAAGAACTGCTCGATGGTCTTCACCGAGATCAGCTCATTGGCACGCAAGGCCTTGTAGATTTCCTTGGAGAGTTCGTGGTTCTCCGGGCCATCGGTCGAGTGCCAGTTGTCGAAGCTGATGTGGAAGCCGTCCAGATAGGTCTTGCGGCCGGCCGCGATGTCGGCCACGAACTGCTGAGGCGTCTTACCGGCCTTCTCGGCGGCAATCATGATGGGCGCGCCATGGGCGTCGTCCGCACCGACGAAATGCACCTCCTGCCCGCGCATGCGCTGGAAGCGCACCCAGATATCGGCCTGGGTGTATTCCATGATGTGGCCAATATGGAAGTTGGCGTTCGCGTAGGGCAGGGCGGTGGTGACGAAGAGCTTGCGGGTCATGGCGGGCGAGTACGGGCAAAAACGGGCAGAGGGAAACAGGGCCGGCGTCGCATGGCGGTCGCCATGCGGGAGCGAGATTTTAGGTGCCGGCGCCGCGCGGCTGGGCGCGGCCTGCGGCCAGTACCAGGTCAGCCCTTGTTGGGCTCGGCGGCGGCCTCGCCGTCGGCCGGGGCTGCCGGGGCATCGGCGCCGCCCGCATCGGGCTCATCCTGGCCGCCTTGAGCACCACCGCTGAGCTTGCGCTGGCGCTTTTCTTCGTTCTTGCGTTTCTTTGCCAGCTCGCGTTGCCGTTTTTCGTATGAGTAATTGGGTGTTGCCAAGGCCGACTCCTTCGGTGGCTTGCGACATGCAAGCCCAGTCGCCACTGTAACCGCAGCGCCGATCCACATCCTGCCCGGTACTGCCGGGCTCGCGTCAGCCATGTGGATAACTTTGTGGGCAAGCGGGGCTGTTTTCGCTAAGTGCTTGAATTTGCTGGTACTGCCTTGGCGCTGCTGTCGATTGCTGCGGCCCAGCATCGTATGCAAATCAAGCACTTGGCCCGCTTTTCGGCATCGCTTCGGCGGGGGCATGGTGCCGGCATCCGGTCGTCACGCAATCGCAACAATTGGGGATAAGTCAAGGCCTGGCGATTAATTTTCTTGTCTGGTTCGTCTGGAGTGGCGCCTGGCGCAAGATCGTCGCCCTGACTCGCCGTTGCCGACGATTTTCACTTGACCAGTTAGCACCAGAAGCTCAACTCGACATCAAAGATCACGCTTAAGGTCTTGATTTGTAAGGCTTGGTGAAGCTATCCACTTCTTCTGTGGATAACTTTGTGGAGAACATCGGTGCAGCGGCGCTAAACCCTTGATATGCCGCGCTTGCGCTTGGCTTGCCGATTTTTTGAGCAGGCGATACGGCTCTATATGAATCAATGACTTAGCGCGCTTTCGGGGAAACGTGCAGATGCAGTGCAGCATGAGTGCCAGCATCCGGCAGCGACTCGGGAGGTGCTGGCTGTTTGGGGATAAGTCAAGCCCTGATGTTGAAATAGCTCGTGCTCTGTCCACCGCTGATGTGGACAAGTTTGTGAACACCGCTTCGATAGCCGGGCTAAGTGCTTGATTTGCCAGTCTTGTTCTTGCTCTGCCTGCTTTTTAAGCAGGCTGCGGGTGCGCCCCGAAAGAGGCCTGCCTCGCCTCCCGCTAAAATCACCGCTTTGCACAAGATAAGCCACTGCTCATGGTCCAGGCACTAGAGGGAAACAACAAAGCCGGCAAACCTGCGTCCAGGGCCCATGAGGTGTTTGAACTCAAGAGCGCGTCACTGAGTCTTCTGACGCTGGTGCTGAAGACCGGCGATCTGACGCAGCTGTCGGCCGAGTTGCGCCAGCGCCTGGGCGGCACGCCCGAGGTGTTCAACCATGACCCGCTGCTGATCGATTTCTCGCAGCTGCCTCAGACCGAGCCCGGCAACGAGCCGGGCCAGGCTCAGCTGAGCCTGGACGCCGAGCCGCCTATCGATCTGCCCGCCCTGCTGGCCTTGCTGCGCGAGTACCGCATGCAGCCGGTGGCTGTGGTCGGCGCCGGCCCGGGCCTGCTGGCGCGCGCCCTCGCTCTGGGGCTGGCCGAGGCGCCGGAGCCCGAGCCGGTGGCGCCGCGCGCCGAAGCGCGGGTCGAGACCGTGGTGCAGGAAGTGGTGCGCGAGGTCGTGCACGAGGTGGTGCGCGAGGTGCCCGGCGATGCGGTCAAGACCCTGGTGATCGACAAGCCGCTGCGCTCCGGTCAGCAGGTCTATGCCAAGGGCGGCGATCTGGTCGTGCTTGCCCTGGTCAACCATGGCGCCGAGGTGATCGCCGACGGCCATATCCATGTCTATGCGCCGCTTCGCGGCAAGGCCATCGCCGGCGCGCGCGGCAACACCGATGCGCGCATCTTCGCCACCAGCATGGAGGCCGAGCTGATCGCGATCGCCGGCATCTACCGCACCACCGAGAACCCGTTGCCCGACACCGTGTTCGCCAAGCCGGCGCAGATCCGGCTGGAGGGCGAGAAGCTGGTGATGGAGCCGTTGAAGCTGTGATGGATGTTGAGAATCTTCCGGGCCAGGCAAGACCTGACCCTTTTGAATGTTGAAAAGGACTTGAATCGATGAGCAAGATCGTCGTAGTGACTTCCGGCAAGGGTGGGGTCGGCAAGACCACCACCAGCGCCAGCTTTGCAACCGGCCTGGCCCTGCGCGGCTACAAGACGGTGGTGATCGATTTCGACGTGGGCCTGCGCAATCTCGACCTGATCATGGGTTGCGAGCGCCGCGTGGTCTATGACCTGATCAATGTCATCAATGACGAGATCAAGCTGAGCCAGGCCCTGATCAAGGACAAGCAGCTCGACAAGCTCTTCATCCTGGCCGCCTCGCAGACCCGCGACAAGGACGCGCTGAAGCAGGAGGGCGTCGAGCGCGTGCTCGAAGAGCTCAAGGCGATGGAGTTCGACTACATCATCTGCGACTCGCCGGCCGGCATCGAGACCGGCGCGCTGATGGCCATGCACTTCGCCGACGAGGCACTGGTCGTGACCAATCCCGAGGTCTCCTCGGTGCGCGATTCCGACCGCATCCTGGGCATGCTCAACAGCAAGACCAAGCGCGCGATCGAGGGCAAGGAGCCGATCAAGGAGCATCTGCTGATCACGCGCTACAACCCCAGCCGGGTCGAGGGCGGCCAGATGCTGTCGCTGGAAGACATACACGAGATCCTGCGCACGCCGCTGATCGGCGTGATTCCCGAGTCCGAGGTGGTGCTGCAGGCCTCCAACCAGGGTCTGCCTGCCATCCATATGAAGGGCAGCGAGGTGGCCGAGGCCTATGCCGATGTGGTGGCGCGCTTCCTGGGCGAGGACAAGCCGATGCGCTTCATCGAGGCGGTCAAGCCCGGCTTCTTCAAACGCCTGTTCGGCAGCAAGTGAGGGAGGCCACGATGGGATTCCTGTCCTTCTTCCTCGGTGAGAAAAAGAACACCGCCAGCGTCGCCAAGGAGCGGCTGCAGCTGATCCTGGCGCATGAGCGCAACGGCCGCAGCACCAGCCCCGATTACCTGCCCCAGCTGCAGCGCGAGCTGGTCGCGGTGATCTCGAAGTACGTCTCCATCAATCCGGACGACATCAAGGTGCATATGGAGCGCGAGGGCAACTTCGAGGTGCTCGAAGTCAAGATCGAGCTGCCCGAGCCGAATCGAGCTTGAATCCAGGCCACCGAAGCGGCCTCAGGCCTGCCGGTGGCGGGCCTGCTCGCGCAGCATGAAGAGGTAGAGGCTCTCGACCTTGGCGCGCGCCCAGGGTGTCTTGCGCAGGAACTTCAGGCTGGAGGCCACGCTGGGATCGCTCTGGAAGCAGCGGATCGCGATGCGCTCACCAAGCTCCTGCCAGCCGAAATAGTCGGCCAGCGCGGTGACGATCATCTCCAGGGTCTTGCCTTGCAGCGGATCCTTGTTGGGCGCGTCACTCATGGTCGAATTGCTGCCAGTTCTTGCCCTTGAACTGGGCGTAGTAGGTCTTGATCTTGCGCATATCGGCCTCGACATCGCCGCTGGGCGTGAATACCGGCCCGAGGCCGCTGAGCTTGCGCGGGTAGTCCATATAAGCCATCACGATGGGCACCTGGGCCTGGTGGGCGATCCAGTAGAAGCCGGTCTTCCAGTAGCGCGTCTTGCTGCGCGTGCCCTCGGGCGGCACGATCAGCTGCACCGGCCCATCGGCCCGGCGCAGCGCCTCGGCCGAGGCGGCCACCAGATTGCTGGACTGCTCGCGGTTCACCGCGATGCCGCCCAGCCAGCGCATCAGGCCGCCAAACGGCCAGCGAAAAATCTGCTGCTTGCCCATCCAGTAGATGTTCAGACGCAGCGCGAACGCCACCATCAGCGTGTAGGGCAGGTCCCAGTTGCTGGTGTGCGGTGCGGCAATCAGCACGCATTTGGGCTGCTCGGCCGGCAGCGCGCCGGCAAGCTTCCAGCCGCGCAGCCTCAGCCATGCCAGAGACAGGGCGCGCAGCGCGGTGTTGACGACAGGCGTGGTGAAGATCGTGCGGTGCATGAGGAGCCGTGATCCCGGCAAAGCCAGCGATTGTCCTACGCCTGTGCACTTTTATTGAGCAGACTAGCGCAAAGCCTGTGAAATCAATCACTTGGCGCCGGCGTGCGCAGGCTGTGCACGGACTTGTCCACAGTTCACAGGGACAGTTCAGGCGCGCAGCCGGAAACTGGCCACCGCATCCACCAGCTGCGCGGCCTGGTCCTTCAGGCTCTCGGCCGCCGAGGCCGACTGCTCGACCAGCGCGGCGTTCTGCTGCGTCATCTGGTCCAGCTGATGCACGGCCTGGCCGATCTCGGACAGGGTCAGGGCCTGGTTGGCGCTGGAACTGGAGATCTCGCCGATGATGTCGGTCACGCGCTTGACGCTGTCGACCACCTCGCGCATGGTGCTGCCGGTTTCGCCGACCAGGCGGCTGCCGCCCTCGACCCGCTCGACCGAGGCCGAGATCAGGGTCTTGATCTCGCGCGCCGCCTGGGCGCTGCGCTGTGCCAGCGCGCGCACCTCGCTGGCCACCACCGCGAAGCCGCGGCCCTGCTCGCCGGCGCGGGCGGCTTCCACCGCCGCGTTCAGCGCCAGGATGTTGGTCTGGAAGGCGATGCCGTCGATCACGCCGATGATGTCGGCGATCTTGCTGGACGATTGCTGGATCTCGCTCATCGTGCTGATGACCTGCTCGACCATTGCGCCGCCGCGGCCGGCTACGTCCGAGGCTGTCTTGGCCAGGCCGTCGGCCTGGCGCGCCGCCTCGGCATTGAGCTTGACGCCTTCGCCCAGTTGGGCCATCGCGGCGCCGGTCTGCTCCAGGCTGCTGGCGGCCTGCTCGGTGCGGTTGGACAGGTCCAGATTGCCGCTGGCGATCTCGGTGGAGGCCAGCCGCACCTGCTCGGCCGCGCGGCGCACGCCGGTGATGGTCGTCGACAGGCTGCCCTGCATATGGAGTAGCGCGCCATTGAGCTCGGCCAGCTCGTCACGGCCCTCGGCGCGCGTGGTCGCGGTCAGGTCGCCCTCGGCAATGGCCCGGGTCAGGCTCTGCGCCCGGGCCAGCGGCGCGGTCACCGAGCGGGTGATGGCCACCGCCACGCCCAGGCCCAGCAGCACGGCCAGCAGCATCAGGCCGGTCACCAGTTGGCGGGTGGTCTGGGCCTCGGCCTCGGCCTCGCGGCGCGCGGTCTGCAGCACCTCGCGGGTGTAGTCGGCATAGCTGTTGATGGCCGCCAGATAGGTCTCCATCGCCGGGATCAGCTCGGCCGCGACGCGGGCCTGGATGTTCTCGCCGGCCTTCTTCAGCTTCATCAGGTCCTCGCGCGAGGCCTGGTATTTCTTGCGCGTCTCGGCGATCACATCGGTCAACCGGTCGGCCTCGGGCGTCTTGCTGATCTTGTCGAGCTCGGCCTGGACCTTGTCGATGCGCTCGGACACTTCCTTGGAGCGACGCGTCAGCGCCTTGACGAAGACCTCGTCATCGACCGCCATCGAGACGATGCGGCGCTGGATGCTGCCCTCGCTCATACCGGCCCATTGGCGTGACAGATCCAGCGCCTGCATATCGACCTCGACCAGACGCTCGATGCGCTGGTTCAGCATCGCGACCCGCACGATGCCGACGGTGGAGGCCACCATCATCAGCAGGATGACCAGGGCAAAGCCGGCCAGCACGCGGGTGCGCAGGCGCCAATTGTTGAGTTTGAGCATGGGAGGGGCAGGGGCGGGGTTTGAATACCGCGATGCTGACCCAGCCGCCGCCGCTTCGATCGGCGGAACAAAGGGTTAACCAGAGGGTAGTCCGGCGCTACAGCGGGGCATCGAACAGATTGACGGTGGCCGGCGCCTCCAGCGTCAGCGCGCTGCGCGCGCAGGCCACACAAGGCAGTATCCAGCCCTCGGCCTTCTCCTCGCGGCTCAGCCCGGGCCATTCGATGCGGTAGTCGATCTGCCCGTCCAGCAGGCGGGCGATGCAGGCCCGGCATGTGCCGTTGCGGCAGGAATGGGGCATGCGCAGGCCCATCTCCAGCGCGGCCAGCAGCAGGGTTTGTTCGGGCGCGGCATCGAATTGCCAGCCCTGCGGCCGGATCTCGACCGGGAATGCAGCAGTCATGCTGGCATGATGCCTGCTCCCCGACCGTCAGAGCGCCATGAACGAAACCCCGAAGACCTTTTTTGCTACCGAAGCGCGCCGCCATGTGCTGCGCACCTTTGTCACCGGTTTCCTGACCGTGCTGCCGCTGCTGGCCACCTTGGCCTTGATCGGCTGGGTGGGATCGATGCTGCTGAGCTTCATCGGCCCGGACAGCTGGCTGGGTCATGGTATCGGACTGCTGACCCTGGGTCTGATCGAATCGCAGGGCATGGCCTATCTGCTGGGGCTGGCGCTGGCGATGGGTCTGATCTATCTGCTGGGCCTCGTGGTCGAGACCCAGTTGCAGCGCCGGCTGAAGACCGGCATCGAGGCGCTGATCGCGCGCATCCCGGTCATCAGCACGGTCTACGACCTGCTCAAGCGCATGATAGAGATGCTGTCCAAGCGCGACGAGGCCGGCGTGCGCTCGATGGCGCCGGTCTGGTGTCATTTCGGCGGGGTCAAGCCGGAGGGCGGGGCCCTGGTGCTGGGCCTGCTGTCCAATCCCGAGCCGGTGCTGATCGACGGGGTCGCCTATGTCGCGGTGATCGTGCCGACCGCGCCGGTGCCGGTCGGCGGCGGCCTGCTGTTCCTGCCCACCGAGTGGGTGCGGCCGGCCGAGATCGGCATGGACGGGCTGACCAGCCTCTATGTCTCGATGGGCGTCACCAGCTCCGAGGTGCTGGGCGCGAAGGTAGCGGCCAAGCCCGTGGCCGATGCCTGAGACAATACGGGGCTGTCTCCACAAGAGCCTCCCATGATGCAAGCCCAAGAGTTTTTCGACGCGCTCAACCGCGACTATCTGCAGGTCCACAAGACCAAGGAAGACCTGTTCTGGTCCACCTATATGGCCACCAGCGAGGACCACGCCGGCTTCGCGGCCGCCGAGGCGCGTTACAAGGACTTCATCTCCGACCCGGCGCGGCTCGCCGCAACGCGCACCCATCTGGCCGCCGTGCAGGCCGAGCCGGCCGGGCCCGCGCGCGATGCGCTGCTGCATGGCTTGCAGGGCTGGCTGGCGCTGTTCGAGGCCCATATTGTCGACAAGCCGGAGGGCCAGGCCTTGATGCGCGAGCTGATCGTGGCCGAGGCCGCGCTGTTCGCGCAGAAGAAAGAGCTCGCGCCCACCCATCTGAATGAGCGCGGCGAGCGTGAGGTGGCCACGCTGAGCATGCTGGCCACCAATATGGCCAGCAACCCCAGCGAGGCCGCGCGCCGCAGTTCCTACGAGGCCTATGGCGAGATCGAGCGCTGGGTGCTGGACCATGGCTTCCTGGACCTGGTGCGGCTGCGCAACCGCTTCGCGCGCTCGCTCGGCTTTGCCAACTACTTCGAGCTGAAGCTGCGCAAGAACGAGCGCATGACACCGGCGGCCTTGTTCGAGATCCTCGACGACTTCGTCGCCCGCACGCAGGCCGCCAATGACCGGGCCCTGGCGGCCCTGGTCGCCGCGCATGGCGAAGCGGCGCTGCGGCCCTGGAATCTGCGCTACTTCAGCGGCGGCGATGTGGCGCGCCGCATGGACGAGTACATGCCCTTCGGCCCGGCTCTGCGCCGCTGGGTGCAGAGCTTCCGGCGCCTGGGCATCAGCTATCGCGGCGCCACGATGCAGCTGGACCTGCTGGCGCGCGAGGGCAAGTACCAGAACGGCTTCTGCCATGGCCCGATCCCGGCCTACGTCGACGCAGCGGGACGCTGGGTGGCCGGCCAGATCAATTTCACCGCCGAGGCCAAGCCCGACCAGGTCGGCAGCGGCCTGCGTGCGATCAACACCTTGTTCCACGAGGGCGGCCATGCCGCGCACTTCGCCAATGTGGTGCAGAACTCACCCTGCTTCTCGCAGGAGTTCGCGCCGACCTCGATGGCCTATGCCGAGACGCAGTCGATGTTCTGCGACAGCCTCTTGAACGACGCCGACTGGCTCAAGCGCTATGCCCGCAATGCCGCCGGCGAGGCCATTCCCGATGCGCTGATCCGCGAGCGCATCGCCAGCCAGCAGCCGATGCGGGCCTTTGACGAGCGCGCGATCGCCGTCGTGCCTTATTTCGAGGCCGCGCTCTATGCGATGGACGATGCGGCGCTGACGGCCGAGGCCGTGCTGGCGCTGGCCCGCGCGACCGAGCTGCGCATCCAGGGCGTGGCCGCCGGCCCACGGCCGCTGCTGGCGATTCCTCATCTGCTCAACCAGGAATCGGCCGCCTCCTACCAGGGCTATCTGCTGGCCCATATGGCGGTCTACCAGACCCGCGCCCACTTCCTGCGCAAGCATGGCTATCTGGCCGACAACCCGGCCATAGGCCCGGCGTTGGCCGAGCACTACTGGGCGCCCGGCAACAGCATCGACCACGACGCCACGCTGCGCCGCCTGACCGGCGAGGGCTTCTCGGCCTGCTATCTGGCCGAGGCCTGCAACGAGTCGGTCGACGAGGCCTGGGCGCGGGCGCAGCAGGCCATGGCGGCGGCCAGCGCGCGCGGCGAACCCGCAGCCGGCTTGCCGGCACTGGACGCGACGATACGC
Source organism: Burkholderiales bacterium C2 (assembly GCA_005503085.1). Classification (GTDB taxonomy): domain Bacteria; phylum Pseudomonadota; class Gammaproteobacteria; order Burkholderiales; family Burkholderiaceae_C; genus Roseateles_E. The sequence goes on along the minus strand of SCOI01000010.1, from coordinate 64,051 downwards.
ATCGTTCACGGCGCCGAACTGTTGGCCGACAGCAGCGAGGGTGAGGACGCGATGTGCGAGCGCTTCGAGCGCTGGGTCGGCGAGCACTACGCGAGGCCCGCGCTGCAGTGAACCCGCCGTTGAAGTACCTGGCCGGCTACCCGGCCGAGCTGCAGGCCCAGGTGCAGGGCATGATAGCCGCCGGCAAGCTCGGCGAGTATCTGCAGCGCCGCTATGCCGACACGCACGAGGTGCGCAGCGACAAGGCCTTGTTCGACTACACCCAGGACTTGAAGCAACGCTTCATGCGCAATGCCGAGCCGCTGAACAAGGTCTGCTATGACGCCAAGCTCAAGATCATCCAGCACGCGCTGGGCACCCACACCCGCGCGCAGAACGTGCAGGGCGCGAAGCTGAAGACGCGCCGCGAGATCCGCATCGCTACCTTGTTCCGCGAGGCCCCGGCCGACTTCCTGCGCATGATCGTCGTCCACGAGCTGGCCCATATCAAGGAGCTGGAGCACAACAAGGCTTTCTATTCGCTGTGCCAGCATATGGAGCCGAACTACGGGCAGCTGGAGTTTGATCTGCGGCTGTGGTTGACGCAGCAGGAGCTGCCGCAATGATTCTGCTGGCGCCCATGGAGGGTTTGCTTGATCACATGCTCCGCGACGCGCTGACCCGCGTCGGCGGCATCGACCGCTGCGTCTCCGAGTTCATCCGCATCACCGACATGCTGATGCCCAATCGCGTCTTCACCCGCATCGTGCCCGAGCTGCTCAATGGCAGCCGGACCGCCGCCGGTGTGCCGGTGCGGCCGCAACTGCTGGGCTCCGATCCGGTCTGCATGGCCGAGAACGCGGCCAAGCTGGCAGCGCTGGGCCCCGAGGGCATCGATCTGAACTTCGGCTGCCCGGCCAAATGCGTGAACCGCCATCGCGGCGGCGCGGTGCTGCTGGACGAGCCCGAGCTGATCGCCCGTATCGTCGGTGCGGTGCGCCGCGCCGTGCCGGCCCATCTGCCGGTCTCGGCCAAGATGCGGCTGGGCTATCTGGACGACTCGAAGACGCTGGATTGCGCGCTGGCCATGGTCGAGTCCGGTGCCGAGGAACTGGTGATCCATGCCCGCACCAAGGCCGATGGCTACAAGCCGCCGGCCTACTGGGACCGCATCGCGGCGGTGCGTGCTGCGGTCCAGGTGCCGGTGATCGCCAATGGCGAGATCTGGACCGCGGCCGACGCCGAGAACTGCCGCGCCCAGTCGCGGTGCGAGGACTTGATGGTGGGTCGGGGCATGGTGGCCGATCCGGGGCTGGCGCTGGCGATACGCAGCGCTGCAGCGCTGCCGCTGCCCTGGGCTCAGCTGCTGCCGCTGATGGAGGTCTTCTGGGGTCAGGTTCGCCGCCATGTCGAGACCCGTCATCAAGCCGGCCGGCTCAAGCAATGGCTGAACTATCTGAAGCGCCGCTACCCCGAGGCCGAGCAGGCCTACTGGCGGGTGCGCACGATCAACGAGCCCGGGCAGCTGGAGCGAGAGTTCTTCGGCTGGGCGCCGATCAAAGAGGCCGCATGAGAGTCGCCCTGCACAAACTGCTGCTGGCCTGGCTGCTGCTGATCGCGGCCGCCGCCTGGGCCCAGGACACGGTCGACACCACCCTGGACAGCGCGCGCACCCAGCTGGAGCAGATCCGCAAGCGACTGGGTGGCGATGTCCGTGAAGGCAAGCCGCTGGGCGATGCCGAGCTGGCCGACTTTCGTCGTCAGCTGCTGACGCTGCAGCAGCGCGCCGAGGCGATTGCCCTGGAGCAGGCGCCGCAGTTCGACAGCGCGCAGGCGCGTCTGGCCGAGCTCGGCCCGGTGCCGGCCGAGGGCAGCGAGGCCGGCGATGTGGCCGAGCAGCGCCGTGCGTTGAAGAAAAGCAGCGAGCTGCTGGACACCCGGATGAAGCTGGCGCGGCTGCTGGCGCTGGAGAGCGAGCAGTTGTCCGACGAGGTGGGCGGGCAGCGCCGGGCGCGCTTTCGGGCCGAGCTGTTCGAACGCACCGACTCGGTCCTGGCGCCGAGTTTCTGGAACGATTTGCGCAGCGGGCTGACGCGCGACACCGCGCGGCTGCAGCAGTTCAAGCAGCGCCTGAGCGACGCAATCGCGGGCAGCTCGGGGGCGCGCTGGCTGGCTCTGGCGGGCATGCTGCTGGCAGCGCTGGCGCTGCGCGTCTGGCTGGGTCGCTGGCTGACCGAACTGGCCTCGCAGCGCACGCCGCCGGGCCGCGTGCGGCGCTCGCTTTACGCGGTGCTGCAGACCCTGCTGGCCATGCTGGTGCCAGGTGTTGCCGCCTATGCGCTGGCCCTGGGGCTGAGCGAGAACCTGGCCGACGGCGACCCGCTGCGCCCGCTCTTGGCCAGCAGTGTCGGCGCGGTATGTTTTGCCGCCTATATCGCCGGCCTGGGCCATGCGCTGCTGACGCCGCGCCGGCCCTCCTGGCGCCTGTTGCCGCTGCCCGACTCGGTGGCCTTGGGCCTGCGCTGGTACCCGACCCTGATCGGCGCGGTCACCTTCGTCGGCTGGTTCATGCAGCGCCTGACCGGCGGCCTGTCGCTGAGCTTGGCCATCGAGGTGGCGGTCAATGGCGCGTATGCGCTGGCCCTGGGTGCGGTGCTGGTGCGCACCGTGCATCGCGGCGAGCAGCTGCGCCGTCGCGCGATGGCCGAAGCCGACGCCGAGCAGGCGACCGATGACGCGCGCCCGACCTGGCTGACGCTGAGCCTGGTGGCTGTCTGGGGCATTCTGGTGCTGGCCTTGCTGGGCATCGTGGTGGGCTATGTCGCGCTGGGCAGCTTCGTCGTGCGCCAGATCACCTGGATTGCGGTACTGGCGCTGAGTGCCTATCTGCTGAACCTGCTGATCGACGATGCCGCCACCACCTGGCTGATTGACGATGACGAGTCCTTGGGCGAGACCCGTCCACGGCCCGGCCGCGCGCTGCGCAACCAGGCCGTCGTGCTGGGCTCCGGCGCGCTGCGGTTGACGATCTGGCTGCTGGTGCTGGTGCTGATACTGGCGCCGTTCGGCGAGAGCCCGGCCGATCTCCTGCAACGCACCGACCAGCTGCGCGAGGGCATCGCCGTCGGGGAGCTGCAGCTCAAGCCCACCGCGTTGCTGCAGTCGCTGCTGGTCTTCCTGCTGGCCTTGCTGGCGCTGCGGGCGCTGAAGTCCTGGCTCAGCGAGCGCTTCCTGCCGACCACCTCGCTGGATGCCGGCATGCGCAGCTCGGTCACCACCTTGCTGAGCTTTCTGGGCACCGTGGTGGCGATCGGCCTGGGGCTGTCGGCCATCGGCCTGGAACTGGAGAAGGTGGCCTGGATCGCCAGCGCGCTGTCGGTGGGCATAGGCTTCGGCCTGCAGGCGGTGGTGTCGAACTTCGTGTCCGGGTTGATCCTCCTGGCCGAGCGGCCGGTCAAGGTTGGCGACTGGGTCGTGCTGGGCGGGCCTGGGCCCGGCTTCGAGGGCGACATCCGCCGCATCAATGTGCGCGCCACCGAGATCCAGATGGGCGACCGTTCGACCGTGATCGTGCCCAACTCCGAGTTCATCACCAAGATCGTGCGCAATGTGACGCATCAGAACCCGGTGGGCCTGGTGCAGATCAAGCTGCCGATGCCGCTGGACTGCGACACCGCCAAGGTCAGCGAGATCCTGCGCCGCGCCTTCGAAGAACACGACGATGTGATGGACACGCCGGCACCCAATGTCCAGCTCGACGGCATCGACAAGGGCCAGCTGGTGTTCAACGCCACCGGCTTCGTCGCCTCGCCGCGCCAGAGCTATGGCGTGCGCAGCGCCCTGCTGTTCCGGGTGCTGCAAGACCTGCGCGAGGCCGATGTGCCGCTGTGGCAGGCGCCGGGCCTGGTGCTGCGCGAGGCCCCGCCACCCGAACCCCCGCCTTCCGAACTGCCTCCCAAGCAAGAGCCATGAGCACCTCTTCGAGCAACAGCCGCCTGGTCTATTCCACCGACAGCGGCCGCACCTGCCCCAGCTGCCGGCAGGCCGCCGCCGACTGCCGCTGCAGCAAGACCAAGCCCATCCCCGCCGGTGACGGCATCGTGCGCGTCTCGCGCGAGACCAAGGGCCGCAAGGGCAAGGGCGTGACCCTGATCAAGGGCCTGGCGCTGGACGAGGCCGCGCTGACGGCGCTGGCCAAGCAGCTCAAGGCCAGCTGCGGCTCCGGCGGCACGGTCAAGGACGGCGTCATCGAGATCCAGGGCGACCATCTGGAGACCGTGATGGCCCGGCTCACGCAGGCCGGCCACAAGGTCAAGAAGGCCGGCGGCTGAGGGCTATCTGCCCCTGAAGATGCGTGCCGCCAGCACGCTGGCCGCCAGCACCAGCAGCGCGCCGGCCATAGCGCTGAGCTGCAGCGATTCGGTGAAGACGGCCCGGGCCGCGCCCAGCAGCTGCTGGCCGGCCTGGCCAGCGTGCTGGCTGGATAGGGCCTCGGCCGCCGCGATGGCGCCGCCCAGGGTGGCCAGGCTGGCCTCGCCCTCGCGGGCCGACAAGCCGGCCGGCAGCGCGCCCGCGAGCTGGGCCCGGTAGTAGAGGCCGCCCAGGCTGCCGAACACCGCCACGCCGAGTGCGGCACTGAACTCCGAGACGGTCTCCGAGATCGCCGAGGCCGCGCCGGCCCGCTCCGGCGGTGCCGAGCTGATGATCATTTCATTGCCTATCGTGAACACCGGCGCCAGCCCCAGGCTCATCACGATGGTGCCCGGCACCAGCCAGAGCAGGCCGCCGCTGGCCAGGCCGACCATGCCGAAGCCCAGCGCCGCGACCACCAAACCCCACACCACCACGGCCACCGGCGGCCAGTGCCGGGCCAGCCGCGGCGCCAGCAACGAGCCGGCGACGAAGGACAAGGCCCAGGGCAGCGTGGCCAGGCCGGCCTGCAGCGGCGCCAGGCCCAGCACCAGCTGCAGATACTGGGTGATGAAGATATAGACGCCCATCATCGCCAGGCAGGAGAGGCCGTAAGCCGTGATCGCGGCCGAGAAGCGCGGCAGCGCGAACAGCTTCAGGTCCAGCAGCGGATAGCTGAGCCGGCGCTGGCGCCGCACAAAGGCCCAGGCAATGGCCAGCCCGCCCAGCAGCAGCGCGGCCGCCGGCCAGCTGGGGCCATGCTCGGCCGTCCACTTCAGCGCCAGCACCAGGCTCAGCGCGGCCAGCAGCGACTGCGCCGCACTGAGCAGGTCCAGCGGCCCGGCGTCCGGATCGCGGTACTCGGGGAGCAGGCTGGGGCCCAGCAGCAGCAGCAAGAGCATGACCGGCACCGCGACCAGAAACACCGAGCCCCACCAGAAGAACTGCAGCAGCACGCCCCCGACCAGCGGACCGATGGCCGCGCCGACCGAGAAGCTGGCGATCCAGATGCCGATCGCGAACTGGCGCTCGTGCGGGTCGTGGAACATATTGCGTATCAGCGACATCGTCGATGGCGCCAAGGTCGCGCCGGCCACGCCCAGCAGGGCCCGCATCGCGATCAGCATCGCGGTGCTGTTCGAGAAGGCCGCGATGATGGAGGCCAGGCCGAAGGCGGCCGCGCCGATCAGGAGCAGCTTGCGCCGGCCGATGCGGTCGCCCAAGGTGCCCATGGTGATCAGAAAGCCCGCCACCATGAAGCCGTAGATGTCGACGATCCACAGCAGCTCGGAGGCCGAGGGTTTCAGCTCGGTGCTCAGCGAGGGCAGGGCCAGATTGAGCACCGTCAGGTCCATCGAGTAGACCAGGCAGGGCAGGGCGATCACGGCCAGGCCGGTCCATTCGCGGCGGCCGGCTTTGGGGGGAGCGGTATCGATGGGGTTCATGGCGCTTCTTGTTCGTACACCAGCATCGCGGCGGCCAGGTCTTCCAGCGCGCTGCCGACGGACTTGAACACCGTGCGCTCGCTGGCGCTGGTCCGGCCGCTGCGCAGCCGGCACAGCGCGGCCAGGTCGCCGCGCACATCGGCGGCGCCGATGACGCCGCTGGCCAGCGGCTGCAGCAGATCGCCGCTCTTGCGCAGCGCCTCGTCGGTGTCCACCCACAGCGAGGCGCCGGCGAAGCAGGCGTCGTCGGCCTCGCGCATGGCCGGGGTGAAGCTGCCGATCAGGTCCAGATGGCTGCCGGGGCGCAGCCATTCGCCGCGTATCAGCGGCTCGGTGGCGAGGGTGGCGCAGCTGACGATGTCGGCCTCGGCCACCGCGCGGGCCAGGTCCGGCACCGCTTCAATGTCGATGCCCGCGCCGAGCTGCCCGGCCAAGGCTGCCGCCGCCTCGGGCCGGCGCGTCCAGACCCGCACCCGCTCGATGCTGGGCAGCACGGCGCGATAGGCCTCGGGCAGCAGGGCGGCCACCCGGCCGGCGCCGACCACCAGCAGGCTGCGCGCATCCGGCCGAGCCAGCCGCGACGCCGCCAGCGCCGAGGCGGCGGCGGTGCGGCGCGAGGTGATCTCGTCGCCGGCCATGCTGGCCAGCGGCCGGCCGGTGCTGGCGTCATACAGCAGATAGCTGGAGAACAGGCCGGGCAGGCCCAGCGCCGTGTTGCCCGGCGCGATATTGACGGTCTTGATGCCCAGGTAGCGGCCCGGCAGCCAGGCCGGCATGATCAGCGTGGTCAGCAAGCCCTGACCCTGCTCACCGGCGATGCTGTGCACATGGCGCGGGGGCACCTCGCAGCCGCTGATGAAGAGGCGCTCCAGCGCGGCGATCAGCGGCGCAAAGGCCAGGGCGCGGCGGGTGGCATGGTCGTCAAAGGTCTGGATCATCATCGTCCTGCGGTTGCCGGCGCATTCTCGCCCCGGCCCCGCCTGAATTTGTCAGCAGCCCGGCCTCAGCGCGAAGCGCCGGGCACTGGGCGGCACATGGCCCATTCGTCCGGCTCTACACCGCACAGCGCGCCCAGGTCCGCATCGGCGGGCTCGAAGCCCAGGCGCTGTAGCAGGCGCAGCGAGCGGACATTGGGTTTCTTCAGCACGGCCGTCAGCAGTCGCACCCGGTAATGCCCGGCCAGTTCCTCGAGCATCAGGCTGACCGCCGCATGGGCCAGGCCACGGCCCCAGAAGCGGCTGGCCATTTCATAGGCGATGGCGGCGCGGCCATCGGGGTAGACGGTGGCTTGCACATAGCCGGCCAGCTCCTCGCTGGGCCGCAGCCGTATCACCCAGTTGAGCCACAGCTGCTGGCCGTCCGCCGACTGCCGACTCTCCAGCCAGGCAAAGCGCTCGCTCAGCCAGGCCAGCGAGCTTGGCGGCGCATTCTCATGCGCGTAGATGGCCGGGTCGCAGAGCAGCGCAAACATCTCGGGCGCATGGGCCCGGACTTGCGGCTCCAGGCGCAGCAGTTCGGTTTCGAGGGTTCGCATCGGCTCAGAACAGCTGCTGACCACGGCCATAGGGGGCCGAGCGGCGGCCCATCACCCAGTCGCCGATCAGGCGGTAATAGCCCTCGGTCACCTGGGTATAGCGGCGGCTGCCATCGGCAGCCTGCGTGAACTCCCACATGCCGTGGTCGGTGTCGGGGAAGAGATAGAGATGGATGGTCTTGCCCTCGCGCTTGAGCCGGCTCAGGCGCTCGCGTGTCACCTCGCCGGGAGCCTCACGGTCGGCCCCGGCCATGATCCACAGCAGCGGCGCCTGCAGCGCACGCAGCTCGCGCATCGCGTCGTAGTGCCAGATCAGGCCCAGATTGTCGTGCAGGGCCGGACCAAGCCGGCGCAGCGTCGCCTCGTCGCTGGCCAGCAGCGCGCCGGTGAACTCGCCCTTGATCTGGGCCAGCCAGGGCTCCTTCGCATAGCGCCGCTTCAAGGTCGCCAGCCGCTGATAGCCGCTGCTGAAGTGCGAGGCCACCAGCGCCCCGGTGGCCTCGGTCAGCTCGCGCGCCTTGGCCAGCGTGGGCGGGCCATAGCCGGCTTCGCGCAGCTCGGCCATCACCTGGTCGCGATCCTCCTCCAGCGGCGACAGCATCAGGCCGAAACCCACCACCACATAGTCGGCGCCGCTGCGCCGCGCGGCCAGCGGCGCGACCCAGCCGCCCTGGCTGAAGCCGGCATAGCCGAAGCGGCCATACCGTCCCGCCGCGAGCCGGCGCGCCTCGGCCGCAGCGGCCATCGCGTCCTCGGCCAGCAGCTCGAAGTTCTGCGTGTACTGACCCTCCGAGCTGCCGGTGCCGCGCTTGTCGTAGACGAACACCGACATGCCTTGCGAGGCCAGCAGATAGGGATAGGCCGAGCCTAAAGCGGCGGTCTTTTCGAACCATGCACATGGACGGTCAGCGGCGGTCGCGTCGTGGCGGCGTCGGGCGGCTCGATCAGCATGCCGGCGAGCTCGCTGCCCTGGCTCTTGAAGCGCAGCGCCGTCTGCCGGTAGTCGATACGCGGCCAGGTCTGCCAGTCCTCGGCGCCGCCGCCGCCGCCACGCACCTGCAACCCCTCGGCCGTGCAGCGCAGCAGCGCGTCCGCCGCGCCAACGCCGCCCCGGCGGCCGTCGACAAAGACATAGCGCTGCGCCGTCGCGCCCTGCGGCGTGTCGGTGACGACGACGCGCTCGTGCGTCGCTTCACCATAGATGCCGGCCGGGCAGGCGGCCAGCGCCTTCGTGCTGGACAAGGCGGCGAGGCTGCTCATCAGCAGCAGGGCGGCGGCGGAGGTCGTCATGGCGAAGCTGTGGTCAATGCGGGAGGCCAGTGTGGCTGGCTCGTGCCGGCCGGTGGGCATCGGTGCGATGAAGTGCGGTGCCCGGTTGATGAACAGCGGGCCTAGCCCCGTCGACCGGCCGGGGCCTCATGTCCGCTGCGCCAGCATGGCCCACAGAAAGCCCTCGCCGAACAGCCCGCTTTCGGCCGGCCGCTGCGGCTTCATCTGGCGCAGCTGGCGGATGCGAAACAATGTGCTGCCTTCCCAGATCTCGCGCAGCGCGGGCTCGCTATAGCCGAGCCCGCCGCCCAGGCTGCGGCGCTCATAGACCTCGGCATCCGACAGGCCGCTGCCGCCCTCGGGCCGGAAACACACCATGCCGAAGTGCCCGCCCGGCTTCAGGGCTGCGGCGACCAGCTGCAGATAGCTGTCCCGGCGGTGCGGCGGCAGGTGATGGAACAGGCCCGAGTCATAGACCAGGTCGTAGCCACCGGTTGCCAGCTCGAGATCGAAGACCGATGCCTGCTGCAGCCGCAGGCTGACACCGGCTTCGCTTGCTCGCTGCGTGGCCCAGGAAATCGCCGCCTGCGAATAATCGACCGCTGTGACCTCGGCGAAACCCGAGCGCGCCAGCAAGACGGCATTGCGCCCGTTGCCGCAACCCAGATCCAGTGCCGTGCCGTGCGGCGCGTTCAGGCCGTCCGCGAGCCATTCATGCAGACACTCGTCCGGCGCGCTGCCGAAGAAGGGCACCGGCCGGGCCCGGTCGGCGTAGAAGCCGTCCCACCAGGCGCTGTGCCGGTCGGCCAGCAGCGCGTCGAGGGTAGCGAGTTCGGCTGTGGATTGCGGATGTCGAAGGAAGTTCATGGTGTGGCGCTGGGCTTTGACAGGACTTGCAAGAGATCAGCCCGGCTGCTGCGGCAAACTCATCACCACACTCAATCCTCCGCCCTGGCGGTTGCTCAGCGCGATGCGCCCGCCGTGGGCCTCGGCGATCTCGCGGGCCAGGGCCAGGCCCAGGCCGGAGCCGCTGCGCTTGGTCGAGTAGAAGGGCAAGAGGGCCTGGCTCAGCACGGTCTCGCTCATGCCGGGGCCGCCATCGGAGACGGTCAGGCGCAAGTCCTGACCCTCGTGGGCAACGCCCAGCGTGATGGCCTCGGGCGGGCCGCCGGCCTCGTGGGCGTTCTTCAGCAGATTGATCAGGGCCTGCTCGATCTGCGCCGCGTCGAAATGGCCGGGGCGCTGCGGCAGCGCGCCGTCCAGGCGGAAGCTGTAGTGCGCGCCCAGGCGATCCAGCAGGGTGGCCCAGTCGACCTCGGCGGGCTGCGGCGCCGGCAGCTTGGCGAAGCGGGCATAGCCGTCGAGGAACTGGTGCAGATGGCGGGCGCGGTCGCCGATGCTGGCGAACACACCGGGCAGGCGGGCCAGGTGCTCGGTGCCGCCGCGGCGCGCCAGCTCGGCGCCGCTATGGGCCAGCGAGGAGATTGGCGCCAGCGAGTTGTTCAGCTCGTGGCTGATCACCCGTATCACCCGTTTCCAGCTCGCCACCTCCTGGCGCGACAGCTCGCGGGTCATGCGGCGCAGCAGGCGCAGGCGGTGCGGCCGGCCCTGCAGGCGGAACTCGCGCTGCGACAGGTGGAAGCTTTCCTCGGCGCCGTCCAGCTCCAGGCTGAACAGGCCGTCCTGCTGGGTCTGCATGGCCTCGCGCAGCGCGGCCGGCGCCTCGGCCAGCAGCGCGCTGAAGTCCGCGCCCTGGATGCTGCGGCCTTCGGCCAGCAGCTGGCGGGCGGCGATATTGGCATAGACCACGCGCTCGCCGGCATCGCTGAGCACCAGCGCGACGGGGGTGTTCTGCACCACCGTGTCCAGCAGCAGCTCGCGCTGGGCCAGATGCTGGCGCTGCTCGCGCAGCGCATGGCCCAGTTCCTGGTGCAGGCGCATCAGCGCCTGCATCTCGGCGCTGGCACCGGGCGCATCGGCGGCGATCGAGCTGCCGAACTCGCCGTCGCGGTAGCTCAGCACCGCGCCCTCGAGCGCTCGCAGCAGGCGCGCCAGCGGCGCGCTGAGCCCATGGGCGATCAACCAGGCCAGCGGCAGCAGCATCAGGCCGGTCAGCGCCAGCGCGGCTGGCGCGCTCAGCGCGGGCTGGCCCAGCAGGGCCAGCAGCTGCGGCAGCGGCCAGACGCTCAGGCCGGCATGCAGGGCCAGCGTGCCCAGGCCCGTGGCGACCAGGCCCAGCGTGAGCCGGTTGGCCAGGGTGTTCAGCCGCGTCATTTCAGCCACATCAGGGCGCGTCCATGCCGTAGCGCTCCATGCGCCGGTACAGGGCCTGGCGCGACAGGCCCAGCGCCTGGGCCGCGCGGCTGACCACACCGCCGGCGCTGTTCAGCGCGGCCTGCACGGCTTCGCGGCTGGGCTCGTCCAGATTGCGGTGCGCTGCGGGCGCCGGCAGGGCCAGCAGCTCCGGCCCTATGGTCTGCCCGCCGGCCAGCAGGGCGGCCCGCTCGATGACATTCTTCAGCTCGCGCACATTGCCGGGCCAGGCATGGGCCAGCAGCGCGGCGCGGGCACCGTCGCTGAGCGTGGCGCGCCCGGCCAGAAAATGCTCGGCCAGCGGCAGGATGTCCTCGCCGCGCTCGGCCAGGGCCGGCAAGGCGATCTCGATGACATTGAGCCGGTAATACAGATCCTCTCGGAAGCTGCCGGCGCGCACCATCGCGCGCAGATCGGCATTGGTGGCGCTGAGCACGCGCACCTTGACCTCGCGCGTGCGGCTCGATCCGAGGCGCTCGAAGCGGCCGGTCTCGAGCACGCGCAGAAGCTTGACCTGGCCGGCCAGCGGCAGGTTGCCGATCTCGTCGAGAAACAGCGTGCCGCCGTCGGCCGCTTCGAAGCGGCCCTCGCGCGCCCGGGTCGAGCCGGTGAAAGCACCACTCTCGGAGCCGAACAGCTCGGCCTCGATCAGCTCGCCGGGCAGGGCGCCGCAGTTGACCGCGACAAAGGGCGCGCCGGTCAGGCCCGAGTTCGCATGCACGATGACCGCGACCCGCTCCTTGCCGCTGCCATTGGGGCCGGTGATCAGCACCGGCGCCGCCGAGCGGGCCACCTGGCAGGCCAGCTCCAGGCAGCGCAGCATCGCGTCGGACGCGAACACCAGGCCGTCGAGCCGGTAGCGGCCGGCCAGCGCCTCGTGCCGGCGGCGCCGCTCGCGGCGGCCGCTGTGCAGGGCGCGGCTGCTCTCGGCCAGCTCCAGCAGGTTCTCCACCGTGGCCAAGAGCTTGGCGTCGTCCCAGGGCTTGGCCAGGTAGTCGGCGGCCCCGGCCTTGACCAGGGCCACCGCGCTCTCCAGATGGGTCCAGGCGGTCAGCAATATGACCGGCAGGTCGGGCCGGGCCGCACGCAGCGCCTTGAACAAGACCTGACCCTCGAGCCCGGAGGTGGTGTCGGCCTGGAAGTTCATGTCCTGTATCACCAGGTCCACGTCCTCGCGTTCGAGCAGGGCCAGGCCCTGGGCCGGGTCCGGCGCCACCAGCGCGCGGATGTCGTGCAGCGAGAGCAGCAGAGCCAGGGCCTCGCCCACGCCGGGGTGGTCATCAATGATCAGAACGGTACGCATTGGGAGCGGACTTTAATTCAGCCAAGCCCGGCGCCGGGCCGCCCCAAGGCGGGCTTGCGTCCCCTTGGGGGACCGCCCCGGTACGCCGGGGCCAGGGGCTCAGACATTTCCCCGCATCACCGACATGGGCGGCAGCGCCGCCGCGCGGCGCGCTGGGCCCAGCACGGCCAGCTGACCCAGGGCCCACAGCAGCAGCGCACCGATGGGCAGGTAGAGCAGCGGCAGGCGCGGCAGCTCGTACTGCGTCATCAAGAGCAGATTGATGCCATAGGCCAGCACCATGCCCAGCGTGATGCCTATGCTGGAGAGCAGGAAGTTCTCGGTCTGGAAGTAGCGCAGGATCTGAGTCCGGCTGGCGCCCAAGGCGCGACGTGTGCCTATCATGCGGCTGCGTTGCTGCACCCAGAAACTGGCCAGACCGACGATGCCGAAGGCCGTCACCACCAGCATGGCCGCGCAGACCGCCAGCAGCAGGCCCACCATGAAGCGGTCCTGGCGGTAGTAGTCGGCGCGCATATCGGCCAGGCTGCGCTGGTTGCGCACGACCCGCTTGGTGCCGACGCTGCCCTTGACCAGGGTATCGACCGCGGTCTTCAGCACCGCGTCGCGCTGCTCGGGGGCGACGCGCAGCACATAGCTGCCGCCGCGGTAGCTGCTGCGTATCGGCAGCATCACCGCGTGCAGGTCCGATTCGTCGCGGCCCCGCAGATAGGGCGATGGCAGTCGCTCCAGCACGCCCACGACGCGCTGCGGCGCATCCGGGCCGTAGAGATAGACCAGTTGCCCCAGCGCCGAGCGACCGGGGAACAACCGCGTGGCCAGGCGCTGGTTGATGATGATGGCCGGCACCTTGGGCTCGGCGTCGTCGCGAAATACCGCCGAGGCATCGGCATACTCGGCCGGCTCGAAGTCGCGGCCCTCGACCAGGCGCAGGCCCAGGGTCTCGAGCCAGCCCTCGCCCGCGTTGTAGGCGCTGACGCTGATGCCGCGTTTGTTGGGATCGGGCGTGGTGCGCAGGCCGCTGCCGTAGGAGCTGGCGCCAAAGGGAATCTGGTTGACCAGAACGGCGCTCTTGACGCCGGCCAGGTCGCGCAGCGCGCGCAGATCGCTGCGGGTCTGCACCTCGGCATTGTCGGCGCGCACGACGCCGGCCATGCCGATCACCAGCAGCTCCTGGTCGGCCATGCCGGTGGGCGCGCCGATCAGGTCCAGGCGCTCGTTGATCAGGAACAGCGCGTTGGCGACGATGGCGCAGGTCAGCGCGATCTGCAGCACGATCAGGCCGGCCGCGGTCTTGTGGCGCTTCAGCGTCGAGAGAATCGGCAGGATGTCCATCATTGAGCCTTCAGCTGGATTGCGGGAGTGATCTGGCAGGCGCGCCAGGCCGGCAGCAGGCCGGCGATCAGGCTGGCCAGCAGGGCCAGGGCCAGGGTCGTGGCCAGCATGACCGGGTCGAGGCGGACCAGCTCGGCATGGGCACTGCCGTCCTGGCGCACGGCCCACAGCCCGGCCCAGGTCAGCGCCAGGCCCAGCAGACCGCCGACCAGACCCAGGCTGCCGGCCTCGACCAGGAACTGCGCGAAGATCGCGCGCTTGGACGCCCCCAGCGCGCGCCGCACGCCGATCTCGCCGCTGCGGCGCAGGCATTTGGCCAGCAGCAGGCCGACGGTATTGGTCAGGCAGACCAGCAGGAAACCGAAGGCCAGCCAGAGCTGCAGCCGGATGTCGCTGGGCACGGCCTTGCGCACCAGCAGCCAATCCATCACCGAGAGCAGGCGGGCATTGGCGGGCCGCTCGAAGCGCCCGGCGCTGCGCTGCTGTTCGCTGTAGTGGTTCAGATGGCTGCGGTAGGCCTCGCGCTGCTCGGCCGTGTCGAGCTGGACCCAGTACTGGACCCAGGCACAGGGGGCATTCAGCTCGCGCGGGTCGTTGACGCTGCTGTTGCCCCAGCAATTGGTATTGCCCGAGGTACCGAAGCGCAGCGCCATCGCGGTCTGGAACGGCGCATAGACCTGGGCCGCCTCGCTGTAGGCGCCCAGCGTCAGGTCGAAGAAGTGGGGCGCCGGGCGCCAGCTGTCGAGCACGCCGACGATGGTCAGGTCCTTGTCGCCGATGCGCAGCAGCTTGCCGACGCTCATGCTGCTGCCGAACAGGCGCTCGCTGAGCTCGCGCGAGATCACCGCGACGCGGGCCTGGGCGCTGTCATCGGCGGCGCTCCAGCCCTGGCCCTGCAGAAAGCGCGGCTCGAACATCGCGAAGAAATCGCTGCTGGCCCAGCGCGCGCGCACGTTGAACGGGGTCTGCTCGGGGCGGCCCGAGCCGGCCGGGTCCAGCGCCACATCGCCGCCGCTCATCATCACCTGGTGCACGCCGCGCGCCTCGCGCAGCAGGGCCTCGGCATCGAAGCGGGTCAGCTGCAGGCCGGGCTCTTCGCCGGGTGTGTAGTCGCGCATGCTCTCGGCATCGAGCTGCACATTGAAGAGCCGCGCGCTCTTGTGCGGGATCGGGTCGCCGGCCAGCACGCGGAACACCGTCAAGGTGGTCATGCAGGCGCCGACGCCCAGTGCGATCGCGATCACCATCAGCGCGCTGAGGGCCGGGCTGCGCCGCAGGCTGCGCAGGGCCAGGGTGAGGTAGTAGCTGAACATTTTCTTTTCTACTCCTGCAGCAGCGCGTTGACCGCTGCCAAGTGGGTTTCGTCGATGGCGCCGGCCGCCTGCCGGAGTTGCAGACGGGCCAGCACAAACTGGTGGCGGGCCTGGGAATAGGCGCCCTGGGCGGCGGCCTGGTTCTGGATCGCCAGCAGCAGATCGGTCATGCTGCGGGTGCCCAGCTCCTGGCCGGTCTGGGTGGCGGCCAGGGCCCGGCCGGCGGCCTCGACCGCGCTGCGGGTGCTGTCCAGCTGGGCGGCGCCCAGTTGCACCGCATCGAACTGCGCCAGCGTCTCGCGCACCACGCGGCGGCGGCGCTGCTCCAGCGCCTCGCGGGCGCCGTCGCGCTGGTAGGCGGCCTGGCGGCGCTGTGCTTCGGTGGCGCCGCCGGCGAACAGCGGCAGGCTCAGGCTCAGGCCCAGCGTGGTGTCGCTTCTGCCCGCACCGGCGCCCGCGGTCGGCGGCCAGTGGCGGCCGCTCTCCAGCGCCAGGCTCAGGGTCGGCAGATGGGCGGCGCGGGCCGCGTCCAGCGCTTGCTCGCTGGCGGACAGGGCCAGTTGCTCGGCGCGCAGCGCCGGGTTGTCGCGCAGCGCCTGCGTCACCCAGGCCTCGCGCTCGGCCGCTTCGGGCGGCAGCGCGGCCAGGTCCTGCGCCAGGGGCTTGAGAGGGCCGGGCGGGCTGCCGGTGATCTCGGCCAGGGCTTCGCGGGCGTCGAGCAGGGCCTTGCGCGCGGCCACGGTGTTGGCGCGGGCCAGCGCGTGGTAGGTGCGGGCCTGTTCGATATCGACCTGGGCGCCCAGGCCGGCCGCGAAGCGGGCCTGGGCCTGCTGGACCTGGCGGGCGAAGGCGTCTTCATTGGCCTGCACGGTGGCCAGCGCGTCGCTGGCGCTCAGCACGCCGAAGTAAGCCTGGGCCACCCGCACCAGCAAGGCCTGCCGGGCCGCCTGCAGCAGGGCCTGCTGGCCCTCGTCGCGCGCCTGGGCCGAGCGCAGCCGGGCCATGCGGGAGAAGTCCAGCAGCACCTGGCTGATGCGGTGCTGCAGCTCGCGCGAGCGCTGCTCGCTGCCGCCCGCCAGGCGCTGGTGCTCCTGGGTCCACGCCAGCGTCCAGTGCGGCAGCAGCGGCGCGCGTGCCTGGCCGAGTTCTTCGCGGGTGCCGCCGCGCGCGGCCTCGGCGGCGGCCAGCACCGGGTCGCTGGCGCGGGCCTGGGCATAGGCCTGCAACAGATCCTCGGTCGCCCCGGCAAGACCTGGCAGCAGCGCCAGCATCATCAGCAGTAGCGTTGCTGTCTTAGGCCGCATGACGTTCCAGGGTCGACAGATCGCTGGTGATGTCGACCACCTGGCCGTCGATCACATGCACATTGCGCTGGGCGCGGGCGGCCAGCTGGGGGTCGTGGGTGACCATCACGATGGTGGCGCCCTCGCGGTGCAGCTCCTCCAGCAGCTCCATCACGCTGCGGGCCATCTGGCTGTCGAGGTTGCCGGTCGGCTCGTCGGCCAGCAGCAGGCGCGGGCCGCCGGCCAGCGCGCGGGCGATCGCGACGCGCTGCTGCTGGCCGCCCGACAGCTCGGCCGGGTAGTGGCGGGCCCGCGAGGCCAGGCCGACCCGCTCCAGCGAGTCGCGCACCCGCAGGGCCCGCTCGGCGCTGTTGAAGCCGCGGTAGCGCAGCGGCACCTCGATGTTGTCGGCCACATTGAGGTCGCCGATCAGGTTGAAGGCCTGGAAGATGAAGCCGATCTTCTCGTTGCGCAGGCGTGAGCGCTGCGCGTCGCCGAGGCCGCTGACGTCGACGCCGTCGAGCTCGTAGCGGCCGCTGCTGTGCGCTTCGAGCAGGCCGGCAATGGTCAGGAAGGTGGTCTTGCCCGAGCCCGAGGGGCCGGTGACGGCGACGAACTCGCCCTCCCTGACGGTCAGATTGAAGTCGCGCAGCGCATAGGTCTCGACCATTTCGGTGCGGTAGACCTTGGCCAGGCCGGTCATCTTGAGCATTTCTTGTGTCCCTTCAGTTGGCAATCGTCACCCGGTCCGCGCCCTGGAAGGCGTCGGCACCGGCAATCACGACCCGGTCGCCTGCCTTCAGGCCGGCCAGGATCTCGATCTTGTCGAGGCTGCGCGCGCCCAGGCGCACCGCCACCTTCTCGGCCACGCCCTCGCGCACCACATAGGCATGGGTGCCGCCGGCCTCGTCGGCAAAGCTGCCGCGCGCCACGCCGAGCACCTGCTCGCGCTTGTCCAGCAGCACGCGCACCGACAGGCGCTGGTTCTGGCGCAGCTGCTCCGGCGCCTCGCCGTCAAAGCGCAGCCGCGCCGCGACCTCGCCGTTGACCACCTCGGGCGAGATGCTGCTGACCCGGCCGCGCCAACTGCGACCATTGCCGCTGATATCGCCGGGCATGCCGATCGCCAGCTCGCGGGCAAAGCTCTCGCCCACCTGCATCTGCAGCTCCGGCGCCGAGAGGTCGACCACGGTGAGCAGCTGCGCGTCGCGCGCCACCTGCGCCCGCTGCGCCACCAGCAGCTGGCCCACCTGGCCGTCCACCGGCGAGCGCAGCTCCAGCTCGGCGAGCTGGCGCCGCAGGTCCTGCACCAACAGGTTCTGGCGCTCCAGCGCCTGGCGCTTGGCCTGGACATCGAACTTCAGGCTGGCCTCGCTCAGGCCGAGGCCGGACTCGGCCTGGGCCAGCGTGATGCGCGCCTTCTCCAGCGCGTCGCGCGCCTGCTCGACCTGCATGCCGGCGGTGGCGCCGGCCTCGAAGGCCTGGGTCTGGCGGGCCAGATGGTTTTGCGCCGTCTGCCGGTCGATCTTGGCGTTTTCCCAGGCGCTTTGCAGCGCGGCGCGCTGCTGGCGGGCCTGGACCTCGGCGCGCAGCAGCTCGGTACGCATCGCGTCGGCATTGCTTTGCTCCTGGGCCAGGCGGGCACTCAGCTCGGGGCTGGCGATGCGGCCGAGCAGCTGGCCGCGCTTGACGCCGTCGCCGGCGCGCACCTCCAGGCTCAGGCTGCCGGCCTGCGGGGCATAAAGCGTCGGGCTGTTGGCCGCGACGACCCGGCCCTCGCCGGCCACATCGCGCACCAGCGGCCCCAAGGTCACGACGGCCACGGTCAGGCGCGACAGGCTGACCGAGGCCTGGCCGGCGGCCAGGCGCTGCACCGAGGGCCAGACCGCCACAGCGGACGCCAGGGCGATCAAGGGCAGGGCCAGTATCAGCAGGCGGCGTCGGCCCGAGCGGCGGGGCAGGGGACGGTCTTGGGCGGAGGTGTCGCGGATCATGCCGCTGTTGATCGCAAAGCCCGTGCCTGCCCCCAGTGGACGGGAAAATTATTGAAAATCAATGACTTAATGCGCGGGGTGTTGGCAGCTTCGGTGTCCGCGGACAGCTGTCCGGACGGCCGGCGGACAGTCGGGCAGGGGATAATCGGTCGATGAACGCCCCCCAAAACGACAAGCTCTCTTTTGCCCAGCTGCCGCTGAGCCCCGCGATGCAGGCCAATCTGGCCCAGCTCGGCTACACCCAGATGACCGCTATCCAGGCCGCCAGCCTGCCGCTGGCCCTGGCCGGCCAGGACGTGATCGCCCAGGCCCAGACCGGCAGCGGCAAGACCGCCGCCTTCGCGCTGTCACTGCTGCATCGGCTGGACGCAGCCGACCTGCGCGTGCAGACCCTGGTGCTGTGCCCGACCCGCGAGCTGGCCGATCAGGTGACGCAGGAGATCCGCCGGCTGGCGCGCGCGGCCGACAATATCAAGATCCTGACGTTGTGCGGCGGCTCGCCGATGAAGCCCCAGATGGACAGCCTGGGCTTTGGCTGCCATATCGCGGTGGGCACGCCGGGCCGGGTGATGGATCACCTGGAGCGCGGCAGCCTGAGCCTGGGCAAGCTGAACACCCTGGTGCTCGACGAGGCCGACCGCATGCTGGACATGGGCTTCATCGACGACATCAAGACCATCGCCAAGCAGGCGCCCAAGACCCGCCAGACCCTGCTGTTCTCGGCCACCTATCCGGAAGCCATCGTTGAGCTGAGCCGGCAGTTCATGCGCGAGCCCAAGGAAGTGAAGCTCGGCGCCAGCGATGTGACCCGGGCCCCTGCGCAGATCCGCCAGCTGGCCTACGAGGTGGCCGAGAGCGAGCGCCTGCATGCGGTGTCGCTGCTGCTGAACCATTTCCGCCCGGCCAGCACGATCGCCTTCTGCAATACCAAGGCGCAGTGCCGCGACCTGGTCGATGTGCTGCAAGGCCAGGGCTTTGTCGCGATGGCTCTGCACGGCGATCTGGAGCAGCGCGATCGCGACCAGGTGCTGATCCAGTTCGCCAACAAGAGCTGCTCGGTGCTGGTGGCCACCGATGTGGCGGCGCGCGGCCTTGACATTGCCCAGCTGGAATGCGTGATCAATGTCGATACCACGCCCGATGCCGAGGTCCATGTGCACCGCATCGGCCGCACCGGCCGGGCCGGCGCCGAGGGCCTGGCGCTGACGCTGGCCAGCCTGGACGAGATGGGCCGCATCGGCCGCATCGAGCAGATGCTGGGCAAGGAGTCGAGCTGGCAGTCGCTGGACACCTTGACGCCCACGCCCGGCCCGGTGATGCAACCGCCGATGGAGACCCTGCAGATCCTCGGTGGCCGCAAGGACAAGATCCGCCCCGGCGACATCGTCGGCGCGCTGACCGGCGAGGCCGGCTATGCCTTCGAGCAGATCGGCAAGATCAATGTGACCGAGTTCCACAGCTATGTGGCGGTCGAGCGCAGCATCGCCCGCGAGGCGGTCGTGCGCCTGTCCAACGGCAAGCTCAAGGGCCGCAAGGTCAAGGTGCGGCGCATGGCGGACCTGGCGGAGCTGTGAGCGTCGCCGGTCTATCCCCCTGATGGGTGGGGCAGGGTCGACCATAGGGACGAGCCCCTGACCAGCTGTTACATTCCCGCGCCGTGAGATCTGAAAAATCGCCCGGTGCCTCCAGAGCGCCGGCGCTTGTCGACGTTATCAGTGGGAGGGTTTGTAATGAGGAATGACATCAAGTCGGTGCTGGCCGCGGCCGGTCTGGCCATCGGTCTGGCCGTGAGTTCGGGCGCCGTGCTGGCACAGAACGCCAATCTGGCGCCGGGCTTCACGCAACTGGCCAAGGCCGCCAAGGTGGTAGTGATGCCTGTCGATGTCGAGCTGTTCTCAATGTCGGCCGGTGGGGTCAACGAGCCCCGGGCTGACTGGACGACCGCCGCCCACGGGCACATGAAAACCGCGCTGGCCGCCAAGTCGACCAAGCTCGGCTTCAGCGCCGAGCCGATGAGCGAGGCGGCCGCCGATGAGTTCGCCGAGCCGATCGCCCTGCATGCGGCGGTGGCACGATCCATCGCCCTGCATCACTCGATGGGTGGTGGCTGGGCGCTGCCGACCAAGGACGGCAAGCTGGACTGGAGCTTTGGCGACGCGATGAAGCAGTTGCAGGCCAAGACCGGCGCGCAGTACGGCCTCTTTGTCTGGGTGCGCGACAGCTATGCCAGCGCCGAGCGCAAGATGGCGATGGTCGGTCTGGCCATCCTGGGTATCGGTCTGACCGGCGGTGTGCAGACCGGCTATGCCTCGCTGGTGGATCTGAACAGCGGCCAAGTGATGTGGTTCAACCGTCTGGCGCGTGCCAGCGGGGACTTGCGTGAGGCGGAGTCGGCGACCGAGTCGATCGAGGCCTTGCTGGCCGGCTTCCCCAAGGTGCAATGAGGCGCCGCAGCCTTTTGGCGGCCCTGGGCGCCGGCTGCGCGCACTGCGCCGCTCAGGCCCAGGGCAGTGCCTGGTTGGCGCCTTCGCGCTTCAGCAAACCCGAGCCCGGCAGCGACGAGGGCGGGCTCTGGGCCATGATGGACCGCGAGGAGACCCGGCTGCGCCGCAGCCCCTTCATGCTGCGCGATGCGCCGCTGCGCGACTATCTGCAGGACATGGCCTGCAAGCTCGGCGGCGAGCATTGCGCCGATGTGCGCGTCTACCCGGTGCGCACCCCTTTCTTCAATGCCAGCATGGCGCCCAACGGCATGATGCAGATCTGGAGCGGCCTGCTGCTGCGGGTCGACAACGAGGCCCAGCTGGCGGCGGTGATCGGCCATGAGATCGGCCACTATATGCAGCGCCATACCTTGGAGCGCCTGCGCGATGTCAAGGCGCGCAGCGCCTTCGGCATGTTCATGGGTATGTTCGGCGTGGTGGGCCTGGTCGGGCAGATGGCCTCGCTGGCCGGCGCCTTCGGCTTCTCGCGAGACCAGGAGCGCGAGGCGGATCGCATCGGTCTGGAGCTGATGCGCAAGGCCGGCTATGACACCCGCGAGGCCAGCAAGGTCTGGGATCATCTGCGCGCTGAGGCCGCCGCCGCCCATGAGCCGGCCAAGTCCAGCCCGATGTTCGCGACCCATCCGCCGTCCGACGAGCGCAGCGCCACGCTGGCCCAGCTGGCGGCGGCCGATAGCGGCGGTTTCGTCGGCGCCGCCGAGCTGAGCGGCCGCCTAGCTGGCCTGCAGCAGATGATGCTCGAAGACGAGCTGCGACGCGGCCAGCACGGCGAAACCCTGGTGTTGCTGGACCGGCTGATCGCACGCTCGCCGCAGCGCAGCGACCTGCTGTATTTCCGTGGCGAGACGCGCCGCCAGCGCGCTGCCGGCGATGACGGTGACCGTGCGCTGCAGGACTTTGAGCAGGCCCTGCAACTGGGCCAGGAGCCGGCGCAGTTGCACCGCGCCCTGGGCTATCTGTACCAGGGCCGCGAGCAGCCGGATCGAGCCCGTCAGGCCTTTGGCCGCTATGTCGAACTAGCCCCTGAGGCCGCCGATGCGGCCTTAATCAAGAGTTTTCTGTGAGGGAGTTTTCTGTGATGAAGAACAAGAATCTGTCCGGCCTGCTGGCCGCCGCGACCCTGGTGCTGCTGCTGTCGGGCTGCGCGGCCGTCAGCAAGGTGGCGACCGGTGACGCACTGGTCGGCAACCGACTGGCGCTGAAGCTGGACACCGCCTGGAACCAGTTTGAACGGGGCTTCGGCAATGACACACCGACCTGGACCGTCGAGGGCGTGACCATCGACGCCTTGCAGTTCTATGTGGGCATCAAGGATGGCCAGGCGATTGCCAAGCTACCCGATGAGGCCAAGAGCCAAAAGCCGCTGAACTTCAAGGCCTCGATGCAGCCGGCCGATGTGGTGGCGCTCTACCAGGCCATGCTGACCCGCGATGGCTCGAGCTTCCAGCTCGACAAGCTGGAGCCGACTGAGTTCCTGGGCGCAAAGGGCTTTCGCTTCGAGTACTCGCTGAACCGCAAGATCGACGATGTGCCGATGCGCGGCCTGGCCTATGGTGCAGTACGCAATGGCGAGCTGTTTGTGATTCATTACAGCGCGCCGCGTCTGGTGTTCTTCCCGCGCTACCAGGCACGCGTTGAAACCCTGGCCCGTGGGGCTCAGCTGAAAGGTTGAAAGGGCGCGCTGGTGTGAAATCATGGCGCCTGGCCCCCCGCTTGCGCGGGCTGCGGCGCCGGATTGCGCACTATGCACGGGCGCTGCGGTGCACGGCGCCTAGGCTTGAGCCATCTACC
This sequence comes from Burkholderiales bacterium C2, assembly GCA_005503085.1. Lineage (GTDB taxonomy): Bacteria > Pseudomonadota > Gammaproteobacteria > Burkholderiales > Burkholderiaceae_C > Roseateles_E. The sequence continues at coordinate 41,578 of SCOI01000010.1, read as the reverse complement.
CATTGCATCAGGAGTCGGCTCATGGATCAAACCGCTTCGGCCAGCCCTTGCGAACTGCGCTTTCAGTCTCTGTTCGACACCGGCAAGGCCTTGGCCTTTCCCTGCGATGAGCGCGGCAATGTGGCGCTGGACCAGCTGAGCCCGCGGGCGCTGACCAACTATCTGTTTGCCCGCACCGTGATCGGGCGGGAGTACGCGACGCCCGCCGTGCTTCTTACTTGCCCCAGCCGTCCCGCAGCCCGGTGACCTTGTTGAAGACCGGCTTGCCGGCTTGGTGGTCGACCGAGTCGGCGATGAAGTAGCCGTGGCGCTCGAACTGGAAGTGGGTGCCGGCCGGCACTGCGGCCAGTGAGGGCTCCAGATAGGCCTGGACGATCTTGCAGCTGTTCGGGTTGATCTCGGTGATGAAGTCGATATCGCCCGCGCCCGGCTGCGGCACGGTGAACAGGCGGTCGTACAGCCGCACCTCGGCCGCAACGGCCTCGTGGGCGCCGACCCAGGTGATCACGCCCTTGACCTTGATCGCATCGGCGCCCGGCGTGCCGCTCTTGGTGTCGGGCACGATGCTGGCCAGCACTGCGGTGATATTGCCGTCCGCATCTTTCTCGCAGCCCGTGCACTCGACCACATAGCCGTACTTGAGCCGCGTCTTGTTGCCCGGGAACAGGCGGTGGTAGCCCTTGCTGGGCACCTCCATGAAGTCCTCGCGCTCGACCCACAGCTCGGGGCCGAAGGTGAAGTCGCGCTGGCCCAGCTCGGGCAGATGCGGGTGGGCCGGGGCGTGGCAAGGCTCACGGTGTTCCAGCGAGCCGAAGATCTCGGCGAAGTTGGTCAGCTTCAGCTTGAGCGGCTCCAGCACCACGCTGGCGCGCGCTGCCTTGCCTTCCAGATCGGCGCGCAGATAGCCGTCCAGCACCGAGTAGTCCAGCCAGCTATTGGTCTTGGTGGTGCCGGAGCCGTCCACCATCGCGCGGATGCTCTCGGGCGTGTAGCCGCGTCGGCGCATGCCCACCAGGGTCGGCATGCGGGGGTCGTCCCAGCCGGTCACATGGCCTTCCTCGACCAGCTGGCGCAGCTTGCGCTTGCTGGTGACCACATAGCTGAGGTTCAGGCGGCCGAACTCGTACTGGCGGGGCAGGGGACGGGCCAGCATGCCGCCATCGGCCAGGTGCTCGAGCAGCCAGTCGTAGAAGGGGCGCTGATCCTCGAACTCCAGCGTGCAGATCGAGTGGGTGATGCGCTCCAGCGCGTCCTCGATCGGGTGGGCGTAGGTGTACATCGGGTAGATGCACCAGGTGTCGCCGGTGTTGTGGTGGGTGGCGCGGCGGATGCGGTACAGCGCCGGGTCGCGCAGATTGATATTGGGCGAGGCCATATCGATCTTGGCGCGCAGCACCATAGCCCCGTCCGGGTGTTTGCCGTCACGCATCTCGCGGAAGCGCGCCAGGTTTTCTGCCGGCGAGCGCTCGCGGAAGGGGCTGTTGGTGCCGGGCGTGGTGAAGTCGCCGCGGTTCGCACGCATCTGCTCCGGCGTCTGCTCGTCGACATAGGCGTCGCCGGCCGTGATCAGGTGCTCGGCCGCGCGGTACATGAAGTCGAAGTAGTTGCTGGCGTAGAACAGGTGCGAGGTGGTCTTGCCCTCGGACTCGGCATCCCAGCTCCAGCCCAGCCAGGCCACCATCTCCTTGATCGCGTCGACGTATTCCTGCTCTTCCTTCTCCGGGTTGGTGTCGTCGAAGCGCAGATGGCAGATGCCGCCATAGTCGCGCGCCAGACCGAAATTCAGGCAGATGGCCTTGGCATGGCCGACGTGCAGATAGCCGTTGGGCTCGGGCGGGAAGCGGGTGCGGATCTTGGCCGGGTCCAGCGGGCCGGCGCCGTGGTGCTGGGCATCGCCCGGGCTGCCGGCAAAACGGCGCTCGCCCTGCAGCTGCCCCTGGCCTTCGAGATCGCGCTCGATGATGGCGCGCAGGAAGTTATGGGGTTTTTGGGCTTCGTCGTTCGTCGGGTGGGACATCGGGGGGCAGCGGTTGGTGCTGTCGGGGTTGGTGTTATTGGTTGGCGATTTTATCGGCAGGCTGGATCGCGATCTTGCGGCCCGGCAGTTTGATGGGCGCCTCGGCGCGCGCGCGCAGCTGGCCGCAGCCGCCGTCGACATCCTGGCCGGCCGAATCGCGCAATTTGGTCAGCACGCCGCGCTGATGCAGGCGCCGGGCGATGTCCCGGGCCTTGTCCCAGCTGGGGCGGGTGAAGGGCAGCTCGGGCACGCTGTTGTAGGGAATCATGTTCAGCAGGCCGAACTTGCCCTTCAGCAGCGCGACGATGCCGTCCAGCTCGTCCTCGCCGTCGTTGATGCCGTCCAGCAGGGTCCATTGGTACTGGATCGGATAGCCGCTGGCGCGGGCATAGGCTTCGCCGGCCTCGACCAGTTGCTGTGGCGTCAGCCGCGGCGCGCGCGGCAGCAACTGTTCACGCAGCGCGGCTTTGCTGGTGTGCAGGCTCAGCGCCAGCGCCGGCTTGACCGAGCATTCGAGCAGGCGCTCGAACACGCGCGGGTCGCCGACGGTCGAGAACACCAGGTTCTTGTGGCCGATATTGCCGGCCGTGCCCAGCAGCTCGATCGCTTCGATGACGTTGTCGAGGTTGTGTGCCGGCTCACCCATGCCCATGAACACCACCTTCTTGACCGGTCGCAGCGTGCGCGCCAGTGCCACCTGGGCGACGATCTCGCCGCTCGTCACCTGGCGCACCAGCCCGTCGCGCCCGGTCATGCAGAACTGGCAACCGACCGCGCAGCCGACCTGGGAGGACACACAGAGTCCGTCGCGCGGCAGCAGCACGCTCTCGACCATCTGGCCATCGACGAGATCGACCAGCAGCCGGGCCGAGCCGTCCTCGCCGGGGTGGCTGGAGCGCAGCCTGGCCAAGCCCTGCAACTCAGCCATCAGCGCCGGCAGGGCCTCGCGCACCGTCAGCGGCAGGAAGTCCTCGATGGCGCGCCGGCCCTGGTCCAGTGGCAGGGCCTGCACCCAGTGCCGCAGCAGCCGCTGCACATGAGGCGGCTTGGCGCCCAGGGTGTGCAGGCGGTGTTGAATGTCTTGAATGCGCATCGCGAGGATTGCCAGGAAAATCAGTGTTAACCCTGGGATTGGGCTAAGCTGCGCGGCATTGCCGCCGCTGCCCGATTGTCCTCCATGCCTTTGTCTGTCTCTCGTATCCAGAACCCGCTGCTGCTACAGCGCCTGATGTCGGCCGAGGCCGCCGCCGCGCTGATACCGGCCGGTGCCCATGTGGGCATGAGCGGCTTCACCGGTGCCGGCTACCCCAAGGCCGTGCCGCAGGCGCTGGCCGCGCGCATTGCCGCCGAGAACGCGGCCGGGCGGGAGTTCCGCATCGGCCTGTGGACCGGCGCTTCGACCGCGCCCGAGCTCGATGGCGCGCTGGCCAAGGTCAACGGCGTCGAGATGCGCCTGCCCTACCAGTCCGACCCGACCAGCCGCAAGCGCATCAATGCCGGCGAGATGGAGTACACCGACATCCATCTGAGTCATGTGGCCCAGTACGTCTGGTTCGGCTTCTTCGGCAAGCTGGACGTCGCGGTGATCGAAGTGGCCGGCATCCTGCCGGACGGCCGCTTGATCCCGTCCACATCGGTGGGCAATAACAAGACCTGGCTGGACCAGGCCGACAAGATCATCCTCGAGGTCAACCACCGCCAGCCGGCCGCGCTGGAGGGCATGCACGACATCTATTACGGCACCGAGCGGCCGCCGCACCGGGTGCCGATCCCGCTGACCCAGGTCAGCGACCGCATCGGCGAGCCCTGGTTGCGCTGCGATCTGAGCAAGGTGGTGGCCGTGGTCGAGACCGGGCAGGGCGACCGCAACAGCGTCTTCGCCGAGCCCGATGCGGTCTCGCGCTCGATCGCCGGCCATCTGATCGAGTTCCTGCAGCAGGAGGTCCAGCGCGGGCGGCTGACGCCGGCCCTGCTGCCGCTGCAATCGGGCGTCGGCAATATCGCCAATGCGGTGCTGGACGGGCTCAACGCGGGGCCGTTCGAGGGACTGACGGCCTATACCGAGGTGCTGCAGGACGGCATGCTGGCAATGCTGCGCTCGGGCAAGCTGAGCTTTGCCTCGGCCACCGCGTTGTCGCTGAGCCCGGCCGCAGCGGCCGAGTTTGAAGCCCATATCGAGTTCTACCGCTCGCGCATCCTCCTGCGTCCGCAGGAGATCAGCAATCACCCCGAGCTGATACGGCGTCTGGGCCTGATCGCGATGAACGCGATGATAGAAGCCGACATCTACGGCAATGTCAACTCCACCCACATCATGGGCAGCAGCATCATGAACGGCATCGGCGGCTCGGGCGACTTTGCCCGCAACGCCTATCTGTCCATCTTCATGACGCCGTCCACCGCCAAGGACGGCGCAATCTCCTGCATCGTGCCCATGGTCTCGCATGTGGACCACACCGAGCACGATGTGCAGATCATCGTCACCGAGCACGGCCTGGCCGATCTGCGCGGCCTGTCGCCCAAGGAGCGGGCGACCCTCGTGATCGAGCGCTGCGCCCATCCCGACTACCGTCCCGCGCTGCGCGACTATGTGGCGCGCGCTCGCGCCGGTGCTCCGGGCCTGCACACACCGCATCTGCTGGATGAGGCCTTTGCCTGGCACACGCGCTATCTGCGCCAGGGCACGATGCGCACCGACGCCCCATGATTGTTCGCGACCGCCCCTCGGGCCTGCGCCTGTTCTTCGTGCTGCGCGGCTCCATCCTGAAGCAGATCCGCGGCCCGCTGCTGGCCAATATCGCGCTGGCGGTGCTGGTGACCGTCACGCACGGCATCTTCTTCGAGCACAAAGTCATCGTCACGACGATCCCGTTCACCTTGATGGGCCTGCCGCTGGCGATCTTCCTGGGCTTTCGCAACAACGCCTGCTACGACCGCTACTGGGAGGCGCGCAAGCTCTGGGGCGACCTGCTGCTGCGCAGCCGCAACCTGGCCCGCCAGGCGCTCAGCCTGATCGATCTGCCGGGGCAGCCGACGCTGGGCCAGCTGGATGATGTGCGGACCCGCTTGATCCTGCGCGCCATCGCCTTTGCCCAGGCGCTGAAGCATCAGCTGCGTGGCACCCAGGACCGCGCTGGCGAGGTGCAGGCCTGGCTGCGGCCGACCGAATGGCAAGCCCTGACCCCGGCGGTCAATAAATCCGCCGCGCTGATGCTGGCCATGGGGGCCGACCTGAAGCAGGCCCGCGAGCAGGGGCTGGTGGACAGCGTGCGGGCGGCCCAGCTCGATGCCACGCTGTCGGCGATCACGGCAGCCGGCGCGGCCTGCGAGCGCATCAAGAGCTCGCCGCTGCCTTTTTCCTACAGCCTGCTGCTGCACCGCACCGCCTATCTGTACTGTTTTCTGCTGCCCTTCGGCCTGGTCGACAGCATCGGCCCAATGACGCCCTTCGTCGTCGCCATCGTGGCCTACACCTTCTTCGGCCTGGATGCGCTGGGCGACGAGATCGAGGAACCGTTCGGCCTGCTGTCCAACGACCTGCCGCTGGACGCGATCTGCCGCAGCATCGAGATCGATATGCGCCAGGCCCTGGGCGATAACGCGCCGCCGCCGGCGCTGCAGCCGGTCGATTACTGCTTGATGTGAGCCCCCCGCTTAAAATGCCGCGATGAGCAATTACGCAATAGGCCTGCAGCCGCGCTGCTATGCGCTGGTGCCGGCCGCCGGCGTCGGCGCGCGCTCGGGCGCCGACGGCCCGAAGCAGTATGTGCCGCTGGCCGGGCGGGCGATGATGGCCCATACCTTGGAGGCGCTGGCCAAAGTGTCAGGTCTTGCCGCCACGCTGGTGGTGCTGTCGCCCGAGGATGATCAATTCGAGACGGCTGTGCCGGGCTTCGACGGCTGGGTGGCGCGCTGCGGCGGTGCGAGCCGGGCCGAGAGCGTTGCCAACGGTCTGGACGAGCTGCTTGCGCGCGGCGCCCAGGCGCATGATTGGGTGCTGGTGCATGACGCGGCGCGCTGCCTGCTGCGGCCCGAGTGGGTCGAGGCCTTGATCGCGGCCTGCGCCGATGACGAGGTCGGCGGCTTGCTGGCGATGCCGCTGGCCGACACTCTGAAGCAGAGCAGCCACGGCCGCGTGATGAACACGGTGGACCGCAGCGCCAAATGGGCCGCGCAGACGCCGCAGATGTTCCGCCTGGGCCTGCTGAAACCGGCGCTGGCCGGCGGCGGCGAGGGCATCACCGATGAGGCCAGTGCCATCGAGGCGCTGGGCCATCAGCCGCTGTTGGTCGAGAGCCCGATGGAAAATTTCAAAGTCACCTGGCCGGCGGATTTTGCCCTGGCCGAACGCCTGCTAAGGACCCGAGCATGACCGTAGAAACCGACGCCGATATCGCCGGCTTGAAGGCCGCCGGCCATGCCGTCTCCAGCGTGCTGAACCGCATGCTCGATGCGATCAAGCCGGGCCTCACGCCCCGTGAGCTCGACGAGATGGGCGCGCTGTGGCTGGCCGAGTTCGGCGCCAGGTCGGCCCCGGCCACCAGCTACAACTTCCCCGGCGCCACCTGCATCAGCATCAACGAGCAGGCCGCGCACGGCATTCCCGGTGAGCGGGTGATTGCCAAGGGCGATGTCGTCAATATCGATGTCTCGGCCGAGCTGGGCGGCTACTTCGCCGACACCGGCGGCACCCGCGTCGTGCCGCCGACCACGCCGACCAAGACCCAGCTGGTGTTCGCCGCCCGCTATGCGCTGGAGCAGGCGCTGAAGGAGGTGCGCCATGGCGCCAGGCTCAACCGCATCGGCCATGCGATCGAGCGCGTGGCCAAGGCCCACCGCTTCAAGATCATCGAGAACCTGTGCAGCCACGGCGTCGGCCGCTCGCTGCATGAGGAGCCGAAGTACATTCCCGGCTATTTCGACGCCAGCGACACCCGCGTGCTGACCGAGGGCATGGTGATCACGATCGAGCCCTTTCTGTCGACCAAGAGCACGATGGTCGACGAGCAGGCCGATGGCTGGACCCTGTCGGGCATCAAGGGCAATCTGTCGGCCCAGTTCGAGCACACCCTGATCGTGACCCGCGGCGCGCCGCTGGTCGTGACCCGTCACTGACGCTCAGCACACGATGAGAAACGCCCCGCATGCGGGGCGTTTGACTTGCACTCAGCGCAGGCTCAGAACTTGTAGCTCAGGCCCACCGAGAACATATCGGCATGGGTCTTGACCTTGTTGCTGCCGTACTTGGCCGAGATGCGGTCCCAATCGGCATTCAGCGCGATCTGCTCGGTCAGCGCATAGCTGACGCCGGCGCCGATCAGCGGCTGCATGCTGGACTTCTTGCTCGTGGCACCCGCGTAGGACTTGGCCTGGGTGTAGGCCACGCCCAGACGGCCCTTCAGTGCGAAGGGGCCGGCGTTGTAGGCGGCCACACCGCTGACGCCCAGGCCGCGCAGATTGACCGAGCCGGGCACCAGCACATTGGCCTGGTTCTTCAGGCTGCCGATGCCGCTCTTGATGCCAAAGCCCATCGCCTCGACGCCGAAGGTCTCGTCGAACATATAGCCGCCGAAGATCTTGCCGCCGGTCTTGGCGGTCTTGTCGCACTTGACGCCGGTCTGGCAGCCGATGTCGTACTTGTTGGACAGGCCGAGGCTGGCGCCGGCATACATGCTCGGGCCGGTGTTGCTGGACGACTGGGCCGAGGCGGCGCCGGCGGCCAGCAAGGCGGTGGCTGTGGCGAAGGCGGCGAAAGCATAGCGAACGGGGGATTTCATGGGGCACTACTCCTTGGGTTTGTTCTGCCTGTGACCCGCTGCGGGTTCACGACGGAACGCAGTGTCCTCGGGGCCTCGGGAAACTGCCAGTTGACTCTGGCAAGTGGCATAGTTCGGTCCGCTGTGTGGCGAAAAACGATACTTGTGCCCATGCAAGACCAGGGCGGGGAGGGTGGAGATGAGCAGTCCGGAGCTGTTGTTGCAGGTGCTGCGCAGTGAAATGCGCGCGGCCAATATGACTTATCGCGGCCTGGCCGAGCGGCTCGATCTCAGCGAGTCCAGCATCAAGCGCATGTTCTCGCAAGGCGATATGAGCTTGTCGCGTCTGGCCCAGGTCTGCAAGGTGATCGGCGTGGCGCTGGAGGATGTGTTGCGCCAGGCGGCCGATGCGGCGCCGCAGTCCGACACGCTGACCCTAGCCCAGGAGCGGGCGCTGGTGGCCGATGCCAAGCTGCTGATGGTGGCGACCTGTTGCCTCGGGCATTGGACCCTGGAGCAGATCATCGAGACCTATGCGATCAGCGAGGCCGAGTGCATCGGCTATCTGCTCAAGCTGGACCGACTCGCGCTGATCGAGCTGAAGCCGCTGAACCGCTACCGGCTGCGTGTCTCGCGCGCGTTCCGCTGGCTGCCCGACGGGCCGGTCCAGCAGCTGATGCGCCAGCATGTGGTCGGCGACTATTTCGCCGGCCGCTTCGACGGGCCCGGAGAGACCATGCTGTGCGTGCACGGCCGGCTGACCGACCCGAGCGCGCAGGAGCTGGTGCAGAAGATCCAGCAGCTGGCCGCCGAGCTGGCGCGCCTGCATCAGGACGACCAGCGCCTGCAGCCGGCGCTGCGCGACGGCTACACCTTGCTGCTGGGGCTGCGCTCCTGGGAGTTCTCGCAGTTCACCGCGATGCGGCGCTGAGCCTGGGGACGCTGGGGCCGGCCGGTGCGCTGTCGGCCTTGCAATGCCAGCTCAGCACGAGCTTGGCGCTGAAGCGGCCCAGCTGCGCTTTCAGACAGGGCAGTTGGCCCGCGCGCTCGGCGCTGCTGCAGGCCATCAGCGTCAGCAAGGCCCCGCTGAGCAGCAGGCCATGGCGGCGGCGCAGCCGCAGTGTGGCCGGCCAGCGGGCGGGGGGGAGGAGCAGCTTGGTCAGTGTCATGGCGGGGCCGAGTGTTGTCGGCCTGACGCCTGAATGCCACAGCGGCAGCCAAGGTGTCGTCTTTTGCTGCCGGCGGTAGCGCCGCCCGAACCCTAGCGGAACACCGGGCCGAGGAAGAGGTAGACCGCGCTGGGGCCTTCGCGGGTATGGCCCAGCGCGAAGTAGAAGGGGCCGAAGCGGGTGTCGATGGCCAGAAAGCCGCTGGCGGCCATCTTCAGGTCGCCGGGGCCGACGATCTGGCCGCGCTGCACGCCCCCACCGGCCTCCAGCGAGAAGCCGGCCCGCACGGCCTGGCCCAGGCCCAGCGGCATCTGGCCGATGCGCTTGGCCATCACCAGCCGGGCCAGCGCGATGTTCTGGCCCTGCAGCGAGGCATCCGGGCTGCCCGACAGGCGCAGAAAACCACCCAGGCTGCGATCGCTGCCATAGCTGCCGTGCGCCAGCTCCAGATAGACATGGCCGGCCCAGGCGCGCCACTGAAAGGCGCTCATCGCCGCCAGCCCCAGCTGCATCGAGCCCCCTTCCACGTCCGAGTGCAGCAGGTCCAGGCGCAGGTCCAGCAGCTGGCCGCGGCTGGGGAAGGCGACCGAGTCCAGGCTGTCGACGCGCAGCTGGCCATAGACGGTGCCAAAGCGCTGGCGCTGCTGGCCCTGCAAGAGATCCTCGGGCACCAGCATGCGCACGCGGTTGCTCAGGCCGCCAAAGCCCAGGCGCACATCGCCCCAGTTGCCCAGGCGCCGGCCCAGCGCCACCTCGTTGCGGCTGCTGCTGTAGGCATAGCGGCCGATGCGCCGGCCCTCCTGGAACAGATCGGCATCGCTGCTCTCGGAGCGCAGGGCGGGCGCGACAAACCAGGGCGAGCCCGCGCCCAGCGGCTGCATCAGTTCGGTGCTCAGCTCGCGATGGGCGCCCAGGCGCAGCGTGCTGCGCAGCTCGGCGCCCCAGCGGTTGAGCCAGCCGAGGTGGTGCATCGCGACGACGGAGAAGCGGTTGGTGTCGTCGAAATTGCTGTAGAGATCCAGGCCCAGGCGCAGGCGGCTGAAGGCCCAGTCGGCCTCGCTGACCCGCAGCGTGATATCGCGCCGCCCCTCGCGCTCGACGCTTTGCGCATCGACGCGCTCGAACTCGCCGCTGCCATAGAGCGCGGTTGCCGCCTGCTCGGCCTGGGCCTGGGTCACCGGCGTGCCCGGCGCCAGGCCCAGCAGATGCTGCAGCTGGCCCTTCAGCGCCGGCACCTGGGTGCGCCGCGTGCCCTCGATGCGCAGCTCGCCCAGCGGCAGCGCGTCGTCGGCCGCCAGCACCGGCGCGGCCTGTTGCAGCCGGGCGCGCCGGTAGTCGGCATAGTCGGCCTCGCTCAGCGCCAGCGCCGCCAGCCGTTCCTGCGTGGCCAGGGTCGAGCGCTCACCGGCCTCCAGCGCCAGCTCGCGGCGGCTGAAGTCCATGAAGCCGATGCCATCAAGCTGGGGGTCGATCAGCACATCGTTGGCCCGCAGCTCTTTCAGCGAGCGCGCGACGTTCTGCTCGGTCAGGATCTGGATCATCTGGTTGGCCACGCCGATGGCGCTGCTCAGCTCGCGCTCCTCCAGCAGCGGCGAGCCGACATTGACCGCGATGATGATGTCGGCGCCCATGCTGCGGGCGATGTCCACGCCCAGATTGCGCACCAGGCCGCCGTCGACCAGAGGCCGGCCCTGGATACGCACCGGGGCGAACACCCCGGGCACCGCCATCGAGGCCCGCAGCGCGAGGAAGAGCGGCGTGTCGGCCATCTGCTGCAGCTCGCCGCTGAGCAGATCGGTGGCCAGCGCGCGAAAGGGCAGGGCCAGGCGGCTGCTGGGCAGCTCGGCGCGCGCGCCGGTCACCAGCTGCTCCAGCGCATGCTCCAGCGCGCTATTGCCGGCGGCCGCCGGCGGCAGGCTGGCGCCTTGCAGGCCCACGTTCAGCTCGATGCGCGAGGGCACGGCGAGGTCTTCCTCGCGTCGCGTGAAGCTCAGCGAACGGCGCTGCGGCCGGTCGGCCAGGATGGCATCCCAGTCGGCGCCGTGCACAAAGGCTTCGAGCTCCTCGACGCTGCGGCCCGAGGCATAGGCTCCCCCGACCACCGCGCCCATGCTGGTGCCGACGATCAGATCCACCGGCACGCGCAGCCGCTCGAGCGCCCGCAGCACGCCGATATGGGCCATGCCGCGCGCACCGCCGCCGGACAAGACCAGGCCGATGCGCGGCCGTTCGGTCGTTGCAGGTGTGGCCAGGGTCGATACCGGCAACAGCAGCATCAACGCACAGCAGAGCAGAGCCTGGAGGGGCATGGACGTTTGGATTCTTTGTTAGCCGAGGCCGGGGCGCGCGCAAAGCACGCTAAGCTCTCCGTCCTCTTCCTTTGAGAGCCGCCCAAAATGGCCCGCATTATGTTACGCATCGGTGAAGGCTGGGACACCCACGCCCTCGTCGCCGACCGCCCCTTGATACTCGGCGGCGTCACCATCCCGCACAGCCACGGCCTCTTGGGCCATTCCGACGCCGACGCGCTGGCCCATGCGCTGACCGACGCCTTGCTCGGCGCGGCCGCGCTGGGCGATATCGGCAAGCTTTTCCCCGACACTGCGGCCGAATTCAAGGGCGCCGATTCGATGTTGCTGCTGGCCGAGGCCTACCGCCGCGTGCGCGCGGCCGGCTGGGAGATCGTCAATCTGGACAGCACGATCGTCGCGCAGGCGCCCAAGATGGCGCCGCACATCCCGGCGATGCGGGCGCGCCTGGCCGAGGTTCTCGGCATCGAGATGGACCAGATCAATGTGAAGGCCAAGACGGCCGAGAAGATGGGGCCGGTGGGCGAGGGCCGGGCCATCGAGGCACGCGCCGTCTGTCTGCTGCAGGCTAACTCGCCCGCTGCAGCCTGATCTGGGTCAGCAGGCCGCCGCCCTGGGCATTGCTCAGCGCCAGCTGGCCGCCGATGCGCTGCAGCGATTTCTCGACGATGGCCAGGCCCAGGCCGGCGCCGGTGGCGGCGGTGCGGGCCGCGTCGCCGCGGAAGAAGGGCGTGGTCAGCCGTGCCAGCTTGTCCGGCGGCACGCCGGGGCCGTGGTCGCGCACCTTCAGCAACACCGAGTTGCCTTCCTGCTCGGCGCTGACCTCGACCCAGGCCGCCTCATCGGGACCGTGGCCATAGCGGCGCGCGTTCTCGAAGATGTTCAGCAACACGCGGCCCAGCTCGGTCTCGTCGGCCCAGACCTTCAGCACCGGCGGGATGAAGATGCCGATGCGCAGCTGGGTCGGGTCGCGGAAGGCCTGCGCCTCGCGCTCGACCAGCTCAGCCAGGTTCAGCGGCTGCAGCTGCAGCTCGCTGGGCCGGGCATAGTCCATGAATTTGTTGATGATGGCGTCGAGCTGATCGATGTCCTGCACCATGTACTGGCGTGCCAGCTCGTCGCTGACGCTCATCTCGGCCTCCAGTCGCAGCCGCGCCAGCGGCGTGCGCAGGTCATGCGAGATGCCGGCCAGCATCACGGTGCGGTCCTCCTCCATCTTGGCCAGCTCGCGGGCCATGCGGTTGAAGCCCATATTGACCTCGCGGATCTCGCTGGTGCGGGTGCTTTCGTCCAGGCGCGAGTCGTACTCGCCCTCGCGGATGCGGCCGGCCGCGATCGACAGTTCGCGCAGCGGCTGGTTGATCAGCCGCGCGATCGTGGCCGAGCCCAGCACCGTGGCCACCAGCGCGATCACGATCCACCACCAGTTGCTGCTCAGCGTCACCGACAGCGGGGCCGGGCTGGTCTGCAGCCAGTAGCTGTCGCGGTCGATGCTGAAGCGCACCCACAGCCCGTCGTCGCCGTTGACGCTGCGCGCCACCACGGTGTCTATGCCCAGGCGCCCGCGCAGCTCGGCGGCCAGGCGCTTGGCGAAAGGGCTGGTGTCATAGGGCTGCCAGCGGTCGTGCTGCTCGGCCACGCGCACCCGCACCGTTTCGCTGCGCGCGATCGAGCTGATCACTGCGACCCGGTTGATCGCATCGGCATTGGCCAGCGCGGCGCGGCTGAGATTGACCAGGCCGGCCAGTTGCTGGGCCGATTCGAGCGCGCGCGGCTCGGCCTCCAGGGCCTTGAAGGTCTGCTGCCAGGCCATCACACCGCCGACCAGCAGCAGGGCCAGCAGCGCAAAAGTGCGCCAGAACAGATTCAGCGCGAGATGCGGGCGCGACATCGGCGACGCCCGCTCAGCTCACATCATCGGGCACGAAGACATAGCCGACCCCCCAGACGGTCTGGATGTAGCGCGGCTGGGCCGGGTCGGCTTCCAGCAGCTTGCGCAGACGCGAGATCTGCACGTCCAGGCTGCGGTCGAAAGGCTCGAACTCACGGCCGCGCGCCAGCTGGGCCAGCTTGTCGCGGCTCAGCGGCTGGCGCGGATGGCGCACCAGGGCCTTGAGCATCGAGAACTCGCCGGTGGTCAGCGGCAGGGCCTCGCCATTCTTCGACAGCCGGCGCATCGCCAGATCGAACTCGAAGGGGCCAAAGCTCACCGTCATCGGCTCCTTGGACGGGGCGCCGGGCGCCTCCATCGCCGGGCGGCGGCGCAGCACCGCATTGATGCGGGCCAGCAACTCGCGCGGATTGAAGGGCTTGCTCAGATAGTCGTCGGCGCCGACCTCGAGGCCGACGATGCGGTCCACTTCCTCGACCTTGGCGGTCAGCATGATGATGGGGGTGTTGTCGTTGGCGGCGCGCAGGCGGCGGCAGATCGACAGGCCGTCCTCGCCGGGCAGCATCAGGTCCAGCACCATCAGGTCCACGGTCTCGCGGGTCAGCTGCTTGTTGAGCGCCTTGCCGTCCTCGGCCAGCAGGACTTCGAAGCCTTCCTGGGTCAGATAACGGCGCAGCAGATCGCGGATGCGCGCGTCGTCGTCAACGACCAAAATGCGATTGGGCCGGGTCTGGGCGCTGGTGTTCATGGCCACTCCTGAATTTGTAACAGCGGCATTTTGCAGGGCTTTGGCCCGCTGTTACATCTTTGGCCGCGCGGACTGTGAGCAGATGTTTCCTTGTCAACGGATAGCTGGCGCGCACCGCTAAGCTCAGGGTTCACCAACCGATTGAGGGAGATCGATGACACGCAAAACCATGGTCGCACTGGCCTTGATGACCCTGGCGCCCGTGCTGGCCCAGGCCGAGGCACCGCGCCAGAACGCGCTGAACCTGAGCGCCACCGCAAGCCAGGAAGTGACCCGTGATGTGCTGGGCGTCAGCTTCACGACCACCAAGGAAGGTACCGACGCGGCCCAGGTGCAGAGTGCGCTGAAGCAGGCGTTGGACGCCGCGCTGGCCGAGGCGCGCAAGATCGCCAAGCCGGGCCAGGTCGAGGTGCAGACCGGCAATTTCGCGCTCTACCCGCGCTATGCGCCCAAGACCGGCCAGATCAATGGCTGGCAGGGCACGGCCGAGCTGCAGGTCGAGGGCAAGGACACGGCGGCGATCGCCCAGCTGAGCGGCCGCATCGCGACGATGAGCATTGCCCGCGTCGGCTACAGCCTGTCGCGCGAGGCGCGCGAGAAGGTCGAGGGCGAGGTCGTGGCTCAGGCGATCGCACGCTACAAGCTGCGCGCGGCCGACTATGCGCGCCAGTTCGGCTTCTCCGGCTACCAGATCGGCGAAGTCAGCGTCAACACGGCCGACTCCGGACCGATGCCGATGGCCGCGCCCTCGATGATGCGGATGAAGGCCGCCGGCATGGCCGACGAGGCCCTGCCGGTCGAGGCCGGCAAGGCGACGGTCAGCGTCTCGGTCAACGGCGTGGTCGTGATGACCAAATGATGGAGCCCCTCGCTCGACGGGTACGTCGAGCGATCCCCCGAGGGGATGCGGGCCGGCTTGGGGCGGCCCGGCGCTCGGCCCGCTCTGACCGCATGGCTACTGCGCGGTCCAGCCGCCGTCCATGGCCCAGGCCTGGCCGCGCACGTTCGCAGCGGCATCGGAACACATGAAGACGGCCAGTTCGCCCAGTTCCTCCGGGGTGGTGAACTGCAGCGAAGGCTGCTTCTCCGCCAGCAGCCGCTTCTTGGCCTCGTCGATGCTGACGCCATCGGCAGCGGCGCGGGCATCGACCTGCTTTTGCACCAGCGGCGTCAGCACCCAGCCGGGGCAGATCGCGTTGACGGTCACGCCGGTGGTGGCGGTTTCCAGCGCCACGCTCTTCGTGAAACCGACGATGCCGTGCTTGGCGGCCACATAGGCCGACTTCTGCGCCGAGGCCACCAGGCCGTGGGTGGAGGCGACGTTGATGATGCGGCCCCAGCCCTTGGCCTTCATGCCCGGCAGGGCCAGGCGGGTGGTGTGGAAGGCGGAGCTCAGGTTGATCGCGATGATGGCGTCCCAGCGCTCGACCGGAAACTCCTCGACGGCGGCCACATGCTGGATGCCGGCGTTGTTGACCAGGATGTCGCAGCCCCCGAACTCGGCGTCGATATAGGCCATCATCGCCTCGATCTCGCCGGCCTTGCTCATGTCGGCGCCGTGGTACCCGACCTTGACACCGAGCGCGGCCACCTCGGCCTTCGGCCCCTGGGCATCGCCAAAGCCGTTCAGCACGATGTTCACACCCTGGCGCGCCAGGGTCAGCGCGATGCCCAGACCGATGCCGCTGGTGGAGCCGGTGACCAAGGCGGTTTTGCCTTTCAACATGGGGAATTCCTCGGGGGTTGTTAGGATGCCTGCAAAGGATACCGAAACAAATGCCCGAACCGCGCCTGAACCATGTGCAATGCCTGAGCAGCGCCGGCCTGCATCGCATGGCTTACTGGGAATGGGGCGCGCGCGACAACCCCCGTGTGCTGGTCTGCGTCCATGGCCTGAGCCGCCAGGGCCGCGATTTCGATGTGCTGGCCCGCAGCCTGAGCGAGCGCTACCGCGTCATCTGCCCCGATGTGATGGGGCGCGGCGAGTCCGACCGGCGGCCCAACGCGGCGCTCTACCAGGTGCCGGTCTATGTGGCGGATATGGTGACCCTGCTGGCGCGGCTGGATGTGGCCGAGGTCGACTGGGTCGGCACCTCGATGGGCGGCCTGATCGGCCTGGGCCTGGCGGCGCTGCCGGACAGCCCGGTGCGGCGCCTGGTGCTCAACGATGTGGGCCCGGCCATCGAGTATGCGGCGCTGGAGCGCATCGGCAGTTATCTGGGCCAACGCATGCGCTTTGACAGCCTGGCGCAGGGCGTCGCCCATCTGCGCGAGATCTCTTGCGGCTTCGGGCCGCACAGCGAGGACGAGTGGCTGGCGCTGTCGCGGCCGATGTTCCGGCCGGATGCTGAAGGCGACGGCAGCGGCGTGCGCCTGCACTACGACCCGCGCATCGCCGAGCCCTTTGCCGCGTTGACGCCGGCGCTGGCGGCGGCCGGCGAGGCCGCGCTGTGGCAGGCCTATGACGCGCTGCGCTGCCCGACCCTGCTGCTGCGCGGGGCCGAGTCCGATCTCTTGTCGCGCGCGACCGCCCAGGCGATGACGCAGCGTGGCCCCCGTGCGCTCTTGCATGAATTGCCCGGTGTCGGCCATGCGCCGACCCTGGTGGCTGCCGATCAGATCGCCCTGGTGCAGCATTTCCTCAGCTAGTTATGAAGACAGGATTGCCCGCAAGAGCGGAGCAGGCCGCGCCCATTGTCGCGCTGGCCGACACCGGCGAGGGCCAGGCGGCCGTGGTGCGAGCCCGCGCCTTTGCCGAGCCGCTGCTGGCCGGCCAGCCGCTGGACACCGGCGAGGATGCGCTGGCCCATGCCGATGGCGTGGCCGCGATACTGGCCGGCATCGGAGCGGCGCCGGCGATGCAGGCGGCCTCCTATCTGGTCTATGCCGGCGACTATCTGAACAAGCCCGAGGACATCGTCGCCAAGGCCTTTGGCGACAGCTATGCCAGTCTGGTGACGCACACGCGCAAGCTGGTGCAGTTGCAGCGCGCGGCCCGCGAGGCGCAGGGGGCGCTCAAGGGCGAGGAGCAGCGCCAGCAGCAGACCGAGCGGGTGCGCAAGATGCTGCTGGCCTTCTCGCGCGATCTGCGCGTGGTGCTGCTGCGCCTGGCCTCGCGGCTGCAGACCCTACGCTACTTTGCCGCGACCAAGACCGAGTGCTCGCAGGCCGTGGCGGCCGAGTCGCAGCAGGTGTTTGCGCCGCTGGCCAACCGGCTGGGCATCTGGCAGATCAAGTGGGAGCTGGAGGACCTGTCCTTCCGTTTTCTGCAGCCCGAGGCCTACAAGGGCCTGGCCCGAGCGCTGGACGAGAAGCGCGTCGAGCGCGAGCAGCGCATCGAGGCCGCGCGCCTTGCGCTGCAGGCCGATCTGGCGGGCCACGGATTGCAGGCCGAGGTGCAGGGCCGGCCCAAGCATCTCTACAGCATCTGGAAGAAGATGCAGGGCAAGAGCCTGGAGCTGGACCGGGTCTTCGACCTGCGCGCGCTCAGAGTCATCGTGCCCGATGTCAGCGATTGCTACGCCTGCCTGAGTCTGTTGCACGAGCGCTTTGTGCCGGTGGCCGGCGAGTTCGACGACTACATCGCCAAGCCCAAGCCCAACGGCTATCAAAGCCTGCATACCGTCGTGCTGGGGCCGGACGAGCGGCCGATGGAGGTGCAGATCCGCACGCGTGCGATGCACGAGCATGCCGAACACGGCGTGGCCGCGCACTGGGCCTACAAGGAGGCGGGCGCGCGCGGCTATGCCGGCGTGACGGCGGCCGGCGAATTCGAGGAGCAGGTGGCGGCCGCGCGCAAGGCGGTGCTGCGCCAGCTGCTGGCCTGGGAGCGTGATTTCGTCGAGGGCGATGCGCCCGGCGCGCAGCCGGTGTTCGACGACCGCATCTATGTGTTCACGCCGCAGGCCACCATCGTCGAACTGGTCAGGGACGCGACGCCGATCGACTTCGCCTATGCCGTCCATACCGATCTGGGCCACCGCTGCCGCGGCGCCAAGATCGATGGCCAGATGGTGCCGCTGAACACCAGGCTGCAAAGCGGGCAGACCGTCGAGATCAGCGCGCTGAAGGAGGGTGGGCCCTCGCTCGACTGGCTCAACCCCGAGCTGGGCTACCTGCAAAGCCAGCGCTCGCGCACCAAGGTACGCGCCTGGTTCAATGCCCTGGCCCAGGCCCAGACGATTGCCAAGGGCCGTGAGCTGGTCGAGAAGCTGTTGCAGCGCGAGGGCAAGACCGCCACCAAGCTGGAGGATCTGGCCGCACGCCTGGGCTTCAAGAATGCCGATGCTTTGTTCGAGGTGGTGGGTAAGGACGAGTACTCGCTGCGCAATATCGAGAACCTGCTGCGCCCGCCGGTGCCCGAGCCCGACACCGACGAGATGCTGGTGCAGCGCCGGACCAAGGCGGGCAGCTCGGCACCCAAGGGTGGCGTGCTTGTGGTCGGTGTTGATTCGCTGCTGACCAATCTGGCGCGCTGCTGCCGGCCGGCGCCGCCCGATGGCATCGGCGGCTATGTGACGCGCGGCAAGGGCGTGGCCATCCACCGCGCCGACTGCAGCAACTTCCGCCAGATGGCGCAGCGCGCTCCCGAACGCGTGATCGCGGTGGCCTGGGGCGAGACACCCGAGAAGGGCGCGCTCTATCCGGTCGATGTGATCATCGAGTCGAGCGACCGCCAGGGCCTGCTGCGCGATGTGCTGGAGGTGCTGGCCAAGGAGAAGATGAATGTGATCGCAGTCAACACGCAATCCCTGAAGGTGGCCAAGGGCGAGACCGCCTGGATGAGCCTGACCGTCGAGGTAGCCGATTCCGGCCGCCTGGCCCAGGTGCTGCGCAGCGTGGCCCAGGTCAGCGGCGTGCGCAGCGCGCGGAGAAAATAAGCGCGAAATACGGCGGGAGTTTGAAAGACTCAGAAATCCATGCTATAGTGCGAAGCTCTTCAGGCGCGTAGCTCAGTTGGTTAGAGCACCACCTTGACATGGTGGGGGTCGTTGGTTCGAATCCAATCGCGCCTACCAAATACGGTAGGAAACGAAAGCACCTGGCAGTAATGCCAGGTGCTTTTTTGTTGGCCTGAGCGGAAGCGGGCGCTAGACCGTTTGACCCCATCCATCGCGTCAGGCCGAGCCCAGGCCCGCCAGCCAACCCAGCGGGTTCTTGCTGATCGCCACCGAGGCGATCCAGCCGACGGTTGCCAGTGCTGCGAGCCATGCGGTCGCGCGCAGCGCCAGTGGCCGGCCGGGTTTCAGCGCCAGCATGCCCAGCGCGATATAGATCAGCAGGCCGAGGATCTTGGCCTGCAGCCAGGGTGCATCGAGCGGCGACAGTCGCAGCATCCAGGCCAGCGCCAGTGCCGACAGCAGCAGCGCCGAATCGACCAGGTGAGGCAGGGTTCTGGCCGCACGGCCGCGAACCCAGGCAGCGCCCAGCAAGGATCCAAGGCCGCGCGCAAAGAAGCCGCTGACCGACAGCAGCACGGCGCCCTGGTGCAGGGCCTTGATCGTCAGATAGTCCATGGGCGGGATTCTCAGCCCGGCCGGCCATCGACGCGCGTGCGTGTGAGGATCGGCCAGTAGCGCAGCGCGTAGAGCCCGAAGCCGGCCGACCATAGCGCGGCCGACAGCAGCACCGCGTGGACGGTCTGCGCCGACGCCAGCAATGGCCATCCGACGCGCACCACGGCGGCGGCGGCCACCAACCCATAGCTGGCCACATCACCCCTGCTGGCCCGTAGCAGCCTGCCGGTGTGGCCCAGCGCGGTGCGGCTCATCATGCCGATGACCAGCCCGCCGATGGCCCCGAGGGTCAGCGCGTGGGTCGCCAGCGTCGGGGCCAGCAGGCCCAGCGCCGCCAGGCCGCGCAGCAGCAGGTGCAGTGGAATCCACAGATAGGCCAGATGCAGCACCCAGACCAGCGGCGTGCGCAGCGTCTTCAGCGGCTGCCACAGCAGCCAGCGCAGCAGGTGCGCGGCCGAGCAGACGCCGGCCAGCAAGGCCAGCGGCAGGCCGGCCAGCCCGAACCCATCGCCGGCCAGCAGCGCCAGCGTACTGCCCAGCGCGGCCTGTTCCAGCCAGGGCCGGCGCGTGGCATTGGCGCCCGGCACGCCGTTGTTGGTGAACATCGGGATCACGCGGCCGGCCATCACCGCCATGATGAAAAGCACGACATCGAGCCCCAGCTGGATGCCGACCCAGCCCGGTAACTGCAGCAGGCCCAGCTGGCTCAGATGCACGCCGGCCTGGGCCACTGTCAGCAGCGCCAGCAGGGCGATGAAGAAGTAGTTGCGGCGATTGCGGGCGGCGATGAAGGGCAGGGCCAGCGCGATCGTGGCCAGCAGCGGGAAGGCGATGTTGACCAGGGCCGCCGCCCAGCCCCAGGGCGTCAGCACCAGCACGCGGCCGGCCAGCCACAGCCCGGCCAGTGCAGCCAGCGCGGCACCGGTGGGTGTCGGGCGATTGCTCCAGTTGCGGCCGGCGGTGAACAGAAAGCCCACCATCACGGCGAGAGTGAAGCCGAACAGCATCTCGTGCGCATGCCATAGCGGCCCCTGCAGATAGGCCTGCGATCCCAGCTGGCCGGCGAATTGCAGCGCCCACAGCGCGATAGACAACGCGGCGAAGCTGCTGGCCAGCAGGTAGAAGGGGCGGAAGCCGAGCTGCCAGAGGGCGAAGCCGGGCGTCACTGCGGCAGGGCGCGGCGGTTCCTGGATCTTGATGATTGAAGTCATCGCGTGAGCTTTCAGCGCCTGGGTGCCCAGGCCGGGTCGATCTCGTTGAAGAAGGCGCCCTGATCGGCGTCGGCATAGGGGCCGGTGCCGCTGTGCAGCGCTCGCGAGGCCGGCACGAAGCCGCCGGCATTGACGTCGAAGACATGGACCTCGCCGGCCTCGATCACATAGTGCCAGCCATGCAGAGCCAGCTCGCGGCGCTCGACCCGGGCGCGCACCATCGGATAGTCCATCAGCCGCTCCAGCTGCAGCACAACCGAGCGTTCCTCGGTGCGGCGCAGCGCCTCGTCGGACAGCTGCACCGGCAAGACGGCCTCGCGGCCCAGCTCCAGCCAGGCGCGCAGATTGGGCGCCTCGGCCGGCACCTCGCCGTAGAGCGCGCGGATGCCGCCGCAATGGCTGTGGCCGCAGACGATGATGTGCTGCACGTCCAGGGCCAGCACGGCGTACTCGATGGCGGCGGCCGTGCCATGGAGCCCCTGGGAGCCGTCATAGGGCGGCACGAAGGCGCCGACATTGCGCACCAGGAAGAGCTCGCCCGGCCCCGAGCCGGTCAGCATATGGGGCACCAGGCGCGAATCCGAGCAGCCGATGAACAGGGTGCTCGGATGCTGGCCCTGCTCGACCAGGTCCTTGAAGCGGGCCTGGTACTGCGGGAAGAAGTCGGTATTGAAACGCCGCAGCCGCGACAGCAGGTCGTCGGGCATGGTCGGTGGCTACTGCAGCAAGGGCGAGTCGGCGCCCTCGAGGGCCAGGCCGTCGATGCGGGCCGCACCGGCCAGCAGGTTCAGGTACTGGCGCAGGGCTGTCACATAGGCCTGCTGGCGCAGGGTCTGGGCAATTGCGGCCTGCACGGCCTCGAAACCCTGGCGCAGGCCCGGCTCGCGGGCCTCGACCCGCACGATATGGAAGCCGAAGCGGGTGCTGACCAGGCGCGGCAGCACACCGATATGCGCGCTGGCCTCGTCCTGCGCGAACAGGGCGGCGCCGAACTCGGGCGCGCAATCGTCGCGCGTCAGCCAGCCCAGCTCGCCGCCCTCGGCGCCGCTGGGGCAGTTCGAGAACTCGGCGGCCGCCTGCGCGAAGGCCTCGGCATCGACACAGCGCAGCGAGACCAGCAGCCCCTCCGCGCGCTGGCGCAACGCGGCAATGTCCATGCCTTCGGTGACGGCGAACAGGATGTGCCGCGCATGGACCCGCTCACCGATCGCGAAGCGCGCGACATGGGCCTCGAAGAAGCGCCGGCAGGCGGCCTCGTCGGGCTCGGGCAGGCGCAGCTCGCGCTCCAGCAACTGCTCGATCGCTGCCGACGCGGCCTCGCTGAGCAGGCCGTCCAGTGCCGGCACATCGCCCACGGCCAGCAGGCCGGCGCGCTGCGCGGCCTGGCGCAGCAGCTCGCTATAGGCCCGCTGGCGCAGGTCTTCCTGCGCGACGAGTTCGGCGTCGGCGTGCAGGGGCACGCCGTTGATCATCGCGGTCGGCGACGTGGTGGCGGTGGATCCTGTGTTCTTGCCGCCACCGCAGCCGCAACTGCCGCTCCCACATCCTTGTTGCTGTGTGCTCATCTTTTTCTCCTGTGCTCAGTGCTGCTGCTTGTGGCCCGGCGGCAGATTGAGGCGGCGGCTGCGCACCATCTGATAGGGGCGGATCAAATAGGCCAGCGTGCCGAAACCGCTCCAGACATGAACCAGGCGGGTGAAGGGGAAGACCAGGAACACCGTCATGCCCAGGAACATATGCAGCTTGAAGACCCAGGAGGCCCCGGCCAGCAGCTCGACAGCGCCACCGCGGAAGGTGACGATGCGCTGCGCCCATTCGGCCAGCGCCATCATCATGCCGCCGTCCAGGTGCTGGGCCGACAGCGGGATCGTGGCCAGGCCCAGCAGCAGCTGCAGCCACAGCAGGGCCAGCAGCGCGATGTCGCTGGGCTTGCTGTTGCGGCGGATGCGCGCATCCGTCAGGCGGCGGTGCAGCAGCAGACTCAGGCCGATGAAGCCGAGCAGGCCGGCGACGCCGCCGACGATCATTGCCATCAGCTGCTTGGCGCCGGCGCTCATCAAGGGCTCGTAGAGGAAGTGCGGCGTCAGCATGCCGACGGTGTGGCCGAAGAACAGCACCAGGATGCCGACATGGAAGAGATTGCTGCCCCAGCGAAGCGAGCCGGTGCGCAGCAGCTGCGAGGAATCGCTCTTCCAGCTGTACTGGTCGCGGTCGAAGCGCAAGAGGCTGCCGAGCAGGAAGACGGCCAGGCAGATATAGGGGTAGAGGCCGAATAGTGCAAAGTCGAGCGAGTTCATGGACGCACTCCTGGGTTCATGGTGGTCTTCTTGACGATATGGATGGGCTGCGGCGTGCCGGGGCGGCTCTGGCCCTTGCTGCTGCAACCATCGAAGGTGGGTGGCTCGACCCAGGCCTCGTCGAGCGCTTCGTCGGCCGTGATCTGCACCGCCTGCGGCGTCTCGCCGGCCAGCTCCAGCACCGCGCCGATCGCGGCCGCGTAGGGGTTCTCGTGCTTGATCAGGCCGCTGTGGATGGTGTTCAGGATATGGGCCATCTCGCCGAGAAAGGCGCGGGCGGTGGCCGGCGGCTGGGTCGAGGCGAACTCCAGCACCACCGGCAGGTAGTCGGGTAGTTCGCTGGCATCGAAGAACATGCCGCCCGCTTCATAGGTTTGTGCCAGGTCGACCAGGGCCGGCCCACGGTCGCGTGAGTCGCCATGCACATGCTCGAACATATGCAGGCTGGTGGCGCGGCCGCGGTCGAAGCTGTCGACATAGCGGCCCTCGACGGCATAGGCATCGCCTTGCTGCAACGTGCTCATCAGCGCCTTCAGTTCCTGCAGGCGCTCGGCGCTCAGCGCCGCTTCGTCGCGCAGCACCGCATGCAACTCGGGCAGGGCCGAGCGCATCTCGGCCTGCGGGTAGTCCAGCAGGCGCGCGAGCACGCGGCAGGAGCGGGACATCGGGGTGTTGTTCATGTCGGCGTCCTCACAGCGTGGCCTTGATCGGAATCGTGCGTTTCTTGTCGCCACCGAACAGGCTGACATTGCTCTCGCCCTCCGAGCAGCCGTTGCCGAAGCTGAAGCCGCAGCCACCGCGCAGGTCGTAGGCGTTCTCGGCGTACTCGCGGTGGGTGGTGGGGATCACGAAACGGTCCTCGTAGTTGGCGATGGCCATGGTCTGGTACATGTCTTCGACCTCGTGCTTCAGCAGGCCCACCTGGTCCAGCACGGCCTTGTTCTCGATGCCGTCCACATGCTTGCCGCGCTGGTAGGCGCGCATCGCCAGCATGCGTTCCAGCGCCCGCTCGACCGGTGCCACATCGCCGGCGGTCAGCAGATTGGCCAGGTACTGCACGGGGATGCGCAGCTGCTTGACGTCGGGGATGTCGCCATTGATGCCGCTGCCCGGAATCTGGCCGGCATTGGCCGCGGCACTGATCGGCGAGAGCGGCGGCACATACCAGACCATGGGCAGGGTGCGGTACTCGGGGTGCAGGGGCAGGGCGACCTTCCAGTCGACGGCCATCTTGTAGACCGGGCTCTTCCTGGCCGATTCCAGCCAAGCCTCGGGAATGCCGTCCTTGCGCGCCTGGGCCTGCACGGCCGGGTCATGCGGGTCGAGGAAGATGTCGAGCTGGGCGCGGTAGAGGTCCTTGTCGTCCTTGACGCTGGCGGCTTCCTGGATGCGGTCGGCGTCATACAGCAGCACGCCCAGATAGCGGATCCGGCCGACACAGGTTTCCGAGCAGACGGTGGGCTGGCCGGCCTCGATGCGCGGGTAGCAGAAGATGCACTTCTCGGCCTTGCCACTCTGCCAGTTGTAGTAGATCTTCTTGTACGGGCAACCGGAGACGCACATGCGCCAGCCGCGGCACTTGTCCTGATCGATCAGCACGATGCCGTCCTCCTCGCGCTTGTAGATCGAGCCCGAGGGACAGGAGGCCACGCAGGCCGGGTTCAGGCAGTGCTCGCACAGCCGGGGCAGATACATCATGAAGGTGTTCTCGAACTGGCCGTAGATGTCCTTCTGCACCTGCTCGAAGTTGATGTCCTTGCTGCGCTTGGCGAACTCGCCGCCGAGGATTTCCTCCCAGTTGGGCCCCCACTCGATCTTCTGCATGCGCTGGCCGGTGATCAGGCTGCGCGGGCGGGCCGTCGGCGGCGCCTTGCTCTTGGGGGCCGACTGCAGATGGTCGTAGTCGAAGCTGAAGGGCTCGTAGTAGTCGTCGATCTGCGGCAGGTTCGGGTTGGCGAAGATGCGCATCAGCAGCTTCCACTTGCCGCCCTGGCGCGGTTCGATCTGGCCATTGGGCTTGCGGATCCAGCCACCGTTCCAGCGGGCCTGGTTCTCCCATTCCTTCGGGTAGCCGATGCCAGGCTTGGACTCCACATTGTTGAACCAGGCGTACTCCATGCCGGGCCGGTTGGTCCAGACGTTCTTGCAGGTGACCGAGCAGGTGTGGCAGCCGATGCACTTGTCCAGGTTCAGCACCATGCCGATTTGGGCGCGTATCTTCATGCGTGTTCTCCTTCGGTGGCGGCGACCTCGTCGTCCATCCAGTCGATCTTGGACATCTTGCGCACCAGCACGAACTCGTCGCGGTTGGTGCCTATGGTCCCGTAGTAGTTGAAGCCGTAGCTCAGCTGGGCGTAGCCGCCGATCATGTGGGTGGGCTTGGTGACGATGCGGGTCACCGAGTTGTGGATGCCGCCGCGCGTGCCGGTGATCTCGGAGCCCGGCGTGTTGATGATCTTTTCCTGCGAGTGGTACATCATCACCATGCCGTTCTTGACGCGCTGGCTGACCACCGCGCGGGCCGCGATCGCGCCGTTGGCGTTGAACAGTTCGACCCAGTCGTTGTCGACGATGCCGGCGCTCTTCGCGTCGTCCTCGCTGAGCCAGATCACCGAGCCGCCACGGTTGAGCGTCAGCATCATGATGTTGTCGCTATAGGTCGAGTGGATGCCCCATTTCTGGTGCGGCGTGATGAAGTTGAGCGCGATCTCCTTGTTGCCGTTGGGCTTGATGCCCTGCACCTCCACCAGGGTCTTCAGGTCGACCGGCGGGCGATAGCTCGTGAAGCCTTCGCCGAAGGCCTGCATCCAGGGGTGGTCCTGGTAGAACTGCTGGCGGCCCGTCAGCGTGCGCCATGGGATCAGCTCATGCACATTCGTGTAGCCGGCGTTGTAGCTGACCTTCTCGCTCTCCAGGCCCGACCAGGTGGGCGAGGAGATGATCTTGCGCGGTTGCGCCTGGATGTCGCGGAAGCGGATCTTCTCGTCCTCGCGGTGCAGGGCCAGGTGGGTGTGGTCACGGCCGGTCTGCTTGCCCAGCGCCTCCCAGGCCTTGACGGCCACATGGCCGTTGGTCTCGGGCGCCAGCGACAGCACCACCTCGGTGGCATCGATATCGGTCTCTATCCTGGGCATGCCCTGAGTCACACCCTCGTCGCGCACCCGGCCGTTCAGGTCCCCCAGCTGCTCGACCTCGGTCTTGGTGTCCCAACCGATGCCCTTGCCGCCGTTGCCGGCCTTGTTCATCAGCGGACCGAGTGCGGTGAAGCGCTTGTAGAGATTCGGGTAGTCGCGCTCGACCACGGCGATCTGCGGCGCGGTCTTGCCCGGGATCAGCTCGCACTGACCCTTCTTCCATTCGGACACGCCGAAGGGCTGGGCCAGCTCGGCCGGACTGTCATGCATCAGCGGGGTCAGCACCAGTTCCTTTTCGACGCCGAGATGGCCGACGCAAAGCTCGCTGAATTTCTTCGCAAAGCCCTTGTAGATCTCCCAGTCGCTGCGGGCCTGCCAGGCCGGGTCCACCGCGGTGCTGAGCGGGTGGATGAAGGGGTGCATGTCCGAGGTGTTCAGGTCGTTCTTCTCGTACCAGGTGGCGGTCGGCAGCACGATGTCCGAATAGAGGCAGGTCGTGCTCATGCGGAAGTCCAGCGTCACCAGCAGGTCCAGCTTGCCCTCCGGGGCCTTGGCATGCCACTCGACCTCCTGCGGCTTGGCATCGTCCTGGCCGAGGTCCTTGCCCTGCACGCCATTGGTCGTGCCGAGCAGGTGCTTGAGGAAGTACTCGTGGCCCTTGCCGGAGGAACCGAGGATGTTGGAGCGCCAGACGAACATATTGCGCGGCCAGTTGGCCTCGTGGTCGGGGTCCTCGCAACTCATGCGCAAGGACCCATCCTTGAGCCCCTTGACCGCATAGTCCTTGGCATCCATGCCGGCGATCTGGGCGTCCTTGACTATCTGGATCGGGTTGGTCTGCATCTGCGGCGCGCTAGGCAGCCAGCCCATGCGTTCGGCGCGCACGTTGTAGTCGATCAGGCTGCCGCCGTACTGGGCCTTGTCGGCGAGCGGGGACAGCACCTCGGAGACGTCGAGCTTCTCGTACCGCCACTGGTCGGTGTGGGCGTAGAAGAAGCTGGTGCTGTTCATCTGGCGCGGCGGGCGTATCCAGTCCAGCGCAAAGGCCAGCGCGGTCCAGCCGGTCTGCGGGCGCAGTTTTTCCTGACCGACGTAATGGGCCCAGCCGCCCCCGCTCTGGCCGATGCAGCCGCACATCATCAGCATATTGATGATGCCGCGGTAGTTCATATCGCAGTGGTACCAGTGGTTCATCGCCGCGCCGATGATGACCATCGATTTGCCGCGGGTCTTGTCGGCGGTGTCGGCGAACTCGCGCGCCACCTGGGTGATCAGCTCGCGCTTGACCCCGGTGATGCTCTCGGCCCAGGCCGGGGTGTAGGGCAGGTTGTCGTCGTAGCTGGTGGGCGTGTTGTCGCCAAAGCCCCGGTTGATGCCGTACTGCGCCACCTGCAGGTCGAACACCGTGGCCACCAGGGCTTCGCCGGCGTCCTCATGCTTGCCCAGCTTCAGGCGCACGACCGGCACCTGGCGCGAGAGCACGTCCTGCTGCTTGTTGGCGGTGAACTGCGGCGATTCGACGCCGCCGAAGTAGGGGAAGCCGACCTCGGCCACCTCATGGGCCTGGGCGCCGTCCTCCAGCACCGAGAGCTTCAATCGCACATCGCCATCGTTGCGCGCTTCCTTGCTTTCCAGATTCCATTTGCCCAGATCCGGCCGCTCGCCGGCGCCCCAACGGAAGCCGATCGAGCCATTCGGCAGCACCACCTTGCCGAGCGCGTCGAAGGCCAGGGTCTTCCACTCGGGGTTGTTGTCCTGACCCAGCTTGCCGCCGAAGTCGCTGGCGCGCAGATAGCGCTCGGGCACCAGCAACTCGCGGCCGTCGGCCGTGGTCTGCTTCTTCATCTTCACCAGCAGCGGCAGGTCGGTGTAGCGCCGCGCGTAGTCATCGAAGTAGCTCGACCGCTTGTCGAAGTAGAACTCCTTCAGGATCACATGGCCCATCGCCATCGCGATCGCCGCGTCCGTGCCCTGCTTGGGGTGCAGCCAGATATCGGCCAGCTTGGAGATCTCGGCATAGTCCGGCGTGATTGCCACCGTCTTCGCGCCCTTGTAGCGCACCTCGGTGAAGAAGTGGGCGTCCGGCGTGCGCGTCTGCGGCACGTTGGAGCCCCAGGCGATGATGTAGTTGCTGTTGTACCAGTCGGCGCTCTCGGGCACGTCGGTCTGCTCGCCCCAGATCTGCGGGCTGGCCGGCGGCAGGTCGCAGTACCAGTCGTAGAAGCTCATGCAGACGCCGCCCATCAGGCTCAGGTAGCGGCTGCCGGCGGCATAGGAAATCATCGACATCGCCGGAATCGGCGAGAAACCGATCACGCGGTCGGGGCCGTGCTTCTTGATGGTGTAGATGTTGGCGCTGGCGATGATCTCGTTGACCTCGTCCCAGCTCGAGCGGACGAAGCCGCCCAGCCCGCGGTCCTGCTGCCACTCGCGGCGCTGTTCCTGGTTCTCGACCAGGTTTTTCCAGGCATCGACCGGGGTGCGCGCTACATTGCGCGCGGCGCGCCAGTGCTTCAGCAGCGAGCCCCGCACCATCGGGTACTTGACGCGGTTGGCGCTGTACAGATACCAGCTGTAGCTCGCACCGCGGGCGCAGCCGCGTGGCTCATGGTTGGGCAGGTCCGGGCGGGTGCGCGGGTAGTCGGTCTGCTGGGTTTCCCAGGTGACGATGCCACCCTTCACATAGATCTTCCACGAGCAGGAGCCGGTGCAGTTGGTGCCATGGGTGGAGCGCACGATCTTGTCGTGGGCCCAGCGGTTGCGATAGGCGTCTTCCCAGGTCCGGTCTTCGCCGGTGCTGCGGCCGTGGCCGTCGGCGAAGTCCTCCTTGGCCGAGGCGAAGTAGTTGAGGCGGTCGAGAAAGTGACTCATGGTCTTGTTCCTTGGAGCTTCAGGGGTTCTTCACGTACGCATTCGCACGCAGATAGAACCACCAGTTCAGGATCAGGCAGGCCGCGTAGAACACGGCGAAACCGTAGAAGGCGTACTGCGGGGTGCCGGCCTTGATCTGCTGGCCGATCAGCACCGGGGCGATGAAGGCGCCGTAGGCGGCCACCGCCGAGGTCCAGCCCAGCACCGGGCCGGCCTGCTGGCGGTCGAAGATGAAGCCGACGCTGCGGAAGGTCGAGCCGTTGCCGATGCCGCTGGCGGCGAACAGCAGGATGAACAGGCCCATGAACATCGGGAAATGCTGCTCCGGCGTGGCCGAGCCATAGGCCTGCAGCATCACGTAGCCGACCGCCGCCGAGGCGAACACCATGAGGGCCGAGATGATCTGGGTGACGATGGAGCCGCCCACCTTGTCCGAGATCCAGCCGCCGACGGGCCGTACCGCTGCGCCGACGAAGGGGCCTATCCATGCATAGGTCAGCGCCGAGGGGGCGTTCGGGTTCTTCAGCGTGTGCTGCATCACGCCGGCCGCATCGGGGGCATGGATGAAGCCGAAGATCACCGTGATCGCCAGCGGCAGGGCCATCGAGAAGCCGATGAAGCTGCCGAAGGTCACGACGTACAGCGCCGTCATCGCCCAGGTGTGCTTATTCTTGAAGATCTCGAACTGCTTGGCGACGTTCTCCTTCATCGTGCCGAAGGCGGCCAGCTTCATCACCAGCAGCGCGGCGAGGATGTCCAGCGGGATCGCCACCCACATATTCAGCAGACCCAGTCCGGTGGGCGCCGGCAGGTAGAGATAGAGCATCCCGACGGAGGGGATGAAGGCCAGCGAGTACAGATAGGTGATCTTGGCGAAGGCGAGCAGCGGGTGTCCGGCGGCCGGGGTCACCGTCTTCAGGTTGTTCATGCCGAGCCAGCACAGCAGGGACAGCGGCACCAGGGACAGCACCCAGGCGAAGCCGGCGTTCTGTATCCAGGTGGGCGTGCCGGCGGCGATCTTGCCGAAGATCCAACCGCTGTCCTTCAGCAGCGACTTCGAGTCACCACCCAGCGCACCGAACAGCCCGACGGTCATCACCAGCGGGATCACGATCTGCATGGTCGTGACGCCGAAATTGCCCAGGCCGGCGTTCAGCCCCAGCGCCGTGCCCTGCAGGCGCTTCGGGAAGAAGGTCGAGATATTCGACATCGACGAGGCGAAGTTGCCGCCACCGACACCCGACCACAGCGCCATCAGCTGGAACACCCACAGCGGCCACTCGGGGTGCTGCAGCGCCACGCCGGTGCCGATGGCCGGGGCCAAGAGCATCGCGGTGGTCAGGAAGATG
The DNA here is from genome assembly GCA_005503085.1 of Burkholderiales bacterium C2. GTDB lineage: Bacteria > Pseudomonadota > Gammaproteobacteria > Burkholderiales > Burkholderiaceae_C > Roseateles_E. Next base: position 11,310 of record SCOI01000010.1, on the reverse strand, counting down.
GTGTTGCGCCCGCCGGCCATGCGTATCAGGAAACTGGCCGGGATGCGCATCGTGGCCCCCGAGATGCCGGCGATGGCCGTCAGCGTGAACAGCTCCGCCTGGCTGAAGGGAAAGCCCAGGTTCAGCATCTGCACGGTGATGATGCCCCACATACCCCAGACCGCGAAGCCGCAGAGCAGGGCGGGGATGGAGATCCAGAGATTGCGGTAGGCGATCTTCTTGCCGGTCTTGTTCCAGAACTGTTCGTCCTCGGGGCGCCAGTCCGCGATGTCGGCGCTGCTGCTTTTGTTGCTCATGGTTCTTTTCCGTTGTGCGCTGGGGGTCAGCGCGGGAAGGAGCGGCTGAAGGGCGCGTCGGGCGCCTGCTTGCCCATGACCTCGGTCTTGCGCACCTCGGTCCAGTACATCCAGATCAGCGAGACCCAGACCACGCCGTACATCAGCATGAAGGCGCTGGAGCGGATGCCGGTCAGGTCCATCAGCGCGCCGAACATGATGGGCAGCACGAAGCCACCGAGGCCGCCGGCCAGGCCGACGATGCCGCTGATGGCGCCGATGTTCTGGCCGTAGTCGTCGCTGATGTACTTGAAGACGCTGGCCTTGCCGAAGGCCCAGGCGATGCCCAGGATGAACATCAGCGCGGTGAATACATAGACGTTCAGGCCGATGCTGAAGGTCCGGGCGCCGTTGATCGTCTGCACGGTGAACTCGGTGTGCGGGTAGGACAGCAGGAACAGGCAGATCCAGCTGACCCACATGACCCACCAGGTGACGTTGTGGGCGCCATGCCGGTCGCTGAGCCAGCCGCCGATCGCGCGCAGCACGCCGCCGGGCAGCGAGAAGCAGGCCGCCAGCAGCGCGGCGACACGGATGTCCAGGCCGTACTCGCCGACGTAGTACTGCACCATCCACAGCGAGAGCGCCACATAGCCGCCGAACACGATGCTGTAGTACTGGCAGTACTTCAGCACCCTGGGGTCCTTCAAGGCCTTCAGCTGGCTGGCGAAGCTGGCCTTGCTGCTAACCAGATGCTGCTCATCCGAGTGGCTGAAGAACCAGAACAGGATGGCCGTGCCGAGCAGCACCGCCGCATAGACATGGGGCACCATGGTCCAGCCGAAGGCCACGACCAGGGCCGGGGCGACGAACTTGTTGACCGCCGCGCCCGAGTTGCCGGCGCCGAACACGCCCATCGCGAAGCCCTGGCGATTCTTCGGAAACCAGCGCGCCACATAGGGCGTGCCGACCGAGAAGCTGCCGCCGGCCAGGCCGACGAACAGGCCGATGGTCAGGAAATGCCAGTAGGCCGTCGCATAGGCCATCAACCAGATCGGGATCACGCAGGCCAGCATCAGGCTGAAGAAGACGATGCGGCCGCCGAACTTGTCGGTCCAGATGCCCAGCGGCACCCGCACCAGCGAGCCGCTGAGCACCGGCATCGCGGTCAGCAGGCCGAACTCGGTGGCGTTCAGCCCGAGCTGCTTCTTGATCGGGATGCCGATCACGCCGAACATCATCCAGACCATGAAGCAGACCGTGAAGGCCAGGGTGCTGACCACCAGCACCGAGAGCGCACGGCCGCCTGGGTTCGAGGGACTTGCTGCAGACATGGAGGAGCTCCTCGTTTTCATGTCTGCCACTGTCGATCTTCGGCCCTGGGCTGAACATCCTTCAGGGGGCGATGGATGTCAGTGCATCGGAACTAGGGCGCTGCAGCGAGCCTCGTTCGAAAGAACTATGCGGCGCCCTGGCTTGATCTGGCGCAAGCCGGATCTCAGCCGCCCAGGCCCTGTTCGCTGCCCCAGACCGCCGCCTGCACCCGCGAGCTCAGCTTGAGCTTGCGCAGGATGTGCTGCACATGGATCTTCACCGTGGTCTCGGCGATGCCCAGCGTGCGGGCCATTTCCTTGTTGCTGGCGCCGCGGGTCAGCTCTTTGAGGATGTCCAGCTCGCGCGGGGACAGCTCGCCCGCCGGCGGCGGCTTGGGTGCACTCGCGCTCGCGGCGCCGCTGTTGCGCAGCGCGTTCAGCAGCTTGTGTGTCATCTCCGGGCTGACCACCGACTCGCCCCGCATCGTGCGACTCAGCGCGGCGGCCAGGTCTTCCCCGTCGATGGTCTTCAGCAGATAGCCCTGCGCGCCGTTACGCAGCGCCGCGCTGAGATCGTCCTCGTCCTCGCTGACGGTCAGCATCAGCACACGCGAGCGCGGCGCCACCTCGCGCAGCGCCGGCAGCAGGCTCACGCCACTGACGCCGGGCATATGGTTGTCCAGCAGGATCAGATCGGGCTGCAGGGCCTGAGCGCAGCGCAGGGCCTCGCCGGCATCCGCCGCCTCGCCCAGCACCTCGATACCTTCCTCCTGGCGCAGCAGCGCGATCAGGCCGCGACGGAACAGCGTGTGGTCGTCGACGACAAGAATGGTGATGGCCGGGCTCATGAGTGCAGGGCGGTCTGAAGGGTTCCGGGGGCGGCTTGCAGCGAGGTCTGCTGGGGCAGCGTCAGGCGCACCAGTGTGCCGCCCTCGGGCAGGCGGGCAATGCGCAGCTGCGCACCGATGCGCTGGGCCCGCTCGCGCATGATCTGCAGGCCGACATGGGTCTGCTCGCTGCCGGCATCGGGCAGCTCGATGCCGCGGCCGTTGTCGCGGATCTCGAAGCTCCAGCGTGGCAGCTGCTCGACGCTGAGGCTGACATGGTCGGCCTCGGCATGCTTGCGCACGTTCGACAGGGCCTCCTGGATGATGTGCAGCACCTGCACCTGATGGTCGGGCGGCAAGGGCAGGCCGTCGCCCTGCAGGCTCAGATGGGTGCCGAGGCCGCTCTGGCGCTCGAATTTGGCCAGCGTGCTGCGCAGTGCGTGTTCGATGTCCTCGTGGCCGGGCCGGGTGCGGAAGTGCACCAGCAGCTCGCGCACATTGGCATAGCATTCCTTCACCCCGGTGTCGATCTCGTTGACGCTGCGCTCCACCTCGGCGAGACGCTGCCTGGCCAGCGCGCCGCGCAGCAGCTGGACCTGGATCTTCAGAAATGCGAGCACCTGGGCGATCGAGTCATGCAGCTCCTGGGCCAGCAGATTGCGTTCCTCGGAGACGGCCATTTCACGGTCGCGCGCCGCCAGCCGCACATTGTCGACCTGGATTGCGAACTGCCCCACCAGCGCATCGAGCAGCAGGCGCTCGGCCTCGCCGAGGCGGCGCTCGCCATAGAAGAAAAGTTCGACCTCGCCGACCATCCGCGTGCCGGCCCGCATCGGCACCGAGATCACGGTCTGGTAACCGGCCGCCTCGCAATGCCCCAGCTTCGGGGCCTCGATGCTCTGGATCGGTATCACGCGGGCGCCGCTCGCCTCGGGCATGGCGCTGCCGCAGGCGCATTCGCCCTTGCGCAGGCAGCGCTCGGCGTCGATCATCGCCTGCGGCAGGCAGGTCTGGCCCATCAGCAGCCAGCGCTGCTCGTCCTGCGCCGCCAGCCGCACCGCGCAGGCATCGGCACGCGCGATGCGCGCGACCTTGACGGCAAAGGACTGGGCCATCGTTTCCAGGCTGGCATCGGCCTGGCCGGCCATCAGTGCCACATCGTAAAGAGCCTCCAGCCGCTCGTTCTGCTGGGCCAGATGGGCGGTCTTGTCCCTGACCTTGTCTTCGAGCCCCTGATAGGACTCCGCCAGCGCACCCGCCATCTGGTTGAAGCCCTCGGCCAGGCTGCTGAATTCGACCACCGAGCTCGTCTCATCGACCCGCACACCGAGCTGGCCCGCTGCCATCTGCCGCAAGCCCTCGCGCAGGCGCTGCAATGGCTGGATGATCCAGACATAGGTGCCGGAGACGAACACCACCGAGGCGGCCACTACCAGCACCACCAGGCTGAAGCACAGGCCGCCGAGGATGGCGGTGCGGGCCGCGATGGTCTGCTCGACGGCACCGACCAAGCCATCGATGGTGGCCACAAAAGCGTCGACCTGGGGGCTGAGGCTGCGGCCCTCGGCCGGTTCCAGCAGCGCGGCGCGCAGCATCGGCCACTGCCGCTCGACGGCGGCCAGCCGCTCGCGGCAATCCTCGGTGTCGGGGACAAACAGCGGCCGTTGCGAGTCACCGACACGCAGGCGCAGCAGCATGGCCTCGAACTCCTGCAGATCGCGCTGCAGCGCCGCCGGCCGGGCGTCGGCCTGGGACAAGGCCATGCGATAGCTCAGCATGCGCATGCGTCCGGCCTCGTTGATCGCGCCGGCGCCGCCCTCCAGCTGCCACGACACCCACAGCGTGAAGGCGATCGACGCCAGGGCCACGACCAGAAAGCCGGTCTGCATCATGGCCAGCTTGCCGACGAGGCTGCGTAGACGTTGGAGCATGGCCGCAGCTTAGCCACGCAGCGGGCCGGCGCTTTGATATGCATCAAGCCCGGTCGGCGCAGGGCGTTTTCCTAGCCGGCTGCGGGCGGGAGCGGCAGGCCACGCAAGGCATGGGCCAGCTCGGACGACTGCCAGATCGCAATGCGCTGCTCGGCCGCGAAGGGGCGGGCGTTGTCGCTGAGCGGGGCCAGGCCGATATAGAGCGCGTCTTCTGCCTCGCTGGTCTCGCGCGCCGTTTGCAGCGCACGCAGCACCTCCAGCCCGGTGCGGGCCGACTTCCAGCGCTTGGCGCAGACCAGCATGCGGCGGCCGCCTCTGGTCAGCTCAAAATCGAAGGCTTCACCCTTGCCGCGCTGCACCGCATAGCCGTCGCGAGTAAAAGCCTGCTCCAGCAGCGCCGAGAAGCTCGGCCAGTTCATCGCCATCACCGCCTGCTCGGTCTGCGCGATGCGTGCGGCGCTGGGCAGATGCCACTGGCGGCGCGCAGCCATCACACTGATCACGACAAAAGGCAGGCCCGACATGGCGCCGACCACCTTCAGCCCATCGGGCAGCAGGGCCGCGCTGAGCAGCCCCAGCACCAGTGCGATCAGCAGGCTGATCCACCAGGACGAGCGCAGCAGGATCGCGAACAGCGAGTTCTTCGCCATCTTCAGTTTCAAATCAATCTCCGTGAGCGGTGAGGGCCGCAGTGTCTACCGAATTCCGGCCGTTTGTGTCGCCGGGTGCTATCGGTAGTTGCGCGCTTGCCTGGCGCGGCGGCGCGAACAAAAATCGAGGCATGCGCTTGTTGCTCCTGCTTTGCTTCCTGCCCATGTGGGCGGCCGCCGCCGATGGCCCGTCGATCTCGCGCATCCGCGACACCGGTGTCATCGTGATGGGCTACCGGCCCGCTTCGCTGCCCTTTTCCTATCTTGACACCAATCTGAAGCCGATCGGCTACTCGATCGAGCTGTGCGAGCGGGTGATCGCGGCCGTCAAGCGCGAGTTGAAGCTGCCCGAGCTGGAGGTCAAGCGGGTCGCGGTCAGCTCGGCCACCCGGCTGCCCATGGTGGCCAACGGCATGCTGGACATGGAGTGCGGCATCACGACCAACAATGCCGAGCGCGCGCGCAACCAGGCCTTCTCGGTCACCACCTTCGTGACCGAGACCAAGCTCTTGTCGCGCAGCGTCGACGGGGTGCGCAGCCTGCGCGATCTGCGTGGCAAGCCGGTGGCCTCCACGATAGGCACGACCAGCATCCAGTACCTGCACAGCATCAACGAGCAGGAGGATCTGGGCTTTCGCATCCTGGCCGGGCTCGATGATCCCGAGGCCTTCCATCTGCTGCGCACCGGGCGGGCGCGCGCCTTCATGATGGACGATGTGCTGTTGCGCAGCATGCTGGCCCAGTTGCCCAGCCCGCAGGGCTACGAGGTGTCCGAGCAGGCGCTGACCGTCGAGCCCTATGGCATCGGCCTGAGCCGCCATGACCCGGCCTTCAAGCAGCTGGTCGACAGTGTGCTGATCGGCCTGTACCGCAGCGGCGAGATCTTCGCGATCTACCGGCGCTGGTTCGAGTCGCCGATACCGCCGCTGGGCATCAATCTGCAGCTGCCGATGAGCGCGGCCTTCAAGCGCGTGATCGCGCAGCCGACCGACACGCCCGACCCCGCACACTACCGCTGATCACCTGAAGGCATCGAGATTGATCGCGTGCCGGTGCAGCTTGTCGTAGAGCGTCTTCTTCGCGATGCCCAGCAGCTCCATCGCGGCCGGCACCTTGCCCTGGGTGCGGCGCAGCGCCTGCTCGATCAGGGTCTTCTCGACCAGGTCCATCTGGCGCGCCAGATTCAGCGCCGGCACCTGCTGCAGCGCGGCGCTGCTGTCCAGATCATCGAGCGCCAGCACGAAGCGGTCGGCCGCGTTGCGGATCTCACGCACATTGCCGGGCCAGTCATGCGCCATCAGTTCGCGCAGACGCTCGGGCTTGAGCTCGGGCGCCGGGCGCTCGTAGCGGGCGCAGGCCTGGGCGACGAAATGCTGGAACAGCAGCGGGATGTCCTCGCGCCGCTCGCGCAGCGGCGGCAGATGCAGCAGAGCGACATTGAGCCGGTAATAGAGATCGCTACGGAACTTGTTCTGCTCGCCGAGCTCGCGCAGATCGGCTTTGCTGGCGGCGACGAAGCGCACGTTGATAGGCAGCTCCTCGTTGGAGCCCAGGCGCTCGATGCGGCGCTCCTGCAGCACCCGCAGCAGCTTGATCTGCAGCGCGATCGGCATGGTCTCGATCTCGTCGAGCAGCAGGGTGCCGCCGTTGGCATGCTCGATCTTGCCGATGCGGCGCTTGGCCGCCGAGGTGAACGAGCCCTGCTCATGGCCGAACAGCTCGCTCTCGAACAAGGCCTCGGGCAGGCCGCCGCAGTTGATCGCGACGAAGTTGCGGTCGCGCCGCGCGCTCTGGTCGTGCAGGCAGCGCGCCACCAGCTCCTTGCCGGTGCCGGTCTCGCCCAGAATCATCACATCGGCCGAGGTGCCGGCCAGATTGAGGATCTGGCGGCGCAGCTGCTGCATCACCGCCGAGTTGCCCAGCAGCGCGGCCTCGATGCCGCTGGCGCGCTGCAGCTGGGCGCGCAGCTCGTCGGTGGCGCTGCGCAGCAGGCGCAGATCCAGCGCGCGCCGCGCCGTGTCGACCAGGCGTTCGGGCGCGAAGGGCTTTTCGAAGAAGTCGTAGGCGCCGCTGCGCATCGCCTGCACGGCCATCGCGACATCGCCATGGGCGGTGATCAGGATCACCGGGATGCTGGCGTCGGTGGCCAGCACATGGTCGAGCAGGGCGCGGCCGTCCATGCCGGGTAGGCGCACATCGGTGATCACGATGATCTGCGCGCCCGGCGCGATATGCGGCAGCGCCTCCTCGGCCGAGCGGCAGGGCGTGACGCTCAGTCCCGCCAGCTCCAGGGTCTGCGTCAGGCTGACCCGCACCGGCAGATCGTCCTCGACAAAGACGACGTGATATCCCTCAAACATGTGTTTCCTTTGCTGCATCCCAGGTGTCGACGGCCAGGTCGAATTCAAAGCTCATGCCCTGATCCTGTCGGACGGCGCGCAGCGTGCCGCCGAACTCATGGATGATTTTCGACGAGATCACCAGGCCCAGGCCCAGGCCCTCGCCGGCCGGCTTGGTGGTGAAGAAGGGCTCGAACAAACGCGGCAGCAAGGCCTCGCTGAGCCCGCTGCCGCTGTCGCTGACCCGCACCAGCACGCGCGCGCCGGCGTCGATGGACACCGCGCTGATGCCCAGCTGCCGCCGGGTTTCGTGCGCCATCGCGTCCAGCGCATTGCCGAACAGATTGACCAGCACCTGCTCCAGCCGGTTGCCCTCGCAGCGCACCCGCAGCCCGGCCGGCACCTCCAGGCGCAGCTCCACCGCACCCTCGCGCAGCCGGTGCTCGACCAGTAGCTGCGCATTGCGCACCGCCTGCAGCAGCGAGACCGGTGCGCTCATCAGCTCGGCCTTGCGCGCAAAGCTCTTGAGCTGGCGGGTGATCAGGCCCATGCGCTCGACCATCGCATCGATGGTGCGCAGGTTCTCGGCCACGGCCTCGTGGCGACCGCTCTCCAGCAGCAGCTGGGAGTTGCGGGCCAGCGCGCGCAGCGCGGTCAGCGGCTGGTTCACCTCGTGCGAGATGCCGGCCGACATCTGGCCCAGCGCCGCCAGCTTGCCGGCCTGCACCAGCTCGTCCTCGACCTGCAGGCGCTGGGCGATCTGGCGCTTCAGCTCGGCATTGCTGCCGCGCAGCTCGGTGGTGCGGATGTCGACGATGCGTTCGAGCTGGCCATGCGCCTCCTGCAGCTCGGCCTTGGCCTGGAACAGCTGGCGCAGCGCGCGCCGCCGCGAGGACAGATACAGGGCCAGCATGCCGGCGCAGGCGCCGAAGGCCGCGCCGCTCCAGCCGGCGTAGCGGGCCTGGCGCCAGACCTCGGTCGGGTCGGACAGCGCGACCATGCGCAGGCCCAGCGGCACCAGCAAGCGCTCCTGGGCCAGCAGCTGCGGGCCTTCGATCACGCGCGGCTTGTCCTCCAGCGGCGGCACGCGCACCAGGCTGGAATTGGTGCTGGCCAGCAGGCGGCGCGGGATGCCCACGCTGGTCAGCGGTGACTCGGGATAGCGGCCGCTGGCGCGCAGCGCCGCGCGCCGGTCCTCGTCGGCCTGGCCCAGTACGAAGTACTTCCAATAGGGCACCGAGCTCATGATGACCACGTCCTGCTCGTCGGCCACCAGCAGGCGTTCGCCCTGGCTGCGCAGGCCCAGGTCTACCCAGGTGGCCTCCAGCGGCGCCAGGCTCAGCCGCACCGCGATCACGCCGAGCAACCGGCCCTGCTGGCGCACCGGATGCAGCAGATAGAAGTCGGTGCCGCGCGTGGCGGCATCGCTGGCAAAGAAATGGCGCAGATCGGTGGCGATGGCCTCGCGCAGACGGGCCGGCGCGGGGCTGCGGTCGCTGTTGGCCAGCACCTGGCCGGCGGCATCGGCGATGAAGATCTGCATGGTGCCGGCGCGCACATTGATGCGGGCCAGGGCCTGGTCGGCGCGGCGCCGGCGTGCCTCGTCCTGCGGCGAGGCCAGCAGGGCCAGCATCTCGTCGTCGATGGCCAGCAGGTCGGGCAGATAGGCGTGGCGGCCGAGTTCGGCCTCCAGATTGGTGGCATAGAGTTCGAGCCGCTCATTGGCCAGCGCGGCCAGATGCGCCATGCCGGCGGTCTCGCTAAGGCGCTGGCCCAGCACCAGTCCGAGCAGCATCAGCCCCCCCGTCACATAGATGAAGAAGCGGGGTCGGCTCAGTCGGCGTGTCAGCCGCTGCCGCAGCGCTGCGAGTTGGAAGCGGTCGATCATGGGGATGCGTAGTGTGCCCAATCTGATGCGCGCCGTCCCGGCCGCGTGCGGGGCTTTCTGGGTGATGCGAAAACCCGCCCGCTGTTTTGCTGTGTTGTGTGGATTTCCGCCCTGTTGGTCCCGGCCGGTCGGCGCCGCATGCCGGCCGAGCTGTGTTTCGGGGTGTTTTGAGGGCCGATCCTTCGGTGATTACCCGCAGTTATCGGGAACTGGCATATGGATTGCAATGAAGACCAGGTCGGGCGGCGCTGGTCGCCTCAAAAAAGCAGAGGGTCTTCAATGGAAACTTTTGTACAGCAAATCATCAACGGGCTGGTGCTCGGAAGCATGTATGCGCTGGTGGCCTTGGGCTACACGATGGTGTACGGGATCATCAACCTGATCAATTTCGCGCACGGCGAGGTGTTGATGGTGGGGGCGCTGGTGAGCTGGACGGTGGTGACCTTTTTGGTCGACAGCGGGCTGCCGGGCTGGGCGCTGATGCTGGTGGCGCTGATCTGCGCGGTGATCGTGTGCACGACGCTGAACTTCGTGATCGAGAAGATCGCGTACCGGCCGCTGCGCAATGCGCCGCGGCTGGCGCCGCTGATCACCGCGATGGGCGTGAGCCTGCTGCTGCAGACGCTGGCGATGATCATCTGGAAGCCCAACCCCAAGCCCTTCCCGCTACTGCTGCCGACCACGCCGTTCGATCTGGGCGGGCCGGTGATCACGGTGACGCAGTGCCTGATTCTGGGCAGCACCGTGATGATCCTGGCGGCGCTGCTGTGGCTGGTCAATCACACCAAGCTGGGCCGCGCGATGCGGGCCACCGCCGAGAACCCGCGCGTGGCGGGGCTGATGGGCGTGAAGCCGGACTTCATCATCTCGGCCACCTTTGTGATCGGCGCGGCGCTGGCCGCGGTGGCCGGCCTGATGTGGGCGGCCAACTACGGCACGGTGCAGCACACCATGGGCTTCATGCCCGGCCTGAAGGCCTTCACGGCGGCGGTGCTGGGCGGCATCGGCAACCTGGCCGGCGCCATGGTGGGCGGCGTGCTGCTGGGGCTGATCGAGGCCATCGGGGCGGGCTATCTGGGTGAGCTGACCGGCGGCGTGCTGGGCAGCCACTACGCCGACATCTTCGCCTTCGTGGCGCTGATCCTGGTGCTGACCCTGCGACCCTCGGGCCTGCTGGGCGAGCGCGTGGCCGATCGGGCCTAAGGAGAGACTTTCATGCAAAAGAACAAACTCATCGTCTTCCTGGCGGCGGCCTTGGCCTTGCTGGTGCTGCCGCTGGTGGCCCAGCAGTTCGGCAACGGGCCGGTGCGCATCCTCGACCTGGCGCTGCTGTACGTGCTGCTGGCGCTGGGGCTGAACATCGTGGTGGGCTACGCCGGTCTGCTGGACCTGGGCTATGTGGCCTTCTACGCGGTGGGCGCCTATATGTTTGCGCTGCTGGCGAGTCCGCACCTGAGCGAGAACTTCGAAGCCTTCCGGGCCATGTTCCCCGACGGGCTGCACTCGCCGCTGTGGATCGTGATCCCGCTGGGCGCGGGGTTGGCCGGCTTCTTCGGCGTGATGCTGGGGGCGCCGACCTTGAAGCTGCGCGGTGACTACCTGGCCATCGTGACGCTGGGCTTTGGCGAGATCATCCGGGTGTTCCTGAACAACCTGGAGCATCCGGCCAACATCACCAACGGCCCGCGCGGCATCGGCCAGATCGACTCGATCCGCTTCTTCGGGCTGGACCTGGGCAAGCCCACCGAGCTCTTCGGCTTTGCCATCCCCTCGGTGACGCTGTACTACTACCTGTTCCTGGCCCTGGTGGTGGCCTCGGTGGTGATCTGCTACCGGCTGGAGAACTCGCGCATCGGGCGGGCCTGGATGGCCATCCGCGAAGACGAGATCGCGGCCAAGGCCATGGGCATCAACACCCGCAACCTCAAGCTCCTGGCCTTCGGCATGGGGGCGACCTTCGGCGGCGTGGCCGGCTCGATGTTCGCGTCCTTCCAGGGCTTTGTGAGCCCCGAGTCTTTCAGCCTGCAGGAGTCGGTGATGATCGTGGCGATGGTGGTGCTGGGCGGCATCGGCCACATCCCCGGCGT